>CAWAYC010000001.1:0-92302 GCA_963786115.1 uncultured Alphaproteobacteria bacterium
GGAGTGGCAGGATTCGAACCTGCGACCCCTGCGTCCCGAACGCAGTGCTCTACCGGGCTGAGCCACACTCCGACTAAGAAGGCGGCTTATAGCCTTGGGTTTCGGTGACCGCAAGGCACCCTTTTAAGGAAATTAATCCCAGTGAAGTCAGGCCTGAAGACGCAGATTTTGCCGGCCGGCACGGCCGCGACGGCTTCCGCAGCGCGCGTGCTGGCCGAGGGCGGGCTGGTGGCCTTCCCGACCGAGACCGTTTACGGCCTCGGCGCCGATGCCGGCAATGCGACCGCGATCGCACACCTCTACCAGGCCAAGGGCCGCCCGGCCTTCAATCCGCTGATCGCCCATGTCGCCGATCTCAACGCGGCGCGGCGGATCGCGCGGTTTGATTCGGTGGCGACCCGGCTTGCGGAAGCGTTCTGGCCGGGGCCGCTGACGCTGGTTTTGCCGAAGGCCGAAAACTGCCCGGTGGCCGATCTCGCGACCGCCGGGCTCGAGACGGTTGCGATCCGCGTTCCCGCGCATCCAATCGCCCGCGAGATCCTGCGCGCGTTCGGCCGCGCCGTGGTGGCGCCATCGGCGAACCTCTCGGGCCATGTCTCCCCGACCACCGCCGAACACGTCCGAAGCGACCTCGAGGGGCGCATCGACCTGATCGTCGACGGCGGCGCGGTTAACGTCGGCGTCGAATCCACCATCGTCGGCTGTTTTGACGAACCGATGCTGCTGCGCCCCGGCGGATTGCCGCGCGACGAGATCGAGCGCGTGCTGGGGCGGGCGCTGATGCGGCCGCCCGCGGATGCCGAAAGCGACAGCGGACAGCCCCTGGCGCCGGGCATGCTGGCCTCGCATTACGCGCCGCGCACCAGCGTGCGTCTCAATGCCGAAAGCCTCGCGCCCGGCGAGGCGCTGCTGGCGTTCGGCCCCCATGCGATCGAAGGAATTGACGCCGCTGTCACGGTGATGAATCTGTCCGCGCGCGGCGATCTCGATGAAGCGGCGGCGAACCTTTTCGGCTATCTTCGCGCGCTCGACGCGAAGAATGCGCGTAGCATCGCGGTGATGCCTATTCCGCACGACGGATTGGGCGAAGCCATCAACGACCGGCTGCGCCGCGCGGCCGTCGGGCGGGAATGAAAGAGAAAAGCGTGATGAATGTCGTCCAGCCCTCGATGCCACCGCTGCCGCCCGAATTGATCGCAAAGTTCCGCGCCATCGTCGGCGAAAAATATGCGATGACCGATCAGGCCGACATCGCGCCCTATGTCACCGAGGAGCGCGACCTGTTTCATGGCCGCTCGCCGCTGGTGCTGCGGCCGGGCTCGACCGCGGAGGTCTCCGCGATCTGCAAGCTCGCCACCGAGCACAGAATCGCGCTGGTGCCGCAGGGCGGCAATACCGGCCTCGTCGGCGGCCAGACGCCGCATAACGGCGAGGTCGTGATCTCGATGCGGCGGATGGACAAGATTCGCGAGATCGATCCCGCCTCCAACACCATGACCTGCGAAGCCGGTGTGGTGCTGCAGGTGGCGCAGCAGCGCGCCAGCGAGTTGGACCGGCTGTTTCCGCTGTCGCTCGGCGCCGAAGGCAGCTGCACCATCGGCGGCAATCTCTCCACCAATGCCGGCGGCACGGCCGCGCTGGCCTATGGCGTGGCGCGCGAGATGGCGCTGGGGCTGGAAGTGGTGCTTGCCGACGGGCGCGTGTTGAACGCGCTGTCGAAACTGAAGAAGGACAATACCGGCTACGATCTGCGCAACCTCTTCATCGGCGCCGAAGGCACGCTCGGCATCATCACCGCGGCGACGCTAAAATTGTTTCCGAAGCCGCGCGCGGTCGAGACCGCCTATGTCGGCCTGAAATCGCCGGCTGACGCACTCAAATTGTTGTCGATCGCACGGAACGAGGCGGCCGGCAGCCTGACCAGTTTCGAACTGCTGGCCGACATCGCGGTGGATTTTTCCATTCGTCACGGCATCGACATCCGCGATCCGCTCGCCAGCAAGCATCCCTGGTATGTGCTGACGGAATTGTCGTCGTCGCGCGACGACGCGCGGGCGGCGCTGGAATCGATTCTGGCCAAGGGCATGGAGGACGGCATCGTCGACGATGCGGTGATCGCGGCCAATTTGAGTCAGCGCGCCGCGTTCTGGAAATTGCGCGACGAGATGTCGGCGGCGCAGAAGCCGGAAGGCGGCTCGATCAAGCACGATATTTCCGTGCCGGTCGCGGCGGTACCTGATTTCATCGAAGAGGCCAACGCGGCGGTGGTGAAGCTGATCCCGGGCTCGCGGCCGGTGCCGTTCGGCCATCTCGGCGACGGCAACATCCATTACAATGTCAGCCAGCCGGTCGGCGGCGACGCCGCCGATTTCCTGGCGCGCTGGCACGAGGTCAACGAAGTCGTGTTCGCGATCGTGTTGCGGATGGGCGGGTCGATCTCCGCCGAGCACGGCATCGGCGTGCTGAAGCGCGACGAACTCCCCGAGGTGAAGGACAAGGTCGCGATCGAGCTGATGCGCGGCATCAAGGCGATGCTCGATCCTCTCGGCATCATGAATCCGGGTAAGGTTTTGTGAACAAGCCTGACATAGACGGTGCGCTGACGATCAAGCCAATCGAGGACAGCGAGGTCGCCGAGGTCATCGCGCTTTGGCACCGTTGCGGCTCGACGCGCCCGTGGAACGATCCTGCCGCCGATCTTGCGCTGGCGCGCCGCGGCGAGAATTCGACGGTGCTGATCGGAAAATGTGGGGGCGCCCTCGTCGCATCGGTCATGGTCGGGCACGACGGCCATCGTGGCTGGGTCTACTACGTCACGGTCGATCCGGACCGGCGCCATCATGGCTTCGGCCGCTCGATCATGGACGCCGCGGAAGCCTGGCTGCGGGCGCGCGGCATTGCAAAGCTGCAACTCATGGTCCGCAAGGACAACGCGAAGGTTCACGCGTTCTACCAATCGATCGGCTATTACAACCAGGAAACCGTGACCTTTGCCAAATGGCTCGACGGCCGCGAACCGACGCCGTAGCCTTAACTTCAAAAGGCATTTCATGAGCATTTCCGATCGCGTCCGCGTCAAGAACGTCCGCCTGCTTTCCGATGATTACGGCACGCTGAAGAACACGACGTTCGAGTGGCGGCGCGCCAACGGCGCGTGGCAGACCCAGGAGCGGGAGACCTACGACCGCGGCAATTCCGCATCCATACTGCCCTACAATCTCAAGCAGCGTAGCGTGGTGCTGGTGCGGCAATTTCGCTATCCGACCTACCTCAATGGCTACAACGATCTCATGATCGAGGCGGCCGCCGGCGCCCTGGACGATGATGCCCCCGAGGTCAGGATCCGGGCCGAGGCGGAGGAGGAAATCGGCTATCGGCTCGGAGCGATCAAAAAGATTTTCGAAGCTTTCATGAGCCCGGGCGCGATCACCGAAAAACAGCATTTCTTCGTCGCCGAATACGATCCCTCGATGCGGATCGGCGATGGCGGCGGCAACGCCGACGAGGGCGAGGATATCGAGGTGCTGGAACTGCCCATCAAGGAAGCGCTCGCGATGATCGCCGACGGCCGCATCGTCGATGCAAAGACGATCATGCTGCTGCAATATGCGGCGCTGAATATCTTTGGGTGAAGGTCGCGCCGGAACATCTCTCGTCGTCCCGGCGAACGCCGGACCGAAACGCAAGGGTTCGGGTGAGAGCGAGCTGTTGGATCAGCTTGGCGCAACGCAGAAATTGGCTGCGCTATCGGTCCCGGCTCGCGCTTCGCGTGCCGGGTCGACGAAAAATGACGCCACCTAAAACAAGCTCCCCTGCCCGTCATCTTCCGTCGCCGCCCGGGCCGCTTTCCGCGCGGCGGCTTTCTTCGGCTTCGGTTCTTCGGCGGCGCGCTCTTCATCCGTGATCGGCAGCACCAGTTGCGCGTCGTCGTTGGCGACGCGATTGACGCGCGTCGAGATCTCGTGCCAGGCGAACGCGCCCGCTTCCGGCCCGGTCAACAGCGGCCTCACGGTGTCGGCCTCCTCGGCGCGGCAGTCGAGCCAGCGCTCGAAATCGCCGGGAGCAATCGTCACCGGCACGCGGTGATGCAAGCTCGCCAGATCGGCGCTCGCCGGCGCGGTCACAAGCGCGACGGTGTCGACCTCCTCGCCGTTAGGGCCCGTCCAGGTTTCCGCCAGCGCGGCAAAGCCGACCGGCTGGCCGTCGCGCCGGTATATAAAATAGGGACGTTTGCGCCCGCCCCCGTCCTGCCATTCGTAATAGCCGTCGGCCGGCACCAGACAGCGCCGCCGTTTGATAGCGTTCTTGAAGGCGGGCTTGTCCTGCACCGTTTCCGAACGGGCATTGATCAGCAGCGAAAACTTCCTGGGATCCTTGACCCAGCCTGGCACCAGCCCCCAGCGCATAAGATGGAAATGCCGGCCGCCATTCTTGAGGATGACGACCGGTATAGGTTGAGTTGGGGCAACATTATACCTCGGCGGGAAATTCGGCTGCTCGAGGTAGCCGAACATCTGCCGCAGCGCCGCCGGAGGCGAGGTGATTACGAAGCGTCCGCACATGTCTCGAGAAAATAGGTATGCATTCAGTACCTTTTAACCCCACCTGCGATCACTGTGGGCGATGACCTCAATGGCTTCCACAGCGAGATCCGATCGCCCGAAACCAGAATTGACGGGCCCCGACGCGGAGGCCCGGGTGGCGCAGTTGCGTGCCGCCAACATCAATCCCCGCACCGGGCTGGCCACCGATTACCTCAACCACTTCAACGAAGCCATCATGCTGCTGGAAATGGTCCCGGACATGCCGGAATGCGCCGAGGATTTCCTGACCTGGCGACCCCTGTCCTATGCCGAGCATTTCTGGGCTTCCAACTTCAAGGCGCGCGATCTGGCGATCGAGGCCTACGAATCGGCCGATCCAAAAATCCGCGCGGAATTCGACGGGATCACCGGAAAGATGACCTCGATCCTGGTCGCGGTCGGCGATGCCTTGCGGAAGGCCACGCAGGACGAGACACGCGCCGCGCTGGCCGCACAGGCCACCAACTGGGTCAAGCCGCTAGTCATTCTCGCGGGCGGTGTCATCAATGGCGGCGCCGAAGCCGATGTCGAAACCATCATGACGAGCCATTGAGCGGTGCCGGTCAATTAGACCTTCAAGTTTCGATCGGGCATGATCCGGCCCCGAAACTCGCTTCCGTAAATCATCGGATCTCGCCTTGGCCTCCCCCATCCAGCCGTCCCGCCCCCAGCTCGCCGTCTCCGGCGCGATCTTTCGCGACGGCAAGATCCTCCTGGTGCGGCGCGCCCGCTCGCCGGGCAACGGCTTTTACTCGCTGCCCGGCGGCCGGGTCGAATTCGGCTGAATCGCTGCATACGGCGCTGCATCGCGAGGTCGACGAGGAAACCGGGCTCCGCATCGAGATCCTCGGCTTCGCCGGATGGCGCGAGGTCCTGCCGGGGGACGGCGGCGGCGGGCATTATGTGATCATGTCGTTTGCCGCGCGCTGGGCGGCCCGCGAAGTCGTACTGAACGACGAGCACGACGACTTCAAATGGCTGAGTCCCGACGCACTCGGCGATCTCAAGGTCACCGGCGGCCTCCATGAGGTGATTGCGGCCGCCCGGCGGTTGATTTAGGGCCCGATTTAGCTTCCTGGCCGACGCCTTCGCGCCTTGCTTCCAGCGCGTGGAGCGGGCATACGGGACCGGTTCTGGACCCCCCAATGCTCAAGCGCTTTCTGGCTGCTCTCATCCTGGTTTCCGCATGCAACCTGGCTCCCGCGCGGGCCGAGGATGCCGCCGCGCCGTTTGACGGCGACCTGCAGCGGCTGGCCGAAATCCTCGGCACCCTGCACTATCTGCGCGGCATCTGCGGGGCCAATGAAGGCGCCAAATGGCGCAACGAAATGCAGGCGCTGATCGACGCCGAAACCCCCTCCGGCGACCGCCGCGCCCGCATGATCGCCGGCTTCAACCGCGGTTATAACGGGTTCCAGCAGACCTACCGGACCTGCACGCCCGCCGCCTCGGTGGCGATCCGTCGCTATATCGAGGAAGGCTCAAAAATCTCGCGCGACCTGACCGCGCGCTACGCGAACTAGAAATGATGGACGCGATCTATTTCGACCTCGACGGAACGCTGACCGACCCCAAGATCGGCATCACTCGCTCGATCCGGTATGCGCTGCAAAAGCTCGAACATCCCGAGATCCCGACCGAGGACGAACTGACGTGGTGCATCGGGCCGCCGCTGCGCGCGAGTTTTGCCAAACTGCTCGGCGGTGAAGATTCCGCCGATCTGGCCGTGTCGTATTACCGCGAGCGGTTTTCCGACGTCGGTCTCTACGAGAACGGCGTTTACGCCGGTGTGCGCGAGGTCCTCACCGCGCTCGGCGATGCCGGCCACCGGCTGTTCGTCGCCACCAGCAAGCCGCATGTATTTGCCGAGCGGATCATCGACCATTTCGGCCTGCGCGGTCATTTCGAGCGCGTGTTCGGTTCCGAACTCGACGGCACAAGGGTCGAGAAAACCCATCTGCTGGAATATGCGCTGAAGATGGCGGCCGTCGAACCGTCGCGAACCATCATGATCGGCGACCGCAGCCACGACATGATCGGGGCGAAGAGCAACGGCATGAAAGCGATCGGCGTAACTTACGGCTACGGCAGCGAGGCCGAACTGACGGAAGCCGGCGCACTGCATATCTGCGCCACGCCGGAGGCGATCCTCGGCTGCATTACCTGAAGACGACGCCCGGCATTTTGGCCAACCCCTTGAGTTCCGGCCGCCTTTCGAAGGTCCCGTCAAATACGGTTACCGGCGTTAACCGTTCCTAAAGATGTGGCCTAGGCGGCCTTGCGGCGCGTGCTACAGCTTCGTTCGCGTTCGACGCGCTCCGCCCTGGATCGCGCACACCGTTTTGATGAGTTTCATGCGCCATCCAGCGTCCTTCTCGATTCCCTACGATCCGCTGCCCGACCACGAACAGAAGCAGGCCGCGCTTGGCTACTTGAGCGAAGCCTGGGCGGAAGCGCGTCACGACGGCGTCGATGGCGACTGCCTGGCGCAGGCGAGCCTGTTCACGGCGCTGGCCGAACTGGTCACCACCTATGGTGAGGACGCGGTGGCGAAGTTCGTGGAAGGACTTCCCGCACGCGTGCGCAACGGCGAGTTTTCGCTGGCGCTGGCGAGGCAGTAGCGAACCGCGAGCTCCTTGCTGTCATTGCCCGGCTTGACCGGGCAATCCAGTTTTCCAGCGACATCAGCGATAGAATCGAGAGGCCCCGGCGTACTGGATCACCCGCTTTCGCGGGTGACGACGACTGTGCCTGGCGCGGCAGCGTTTCTTTTCGAAATGACGACGGGGGCTACGCCTTCATCGTCTCCAGAAACCGCACCGGTTCGCCCGTCGCCGGTGTCAGCACCTCGCCCTGCCACATCACGCGCTTGCCGCGCACAAAAGTGCCGACCGGCCAGCCGGTGACTTCGACCCCGTGATAGGGCGTCCAGCCCGCGCGCGACGCCACCCACTCATTGGTGATGGTCTCGCGACGCTTGAGATCGACCACGGTGAAGTCTGCGTCATAGCCCGCCGCGATGCGGCCCTTGCAGGCGATGTTGTAGAGCCGCGCAGGTCCTGCGCTGGTGAGATCGACGAAGCGCGCCAGCGATAACCGCCCGGCGTTGACGTGATCGAGCATCAACGGCACCAGCGTCTGCACCCCGGTCATGCCCGAAGGCGAGGCGGGATAGGTCTTCGCCTTCTCTTCCAGCGTATGCGGGGCGTGGTCGGAGCCGAGCACGTCGATGATGCCCTGCTCGATGCCGTACCAGATGCCTTCGCGATGGTCGGCGCCGCGCACCGGCGGATTCATTTGCGCGCGGGTGCCGAGCCGCTCGTAGCATTCCGGCGCGGCGAGCGTCAGGTGATGCGGCGTCGCCTCGCAGGAAGCGACGTCCTTGTGGTCGCGCAAGAACTCGATCTCCTGCTTGGTCGAAATATGCAGGACGTGGATGCGCTTTCCGGTCTCATGCGCGAGTTTGACCAGCCTTTGCGTCGCCATCAGCGCCGCGGTTTCGTCGCGCCACACCGGGTGCGAGCGCGGATCGCCCTCGATGCGCAACGGCTTGCGCTCGTTGAGACGATACTCATCCTCGGCATGAAAGGCGGCGCGCCGCCGGATCACCTGGAAAATGCGGCGCAAACTCTCGTCGTCCTCGACCAACAGCGCACCGGTGGACGAGCCGATGAAAACCTTTACGCCGGCGCAGCCTTCCGCGCGTTCCAGCTCCGGCAAATCCTGGACGTTCTCGCGGGTGCCGCCGATGAAGAACGCGAAATCGCAATGCATGCGGTGACGGCCGCGCTTCACCTTGTCGGCGAAGTTGGCCTCGGTAACCGTGAGCGGATCGGTGTTCGGCATCTCGAACACCGCGGTGACGCCGCCCATCACGGCGCTGCGCGATCCCGTTTCCAGATCCTCTTTATGCGTCTGACCCGGCTCGCGGAAGTGCACCTGGGTGTCCATCACGCCCGGCAGGATGTGCAATCCCTTGCAGTCGATCATCTCGCCGGCCGACGCCCGCCCCAGACCGCCGATCGCGGCGATCCGGCCGCCCGTGACGCCGATATCGCGCACGCCCTCGCCGTCCTGATTGACCACGGTGCCGGATTTTAGAATGGTATCAAATCGCTGATTCATCGGTCCTCGCGCCCGCTTCTGTAGGACGTGCGGGCCTTGTTGTCAGCACTTTAGCGCCTTAACTTCCCCGGTGATATCCGGCTCCGCCGTTTCCCCAGGAAGTTCGGAAAGAACCCGAAAAAGAACGTGAAAGCGAGCGTTTTGCACCCATGAAGGCAGCGTTTCTTCCAGACCGGGGCGTGGTCAAGGTCAGCGGCGAGGACGCGCGCAGCTTTCTCAACGGCCTCGTCACGACTGATTTGACCGAGCTGAAACCCGGGTTTGGCCGGTTCGGTGCGCTGTTGACGCCGCAGGGCAAGATCACGACCGATTTCCTGATCACCGAAGCTCCCGCCGGCCATGGCGGCGGCTTCCTGCTCGATGTCCCGCGCGCGCTGGCGCAGGCGCTTGCCGCCAAGCTCGGCTTCTACAAGTTGCGCGCCAAGGTCGCGGTCGAGAACCTCACCGAGAACCTCGGCGTGCTGGCGGTGTGGGACGGCGAGCCCGCCACGAAACCCGATCTTGCCTTCGCCGACCCGCGGCTCCCGGCGCTGGGCTGGCGGATCCTCGTGCCTGAGGAACTGAAGCAAAAGGTCGCCGACCTCATCGGCGCCGACCTCGTCGACGCTGCTGCCTACGAGGCGCATCGGATCGCCGCGGGCGTGCCGCGCGGCGGGCTCGATTTCACCTATGGCGACGCGTTTCCGCATGAGACCAACATGGACCGCCTGCACGGCGTCGATTTCGACAAGGGCTGCTATGTCGGACAGGAAGTGGTGTCGCGGATGCAGCATCGTGGCACCGCGCGCACGCGGACTGTGAAAGTCATTCTCGAAGGACCCTCACCCGAGGTGGGCGCGACCATTCTGGCCGGCGACAAGCCGGTCGGCACCATCGGCTCGACCTCGGGCCAGAACGGGCTGGCGCTGGTCCGCACCGACCGTGTCGTCGACGCGCTCGACGCCGGCCTGCCGTTGACCGCAGGCGGCCTTGGCATCCGCCTTGCCGAACCGGACGTGGTCCGGGCCGCGCCGAAGCAGACGGTCGCATGAGCCGTTCCGCGCGACTGCATCCTGACGGCAAGATGCGCTGCCCGTGGCCGGGCGAAGACCCGTTCTATATGGCCTATCACGACACTGAATGGGGCGTGCCGGAATATGACGACCGCGCGCTCTACGAAAAATTGATCCTCGACGGATTCCAGGCCGGCCTGTCCTGGATCACGATCCTGCGCAAGCGCGAGAATTTCCGCAAAGCCTTCGACGACTTCAAGCCGGAAAAGATCGCGCGCTACGATGCGAAAAAAGTTCATGCGCTGATGAACGACGCCGGCATCGTCCGCAACCGCGCCAAGATCGAAGGCACGGTGGCCAGCGCAAAGTCCTATCTGAAGATCATGGAAGAAGGCGCCGGCTTCTCGAAATTCCTCTGGGACTTCGTCGGCGGCAGCCCCAAGGTCAACGCGTTCAAGACCACCGCGAGCGTACCGGCATCAACGCCGCTGTCGATCAAGATCTCCAAGGAACTCTCGGCGCGCGGCTTCAAGTTCGTCGGCCCGACCATCGTCTACGCCTTCATGCAGGCCACCGGCATGGTCAACGATCATCTCGTCACCTGCTTCTGTCACGAAACCTGCGGCCACAAGCCCCGCGCGCCACGGCTCAAGGCCAAATGACGGCGCGAAGATCATCGGCGCCCCAGCCGTCGGTCCGTGCCTGGCAGCGGATGTTGTCAGGACGCCGGCTCGATCTGCTCGACCCCTCGCCGCTCGATATCGAGATCGCCGATATCGCCCATGGGCTCGCCCGTGTCGCGCGCTGGAACGGGCAGACCAGCGGCGCGCATATTTTTTCCGTTGCCCAACATACGCTGCTGGTTGAGGCCGTGCTGCGCGAGCAGATGCCGCGCGTCGACACGCGTTTCCGCCTCGCAGCCCTGCTGCACGACGCGCCGGAATATGTCATTGGCGACATGATCTCGCCGTTCAAGGCGGTACTGGGCGGCGACTACAAAGCGGTGGAGAAGCGGCTGCTGTCGGCGATCCACATCCGTTTCGGGCTGCCGCCTGTCCTCGCTGACGAGATCACGCGGCAGATCAAGGCCGCCGACCACGGCGCCGCCTATCTCGAAGCGACGCGGCTTGCCGGCTTTGCCGAGGTCGAGGCCAAACGCCTGTTCGGCCGCGATCCTGGTTTGCCCGAGGCCAGCGAGCGCGACTATCTGACGCCATGGACGGCAGCCAAGGCCGAGAAGCGGTTCCTTGAGCGGTTCAAGGCCGTGTGCCCGGCATAATCCGCGATCCGTGGTAGATTCCGATCGCAGTCCCCGCGAGGGATGGTCACGATGCCACCCGGTCCCTCGTCGAAAATCCTGTTACGCGCGATCAAACCGACTTCGTCGCACCGATCACCAGCCCTTGCACCGGCGCACCTGCCTCCATGCGCAATTCGGCCTGGACGACCTTCGACTGCAGGCCCAAGGTCGTGAGCAACTGCTCGACATAGGGCCGGGCATGACTGTAACGGCCGTGCAGTTCCAGACGGAAACCGGCGTCAGCGACGTCTCCGGCCGCGTGCTCAAGCGTAAACACCAGGCGACCATTCGGGCGCAGGGCTGCTGCGAACGCAGCAATGACACCCTTCAAGTCACCGAAATACACCAGCGTGTCTGCCGACACGATCAGGTCGAAGGCTTCGCTGTTGTTGCGCAGGTACTCGCTCAACTCGGCTCTTATCAGTGCGTGGTAGACCTTCTTTTCCTTCGCGTGTGCCAGCATGCCCTCGGACAAGTCCACGCCGACCAGCCGGCGCGCAAAAGGCGCGACGAGCACGCCACAGAGTCCGGTGCCACACCCTGCATCCAGCACGTCGAGGCGACGCGAAGGTTTTAGGCCGCAATCCTCCAGCATAGCTGCCACGAGCGCTGGCGCGCGATACGAAAGCCTCGCCAGCTTCGCCTCGAAGCTCGCCGCAAAACTGTCGAAGGTTGTCTCGACGAAAGCATTTGACGCGCGTTCCGGCACATCTCGACCGGTGCAGGCCGCCAACATATGCCGCGCGACCGGATTCCCCGGCTCTTCCTCGAGCCATTCTTCGAGAATCTTCGTCGCATGACCGACCTCGCCCAGCGTGCAGTGGGCCAGTGCCAGCAGCTTGCGCGCTTCGGGGTGCTTCGGCCTGAGCGTGATCGCCTTGCAGTAGCACGCCGCGGCTTCCTCGGTCCGCTTCAACCCGTTGAGCAAAATGCCGAGGTTGGTGTATGCGTCGATGTGCACTGGATCCAGCTGGATGGCTGCGCGGTACGCGGCTTCCGCTTCGACCGGCTGTCCCTTCGCCCGCAGCAGTACGCCCAGATTGTTGTGGGCATTCGCGTGGCCCGGATCGATGGCTATCGCGCGCCGATACGAACAGATTGCGGGGTCCAGCCTGTCGATCGTTTGCAGGACGATGCCGAGATTGCTGTGCCAGTCCGCTTGATCCGGCACGAGCGCGACGCTTCGTTCGATGAGTGTGAGGGCTTCTTCGTTTCGCCCCTGTTGATGCGCAAGCACGCCCGCATAGTGCAGCGCGCGGGGATGATCGGGCGCCGCCTCGAGCACGCAGCGGTAGACCTCGTGGGCCTCAACGAATTGCTGGTTCTTCTGCAGAAGAATCGCGACCGAAACCGCCTCCTCGAGCGTCAACTCGCGTGTCGATGATGGTGACGACTCCATGAGCTATCCGGGCGGTCCTCCGCCCGTCTCCGGTCGAAAGCCGTCCTAGCCGATCTTGCTGGCTTTGATGTCGAACTTGAAATGAACACCCGCATCGAGCGACCCGTCGGCCTTTTGCGGCTTGTACTCGAAGTCGACCTTGGCAAAGGCGAGGCTCACATTCTCGGAGTTCCCCACGTCGCTGTCGCTGAGTGAGACGCTGGTGATGATGACGTCGTTCATCTTGATGATGAGGAACTCCTGCTGACCTTTGCCAGCCTTTCGGTGGGTGATGGTGGCTTCCTTCAGGTGCGAGCCCGCCGCGCACGCCTGCAGCAATTTCGGAGACGCCTTGTCTATGTTATGCGCGAAGGAAAAGTCATGGAAGGTCGCCTTGCCGGCACCGCCACCACCGACGTTCGGCGTATTTTCGACACCCCAGGAAAACGACAGCACCTCGATTTCATCCTTGTGCTTGTCGTCGATGGATTCCCCTTTGATGTCCCCGATCTTCGCAAAGATGTCTGATGCCATCTGGGTACACCTGACTATTAGTCGTCCAAGTCGACGAGCGAGAGACCACGAAGGCAGCAAAAAACTAGACCGCAAGCGGTCTGGTGTCAATGTTGGCGCCGAAAGACTCAAGGTTGCACGGTTCCGTTCGCCTCCGCACGAGGGCGAGCGACTGGCTGCCCAAGGCAGGCGAACAAGAGCTTCAATGAACCGTCCACTCTGGGCTAGGATGCGGCCCCAGCCTGGTGCATCACGAGCGCCAAGGCGTTATGGCTCCCTGCCCTCACAGGGACGACCATAAGTTTGTGACACGCGCGCTGCTTTCACCACGGCCTGCGCGGCTCTATAATCCGGCCAAACACGACCACCCAAGGACCGCCATGATTCACGTCTGCTCGCTCGCCGCCTTGCCCGACACCGTCAGAGCCACCGGTGCCAGCCATATCCTGACGGTGATGGCCAATGTCGATCAAGTGCAGCGGCCTGCTTCAGTGCTCGAAGCCAATCATTTGCGCGTGCAGGTGGATGACATCACCGAGCAGATGGACGGCTTCGTCGCGCCTTCCGAAGCGCATATCGAGAAGGTGCTGAACTTCGTCCGCGGCTGGGACCGCGGCGCGCCGATGGTGGTACACTGCTATGCCGGCATCAGCCGCTCGACCGCGAGCGCCTTTGCCGCGGCCTGCGCGCTCAACCCGCACCGCGACGAAATCGCGATTGCCCGGCAGATCCGCGCGGCGTCGCCGATCGCCTCGCCGAACCGGCTGATCGTCAGCCTCGCCGACAAGGTGCTGGGACGCGACGGGCGGATGCTGCGCGCGCTGGACGAGATGGGCCCGGGCAGCATGATGGTCGAGGGCCGGCCGTTTCGCGTCGATCTGGACTAAAAACCACGAAATTGGATGAAGGCCTGCGGAAATACCGCATGCCTCATTTGAACTTTTGAGGGGCAAGCCTGCACCTAATGGATTGCGACGGGCCGCGGCAGTGACCGGATAACGGTCTCGCGTGCCATGTTTTGTTTTGAGCACGATTCTCGTCGGAAAACCGGTAGCCCGCCCCGCATCTGGTGCGGGGCAGGCTTTTTCCGCAATCATGCTCGCTGGAGACCGAATGTTCGATTCCTCGCTCGACTTCTTCCTGCCGTTCGTAATCGCCATCGTCGCGTTCGTCCTGGCGCTCAAGGCGTTCAACCAGGCCGCAGCGCTGCGCCGGCGCGTGGCGGCGCTCGAAGCGGCGGATGCGGCAAGGGCGTTGGCGCCACCGCTTTCGCCGCTGCAGGAGTTTGAGCGGACCCTCACGACGGCTTCGCCTGAAATGGCGGCCGAACCGCCACCTTTGCCGCTCCAATCTGAAACGAACGCACAGGCCGCCACCGAACCCGCCGCGCCGGAAGATATCGCAGTGCCTCCGCCGCTGCCGGCACCCGCGCCCGGTTTCGAGGAAACCATCGGCACCAGATGGGTGGTGTGGATCGGCGGATTGACGCTGGCGCTCGGCGGCTTCTTCATGGTGCGCTATTCGATCGAGGCCGGCCTTCTCGGCCCCGGCGTGCGCGTCATGCTCGGCGGCCTGTTCGCGCTGGCGCTGCTCGCAGCCGGCGAATGGACGCGCCGCAAGGAAAGCATCTCGGCGATCGAGGCACTGCCGGTCGCCAACATCCCGGCGATCCTCACCGCTGCCGGAACGGCGGTCGCTTTCGCGACCGTCTATGCGGCCTATGCGCTGTACGGCTTCCTCGCGCCGGCAAGCGCGTTCATCCTGCTTGGAATGGTCGCGCTCGGCACGCTCGCCGCGGCGCTGCTGCATGGACCGGCGCTGGCGGGTCTCGGCGTAGCCGGCGCCTTCGTCACGCCCATCCTGGTCTCTTCCGACAAGCCCGATTTCTGGGCGCTGTACATCTATCTCGCCATCGTCACCGCGGCTTCCTTCGGCCTCGCGCGGATCCGGCTGTGGCGCTGGCTTGCGGTCACCACCATCGTGTTCGCGGTGCTCTGGACCTTCCCCTGCCTGCAATGCGGTCCCTCGATGATCGCTCCGCACGTCTTCCATGTCGTCGCCGGGTTTATCCTCGCGGCCCTGCTCGTGGTGTGCGGCTTCATGTTCGGCCCGCCGGCTGATCAGGAGCAGGTCGAGCCGATTTCGTCAGGTTCGCTTGCAGCCTATCTGTTTGGCGCCACCACGATCGTGCTGAGCAGTTTTCATGCCGACGCGGCTATCATCACGTTTGGCTTGCTGGTAGCAGGCAGCCTGTTCGTCGCCTGGCGCGCGCCGGCGGCCGCCGGCGCGATCGGCGCGGCGTCGATCCTTGTATTCGCCGTGTTCGGCGAATGGGCGGTGCGGGCCAATCCGGACATGCTGGTGCTGCCGGGCGGCCCGCTGCCGGGCATCGGTCCGACGGCGACCGAAGGTTCGGTCTCGCTGCATCTGGTCACCGCGGCGATCTTCGCCGCCGGATTCGGGCTTTCAGGATTCTTCGCGCAATTCCGCTTCAGCACGACCCGGATCGCCGTGCTCTGGGCGGCATCGGCGGTCTTCACGCCGCTGGCGCTGCTGGTCGCGCTCTATGCCCGCATCGCGCATCTGGATCGTTCGATCCCGTTTGCGATCCTCGCCGTGATGCTGGCCGCCGCCTATGCCGCCGCGACGGAGATTCTGACCCGGCGCGAGGACCAGGAGGGACGATCCGCCTCGATTGCGCTGTTCGCCACCGGTGCGCTGGCGGCGCTGGCGCTGGCGCTGACCTTCGCGCTGGAAAAAGGCTGGCTCACCATCGCACTGGCGCTGATGTCGGCGGGCACAGCCTGGATTTCGGTGCGGCGGCCGATCCCGTTCCTGCGCTCGCTGGCGGCGATCCTCGCCGGCGTCGTCGTGCTGCGCGTCGGCTACGAGCCGCGCATCGCCGGCGACGCGGTCGGCACCAACCTGATCTTCAACTGGCTATTGTGGGGCTACGGCGTTCCGGCGCTGTCGTTCTGGGCCGGCAGCTATTTCCTGCGGCGCCACGGCGACGATGCGCCGCTGCGTGCGGTGGAATCGGCTGCGATCCTGTTCACGGTACTGCTCGCGTTCATGGAAATCCGCCATGCCGCGAATGCCGGCGACGTCTATACCCCGTACGCTTCGCTGGTCGAGTCTGCGCTGCAGGTCTGCGTCGCGCTCGCGATGGCGATCGGCCTGGAGCGCCTGCGCATCCGCAGCGGCAGCATCGTTCACAATGTCGGCGCGGTGCTGCTCGCCGTCTTCGCCGGACTGATCAGCGTATTCGGATTGTTGCTCATCGACAATCCGATGCTCTGGCCGGTCAATGTCGGCGGCGCCTTCATCAATGCGATCATGTTGGGCTATGCCGCGCCGGCGGTACTGATGCTGCTGTTATCGTATGCGGTGGCGGGACGTCGCCCGGCAGCTTACGCCAACACGATCGCCGCCGGCGCGCTGATCTTCGCACTCACCTATGTTAGCCTTGAAATCCGCAGGCTCTATCATGGTCCGGTCATGGCGGTCGGCCCCACCACGGGCGCAGAGCAATACACCTACTCGATCGCCTGGCTGGCGTTCGGGGTGGCGCTGCTCGGCATCGGCATCATCTTCAACTCGCGGCGCGCCCGGCTGGCGTCCGCCGCGGTCATCGCGCTGACGATCATGAAAGCGTTCCTGATCGACATGTCGGCGCTGACGGGCGCGTACCGCGCCCTCTCGTTCATGGGCCTTGGCGTGGTGCTGGTCGCGATCGGCTGGCTGTACCAGCGGATCCTGTTCCGCAAGTCGGCCGCGCCGCCGGCGCGACCGATGCCGGTCACGCAGGCGGGCGGCTGAACGTCACGCCGCACGCACCGTGTTCAGGAATTTTCCGAGCTCAAGCTTGAGGCGGTTGCTGTCGCTGGACAGCGATTGGGCCGCGGAAAGGACCTGCGACGAAGCCGAACCCGTCTCGGTCGCGCCACCCTGCACGTCGGTGATGTTGGCCGAGACCTGTTGGGTGCCCTGCGCTGCCTGCTGCACGTTGCGAGAGATTTCCTGCGTTGCCGCGCCCTGCTCTTCCACCGCAGCCGCAATGGTCGAGGAAATCTCCGACAGCCGTTCGATGGTGCTGCTGATTTCCTTGATCGCAGTGACCAACTCCTGCGTTGCGGCCTGGATACCGGTGATCTGCTGGCCGATCTCTCCGGTCGCTTTCGCGGTCTGCTCGGCCAACGCCTTCACTTCCGACGCCACGACCGCGAAGCCGCGGCCAGCCTCGCCTGCGCGCGCCGCCTCAATGGTAGCATTGAGCGCCAGCAAGTTGGTCTGCCCCGCAATGGTGTTGATCAGTTCAACCACGTCGCCGATGCGGGCGGCGGCCTTCGACAGCTCGCTGACTCGTTCGTTGGTGGTGCGGGCCTGACCGACGGCGTCGGTCGCCATTCGCGCGGATTCCTGCACCTGACGGCTGATCTCGTTGACGGAAGACGACAGCTCTTCGGTCGCCGAAGCCACCGATTGTACGTTGGTCGAGGCCTCCTCCGAGGCCGCCGCGACCGCAGTAGTCAATTCCTGCGAACGCTCGGCCGTCGCCGTCAATGTGGTGGCGGAGGCTTCGAGCTCTGTCGATGCCGACGACACGGTTTCGACGATTTCGCCGACCGCGCCTTCGAATTCGTCGGCGAGCTTCATCATCTCGGCCTTGCGCTGCTGGGCCGCGATCTGATCCTGCTTGATCTTGGCTTCGGCCTCGTCGCGAGCCTTCTTCTCGGAAACCACCTTGAACTTCTCGACCGCGCCGGCGACGTCGCCGACCTCGTCTTTGCGGCCGAGGCCCGGCAGGACCACCGCGAAATTGCCGGCGGCGAGTTCCTCCATCGAGACGCTCAGCGCGCGCATCGGGCGGGCAATTGTGAAGATGGAGAACACGCAGGCCCCGATCAGCAAAAACGCCACGCAGATGCCCGCGATCACCGAGACTCGCTCGACCGAAGCTACCTCATTTGCCGCCGAATGTTGCGCTTCTTCGGCGGCCTTTTTCCCATGCTCAGTGATCTTGTTCGTAACCACCTCCATTTCGGCATTGATGGGAAGCGTGACTTCCCTGCGGATGCGCGAGATCTCATCGGCCAATTTGGCGAGCTCGGCGCTGGATTCGCCGACCGCGCGTTTCGCCTCCACCGCGACAGCCTGCTTGCGCACGGCCTCGAGCTGCTCCTTGCCATTGCGGAAGCCGTCAATCAGGACCTCGAGCCGCGAGATCCGCTCCCTGTTTTCGGCCGATTTCGACAGCCTTGCCATCTCACCCTGGAATTTGAGCGCAGCCGCCCGGCGATCGGCGAAATATTCGGCAGCTTTCTGTATTTCGGCCGAATTCGACGCCAGCAGGATATCGCGAATGCCAACCTGCATGCCGCGCACCGAAGCTTTCGCTTCGGCGGCACTTTGGGCGATGACCTGCTGCCGCACCGCATTGTCGCTGGCGCTCTCGACTGCCGCGCCGCCGATCACCTGCAGGTAGACCATCAAGGCGACCAGCAAGATGGTCAGCGCCGACGTGATCGCAAGCTTCGTGCCGATCCGCAAATCCTGGATGATCCGTGTCATGATAATTCCTCAATTGCTGGGAGCCAGGCATGGCTGTTCAAGCGCCATGCTTGCCCGCGAGCGGCGACCGCTCGCAGCAAGGCAATTACCGCCCGAAGTTCCATATTAGTGTTAACGCAGGGAACCGTAGAACTACGGAAGTGGCAGAAAACCGAGGCAAATCCGCACCTTGCGGGTGTCACAATGGTAAATCACTCGCCCGGATACTGCGATATTGTGTCGCCCACACGATTCACTTCGCGATGCGACGAAGGTGATTCATCCCCTGAGTTGTTTCGCGCGATGTGCATCGTGTCCAACCGAGATGTCAGATGGAATTTGCCAGCGTCGGGTGGCGCCCGCGATGCTAACTCGGATCAGGCCGCGCGGACCGAGTTGAGGAATTTCGTCACTTGGAGTTTGAGGCGATTGCTCGCGCCAGGGAGCGATCTCGCCGCTTGATCTTTTCCTCGGCCTTGCAGTCGGGCATTGACCTTGAAGGTCTTCACCGCCTGCGCGATCTCGCCGATCTCATCGGCGCGGCCAAGGCCGCGAAGTACGATGGAGAAATTTCCGTTTGCCAACTACGGCAAACACAGAAGACTGGCTAGCCTACCGACTCCCCGATCAGACGTATCCGGAATACGGGCTGCTTGGCCTCGTCGAGAAGCTCCATCTGCCATTCGGCGTCCTGCTTGAGGCCGCGCGAAATGGTGCCGAGCAGGTTGCCGCAGACTTTGGTCATGTCGGCCCAGGCGGCCTCGCGGCTTTCATATTCCGATCCCTGGTCGGAGGCGCCCGCGAAGCGACCGTTTCTAATCCGGAAAAAATACAGCGGCATGGTAGCACTCATCCCAGCGACCGCCCCCAGCTCTTTCCCGGGGATACCAAGACGAGAGAGTGCTACGAACAGGTAAATTCGTAAGTCCGTATGACTACGGGCTGCGATCGTCACACGACGGCCACTATTTCCCGATCGAGAAAAATTGCGCAGGATTCAACAGATCAGTCGGTCGAGCGGCGCAACTCCGGCGCACTTTCCGTCTTTGCCGGCTCGGACTTGACCGGCTCGAGCCTCGCGCGTTCCACGGCCGGCGTCTCCACGCGTGCGGATATTTCGGTATGCGCTGCGTCCGCCGAGCGAGTGGCTGCGGGTGCATGCAGCGAGCGCGGCCGCGCCACCGCGCGCGCCATCAGCATCTGCTGTGCGCCCTGGTGACGGAATTCGCAATAGGCGAAGCCCATGCCCGAGACCGAACCGCGGAACGTGCGTTCGTCGCGCTTGTCGAGATTGAAGCACGGCTCGAATGGCAAGCCTTTCAGCGAGGCGCAGACGCTCTGGCCGCGGACCTGAAGCGTATTGCCGGGCAGCCGCACGTGACGGATCGGGCCGGAGCCGGAGAACTGGATCGAGCCCGCCGCCCCCATGTCGTCGAGGATGCGGCCGGCGCCGCGGGTGCCATCGAAGCAGGTGAACGCGAAGACCTTGCCGGCGACGAATTTGCGCGCCTCATCCGCATTCATACTTCCAGCCAGCGCGGGCGCGACCAGCGTCCCGGCCGTGACCGCCCCCAAAACCAAACGCGCAAGCATGAGCCACTCCAACTTAACCCAGCGCGGGCACCACTATTTGTTTCTCTTTACCCGCTGCTTACCATACGAACCGTGGCAAGATTGGAGCAGTTTGGTTGGTAAAGTCTGAACGCCGTTAGAGAATTTTTACCACGATTCGACCGCGGACTTGACCGGCGAGGATCTTGGCACCATAGGCGACAACTTCGTCTAGACTAATTTCCTGAGTAATATCAGCGAGTTTCCCTTTGTCCAGGTCGCTGGCGAGACGGCTCCAGGCGACCCTGCGCCGTTCGATCGGGCACATCACGGAATCGATGCCGAGAAGGCACACTCCGCGCAAAATAAACGGCGCGACCGAGGATGGCAGGTCCATGCCCGCGGCCAAGCCGCAAGCCGCGATGGCGCCGCCATATTTGGTCATCGAAAGCAGGTTGGCGAGCGTGGTCGAGCCGACGCTGTCGATGCCGCCGGCCCAACGCTCCTTGGCGAGCGGCTTGGGCGTAGCAGACAGTTCGTTGCGGTCGATCACCTCGGCCGCGCCAAGACCCTTGAGGTAATCCGCCTCCGACATCCGGCCGGTGGAAGCAATGACGTGATAGCCGAGCTTTGACAGCACGGCCGTCGCGACCGAGCCGACACCGCCCGCGGCGCCGGTGACCACGATCGGGCCGCTGGCTGGCGTCAACCCGTGTTTCTCCAGCGCCAGCACGGACAACATCGCGGTGTAGCCGGCGGTGCCGATCGCCATCGCCTCGCGGGCCGACATCCCGTCGGGCAGCCGTACCAGCCAGTCGCCCTTGACGCGCGCCTTCTCCGCATAGGCGCCGAGATGGGTTTCGCCCATGCCCCAGCCGTTGCAGACGACCTTGTCGCCGCTCTTCCACTGCGGATGCGAAGAATGTTCGACGGTGCCGGCGAAATCGATGCCGGCGATCATCGGAAACCGCCGCACCACCGGCGCCTTGCCGGTGACGGCGAGGCCATCCTTGTAGTTCAGCGTCGACCACTCCACGCGGACGGTGACGTCACCGTCCATCAATTCGGCTTCGTCGAACTGCGTGAGCGTAGCGGTGGTGCCCTTATCCGCCTTGTCGATTCTGAGAGCCTTGAACGTTCCCACGATGATTTCTCCCAAACTGGCGTGACCACCCGCGTTTCATGACCGGGCTCGTCCCGGCCATGACGACGAGCGTCTTTGGGATGTTGTTTACTCCATCAGGCGGGCTGCGCAACCGGGCGGGCGACGGGGGCTTCCACGATCGGCAGGTTGATCAGCGCCGACAACACGCCGAACAATACGGAGAGCCACCAGATCGGCGTGTACGAGCCGAACTGCTCGAACACGATACCGCCGAGCCACACGCCGAGGAAACCGCCGACCTGATGGCTGACGAAGGCAAAGCCATAGAGGGTGGCAAACCACCGCGTGCCGAACATCAGCGCCACCAGCGCCGAGGTCGGCGGCACCGTCGAGAGCCAGGTCAGGCCGGAGACCGCACCGAACGCGATCGCCGAGAAGGTCGTGACCGGGAACGAGATGAAGGCGATGGTCGACAGCGCGCGGGTGAAATAGATCGCCGACAGGATGTAGCGCTTCGGAACCAGGTTCTGCAGCCAGCCGACAGTGAGCGAGCCGACGATGTTGAACAGGCCGATCGAGGCGATCACCCAGCCCCCGGTGGACGCGGGAATGCCGCGGTCTGCAAGGTAAGCCGGCAGATGCACGGTGATGAAGGCGAGCTGGAAGCCGCAGGTGAAGAAGCCGAGCACCAGCAACACATAGGAGCGATGGCCGAACGCCTCGGCGAGCGCGGTCTTGAACGACTGCTGGTCTGCGGCCGGCACCGCTTTCGTTTCGGCCGGCGGCGTGCTCAGCGCGAGCGACAGCGGCAGGATCAAGAGCATCAAGGCGCCAAATACCGTGAGCGCCGTCTGCCAGCCGAAATTGTCGATCAGCGCCACGCCGAAGGGCGCGAACAGGAATTGCCCGAACGAACCGGCCGCGGTGCCTGCGCCAAGCGCGATGCCGCGCCGCTCCGGCGGCAACAATTTGCTGAACGCTGACAGGACCAGGTTGAAGGACGAGCCCGACAGCCCGAAGCCAATCAAGACGCCGGCGCCGAGATTGAGCGACAGCGGCGTTGCCGAATAGCGCATCAGCAACAAACCTGAGGCGTACAGCAGCGCACCGACGACCATCACGCGCACGGCACCAAAGCGGTCGGCGACGGCGCCTGCGATCGGCTGGCCCAGGCCCCACAACAAGTTCTGCAGAGCGAGCGCTAGGCCGAACACGTCGCGGCCCCAGGTAAACTCGCGGCTCATCGGCTGCACGAAGAAGCCGAGGCTCGACCGCGGCCCGAAGCTCAACAGCGCGATCGCGCAGCCGCAGACGATGATGACGAGCGGGGTGCGCCAGTTGCCTGAAACGGGAGTCGAACGAACGTCGCCTGCAACTGCCATAACACTCCCGCTCTCTCGCGCGGACCTCACAGCCCGTCGCACCGGCGGATGATTAATGCATCTGCATGAAAAGCCCAAGGCGGAGGGATAAATTTTCCATGCAGGGCAGCCCTGCAAAATCGGCGAGTACAATCGGTACACCGTCATTCCGGGACGCGCTGAAGCGCGAAACCGGAATCCAGAGGTTGGCTTGGAGACACGTCAATACATCGAGATTCCGGGTCTGGCCCTGCGGGCCATCCCGGAATGACAGTCGTGTCCTACCGCTTCGCGCTGGCCTGCTCGGCCGAGCTCTGCGCGGCTTCGGCGAGCTCTGCAGAGATCGCGGCGGTTTCCGCGGCATTTCCCCAACTCGGCGCGTCGCTGCCGTCGCCCCAGGCGCGCGGACGATAGAAGGTGTGGACCCCGAACTTGTACATCTTCTTCATTTCGCTGACCCAGGACGGCCGCACCCAATAGGCGTGGTAGTGCGTCGACTTGTCGACTTCCGGCAGCCACAGCTGGCCGTCGAGCATCGCTTTCGCGATCTTTTGCGCTCGCTCCCACATGTCGGGCTCGCGAACGACATCCCGGGTGTTGTCGCAGGCGAAGGTGAACTGGCAGGCGAAATGGCGGTGCTTGTTCTGATAGACCACGCCGCACACGTTGTCCGGATATTTGCCGGAGAAAGCGCGGTTCAACACCACCTGCGCTACCGCGATCTGGCCGCGCACCGCTTCGCCGCGGGCTTCGAAATAGACGGCTTCGGCGAGGCACTTTTCCGATTTGGCGCGCGACTTCTCGTCGAACAGGCCGAGCCGCTCGGCCGGCGTCTTGGCGTGCTGATTGTCGGAATTGACCTCGCCCTTCGGCGCGATGCTCTCGCCCATCTCGCCGGCCCTGACCGGGCCATCGGCATCGACAGGCAATGAGGCCATTATCTTCATATCGGGATCATGAACCGCGCCGGGCATCACGACCACAGGCTCTTCGCCGGGTTGCCAGCGTTCGATGGCTTCGGGCGAGCCGAGCGAAGAACCGCCGAAGAACAGGCTCGAGGTCTTGATGGAAAAAGCGTCGCGCGGCGGCGCCGGATGGCGCATGGCGGTTTGCGCGCCGGGAGCACCGTTGAGGTCGTCGAGCGGATTGGCTTCGAGCGACATCGACACATCATACGGCGGTAGCGAGGACGAGTATTGCGGCAGCGGCGGCGCGCTGAGCGCGGCCTGAAGTTCCGGATCGAGCGGGGGATGTTCGGCCGAAGGCGCCGCCGCAGTCTTCGCGCCCATCACCGATGCGTTGGAGGTCGAAGGATCCTCGTTGGCGGGCGCAGCCTCGGGCGGTGCGGTCTCGGCCGGCGCCGACGGCGCGACGGCGAGACGATCGCCCTTCAATGTGCGGTCGACCTTGGGAAACTCGGAGGCCTGATAGCGTGGCGGCGGCGCGGCCAGCGGATTGCGCGTCACGGAACCGGTGATATCGATGCCCTGATTGTCAAGGCTCGCGAGCCGATAGGCTGCGGTCCGCGGCGACGAGGTGCCGATCGGACGACCGAAAGAGAAGGTCGCGACGTGCATGGTTCCGACGGCGGAGAACACGCGCTTCTGCCAGCGCTCGGCGACGCCCGGCTGCCGGGCGAGCAGTGACGCGATATCCTGATATCCGATCTCGGTCGGCATCAATGCGAAGACGCAGAGACCGAGTCCGAAGGACGCGAACCGCGCGCCCTTCGGCTGGTTACGCAACACAAACATCGATACGCTCACGCAACGCTTACTGATTTACGATCGACGGCAGTACATCCGTGCAATTCGACCTTTTTCGTTGGTATCTAATTTAGGTTGCTGAGGAGTTAATCGGCGTTGCACACGTGCTACAGGCAAGACCTCGCACGCAATTCGCACACCGCATCGAATGCGTTGGTAAATGCGGGCTGGACGAAAGTGGTAAATATCCAGTCAACGAGATGATGAGGAAAGTTTCGCGCGCACGCGATTTGCTTCCGCATCGCTCCGTCGAGTTCCAATGCACGGTATCGTGCGGAAATTTTTTCCGCATCATCCATTCGCAGCGGACAATTCACTTCGACGCACGCCCCAAGACGTCGATGCCCGGGACATCTAGCGCGAAGACGCGCTTCGCGCTTTTACCCGGGCATGACGTCTTCTCTGATCGCTGACGCGGCGAAGAGTTACGCCTGACTGGCGATCGGCTTGCCGAGCGCGGCTTGCGCGGCGGCGAGACGCGCGATCGGCACGCGGTAGGGCGAGCATGAGACGTAGTCGAGCCCGATCTCGTGGCAGAACGCGACGGAAGCGGGATCGCCGCCATGCTCGCCGCAGATGCCGACCTTGAGGTTCGGCCGCGTCTTGCGTCCGCGCGCCACGCCGATCTTGACGAGTTCGCCGACGCCGTCACGGTCGACCGAGATGAACGGATCGACTTCAAAAATGCCCTTGGCGATATAGGTGCCGAGGAAGCTCGCGGCGTCGTCGCGGCTGATGCCGTAGGTGGTCTGCGTCAGGTCGTTGGTGCCGAACGAGAAGAACTCCGCGGTCTGCGCGATGTCGCCGGCCAACAGACACGCGCGCGGCAGCTCGATCATCGTGCCGACCTGATAGTTCAGTTTGACGCCGGTTTCCTTCATCACCGCTTGCGCAGTGGAATCGATCCGCGCCTTGACCAGATCGAATTCCGCCTTCGTCGCGATCAGCGGCACCATCACCTCGACGTTAACAGCCTTGCCGGTGCGCTTGCCGGCTTCAACCGCGGCCTCGAAGATCGCGCGGGCCTGCATCTCGGCGATCTCCGGATAAGCGACCGCGAGACGGCAGCCGCGAAAGCCCAGCATCGGATTGAACTCGGCGAGATCGCGGGCGCGATCGGCGAGCCTGCGCGGATCGGTGTTCATCGCGCGCGCGACTTCCTCGATCTCGGCCTGCGTATGCGGCAGGAACTCGTGCAGCGGCGGATCGAGCAGCCGGATCGTGACCGGCAGCCCCTTCATGATCTCGAACAGCTCGACGAAATCGGCGCGCTGCATCGGCAGCAACTTCGACAGCGCCGCGCGGCGCGACTGTTCATCCTCGGAGAGGATCATCTCGCGCACGGTTCGGATGCGCGTCTCCTCGAAGAACATGTGCTCGGTGCGGCACAGCCCGATGCCTTCGGCGCCGAACTTCATCGCGGTGCGCGCATCTTCAGGCGTATCGCCGTTGACGCGAACGCCGAGCTTGCGGACGGAATCGGCCCAGCCCATCAGCGTGCCGAACTCGCCGGACAATTCCGGCTCGATCATCGGCATCCGTCCGGCCAGCACCTGGCCGACCGCGCCGTCGATGGTGATGACGTCGCCGGTCTTGAAGGTGCGCTGACCCACGCTCATGGTGCCGCGGCCGTAATCGACGCGGATGGTGCCGCAGCCGGAGACGCAGGGCTTGCCCATGCCGCGTGCGACCACCGCGGCGTGCGAGGTCATGCCTCCGCGGGTGGTCAGAATGCCTTCGGCGGCATGCATGCCGTGAATGTCTTCCGGGCTGGTCTCGATCCGAACCAGGATGACCTTGCGCCCGTCGGCCTGCAGCTTCGCGGCTTCGTCGGAGGAGAATACGATCTCGCCGGATGCCGCGCCGGGCGAAGCCGGCAGGCCGGTGGCGATGACGTCGCGTTTTGCGCTCGGATCGATCGTCGGGTGCAGCAACTGATCGAGCGACGCGGGGTCGATCCGGGTCACCGCGTCCTGCCTGGAGATCAGCCCTTCATTGGCGAGCTCGACCGCGATGCGCAGCGCCGCCTTCGCGGTACGCTTGCCGCCGCGGGTCTGCAGCATCCACAATTTGCCCTGCTCGACCGTGAACTCCATGTCCTGCATGTCGCGGTAATGCTTCTCCAGGAGCGTGTAGATCCGCGTCAGCTCCTTGAACGCCTCCGGCATCGCGCTTTCCATCGACGGCTTGTCGGAGCCGGATTCCTTCCGCGCCTCTTCGGTGATGTCCTGCGGCGTGCGGATGCCCGCCACCACATCCTCGCCCTGCGCGTTGATCAGGAACTCGCCATAGAGCTTGCTCTCGCCGGTCGAGGGGTTGCGCGTGAACGCAACGCCGGTCGCCGATGTCTCGCCCATGTTGCCGAACACCATCGCCTGAACGTTGAGCGCGGTGCCCCAGGATTCCGGGATATCGTGCAGCTTGCGGTAGGTCACTGCGCGCGCGTTCATCCAGGATGAAAACACCGCGCCGATCGCGCCCCACAACTGGTCGTGCGGATCCTGCGGGAATGCAGCGCCGGTCTCACGCTCGACGGCCTCCTTGTAGCGACCGACCAGCTCGACCCAATCGTCGCCGGTCAGATCGGTGTCGAGCGAATAGCCCTGGCCGTCCTTGAAGGTATCGAGGATGTCCTCGAAGTGATGATGCTCGAAGCCGAGCACGACGTCCGAATACATCGTGATGAAGCGGCGATAGCTGTCGTAGGCGAAGCGGCGGTCGCCGGAGAGATCGGCGAGCGCTTCCACGGTCTGGTCGTTGAGACCGAGATTGAGCACGGTATCCATCATGCCGGGCATCGAGGCCCGCGCACCGGATCGGACCGAGACCAGAAGCGGATTTTTGGAATCGCCGAACGATTTTCCGGCCAGCTTGCCGATATAGTCCAGCGCCTTCTCGACCTGCGCCTTCAATTCCTTCGGATAGGTCTTGTCGTGCTCGTAGAAATACGTGCAGACCGAGGTCGGAATGGTGAAGCCGGGGGGCACCGGCAATCCGAGGTTGGCCATTTCCGCAAGGTTGGCACCCTTGCCGCCGAGCAGATCGCGCAAGGTGGCCTGGCCCTCGGCCTTGCCGTCGCCGAACGTGTAAACCCACTTGCCGGCCTTTACCGCAGAGGTTGCAGGCTTGGCGACCGGCATCTTGGCTGCGGACTTGGAGGGCGCTTTCACGGCCGGCTTGAGCGGAGCCTTTCTGGCCACTTTGGCGGCTGCCTTTGGCGCCTGCTTGGGTAGGCTCTTCTTCATCGCCGGGCGCGCCGCGGCCTGAGGCGCGGCCTTGCGGACCGGCGCAGATGGCTTTGATTTCGCTGCGATTTTCTTGGACTTCGCGACGGCTTTGGCCATGTCTCTCAACTATCCGGAAAGAGGAAAGGAAGATGCGCGCCTTACACCATTTTGAGGGGTCCCGCGCAAGCCGCGAAACCCGCCTTTCATCCGCTACAGATGTAGCCAGCGCAGCAGGCCCAGGCCGATGAGCCCGACGAAGATCAGGTAAATGGCGACGATGAAATTCAGCAACCGCGGCATGATCAGGATCAAGATCCCGGCAATAAGGGCAACGATAGCAGGGACATGCGCAGCAGTGATGTGCATTGAAACAACTCCGGGAGATTTCGTGACGAACCGAATCGAGGCCGGCAGTGTATCCGCGCTGGCCCGATGCGCCAGAGCGGTTCCAAACCAGAGACGCTTGTCACCTCGACGGGTTCCACGCTTCACGAAAATTGCCCGAAATTGCCGCGGATACGGCAGCGATCTTTGCGGAACATTGCCGCGCGCGATGAATTGGCTCGCATTGTGCGCGTCGGCGAGAGCCGGCGCCTCTTCTCGTGAAGGAGTGAGCCCATGCGAAACAGGTTACTTGCCGTTGCAGCAATTGCGGGCGCGTTCGTCGCACCGACAATGTCAGCGCAGGCCCAAAGCGAAGTCACAACCGGTGTGGTTCGCGGCGGGACCGTGATCATCAACGACGATGACGGCATCGCGATGGATCAGCGCCCCGCCTTCCGCGAATATATCGTGCGCGAACGCGTTCCGAACTACACCATTCAGGATCGCGTGGTGGTCGGCACCGTGCTGCCGGAAACCGGTGTGACCTATTATGACGTACCGCCGCGGTTCGGCGCGTCGCCCTACCGCTACACCGTCGTGAACGGCGAGACCGTACTAGTCGAGCCGCGTACCCGTCGCATCGTTCAGGTCGTCGAGTAACTGAACTAGCAAGCCTCCTGCCTGAACGATCGTCCGGGCGCGCGCGAGCGGATACGCGCGAGAACGACCGGACATGAAAGCCTCGCCCGGCCTCCCGCCGGGCGGGGCTTTTCACTTGCGTGCTTGAGTTGTTCAGCCTGCCTTCTTCACAAGCAGCCGGTGAATCTTCTTTCCCGATGACGCGCTGACGGCCTCTTCATCCAGCAATGTCGTCGCCGCCATCAGCTCTGACAGGACCAGTGAAGCGTCGAACGCGGCATAGAGCCGGCCATGAGCGTCGCGAAGATCGGAATCATCGGTGACGCGCCAGCTCAGATAGAGCACCCCGCACGGCTTGACGATGTCGAAGAGACGGCGGACCGAGGGCGCAATCCGCGCGTGGTCGAGATGCATGATCACGGTTTCGCACAGCACGTTGTCATAGGCGTCGGCGGGGATGCCCTTTAGACTTGGCAATTCGGCATGCGTAAAATTCAAATCGGGATATCGCGAGCGCGCTTGCGCGAGCAGACCTTCGGAGGCGTCAAATCCGACCGCCGGAAAACCGTTCGCATTCAACCAAGCCACCTCGCGGCCGCAGCCGCAACCGATGTCGACGGATGTTCCGCCTCTGAGGAAATATCGCGCGACGATTTCGTGCAAATCGGAAGGCGCCGGCTGCTCGTGCCATTCCTTCGCAAACGCCGCCGCATCGGCATCGTATGCGGAGAGCGTCTGCCGATCCATGAACTAGCTCTCGATCCTGGAAAAATCCGCCACGGCGCGCGTCGCGTCGCGGATTTCGTTGAGCAATTTCAGGCGATTCTCGCGCACATTCGGATCATCGTCATTGACCTTGACCTTGTCGAAGAACGCATCGACCGCCGGCCGCAGCTTTGCGATCGCGCTCATCGCCGCGGCAAAATCTTCCTTGTCGACCGCACTGCCTGCTTCCGCCTTCACCTGGTCGATCGCTTTCGCCAGCGCCTTCTCTTCATCGAGTCTGTAGAGCGTGGCATCCGGCGCGCCGTCAAAGGTGCGCTTGTCCCTCTTCTCCTCGATCGAAAGGATGTTGCTCGCGCGTTTTGTCCCGGCAAGCAGGTTCTTGCCGTCGTCGGTGTCGAGGAATTTGCCGAGCGCCTCGACGCGACGGACCACCATCAGGAGGTCGTCCTGGCCGCCGAGCGCGAACACGGCATCGACGAGATCGTGACGCGCGCCCTGATCTCGGAGCTGGACCTTCAGGCGGTCGGCGAAGAAAGACAGAAGATCGCGCGGAAGCTTCTCTACATCGGCAGCCGGAAACTTTGCGCCCTTTTCGAGCAAACCGGGAATTGCCGACTTGGCGGTCATTAAAACCGGCAACCGCAGGCTGTTCTCCACGATCAGCCTGATCACACCTAGCGCCGCGCGCCGCAGAGCGTATGGATCCTTGCTCCCCGTTGGCTTCTCGTCGATCGCCCAGAAGCCGACGAGCGTGTCAATCTTGTCGGCAAGCGCGACTGCCACACTCACCGGATCGGTCGGCACACGATCCGCAGGCCCTTGCGGCTTGTAATGCTCTTCGCTCGCTGCAGCGACGGAGGCGTTCTCGCCCTGCGCCAACGCGTAATACTTCCCCATCAAGCCCTGCAACTCGGGAAATTCGCCGACCACTTCAGTGAGAAGATCCGCCTTGCACAGCTTCGCTGCGCGGCAGACGTGCCGGATATATTGCTGCTCGTCCTGGAAGTCGTCGGCATTCAGAAACTTGCCGTCGAAGAACGTGTCGCGCTGCTTCCACAGGATCGGCGCGATCTCCGCCGCCAGGCGCTCGATCCGCTTGATCCGCTCGCCCTGCGTGCCGAGCTTCTCGTGGAACACGATCTGGTCGAACTTCCGCAACCGATCTTCCAGCTTCGTCTTCAGGTCGGTCTCGTAGAAGAATTTCGCGTCGGAGAGGCGCGGGCGGATGACGCGCTCGTTGCCGGTGACAATCACCTTGCCGCCATCGCTGGCCTCGATATTGGCGGTGAGCACGAATTTGTTGGTCAGCTTCCCCGTCTTGGGGTCCTTGACCACGAAGCATTTCTGATTGTTGCGGATAGTGGCGCGGATCACCTCGTCCGGGATCGCGAGATATTCCTTCTCGAACGATCCCATCATGACCACCGGCCATTCGACGAGCCCTGCGACCTCGTCGAGCAGCACCTGATCCTCGACCAGTTCGAACCCTTGCGCAAACGCCAACTGCTTGGCGTCGGTGATGATGGTGTCCTTGCGGCGCTCGGGATCGAGCACGACCTTCGCGTCCAGAAGCTTCGCTTCGTAATCCTCGAAGCGGCGCACCGAGATCGCGGCGGGCGCCATGAAGCGGTGGCCAAAGGTGGTCTGGCCGGCCTCGATGCCGTCGACAGCGAATTTCACGACATCGGGCTCTTCGGTTTCGAGGCCAAAGGTCGCGGTGATCGCATGCAGCGGCCGCACCCAGGAGAGCGCCCCCGATTTCGCCGAGCGCTCGCCCCAGCGCATCGATTTCGGCCACGGGAAGGTGCGGATGATCACCGGCAGGATGTCCGCCAGCACGTCGATCGTGGCGCGTCCCGGTTTTTCGATCAGCGCGATGTAGAAATCGCCCTTCTTCGGGTCGGTCTGGATCTTGGCTTCCTCGATCGAGGCAAGGCCGGTGGCTTTCAAAAATCCCTGGATCGCCGCATCTTGTCCGCCGACGCGCGGGCCGCGGCGCTCTTCCTTCAGGTCGGACTGGCGCACGGGGATACCGTGCACGGTCAGCGCCAGCCGGCGCGGCGTCGCGAAGGCTTTCGCGCCTTCGTAGACCAGCCCCTCGGCGACCAGCTTGTCGGTCACCATGCGGCGCAGATCGTCCGCCGCCTTTGCCTGCATGCGCGCGGGAATCTCTTCGGAGAACAGCTCTAACAGAAGATCGGGCATCAGGCGGCCCTGCCGGCTTCGGTGTGCACCCAGGCGTCGCCGCAGGCTTTTGCGAGTTCGCGCACGCGCATGATGTAGCTCTGCCGCTCGGTCACCGAGATGACGCCGCGCGCGTCGAGCAGGTTGAAGACGTGGCTCGCCTTGATGCACTGGTCATAGGCCGGCAGCGCCATCAGGTGTTCTTTCTGGTTGCTACCCTCGCGCCAGCCGGCTGCGAGATATTTTTTGCAGGCGTCTTCCGCCATCTTGAACTGCTCGAACAGCATGGCGGTGTCGGCGTATTCAAAATTGTGCCGGGAATATTCCTGCTCGGCCTGCAGGAACACGTCGCCATAGGTGACGCGTTCGGCGCCGTCGCGGCCGTTGAAGTTGAGATCGTAGACGCGGTCGACCCCCTGCACATACATCGCCAGCCGCTCAAGCCCGTAGGTGAGCTCGCCCGCGACCGGCGCGCACTCGACGCCCGCGACCTGCTGGAAGTAGGTGAACTGGCTGACTTCCATGCCGTCGCACCAGCATTCCCAGCCCAAGCCCCACGCCCCGAGCGTCGGGCTCTCCCAATCGTCCTCGACAAAGCGGATGTCGTGCAGGCCGGAATCGATGCCGATCGCGGCCAGCGACTTCAGATAGAGATCCTGAAGGTTCGGCGGCGACGGCTTCATGATCACCTGAAACTGGTAATAGTGCTGCAGGCGGTTGGGATTTTCGCCATAGCGGCCATCCTTGGGCCGGCGCGACGGCTGCACATAGGCCGCATTCCAGCGCTTCGGGCCGAGCGCGCGCAGCGTCGTCGCGGGATGGAAAGTGCCGGCACCCATTTCCATGTCATAGGGCTGCAGGATGACGCAGCCCTGCTCAGCCCAGAACCGCTGCAGGGCAAGGATGAAGCCCTGGAACGAACGTTCCGGGCGCATATGGGCAGGCAAGTCGTCCATCGTCAGAATCGGTCTCGCGAGGGGGTCTTTTGGCGCGCGGGACCGTATCGGCGGGGAAGCGGGGAATCAAGGCAATGCGAGGCCTTGAAGGAGTAAACAAATCCCGGCTCTCTCTGTCATGGCCGGGCTCGTCCCGGCCATACACGTCCGCCTTGCCGGGACAAGCCCGGGCATGACGAACCTCGGGATTAGCCCGGGCGATAGGCTCCGGTGGCGGGGTCGCGCCGTAGCGTCTGGATTTCACCGGCACGGGCCGCCTCGGCGACGCGAGCCATGCGCGCTTCTTCCAGTTCCCGATTGACCCGGAGGGCAGTCTTGTACGCCCAACGGACCACGGCCAGGCTGCCCAGGGCACCTGCAAATGCGATCAGCGGCGGCATCGGTCGATCCTTGTCGTTCACGTCAGTACAGCCCCCAATACAGCTATTGTCGCGCAAGCCGGCCCGCCTCGCAATTGGCCTTTTGGGGCTAAATGGCGCGGGCGACCGCCCCTCAAAACCCGAATTTGGCCCAAATCGCCCGGGTCTCCAGCGCGGAAATCAATTCGTCCGGCAGCCCTGCGATCCCGTCCAATGCGGCGAGCGAGCCGGCGCCCGGCGACCTCCGGCCCAACAGGCCGGCCAGCATCCCGCTCGCCGGCGCGATCACCGGCATCGCCACCTTGTCGCCATAGCGGGCGCGGAGCGTCGAGCGGAGATCGCCGATCGCATCTGCCAGCCCCAGCGTGACGGAGGTTTCTCCGGCCCAATATTCGCCGGTGAACAACACGTCGTCTTCGCCCTTCAGCCGCCCGCCGCGGCTTCCCTTCACCAGCGCAATGAAGATCGCGTGGATCTCGCGCTGAAGCGCTTTCAGCCGAGCCACGTCATCGGGGTTTTCAGGCAGAAAGGGATCGAGCATCGCCTTGTGGCTGCCCGCGGTATAAAGTCGTCGCTCGACACCGACCTTCTTGATCAGTTCCTGAAAGCCGAAGCTGCCGCCGACCACGCCGATCGAACCGAGGATCGAAGACGGATCGCAGAAAATCTCGTCACCCGCGCAGGCTATCATGTAGCCGCCGGATGCCGCGACATCCTCGACGAAGACCAGCACCGGCAGTTTCTTTTCCGCAGCAAGCTGCCTGATGCGCAAATAGATCTGGCGCGACTGCACCGGCGAGCCGCCGGGCGAATTGATCACAAGCGCCACCGCCCTGGCGTTCTTCGTAGCGAACGCGCGTTCGAGCATCTTGGCGACGCCTGACAGCGTGAGCCCTGGCCTTAGAGGTGTCACCGCTCCGATCACGCCGGACAGCCGCACCACCGGAACCGCCGGTCCGCCTCGCAGCCGCGCGGGCACGAGTTCCTTCAGCCTGTCGACGAAGCCCCGCCATCCGCCGCGATCACTTAATTGTTCACTCATACAGCTACCTCGGATTAACCATTTTTTATCACCCCAATGTCATTGGAGCGGCTGGAACGCCTTTTGCAATGGCGCGGTTGGGGCTGCAACGGCGCAGCGGAGGACGACATGAAGATCTACCTGCTGATAATGCTGATCGGTACCATTTTGGCGGCGGTTCATTTTACTTCGGCACCGGAACGGCGGTCGGAAACGCTTCCCCAATAGCGCTTCCGCGCAAGTGCTGACCCGCCCGGGACCCGCAACCAAATCACCCCTCATGTATCGGCAAGGGGCAATATCCCCTTCCCCGCCAGAATCTCCTGCACCTGTTTATTAGGCACGCCTGACTCATCATTGAGCAGCACGGCCGCGTGGATTCGCGTCGGCGCCCGTCCGCCCTTGGTGGCGCGAAGCAAAATGCGCATCGCCGGCGATCTCACGTCAACGTGAACCGGCAGAATCTCGATGCTGCCGAAGCCGCGATCGAGCGCCGCCAGCACCTCGGCGATACCATCGGCACGCCAGATCAGCGTCAGCATGCCGTTCGGCTTGAGAATGCGCCGCGCCGCGTGAATCCAGCTTTCGAGCGTCGTCGCACTCGCCATATGCGCGATCTCACGGACTTTATCCGGCGAGGCACGATGCCGCGTCGAATCGTTGAATGGCGGGTTCATCAACACGATTTCAGCGCTATCGGGCATGAGACCGACGGCGGCAAACGCGCCAGCGGAAGCTTGGACATCGAGCACTATCACATCGGCGGAAAGCCCATTTTCGGCAGCGTTGGCTTGCGCCAGCGCCCCAAGCGTCGGATTGATCTCGACCAGGACCAGATCGATGCCGGATACGCGCCTGGCGACCGCAAGCCCTGCGGCGCCGACGCCGGCGCCGAAATCGACGACGCGATCGCCACGACGCGCCGGCGTCGCGGCGGCGAGCAGCATGGCGTCGTGGCCGGCGCGGTGGCCCGATTTCAGTTGCCGCAACAGCAATTGTCCGCCGAGGAACGCATCCGCGGTGACGTCGGCGGCCGACTTACTCATAGGACCGCAATTCGTGCGCCAGGCCGGCATCAGCCAGCAGCTGGCGCGCTCCGCGATAGTCGTCCTCATGGACCAGGATGCGGCGGGGCAGCACACCGAGCGAGCCCTCGATGATGCTCATGTTCTGGTCCAGCACCAGATGATGGATATTGGCGCCGTCAAGCAGCGCGCCGATAGCGGAAACCAGCACCATATCGTTGGTCCGAACCAGTTCCCGCAAATCGATCACTCCTCTCGCCGGCCGATGCCGGGGCCGTGCGGCATATGTCAACAGCTTCGTGCCCTTGCCGCCTCAGCCCGCACTTTCTATGGTTATACCCGAGGATAGTGCGAATTCGGCAAATATGGAGACCTGCGTGGCGGTTATCGTACCCTTTGAAAGCCCGTCGAACGCTTCGATAGACGGGCTGGTCTCCCTTGTCGCCGCCGACATGGAGCGGGTCAACGCCACCATCCTGTCGCGCACCGGCTCGGAAGTCACCATGATTCCGGAGGTCGCCAACCACCTGATCTCCTCGGGCGGCAAGCGGCTGCGCCCGATGCTGACGCTGGCGATGGCCAACCTCACCGGCTATTCCGGCGATGGCCATATCAAGCTGGCTGCGTCCGTCGAGTTCATGCATACGGCGACGCTGCTGCACGACGACGTGGTCGACGAAAGCGAACTGCGCCGTGGCAAATTGTCGGCGCGGATGCTGTGGGGCAACGAGGCGAGCGTCCTGGTTGGCGACTTCCTGCTCGGCCAGGCGTTCCGCATGATGGTCGAGGTCGGATCCTTGCGCGCGCTCGACATCCTCTCTTCCGCGGCCGCCACCATCGCCGAGGGCGAGGTGATGCAGCTCGCCGCAGCCAAGAACACCGCGACCACCGAGGACGAATATCTCGCGGTCATCAGGGGCAAGACCGCCGAATTGTTCGCCGCCGCCTGCGAGGTCGGCCCGGTCATCGCCAACCGGCCGAAGGCCGAGCAAACCGCCTGCCGCTCGGTGGGCATGAATCTCGGCATCGCCTTCCAGCTCGTCGACGATGTGCTGGACTATGGCGGCAAGGCCGCAAAACTAGGCAAGAACATCGGCGACGATTTCCGCGAGGGCAAGATCACGCTGCCGGTAGTGCTGGCCTTCCGCCGCGGCAATGACAGCGAACGGAACTTCTGGATCAAGGCGCTGGAGCGCGGCGAAATCGGCGACAGCGATCTCGACCACGCGATCGGCCTGATGACAAAACACCGCGCGCTCGAGGATACGATCAGCCGCGCCCAGCATTACGGCGCGATGGCCGTCGACGCGCTGGCGCTGTTTCCGGCGTCGCCGATGAAGACCGCGCTGGAGCAGGTGGTGGCGTTCTGCCTGGCACGGTCGCATTGAGCGCCCCCTCAGCCGTGGCTAGCTCAGCACGCCTGAGTGCACCCACCAGGTGGGGTGATCGCGCCTGATCTTCTCCGCCGCGCGGCCGGCCTCGGCGGTGTTCTCATAGACCCCAAAGCAGGTCGCGCCCGAGCCCGACATCCGCGCCAGCCAGACGCCGTTGGTGGCGTTGAGCGCGGAGATCACTTTGCCGATGACCGGCTGAATGCGGTTGGCCGGCTCCTCGAGGTCGTTGGAGCTGGCCGCCAGCGCTTCGACCCAATCTTCGACCGAGCTGCCTGCTTCCGGCCACGCAACGGCACGGAGCACGTCGGTGACGCCAACCAACAGATTGCCGGGGCGCACGCCGAGCGCGGCGAACACATCCCTGGTCGCGACGGGAATGCGCGGGTTGACCAGCACGCAGGGTATTTTCGGCAGGCTGAGCGGCAACAGCGTCTCGCCGACGCCGGTCATGTCGCAAGCGCGCGATTGTAGACAGACCGGCACGTCGGCGCCGGTCGTGAGCGCGACTTCAAGCACATGCTTGTCGTCCAGCGCGAGACCGTTCAGCTTCGCCAGCAAGCGCAGCGCAGCCGCGGCATCCGCCGATCCGCCGCCGATCCCGGCCGCGACCGGCAGCACCTTTTCCAGCGTGAAGCTGCCGACCTTCAGATCGGGAATGCGCGCTTTCAGCAATCGCGCGGCTTTCAGCACCAGATTGTCTGACGTCTCGCCGCAGGCCGCCGCCAGCGGTCCCGACATGGCGAGCTTCAGCTCAGCACCGGGCGTCAGCGTCAGGCGGTCGGCACAATCGGCAAACGCCACCACGCTTTCAAGGTCGTGATAGCCATCGACGCGCCGCCCGACCACCCGCAGGGTCAGGTTGACCTTGGCGCGCCCTTCCTCAACTAATTCCGGCATCAGCCCCCAAAGCCCTTCGATCAGCCGCCCTTGCCGTCTTCTTTTTTCTTGTCGGCGGAAGCGGCCGAAGAAGAGGCGTCCTCCGGCAAGCCGTTTTCGATCTTGGCTTCGATCTTCGGCAATTCTTCCGGCTCAGGCTTCAAGTCGCGCGCATGGGCCCACTGAAATTTGGCTTCCAAGGTACGGCCGATCCGCCAATAGGCGTCGCCGAGATGGTCGTTGATGGTCGGATCTTCCGGCTTGAGATCGATGGCGCGCTCGAGGTTCTTCACCGCCTCTTCGTAATTGCCGATGCGGTAATAGGCCCAGCCCAGCGAATCCACGATGTAGCCGTCGTCAGGGCGTTGATCGACGGCACGCTTGATCATTTTCATGCCTTCGTCGAGATTGATGCCCTGGTCGATCCAGGAGTAGCCGAGATAGTTCAGAACGTGCGGTTGCTCGGGCTGCATCTCGAGCGCCTTACGCATGTCGGCTTCCGCCTTGCTCCACTGCTTGGAGCGCTCTTCGCAAATGCCACGATAATAGTAGGTCACCCAGCTGTTCTTGTCGCCCGCGGCGGGCAGCGCCTCGATCGCCTGCGAATAGGTGGTGGCGCAGTCGGCGAACTTCTTGCGGCCGCGCTCGATATTGCCGAGCGCCATGACGGCCTCGATATCCTTCGGCGCCTCGGCGGTGACATCCTTGAGGATCTTGATCGCCTCGTCGCTGCGGTCGGCGGCGTCGAGATTGGTGGCGAGCTGGATCTGCGCGTTGCGCTTCAGCGGCGAGTTCGCCGGCACGCGCTCGTAAATCTTGATCGCCATCTGCGGCTTCTTCACGGACTCGTAGAGATCGGCGAGCGACAGCAGGGCCAGTGCGTGGTTGGGCTGCAGGTACAGCGCGAGCTGCAGATAGACCAGAGCTAGGTCCTCGCCGCCGCGCCGCGTCAGCGTGGCACCGATGCCGTACAGCGCCTCGGCGGCGCCGGCCTGCGCCGTATCGACCAGCGGAGGCAGCTTCTTGCCGGCCTTGGTCTCACGGATGCCTTCCTGCACCAGCGGATGCCGCGGCAGTTTCTTGTCGAAAGCCTCGTAGAGGCCGGTTGCCGACGCCGCATCCTTGTTGCGCGATGACCAGCGTGCATATTCGTCCGCGACGCGCAGCATAGAATCGTCAAGCTTGTAGGCGCGCTCCAGGCGCGCGCCGGCGTCCTTCTCCTTGCCCGCGAGCTCGAGGATCATGCCGGCATGGAAGTCCTTGAAGAGCGGGTACCATTCCGGACCAGTCAGCTTGTCGATATTGGCGACCGCCGCCTTGGAATCGCCGGCGCCGTAGCTGGCCCAGCCCGACAACAGCGTTGCGACGAGGTCGGTAATCGGTCCGCGGATCGACTGGTTGATGTTCAGCTGCGCGGGCCCGTATTTCTTCATCTTCAGGTCGCGCACGCCGACGACGAGGCGGGCGACACGGTTGGACTTGTCCTGGGTCAGGATGCGGTCGGCGAGCTTGACCGCCTCATCGATGTCGCCGTCGGCAAGCGAGGAGATGAAGGCGCGATCCAAAAGCTCGTTGTTCTTGGGATCGGTGCGAAGCGCCGAACGGTAAAATGCCGCGGCGGAAGCCGCGTCCCGTTCCACGCTGGCATGGCGCGCAGCCAGATAGCTGCCCGAGGTCGTGAGCCCCTTCAGGTCGGTCTTGGTCGGGAATTGCGCCGAATTGTCGGAAGTGTGCTCGGGCGTCTGCGCGAACAGCGAACCCGGTACGGCAAGCGCCACAGCGGCGACGGCGGCAATGGTCCAGCGGTTGAAACGGGTGGAAAGCGTCACCATTCGCCTTGCTCCAGGATTTACGGGCGGGATCGTACGATCAGTCTCGAATGCGAACCCAAGCGGCGGCATCCCGGCCCGCGACAATGCCGCTTTTGGCCTTCAACCGCAAGGATACGGGTTGGCGAATCGATTGTCAGAATAGGCCTTTAGGCATCCAGTCGAGCCAGTATTACCGGAAAACGCTTTCACTATGGCGGTATCGTGGCCGGTCCCCCGGGTTATCGGACACCGGCTCACATAATCGTGGTCAGACCAACCTTTTCACATGGCCTCATAATTGGGACCGCCGCCACCCTCCGGCGGAACCCAGGTGATATTGCCGTTCGGGTCCTTCACGTCGCAGGTCTTGCAGTGGACGCAGTTCTGGGCGTTGATCTGGAAACGCGGGCCCGAGGTCTCCTCGACCCATTCGTAGACGCCGGCCGGGCAATAACGGTTGGACGGCCCGGCATAGACGTCATGCTCGGACATCTTCTGCAGGTTCATGTCGGCGACCTTGAGGTGGACCGGCTGATCCTCCTCGTGATTGGTGTTGGAGAGGAACACCGAGGACAGCTTGTCGAAACTCAGCTTGCCGTCCGGCTTGGGATAGGCGATCGGCGTGTGAGCCTTCGCCGGGTCCAGCGTCTTGCGGTCGGGTTTGGCGTGCGACTGGGTTCCGAACAGCGAGAAGCCCAGCGTGTTGCACCACATATCGATGCCGCCGAGCGCGACGCCAACGATGGTGCCGAACTTCGACCATAGCGGCTTGACGTTGCGCACACGGAAAAGGTCCTTGCCGACGGCGGAATCCCGCCAGGCATTTTCGTAGTCGACGAGTTCGTCATTGGCGCGTCCGGCGCCGAGCGCCGCAGCCACATGCTCTGCGGCGAGCATGCCGCTGCCCATCGCGTTATGCACGCCCTTGATGCGCGGCACGTTGACGAAGCCGGCCGCGCAGCCGATCAGCGCGCCGCCTGCAAAAGTCAGCCGCGGCACCGATTGATAGCCGCCCTCGGTGATGGCGCGCGCGCCGTAGGCCAGCCGCTTGCCGCCTTCAAACACGCTACGGATCGAGGGGTGGGTCTTGAAGCGCTGGAATTCGTCGAACGGCGACAGATAGGGATCGTCGTAATTGAGATGCACGACGAAGCCGACCGCGACTTTATTGTCGTCGTAGTGATAGAGGAACGAGCCGCCGCCGGTAGAATTGTTCAAGGGCCAGCCGAACGAGTGCTGGATCAGGCCCTTCTGGTGCTTGGCCGGGTCGATCTCCCAGACCTCTTTCAGGCCGATGCCGAATTTCGGCGGCTCGCTCTTCGCATCGAGCGAATATTTGGCGATCAATTGCTTGGTCAGGCTGCCGCGGGCGCCTTCGGCGAACAGCGTATACTTTCCAAGCAGTTCCATGCCGCGGGTATAGGAATCCTTATGCGAACCATCCTTGGCGATGCCCATGTCGCCGGTCGCGATGCCGCGCACCGCGCCCTTCTCATCGTAGAGCACTTCCGCTGCGGCGAAACCCGGATAGATCTCGACGCCGAGCGCTTCCGCCTTCGGGGCCAGCCAGCGGCAGACATTACCGAGCGAGCCGATATAGCAATGATGATTGTTCATCAGCGGCGGCATCGCGAAATTCGGCAGCCGGATCGCACCAGCCGCCGTCATCCAATAGAAGCGGTCGTCCTTCACCTGGGTCTTCAGCGGGCAATCGGCGTCCTCGCGCCAGTCCGGAATCAATTTGTCGAGCGACACCGGGTCGATCACCGCACCGGATAGGATGTGGGCGCCAACCTCGGAACCCTTCTCCACCACGACGATGTTGAGGTCCGCATTGAGCTGCTTCAGCCGGATCGCTGCCGCCAGGCCCGACGGCCCGGCGCCGACGATCACGACGTCGAATTCCATGGACTCACGCGGTGGTAGCTCTTCGGTACTCATGATGTGGTCTCGGCCCGGTTGAACGGCTCTAAATTCTGAAGCTGCGTTGTTTCCGATTTTTGGCGGGAGGACAACCATGGAAATGCGCTATGAGGCGTTTCTCACCCCGCCGATCCGCCCCCGAGCCCCGGGGCCGCGGGGTTGTTTGACGCGTTTTCTTCACCCGAACCGGTATCCACTTCGCTCGAAAACGCTATTACATTGGCATAATGGATTTGATACCCGAACCCGCCCCTACCGTTCAGCAATTGCTGGCCTTTTATCTGGAGGCCGGGGTCGATTGCGCGCTGACGGATGAACCGGTCGACCGCCTCGCCGAACCCGACGCTGTCCCGCCCGCCGCACCGCCCCGCGAGGTCGTGCCGCCGCGCGCCTTGAGGGAAACGCCGGTCGCTATGCCGGCGGTTCCGCGAAGCGAAATCATGGTGGCGCCGGAAGCCGCGATCGCTTCCGCGCGCGAGGCGGCGCGGACCGCACCGACGCTGGAAGCCCTCCGCGCGCTCCTGGAAAATTTCGAGGGCTGCGCATTAAGGCATACCGCGACACGGCTGGTGTTTGCCGACGGCAACCCGCAAGCGCGCGTGATGTTGGTCGGCGAGGCGCCCGGCCGCGACGAGGACATCGAGGGGCTGCCGTTCGTCGGCCGGTCCGGCAAACTACTTGATCGGATGATCGCTGCGATCGGGCTCGACCGCGGCAAGGCCTACATCGCCAACGTGATCCCGTGGCGGCCGCCGGGCAACCGCACGCCGACGCCGCAGGAGACGCAGATCTGCCTGCCGTTCATTCAGCGCCAAATCGAACTGGTGAACCCCGACGTGCTGGTGACGCTCGGCAATCCCTCGACACAAGCGCTGTTGTCGACCCGCGAGGGCATCATGCGAACGCGGGGAAAATGGTTCGACTACGACACCGGCACGCGGGTGATCCGCGCCATCGCCACATTCCACCCGGCCTACCTGTTGCGCTCGCCGTCTTACAAGCGGATGTCGTGGCAGGATTTGCGCGCGATCGCGAAAGCGCTGGAGCAAACAAGCTCCCCCTCGTCGTGAACCGCATGCGTCAGCGTGCGTCTCGAAGGACGGGGCCACAGGCCTGCCGGTTCGGGACGCGCGAAGACGCGCTCCTCACCATGAGGAGACACAGTTCACGGCGCCTTCGGCCGTACGATGGCCCAGCCGATCCGCAGCAATGGCTGACGGCCGTTGACAAGCCATTCGAATGCTTGCGGCACCTCGGGCACGAGGCCGGGAAAGCGCTGCGCGATGTCGGCGGGCGGCATGCCTGATGTATCGGAGGCGCGCCATACCACGATGCCGCCGGTCTCGGCTATTTTGCCTGTCGTCAGCCACGGGGTGCGCTGCGGCGTCGCGTCGAGCAGCAAATGCGGACGTCCGGTATCCATCGCGATCAGGCTGGCAAGCTGCGGATCGCCTGCGACCGCGCGAAGCCGCTGATTGGTGCGCCGCTCAAAACTGTCGCCGAAGAAATTCGCGATCTGGGCCGCCGGCAGCGACGTCGGCACCTCGGTGCCGGTCAAGGGCAGCAACAGCGGCGCCGCGATCGCAACCAATGCCGGCGCGATGACGGCCCCGGCCCAGACCGAGCGCAACAAGCGCTGGCGCCGCAGATGGATCAGATCGCCGGAGGCGACGATGACGGCCAGGCCCGACATCAACAGCGCGACGCCGGCACCGCCGACCACCCGGTCGAGGTTGAACAGGCCGCCAACCAGGCTGCCGGCTATCGCGGGCGCGATAGCAAAGAAGTAGACGAATTTGCGCGCCAGCGGATCGACCGGCGGCCGATAGATGATCGGCGCCTCGTCCGCGTGACGCGCGAACCAGCGCGAGTTGAGGATGACCAGCAGCACGATCCCGGACATTGCCGCCAGGAGGCCGCCGAGCAGCAGGCCCCCGCGCACCCCGCGTGCGCTCAACTCCGCGATCGGCGGCCATGGCGGCGTGACAAAGCTATCGGAGCGAATCAGCCAGATCAGGTAGGGCAGCGCCAGGACGACGACCACCAGCAGCGCATACAGCGGATCGAGCGACACCAGCATGCGACGGCCGCGCGCGGTTGCGAGCGTAAACGCGGCGACGAGCAACAGCATCCCGATCGCTGTGGGCGTGGTCAGCAGCAACAGGCCGGCCTCGATCGACCATGCAAACCAGGCGTTCTGCCGATTCTGGCCGATCAGCCGCCAGGAGTGCAGCAGCAGCAGCGCCCAGAGCGGACGCGCCAGGATCAGAGGACCGAATTCGAGGCTGGGGGAGGAGAACACCACAACCGTCATCGTCAGCAGCACCGCCAGCACCGCCTGCTGTCCGCCGACGATGGCGCGTCCAAGCTGGTAAACGGCCAGAAACGTCGCGACCGAGCAAATCTGCGCCAGCAGATAGACGCCGAACGCGTGGTTCCCGGCGGCTCGAAATGCGATATCGGCAAGCCAGGATGCCAGCGGCGGGCCGAGATCCGTCCCGACCTGATATTCCCGGCCGAATGCCAGCAACGTAGCAACGCCGCCGGGCGGGCTGCGATAGAGGATCAGCGCGAGGATCAGCCAGAGCGCCGCCTGGGCCAGCACCGTGATCCAGACCACCAGCCGCGGCCGGGCGCGGATCAGTTCGACGACCAGGGAGGTGAATCGCATGAAACGCCCGGAATGCCTGCCAAGTAGCCCTGCTTGATCCGGACGTTTGATAGAGGGCGGAAGCCGCGGAAGCAACTGGCGTCGCGAGTGCATTCATTTTGGCGAGATCACTCTGCTGTCGTGCCCGCTTCAGGCGCTTCAGGCGGGGGATCCAGTACTCCGGGCCGCCGGTTTGTTACGCCGCATTCGCCGCGGAGTACTGGATTGCCCGATCAAGTCGGGCGATGACGGGCTGAGTTTGTGGGCGGCGCCGCGATCTAAGCCGCAGCCGTTGCCTCGATGTCGATCTGCGATTCCGTGAAGAGATCGCGCTCGATCTTTTCCGGAAAATGCTTTTCGCGCGCGGCGACGACCGGTGCAAAGAAACTGCGGTGGTGCGCGCTTGGCCCGAGCCGGTCCAGCGCCTCCAGATGCTCGGGGACGGCATAGCCCTTGTGGGACTCAAAGCCGTAGCCTGGGCAATCCAGCGCCAGCGCGCACATCAGCCGGTCACGCGTGACTTTGGCGATGATCGAGGCTGCCGCGATCGACATCACAAGGCCATCACCGCCGATCACCGCCTCGCAGTCGCAAGGGGTCGCCAGCTTGTCGCGGCCATCGACGAAGACGTGTCTCGGTGCCTCGGGCAACCCCTGCACGGCCCGCGCCAGCGCCCACAACGAAGCGCGCAATATATTGTCGCGATCAATCCGCGCCGGCGAGCCGAAGGCAACCGCAAACGACGACGTTGCGCAAATCTCCTCGAACAGTTCCTCGCGGCGCTCAGCCGACAGCCGCTTGGAATCGTCGATGCCCTTGGGAATGCGCTTGGGATCGAGCACTACGGCCGCGGCCACCACCGGACCCGCCAGCGGGCCGCGCCCGGCCTCGTCGCAGCCGGCGACCGGCCAGATGCCACGCTTGATCAGCGCGCGCTCGCGCCGAAAGCTCGGCGGAGTGACCGCGATCACGCGCCTCGGCGGTTTGGCCTGATTTTTCGCCGACTTCTTTACCCGAATCATGGGCGGATCGTGCGCAAGCGAGCGCTTCTGCGCAACCGGGAACCGTGGACCATTCCCGTTATTCAATCGGCGATACCGATCTAATCCGGCAGATGCACGCGGCGGTCATCGCCCACCTCGATGCCCGGCGCGACCACGACTTCCCAGGGATGACCGTCGGGATCGGCAAAATAGCCGGAATAGCCGCCGTAATCGGTGGTGTGAGCAGGTTTCAGCATCGAAGCGCCTTTTGAGATCGCGAAATCCAATACCGTATCGACCTCTTCAGTCGAGCGGCAGTTCCAGGCCAGCGTCGATCCGCGAAAGGTTTTGGGGTGCGGATGCTCGGGCAGCGTGGCATCCTGCGCGAGCTGGTCCCACGGGAACAGCCCCAGCACGATGCCGCCTGTATCGAAGAACGCGACCGCTTCGCCGGTATCGCGAAATTTTCGCGTAAAACCCAGCGCCTCGTAAAAGGCGATGCTGGCGCGCATATCGCTCACGCCAAGCGTGAGGACCGTAAGCCGAGGGATCGGGGCGATAAGTTTATCACTCATTATTATTATTATTCCTCGTCGTCATTATTGCTCCTCGTCATTACTGTTCTTCCTCGCCATTGCGAAGCGCGAAGCGACGAAGCAATCCATTCTTGCTTTGCGGCGCTGTGGATTGCTTCGCGGAAGCCTGTCATCCGGCGCGCATTCGCGCGACCCGTTTGCTCGCAATGTCGAAACCTAAAACAAGCTCAACTGCTGCCCGTTGCGTTTCGGCTTGGCAAAATGATCCGTGGTCAGTTTCGAGCGCCGCTTGTTGAGACCGAGCTTTTCGCAGGCGATTTCGAAGCGGCGGCCGATCATCCAGGCCATCGGGCCGGTACCCTTCATCCGAGTCCCCCATTGCGAGTCGTAGTCGCGGCCACCGCGCATGTCTCGGATCAGCGTGAAGACGTGGCGATAGCGGTCCGGATAATTGGCCATCAGCCATTCTCGGAAGAGGTCGCGCACTTCCAGCGGCAGCCGCAGCAGCACGTAGCTCGCCTCCTTGGCCCCCGCATGGCTCGCTGCATCGAGAATGCGCTCGATCTCCGAATCGTTCAGCGCGGGAATCACGGGCGCGACCATCACGGTCGCCGGAATGCCGGCGTCCGAGAGTTGGCGCAGCGCCTCCAGCCGTTTCGGCGGCGTTGAGGCGCGCGGCTCCATGGTGCGCGCGAGTTTGGCGTCGAGCGTGGTCACGGACAGCGCGACCTTGACCAGATTGCGACTGGCCATCCTGGCCAGAATATCGATGTCGCGGGTCACCAGCGCCGACTTTGTCACGATACCGACCGGGTGGCCGGCGCGCTCCAGCACTTCGAGGATGCCGCGCATGATCTTCCGCTCGCGCTCGATCGGCTGGTAAGGATCGGTGTTGGTGCCGATCGCAATCATGCGCGGTTCGTAATCCGGCGCCGCCAGCTCTTTTTCCAGGAGCGCCGGCGCATTCGGCTTGGCGAGCAGCTTCGATTCGAAATCCAGCCCCGGCGACAGGCCGAGATAGGCGTGGGTCGGCCGCGCGAAGCAATAGACGCATCCGTGCTCACAGCCGCGATACGGGTTGATCGAACGGTCGAACCCGATATCGGGGGAATCGTTGCGGGCGATGACCTTGCGCGAGGTGTCTACCGACACCGTGGTCTTGAATGGCGGCAGTTCCTCGAGGCTCTGCCAACCATCGTCGAACGCGACCCGCGCCTCGGCCTCGTATCGGCCGCTTTCATTGGACTGCGCGCCGCGACCGCGGCGCCGCTCGCTATCGATGGCAACAGCCAGTTCAGGAAAAGAAGAAGGAGCACCCGCCGGCGTGGAGGGCGCCGTCACCGGCGGGTGCTTGAGGGCATGAGAGGATGCTCGGCTCATGAATCGAAACGTAGCACGTCACATGAACAAATCAAGAACATATCTGCGTGAATCCACAGCGCTGCGCTGCAAAAAACTTCGGTCCGATGGCTGATTTGATTGTGACAAGGTGATAATAGTGCGGAGTTTTCCACTATTTGAGCCAACGAAGCCTCATCGATGCTGAGCGTGATCATTCCGACCGATGGCGTCGAACGGACCGCGGTAGCAACGCTTGCGGCCCTGGTACCGGGCGCCGCGGCCGGTATCGTCCGCGAGGTGCTATTGGTCGACCGCTCCGACACCGACGTCATCGAACGGGTTGCCGACGTCGCCGGTTGCCGTTTCATGTCCTTTCAGGGAACGCGCGCCGCGGCGCTTGCTGCCGGTGCGCGCCAGGCCCGCTCGCCCTGGCTGATGTTCCTGCATCCTGGCGCCGTGCTGGACTCGGGCTGGATCGAAGAGACCACCCAGTTCATCCAGGGCGTCGCCGGCAGCGGACGGGCCAAGGCCGGGATCTTCCGCTATGCCCGTTCACCCTATGCCGATACGAGCCTGCGCGACGGCCTTAAATTCGTTGCGCGGATAATCGCCGGGCCGTCGACCGAACAGGGGCTATTGATCGCGCGCGACCACTATGAGCGGCTTGGCGGATACCGGCCGGAGTCCCGCCGCTCCGAAGCGCGATTGCTGCGGCGGCTCGGCCGCTCCTCCCGCACCATGTTGCGCAGCCGGATCATGATCGCCTAACGCGGTTCCGAGCGAAAGCCGGCTTCCAAAGCCCGAACGAAACGACTTGCAATATATTTGATTTCGTCAAATAATATACTTGATGAAATCAACTATAACGAATCCCCTCGACAGCCAGATCGCCGCCGTTCGCGGCTTCAGCCGCTTCTATACCCGCAAGCTCGGGATCATCGAGCCGAAGCTGTTGGACAGCCCGTGGACGCTGCAGGAAGCGCGGATCATCTACGAGATCGCGGACCGCCAAACCTGCACCGCCACCGATCTTGCTTATGCGCTCGGCCTCGACGCCGGATTCCTTAGCCGAACCTTGCGGGACCTGCAGGAGCGCCAGATCGTCACGCGAAAGCCGTCGAAGGCCGACCGCCGCGCGACCGAGCTCACACTGACCGAGAAAGGCCGCGCGGCCTATGCCGAACTCGACAGCCGGTCGTGCAGCGTCGTAGCCACCCTGCTGGAGAGACTGGACGCGCACGACCGTGTCGCGGTCGTCAACGCCATGACCACCATCGAACGGAAGCTCGAGCCGACGGCGAACGCGCCCGCCTCATTCCTGTTGCGCAGCCATCGTCCCGGCGACATCGGCTGGGTGGCGTCACGGCATGGCGCGCTCTACGCGCAGGAGTATGGCTGGGACATCAGCTTTGAGGCGCTGGTCGCCGAAATCGCGGCGCAGTTCATCAAATCATACGATCCCGCGCGCGAACATTGCTGGATCGCGGAAGTCGGCGGCAAACCGGCCGGCTCGATCTTTCTGGTCAAGGCGTCCGACGACGTCGCCAAGCTACGCCTGCTCCTGGTGGAGAAAGAGGCGCGCGGACTCGGGCTCGGGTGCGCGCTGACCGAACAATGCATCCGCTTCGCACGCGAGGCCGGCTACACATCGATCACGCTGTGGACGCAAAGCATTCTGGTCGCTGCACGCGCGATCTACCAGCGCGCCGGCTTCCGCCTGGTCAAGGAAGAGAAACACCACAGCTTTGGCGTCGATCTGGTCGGCGAGACCTGGGAGATGAAGCTGTAGCTCTCTGCCTCGTCATTCCAGCGCGGCGCGCGGCGGCGAACCCGAAATGACGGATTACGCCGAGGCTCCCTGCGCCTTCGGGCGGCGCAGATGCTCGTCCAGCCGAGGCATGATCTCGACGAAATTGCAGGGCCGCGTGCGGTAGTCGAGCTGGGCGGCCAGAATGCCGTCCCACGCGTCGCGGCAGGCGCCCGGCGATCCCGGCAGGCAGAAGATGAAGGTCGCCCCGGCAACGCCTGCGGTGGCCCGGCTTTGCACCGTCGACGTACCGATTTTGGCGTAGCTCAGCATGTGAAATGCGATGGAAAATCCGTCCATCCGCTTTTCGAACAGCGGCTCGACCGCCTCCGGCGTCACGTCGCGGCCGGTGAAACCGGTACCGCCGGTGCTGATGATCGCATCAACGCCTGGATCGGCAATCCAGCGCTGGACGATCATACGAATAGCGTCGACGTCGTCGATGATGATCTCGCGCGCCGCGAGGTTGTGGCCGGCAGCGGTCAGCCGGTCGGCCAACGTCGTTCCGGACTTGTCGTCCTCAAGCGTGCGCGTGTCGGAAATCGTCAGCACCGCGATGTTGAGCGGCACGAATTGTTTTGACCCGTCGATGGAAGACATGATGGTTCTCTCGTCATGCCCGGGCTTGTCCCGGCATCCACGTCTTAGCGGCTCCACAGTAAAGACGTGGATGGCCGGGACGTCTAGCGCGAAGACGCGCTTCGCGCTTTAGCCCGGCCATGACGTCGTTACTTCTCCGGCGGCGCTACAACGCCCCCGCGCCGAACGTGTTGCAGGCCTGCACGGTACCCTGCTGATAGCCGGTCATGAACCATTGCTTGCGCTGCGCGGCCGAGCCGTGCGTGAAGGAGTCGGGCACCACCCTGCCCGTCGCCTGGCGCTGCAGCGTGTCGTCTCCGATCGCGCTGGCGGTTCGCAGCGCGCCGTCGATATCACCGGGCTCGATGAAGCCCGGCCGCTTCTTCTCTTCGCGGTTGACCCAGACGCCGGCCAGACAATCCGCCTGCAGCTCGACCTTGACCTGCAGCGCGTTGGCTTCCGCCTTGCTGCCAGCCTGCTGTTGCAGCCGCGTCACGCGCGGCAGGATGCCGAGGAGGTTCTGGATATGATGGCCCGCTTCGTGGGCGATAATGTAGGCCGCGGTGAATTTGCAGGCACTGCCCGAACAGCCATGGAAGCGCGTCTCGACCTCACGGAAGAATCCGGTGTCCAGGAATATCTGCTTGTCCGGCGGGCAATAGAACGGACCCATCGCCGACTGCGCCATTCCGCAGCGCCCACCATTAGTGGCGTTGCGAAACAGCACGATGCGCGGACCGGAATAGGATTGTCCGCTGGCCTGAAAGATCTCGCTCCAGCGATCGTCGATCTCGCCGAGGACGCCCGAGATCATGCTGCCCATTTCGTCGGTGGGCGCGCCTTTCTTGCCAGAATCGGCCCTGCGATCGGTCTGGTAGGACGGTGCCTGTCCCCCGCCGGTGAGGATTTCCGCACCGCCGATCAGGATGCGCGGATCGATGCCGAAGGCATAGCCGACGAGGCCAAGCACGATGATGGTGCCAATGCCGAGCCCGCCGCCGCCCATCGGAAGTCCAAAACCGCCGCCGCCGCCGCCACCCATTCCGCTGCCTTGGTCGCGACGATCATCGATTTCGTCGCTGCGGCGGAAGTCATCGTAACGCATGGCGGTTTCCCCTCATTCCAGTCTGCACGGCATTCGTGCGGATACCTAACGCGCCGGAGACGTAAAATTTCCATTCCGCTAATCAATAGCCTGCCCGGCAAAAATTGCCTAGTGCGACGACGTGCCCGCTCGGTTTGCCGGGCCTGCCGAGACAGGAAATTTTCCGCGAAATTTCTGCAGGGATGTGCTTTCGGCCTGCTGCTGAATCCGAAGAGATACTGCGTCGCGAAGTGTGACCGCTAACCGGAAGATGCGCATCAAAAAATCGCTCGATCTCGCGCGACGACAATTTCGATTAAGTCGATTTTTACTTTGGCGGGTCAATGTACCGCCAGTCGGTTGTTTAGTCCCGCGTCGCCGACAGCGTCGCCTGAGTCAGAGTAATCGAATCATGGTTGTGTCGCGTCGCGGGGCGTCTGCAAGGGCGCCCCGCACTAAATTCGAGTCCCCGAGTAGTCACATCATCGTAGGCGATTGCGTCGCCGAGATGTCGAAGCTCGAGGGGGCTTCCGTCGATCTGGTCTTCGCAGACCCCCCGTACAATTTGCAGCTCAAGGGCGATCTCAAGCGCCCCGACGAATCCCATGTCGACGCCGTCAACGACGATTGGGACAAGTTCTCGTCGTTTGCGGCCTATGACGATTTCACCCGCGCCTGGCTGCTCGCCTGCCGCCGCATCATGAAGCCGTCGGCGACGCTGTGGGTGATCGGCTCCTACCATAACATCTTCCGCGTCGGCGCGATCATGCAGGATCTGGGCTTCTGGGTCCTCAACGACATCGTCTGGCGCAAGTCCAACCCGATGCCGAATTTCCGCGGCCGTCGCTTCACCAACGCGCACGAGACCATGATCTGGGCCGCGCGCGACGAAAACGCCAAGGGCTATACCTTCAATTACGAAGCCTTGAAGGCGGCGAACGAGGACGTGCAGGCGCGCTCCGACTGGCTGATCCCGCTTTGCACCGGCGAAGAACGGCTCAAGGGCAAAGACGGCAAGAAGGTGCACCCGACCCAGAAGCCCGAAGGGTTGCTGGCGCGCGTGCTGTTGTCGTCGTCGAAACCCGGCGATCTCGTGATCGACCCGTTCAACGGCACCGGCACCACGGGCGCCGTGGCGAAACGCCTCGGCCGCCGCTACATAGGCTTCGAGCGCGACAGGACCTATGCGGCGGCGGCGGAAGCACGCATCGCCGCGGTCGAGCCGCTTCCGGAAGCCACGCTCGCGCCGTTCATGACCGCGCGCGACGCGCCCCGCGTCGCGTTCTCCGAATTGATCGAGCGCGGCATGATCATGCCCGGCGCCAAGCTGGTCGACGCCAAGAAGCGCCATGGCGCCCTGGTCCGCGCCGACGGCGCCATCATGCTCGGCGACAAGGTCGGCTCGATTCACCGTATCGGCGCGGTCGCCCAAGGCGTCCCCGCCTGCAACGGCTGGACCTTCTGGCACGTCGAAACCAGGAACGGATTGAAGCTTATCGACGAAATGCGCGCCGAAATCCGCTCCGCGATGGCGGCGGGATAAGCCGGAGTTGCGGGCATGGCGCGAAATGCGCCTGTGCCCGCCCCCTGCGCAGCTTCCTCTATCATCAGGAATGGCAGCCGTGTCCCGCGCGCGGGCTGTCGAGCCGGTTTTCGCCACTATTGCCCGTCATATTTGGCGATATTCATTGTCGCATCACGAGATTGCCCCATGCGTTCGGGCGAATCTGAATCGTTCATCTTGTTGCCACTGCTGCCGATCTTTTTTGTCGGCGCATTTCCGATGCTGCTATTGAGTCTTCTGGGATTTGGCGGCCTGGTGATCTTCGGAATTTTGATGATCTGCGTCGGCTTCACCGACGCGCTCGAGGCCAACAGTTCCTTCAGCGAGCAAGTGATCGTCCACGGCTACACGCGCCAGTCCGAACGCGCGGTCCAGCGGACCAATCTGCGATCGGAAATCCACTTCGCATTCCTCATGATCGTCGCGGGCATGGGCATGGCCGGCGCCGGGCTTTGCGGGCTTTACTTCGGCTGATCGAACAACTCCGGACTCCCTGCGCGACGTCGACGCCCCCCCGCGGCTCACGAATTCGTCGCTTGCGCTCCTTGCCGAAATTTGCGCAAGAAAATGCCGTCCGCGGCGGTGCCGCCGCGTCCCGATTTTCGGCAACAAACCTCTGAGGGAGAATTCCGGATGCTTAAATTCTATTTCAACGGATCGCCAAACCCGACCAAGGTTGCGCTGTTCCTGGAGGAGGCCGGCCTGGCCTACGAGCCGGTCGCCGTCGATACCCGCAAGGGCGACCAGTTCAGCCCGCAATATCTCGCCGTCAATCCGAACGCCAAGGTACCTGCCATCGACGACGGCGGCATCAAGGTGTTCGACAGCAACGCCATCCTGCTCTATCTCGCCGAAAAGACCGGCAAGTTTCTGCCGCCGACCACGCCGGCCAACCGCGCCGAATTGCTGTCCTGGCTGATGTTCGTCGCCACCGGCGTCGGCCCGTTCAGCGGCCAGGCCGTTCACTTCAAGCACTTCGCGCCGGAAAAGGTCGACTACGCCCACAACCGCTACCAGTTCGAGGCGCAGCGGCACTACACCATTCTCAACGATCATCTAGCCAAGCGCCGCTACATGGTCGGCGACACCTACACCATCGTCGACATGGACGTGTGGGGCTGGGCCCGGATGATCCCGTTCATCCTCGGCGAGGAGGCCGCCGCGAAATATCCCAACGTCAAACGTCTCGTCGACGAGATCTCGGCCCGTCCGGCGGCAGCGAAGGCGATCGCCCTCAAGGATAGCTTCAAGTTCAAGGCGGAGATGGACGATGAGGCCCGCCGCAACATGTTCAGGCACCTCGCCGTAAAAGCAGCGTAGCCAGATCGGGACAACAAAACGGCGCCCTCGGGGGCGCCGTTTTCGTTTCATGCATCGATCGCCGCGACCGCCTCGATCTCGATCAGCCAGCCGGGCCGGGCGAGACGCGTCACGAACACCAGCGTGCTGGCCGGTGGACTCGCCGTATTGACGTAACGTTCGCGGATCGCGCGCAGCTTCGGCACGTCGGCCTGATCGACTTCGGCGACCAAGTAGACGTTCAGCTTGACGATATCGGCCATGGTGGCGCCGGCCGCCTCGACCCCAATCTTGAGATTGCGGAACACCTGCTCGGCTTGCGCCTCGAAATTGCCCTCGCCGACCAGCTTGCCGGATGCATCGCTGGATATCTGTCCCGCCAGGTAGATCAGCGTACCTTTGTTGACCTTGGCGACGTGCGAGTAACCGGCAGGCGGCGGCAACGTCGCCGGACTAAAAAATTCCTTGCTCATATTTCGTCTCCCTTTAGCCCCGCCAGAACGGTGCCCATATCCTGCAATTCGCGCTCGCTCATGACGGCGAATTGACGCCGGCCCCGGCTGCGGTTTCGCTACGGCCGGATGAGTGCAAGCATAGCCGCGATGGCGGCAAGCGCCGAACCCGGGAGAGTTCGCGATTGCCGATGCCGGCGGTCGCCGGCACAGACGCCGTTCAAGGTGTTAGACCGCCGCAAGCTTGCGCGCTTCCGGAAACGGCCCGAGCACGCGTTCGACCAAGGTGGAGTCGCAATATTCCTTGATCTGCTTGATCTTGCCGTTCTCGATCCGGAACACCAGGCAATACTGGTTGTCGTAGCGCAAGCCCGCCTTGGTCACGTTGTCGCCGCGCGCTTCGACCGCGACATAATCGCCGTCGGCGATGAAGTTGAACGCCAGCGTCCTCGGCCGCTCGGCGAAGAACGAGCGGAAATGGCCCATCAGGCCGTTCTGGATCGCATCGCGCCCCCTGAACTCGTGCGACCATGAATATTGTCCTGTCACGACCCAGCTTGCGTCCTCGGCGAGGTTGTCGGCGAATGTCGTCCCGCTGCGGGCCGCGGAATCGGCGTAGATCTGTTGCACCAGTTTTTTGTTGTCGGCTGCGCTCATCGGCGGTTTCTCCATTGATTGGCTGATCGCCCATCATTGCCTTCCGGAGCAGACATTCTTCCAATCGATAGTGAATATGATATATATTCTCCTGATGAATTTGAATTCGCTTGACCTCAACCTGCTGGTCGCGCTCGACGCGTTGCTGAAGGAAGCCAATGTCAGCCGCGCGGCGATGCGGATCGGACTGTCGCAGCCGGCGGCGAGCCACGCGCTGCAGCGGCTGCGCGAGGTGATCGGCGACCCGTTGCTGGTACGATCGGGCGCGCGCATGGAGCTGACGCCGCGGGCGCAGGCTCTGCGCGGACCGCTGGCGCAGGCGCTCGACCAGGTGCGCTCCCTGTTTCTCCCCGATGATTTCGACGCCGCGCGCAGCGAGCGGCATTTTCGGCTGATGATGCCGGATCTTGCGGTCGAACTGCTGATGCCGCCGTTGATGGAGAAGATCACGCGAGGAGCGCCAAACGTCACGATCGACGTGGTGCCGTGGCGGGGGCCTGCGATCTTCACGCCCGAGTTCGCGCGTACCATCGATCTCGTGATCTCGATCGGCGATGCCTTCAAGGGATTTCACCGCCAGCGCCTCTATACCGACAGCGACGCGCTCGCGGTTCGGCGCGGTCACCCGGCCGGCGCCAGATTGAAGAAGCGCGACGCCTTCCTGAACGCGCGGCATGTCGCCGTCGTCATCCGCGGCCAGAACGAGGATTTGATCGATGGCTGGCTGCGCACAAAGGGCATCGAGCGGCGGATCGTGTTGGTGGTGCCGGGCTATATCGAGGCGCTGCACGTCGCCGCTCGCACCGATCTCGTCGCCTTCGTGCCGCGCCGCCTGATCGGCGCGCTGTCGAAGCAATTGTCGCTGGTGACGGTGACGCCACCGTTCGATCCCGGGACCGACGAGCAATTCCTGTTCTATCCGACCCGCGCCCAGATGGACCCCGGCTCGATCTGGCTGCGCAAGCTGATGCTGGAAACGGGCCGAGAATTGGATCAGCCCAACCGCAAGGCCGCGTAGCAATTCCTCCGTCGTCCCCGCTCAAGGCCGGGACGACTCGAGTTTGCTTCAGCGTTTCTCTTCCGCAAGGACCTTTTGCACCGCAGGCCGCTGCTCCATGTGCCGACGATGCGCCAACACCTTCGGCAAGGCCGAGACATCGACGCTGTCGCCTTCGAGCCAGAGGCCGAGCGTATAGAGATAGGGGTCGCAGATCGTGTAGGTATCGCCCATCACCCAGGGCCCCCTGAGCATGCCGCGCTCGATGAGCGCGAAGGTGGCGCCGACGGTCTTCGGGATCATGCGCTTCATATCGGCGAAGGAGGCTTCGTCGGTCGCCCAGCGGGCGCCACGCAGTTTATGGGCATGCGCCACGTGCACGGTGGAACAGAGATAGCTGTTGAAGGCCTGCACCTCGGCGAACGCATAGGCGTCATCGAGCGGCGCAAGTTTGGCTTGCGGAAAGCTTTGCGCAATGAACGCGAGCATCGCCGGCGTCTCGGTCAGGACGCCGCGCTCCGTCACCATCGCCGGCACCCGTCCCTTCGGATTGACCTTGAGATATTCCGGACTGTTCTGCTGATTGCTTTTGAAATCGAGCCTCTCGGTCGTGTAGGGGGCGCCGGCCTCCTCCAGCGCGATATGCGAAGCGAGCGCGCAGGTGCCGGGGGCGTAGTAGAGCTTGAACATGCTTGATCCTCTTGAGGGCCAGCGGAGGTTACCGGCGCGATCTTCGGCCGTCTATCCCGCCCAGGCAGACAGCTTTTCGCAGTTGCCCACGGCTGCGCTGCCGTGCCATGACCAAGCCGGATATCGAGGGCGTATCATGACCGTACTTATCGCCGGCGGCGGCATCGGTGGACTGACGCTGGCGCTCAGCCTGCATCAGATCGGCGTAGCAGCGAAAGTGTTCGAGAGCGTCGCCGAGCTAAAACCGCTCGGCGTCGGCATCAACGTGCTGCCCCATGCGGTGCGCGAACTGATCGAGCTCGGCCTCCACGACCGGCTGGACGCGTCGGCCGTGCGGACCTGCGAGCTCGCGTATTTCTCCAAGCACGGCAAGCCGATCTGGAGCGAACCGCGCGGCATCGAGGCCGGCTACAAATGGCCGCAATTCTCCATCCATCGCGGTACGCTGCAGCAGATCCTGCTCGATACCGCGATCGAACGGCTAGGAAGAGAGAACATTCTCACCAGCCATCATCTCGTGGGCTGGAACGAGACGGCCGACGGCGTCCGCGCCGAATTCATCGACAAGGCGACCGGCAAACCGGCCGGCGCTTACGAAGGCGCGCTGTTGATCGCAGCCGACGGCATCCATTCCGCTGTCCGCGAAAAACTCTATCCGCAGGAAGGCCCGCCGATCTGGAACGGCCGCATCCTGTGGCGCGGGACCACGATGGGCGACGCCTTCCTCACCGGCCGCACGATGATCATGGCCGGCCACGAGACCCTGAAGTTCGTCTGCTATCCGATTTCGAAAACGCCCGACGCCAACGGCAAGCTTCAGATCAACTGGGTGGCCGAGCGGCACATGCCGCCGACCTATCAGTGGCGGCGTGAGGACTATAACCGCACCGCAAAGCTCGACGAGTTCCTGCCGTGGTTCGAGGACTGGAAATTCGACTGGCTCGACGTGCCGGGCCTGATCAGAAACTGCCCGCACGCCTATGAATACCCGCTCGTCGACCGCGACCCGATCCCGCGATGGACTTTTGGCCTGACCACGCTGCTGGGCGACGCCGCCCATCCGATGTACCCGATCGGCTCCAACGGCGCCTCGCAGGGCATTTTGGATGCCCGCGTCCTCACCCGGGAGATCCTGGCGCATGGCCCAACCAATGCTGCGCTCATGGCCTACGAGGCCGAGCGCCGCCCCGCGACCACCGATCTCGTGATGCTGAACCGCCGCAACGGGCCAGAGCAGGTGATGCAACTGGTCGAGGAGCGTGCGCCCAACGGGTTTGATGTCGTCACCGATGTGCTGTCATTGAAAGAGCTGGAAGAGATCGCCGCCAACTACAAGCGCGTCGCCGGCTTCCAGGTCGAGGGCCTCAACGCCAAGCCGCCGATCGTCCAGCTGCCACAGGCCCATGCGGGTTAGCCACGGCTAGCGGATCGCTTTCGCCGTATCGACCAGCCGCGCGCTGGCCGTGGCGGTCGCGAGCAGCGCTCCATCCTGGGCCGTCAGCCTTCCCTCGACGAACGCGATGGTCTTGCCCAGCTGGGTGACGTTGGCCTCGCCCATGATCGGCCCCGGCTTTGCCGGCGCCAGGAAATTCACTGTCATGGTGATGGTCGCTGTGTAGAGTTTTCCGTCGGTCATCGCGAACACCGCAGGTCCCATGGTGTCGTCAAGCATGGCCGAAAGGATGCCGCCCTGCACGAAGCCGGCCGGATTGCAGAACTCTTTCTTTCCGTCGAAGCTGATGCGGATCCAGCCATCCTCGGGGCGCGCGTCGAGCAAATGCCAGCCGAGCAGCTTTGCGGATGGCGGTGCGGTGAGATGGTCAAGCGCGGTTGCGATCATTGAGGCCTCCGTTTGCCCGCGTCGTAGCGCAAGCCTGCTGACAGCATGGTGTCAGCAGCGAAATGCGGTGGACCCAAAGCGCCTAGAGACCCAGCGCGTGCGCGATCACCTTGCGCATGACGTTCGGCAACGCTTCTTCCGCAAGCGTCGCGACGGGTACCCAGCGCATCCCCTTGGGAGCGCGCGTGCCCGCGGCGACCTTCGCGGTGTAGACGACGAGCTGAAGCGGAAAGTGCGTGAACACGTGGCTGACGGTTCCGGCCTTGCGGTGCCAGCGCGTAACGCCCTTCAGTAACGGTGCCTGCTGCAGGGCGGCCTTGTCGTCCTGCCCGGCCAGCCAGTCCGAGCCCGGCACTTCCGTCATCCTGCCGAGCAGACCCTTTTCCGGCCGGGTGCGTACCAGGAGTTCATCGCCCCGTGTGACCACGAAAGCCGCGCCCTGCCGAAGTGCGCCGGTCTTCTTCGGGACCTTGCGTGGAAAGCTTTCCTGATCGTCGCGCGCCCGTGCCGCACATTCCTCGTTGAGCGGGCACAGCGCGCAGGCCGGCTTCTTCGGCGTGCAGATCGACGAGCCGAGGTCCATCAGCGCCTGGGCACTGTCCCCGGCGCGAAACGGACCCAGCAACGTGGCGGCCAGCTGCTGGATCAGCGGCTTGGCCTGCGGAAGCGGCTCCTCGACGGTGTAAAGCCGCGACACCACGCGCTCGATATTGCCGTCGACCGGCATGGTCCTGATGTCGAAGGCGATCGCCGCGATCGCCGCCGCGGTATAGGGCCCGATTCCCGGCAGCGCGCGCAGGCCATGCTCGGTATCAGGAAAGACGCCGCCGTAATCGCGTACCACCGCGACCGCGCAAGCGTGCAGGTTCCGCGCCCGTGAATAATAGCCGAGCCCGGCCCACATCCGCAGCACCTCGTCGAGCGAGGCGCGGCCGAGCGCCGCCACATCGGGCCAGCGCGCCAAAAATTTCTCGAAATAGGGCCCGACGGTTTTGACGCCGGTCTGCTGCAGCATGATCTCCGACAGCCACACGCGGTACGGATCGGCCCGCTCGCCCGCCGGCGGCCGCCACGGCAGCCGACGGCGATGCCGGTCGTACCAGGCCAGCAGCAGCGTGGGACGGTCAGTCGCCGCTTCTCGTCGTTTGGTTCTGGCGGCGGCGGGATTCATAAGAACACTGTAATATGGGCACACACATCTCTCCACGTCATGCCCGCGCTTGTCGCGGCCTTCCACGTCTTTCTTCTGTGTGTCGGGCCAAGACGTGGATGGCTGGGATAAGCCCGGTCATGACGGCTGATAGCGTTCCGCCCGCCTTGGGCAACGTGATATAAGCTCCCCATGTCCAAACCCCGCCCGATCAGCGCAAAACCGCTTTCCGTCCTGCTCAATGACGTGTTTTCCGACGCCTATGCCAAGCAGGGGTTTGCGGCGCGCGAACTGGTGACGCGCTGGGCGGAGATCGCCGGCCGCGACATTGCCGCCCATTCCGAGCCGTTGAAGATGCAATGGCCGCGACCGGTGGAGGGCCAACCGCAGGAACCGGCCACGCTGGTGCTGCGGGTGGAGGGGCCGACGGCGCTGGAGATCCAGCATTCCTCCGACGTCATCCTGGAACGGGTCAATCGCTTCTTCGGCTGGCATGCGGTGGGCCGGCTGGCGCTGCGGCAGGCGCCGTTGTCGCGCCGGGATCGCCCGGCGCCGCCGCGCGCGCCCGACGCCAAGGCGGTCGCGGAGGTCGAAAGAACCCTGTCCTCGGTCGAGGACGAGGAGCTGCGCGCCGCCCTGGCCCGGCTCGGCGCGTCGATCAAGCGAAATTGAGCCTTTTCCGCGCGCCGCCCGGCGCAACCCGCCATTGCCACAATTATCGTTTCAAGCTAGCGAAGGCTTGTTTTTGAGACCTCTTTTGGGCGTGAACGCGCCAATCCGGGAGTTGACCTTGATCATCACGCGCCGCGCTTCCACCGCCGCCCTGTCGCTGACCGGGCTTGCCGCCCTGGTCGGCTTGTCGCCGCTGCGCTTGACCGGCGACGCCATGGCGCAAAGCCCGGCCGACGTCGCGAAGCCGCAGTCGCTGCCGGACATGGCGCTTGGCCCCGCAGACGCCTCGGTGACCATCACCGAATACGCCTCGATGACCTGCCCGCATTGCGCGCACTTCAGCGAGACGGTGTTCCCGAAGATCAAGTCGGCCTATATCGATAGCGGCAAGGTCCGCTACGTGTTCCGCGAATTCCCGCTCGACATCAAGGCCGCGGCCGGCTCGATGCTGGCGCGTTGCATCGCCAAGGACGACGCGCCGAAATATTTCGCCGTCATCGATCTCCTGTTCCGCCAGATGAACGACTGGGTGTTGAAGAACACCACGGAGACGCTGACGCGAATCGGCAAGCAGGCGGGCCTCAGCCAGCAGCAGGTAGAGGACTGCCTGAAGGACCAGGCGCTGCTGGACAAGATCGCAGCCGACCAGAAGTTCGCCAGCGATGTGCTGAAGGTCAATTCGACGCCGACCTTCTTCATCAATGGCGAGATGCTCAAGGGCGAAACCTCGTTCGACGAGTTCGACAAGAAGATCAAGGCGCTACTGAAGAGCTGATTCGTCCACCGGAATTTCTACGGCCCATAAGCCTTACAAAAGCCTTGGGAAAAGCCTTGCCGGCCGGTTGCCCTTGAGCCCCGGCCTCGCCATTGTCTCGGTCCATGAGAGCCGCACCGAGCGACTCGTCCACACACCGACATTGCCTTCCATGGTATTGTCACGGCTGGGAGATTCGTGCCCGGCCAACAGAGAACTGTGTTCATGAAGCTCACGCGCCTCCGTCTCCACGGCTTCAAGTCGTTCGTTGAACCTACCGACTTCATGATCGAGCCGGGCCTCACCGGTGTGGTCGGGCCGAACGGCTGCGGCAAATCCAATCTGGTAGAGGCGTTGCGCTGGGCGATGGGCGAGACCTCACACAAATCGTTGCGCGCCGCCGACATGGACGCGGTGATCTTTGCAGGTTCCGGCAACCGTCCAGCGCGCAACCACGCCGAAGTGGTGATGACGATCGACAATACCGATCGCTCGGCGCCAGCTGCTATCAACGACAGCCAGATGCTGGAAGTCTCGCGGCGCATCGAGCGCGAGGCGGGCTCGGCCTATCGCATCAACGGCCGCGATGTACGGGCCCGCGACGTGCAGATCCTGTTTGCCGACGCCGCCACCGGCGCGCGCTCACCGGCACTGGTCCACCAGGGCAAGATCGGCGAGATCATTCAGGCGAAACCCGAACAGCGCCGCCGCGTGCTGGAAGATGCCGCCGGCGTTGCCGGACTGCACGCCCGCCGCCACGAGGCGGAACTGCGGCTGAAGGCTGCCGAAACCAACCTCCTCCGCGTCGAGGACGTGATCGGCCAGCTCGCCGGACAGATGGACGGCTTGAAGAAACAGGCGCGACAGGCGATCCGCTACCGCGAAGTCGCCGCCAAGGTACGCAAGTCCGAGGCGACGCTGTACCACCTGCGCTGGATCGAGGCCCACGCGGACGTCAACGATGCCGCCTACACGCATGACCTCAGCGTTCGCGAGATGGCGGAGCGTACCCGCGAGCAGGGCGAGGCCGCGCGCATCCAGGCGATCCGCGCCTCCGAGCTGCCGGCGCTGCGCGACGCGGAAGCCCGCGCCGCGGCCGGACTGCATCGGCTCACCAATGCCCGCGAGCTGCTCGACCGCGAGGAAGAACGCGCCAAAGAGCGTGTCGCCGAGCTCGACCGTCGCCTGATGCAGTTCGCGGCCGACATCACCCGCGAGCAGCAGCAGACCTCGGACGCCAACATCGCGCTGCAGCGGCTCGATACCGAAGACGCAGAGCTGAAAGAAGAGATCAAGTCGCGTGTAGAAAAACGCTCGGGCGTCGACGAGCGCGTGTCCGAGTCCGAGGCGACACTGGCGGCGACCGAACGCCGGTTCACCGAACTGACCACGCAGCTCGCCGACCTGACCGCCAAGCGCAACCAGCTTGAGGCCGGCGTCCGCACCCATCGCGAACGGCTGGCGCGCCTCGACCAGGAGATCGCCAACGTCGCGGCTGACGAGCAGAAGCTTGCGCAGGAGACCGGCAATCTCGGCGACCTCGACGCACTCGCCGGCGCCATGGAGACCGCGCAGCAGAGCCTCGCCGAGTCCGAGGCTGCGGCCCAGGCGAGCGAAGCCCATCACGTCGCCGCGCGGCAGACGCTCGAAGCTTCCCGCGCGCCGCTGACGGAGGCCGAAAAGCGCGTGCAGCGGCTCGATACCGAAGCGCGCACGATCTCCAAGATCGTCAACGGCGAGACCAAGAATCTGTGGCCGCCGATCATCGACGGCATCACGGTAGCAAAGGGCTACGAGAAGGCGATCGGCGCCGCGCTCGGCGACGATCTCGACGCGCCCGTCGACCCGTCCGCGCCGATGCGCTGGACCAATGCAGGTGCGACCGGTGAGGATCCCACCTTGCCCGAGGGCGTCGAATGCCTCGCCGACCATGTCCAGGCGCCGTCCGAGCTGGCGCGCCGTCTGGCCCAGATCGGAGTGGTGGCAAGGGAGCGCGGCGCCGAGCTGGTCTCGCAATTGAAGACCGGCCAGAGGCTGGTGTCGCTGGAAGGCGACGTCTGGCGCTGGGACGGATTTGTCACGGCGGCCCATGCGCCGACCGGCGCGGCGCGCCGCCTCGCCGAGCGGGCGCGGCTGGTCGACATCGAGCACGAACTGGAGCAGGCCCGCACCGATGCCGCCGTCAAGCGGCAGGCGCTGGAAACCGCCGAGACCGAGCTGAAGGCCGCTGCAAGCGCGGAGTCCGCCGCCCGCGAGGCCTGGCGCGCCGCGCAGCGCGAGGCCGATGCCGCCCGCGAACGCCATGCCGCAACCGAGCGCGAGATCAACCGCCACGCCGCGCGCAAATCGGCGCTGACCGAAGCGCACAGCCGCCTCGCCGCCGATCGCGCTGAAGCCGACGCCACGCATGAGAGCGCGGCGGCGGCGATCGCCGAATTGCCGCCGAGCCTCGACGCCGAGAACCAGCTCGCGGCGGTTCGCAGCGACATCGAGGGCCACCGCCGCCTCGCGGCGCAGGTGCGTGCCGAGGCGCAGGCGCTGGCGCGTGAAGCCGAGCTTGCCGACCGCCGCGTGCAGGCGATCCTCGCCGAGCGCACCGAATGGCAGAACCGCAAGCAGAGCGCCGCTTCGCAGGTCGAGACCATCGAAGCCCGCCTCACGGAGGTCACGGCCGAGCGCGAGGAACTCGCCAACGCGCCGGTCCTGTTCGCGGAGAAGCGTAGCGCGCTGATCAGCGAAATTGAACACTCCGAGAACGACCGCCGCGTCGCCGCTGACGCGCTCGCCGCCGCCGAGACCGCGATGGCGGCAACCGATCGCGAGGCCAAGTCCTCGCTGGAAGCTCTGTCGAGCGCCCGCGAGGCGACCGCCCGCGCCGAAGAGCGCATGGAGGGAACGAGACGTCGTCTCGCCGATATCGAGCGCGAAATCCACGATATGCTCGAGGTCGAGCCGCAGGGCGTCGCCGCGCTCGCCGAGATCGAACCGGGCGCCGAACTGCCGCCCCTGGCCGAGATCGAGGAAAATCTCGAAAAGCTGCGCCGCGACCGCGAACGGCTCGGCGCCGTCAATCTGCGCGCCGAGGAAGAGCTGCGCGAGGTCGAGACCCAGCATACCGCGCTGACCACCGAGCGCGATGATCTGGTCGAAGCCATCAAACGGCTGCGCCAGGGCATCCAGAGCCTCAACCGCGAAGCGCGCGAGCGGCTTCTGACCTCGTTCGAGACCGTCAACGCGCACTTCAAGCGGCTGTTCGTCGAACTGTTCGGCGGCGGCGAAGCAGCGTTGCATCTGATCGAAAGCGACGATCCGCTGGAAGCCGGCCTCGAGATCATCGCCAAACCGCCCGGCAAGAAGCCGCAGACGCTGTCGCTGCTCTCGGGCGGCGAGCAGGCGCTGACCGCGATGGCGCTGATCTTCGCGGTGTTCCTCACCAACCCCTCGCCGATCTGCGTGCTGGACGAAGTCGACGCGCCGCTCGACGACCACAATGTCGAGCGGTTCTGTAACCTGTTGAACGAGATGACGTCGTCCACGGAGACGCGCTTCATCATCATCACGCACAATCCGATCACGATGGCGCGGATGAACCGGCTGTTCGGCGTCACCATGGCCGAGCGGGGCGTGTCGCAACTGGTCTCGGTGGACCTCGAAAACGCGGTAAAGATTCTCGATCAGCACGTGGCGTGACCCGCCGTCACACCCATTGACGTCATCATCCGCGAAGGCGGATGATCCAATACGCCGTGCCGTTCATGTGACTCACCGCCGTCACGGCTTACTGGATGCCCCGCCTTCGCGGGGCATGACAACGGATAGATGACTTCACCCGATCTCCCTGCCGAACTGAAAGCGGCGCTCGACGCCAGGCTGCACGGCCTCTCGCGCCATGAGGCCGCCGGCCGCGCCGTCGCGATCTCGGAGAATTACCGCAGCGGCGGCGGCTCCGGCACGATCAGGTCGGAGACCGATGCGCTGGCCTACGCGCTGGCGCGGATGCCCGCGACCTATGCCGCCGTTGTCGCCAGCCTCAACGCCTTCTGCGAAATCAGGCCGGACTTCGCGCCTGCAAGCCTGCTCGATATCGGCGCCGGGCCGGGTACCGCGACGTGGGCGGCGGCCGAAGCATTTTCGTCCCTGCACCACTTCACGCTGCTCGATGCCAACGATGCGTTGCGCACGCTTGCGCTGGAGCTTAACCGCGACAGCACGCGACTGCGCGGCGTGACCTATGCGGCGGGACAGGCACGCCATCTGCTCGGCAACGCTGAGGCGGCCGACCTCGTCATCGCGAGCTACATGATCGGCGAGATCGGCGACACCGAGCGACAGACGCTCGCCGAACAGATGTGGGCCAAAACCCGCGACACACTCGTCGTCGTGGAGCCGGGCACCCCCGCAGGCTACGCACGGATCATTGCGCTGCGCGCGCAGCTGATTGCGGCGGGCGCACATGTCGCGGCGCCCTGCCCGCATGACGGCTCATGTCCGCTTGCAGCTCCCGACTGGTGCCATTTCACGCAGCGCCTCCAGCGTTCGCGCGCGCATAAACAACTGAAAGCCGCAGAGCTTCCCTATGAGGATGAAAAATTCTCTTACGTGGCACTGACGCGCGCCGCTGTCGAACGGCGCCCGGCGCGCGTGCTGGCGCAGCCGAAGGTTACCAAGATCGCGGTGACCGCAAAACTCTGCACCGATGGAGGCGTTTTGCCGGCAACGGTCCCCCGGCGCGACAAAGCCGGGTACAGCCGCTTCAGGAAACTTGACTGGGGCGACGCGATTTTCGAATTCGGCAAGTCGTCCACGGAATAATTACCGCGCGCCGGCGTTTGTCATAGCGACGCATTCGCGTCCTCACAAATCTCATCAGGAGTAGAGCTGCAATGTCCCGGACATTCGCCGCAGTAGCGGCTTTGACTTTCATTCTTGCATCCAGCGCCGCCTCGGCCCAGATGCTGAAGACCGCCGATACGCCGAAGGGCAAGACCTTCGTCGATGCCAAGGGCATGACGCTGTATACCTTCGACAAGGACTCTGGCGGCAAGTCGGCCTGCAACGGTCCCTGCGCTGAAAATTGGCCGGCGCTGCTCGTGGCCGACGATGCCAAACCGACGGCTGACATGACCATCGTCGTGCGTGACGACGGAAAGAAGATGTGGGCCTACAAAGGCAAGCCGCTCTACACCTTCAAAAAGGACACGGCGCCCGGCGAAACCAACGGGGATGGCTTCCTGAACGGCGCATGGCACATCGCCAAGCCGTGATCGGCTGAAATCCCCGCGTCGGATACGATCGCAGGCGAAACGCTTGTCGAATCGCTCCCTCCCCGCTCGGGGAGGGCCCAGGCGATGCGGTGCGTCGCCAACGGACGCTGGTCCGCATCCAAGCCATGCAAACATCGACGTCCGCAGGTTGAACTGATCCCGCCCCTGGTCCGACCAAGACAATGCCCGCCTCACGGCGGGCTGACGCGCGCCCCGGTTTTCGTCTAGGTTGCGCGCATTCTTTCTCCCATCAGGAGCTTTTGACCATGTCGACCGGCTGGATCGTTATCGGCGTTATCGCGATTCTCGTACTCTTCGCCTTTTCCGCGTATAACCGTCTGGTCGCGCTCGGCCAGCGCGTCGGTCAGGCCTTTGCCGACATCGATGTGCAGCTCAAGCAGCGCCACGATTTGATCCCGAACCTAGTCGAGACGGTGAAGGGCTACGCGGCGCATGAGCGCGGCACGCTGGACGACGTGATCAAGGCGCGCAATTCCGCGATGTCGGCGCAGGGACCGGCGCAGGTTTCCGCCGCCGAGAACCAGCTGAGCGGCGCGCTCGGCCGGCTGATCGCGCTGTCGGAGGCGTATCCGGACCTCAAGGCCAACGCCAACTTCCAGCAACTGGCCAGCGAATTGTCCGATCTCGAAAACAAGATCGCTGCCAGCCGCCGCTTCTTCAACAACGCCGTCCAGGAATACAACACCGGCATCCAGCAGATGCCGGCCGCGCTGTTCGCGGGCATGTTCGGCTTTACCCGCAAGGAATTCTTCGATCTCGGCGCCAGCCGCACCGAGGTCGAGGTCGCGCCGAGCGTCAAATTCTAAGCGCCAAAAGCAGCAGCCATGGCCGCGTACGGTCTCTACACGCATATCGCATCGAACAAGTTTCGTTCGATGCTGCTGCTCGCCGGCCTGTTTCTCCTGATCTATGTGCTGGTCTATGCGGGCGCGCTGATCGCGGAGGTGATGATCAACAGCGACGCCTCGGTCGACTACTACCTGAAGGCCGCGTCGCGCGATCTTGTCACGGCGTTTCCCTACGCTACCGCCGCCGCGGCGTTATGGATCGTGATTGCCTACTTCTTCCACCAGAACATGATCGACGCCGTGACCGGCGGCGAGGACGTGACGCGCCAGCAGCAGCCGCGGCTGTATAATCTCCTGGAAAATCTCTGCATCTCGCGCGGCCTGCCGATGCCGAAATTGAAAATCATGGACAGCCCGGCGCTGAACGCGTTCGCGACCGGGCTGAACCGGCGACAATATGCCATCACCGTCACCACCGGCCTGTTGAAGGCGCTCAACGACCAGGAGATCGAGGCCGTGCTCGGCCACGAGCTCACCCATATCCGCAACGGCGACGTGCAGCTGATGGTGGTCGCCGTCATCATCGCCGGCGTGGTTGGCTTTTTCGGGGAATTATTCTTCAGGGTATTCACCAACTTATCGTGGAATTCCACGGGCAGCGGTTGGTCGTCCTCATCGCCATCCTCCGCATCATCCTCGTCGTCCGATCGCGACAGCAAGGGGTCCGGCGGCGGTGCGATCGTTGTCGTCATCATCGCCGTTGCCCTGATCGTGGTGGCCTGGCTGTTGTCGCAGGTCGTCAAGCTCGCGCTGTCGCGGTCGCGCGAATTTTTGGCCGACGCCGGATCGGTCGAGCTGACCAAGAACCCCGACGCCATGATCACCGCGCTGCGCAAGATCGAAAATCGCGGCGAGCTTCCGGGCGCAACCTCGGCGGTGATGGAGCTCTGCGTCGACAACCCGCGCGAGGGATTTGCCGACCTTTTCGCAACCCATCCCTCGGTGCAGTCCAGGGTCGGCGCGCTGGTGAAATTCGCCGGCGGCCATGACCCCGGTCCATTGGCGCTGCCGGCTGACGCGAGGGCTGAGCCCGATGACGACGCCGATCGGCAGCCATCGGCGGATCAGCTGCCGCCGCCGGTCCCGCGAGGTCCTTGGAGCGATGCCACCGAGCCTGCCGACGCCTCGCGGACGGCCCCGCCGGGGCCGTGGGGACGACGCCGCTGAAGGACCGCGCAGGCTTGCACAACGTTAACGAAATCCGCGTGAATAATGCCCGCGACAGACCAAGGGTTTGAATTCTCCCTTGTTTCTGCCATGTTCGCGCCCAAAGCAGGTATGGGACTTGCCGATCGCCCCTGCGGTCGGGGGCGCGATTCTCGAGGGGATTCCATGGCAAAGCCGGTCGTGATCGTGGTGGGCGCGGACAAGGGCGGGGTCGGCAAGACCACCGTGTCGCGGACGCTTCTGGACTATTTCAGCGCCAACAACGTTCCCACCCGCGCCTTCGACACCGAGTCCCCGCGCGGCACCTTGAAGCGTTTCCACCCCGACATCACCGAGATCGTCGACATGACGACGACCGCGGACCAGATGAAGATCTTCGACACGCTCGGTAGCGGCAGCTCCGTGACCGTGATCGACGTCCGCGCCGGACTTTTGTCCCCCGCCCTGGCCTCGCTGCGCGACATCGGTTTCCTCGACGCCGCGAAGTCGGGACAGATCACCTTTGCCGTGTTCCATATACTGGGCCCCTCGATCGCCTCGCTCGACGAGATCGCCGAGACCGCGAATTTCATGCAGGGGGCCAAATATTTCCTGGTGAAGAACTTCATCAACGACACCCAGTTCTTCCAGTGGGACCAGTCAACCTACAATTCCTATTTCCACCGTATCAAGGACGCCACCGACCTCACGATCCCGAAGCTCAACGAGATGGCCTATGAGCAGGTCGAGGTCTCTTCCGTGCCGTTCCTCAAATTCGTCGCCAACAAGGGCATGAACGACGATGCCGCCAACTACTCCTTCGTGCTGCGCGGCTATGTCCGGCACTGGCTCGCCAATGTCTGGAGCGAATTCGACCGCATCAAGCTGACCGACCTGGTCGGCGCCGGCAAATCCGCTGGGCGCGGCAGCGGCGAAAAATAATCGTTGGCGCGGTCCGGACGGGGGTGGATTGGGCTGAAAAATCGCCTGATATAGCTGACGATGCCTTCCACGCCGGTCTACATCATCTGCTCGCCCCGCCCGCTCGTCGGCAAGACGCTGATCGCGCGTCTGCTCGGCGAATTCCTGCTGCTGAAGAACGGCACGGTGGCGGCGTTCGACATCAACCTGAAAGAGCCTTCGCTGCTCGACTACCTGCCCCGCATTACCGAGACGGCCGACGTTATCGATACCTACGGCAAGATGCAGCTGATGGACCGCCTGATCGTCAATGACGGCATCGCCAAGGTGATCGACCTCGGCTTCCACGCTTTCGATGAGTTCTTCAAGATGTGCGAGGAAATCGGCTTCATGAAGGAGGCTGTCCGCCGCCAGGTCGCGCCGATCATCCTGTTCGTGGCGGACACCGACCGCGTCTCGGCGCGCGGCTACGACACGCTGCGCCAGCAAATCCCGCCGCGCGCGCTCGTCACGGTCGACAATGAATTCGTGGTGCGCGGCGAGTTGCCGACAGCCATGGCCGACTGTCAGGTGCTGAGCATCGGCGCCCTTCCCGTGTTCCTGAAGACCTATATCGACCGCCTGAGCTTTTCCTTCACCGGCTACCTCCGCAACGAGAAGGATTCATCGACCGAACTGCATCAGTGGATCCGCCGGAATTACACCACGTTGCGCGATCTCGAACTGAGCGTGACGCTGCAGCGGTCGTGACGAGTCCAGCCTTAATATTACCCGGATAATATTGACCTGCGGAGATCGGCCTGTTATGGCCTCGCCGACCGTCTTGCGAGGCCCCCGTGACCACAGACAGAAAAGCAGCCATTGCCGCCTACAAGGAACGGAAAACCATCGCCGGAATTTTCGTGATCCGTTGCAAGGCCTCGCCCGCAACGTGGGTCGGCCAGGCTCCTGACCTCGAAAAAATCCAGAACCGGATCTGGTTCACGCTTCGCCATGGAAGCCACCGCTGCAAAAGCCTGCAGGCAGCTTGGAATACGCACGGGCCCGAAAACTTCACGCTGGAAGCATGCGAGCGGCTGGAAGACGAGGAAACGCCCCACATCAGAGATGCGCTATTGAAGGAGCGCCTGCTGCATTGGCGATCGGTGCTCGGTGCCGAGACCATCTGACGAGCGGACCGTTGGACTAAAAGGGCCTTTTCTGACTCGCCATGGAGTCACCCGCCTCATTCGGCGACCACTAGACGGGCAAATAGCTGACAATCGGCCGGCATAACGGTAATATCGCACTCCCAAGGCGCAATCATCGGCATAACACGCAGGTTAAACAGTCACGGGGGACTAATCCCTAATCCCTCAAGCCGATCCGGCCGAGCCATTGATACGACCTTTTGACTATGGCCTCTTGACGGTTAATTTGTCTACAGGTGGTTCCCTGTACTGGAACTGCACCTTCCTGATCCGAACCAGCGTTTATTCAGTGTCCCCCCCTTTTAAGACAACTTGATGAAACTCTGTTTCAATTCTTCGGCAAATCATTTGGATATCAATGGGCGACCAGACCGACGACGCTGACCTGGCTGAGCCGACATGCAAGTACTGCGGAGGTCAGCCCAGACTTGTTCACACGACGCGGGATCAGCAGACAGGACGCGTTCTCCGTATGTATCGCTGCGAATGCGGTCGACGCACCTTTGACGAGCGCCCCGGCGGAGCCAATCGCCCGCATTGATCTCCCGCCGCGCTTAGGACAGAACGTGGCTACAAGCGCCGCTCATCACCGCCCACTACCAGACGCCCTGCCAAGCTGGAGCATATCTGGAAAAGTGGGCAGCCTGGCAGTTCCCAAGCCTTTGCAGTTTCACTTTAGCCTTTTGATGGCGCGGTCAGCTCGGCTTTGGAATCTTGCTATGGACCAGGTTACCGAATGATAGTCCAATTAGAGAGTCGACATTGGATCTGGCGTTGGATTCAACATTGGCTCTGGTTTCAGTAGACGTCGCTGGGCCCACGTTGGCGAGGGCGCGACTGCCCTGCTGCTGGAGCGGCAACTCTTCATGCTGCCGACTGCAGCGTAGGGCGTGCTTCTCGGCCAATGCGACGCCTATCCGGGAAGCCACGACGGCGACCTGCGTCCTGTTCGAAACCGAAAGCTTGCGCATGATCTCGCGGACATGGACCTTCACGGTGGACTCCGGGAGGTTCAGCGCGCGTCCAATGATTTTGTTCGGCTCGCCTCGGCACACTCCTTCGAGAACGGACAGCTGCCGCCCACTGAGCTCGAGGCGCGGGAAGGACGAAGACAAAGCTGTGCTCGCGACAGACATCGGTTCGCCTTCGGTCTCTTCGCCGTCCACGTCTCGGATACCGTGTGCCTCAGGATCGCCTTTCAACGGCTGTTCTTCGGGAAAGGGCGCGTGTGCAACAGCACTCCTGGGGACGTAGGTGCCCCCTTTCAGCACGAAAGAGAGTGCACGCAAGACGAGGTCGGGAGCAGAGCGGTTCGACAGGTATCCTTCGGCCCCGCTCCGCATGACAGCAACAATATCTTCGGGAACCTCCTCGTCCGCCAAGACGACTAGTGGGGCCGACGGCGCGAGCGCGCGAAGCACCGTAATCTCGGCAAGCGTCCCATTTGAACACGACGCTCCGCCGACGTTGAAGATGATCATCCTGCAGTCGATGCCCCCGCGCAACGTCGCGTGAGCGTCCTCCGGCACCAATGAGAGTAGTCTCGATCTTTTCTGCTGCGGCCCAATCTTCCAAGAACCGTACTACCAGAGCACGCCGGAATTCCATCGGATCGACGACAACGACAATGGGGTCGCCAGAAACAGCCTGCGTCGGCATGTTCCGCCCCTCTCCAACCGATTCACACTGCAACTATCGGCATTTTTGGACGATAGCACAATCTTCGCGAGTATCAAGCGATGGTTCGCTTCGGCCGTCGAAATCATCGGCGCAGGCATCTCGTGCATTGGTCGGCGGAAAAGACATTGTGGTAGAGAGGCTGACGCATCTTTTTCGCGTCAACCCCCATCGAAGGTGATACCGGCTTAAATAGCCAAAGCTTGCGATCAGACCGGCGAAAATGGCAACTCCGTGGCCGAACTAAGACCAGATAGCAAACGACGCGGCGGATATTAGAGCGCGAAAGTTCGATCCGATGCGCCGGTCCTAACTCCTCCACTTTGCGACATACTTCATATTCTTCATACCTGCGTGGTTGATACTTTCTGCTTAGTTGAAAATTTTTTCGGTGGGCATTCCAGCGCCGTAAAGCGACGGTTTAGACGGATTTGCTGCCCGAAGGTTGTGCGGTTTGGTCAAATGTCTATGACCCTAAACGATTTGGATCTCGGCCGTCCGATCCGGGCGCCGAATGGCCATCCGGCCCTTCCCTGCCGACAGGACGACGCGATCATCACTCTTGGGCGCGCCATGTTGATAGGTCGACCGTGCCTCATCCTGGAGTGTCTTCGCGAAGCGATGAACGTCAGGGGCATCGATACCAATGCCATCCCGCTCGACCAGCACATTTCCGAATCCGCCTTCGACTACGACGTCTGCGTCACTTTCCAGACGCGCTGCGAACCAGGTGCGCTGGCTCTCGTGAAGCAGAGGGTGAGCGAGCTTCGCTCACACATGCCCCAGATTCCGACCGTCGCTCTCATTGAGGATCCCGACGCCGAAGCTGCCGCCTTTGCCGGAATTGGGTTCTCTACCGTTGTTCTCGGCCTGCCATCGGTTCCCTTTGCCGTAGACGTCGTTCAGCTTCTTCTGCTCGCATCGCGCCAGGTCCGCGAATTCGGACGAGCTGACGGCGAGGTGCACGCTCTCCGCGGCCGCATTGAAACCGGATGCCACGACGTCCCGGATGTATGCTTCACCCCGCGCGAATTGGAACTGCTCAACTTGCTGCGGCAGGGAATGCAGAACAAGCGCATTGCCTACGAGCTGGGAATCTCGCAGAGCACGGTGAAGGCGCATCTGCGCAACATCATGATGAAGCTGAAAGCCAAAAACCGCACCGAGGCGGCCTGCATGTTGGCGCAGGAAGCCGAACGAGCCAAGGAGATCATCCATGGCTAACAGGCTGGCGGCGCGGAGCGGGCCTTCGTGAGGCCTGGCTTCGTCCTCCTGTTCACATCCGTCTTCGCCAGCGTCGCCAACGCTGAACCGGTGAACGGGACGATCAGGGGGCTGGAAGAGTGCTTCGCCCTGACTAGAACAGCCGATGCGATCTGCGACAATGCGGCGAACGCCGCCGTTCGCCTTGATTGCCTTCAGAAGTCGCGGAGCGCCCAGCAGGACTGTCTGGAACATTTGCGGGCTGGCCTGGCGCGAAACGCCGCGCCGCCAACGACGGAGCCCAGACCCGGCATCGAAGCGCCCCGCGGGTCACCGGGCACGACCTCCGGCTCCGACAGGCCAGCGGAGCAGCCGCCGGACGCCGGCCAAAGTGCTGTTCCTGGGCCCGCCGAAGATCTTCCGCGAACTACGCAGGGAACGCCGACGCCAAGTTCGCCGTTAGCGGATCCCCCACCCCGACCGGAGCTCGGGCGGCCCAGCTCCGGCTGGATCGTTAGCCAGACGGCGTCGCCGGTCGACTATTCTCCTTTGTTGGTCGCCGAGCTCCGCAGTCTGGCACCCGGCAAGCCCGGTGCCCCGTCAGCGCTCGTGCTGGGCTGCCGCGCCATGCGGACCGATATCTCCGTGCGGACATCGGGGACGTGGCATCCCTCGCGCACCGGCGATGTCGAGTTCGTCTTCGCAGCCGATGGACGCCCGGCCCAGCGCTTCCGCTGGCGGCTCGCGCCCGACGGCCGGAGCGCGTCCTCAGTAGAGGACGCGGCGAACACGGTGCAAGGGCTCGGCGACACACGGCTCTCCATCGCCGTCACTGACGCGACGGGCGAGGTCGGTACAGCCACGTTCGAACTGGCGGGGATCGAGGCGGTGCGCGAGAAGCTCGCTGCCGCGTGCCGCTGGCCGTCTATCGGGGCTCAATCCCGCACCAGATGAATGCTGGTCAGTCGCCCCGCAGCGCGGCCACGGGGTCAAGGGAAGCGGCACGCTTGGCGGGATAGTAGCCGAACAACACGCCGACCAGTCCGGAGAAGATGACGGCGCCCGCCGCCGTGGCGGGATCGAGCACCACTGGCCATCCGGCGCCGTGCGCCACCATGGAAGCAACCGCAAAGCCGACCGCAACACCGACGGCGCCGCCACCGGTACACAAGGCGACCGCCTCGATCACGAACTGGGTGCGAATGTCCCGCGGCCTTGCGCCGATCGCCAGCCGCAGTCCGATCTCCCGTGTCCGCTCCGTGACCGATACCAGCATGATGTTCATAATACCGATCCCGCCCACAATCAGCGAAACGCAGGCTACCGCCGCGAGCAGGGCCGAGACCGTCCGTGTGGACGCCTCCTGTGCCGCAACAATGGAGGCTGCCGTTGCAACCCGGAATCCCTTGTCTTCGTCGTGGACGACATGGTGGCGTTGCTTCATCAGTCCGTCGATATTCTCGGTGGCTTCGCCGATCGCCTCCTCGGACACCGCGCTTGCCAGAATGTAGCCAACCGCATTTCGGTCCCCGCTGGCGCCCCCGATCAGCCGGTTCTTGGCGGTAGCTATCGGAACGAAGGCGACGTCATCCTGGCTTTCCCCGCCGGAGGTGCCCTTTTCGGCAAGTACGCCGACGACCCTTAGCGGCGCACCGATGATGCGCACCACCTGTCCAACGGCATCGGTCTCCTCGAACAGTTTGCGCGCGACCAGGCTGCCGAGCACCACGACCTGCCCAGCGCTCCTCTCCTCTTCCTCGGTGAAGTAACGGCCGGCGGCGAGCCGCCATTGCCGGATCTCGAAGTGGTCGCGCGTCGTGCCGTTGACCGTGGTGGCCCAGTTCAGCCCTTCGTGGACGAGACGGGCCTGACCGGAAACCGACGGGGCTGCAAGTCGTATGGAAGGGAGCTCGGCGATGGCCGCGACGTCGCCAAGCGATAACGGCCTGCGCGCGTGATCGAGCCCTGCCCGATTGCCACCGCTCTCGTTGACCATGATCACGTTGGCACCGAAGCTGCGGATCTGCTCACTCACTTTGGATCGCGCGCCGGAGCCGATCGCAGCCATGCTCGTGATTGCGGCTACGCCGATAACAATGCCGAGCATTGTCAGGCAGCTCCGGACCGGCGCCGCGACCAAAGAGGAGGCGGCCATGCGTGCGTAGTCTGCCGGCCTCACAGGATCGCCTCCCTTCGCTTTCTCTGCGGTGCCTCGTGCGCCGTGTCGGCAACCACCTGACCGTCGCGCATCGTGATGACCCTGCAGGCGCATTTGGCGAGCGCCTCGTCGTGCGTGACCATGACGACGGTCCGACCCTCGCGGTTGAGCGCGAGCAGAACGCCCATGATTTCCCCGCCGGTCACGCTGTCCAATGCGCCAGTCGGCTCGTCCGCAAGGAGCACGTCCGGATTGGAGACGATGGCGCGCGCGATCGCCGCGCGCTGCTGCTCGCCGCCCGACAGCAGCACCGGAAGATGATGGATACGATGGCCGAGTTTCACGCGCTCTATGGCCTCCGAGGCGCGCCGCCGCCGCTCTGCGCGCCGCACGCCCGCATAGGTCAGCGGCAATTCGACGTTATCGATCACCGTCTGCCGCGGCAGCAGGTGATAGGCCTGGAAGACGAGGCCGATACGGCGGTTACGGATCAGCGCCAATTTGTTGTGATCGAGCTTGGCACAGTCAACACCATCGAGCAGCAGGGCCCCCGCGGTCGGCCGGTCAAGCAGGCCCATCAGGTTCATCAGGGTCGACTTTCCGGAGCCGGAGGGCCCGAGGATCGCGACGAACTCTCCGGGACAAATCATCAGCGAGGTTGAACGCAGACCCGGCACCACGCTCCGTCCCCGAAGGAAGAAGCGCTCGACCTGGCGCAGTTCGATCAACATCAGAGATCGCCGGTCGCGCGTGGCGATTTTGCGTTCTTCTCGCCCAGGATGACGACATCCGTTGGACGAAGCTGCTCCGAGGACACCACGGCTTTCTTGCCGTCCTCCTCTCCCTTGACGACCGGAAGCACGACGGCCTTGCCGTCCCGCAGCACCCAAACCGAATCGGAGGGATCGGAGGACCCCGGTTCGTTGGAGGCGACCACGCTTCTCGGACGATAACGCAATGCCGACATCGGCACCGTCATGCTGGCTGGCGTCCGCTGCGTAACGATATTGGCCATCACCGTCATACCAGGCAGCAGCATCCCATCCGGATTGGCGGTTTTCAACACGACGGTGTAGGTGACGACATTGGACAAGACCTGCGGCGCCATCCTGATCTGCTTGACCTTGGCGGAGAACATTCGTCCTGGAAAGGCATCGACGGTGAAGGTCGCATCCTGGCCGTCCTTGATGCCGGCAATGTCGCTCTCGTTGATCCGCGCGTTGATCTCCATGCTGTCGAGATCGCCCGCTATGATAAACAGCGTCTTCGCCTCAAGGCCGGTCGCGAGCGTCTGCGCCTCGGTAATGTTACGCCCGACCACGATACCGTCGACGGGCGAGCGGATCTTGGTTCGCTCGAGATCCAGCGATGCGCTTTGCCACAGCGCGTCAAGTTTTACCTCTGCCGCTTGCGCATTGGCGAGTTCGGCGCGCGCGCGGTCGACGTCGGCCTTCGCCGCAGAGGCAAGGCCGGTCTGATTGGCGAGATTGGCTTCGGCTTCGCGGTAGGCGGACATCGCCGCATCTCGTCTGGATTGGACATTCTGCACGTCGGCAATCGCGGCGACCTCGCGTTCCTGGAGCCATTGCTTGCGCTTGAGCTCGCGCTCCGCCGTTTCGAGTGCGATCCTGGCGGCGTCGATGCGCGCCTGGAAAACCGGAAGCTGGTGTTCCGTTTGCCACAGATCGAGGATCGCGCGCTTGAGCCGGGCCTCGTAGCTCTTGATCTCATATCTGGCGCCCTCAAGCCCGGCCCGGCTCGCGTCGACCGCGAGCGCGTAGCTCCGGTCATCGAGTTCGGCGAGCACCTGACCTTTCCTGACTTTGTCGTTGAAGTCGACAAGCAGCTTGGAAACCTGCCCGGACAGCACCGATCCCACTTCGATGTTCAGCGCCGGTACCAGCGTCCCCGTGGCCATGATGGTCCGTACAATCTCTTCGGTCTTCACCGGCGCAGTGACGTAGCGGGCCGGCCCCTCTTCCTCGGCGAGGCCGGACAGCCAGCCGGTGTCGAGCTTGGTCGTATGCAGGAAGCCGAGTTTGTTCGGCAGGGACGTCGTAGGCACTGCCGCGACTGAGCCGAGCACGAGCGAGATGACAATCAGTCGCATGTTTCGCTCCCGGTAGTCAGACCCGACTTCTAGCGGCGATCGCGATTGCCGGCACCATTACCGACGTGGCCATTGCCACGGCCGTTGGTCGTGTTGCGATTGCCATTGAAATGACCGACGTTGTTGTTGCCGTTGAAGTTTCCGGTGTTTCCGTTTCCGTTACCGTTACCGACGTTGCCATTGCCATTGCCGTTGCCGTTTCCGGCCGCGATCATCAGCACGCCGGCCACCGCGAGCAACGGCATCGCGCAATACACCGCCCGGGCCCTGCGCAGGGGTCTAACGATTGAAGCTGCCGTTGAAGTTGCCATTGAGGGCTCCGACGTTGCCATTGCCGTTGTAGGTTCCATTGCCGGTCCCCAGATTTCCGAGCCCGTTGAAATTGCCGTTGAAGGCGCCGACATTGCCATTGCCGTTATTGGTGGACCCGTTGAAGTTTCCGTTTCCGGCGCCGACGTTGTTGTTGCCGCTGGTGGTGCTCGAGTTGCCGAGCCCGTTGAAGGCGCCGACATTGCCGGTACCGCCGTTCATGTAGCCCAGATTCCCGTTAGTCTGCGGCGCGCCGTTTCCATTGCCGTTCCCGTTGCCGTTGCCGCTACCCGTGTTCAAGTTGCCGTTCGAGTTCCCGTTCAGGGCACCGATATTGCCGTTTCCGTTGCCATTGCCGCAACCGAAGCATTGCGCAAGGCGGATCCACAACTCCGTCGGCGGCTCCTTCGACTCCGGGTTGGCCCGAATGATCAGCGCAGAGCAAAAAAGCTCTGCGCAGGTCAGGGTGACAAGCGTGAGCGATCTCGTTTTCATGGCAGTCACCTCGGCATTTCAAATTAGTTCAGTACTCAAATACGTGGGGCTCGGAGCGGACTCGCCAACGGGCGTCCCCGGGGGCTGAGGGGAACGTGGGCGCTGGGCCGGCCCGCTCCGAATTCCTGTCGGTGGCCTTTCGTCCGGGCCGCCGACCGGCAACCGGATCAGTGGTTGAGATTGCCGTTCCCGTTGCCGTTCAGGATGCCCATGTTCGCGTTACCGTTCAGGTTGCCGTTGCCGATGCCGAAGTTCAGGTTGCCGTTCAAATTGCCGTTGAAGGCGCCGCTATTGGCGTTGCCGTTGAGGTTACCGTTGAGCGCGCCGAAGTTGAAGTTGCCGTTGCCGTTGCCGTTGAAGGCGCCGGTATTGGCGTTACCGTTACCATTACCGTTGCCGAAACCGACGTTGCCGTTGCCGTTGCCATTTCCGCTTCCGATGGAAAATGCGAAGGCCTGCGAGCTGACGAGGCCGGAAAGGATGGCGGCGCAGATAATCGCTTTCACCTTGGACATGGAAAACTCCCTTAAGACCAAAAATCGCCGCGGCGTATCCGCGCGACCGTCCTATGCTTGTTCGCGGCGGCCGCTCGCCGCAAGTTGTCTGTTCGGATGTAGCCTACCGATACGGGTATGACCAAGAGGACTAGTTCTTCCCGGGCTGATCGGCATCTGAAACAACATCAGCCGGGTAATCTTCGGTCCCAAGCCTCGACAAAGCGCATCGATCGAGAGCGAATAAGATAAACGAATGCCAGGCTGTACCGGACCAATGGCGTGGCGATTCCCGCCGCTGGTTGTCGGCCGCCGCTCGATCGTTGCCGCGCCGGAGAGCGCATTTTTGGCGCACGAGAACCCGCACCGGCGCACCGGCGCAATAGTGGCAGTTTCTTTGGCGCAGCATCGCAGAAAGGCCTTGTGATACCGCGGCGCGGAAATAGGCTGGGCGGCGTGCAATGTGAAGCGCCCGCACGGGGTAAACGGGACGGAGTCACCCATGAAATTTGTCCGCACGTTCTCGCTCTTTCTTGTAATTGCTGCCAGCGCGGCCAATGCGCAGGTCATAAACGGCAGCAACAACGGCAATGGCAATACCGGGGTCGGAAACGGCAACGGAAACGGCAACGGCAACGGCAATGGCAACGGCAGCTTCAACACGACGACTGCGACCTCCGCTTTGACCGCCGGCGCCTCCAACTCTTCCGTAACCTTCAACGGAAAGCGCAATACGCCTTCGGTGATCGCGCCGGGGCTCGCCGCTGCGGGCATCGAGACTTGTCTCGGCAGCAACAGTGTCGGCGGGGCCGGGCCCGGCTTCGGCGTCACCATTGCGGGCACGATCACCGATCGCGGCTGCAATCTGCGGCTCTACTCGCGAACGCTCTACAGCATGGGGCATAAGCTCGCGGCAACTCAGATCCTTTGCAACGATCCGGACGTTGCTGCCGCGCTTGCGCTAGAGGGCGTGCGGTGCCTGGTAGGGCCAGCGGCGGAGGCGGCGGCACGCAGCCTCGCCAGTGCCCGGGCAGAAGCGGAGGTGCCGCCGGTGGCCGGGTCCGTGGCGCGTGCACCATGCCGCGGGAGCTTTTCCGAGGGTGCCTGGACGAGCCTGAACCCCGAAGTCCGCGGGGATGACCGCCGCACCCGTATCGGATCCTCCGCGCGGCCGGACGAAGCTGACAACCGCAGAGAATCGCTCGCTCACCCGATAGCGCGCCGGTCTTGCAGCCCTTTATCGATCAGCGTTCGAGCAAGGGCACGCAGGTTGTGCGGTTCGTTGCCGTTGCAAATCTCTGACTAGCCGACGCGCCGAGAATTTCGCGCGAGTCTCAATGCCCGTCGAACGTCATCAGCGTTCGCACCGGCACATCCATCGCCCGCAATTTCGCGGCGCCGCCGAGATCGGGCAGGTCAATGATGAAGCAGGCAGCGACCACGTTGGCGCCGATCTGGCGCAACAGTTTCACCGCGCCCTCCGCGGTGCCTCCGGTCGCGATGAGGTCGTCGACCAGGATCACGCGCTCGCCGGGGTGCACGGCGTCGGCGTGCATCTCCATCTCATCGAGGCCGTATTCCAGCGAGTACGCGATCCGAACCGTGGTGTGCGGCAGCTTGCCCTTCTTGCGGATCGGCACGAAACCGGCGGAGACCTGATGCGCCACCGCGCCGCCGAGGATGAATCCGCGCGCCTCGACGCCAGCGACCTTGTCGATCTTCAGTCCGGCCCATGGCTGCACCAGTTCATCGACCGCGCGTCGGAACGCGCGCGCATCGGCGAGCAGCGTGGTGATGTCGCGAAACAGGATACCGGGTTTTGGGTAGTCCGGAATGGTGCGGACGGTTGCCTTCAGATCGAGGTCAAAAGTCATTGGTGCTCTTTCAAGTGTCTATTTTCGTCATTGCGAGCGAAGCGAAGCAATCCATACTCCGGGCGAGAACTGGATTGCTTCGTCGCTTTGCTCCTCGCAATGACGGGTCTCATGAATTCAGGCTCCCACACCCATCCGGAACGCGTTCTCGACGATGCGCAGGCCGACTTCGCCGCCGAGCGACATCAGCGATTCCGGGTGGAATTGCACGCCGCCGACCGGCAAGGTCTTGTGCTCGATCGCCATCGCAACCCCGTCCTCGGTGGTCGCCGTCACCGATAGCACATCGGGCACGCTTTCGCGCTCGACATAGAGCGAGTGATAGCGGCCGATCACGATTTCATTGGGCAGGTTCTGCATCAGCCGCCCGCCCCGTACCTGGACCCGTGAGGGCCGCCCGTGCGCGGGATGGCCGAGCTGGCCGAGCTGGCCGCCAAAGTATTCGCCGATCGCCTGCACCCCGAGGCAGACGCCGAAGATCGGCAGCTTTTTTTCGAGCGCCGTGCCGATGGTCTTCGAAATCCCGAAATCCTCCGGCCGCCCCGGGCCAGGCGACAGCACCAGGAGATCCCAGCCCTTCTGCTTCAGCATCTCCTGAGCGTGAACGTGCCGCACCACGGTGACGCTGGCGCCGACCTGGCGAAAATAATCCGCCAGCATGTGCACAAAGCTGTCGTCGTGGTCGATCAGGAGCACCTTTTTGCCGGAGCCGGTGGCATCAGGCGCGAAGGCCGACAGCGGCTTTGGCGGATCGCCGCGCAGCGCCTGGAACAATGCCGCCGCCTTGACCTGGCATTCGCGGTCCTCGGCGGCCGGATCTGAATCGAACAGACAGGTGGCGCCGACGCGCACCTCCGCGAGGCCGTCCTTCATCCGGATGGTCCGGATGGTCAGGCCGGTATTGATGCTGCCGTCGAAATTCACAGCTCCGATCGCGCCGGCATACCAGCGCCGCGACGAACGTTCATGATCCTCGACGAACTGCATCGCCCATAATTTCGGCGCACCGGTCACCGTCACCGCCCAGGCATGGGTGAGGAATGCGTCGAGCGAATCGAAGCCCGGCCTCAGCATGCCTTCGACGTGGTCGACGGTATGGAACAGCTTTGAATAGGTCTCGATCTGGCGCCGCGCCAGCACCTTGATAGTGCCGGGCACGCAGACGCGCGCCTTGTCGTTGCGGTCGACGTCGGTGCACATGTTGAGTTCGAATTCGTCTTTTTCCGAATTCAGGAGTTGCCGGATCTGCTCGGCATCGCCGATGGCGTCCGAACCGCGCGCGATCGTTCCGGAGATCGGGCAGGTTTCGACCCGCCGCCCGTCGGAACGCACGAACATCTCGGGCGAAGCCGAGACCAGGAACTCCCCGTCGCCGAGATTCATCAGCGCGCCATAGGGCGACGGATTGATCCGGCACAGCCGCTGGAACACTTCCGCCGGCGAGCGTTCGCAAGGCTCGGCGAAGAGCTGCCCCGGCACCGCCTCGAACAGATCGCCGCGCGCAAACGCGGCGCGCGCCGTCTCCACCGTGGCCTGGTATTCGCCGGGCCCATGGTCGGCAAAACCCTGCCGCGGCGTCTTCAGATAGACGCTCTCCGCCGTGTCGCGCGGCAGCCCGCTGGTCGATTTGCCGTTCCAGGCAAAATCGTAATTCAGCACCACGCCGCGGCCGGTGGCGCGGTCGTAGGCGAGCAGCCGGTCCGGCACGTACAGCACGATGTCGCGCTGGTCGTTTTCCCGCGCACGCTTCTGCACGAGGTCCTCGATCTGGAACACGAGGTCGTAGGCGAACGCGCCGAACAGGCCGAGCAATGGGTCGTCATTGGCAGAGAACGCCGCCACGAGATCACGCACCAGCGACATCACGCTGGCGCGGCGGGTGCGCTGGTCTTCCTCGACAGGTGCTGCGCCACGGATGATATGGCCGGCCAGCCGCCTCGGGGTTTTCTCTGAAATCACTACGCAGGGTTCGCGCAGTGCGTCGCCCAGGAAGGCGATCAGCACCTCGCCGCGCGGGTTGAGCGCCGAAAGCGAAAAATTGACGCCTGACGTTTCCAGCGCAAGCGGCGGATCGGCGAAGCCGAGATCGAAACTCTCGTAGCGTCCCGGCACCGTGGTGCCCGAGGACAGAACCACGCCGCGGCGGCGATCCAGCAGATCGATCAGATCATCAAGCCGGCTGGCGCCGCCGTTGAATTGCTCGACCACGCGGGTAACCGCCAGGCCGCCACGCGTGCGATACTCGCTTTTGTCCGGCAGGGAGAAGGCTGTCCTGTTCATGTGATCCTCTTACGAAACTTAGCGAGGGAGCGCCACACAGGACAAACGAAGGGACCGTCGCACTGCGATGGCGACCTTCGACGATTGAAAAAATGAAATCGCACCGGCCACCTTTTAGAAGGTGGGCCACCAGAGACGGGATGGGCTTACGATGGTGCTCATGGGGCTAAACACCATCCGGGGGCGGCGATGTCAAGGGATGCGCCCGGGCCGTTAGCCGGCTGGAAACCCTCTTTTGGGGTTTGAAAGCGTGAAAATACGCTTAAGTTTTGACGCAAATAGCGGCAGACGAACCGCTCGAAAACCGGCACGCGGAGGTGGGCACAATGGTGTTACTGGGTCTGGGATATGCCGGGTTCGGGTCGGGCGATCTGGACGACTGGCGGCAATTCGGCACCTCGGTCGTCGGGCTGCAGGCGGTGGACCGTGGTAATTCGCTGCTCGCCTTCCGGATGGATGACCGCAAGCAGCGCATCGTGATCGACCGCGCGATGCCGGAAGGTGCACGGTTCCTTGGTTGGGAAGTTGCCGACATGGCTGCTTTGGATGAGCTGGCCGCGCGGCTGGAACGAGCCGGCGTCGAGGTCGCATCCGAGCCGCGGACGCTCGCCGATGCGAGGCGCGTGCGCGGCCTGATCTCATTTCACGATCCCGCCGGTAATCGGCTGGAGGCATTTTACGGCGCCGATATCGACGACACACCATTCCGTCCAGGCCGATCGATCTCGGGATTCCGCACCGGCCCCCTCGGGCTCGGCCACGCCGTGCTGACGGTCGAGAATATCGATCCAGTGATGGCGTTCTATGTCGACGTGCTCGGCTTCGGGCTTTCCGACTATATCGAAAGGCCGTTTCGCGCCTATTTCTTCCACGTCAATGCGCGGCACCACAGCCTTGCCCTGATCGAGACCGGCAAGAACGGCATGCATCACCTGATGGTGGAACTGTTCTCGCTCGACGATGTCGGACAGTCCCACGACATCGCCATGATCCAGCAGGATCGCGTCAGCGTCACGCTCGGCCGGCACACCAACGACTTCATGACCTCGTTCTACGCGAAGACCCCGTCGTCCTTCATGATCGAATGCGGCTGGGGCGGGCGCGAGATCGATCCCGCAACCTGGAAGCCTGTCGAGATGCATCACGGTCCGAGCCTGTGGGGACATGAGCGCGTCTGGCTGCCGCCGCAAGACCGCGAAGTGGCGCGCGAGATGCGAATGCGCGCCGCCGCCGAGGGCGTGCGCGCGCCGGTCCAGGTGATGGAAGGCAATTACACGCTGATGTCGGGCACCTGCGCGTGGTGGGACGGGGTGAAGCGGTGAGGTCTGACAAACCGCGTCGTCCCGGCGTTCGCCGGGACGACTGTTGAGGTTGGGCTGCTACGTTACCCCAGATGCTTCCTGAAAAACTCCGTGGCGCGGCCCCATGCCAACTCCGCGGCCTCGCGGTCGTGCACCGTCTGCCGCTGCTCGTTGACGAAGGCGTGCTCGGCGTCATAGCGGAACAGCTCGAGCGACTTGCCGGCGCCCTTCATGCCCTTCTCGAAGGCGTCGACAACCTGCGGCGTGCACCAGTCGTCCTTGTTGGCGAAATGCGCCTGCAGCGGAATCTTCACGTCCGCCGGCTTTGCCGCCTGTTCCGGCGGGATGCCATAGAACACCACGCCCGCGGCGAGTTCCGGAATTTTCGTCGCGCCGATAATGGTCACCGCGCCGCCAAGACAGAAGCCGGTCAGCCCGACCTTGGCGCCGTTCCTCGCAAGGTATTGCGCGGCACCCCGTACGGTCTGCGTGGTCGCGTCCATGAAATCCAGCGAGTTCATCTCTTTGCCCGCCGCATCGGTGTCGTGATAGGGCACCACCTTGCCCTTGTAGAGATCGGGCGCCAGCGCATCGAACCCGGCCAGTGCAAAGCGGTCGCACATGCCCTTGATCTGGTCCTGCAGGCCCCACCATTCCTGGATCACGACCACGCCGGGCGCATTGCCACGCGCGGTATTGGCGAGATAGCCGCTCGCGTCCTGGCCGTCCGGGCGCTTGAAAGTGATGCTGGTACCCATGGGTTCCTCCGACGGTTTCCTGGGGCGGGTCGATTGGACGCTATTTTGTCCGCTGTGCGATCAGGAAGCAATCGGGAGACTTCAAGCCAACAAAAAAGCCCCCGAAGGGGCTTTTTCAAATTCACGTCATGAACGCCGCGATCAGTGCGCGTCGGCCCAGACCTTCTTCTTGGTAAAGTACATCAGCCCCGCGAACAGGATCAGGAATACGAACACCTGCAAACCCAACCGCTTGCGCTCTTCCATGTGCGGTTCCGCCGTCCACATCAGGAACGTGGTCACGTCGTGAGCGTATTGCGCCACCGTCGCTGGAGCACCGTCATCATACGTCACCTGACCGTCGCTCAGCGGCTTCGGCATCTTGATGGCATGGCCGGGGAAGAACGTGTTGTAGTAGGAGCCTTCGGGGATCGTGACACCCGCCGGCGGCTTTTCTTCAAAGCCCTGCAGCAGCGCATTGACGTAGTCCGGACCCTGCTCCTGGTACATCGTGAAGAAGTCGATCAGGAACATCGGGAAGCCGCGCTTGTAGGAACGCGCCTTGGTGATCAGCGACAGGTCGGGCGGCGCCGCGCCGCCGTTCGCCACGCGAGCGGCCTGCTCGTTCGGGAATGGCGAGGGAAAATAGTCGGCCGGCCGGCCATTCCGCTCGAACATCTCGCCCTGATCGTTCGGACCGTCCTTGATCTTGAACTCAGAGGCGAAGGCAGCAGCCTGCGCCACCGAATAGCCGGGACCGCCCGGGTCCGCCAGATTGCGGAAGGCGATGTAGGACAGGCTGTGGCAGGCAGAGCAGACTTCCTTGTAGACCTTCAACCCGCGCTGCACCGCGCCGCGGTCAAACTTGCCGAAAGGACCGGAGAACGACCACTTCACCGATGGAGGTGAATCCGGATGATCCTCGGCCCGCGCGTTTTGCGCGCCGCCGACCAATAGCCCGCCGGCAACCACAATGGCGATCACCGTCGAGACCATCGGCGCCGCCTTGCGGCCGGACTTCGCCAGCACGTCGTCGGCGATCGAGTTCGGCAGCCGGCGCGGCGTCTCGATACGCGCCAGCAGTGGCAGCACGATCAGGAAATACGCGAAGTAGCAGACCGTCAGGATACGGCCGGCGATCACATAGATGCCTTCCGGCGGCTGCGAGCCGAGATAGCCGAGCAGGATGCAGACGACGACGAACATCCAGAAGAACTGCTTCGCCAGCGGACGATATTTCGACGACCTGGTCTTGGCGCTGTCCAGCCAGGGCAGGAAGCACAGGATGAGGATCGCCGAGAACATCGCGATGACGCCCGCGAGCTTGTTCGGGATCGAACGCAGGATGGCGTAGAACGGCAGGTAATACCATTCCGGCACGATGTGCGCCGGCGTCACGCCCGGATTGGCCGGGATGTAGTTGTCGGCGTCGCCGAGATAGTTCGGCATGTAGAAGATGAACCAGGAAAAGAAGATCAGGAAGCAGGAGACGCCGAAAAGGTCCTTGATCGTGGCGTAGGGCGTGAACGCAACGGTGTCCTTTTCGGTCTTCGCTTCAACGCCGGCCGGGTTGTTCTGGCCCGCGACATGCAGCGCCCAGACGTGCAGCACGACCACGCCCGCGATGACGAACGGCAGCAGATAGTGCAGCGAGAAGAAGCGGTTCAGCGTCGGGTTGCCGACTGAGTAGCCGCCCCACAGGAGCGTCACGATGCTCTCGCCGAAATAGGGCACGGCGGAGAACAGATTGGTGATGACGGTGGCGCCCCAGAAGCTCATCTGGCCCCACGGCAGCACGTAGCCCATGAAACCGGTCGCCATCATCAGGAGATAGATGATGACGCCGAGGATCCACAGCACCTCGCGCGGCTCCTTGTACGACCCGTAGTAGAGGCCGCGGAACATGTGGATGTAGACGGCGAAGAAGAACATCGAGGCGCCGCAGGCGTGGATGTTGCGCAGCATCCAGCCGTAATTGACGTCACGGACGATCAGCTCGACCGACTTGAAGGCGAGATCGGCATGCGGCGTGTAATGCATCGCCAGGATCACGCCGGTCAGGATCTGAACCCCCAGCATCAACGAAAGGATGGCGCCGAAGGTCCACCAGTAGTTCAGGTTGCGCGGCGTCGGATAGGCCACGAACGAGTGAGTGGACGAGGCCCATGATCGGGAGGCGCCGTTCGATCCACTTCAAGGCGGGATTGGTTGGTTGAAAATCGGATGGTCCGCTCATTGATGCGATCCTGAGGAAGAAAGACGACGCGAATGGTCCTGATCGAAGGTTAAGTCTCGGAGGCCCCGAGACTTAGCCGATCTGGATTTTGGTATCGGAAACGAAGGTGTAGGGCGGCACCGCCAGATTGAGGGGCGCGGGTCCCTGGCGAATACGGCCCGACGAGTACTGCGAACCGTGGCAGGGGCAGAAGAAGCCGTCGTAATTGCCCTCATGGGCGATCGGGATGCAGCCGAGATGGGTGCAGATCGCCGATCACGACCAGCCATTGGTCGTGGCCGGCTTGACCCGCAACTCGTCGCTTTGCGGATCGGGCAGGCTCGAGACCGCCACGCTGCGGGCCTCGTCGATCTGCTTCTTGGTGCATTGTGACGTAGATCGGCTTGCCGCGCCAGAACACCTTGATGTCCTGCCCTCGGCAATCGGCGTCAAATCGACCTCGATCGGCGCCGGCCGCAATGGTCGCAGCATCCGGATTCATCTGGGAAACCAACGGCCACACGGTGGCGGCTGCGCCGACCGCGGCGACGGCTCCCGTTGCAACAAAAAGAAAATCACGGCGTGTTGGATGGTCCGCCGAAGACGCTGTCGTCACAATTCCAAGCCCTTTCTCATCTGCAGCCGGCGGAACCGCCTCGGACGCGCGGAAAGCGGTCGAGAGAGGCTGCCGGCGCCCGCGGCCCCCGCGGCGGCAGAAAGACCGCTTTTCCTCCCCCAATCCGGCGGAACAGCAGTCCAGAATCGTTTTATTGGCACCCTTGCCGGGCGAGCGCAAGCCCGCTATCCGCTCGCAACCGTGCAATGCACTAATTCCCCGGCAACCGATGTTCTATTGAGACATTTTGGTCGGGGCCCAACGAGCCGCGATGCCATGCATATCGCCCTTTTCCAGCCAGACATTCCCCAAAACACCGGAACAATTCTGCGGCTGTGCGCATGCCTGGATGTTGCCGCTCATATTATCGAGCCCGCGGGATTTCCGACCTCCGACCGGCATTTCCGCCGGGCAGGCATGGACTATCTCGACCATGTGAACCTGATGCGGCACGACTTACGGTCGAAATTCGAGGAATGGCGTAAGGAAAAGGGATATCGGTTGGTCCTGTTTACGACCAAGGTCGCGGGTTCCTACCTGGATTACCGCTACGCGGCGTCCGACATTCTGCTATTCGGACGGGAATCCGCTGGGGTCACCGACGAGGTCGTCGGCGCCGCCGACGCCCGCCTGGCGATCCCGATCAGGGAGGGGCTGCGCTCGCTGAACGTCGCGATGGCGGCCGCCGTGGCGTTTGGCGAGGCGCTGCGGCAAACCCGTTCCGCGATTTGAGGAGATTTGGTGAGTTACGCGGTCAAGGAAATCTTTCTGACGTTGCAGGGCGAAGGCGCGCATGCCGGGCCGCGCCAGGCGGTGTTTCGCCGTTTCGCCGGCTGCAACCTCTGGAGCGGCCGCGAGCAGGACCGCGCCAGCGCGACCTGCCGGTTTTGCGACACGGATTTCGTCGGAACCGATGGCACTCTTGGTGGCCGATATGCGAGCGCTGACAAGCTCGCCGACACCATCGCCGCGCAATGGACCGGCAAGATCGCCAACCTCTATGTCGTGCTGACTGGCGGCGAGCCGCTGTTGCAGGTCGATGCGCCGTTGATCGACGCGCTGCATGCGCGCTGTGCCATGACCATGGCGTGGAAACCAACGGCACGATCGAGCCGCCGGCCGGCATCGACTGGATCTGCGTCAGCCCGAAAGCCGGCGCCGACCTCGTCGAGGTCCGGCGCGGCCACGAACTGAACTGGGTTATTGCAGGCGGATGCGGCGCCGGAAGATTTTGTCGATCTTGCCTTCGAGCGTTTCTCGCTGCAGCCGATGGACGGCCCCGAAATCATCGAAAACACAGCGCGGGCGGTTGACTATGCCTGCGACATCCGCAATGGCGGCTCAGCCTGCAGACGCACAAGACGCTCGGCATCAGATAGGACCTCAGATCAAGAATGTGGGAATTGACGAAATCGTTCCGCTTCGAGGCGGCGCATGCGCTGTCGGGAACGACCTTCGGCGCGGCCAGCGAGGAAATCCACGGTCACTCGTTCCGGACCGAGGTGACCGTGCGCGGCACGCCCGATCCGGCAACCGGCATGGTACTCGATCTTGGCCTCCTGGAACGCAGCATGGCCGAGGTGCAGAAGACACTCGACCACAAGCTGCTCAACAAGGTCGAGGCGCTGGGCCTGCCGACGCTGGAGAACCTGTCGCGCTTTATCGGAGGACGGGCTGAGCACGCGGGAAAGGTGACGCGGGTGAGCGTCACCGCGACAGCTGCAACGAAAGCTGCACGTATTACGGGCCGGAAGGCTAGGTGCTCGACATGGACATGTCCATCATCGACGACCGCAAGGCACGGGCGCGGCGCTGGTTCGAGACGTTGCGCGACGACATCTTGCAGCCTTCGAGCGGCTCGAAGACGACGCGCCGGCCTCACTTTATCCGGGCCACGCGGGGCGTTTCGCGCGCACGCCATGGCAGCGCACCGACCACACCGGCGCGCCCGGCGGCGGTGGCGTAATGTCGATGATGCGCGGCCGGCTGTTCGAGAAGGTCGGCGTGCATTGCTCTACGGTGCACGGCGAGTTCGCGTCTGAGTTTCGCGCCGAATTCCGGGCGCCGCCGATGATCCGCGGTTTTCGGGCTCCCGGCATTTCGCTGATCGCGCATATGCACAATCCAGAATGTCCCGGCGGTGCGTATGAACACCCGCTTCGTCGTCACCACCAAGGCCTGGTTCGGCGGCGGCGCTGATCTGACGCCGGTCCTCGACCAGCAGCAGGAGGACGCCGCAGGAGGATCCCGACACGGTCGCATTCCATCGGGCGATGCAGTCCGCATGCGACGCCCACGCGAAAATCGCGTCCTACGAGAAATACAAGAGATGGTGCGACGAATATTTTTATCTGCCGCACCGCAAGGAAGCCCGCGGCATCGGCGGCATCTTCTACGACTGGCACAACTCAGGCGATTGGGATGCCGACCTCGCCTTTACCCGGGACGTCAGCCACCTTCCTGAAGATTTATCCCGAGGGGATGCGTCAGGCGAAATTCGCTCCTCGCCCTGAAAGAGCTGCCGATGACCGCGAAGAGCAGCTGATCTGCGGCACAGACCCTCGTCGAGTTCGACCTGCTCTACGACGCGGCACGATCTTCGGACTGAAGACCGGCGGCAATGTCGAACTCGATTTTCTCGTCGATGCCGCCGCAAGCGAAGTGGCCGTAGGATGATGACAGAGCTGCCCGCGCGATGCTGATCGACATGGATGACACTATCCTGTTGGCTCTGGACGCCCTGAAATCGCTTGGAACACCGTTGCGGCGGAATTTGCCCCGACGAATTCGCGCCACTGTCGCCGCCGCAGGTCGCAACCGCTGTCCCTCCACCTTTGCCCGCCGGTTCTGGTCGACGGCTGAGCCGGCCTGGCGGTTGAAACTTGCCGAGGCGCGGCGCCAGGACGGTCCGGGGCGGATTGTGCCGCACTTGCGACGGATGGGCATCGGGTGCTGTCGACTGATCTCGCGATCCGGCTCGCCGACCGCTTCACTGCCTTTCGCGAAGAAGAGATGTTCGTGTTCCCGGGCGCGCATGACGCGATCGATGCGCCTGAAGTCGCTCGGCGTCGAACTCGCGCTGGTGACCAATGGTGCAGCCGTCGACCAGCGGGCGAGAGATCGAACGGGTTTGTACGCTTGGCGCACGCGCTTTGAGCGTGCACCCATTCAGATCGAAGGCGAGCATGGCTTCGGCAAGCCCGAAGAAGCGCGCCTATTTGCACGCCATGCAGACGCTCGGCGTAACCGCTCCCGAGACCTGGATGATCGGCGACAATCTGGAATGGGAAGTCGAGGCGCCACAGCGCCTCGGGATCTATGCGATCTGGCTGGATGCCACCGGACAAGGCCTGCGTCGGAAGCGACCCGTCAAGCCCGACCGCATCATCCGCTCGCTCACCGAGCTGCTGCCGTTCGAACGAGGATAAATCGGCGGCTCCGCGTTCGGCGAGCGCGCCGAAATCATCACGATGCCGCCGGTGATGACGGCGGCATCGAGGATGGCGGTGTGAATGTAACCGGCATGCGCTCGACAAAGGCCTTCGCAAGGAACGCGCCGGGCAGCGCGATCGCACCGATCAGGATCGCAAACGCGAGCACCTGCGCGGTGACAACGGCAACGGACGCCGAAATCTTCACGATGCTCAGTTTGCGACGAAATCGCCACGGCATCGGTGGCGATCACCGCCGCACCCTCGAGCCCCGCCGCCATCAGCAGTGACAGCAGGATGACGCCGAGCCGGAGGTGCCGCCGACCACAACTCCGTAGCCCACGGCGCCGACGGCAAGCCCGCGGTCACCGATCCTGACATCACGGCGCTTGAGCAGACACCCGCGCAGCGGCACGCTCGCGATCAGCATGGTGCCGATCACCAGCGCCGCCCCCGGCATTGGTCAGGCGCGTGTAGCCGTAAGCACCAAGCGCGGTAGTGAGCACCGCGGCGGCAATGGCGACGCTCACCGCGACGGCGGTCGGCATAACGCAGATAGGCCGCAAAACGGCTGAGATTGGTGAAGATCGAGGAGATTGCGATGATCGGCACCCATTGCGCCGATCAGGGGGACCAGCACCAGCGGCATCAGCGCCCCGGTGCCATAGCCTGCCAGACCGCCGATGACGGAAGCGAACAGCGCGACACAGCGACAGCAACAGTTGGAGAAGCGAGATCGGCGAAGCGAAAGAATATTCACAACCGGTGATCGCGCTTGAAACGGGTGACGGTGTGGTCGGCGATATCAGACAGCGCGGATGGATCGAGCGGAAAATCCGCGGCCAGCCAGGCATCTTCGGCCAGCGTCAGCACGTGGCCGAGCGCCACCCTCGGCGATACCACGCGCGACGAAATCGGCTGCCTTCAACGGGAATTTCGGTGCGCTCCAGCGCTGCGGCAATCTCGCAAGCTCGCGCCAACGATATAAGTCGCTGTCATTTCCAGCCCGTGCCCACGCCAACAGCAAACGGTCGCGATAAGGTTGTTCGCCGAGCCGATAGAGCAGCCGCTTCGCCCGCGCCTCGTCGATGCCGACAAACCGCCACCAGCGATGCCCCATGGAATCGAGCGCCTTGGTCTCGGCATTGGTGAGCCGCAAGCGGCTCGCGACGCGCTTGGCGTCTTCGCTAACGGCAACCGTGAGCACGCCGAGCCGGCGCGCGGCGCTGGCCTCAAGTCCAAGCTCGCGTTCGGCCGCGATCATCGCAGCGAAGGGCCCGTTGTAGGAAACGCCGCCGACAATCGCCGCCAGCAGGCCGCCGTCCGCCATCGCAGCAATCGACGCCGCCGCGCCGCCGGCGACCACGAGCTTCAGCATCTCCATGCGCACGCGTTCCGCCGAGAGGCCCGCCAGTCCGCGGCCGGCGATGCAGGCGAGATACCGGCACGATCCGGCTCGCCTTTGCCGTAGGACGCGTGCATGCGGAAAAAGCGGAGGATGCGAAGATAGTCTTCGGCGATGCGCTGATCGGGATCGCCGATGAAACGGACGCACCGGGCCGCGATATCGTAGACCAGGCCGACGTGGTCATGCACCACGCCTTCGGCATCGACCGAAGAACCGTCGATGGTGAAGTCGCGCCGCTGGGGCGCGCAAGCCCGGTCAGCCCCCGGAGTCCACCTTGGCCTTGCGGCCATAGGTCTCGGTGTCCTCGCGCAGCGTCGTCACTTCGAACGGGTGGCCCTCGACGACCAGCGTTACGGTGCCGTGATCGATACCGGTGGACGCTCTTGATGCCGGCGGCCTTGGCGCAGCAGGAGTTGGCTTCATCGGGCGGCGAGGTGGTGGCGATGTAGATATCGCCGGTCGGGATCTTCAGCAGCGCATTGCGCACCGCGCCGCCGATCACGCGCGCCTCCTCGCCGCCGCCGTTGAGCAAGGCGAGCACGCCGGGCAGTCGGACCGGATCTCAGCCACGGCGCGTCGTCGAGCGCGCGCAAATCGCTCATTTCTCAGCTCCGGGCACCAATCTGCAGCTACGATGTAGACGGAGACGTATGTCGAATTCGGCGGGGCGCCGGAAAAATGCGCGAGCAGGACGAAGCTGATCACCACCAGTCACAAAGACGCCGAACGTCAGTTTCGCCAGCAGATGGAGCGGCCAGGAAGCCTGCGCTATTACGCCGGAACGGGTTGCGATGAGAAACAGGGCATAGACCGCGAACGGGATCAGGAAAATTCCGATCTCGGTCAATACCGGCCGGATC
>CAWAYC010000002.1:0-98900 GCA_963786115.1 uncultured Alphaproteobacteria bacterium
TGAGACGCTAATTCGCCTTATGCAGTTCGCCGGCCGTGCGGACCAGCCGGTCCGCCTTCACCAGGACGCGTCCGCTGTCCGGCTGCGCCCGCAGCGAAAAGCTGATGCCGACGAAGGCAACGCAAAATAATGCGCCGACGATCATCACGCGTCGGTGCGTGGGCTGATCGGCATTATGAAATGAAGGGATCAAGGAAAGCGACCGCTGTTGTTTGTTGTTCTTGCACCAGCATCCCTATCGCAACCTCCGATAAGCACAACGCGATTTGGCTCTTAACCTAACTGAATTGGGTTATCGGTTGCGGCGAAAGGTTTCGTTAGGACAGCGCCCGCTGGTGCAGCACCGCGGTAGCTCAAGGTTGAAACGACACGAAGGTTATCCGCAGCAAATCCACAGCGCTGGAAACTCCCCTTTTTCGTGCGAGCTCAGCGCCTTGCTGCGCAACAATCCACAGCGCCGTTACCGCTCCCGGGCGAGGCGCGACGGCTACCGCGCTGGATCATCGACAAGATCGAACGACCCCTTCAGGCCTGGACCTGAACTGCCGGCACATGCCGACCCAAGCCTCTGCCCGCAGCGCGAGGTGCGGGCCGCCGGGAACAACCGAATTTCGTCGCGTTAACCGAACCTGTTTAGAAAGCGTAAACGCGCGCGTGAGAATTTTGGGCAGGAGGGTTCCATGGTCATCTATCCCATCCCTGTTGCGGTGACGCAGGCCAAGGTGCAGCTCGTGATCGACGAAACGGCGAAAGCGCCGTCACCCACGATCAGTGCGGACGTGCAGAACGTCCTTGCCACCCAGAGCCAGGCCGAACGCGAGGCGCTGCTCGACCGCAAGGCGTGAGCGCGACCCGCCAGACCAGGGCGCCGTCTTTCGGGGACGGCGGCGATATCGATTCCGGCAACATCAGTGGACCAGGCGCGGGACAACGACCGCCGCCACCAGCAACACACCCAAACTGCTCACCGCGGACAATTTCATCCGCACTGTCTTCGGGTCGGTGATCGGCAGCACGACAAAGAGCGTCATCGCCACAACAACCAGGCCATCGATCAAGTACATCTTGTCCCTCCTCCGTTACGTCAGAAGGTGACGGAGAAAGGCGACGGGTTATGTGAAGAAGATCACCTCCGCGGACATCAGCCGCGGCTTCGCTTCGTGCCTTTGACAGCCTGACGGTCGAACGGCTGCTTGAGTTTGCCGCCGAATGCCGGGCTCGGATCAAGGCGCTTTCCGAGGGGCTATCGCCCGACTCGCTGCTGGCCTGACGCCTTCACGGAATGTCGTCATTCCTGGAGGCGCCAATCCCGTAGGGCCTGTTCAGGAAGAACGTGCGATTGCCGAGCGCCGCCTCGGCATACTGGTCGATCGCCACGATGATGGCCTGGACGTGCTGGTAGCAGTGGCCCTCGCGCGCCGCCATGAGGCGGACCTCGGCGAGCGCCTTGATCCACGGCGGATGATCAGCCTTGTCGTCGTACCAGTTTGCCATCTGGACCCGCCGCGGACACGGTCCTCGCGGACCCCTGCTCCTTCTTCAGCCTGTCGCGTTCCGCGCAAAGCCCGTCGATCTTGTTGAGCATGCGATCGAGCAAGGCTTCCGCCGAGGCCGTCGAAAGGCCGGCGCGCTGCAACTGCCGGATCTCTCCCCGCTGCCTTGGGACCTGGCTGCGCATCCGCTCGATTTCGGACCTGACGTGATCAAGCCGCCCGCTTGGCACGGTCGCGCTCGGCAAAATATTCGAGGATCTGGATGCGGATTTCCTCGGCCGCCGGCCCTTCGACCCGGCGCATCAGGTTCCAGAGCCTGATCAATTCCCGCTGTTTCTCGATATCCATAGGTCACCTCCAAGGACATCATAAAGAACAGAACGAGAACGATCTTTCAAGTAGGAAATTGAGCATACGTCCGGGCCAAGGCCCAGAATCGCGGGCTTGAGCGGTTCACACGTTCTTCAACGGAACGGCGTCAGCCGCCGTTCCCGTTCCCGTTCTCGCCATTCTCGCCGTCATCGCCGATATGCTCGACGGAGACCACGTGCTCGTCCTCGGCGGTGTTGAACACGATGACGCCCTGGGTCGAGCGGCCGGCGATGCGGATGCCCTCGACCGGGCAGCGGATCAACTGGCCCTTGTCGGTCACCAGCATGATCTGGTCGGAATCCTCGACCGGGAACGAGGCCACCAGCTGGCCATTGCGGTTGTTGACGGACATCGCGACGATGCCCTTACCGCCGCGGCCGGTGGTGCGGTACTCGTAGGACGAGGTCCGCTTGCCGAAGCCGTTCACGGAAACCGTCAGCACCACCTGCTCCTGCGCCGACATCTCCACGTAGCGCTCCGGGCTGAGCTGCTGGATCGCGCCGGAGGTTTCCTCCGCTTCCGCATCCGCGCTTTCTTCGGGAGTGCCCTCTCCGGCAACGGCCCGCCGCATCTTCAGGTAGACGACGCGCTCGTCCGAAGTCGTCTCGACATGGCGCAGGATCGCCAGCGATATCACCTTGTCGTTTTCGGCCAGCGCGATGCCGCGCACGCCCATCGAGGTGCGGCCAGTGAACACGCGCACGTCGGTCACCGCAAAACGGATGCATTGGCCGCCGGCGGCCGTCAGCAGAACGTCGTCGCGTTCGGTGCAGATCTGCACGTCGACGATCGCTTCCCCCTCATCGAGCTTCATGGCGATGATGCCGGAGCGGCGGACATCGACAAAGTCGGACAGCTTGTTGCGGCGGACGTTGCCGCCGGTGGTCGCGAACATGACGTCGAGATTGCCCCAGGAGGATTCGTCCTCCGGCAGCGGCATGATGGTGGTGATGCGCTCGCCCTGCTCCAGCGGCAGGATGTTGATCAGCGCCTTGCCGCGGGCATTCGGCGCCGCCACCGGCAGCCGCCATACCTTTTCCTTGTAGACCTGGCCGCGCGAGGAGAAGAACAGCACCGGCGTATGGGTCGAGGCCACGAACAGGCGGCTGACGAAATCCTCGTCGCGGGTCTGCATCCCGGCGCGGCCCTTGCCGCCGCGGCGCTGCGCCCGGTAGGTCGAGAGCGGCACGCGCTTGACATAGCCGGCATGCGAGACCGTGACCACCATGTCCTCGCGCTGGATCAGGTCCTCGTCCTCGACCTCGCCTTCCTGCTCGAGGATGACGGTTCTGCGCGGGGTGGCGAACTTGTCCTTCACCTCGGCCAGCTCTTGCTTGACGATCGCCTGGACGCGGGCGCGCGACCGCAGGATGTCGAGATAATCGGCGATCTCAAGGGCGAGCTTGTCGAGCTCCTCGGAAATCTCCTCGCGCCCAAGCGCGGTCAGCCGCTGCAGCCTGAGATCGAGGATGGCCTTGGCCTGCTCCATCGAAAGCCGCGCGGTGCCATCAGGATTTATCCGATGCCGGGGATCGTCGATCAGCGTGATCATCGCCTCGACGTCTTTGGCCGGCCAGTCGCGCGACATCAGGGTATCGCGCGCGGTGTTCGGATCGGGCGAGGTTCTGATAACGCGGATGATCTCGTCGATATTGGCGACCGCAATGGCGAGGCCGACCAGGATGTGAGCGCGGTCGCGGGCCTTGCCGAGCAGGAACTTGGTACGCCGCGTCACCACCTGTTCACGGAACGCGACGAACAGGGTCAGCAGGTCCTTCAGGTTCATCACCTGCGGCCGGCCGCCATCGAGCGCCAGCATGTTGGCGCCGAAGCTGGTTTGCAGCGGTGTGTACTTGTAGAGCTGGTTCAGCACCACGTCCGCCATCGCGTCGCGCTTGAGTTCGACGACCACGCGAAAACCATCGCGGTCGGACTCGTCGCGGAGGTCCGAAATGCCTTCGACCTTCTTCTCACGCACCAGTTCGGCGATGCGCTCCACCATCGTCGCCTTGTTCACCTGATAGGGAATTTCGGTGACGATGATCGCTTCGCGGTCCTTGCGGAGGGTGTCGATCGTGACCTTGCCGCGCATCACGATCGAGCCGCGGCCGAGGTGATAGGCCGAGCGGATGCCCTGGCGCCCGAGGATGATGCCGCCGGTCGGGAAATCCGGCCCGGGAATGATATTGATCAGGTCGTCGATCGAAAGCGCGGGATTGTCGATCAGCGCCACGCAGGCGTCGATGACTTCGCCGAGATTGTGCGGCGGGATGTTGGTGGCCATGCCGACGGCGATGCCGCCGGCGCCATTGACCAGCAGGTTCGGGAACTTCGCCGGCATAACCGACGGCTCCCGCTCGGAATTGTCATAGTTGGGCTGGAAGTCGACGGTGTCCTTGTCGATGTCGCCGAGAACTTCCAGCGCGGATCGGGTCAGGCGGGCTTCGGTGTATCGATAGGCCGCGGGCGGATCGCCATCGACCGAGCCGAAATTTCCCTGGCCGTCGACCAGCGGCACGCGCATGGAGAAGTCCTGCGCCATCCGCACCATCGCGTCGTAGATCGACTGGTCGCCGTGCGGATGATATTTACCGATCACGTCGCCGACGACGCGGGCAGACTTGACGTATTTCTTGTCCGGCGTGTGCCCCTGCTCATACATCGAATACAGGATGCGGCGGTGGACGGGCTTCAGGCCGTCGCGCGCGTCCGGCAGCGCCCGCGCCACGATCACGCTCATGGCGTAATCGAGGTAGGAGCGTTTCATCTCATCGAGGATGGAAACGGGACGGATATCTGATGGCACCGGCGGCTCGCCGGGCTTCTCATCTTCAGTATCAGACAAAGGGGAATCCGATCAGTTCTTAGCCAGGAATCATATAGCGTATCGGGGGTCGGATCGCCACCCCGAACCGGCCCCGGCGCGCGGTTTTTCCCTTCGTTTTTTCATAGACTTACAGGGCTGACGGCGGCTTCCTCGTAGAACCGCCTGACGGCCTTTTGACGGTCCGAAACGGGTGTTACCGGAACGCTGTTCGCAGCCCCCTTTTGAAGGCCCGAACAAAACTGCGTGCATCACCGCCCGGGGCACCAATCCAGCGAAGAGCGTGCCGGCAAACACCGATCCCATCGTGATCCTGTGAGCGCGTACGCGACGCCGGCGCGGCAGCGTTCCTTCGGCGCCACGAACGAGACCGAGCGCGAAAACCGCCATCAGGCGCTCGCTTCAGCAAAGCTCCATCCTGCCACGGGATTTCTCATGGCCGGAGCTGCGCCGAAGCGCGGCGCGCGCTCCGCTCGGCTCAGAACGGAATGTCGTCGTCCATGTCGTTGTTGCGGGCGCCGGCAGCCACTGCACGCCGGGGCGCCGAACTCACCGCGCCACCCGAGCCGAAATCGCCGCCGGCATCGTCGGAGCCGAAGCTGCCGCCGCCGCCGGCGCGACCGTCGAGCATGGTCAGGGTGGAGTTGAAACCCTGCAGCACAACTTCGGTCGAATATTTCTCGACGCCGCTCTGGTCGGTCCATTTGCGGGTCTGCAGCGCGCCCTCGATGTACACCTTCGCGCCCTTCTTCAGATATTGCTCTGCGACCTTGCAAAGCCCTTCGTTGAAGATCACGACGCGGTGCCACTCGGTCTTTTCCTTGCGCTCGCCGGTCGCCTTGTCGCGCCAGGTTTCCGACGTCGCGATGCTCAGATTGGCGATCGGACGGCCATCCTGCGTCCGCCGGATTTCCGGGTCCTTGCCGAGATTGCCGACCAAAATCACCTTGTTAACGCTTCCCGCCATCGCCACTCTCCAATCAAAAAAATCACCGGGCCGGCCGACACCGGCCGCCGCTTCAGTTGTCGCTCATCGCTGGGGCACTGCTGACGACCCTATACGCCGGTCGAAGCCGCCGACTTAGCGATCGCCGCGCAATCCCGCGGTTATCCACACATAGCATTTGTCCGAGGAATGTTCCAGTTTTGTTCCAAGTTGAATTTGGGAGCGTCCTGGCTTCGCTTTTGACGCCTGCGGCGTTCTGTCGCATAATTGTCATATGAAAAAAGGCGATGTGACCTGTCCCGATTGTTCCGCTGGCTATCGCCGAATCGAACTGGAAACCCGAAATGGCCGACCCGGTCATTACAAGTGCTTGGTCTGTGATCGCGTCCTGGAAGTTTTCGACGGCTCGCGAGAGGTTGCTTACCGATTGACGGTGCAGCCTTCGGATTTGCACCCCCATCGCGAATAAGAAACCGTCATCATAGCTTGGCAGCGTTGGCGCCGGGATTTGCCGCCTCGGCGAAAAGCGAAGCCCCCAGTTCTGCCAAAACGCTGCTGTCCCGGGAAAAAGTCACATAACCGTCAGAAAACGAGCGTTCCATCCCTTCCGTGGGGCTAACTGCAAGCCAATAGAGGAAACAGGCCATGTCCAAGAAGGCAGCCGAACACCACAAGCAGTCGGCAGAACACCACAAGCATGCGGCGCGCCACCACGAGGAAGCATCCAAGCATCATGAGGGCGGATCCCACGAAAAAGCGGCCCATCATGCACACACCGCGAGGGGGCACGCGCTTCACGCGAGGCATCATTCCGATGAAGCTGCCAAAGCTCATATGGAAGAGCACGGCAAGAAGTAGTTGATTTACGATTTGGCTTAGAGGCCGCCTCAGTTGGCGGCCTCGTTCATCTCAAGATGCCGGCAATCAGCAGCCGCCAAAACAAACCGTTGATGACTAGATCGCAGCACTGGAAATCCCGGCGCGTTCTTCCTATGTTCCCGACATTACCCATCGGCGCCTGATTCCGGCATCCCCGGCGATGCGCGCCTTAACGCGGCGCGACATCAGCGTCTGGAAATGCCGATATGGATGAAGTGCTCAAGGCGAAGCGCCACAACAACGCCGGCGCCTCAATGCGCGCGATTACGATCCGCGGCGCACGCGAACATAATCTCAAGAACATCGACGTCGAGATCCCGCGCGACAAGCTCGTGGTCTTCACCGGACTGTCCGGCTCGGGAAAATCCTCGCTCGCGTTCGACACCATCTATGCCGAGGGCCAGCGGCGCTACGTCGAGTCGCTGTCGGCCTATGCGCGCCAGTTCCTGGAGATGATGCAGAAGCCGGATGTCGACCAGATCGACGGCCTGTCTCCGGCGATTTCGATCGAGCAGAAGACCACGTCGAAGAACCCACGCTCCACGGTCGGCACCGTCACCGAGATCTACGATTACATGCGCCTGTTGTGGGCGCGGGTCGGCGTGCCCTACTCGCCCGCCACGGGTCTTCCGATCGAAAGCCAAATCGTCTCGCAGATGGTCGACCGCGTGCTGGCGCTGCCTGAGGGCACCCGCCTCTATCTGCTCGCCCCCGTCGTGCGCGGCCGCAAGGGTGAATACAAGAAAGAGCTCGCCGAATACCTCAAGAAGGGCTTTCAGCGCGTCAAGATCGACGGCAAGTTCTACGAGCTCGCCGAGGCGCCGACGCTCGACAAAAAATTCCCGCATGACATCGACGTCGTCGTCGACCGCATCGTGGTGCGCCCGGACATCGGCCAGCGCCTGGCGGAGAGCTTCGAGACCGCGCTGAAGCTCGCCGAAGGCCTCGCTGTGATCGAGTATGCCGATACGCCGGCGGCGGCCGCCGAGGAAAAGAAATCCGACAAGAAGACCGCAAAGATCCACGACAAGAGCGGGCCGGAACGGATCCTGTTTTCCGAAAAGTTCGCCTGCCCGGTCTCCGGCTTCACCATTCCGGAAATCGAGCCCAGGCTGTTTTCCTTCAACAATCCCTATGGCGCCTGCCCGGCCTGCGGCGGCCTTGGCATCGAGCAGCATATCGACGAGGATCTGGTCATTCCCGACAAGGAACTGACCTTGCGCAAGGGCGCGATCGCGCCGTGGGCGAAGTCGTCGTCGCCCTATTACGTGCAGACGCTGACCGCGCTCGGCAAGTTCTACAAGTTCACGCTCGACACCAAGTGGAAAGATCTGCCGAAGAAGACGCAAAACGCGCTCCTGCACGGCTCCGGCGACGACGAGATCAAGTTCTCCTATGAGGACGGCGTCCGCTCCTACGACACCAAGAAGCCGTTCGAGGGCGTCATCACCAACATCAACCGCCGCTTCCGCGAAACCGAGAGCGAATGGGCGCGCGAGGAACTCGCAAAGTATTTTTCCGACATTCCCTGCGAGGCCTGCCACGGCCATCGGCTGAAGCCGGAAGCCTTGTGCGTCAAGATCGGCGGCAAGCACATCGGCGAAATCTCCGAATTGTCGGTCAGGCGCGCCGGCGAATGGTTCGAAAGCGTGCCTGAAGCCCTCAACGCGCAGCAGAACGAGATCGCCGCGCGCGTGCTGAAGGAGATCCGCGAGCGGCTGTCGTTCCTGCTCGACGTCGGCCTGAATTACCTGACGCTGTCACGTTCCTCCGGCACGCTCTCCGGCGGCGAAAGCCAGCGCATCCGGCTGGCCTCGCAGATCGGCTCCGGGCTGACCGGCGTGCTCTATGTGCTCGACGAGCCCTCGATCGGCCTGCACCAGCGCGACAATGCGCGGCTGCTGGAAACGCTGAAAAGGCTGCGCGACCTCGGCAACACCGTGATCGTGGTCGAGCATGACGAGGACGCCATTCGCCTTGCCGACTTCGTGCTCGACATCGGCCCCGGCGCCGGCATGCACGGCGGCCATATCATCGCGCAAGGCACGCCCGCCGAGGTCATGCGCAATCCGAAATCGCTGACCGGCAAATACCTCACCGGCGAGCTTTCGGTTCCGGTGCCCGAGCGGCGGCCGCCGAACCATCGCCGCACCATCAAGGTCGTCAACGCCCGCGGCAACAATCTGAAGAACGTGTCGGCGGAAATTCCGCTCGGACTGTTCACCTGCGTCACCGGCGTCTCCGGCGGCGGCAAGTCGACGCTCCTGATCGACACCCTCTACAAGGCCATCGCGCGAAAACTCAACAACGCCAGCGAAGGCGCGGCGCCGCACGACCGCATCGAGGGCTTGGAGCATATCGACAAGATCATCGACATCGACCAGTCGCCGATCGGCCGCACGCCGCGCTCCAACCCGGCGACTTATACCGGCGCGTTCACGCCGATCCGCGAATGGTTCGCCGGCCTGCCGGAGGCCAAGGCACGCGGTTACGAGCCCGGCCGGTTCTCGTTCAACGTCAAGGGTGGCCGCTGCGAGGCCTGCCAGGGCGACGGCGTCATCAAGATCGAGATGCACTTTTTGCCCGACGTCTACGTCACCTGCGACACCTGCAAGGGCAAGCGCTACAACCGCGAGACGCTGGAAGTGCTGTTCAAGGGCAAGTCGATCGCCGACGTGCTCGACATGACCGTGGAAGAAGCCGCCGACTTCTTCAAGGCGGTGCCGCGCGTCCGCGAGACGTTCAAGACGCTGCACCGCGTCGGCCTCGACTACATCCATGTGGGACAGCAGGCCACCACGCTCTCCGGCGGCGAAGCCCAGCGCGTCAAGCTTGCAAAAGAGCTGTCAAAGCGCGCCACCGGCCGCACGCTGTACATCTTGGACGAGCCGACCACCGGGCTGCATTTTCACGACGTCGCGAAGCTTCTCGAAGTGCTGCACGAGCTGGTGGCGCAGGGCAACACGGTCGTGGTGATCGAGCACAATCTCGAAGTCATCAAGACTGCCGACTGGGTGATCGACCTCGGCCCCGAAGGCGGCGACGGCGGCGGCGAAATCGTCGCTTGGGGCCCGCCGGAAGACATCGTGAAGGCGCCGCGGAGTTACACGGGCAAATTCCTGGCGCCGGTGCTGGAGAAGGCGGAGCGTGGGCCGAAGAAGCGAAGCGGCGCGAGCGAGGCGGCGGAGTAGACGAAGTTCTCCTGCATTTGAGGATTTATGTCGCGCTCAGGTATGGGCTGGAGCGATATCGATACCCATCGCTTCGAACGATTGGTGCATTTGGCTTCCGCGCAAGTTCGTGCGAAGACGAGACAGGCACGTTGGGCATCGACCGAGAAACAGCAAGCCATTCCCCCGTCGATGATCTGGATCATCCAGCCTGCCGAGCGGCAAGACGCCAGTACAGCGTCGATATCAGCGCTTTCAAGATATCGATAATCTATCGAGGATGGAACTCCCGCGACTGTACCCGAACCGCAAGCAGGCTCCAGGATGTCTCGCCACGCGTAATACGACAGTTTCCGGACGTCATGGACGGCCGACGGACAGTGCCGCTCGGGACTCAATTGTAATTCCCGTCAGAAGAGGTCTGACATGCTGCAACGTCCGCGTCGTAAGCATCGCAACCGAAACCGGCTTTGTCAGCGCTTAGGGGAAATAGCGATAGCGTATTTTCCGCTCTTGCCGAGTAATGGATCGCTGAAGAAAAGCTGCAGCGGCTCGATGTACATCTCACGCATTTCAAGATGACGCTGCGATCCGTTCCAGATGACGTTCACTGCGGCGTGTCTCCCAGATTGCTCTGCGTAACGTCCTCAGATCAATTGTCACGCCGACGATCAATCGTGCTTGAATTGCCGGAATGCATCATTGAACAATACGACGCAGCAGTCGACTATCAGCAGCACGACTCGTCGGCCTACGATGCTCACATGCAATACCGAGTGGATTATGCAATGCTATCCAATTTCGTCGCAACAAGCAAATGGTCGCCGACTTGGGGTAACTGCGAGCGCCCGCATCGGCATGGACGAATATCGTGCTCGCGACAGGCGCTGTGCGACGATGCAATCACACATTGAAGTCGGCAGCCACTAGAGCTGTAGCTCGTAGGGCGGAATAGCGAAGCGTATTCCGCCTTTTTGGTTCGGCCGCGCGGCGCAACGCGCTGCGCTATTCCGCCCTCCAAGAATTCACGCCGCATCCGCAGGCCTGACGCGTTTGGCGATCTCTGCGCCCTTTTCCCGTTCGACCACACCGATGTCATGCTGGCGCGAAGGCAAAGCTGGCTCGAGGCCGTCATGGCTGGTGGCGGGCCGGAACCGGAACTCCGGAGGGGCTGCCGCGTTTCTTTTAAGGACCGAAGACTCCTCAATTGAAACGCTCGTTGGTGAACTCAGAAGTCAACAGTTTACTGCGCGCCAAGCTGAAGGGTTAGGCAATGCGAATTGTAATTGCACTCCCATTTGTCGCAGTCTTTCTTTGTCCAACTTCATCGTCCAATGCGCAGTCCCAAAGCAGCCAGACAGCAACGGTCGGCCCATGGGAGATTGCCACGAGTTACAAGGCTGACAAGTTCGATGGCTGCGTGATGAGTTGTTCTGCAGCCGGACTCGGAATAAGCTTTGCGAGAACAAAAGATGGGCTCTTGCTAGTGCTCGAATCTCCCAAATGGAAACTCGATCGGGGCAAGGCCTACTCTGTTCGTCTCGCTGCGGGATCGCAATCAGTGGAAGCCAAAGCCCTGGCTGAAACGAAGGCTGTGACGGTTGCGCTTGCAGATCGTCCATTCAACGGAAAGCTCCGATCATCTACCATTCTTGAAGTCCGCGGAGATGGCGCCACACTGCGGGTCCCGCTGGACGGGAGCTCTGCAGCCTTTGAGCGATTGGAAGCTTGTTTCGAGAAAAATCGTCTGGAGAGTGCCGAGACAAATCCGTTCGTGGCACCCGATCGAAAACCGTAGCGCGTAGGGCGCAATAGCGCAGCGTATCCCGCCTCTTTAGTCGCCAGATCATGCGGCGCAATACGCTGTGCTATTGCGCCCTGTAACTGAGCTGGCTTTGTTCTAGGGTCAGTGCGAAGATACGCGGCTGCTTAGCTGGGTGTCACCGGGACGGTGGCGTCGGAGCAACGAGCATGGAAAAAGCGTTGCTGCAAAATCTGATGGCCGGAGCTGGATCGAGCAGCCAGTTCATCGGTGGTTTAATCGTGGCTCTGTTGTACGCAGTTATCGGCCTGCTCAGCGCGATTGGAAGCATTCTTATTTTTCGACGAATCTTCCAAGGACGATGGGAACAGATATTCTGGGCCTCTTCCCTTGTCGTGATTGCCGCCTTCTACCTGAGTTTCGCTGCCTATTTCGGGGCCTCGACCCATGCCTGGCAGACTGAAGTAGCCGGCGTTGTCGTTTTCCTTTTTTGCGCTGTGGTTGGGCTGTTTTACCGACCTGCTATCGCAGTTGGCTATGTCATGCATGGGCTCTGGGATTTATCCCATAGCTTGTCAGGCACTTCACTTGCGGGCCTGTCGATAACAGAAATTCCACTCGGTTACGGTATCTTTTGCTTAACGTACGATTTTACGGTCGCGTGTTATCTCATGATAGGTGACACCGCGTGGCAAGCGCCGGGCAAGTTCGACCTTTACTTCTGGCGACATCTTCCATGATCCCGCAGTCATGGTCGGCATGTTCTACGGCAACTCGAAAACTCGCCCTTTTCCGCATTTGACCTATCGCTACCGTCCGCGGCTTTTGACGGCACGGTGCGTAGGGCGGAATAGCGCAGCGTATTCCGCCTCTTCAGTCGCCAGATCATGCGGCGCAATACGCTGCGCTATTGCGCCCTACAACTGAGCCAACCCACGTGCTCGGGTTAGCTCCCGCGCTGCCTGGCGCTTCAGTCGGCGAGCGCCGAGTCCACGAACACCGCAGGGTCATCGCAGAACTCGCGCATCACGCGATAATGATCCGTCTCTTTGACCGTTACCGGCTCAAGCCCATGCTTCGACAAGCGCAACAGCGTCGCGCCGGGATACGCCATCAGCATTGGCGAATGCGTGGCCATGATGATCTGGCAATGGCCGATGTTTTCCATCTGCCGCATCAGTTTCAAAAATTCGATCTGGCGCGCGGGCGACAGGGCGGATTCCGGTTCGTCGAAGATGAAGATGCCCTGCCGCTGGCAGCGTTCGTTGAAGAAGCGCAGGAAACCTTCGCCGTGGGAATGGGAGAGAAAGTCCGGCGGCGTGCCGCCGCTTCCCGGTTCGCGGTTGACCTTGTCGAGGTATCTTGCAACGGAGAAAAAGCTTTCCGCCCGAAAGAACCAGCCGCCGCCAACGATCTTCGGCAACCAGCTTGCGCGCAATGCCTTTGATAGTTGGCCGCCCATCACCTCCAGCGCATCGGAATGATCGACAGGCATATACCCCTTGGCGCCGCCGGCTTCGTCGAACCCGGCAAGGACGGCAATCCCTTCGAGCAGCGTCGATTTGCCTGTACCGTTCTCCCCGACGATGATCGTGATCGCCCGGTCGAAACTCAATTCGAAATCATCGCGCAGCAGCGGGAGGCAGAACGGATAGGCGTCGCGATTGGTGATCCGCGATGGTTCGAGCCAGACGCGCTTGAGGTACGGCGCCGGCAGATTGATCGGGCGATTTCGTCTTGAGGCCATGGACGCAGATCCGGACAAGCGCTGCAGCACAGTTTCCTGTGGCACATCTGCTGGAACATAACAAGAACATTTTCCCGCAGAGATGGCGGCCCGCCTCGCGGCGTCTCGTCCATCTGCCCCGTCGCACTGTTTATGATCGACTTGGCGAACTGGTTGGGGTCCTAGGGCGTTTTGGGGTGCTTCTCAGTCATCGGCAGGACATCCCATCCTCCATGCTACCCCAGAAGCCGCATTGAGGGCTGCGGGCACTAAGCTCGCTCCGGAAGGCCAACAGGAGCGTGGCCGCTAGAACGGCTGCGGATATCAGGATGAAGGAGCGTTTTCGCATGGTCCGAATATGCCCTGTTGATGACCAACATTCCAGTCCGGCACCCACCCACAATCAGACTGACCCACTACCCACCTCCGAGGTACTGAATCCCGCGATATAGAGTTGGGTATGCGGGCAACAACGGCGGTCAACCGATGTCCAGCGCGACCTACACCCTGTTCCGCAGCGCCATCCTCAGGGAGCAGCAGGTGATGTGCTCTTATGACGGCCGCCTCCGCGAACTCTGTCCGCACATCATCGGCACCAACAAGAGCGGCGAAGAGGTCGTGCTGGCCTGGCAGTTCGGCGGCGAAAGTTCTGGCAACCTGCCGCAGTGGCGCTGCCTGCGGCTCGCCAACGTCAGGAACGCGCGGACGCGCGCCGGCGCTTGGCATGAGGGCAGCTCGCACCGAACGGAGCAGACCTGCGTCAGCGAGATCGATCTTGATATCAACGTTCACGTTCGCAAACGGCGGTGAATGCTTCTTCGTCGTGGCCGGGCTTGTCCCGGCCATCCACGTCTTACCAGTCTTTCAGCAAAGACGTGGATGCCCGGCACCCGGCCACGCCAAAGCTTCGCCGGGCTTGGTGTCAGTCCGCCGAAGCCTCAGCGAGGGCGGGCACAAGGCCGGGCATGACGAGATTCAATACCGCGCCATTAGCTAAAGCGCCGCATGCGCCTGCCGAGAAAATTCGCCCGCAACATCAACGTGATTTGCCCTGTCCATCCCCTTCGCGAAAAATATTTCGCTTTCGCTGTCGGGCAAATCAGTTCTACCAGCTCGCCCCGTCCTTTCCCGGCAAGAGGGGCGCTTCGCGGTCGTCACGAACGCGGGATGGGATGCGGTGGACGCGGCAGCGTTGGCGCGCAAGTGGTTCGCAGGGCGGCTTTGCCTGTGAGCGATCGACCGGCGCGCAGACGAACGGCGCTTCAACGCCTCGCCAAAACTCGACGGACAGCACATGGTCCGTCGAGAGCTTTGGTCGAGGTCGCTGCGTACGGCGAAGTCGTGTGGTCCTGGCATCCGTTGCTGATGCTAAGCCAGCGGAGGATGAGTCGGCCCAACCGGGCTTAGACAAGTCGCAAATCCGTAGGCGACGGTGACAAAAAGGAATTCGTCGCCGGGGAGCAACTGTGAAGTAGACCTGCGATCGGCCGGGCTCAAGGCTGGCGCTACGCGCCACCGCCTCCGGCGGCTGACGGCCTTGACCCCGTCCGCTCCCAGGTCTTTAGGCTATGCATGTGCTCGGCGGAAGCCGAGCGGGATCGCTCATGTGGTAGCGTGTTGCGTCCCATTTTTCTCGCCGCGCGATCATGGTGTTGAGGATGCAGATGAGCTTGCGCATGCAGGCGGTGAGCGCGACCTTCGGCTCCTTTCCCTTGGCGATCAGGCGACCATAGAAGGCCTTGAGCACGGGGTTGTGCCGCGTCGAAGCCCCGAGACAGGCCATGTAGAAGAGGTTGCGGACCTTGCGGCGCCCGCCCTTGATGTGGCGATCGCCCCGCCGCTGGCCGCTATCGTCATCGTAAGGAGCCACCCCCAACAAGGCCGCGACGATCTTGTTGCTGACCTGACCGAGCTCCGGCATCGCCGCGACCAAGCCGGCGGAAGTGATCTTGCCGAGCCCCGGCACGCTCTCGATGATCTCGACGAGCTCCGCAAGATGCGGCGTGGCCTTGATCAGGGCTGCGATCGCTGCCTCGAGCTTGGCAACTTCGAGGACGATCTTCTTCAGCAGTCGCGCCTGCATATTCTGCACGACTTCCGGCGCGGCATGCTCGCCCTTGTTTTGCAGGCTCGTCTGCAGCTCGAGCAGGCCTTGACGCGCCTTCACGATCTGCACCAACTTGTCACGTGCCGCATCGCAGGTTTGGCTTGGCGCGTCGGTGAAGGTCTCGGCGAACCAGGCGATCATCTCCGCATCGATCGCATCGTTCTTGGCGAGGCGCCCGGCCGATCGGGCGAAGTTGCGCACCCGCTTGGGGTCGACGATCCGGACTTCGATGCTTGCCTCGCGCAGCGCCTTGGCCCAGATCCCGCTCAGTAGCCGCCGCTCGCCTCCATCGCCGCCCTGCCGACGACATGCGACAGCGCAGCTTGCGCCGCCCCTCTGCACGCCGTCTGCCGTTGCGACCGAGCGAATGCCGCATCCACCTTGTCTTGGGACATCGTACCGACGACAACGAACTCGTTTGTGCCATCATCCACGCTCCTTGCTCGGTCCGGGCTCGAGCCCATGCACTGTTCGGGGAGGAAGACAGATCTGTCCCACGCTCCCCGACGGCTCTCAGGCCTTTGAGCCGATCGGGCTCAGATCCACGACGGGCGCGTGTGGTCCTGGCATCCGTTGCTGATGCTAAGCCTTGCGGAGGCGAAACCGGCCCAACCGGGTGAGGTCGCCGTCAATCCGCTTGGCGACGGTGACAAAAAGGAATTCGTCGCCGGGGAGAGCTCGAAGGAAACCGTTAAAACCATTGCGCGGGGAAAGCCGGGTGATTTCCGGTGGTACTCGTGGTGACTACCGTGTGCTTACTACCAATGCACACGGGCCGCGGGTGCTCCGGGCACCCGGCTTTCCCTGCTCCCTCTTCAAGAGAGGGACAACGTTCGTGCAAAGCTTGGGCGTTTCGCGCCGCGAGAAGGCGAAGGTGCGCGTGTTGAGCATCAATGCCCCACCACATACGGCCGTCATGCCCCGCGCATGCGGGGCATCCAGTATTCCAGAGACGGCTGTGCTGGAAACGAGAAGCCGCGGCGTACTGGATACCCCGCTTTCGCGGGGTATGACGGCCTTTTGTTTTGCTGTCGCGCCGAAGCTTTGGCAAAGGCGGCAAGCCGAGTGACATCCGAGCAAGGGGCTGTTTGAAATGTGAATCTACCCCGCCAGCCGCTCCGCCGCGTCGTCTTCACGCCAACCGGTATCCACTTCGCTCGAAAAACACCAGGCCGGCTCCATCGAACACGGTGCCGTGATCGACGGAAGTACGGATGATCGGCAGGCAATTGGCTGGCAGGGAAATGTCGCCCGAACGACAACGGCAGATTGGTGCGGGCGCTACGCAGTGCGCGAGTTGCGCACCGGCGGCTCCACCTCCGGCGGCGCTTCGGGGAAAGAAGCGTGACCGGAGTCCGCAGGCAGCCTTTCCTGTAGCGGAACGGTCAACCGGCAGATCAGCCCTTCAGGGCACCAATTGAAATCAGCCTTGCCGCCGAGCTGCGTTTCGATGCTCGCGATCACGCTCCTGGTGCCAAATCCCTTGGAGGTTGGCTTGCTCACTTGCGGACCACCCGTTTCGACCCAGGCCAGATCCAGTTGATCGTTCTGCACTTCCCAGCTGATCGCAAGACGGCCCGAGAGGCCGGAAAGGCTGCCGTATTTAGCCGAGTTGGTAACGAGCTCGTGCACCGCGAGTGCAAGCGTCTGCGCCGTCGCCGGCTCCAGTTGAACCTCGGCACCGTCGAACTGGATCTGGTCTGCCCCGGAATATGGCGCGACCTCCTCGGACACCAATCTGCGGATTTCCGCTCCTTGCCAGCTCGACAGCGAGAGTACGGTATGGACCCGCGCCAGCGCCGTGATGCGGCCTTCGACGGCCTGAACATAGGCATCGACGGTCTCGGCGCGCGTCAGCCGGACGATCGACTGCGCCAACGCCAGCGCATTCTTGGCGCGATGGTCTACCTCCCGGGTAAGGAGGGTCTGGCGTTCCTCGGCACGCTTGCGGTCGGTGATGTCGACGGTAACGCCACTGACCCGCACGACACGGCCGCCCTTGTCGACGGTCGCCGCCGCCGTTCCGACGCACCAGCGCACTTCTCCATCGGGCCGGGCGATGCGAAATTCGGCTTCATAGGATCGCGCGCCCATGTTGAAGTGCGTCATCGCCTTGCGCAGTTCATCGATGTCATCGGGGTGCAGCATCGCCTGAACGCTCGCCGGCGTCACAACGAAGCTTTCAGGATCGACGCCAAAGATGCGGTACTGCCCGTCATCCCACATCCAGTCGCCGTTGATCCAATCCCAATCCCAGGAGCCCATTTTTCCGGCCGCGATCGCCATGCTGCGTCGCTGCTCGCTTTCGACCAGGCGTGTGGTCGATTGCTCGAGTTCGGCCGTTCGTGCGCGAACGCGATTTTCAAGCTCGGCGTTGAGCCGCTCCAGTTGCCGGGTCTTGCGATAGAGCTCGGCAAACACCCTGATCTTTGCCCGCAGGACCTCCGGCACCACCGGCACCGGAACGTAATCGACCGCACCCATCTCGTAGCCGCGAAGCCGATCGAAATCACTGACCTGGATCGCCGAAATGAAAATCATCGCGGTCTTCTGGAAGCGCGGATGCTCGCGGATCATCGCCGCGAGCTCGAAGCCGTCGAGCTCCGGCATGCAGACGTCGACCAGAATGACGGCGACTTCGTTCTTGAGCAGAAACTCGAGCGCTTCGCGGCCCGAGGCGGCCACCACCAGATTTTCCCCGAGCTCCTTCAGGATGACCTCATAGGCCAGCAGCTTTGCCGGCTGATCATCGACCAGAAGGATGTTTACCTTTTCGTGGTCCATCATCTTGCTGCGCCGATCAGCGGTGTAGCCACATGCGTATGGCAAGGAGCAGTTGTTCGGTATTCACGGGCTTGGCGAGATAATCCGAAGCCCCCGCCTCCAGGCATTTCTCGCGATCGCCCTTCATCGCCTTGGCCGTCAAGGCGATGATGGGAAGGCGGGCAAAGGCCGCGTCTTGCCTGATTACGCCCATGGTCTGGTACCCGTCCATCTGCGGCATCATGATGTCCATCAGCACGATCGCGATCTTCGGGTTGGACTCGACCAGTGCGATGGCTTCATGGCCGGTGGTCGCAGTCAACACCTTCATGCCCCGCCGTTCCAGGACACTCGATAGGGCGAAAATATTCCGCGCGTCGTCGTCTACCAGGAGTGCCGTCTTGCCAATCAGATCCTCATCGGAACTATTGAGTTTCTCGAGCATCCTTTGCTTTTCAACCGGCAGTTCCGTGATCACACGGTGCAGGAACAATGACGTTTCGTCGAGCAGCCGTTCCGGCAATTCCACGCCCTTCACGACGATGCTCCGCGCCATGGTATGCAGCTCGGCATCCTCCTCCGCCGAGAGTTCCCGCCCGGTGAATACGACCACCGGAACGCTCGACAAGGCCTCGTCCTTGCGGATCTGGTTGAGCACCTCGAAGCCGCTCATGTCGGGCAGCCGCAGATCGAGTACGACGCAGTCGCACGGGATCTCCCGCAACGTCGAAAGCGCTCCCGCCCCGGTACCGGTCGTGACAATCTCGATGTCCCCGTGATCCAGCAGTTCCTTGATGCTCATCCGCTCGGCCGCGTTGTCTTCCACGATCAACAGGCGCTTGCGCCGCGGCTTGGCGTATTCCTTGATCTGGGAAAGCGCAGCGCTGACACCCTCCGTCGTGGTCGGTTTGCTGACGAAGGAGAACGCGCCGCGCGCCAGCGCATGCTGTCGGTCTTCGTCAAGCGTGATGATCTGTACCGGAATGTGCCGGGTGAGCGGATTGTGCTTGAGCTGGCTCAGCACGGTCCAGCCCAGCATATCCGGCAGGAACACGTCGAGGGAGACCGCGGAAGGCTGGAACTGCTTGGCGAGTTCGAGCGCCTCGGCGCCGCGCGACGCGACCAGCACCTTAAAGCCCTTGTCGCGAGCCAGATCGATCAGGACCCTGGCATAATGCGGATCATCCTCGACGATCAGCAGGATGGTGTCCCCGGGTTCAAGATCGAGCCGGTCATCGGGCAGTTGCTCGATGCCACGTTCCTGGGGCGCCACCTGCAAGGCCGGCGCAGTGCTGTGGAACACCGATCCAGCCGGGGCACGCGACGCAACGGTCGGGCCCGAATACTTCAGCGGCAGGTACAGCGTGAAGGTGCTGCCCTTCCCCGGCGCGCTGCGCAGATGAATCTCGCCGCCGAGCAGGCTTGCCAGTTCACGGCTGATGGCAAGACCGAGACCGGTGCCGCCATATTTCCGGCTGGTGCCGGCGTCGGCCTGCTGAAATGCCTCGAAGATCAGCTTCTGTTTTTCCAGGGGGATGCCGATACCGGTATCGGATACCTCGAAGGCGACGACGGCAGGCGCCGTATTGAGCAGGGGATGTTCCGCGCTCCAGCCGCCGACCGCTGCGGAGACCGTGAGCTTCACCCCACCCTCTGCGGTGAACTTGAACGCGTTCGACAGCAGGTTCTTCAGCACCTGCTGCAGGCGCTTGGAGTCCGTCACCATGCTGCGGGCGAGATTGCCATCGACGTCGATACTGAAGGCGAGGTTGCGGTTTTCAGCCTCGTGCCGGAACGGCCGCCCGACGGTCTCCAGCAGGCTCATCGTCAGGATTTCCTCCGCGTCCACCGTGACGGTGCCGGACTCTATCTTCGAAAGGTCGAGGATGTCGCTGATCAGGTTGAGCAGGTCGGTGCCGGCGCCGTGAATGGTTCGGGCGAATTCCACCTGCTTGCCCGAGAGATTGCCGTCCGGATTTTCCGTGAGTTGCTGGCCGAGGATCAGGATGCTGTTCAGCGGCGTGCGCAATTCGTGCGACATGTTGGCCAGGAATTCCGATTTGTATTTCGAGGTCAGCGAAAGCTCGGTCGCCTTCTCTTCCAGCGCGCGGCGGGCCTGCTCGATTTCCTGGTTCTTCCTCTCCACTTCGACGTTGCGCTCGGCGAGCTGCTGGGCCTTCAGTTCGAGTTGTTCGTTGGTTTGCTGAAGTTCCTTCTGCTGGGTCTGAAGCTCGCCGGCGAGCTGCTGCGACTGCGTCAGAAGGCCTTCGGTCTGCATCGTCGCCTCGATACTGTTGAGGACGATGCCGATGCTGTCCGTCAGCTGTTCCAGGAAGGTGATTTGCGAGGTGGTGAAGGAGGAAATCGAGGATAGCTCGATGACCGCCTTGACCTGGTTTTCAAACAGTACCGGGAAGACCACCAGATTCTTCGGCATCACCCGCATCAGGGCGGAATTGATCGGCACCGCGTCGACCGGGATGTCCGACACCAGCCGCTGGCGCTTGTCGAGCGCGCACTGGCCGATCAGGCCTTCGCCGAGCTGCACGAATTGCGGATGCGGATGGGTGGCGTCGTTGGCATAGGCGGAAAGCAGCCGCAATTGCGGACTCTCCGGATTTTCAACCTGATAGATCACGCCCATATGGGCGTTGATCAAGGGCGCCAGTTCGCTCAGGAGCAGCCGGCCGACGGTCGACAGACCGCGCTGCCCCTGCAGCATGTTGGTGAACCGCGCGAGGTTCGTTTTCAGCCAGTCCTGCTCGGTATTCACCTGCGTCGTCAGCCGCAGATTGCCGATCATCGTGTTGATGTTGTCTTTCAGCTCGGCGACCTCGCCGCGCGCATCGACCTGGATCGAACGGGTCAAGTCGCCCTTGGTCACCGCGGTCGCCACTTCGGCGATGGCACGGACCTGCGAGGTCAGGTTGGCCGCGAGCAGGTTGACGTTGCCGGTCAGGTCCTTCCAGGTGCCGGACGCGCCGGGCACATTGGCCTGGCCGCCCAGTCGGCCTTCGACGCCTACTTCGCGCGCCACGCTCGTGACCTGGTCGGCAAAGGTCGCCAGCGTTTCGGTCATGTTGTTGATGGTGTCGGCAAGCGCTGCGACCTCGCCCTTCGATTTCACCGTCAGGTTCTGCTTCAGGTCACCATTGGCCACCGCGGTCACGACCTTGACGATACCGCGCACCTGCTCCGTCAGGTTGGCCGCCATGAAGTTCACGGTGTCGGTGAGGTCCTTCCAGGTACCGGCGACGCCCGGTACCTCAGCCTGGCCTCCCAGCTTGCCTTCGGTGCCGACCTCGCGCGCCACGCGCGTCACTTCGCCGGCGAAGGCGTTGAGCTGGTCGACCATCGTGTTGATGGTGTTCTTCAGTTCGAGGATCTCGCCCTTCACGTCGACCGTGATCTTGCGCGACAGGTCTCCGCGCGCCACGGCGGTCGTGACTTCGGCGATGTTGCGGACCTGCGTCGTCAGGTTGGCCGCGAGAAGGTTGACGTTGTCGGTGAGGTCCTTCCAGGTACCGCCGACCCCTGGCACCACGGCCTGGCCGCCCAGCCGTCCCTCGGTGCCGACCTCGCGGGCGACGCGCGTCACTTCGGCGGCAAACGAGCGAAGCTGCTCGACCATGGTGTTCAAGGTGTCCTTGAGCAGCAGGATCTCGCCGCGGACGTCGACCGTGATCTTCTTCGACAGATCGCCGCCGGCGATCGCGGTCGCCACTTCCGCGATGTTGCGGACCTGCGCGGTCAGGTTCGACGCCATGAAGTTGACGTTGTCGGTGAGGTCCTTCCAGGTGCCGGCCACTTCGGGCACCTGGGCCTGACCACCGAGCTTGCCCTCGGTGCCGACCTCGCGCGCCACGCGCGTGACCTCCGAGGCGAATGCGTTGAGCTGGTCGACCATCGTGTTGATGGTGTTCTTCAGTTCGAGGATTTCGCCCTTCACGTCGACCGTGATCTTGCGCGAGAGGTCACCGCGCGCCACCGCGGTCGTGACTTCGGCGATGTTGCGGACCTGGGCGGTCAGATTGCCCGCCATCGAGTTCACGCTGTCGGTCAGGTCCTTCCAGGTACCCGCGACGCCTGGAACATTGGCCTGGCCGCCCAGTCGTCCCTCGGTACCGACTTCGCGGGCGACACGCGTCACTTCACCGGCAAATCGGTTGAGCTGGTCCACCATCGTGTTGAGCGTTTCCTTCAATTGAAGGATCTCGCCGCGGACGTCCACGGTGATCTTGCGGGAGAGGTCGCCGCCGGCGATCGCGGTTGCGACCTCGGCGATGTTGCGCACCTGGGCGGTCAGATTGCCCGCCATCGAGTTCACGCTGTCGGTCAGGTCTTTCCAGGTACCGGCGACGCCGGGCACTTCGGCCTGACCGCCCAGTTTGCCGTCGGTGCCGACCTCGCGCGCGACGCGGGTCACCTCGCCCGCGAAGGCGTTGAGCTGGTCGACCATCGTATTGAGCGTTTCCTTCAGCTGAAGGATTTCGCCCGACACGTTCACCGTGATCTTCTTGGACAGGTCTCCCTTCGCCACGGCGGTCGCGACTTCGGCGATGTTGCGGACCTGGCCGGTCAAGTTGCTCGCCATCGAGTTGACGCTGTCGGTCAGGTCTTTCCAGGTGCCGGCGACGCCGCGCACCAGCGCCTGGCCGCCGAGCTTGCCTTCGGTGCCGACCTCGCGCGCGACGCGGGTCACCTCGCCCGCAAACGCGTTCAGCTGGTCGACCATCGTATTGATGGTATCTTTCAGCTCGAGAATTTCGCCGCGCACGTCGACCGTAATCTTCTTGGAGAGGTCGCCATTAGCGACCGCGGTCGTCACCTCGGCAATATTGCGGACCTGCGCCGTCAGGTTGGACGCCATCGAGTTGACGCTTTCGGTCAGGTCCTTCCAGGTACCGGCCACGCCGAGCACGTTGGCCTGTCCGCCCAGCCGGCCTTCGGTGCCGACTTCGCGCGCCACGCGGGTCACCTCGCCCGCAAACGCGTTGAGCTGGTCGACCATCGTATTGAGCGTTTCCTTCAGCTGCAGAATTTCTCCCGACACGTTCACCGTGATCTTCTTCGACAAGTCGCCACCCGCGATCGCGGTTGCGACGTCGGCGATGTTGCGCACCTGCGCCGTCAGGTTCGACGCCATGAAGTTGACGTTGTCGGTCAGGTCCTTCCAGGTACCGGCGACGCCGGGCACCTGGGCCTGACCGCCCAATTTGCCCTCGGTACCGACCTCGCGCGCCACGCGGGTCACTTCGGAGGCGAAGGAGTTGAGCTGGTCCACCATGGTGTTGATGGTGTCCTTCAGCTCCAGGATCTCGCCGCGGACGTCGACCGTGATTTTTCGCGACAGGTCGCCGCGGGCGACCGCCGTGGTGACGTTCGCAATATTGCGGACCTGTGCCGTCAAGTTACCGCACATCGCGTTGACGGAGTTGGTCAAATCTTTCCACGTGCCAGCCACGCCGGGTACGATCGCCTGTCCGCCGAGCTTGCCGTCGGTGCCGACTTCGCGCGCCACGCGGGTCACTTCGGATGCGAACGAACGAAGCTGATCAACCATGGTGTTGATCGCTTCCTTCAACTGCAAGATCTCGCCGCGGACGTCGACGGTGATTTTCTTGGACAAGTCGCCGTTGGCCACGGCGATGGTCACCTCGGCGATGTTTCTCACCTGGCCGGTCAAATTGTTGGCCATGGAGTTGACGCTCTCGGTCAGATCCTTCCAGACGCCCGTCACCTCCGGAACCTGCGCCTGGCCGCCGAGCTTTCCTTCCGTGCCGACCTCCCGCGCGACGCGCGTCACTTCGGAAGTGAAAACCGAAAGCTGCTTGATCATCGTGTTGACGATGTTCGCGGACTGCAGGAACTCGCCCCGTAGCGGGCGTCCTTCGACATCGAGCTGAACGGTCTGCAGCAAATCGCCCTGCGCCACCGCCGCCACCGCGCGGGTCACTTCGCGTGTCGGCCACAGCAAATCGTCAATCAGGGTGTTGATGGAGCTTTCCATGTCTACCCAGGACCCGCTGGCTAGCCCGAAACTGGCGCGCTGCCGGGTCTGCCCTTCGCGGCCGACGACCTGCCCGACACGTTCCAGCTGCTGCGCCATGCGCTCATTCGCCGCGGCGATTTCGTTGAAAGCGTCCGCGATCTTGCCCTCGATTCCCAGATAATCGCCGCGCATGCGCACGGAGAAGTTGCCGGCCCGCATGGCTTGCAGAGACTGCAGCAGGTCCTGGTTGGGATCGGTATTGCCGTTTGGCTTGCTACGGCGATTTTCACTACGGGGACGAGGTGCAGAACCGACGTCGGTCATGAAATTTTCCTGCGCGCTGGCTGGCCCGAATCCTTGAGGCCGGACGAGCCAGTTCGCTCAATAAGAACGGAGCTACAATCTTATCAAGCGAGAAAATTGGCGATGCTTGAGTGAAGTGCCCAATGGAACCAATAGGTTGCTTTAAGGTTCCATAGCTTCGAGAACTTTCTTGGCAGTCCCAACCTCGACCGCGCCGGGCACAAAAAAAGCCCCGCACGCCCGCGGGGCTTTTGAGCTGGCCAGCCGTAGCTGCCGCCGGGTGTTAGGCGCGTCAATCCCGGTCACGCTCCTTCACGATGACCTTGCTTGAGGGCTCTTCATGTTCTCGTTTGATGATCGTCGTGCGCTCGCGGGGTTCGACCTCGCGCTCCTTGATCACCGTGGTACGGTCTCGATCGTGAGATTCGCCGACGGTCACACCGGCACCCACGGGCCCCACCCCGACGCCGATGCGGGTGTCGTCCGCCTTTGCAGCAGGTATGGCAAGTCCGATGCTCGCCGCCAGAATAATAGCCAATTTCATTGCTTGCTCCTCGAAAAACTGCCCGCTCCGCACCAATGCGGCGATAAGCTGCGGGTTCCGGGAGACTGAATCCCCTTCTTCGGGTGCTCTGGCGTGGAACGAATTCCGCTCTAATACGTTCGAGCGACGGGGCAGGATATCCAATGGTTAAAAAAGCAAACCAGCTCAAGAGGGATTTCTTCGAGAGCGAACGTAACTTCCGTCTCCTGGTCCAGGGCATCACTGACTACGCGATCTGCATGCTGGATCCCGCCGGGAACGTGACCAATTGGAACGCGGGCGCGCAGCGGATCAAGGGGTACAAGGCCAAAGAGGTTCTCGGCAAGCATTTCTCGATATTCTATCTGCCCGAAGACCGCGAAGCAGGCGCGCCTGCGCGCGCCCTGGAGATCGCGCGCAAGGAAAAGCACTTCCTGGCCGAGGGATGGCGCCTTCGCAAGGATGGCACGAAATTCTTTGCCTCCGTCGTGATCGATCCGATCTACGAGAAGCGCAGGCTGATCGGTTACGCGAAAATCACCCGTGACATCACCGAGCGGCAGAAAATCCTGGCGGATCTCCATACGAGCGAAAGCCAGTTCAGGATGCTCGTCAGCGGCGTGACGGATTATGCGCTGTACATGCTGAGTCCGGCCGGTATCGTCGTCAACTGGAACGCGGGTGGTCAACGAATCAAGGGATACCTTCCCCAAGAAATCATCGGCCAAAGCTTTTCGCGCTTCTATACTCCGGCGGACCAAAGCGCGGGCAAACCGGCGCGTGCGCTCATGATCGCCGAGGAAGCTGGTCACTATGAGGAGGAAGGCTGGCGCGTCCGCAAGGACGGATCGTTCTTCTGGGCAAGCGTGGTGATCGATCCAATCCGGGATGCGGACGGAAAGCTTGTTGGCTTTGCGAAGATCACTCGCGATATTTCGGAGCGTCGCGAGGCGCAGGAAAAGCTCGAGCAGATTCAACGGCAGCTCGCCGAATCCCAGAAGATGGACGCACTCGGTCAACTCACCGGCGGCGTAGCGCACGATTTCAACAATCTCCTGATGATCATCTCAGGCAACCTGAACAGGCTCAGAAAGGAGCTTGTCAGCGATCAGAGCTTACGTGCCTTAAGCGCCATCGAGACCGCTTCGCAACGCGCCGCTTCGCTGACCAGCCAATTGCTCACATTTGCCCGCAGGCAGAGTCTCAATCCGCGGACCATCGATGTTGCGGATCGAATCGCGTCGATCCGTGAAGTCTTGGGTACCGCGCTTGGCAGCATGGTCGCTCTGCACATCGAGATTCACCCCGAAGTCTGGCCCATCTGCGTCGATCCGGCCGAATTCGAAACCGCCGTTCTCAACCTCGTCATCAATGCCCGGGACGCCATGCCGGAAGGCGGCGCCGTAACTGTCTCGGCCCGCAACGACCTGGAGCGCCAGCAGGTCGTCATTCGCATCGAAGATACCGGCATCGGCATTCCCCAAGACGTCATCAGCAGGGTCTTCGACCCCTTCTTCACCACGAAGCCTGTCGGAAAAGGGACCGGCCTTGGACTTTCGCAAGTCCACGGATTCGCCCATCAGGCCGGCGGCACAATTGAAATCAAGAGCGCGCTGGGCGAAGGGACAACCGTCTGCATCTGCCTGCCCCGCAGCACTGCGGCCGAACAACAGACTCTGGAAAGTGCGACCCGGCAAGCCTCCGCCACCGTCCTGCTCGTCGAGGACAATCCAGCCGTGGCGGACGCAAGCGCCGGGCTTCTCGAGCAGCTCGGCTATACCGTTCGCTGGGCTTCCGATGCGGAGACGGCACTGGCCGAAATCGAGGCTGATGGGATCGACGTCGTATTCAGCGATATCATCATGCCCGGCAAAATGGATGGCCTGAAACTGGCGCTCACCATCCGGGAAAGGAATCCGACGCTGCCGATTCTCCTGACGACGGGCTACAGTGAGAGTGCCAAGCATGTCAGGTCGGATTTTCCCGTGCTCCGCAAGCCCTACCAGCTTCATGAGCTCAGCCGCGAACTGTCCAAACTGACCGGGCAGCACTGACGGTCGCAGGCGAACCTCGAACAAATCGAGATAGGTGCCGGGTTAGGGATTTGAATCAGCTGACCTGGCCGGCTGCGGCCAGGTTCGCCGCACGAGACTAACCCGCTCAATGCCGCCACACTTTTCGCAGCGGTATTGGATAACATCCTTGCCGTCTTCCATTGGCGACATCCTTTCGAGCCTCATCGTCATCTTGCAGTTGATGCATGAGATCAGCGTCGGAAGTGGGCTACGGTCGTCATTCATTGAAGCGACCTTCTTGGGCATCATGGGGCGTGGGAGTCTGGCATGGAACGCCAGCAAATATTTTTAGAGCGGCAGGTCGCGGACACGTTACGTCGCGCCAGGAGACTGCCCGTCGGCACGGATCGCTGCGATTTTCGCCGGCTAACGGTGGGCCTGCTCTGGCTGCGCCGTAACGGCTAAAACGGTCCCGGCCTGGCGGCGGGGCGACTGATCCTTTGGGAAACAATCCCGATAAACTATTGAAGGACGCAGCGGTGTCCGGTCTGCGCAGCGTACTCAATTTCTAAAATCGTCGCGAGCCAAAGCGCGCAACGCCCTGACTCACGACGATCTTGATAGTCCAACGCTTCTGTTCGTCAGTGATGCCAGAACAGGGCGAGCAGCAGCACGATCGGCAGCGGAATGCCCAGCAGCCAAAGTAAAGCACCTCTTCCGAAACCCATGATCGGTCTCCCTCGCTGTAAAAAGAGATGACGTGCGGGGGGAGAAAAAGTTCCGCGCCGGCAAGCAACGCTCGCCTGCGCGAGTCGCGAATGCCGCTGATTTCAGCAGCTTGCGCAAATATTCTTCGGAACGAAAAGCGGGAGACACCGCTTGTCATGCGCCGGCGACCTATCCAAGGGAGAGCGCGTTGAAAATCCGAGCAGGCTACGACATTGCATTTCAATGCGTGCAGGAAATGCCGATGGTGCTGATGCTGAGCGTTCATCCTTCCCGCCAGCCCGATCTCCTGACGGAGCATGTCATCCGGTTCTCGCCGGGCGTTACCTCTCGCGATTACCGCGATGCCTTCGGCAATATCTGCACTCGGCTAGTGGCGCCGCCTGGCCTGATCGAGATCAAAAATGAATTCATCATCGAAGACAGCGGCCTGCCCGATGAGGTCGCGCCAAATGCGGAGCAATGGAGCATCGATGTACTGCCGGACGAGGCGCTGATCTACCTGATCGGAAGCCGCTATTGTGATACCGAGCGACTTTCAAATCTCGCGTGGTCCCTGTTCGGAAACAATGCCGGCGGCTGGCAGCGTGTCCAGGCAATCTGCGACTACGTGCATGAGCGCCTCGAATTCGGCTATCACCATGCGCGCTGCGATCGTACGGCTTCGGAAGGCCATGAAGAACGCATTGGCGTATGCCGTGACTTCGCGCATCTGGCGGTGACGCTTTGCCGGTGCATGAACATCCCGGCGCGCTACTGCACCGGTTATCTCGGCGATATCGGCGTGCCCCGCGATCCCGCGCCGATGGATTTCAGCGCATGGTTCGAGGTATTTCTCGACGGCCGCTGGTTCACCTTCGATGCGCGTCACAATCATCCGCGGATTGGACGCATCGTGATCGCGCGGGGCCGGGACGCCGCCGACGTGGCGATTTCGACCGCATTCGGTCCGGCGCAGCTCAGCCGTTTTACGGTGATGACCGACGAGCTCGTCGAGGAGTGCGAGAATCGCCCCAAGCAGGTGGTTGCGGCTTAGTCTTCTGGGCGTACCAACGTATCGTCCGGCTGGATCGACTTCTGTGAGGTCGATCATCGCCTTCGGCGCAGCCAAGCCCAGGTCCGCCGATTGGGCAGCGCCTCGCGCTGCTCGGGGTCACGCTCCGCCGTCGCCTTTTTCGTGCTCCAGCTCCTTCCTGACGGCGGCGGCTGCATTTCCGACCTTGTCGACCAGCTTCTGCAATTGCTTCCGGGTAACGCCGAGTTCATGTGTCCAGCATTTCACCTCGGAGGCCACGTGCATGTTGATCTTGCTGCGGTCGGGCGCTTCCTTCCGGGTTAGACCGTCCATAACAATTCCCTTCGAGATTCTTGCTGCCGATGCGCACACGAAAGTGCGGCCTGACCATCAGGAGATCCGGACCGCACGACGATTCCTGAAACGTCTGTAGTCGTCGATTGCCTTGTTGGAGAGCAGCAAGCGCCGCCGCTCGCCTCGACGGACCATCAGTTCGACGTCGTCGACGAGAAAGCGGCTGGCAACTGCGGCGTCACCGAGTTCGCCCGTTCGCTCAAGATAATCCCACGCGATCTCGACGGAGATCGCTATCAGTATTGGTAAAGGCTCTGCCATCTTTTCCTCGCGCTGAAAAACGCGGGGACATCGCTTCCGTTCCTGTCTGTCGATGGCGAGATATCTATCTATTGCGACGATGAACGCGCGGCCGGTCGCTTTTGCCGATTGGCGACGACCCCGCGGTCCCGGATCAAGCGCGCAGGAAACGTCGGCAGCCGTTCGCCGCCGCCGGCTGCCTTCCATTCGCCGACGAGCGCCGCCACTTGGGCGCGCATGCCCATCAGGCGACAGGAAGTTTCCGTGCAATCCTGGTCGTGATTGACAAGGTCGCGTATCGCAGCCTCGACATCCGTCATTTCCGACCGCAACGCACTGATTTTGCGTCGGATTTCATTAATTCTGTTGTCCATGGCTTGTTAGAACAAATATAGAACATATTGTCAAGCGAGGGATTTGGACAAAGAGGTAGATCATGCAAGCGGCAGCTGTGAAATATGGTGGGGTGCGCGAGAGCGTCGGGTCCCAAATGACCCGCGCCCAAGCGCTGAAATTGAAGAGCCTCGCGGAAGAAGCCTATCAGCCGGCACAATACGCGCGCCATCTGACGTTCGAAGAAGCTCAGCGCCGCATCAACGCGCTGAGGGCGGAAATCGCGCTGGCGGACTCCTTCTAGGCGCGCGCTAAGCGCGCGGAAATTCCGGACCGGTGACGGTGGCGCCGTTGGTTCTCCGTCCACGCGAGCGCTCCTCGGGACCGAACTCAACGGCGCGGGCATGAGACAGCCTCGCGGCTGCCTCTTTTTTGCGTCTTCACCATGCGCTAACAAAAGATAGAGCCGTGCCGGTTCAGGCACTGTAGCTATAGCGCTGCGCCCCGGAGTGCGTTTTGCTGGATCTGGAGAAAACTTCTCCGCTTGCCTTTTCGCTCACGCTGAAAGACGGACGGAAGCTCGAAACTGTGGGCGACGCCGCGAACTATCTGTCGTCCTGGCAGAAGAGCAGCGTGAGCGCGTCCATTGGAAGACAGCGGTCCTGATGCTCAACAACGCGATGAAAGAGTCGCGCTATCTGACGACGGCAATCGTAAATCTACGGTCTGCATTGCTGTATGACCGGCTGATCGAACAGTAGGGAAGCTGCACCTTTTTAGATTACCCACCCCTTTTCAGAGAAGCTTGGCACGGACGAACAGCGCGCGCAGCGCATTGGTCGCCTGCACCGTCAAGATCGCATTCTCAGCCGCCTTCTCCAGGTAATTCACGGCGTCGTCGTGCAGCGATCGGAACTCCATCCATTCGACCGAGCTGAGATTGGTGATGAAACGATAGGCCTGGCCGACCGTCGTAATGGTGACCGTCTGGCCATTCAGCCGGATCTTGAACGTGGCCTTCAGCGGCGTGTCGGAATTGGATACTTCACCCATAGCGCGGTTGTGCAATGCGCGCCGCCAAAGTCAATCTAAATTGTTGCAAGGTTCCAGGGTAGCGCCACCGCTGACGATGACCCCCAACACGCGCGATGTCTGTTACCGTTTTCAGGGGTGATTCGTGCTCACTGACGCCAAAGACGCATATCTGGATACGCTCAATCCGCAGCAGCGGCGCGCCGTCGAACACGGTGTCGGGCCGACCGCCACTATTGGGCCGCCATTGCTCGTGATCGCCGGCGCCGGATCGGGCAAGACCAACACCCTCGCCCACCGCGTCGCGCACCTGATCGTCAGGGGGGCCGACCCACGCCGCATCCTGCTGATGACCTTCTCGCGGCGGGCCGCCTCGGAAATGACGCGGCGGGTCGAGCGGATCGCGCGCCGGGTGCTCGGTGACAACGCCGGCGTCATGACGGACGCCCTGAACTGGGCCGGTACGTTTCATGGCATCGGGGCGCGGTTGCTTCGAGAATACTCCGAGCGCATCGGTCTCGATCCTGCCTTCACCATCCACGACCGCGAGGATTCCGCCGACCTGATCAATCTGGTCCGCCATGACCTCGGCTTCTCCAGGACCGAGAGCCGGTTCCCAACCAAGGGAACTTGCCTTGCGATCTATTCCCGTTGCGTCAACGCCGAAACGCCGATCGAACAGGTGCTCGGGCAGTTTTTCCCCTGGTGCTCCGGTTGGGCCGCCGAATTGAAGCAACTGTTCGCGGCTTACGTCGAAGCCAAGCAACAGCAGAACGTGCTCGATTACGACGACCTCCTGCTCTATTGGGCGCAGATGGTCTCCGACCTGGCGCTTGCGGAGGAGATCGGCGGCCGTTTCGACCACGTGATGGTCGACGAATATCAGGACACCAACCGTCTGCAGTCGTCGATCCTGCTGGCGCTAAAACCTGGCGGGCATGGGCTGACGGTGGTCGGCGACGACGCGCAATCGATCTACTCGTTCCGCGCCGCTACCGTCCGCAACATCCTGGACTTTCCCGACCAGTTCAGTCCGAAGGCTGAGCTCGTTACGCTCGACCGCAACTACCGTTCTACCCAGCCGGTCCTGTCGGCCGCCAACGGCGTGATCGGTCTCGCCAAAGAACGCTTCACCAAGAACCTGTGGACCGAGAAAACGTCGACGCGCAAACCGCAGCTCGTCGCCGTGCGCGACGAGGGCGATCAGGCCCGGTATATCGTCGAGCGGGTGCTGGAAAACCGAGAGGAAGGCGCGCGGCTCAAGGATCAGGCGGTCTTGTTTCGCACCTCCTCACATGGCGGCCCCCTCGAAATCGAACTGACCCGCCGCAACATCCCCTTCGTCAAATTCGGCGGCCTGAAATTTCTGGACGCGGCCCATGTCAAGGACATGCTGGCGCTACTGCGGTTCGTCGAAAATCCGCGCGACCGCGTCGCTGGATTCCGCATCCTGCACCTGTTGCCGGGCGTCGGGCCCGCCTCGGCGCAGCGTGTGCTCGATCGCATGGCCGAATCCGCCGATCCGGTCACCGCACTGTGCAACCTTCCCTCCCCACCCCGCACCGGCGAGGACTGGCAGGCCTTCGTTCGTGCGATCGAGGATCTGCGGTATTCGGAATGGCCGGTTGACATCGAACGCGCGCGGCTGTGGTACGAGCCGCATCTCGATCGCATCCACGAGGACGCCGAGGTCCGCCGCGCCGATTTGATCCAGCTGGAGCAGATCGCAAGCGGCTATCCGTCGCGCGAGCGTTTCCTGACCGAGCTCACGCTCGATCCGCCCGATGCGACCAGCGATCAGGCCGGCGTGCCATTGCTCGACGAGGATTATCTCATACTGTCCACGATCCATTCGGCGAAAGGCCAGGAGTGGAAATCGGTATTCGTGCTCAATGTCGTCGACGGCAGCATGCCATCAGACCTCGGCGCCGGGACAAGCGCCGAGCTCGAAGAAGAGCGCCGCCTGCTCTACGTCGCGATGACCCGCGCCAAGGACGATCTGCACCTGATGGTCCCGCAGCGCTTCTTCACCCACGGCCAGAATGCCAAAGGCGATCGTCACGTCTACGCCTCGCGCACGCGCTTCATACCGGAAACGCTTTTGCCGATGTTTGACAGGACGGCCTGGCCGCTCGCCACCGCGGCCCAGGCCTCGCCCGCGAACCGGACACCGCACATGGATATCCGGTCACGGATGCGCGGCATGTGGCGCTAGCCGGGCTTCATCTTGTCCGGAGCGGCCTGGCGCAACCAGCACTTCCAGGCGCCCTCGGGACCTTGCTGCCTCAAAGCTGGCAACGAGCGCCGCGCTACAGCCATTACCATTACACCGCCAGGGGCGATCCCATTCGGGTCGACGGTGCGTCGGCCGGCGCTGAAGTTCCAGGCCGGCCGCCTCGGCATACCGCTCATTCAGTGATAACCTCGCGACACGCATCGTTCGGAGCATTTCGTTGAAACTTTTCCATTCCATCATCGCATTTGCATCATCCGTAGCGGCGATCCTCGCGCCGGCACCGCTCGCCACATCCGCGATGGCGCAGAGTGCGATCGCGGCAGCGGTGGCAAAGCCGGTGTCGCTGCCGGATATGGCAATCGGCTCCGCCAAGGCTCCGGTGACCATCACCGAATATTCCTCGATGAGCTGCCCGCATTGCGCGGCGTTCGGCGAGAATGTTTTCCCGATGCTGCGGTCGAAATACATCGACACCGGCAAGGTGCGTTTCGTGTTCCGCGAATTTCCGCTCGACATCAAGGCCGCCGCGGCCTCGATGCTGGCACGCTGCATCGCCAAGGACGATGCGGAGAAATATCTCGGCGCCGTGGCGGTGCTGTTCAAGCAGCAAGACCGCCTGATGGATCAGACCAAGGATACGCTGAAATTGGTCGGCAAGCTCAACGGCATGAGCGAGGAAGAGGTCGAGACCTGCGTGAAGGATCAGGCGCTGCTCGACAAGCTAGCCGCCGATCAGAGATATGCGCTTGACATATTGAAGGTGGACTCGACGCCGACCTTCTTCGTCAACGGCGAACGCGTCAAGGGCGCGATGTCGTTCGAGGAATTGGAAGCACGGCTCAAGCCGCTGTTGAAACGCTGACCGGAGTCCGGCGATGGCCCTGTATCATGCGGAGAACAGCGTGACTGGTTGGCCGAAGCCCTTCAAGATGTGATCAGATCCGGCGCCTGTCACCATCTGGCCGGTTCGATCGCGCACCGCTGAAGTCACGAGGATCTCACCTGATCTCGCGGCCGCCTGTGCCCGCGCTGCCCGGTTGACGACGGTGCCGACCGCCGTCAGGTCGCGATGGGTTTGCCCGAATTCGCCGAAATTGGTTTCGCCGCTGTCAATTCCAATGCCAATACCGATTTCGATGTCGCCGGCGCCAATGGCCTGCGCCAGCTCTTGGCGGCGGCTAAATCGCTCCAAAATGTTGCGCGCCGCCATCAATGCTTGAGCCGCATGATCCTCCTGTCGCACAGGAAAGTTGAAGATCGCAAACACAGCGTCCCCGATCGTCTTGTTCAACAGGCCGTCATAGCGCCAGATCGCAGCCGCACAGTCGTCGTAAAAGGCATCCAGAAGCGAAGTGAGCCCCGCCTGCGCGATGCTCTGCGTGAGCGTCGTGTAACCGCGCAGGTCCGCGAACATGACCGTGGCGTCGACGGTTATCGCGCGCGCCTTCATGACCCTTGAAAACGCCATTTCGCAGATCGTGCAGGTATTCGGATTCATGCGGCTCGGCTTGATCCCGAACAGGCGGAACGGTGCCGAAAGCGGTCCGCGCAATGGGATAGGCAGATGAAGATTCTGCCAGCAGCCCAAACAGATCGTGGCTGGTTCCCGGGTCATCGGCGCACGATTTCGTCCAGCCGTGATGTGTGCTGCAATGTAGCACCTTAGCGCGCGCGGACCCACGGAATTATTGCCTTGGGCTTAGGCCCGACAATGTCGACGGAAGCTTACGGCGTGACGAACGTAAGCCCGATCCGGTTCTTCTGGATCCAGGCGATGCGGCATTCATGAACGACGGAAGAGTTGTTTGCCATAACGAGGCGAAAGCGCTGGGGGACAAAGGCCGGGTTCTCGACTTCGATGGCCGCGCCTTCGGGCGAGATGTTGCAGACGAGGCAACGCATCACTGAACCGCCCGACGAAACATAGGCAGGCTCGTCGATCTCGGTTCGAGGGTGCTTCCGCCTTTCTTCCATGCATGTCCACCCTGGCATTGCTCATTGAGTGCAGCTTAGCGGCTAAACATTAACTAAGTGGGATTGTGGGTCTTTGCACTGCACCTTGTGCAAAGCGGCATAACATCCAGTGTCGTTCGGCTGCAGATGTGCTCCGCGTCGACCAAGGCTTGCCGGTCTCCGTGTCGGCAGGATAGCCTCGCTGCATAGCGGCGCTACTGGCGCGAAGGCCGCTTCATAAAACGAACATGCGCCGCAGGGGAGACGTCATGTTCGAGATTCTCGATCGCCAGACGCGTTTGACCGGCAACCAGATAAAAATCCTGGCTGCTGCCATCATCGGCGACGCGCTGGAGTTCTTTGATTACTTCCTGATCGGCTTCGTGCTCGCCTTCCTGATCGGGCCGTGGAAACTCACGTTCGGTCAGTCGGCAACCGTGCTGATGAGTTCCGGTATCGGCGCGATCATCGGCGCCTATGTCTGGGGCTGGCTTGCCGATCGGATCGGGCGGCGCATCGTGTTCATCGGCACGGTCCTGAACTTCTCGATCGCCACGGGCTTGCTCTATTTCACTCCAGAAAACGGCTGGATCTATCTGGCGGTGCTGCGTTTCTTCGTCGGCACCGGCGTTGGCGGACTGTATTGCGTGGATCTGCCGCTGGTGCAGGAATTCATGCCCTCCTCCAAACGCGGGTGGGTTGGCGGTCTCGTGACCTGCGTCATTCCGCTCGGTGTCGGCTTGGGTGCCGTGATGGGCGCACTCATCGGCGCCGGCGACTGGCGGTTGCTGTTCGCGATCGGCGTGCTGCCGGCGTTCCTGGTGCTTTTGGTTCGTCTTTGGGTACCGGAATCGCCGCGCTGGCTGTGCCGCCAGGGCCGCTACGAGGAAGCCCGCAAGTCGCTCGCCTGGGCGCTGCAGGTGGAACCTTCCGCCCTGCCGCTGCCGACCGCGGCTGATGCCGGTCCGATCATCAAGTCGAGCTGGCTCGATCTGTTCAAGCATCCGCGCAGCCTCGTGGTCTCCTGGCTCGGCAACGCCGGCGCGCAAACCGGCGTTTACGGCATTACGCTGTGGGCGCCCTCGCTGTTCGTGCTGTTGTTGAAGGTGACGCCGCAAGAAGCCGCCAAGATGATGATCCTGCTCAGCGTATCCGGCTTCATTGGCCGCCTCTCCTTCTCCTATTTCTCGGAGCTGTTGGGACGCCGCACCTCAGGCGGCCTCTTGGGATTTGGCGCCGGCGCGCTGACCATCATCGCCGGCTACAATTACGACGCGACGCTGTTCGGCCTGCCGGCCTTCTGGCTGATCCTGGCGGCGGCCTTCTTCTTTGCCGATGGCGGCTTTGCCATTGTCGGGCCTTACGCGGCGGAGGTCTGGCCTTCGCATCTACGGACCAGCGGCATGGGCTCGGCCTATGGCTTCGGTGGCATCGGCAAGATCATCGGACCCGTTGGGCTGGCGCTGATCGTCGGCTCCAACAACTATCTCAAACCCGACGTGCCACTGACGCAGATCCCGACGGCCTTCCTCTATCTCGGTTGCTGGTTCCTGATGGCGGGGATGGTCTATTACTTCCTCGGCATCGAAACGCGCGGCAAATCGATCGAGCAGATCGACAAGGAGTTGCTGGAGAAGGCCGATCTTGCCGCGTCAGCGGCGCGGATCCGCCGCGCGTAGGGCCCGGCCGCGATGGTAGCGACATCTGCCGAACTTGCAGGCGACCGGAGCGTTATCGCCCGCGCCGAGGCCGTCCGCCCCGCGGTTTCGGCGGCCGCAGGCGAGATCGAGGAGACGCGCCGGCTGCCGCCGGCGCTGCTCGACCAACTGCACGAGGCCGGGCTGTTTCGCCTGCTGTTGCCGCGCTCCACCAACGGGATCGAGACCGATCCCGTCACCTTCTTCCACGTCATCGAGACCATCGCGCAGGCCGATGCCTCGACCGCCTGGTGCCTGAGCCAGGCCGGCGGCTGTGCGATGTCGGCGGCCTATCTCGATCTGCCGGTGGCGCATGCAATCTTCGGCGATCCGCGCGCGGTGTTGGCCTGGGGCCCCGGCCCCAAGGTCAGGGCGGTCGAATGCGAGGGCGGCTACCGGGTCACCGGCGTATGGTCGTTCGCCTCCGGCGGACGGCACGCGACCTGGCTTGGCGCGCATTGCCCGATCTATGCGGCCGACGGCTCGCCGAGGCGTGATGCCGCTGGCGCGCAGGCGGAACGCACCATGCTGGTGCGGACCGAGGACGTCGCGTGGACCGACATCTGGAACACGGTCGGCCTGCGCGGCACCGCCAGCGACCAGTTCGCGCTCGACGATTTCTTCGTACGCGCCGACCATTCGATCACCCGCGAATTCGACCGCGAGCGTCGCGAAGACGGCCCGCTCTATCGGATGGGTTCAGGCACCTGTTACCAGGTCGGCTTCGCCGGCGTCGCATGCGGTATCGCTCGCGGCGCGCTCGACGGTTTTGTCGGAATGGCGCGCAACAAGGTGCCGCGCGGCGCCAAAAGTCCGCTCCGCGATAACGCCGTGGTGCAGTCCGGTCTGGCCCAGGCCGAGGTCAATCTGCGCGCGGCGCGCGGCTTTGTCCTGCAGTCGATGGCCGAGATCTGGAAGGATCTCATCGCCGGCGCCGACATCGCCGTCGAACAGCGCATCACGGTGCGCATGGCGGCCACGAACGCCATCCACAAGGCGTGCGAGGCGGTCGATTTCGCCTACCATGCCGCCGGAGCCACGGCGATCTTCGAGAATCATCCGATCGAGCGCCGCTTCCGCGACATTCACACGGTGACCCAGCAACTGCAGGGCCGGCTCAGTCATTTTGAAACCGTCGGCGCCTGGATGATGGGCGCCGACGCCGATCTCACCTTTGTCTGATCTCGCTTGCTTCCTTAAGGAGAACAACCATGCCACTTGGCGGACTTCAGCATTACACCATCGAACCTCAGGACCTCGAGAAGACCAAGAATTTCTATTGCGAGGTGCTCGGCCTCGAGAACGGCGACCGTCCACCGCTGAATTTCCCCGGCTACTGGCTCTATTCGGGCGGCGTCGCCACCGTGCACCTGATGGGCACCCGCAAGCCGCGCGAAGGCATCGTGGTACGCGGCACCGAGAAGAAATACGAGGACACCGGCCGGCTCGATCACATCGCTTTTTCCGCAACCGACGTTGACGGCGTGCGCAAGCGCCTGCAGTCGCACAATGTGAAATTCCGCGAGAGCATCGTGCCGCGCACCGGCGATACGCAGTTTTTCATGTACGATCCCGATGGGGTCGGCGTCGAGTTGAACTTCCCGAAGGCCTGACCCCTTCGCGCTCGTTCGCGGCGTCGCTTCGGTCAACCCCCGGCTGGCCGAGCCATTTTCTGCTGTTAGACAACCGGGTTCCCGACAACGCCCAGAGTCAGCCACGACTCCGGCCTGAATTGGCCTGCCTTTCTTCAAATTTGCATGACGATTTGAAGGCGCCGCGCCGCTGCGGCCGGATAGCCGGGTGCCGCGCCTACCACCCCTACCCCAGGGCCTGCGTGCCCGGCTATTCACCGGCGGTCGGGCGTCAATCCAGCCCGCGCTCGCGGCTTAAGCGCACCATCTCATCGATAAATATCTGTTTTTGCTTGTCGTCCAGGCTGGAATAGAGCGGCTCTGCGGCATCGGCGACGCCGCGCTGATCCACCGCCCGGTCGTTGAGAAACTGGGCCTCGTTCCGCATCTGCTCGATGATATCATCCGGCGGGTCGCGCTTGGCGCGGGCGACGCGCAGATTGAGCCGGTCCGCGCCATTGTGGCCGAGATAGTGCATGGCGCTGTTGAAGCCTGCCCAGTGCTTCTCCTGCTCGGGCGTCAGGCTCAATTCCTTCTTGATACGCTCGATATTGGCATCGCTGTTGGCGACGATCTGCTCGGCCGTGAGCTGTGGGGCGCCATTCTGGGTCAGCACGGGCGGCTGCTTGGCCACCTTGTCCTTTGCAGCCTTGCTCGCCTTCGCGGCCTTCGTCCCCTCGGGCTGCTTGCTCTCCTTGGCGTTAGTCGCCGGCGCCTGACCGCTCTTTTGGCCGCCGCCGCCCGTCAGCACCCCGGTCACGCCCGTCACCACACCAACGACACCGCCGATGGCCCCGCCCAGCACACCACCGACCGGCCCTGCCGCCTTGCTGCCCTCACGGGCGCCTTTCTCGACGCCCTCAACCACCTGGGCGTCGACCAAGCGTGGCGCGTTGACTAATATGATGGCGGCCATCCCAAGCATGGCGCACAGTTTCCACCGCGCGCGAACCTTCGATACCGGGCTGGTCATTATCGGGTCTCCATTATCGGTCGTGAGTTGTCGGCTTCTGGGTCACTGGCGGTGGAGGCCCACCGCCGAATCCGGAGCCTAGCGTTTTCGCGTCGGCCACGTCTACCGGCGGTGTTCAGTCGGTTGGATGACTGAAAGCCTTCTCAAGGCGCGTCAACTTCCAGCAAGGAACCTGCGGCTCAATCGCGCACCCGCCGCCGCCACAACGAAAGTCCTTCGGATGTGCGGCGCAACATCCCCGCCGATGACACGGCGAAACTGCTTTCAAAATGCGAGACGGAGTCTCGCTGCCTGCGATTTGCACACAACGTTAGTTCTAGAGCGCCGTGCCGCCGAGTTTCTCGACAGACGCCTGCAATTCTGCTCTGATCGCGAACAGTGAAATCTCCGAACCGCTAAAAAAAAGGCGCAGAACAGAAAAAAACAACAACGAGATTTCTGAAGGTTTGTCCGGTGGCTCACCAGGGAGAATGCCATGTTACGGAAGAAGCTTTCTCGTCGACAATTCGTTGTTGCTACCGCGCTGTCGTCGGCGGCGCTGATCACCGCCCCTTACGTTCGCGGCGCTTACGCCGCTGGCAAGCTCTCGGTGGGCTTCTGGGATCACTGGGTTCCCGGCGCCAACAAGACCTCTGACCGATCTCGTCAATGAGTGGGCCGAGAAAGAGAAGGTCGAGGTCTCGATCGACTACATTTCCAGTCAAGGCAATGGCATCCAACTCAAGGTCGCTGCAGAAGGCCAGGCGAAGTCCGGTCATGACATCCTCGCGATGCCGACATGGTGGCCTCAAGCCCAAGCCGAGCAATTAGAGCCCGTGAACGATATCATGGAGCCCTTGATCAAGTTGAATGGGGCAGTCAACGGTACGGTGCAGTATCTCGGCAAGGCCGGCGACAAATGGCTCGCCGTCCCCGCCACGAGCGGCAGCCAGATCAAGGGGCCCTGCTCCCGCATCGATCTGATGAAAAAGTTCGCCAACATCGACGTTCAGGAGATGTATCCGGCGGGCAGCCCGCCCAAGGCCGACAACTGGACCACGGACACGTTCCTGAAGGCCGCGGAGGCCTGCTACAAGGGAGGCTATCCCTTCGGCATCGGGCTTGGCGAGACAACCGACTCGGTCGATACCGCCGGCGCATTTTTCCAGGCGTTCGGCGCTCAGCTCGTCGACGCCGAGAGCAATCTTACTGTCAAGACCGACGAGGTGCGGCAGGCTCTCGAATTCTACAAGAAACTCATCTCGTTCCTGCCACCGGACGTCGCTGCCTGGGACGACGCCAGCAACAACAAGTGGCTGGTTTCCGGCAAGGGCGCGATGATCATGAATCCGCCCAGCGCCTGGGCGGTCGCCAAGCGCGACGCCCCGCAAGTTGCCGAGCAATGCTGGACACATGGCTTCCCGGTCGGTCCCAAGGGCCGATTTGCGCCGTTCCTTCCCTACTTCTGGGGCGTCTGGAATTTCTCCAAGAACAGGGAAGCCGCCAAGAGCCTGCTGGTTCACCTTTCGCAACCGGCTTCAGTGGAGAAAATGGTCGCAGCCAGTGGCGGTTATGATTTGCCGGCGTTCGAGAAACTGACGACCCTGAAGACATGGGCGGAAGAAGGCCCGCCGAAGGGAACGCTGTATCACTATCCCAACCCCTACAACCATCAGGTTCTCTCGATCGCCGCATCGCCGGCGCCGCCGAAGATCGCGCAGCAAATTTACACGCAAGCCATCCTGACCAAGATGTGCCTGCGCTACCATCAGGGCGAGGCCATGGAAAAGACGCTGGCCTGGGCCGAAGGCGAGTGTGAAGGCTACATGCGGAGCTGATGATCTTGCCGCCGCAGCCAGCGCTGCGGCGGCTGCCGCGCTTGCGCCAGCTTGGCCGGTGACCGGCACCAGGCCGGCTTCTCGGCGGCAGACTCGGTGATCCGCTTCTTGAGATGAATCTCGCGAGGGCGAAGCATCATGGTTGACGTCGCATTTCAACCGAACAACGTTGCCGGAGCCGGAAACGTTCGCAAGCGATCCAGCCTGCGAACCGCGATGAAGCGGAAATCGACCGCTGCGTTTCTGATGACGCTGCCGCTGATCCTTCTGATCGCAATTCTGGTTCTCTACCCGGCCTTCTACTCGCTGCATCTGGCGACCTTGAACAAGTCGATGCAACGCTTCGTCGGCCTCGGCAATTTCGAATTCCTGTTTCGACGCGAAACCTTTTGGCTGGTGGTGAAACAGTCGTGCATCTTCGCCATCACAGCCGTCGTCTTCAAGGCGCTGATCGGCTTCATCGTCGCGCATTTCGTCCACAACATCCCGGCCAAGGGCCAGCGCAAATGGCGCGGCATGCTGCTGGTGCCGTGGGTGATCCCGCCGGCCATGAGCACGCTGGCGTGGCTGTGGCTGTTCGATCCTTCCTACAGCGCCTTCAATTACACCCTGTCGTTTTTCGGGATCGGACCGATTTCATGGACCGGCGAGCCGGGGTGGGCCCGTTTCTCCGTCATTCTGGTCAATATCTGGTACGGCGCCCCCTTCTTCATGATCATGTATCTGGCGGCGCTGAAATCGGTGCCCGAGCAGCTGTACGAAGCCGCCGCCATCGACGGCGCCAACTGGTGGCAGCGTATCTGGTACGTCACGCTACCGATGATGCGCAACATCATCGCGATCACGACGCTGTTCTCGCTGATCGTCACGTTCGCAAATTTCGACATTGTGCGGATTCTCACCGCCGGAGGCCCGCTGGACCACACACACATCTTCGCGACCTGGGCATTCAGGATCGGGATCGAGGGCAGTGATATTCCGCTCGGCGCCAGCGTCTCGCTGTTCATGGTGCCGATCCTCGCGATCGCGGCGATCTTTATCCTGCGCGATGTCAACAAACGCGGGAATGAAGCCTGATGACAAGCACCGTGGTGATCGACAAGGCCGCGCCGACCCGCAAGGTCAGGTATGGCAGTATGAGCCGCGACCGCACCTGGGCGCTGCGGTGGTCGTACTTCTTCCTGACGCTGTTTGCGATCTTTTCGCTGGTGCCGCCGCTGTACATGCTGATCACCTCGCTCAAGACCAGCGCCGAAATTTCGGCGGCGACGAACCCGTGGTGGGTATTTCACCCGACGCTTGAAAACTACGTCGGGTTGCTGACGTCGAACCAGTTCCTGACGTTCTTCCGCAACTCCGCCTTCGTCTCGATTTTTGTGGTGACGATCACCATGCTGATCAGCGTGCCGGCGGCATTCGCGCTGTCGCGCATGCGGTTCTGGGGCTCGGCGACGCTCGCCACCGGCGTCTTTCTGACCTACCTCATCCCGGATACGCTGTTGTTCCTTCCCCTGTTCAAGATGTTCGCGGTATTCAGCGACTGGACCGGGATCCAGCTGATCAACCGATGGTACGTGCTCCTGATCGTCTATCCAACGCTGACGGTACCGTTCTGCACCTGGATCATGATCGGCTATTTCGCCTCGATCCCGAAGGAACTCGACGAGGCCGCCATCATCGATGGCGCGTCCTGGTTCCAGACGCTGACGCGCATCTTTATTCCGGTAGCCCTGCCCGGAATCATCGCCGCGACCATCTTCGCCTTCACGGTGTCCTGGGCGCAATTCCTCTATCCCCTGGTGTTTACGACCTCGACCGATCAACTGGTGCTGCCGGTCGGCATCATCACCACGCTGATCAAGGGCGACGTGTTCAACTGGGGACAGATCATGACCGGCGCCTTGCTCGGGGCGGCGCCGCCGCTGATCATCTACGCCTTCCTGATGGACTACTACATTGCCGGCCTGACCGCCGGTGCGACAAAGGGTTGAACTCATGGCTGACGTCACGCTGCGTAAGGTTGTGAAGCGTTACGACGACGTCGAGGCGGTGCGCGGCATCGATCTCGACATCGCCGACCATGAGTTCGTGGTGCTGGTCGGCCCATCCGGCTGCGGCAAGTCGACCACGCTGCGGATGATCGCAGGCCTGGAGGACATCAGCGACGGCGACATCATGATCGGCGGCGACGTCGTCAACGACGTGCCGCCGAAAGATCGCGACATCGCGATGGTATTCCAGAACTACGCGCTCTATCCACACATGACGGTTGCCGAGAACATGTCGTTCGGACTGCGCCTCAAGCGATATCCCAAGGCCGAGATCAAGAGCCGTATCGACGAAGCCGCGCGTATGCTCGACATCGTCGAACTGGTCGATCGCAAGCCGAAGCAATTGTCGGGTGGCCAGCGCCAGCGCGTGGCAATGGGCCGCGCCATCGTGCGTAACCCAAAAGTCTTCCTGTTCGACGAACCGCTCTCCAACCTCGACGCAAAGCTGCGCGTCCAGATGCGGATCGAAATCAAGAAAGTGCACCAGAAGGTCCGCACCACCACCGTTTACGTCACCCACGACCAGGTCGAGGCGATGACGCTCGCCGACCGTGTCGTGGTGATGAACCACGGCCGTATCGAACAGATAGGCACGCCGAACGAGCTCTATCACAAGCCCGCTACGCGCTTCGTCGCGAGCTTCATCGGCTCGCCGGCAATGAATTTCGTGCCCTGCCGGTTCGAGGACGTCGCTGGCAAGGTGCATGTGCGGCTGACCGACCGCCTCTCCTTCCCGTTGCCGCCCTCCCGCGCCGCCCGCTATCAGGGCGTGGCGAGGACCGACAAATTGCTCCTCGGGATCCGTCCTGAGCACATCACCGAAGCGCGGCCGCATCCAGAGCCCGGAATCGAGCCATTCGATGCCGTGCTCGATGTCACCGAGCCGATGGGCATGGAGACGCTGGTATATTTCACGCTTGAGGGCGCGCAGATATGCGGCCGGGTCAATCCCAATGCCGGCGCGCATGACGGCGCTCCGCTCCGATTGGCTGTGGACCTCAACAATATGCATTTGCTAAACGAGGTGACTGGCGCCGTCCTTTGATGGCGCACAAGCATTAGTCAAGGGCAGGAAATGGCGACCAACAAGAACAAGATTCTCGTCACCGAATCGATGTCGCAGCAGGGACGAGCGCTCCTCCACGCGCGGGATGACATCGAGCTCATCGAATTTCCCAACATGATATCGGCCAGGGATTTCGAGGCCATGCTGAAGCAGCAGGCCCCTGTCCACGGCGTGGCGCTCGGCGCCACCCGGTTCGGCGAGCCGGAGCTCGAAGCCTCCAAGGACATGAAGGTGGTGACCCGGATAGGCGTCGGCTTCGACGCGGTCGATGTCCCCGCGCTCAGCCGCCGCAAGGTGCCGCTGATGGTGGCGGGCACCGCCAACTCGCCCTCGGTCGCCGAGCACGCATTGTTCATGATGCTGACGCTCGCCAAGCGCGCGGTGGAAATGCATTCCTGCGTCAAGGACAACAAATGGGCCGCGCGGCTCGGCATGCTGCCCTACGATCTCTTCGGCAAGACCGTACTGATCATCGGCTTCGGCCGCATTGGTACGCGTACCGCCAAGCGGTGCCTGGCGATGGAAATGAACGTGCTGATCTATGATCCCTACAAGCCGGCGGCCGAGATCAAGGCCGCCGGCTGCGAGGCGGTCCCTGATCTCGACGCCGCGCTACCGCGCGCCGATTTCGTCAGCATCCACTGCCCGAAGTCGCCGGAGACGGTCGGGATGTTCGACGCGGCGCGGCTGAAGCGGCTGAAGCCGACGGCCTACCTGATCAATACCGCCCGCGGCGGCATCGTCGACGAAGAAGGCGCTGTATGACGCACTCGTATCCGGCAAGCTTGCCGGGGCCGGGCTCGACGTATTCGAGCAGGAGCCACCGCCGGCCGGGCACTCGCTGTTCGAACTTCCGAACGTCATTATGGCGCCCCATGTCGCAGGCGTCACACGGGAGGCCGTGGACCGGATGAGCGAGCAGACCGCGCGCAACATCCTGAGTGTGCTGGACGGCGATCCGTTGCGGCAGAACGTCATCAATCAGGACGTACTTGGCTGATCCGTCAATCATGATCGAACGCGCCGGCGGGTCGTCCAATCCGCGGGCCATTGAGGTACTGCACATGGCATTCAAGGAATATGGCGAATACGATGCGGTCGGCCTCGCCGAACTCGTCCGCAAGAAGCAGGTCTCGGCGCGCGAATTGCTCGACGAGGCAATCGCGCGCACCGCCCGCGTCGATCCGCAAATCAATGCGGTGGTGGTAAAACATTACGACTATGCCGAGCGTCAGATCGACAAGGGACTTGTCGACGGTCCCTTCACCGGCGTGCCGTTCCTTCTGAAGGATCTCGATCTACTGGAGGGGACGCGCACGACGTCGGGGGCAACAGTCCTGAAGGACTTCGTCGCCGATCATTCAAGCACCCTCACCCAGCGATTTCTCGATACCGGCGTCGCGATTTTCGGCAAGAGCTCGAGCCCGGAATTCGGCCTGACGCCGACCACGGAGACACGGCTGTTCGGCCCGACCCGCAACCCCTGGAATACAGATCATTCCTCCGGCGGCTCGTCCGGCGGCGCCGGCGCGGCTGTTGCAGCACGCATCCTGCCGGTGGCGCATGCCAGCGACGGCGGTGGTTCGATCCGGATTCCCGCTTCCGCCTGCGGCGTATTCGGCATGAAGCCGACCCGCGCGCGCAACCCGCTCGGCCCCGATCGCGGCGAAGGCTGGGGCGGATTCTCGTGCGGCCATGTTCTGAGCATCAGCGTGCGCGACAGTGCCGTGATGATGGATGCGATCCACGGGCCCGAAGCATCAAGCCCCTATGTCGCGCCGCCCCCGCAACGGCCGTTTTCCCAGGACGTCGGCCGCGATCCTGGACAGTTGCGCATCGCCTTCACAGACAAATCGCCCTACGGCGATACTATCGACCCCGAGATCGCCGCCGCGGTCCGCGACATCGCCCGCACGCTCGAAGGACTGGGCCACCACGTCGATGAGCGTGCGCCGACGCTTGCCGCCGATCCGACCGTGGTGATGACGACAATTGTCGGCGGCAACACCTCGCTGACGGTGCGGATGATCGAGCAGCGGCTCGGACGTGCGATGACCGAGCACGATCTCGAGATCTTGACGCTGGCTAGTGCACGTAAGGCGCAGAAGACGACGGCGACCGATTACGTCGCAGCCCAGCTCGCCGGATTCCAGATTTCGCGCGGGCTCGCGACGTTCTTCGAGACGTGCGACGTCTTCCTTAGTCCGACGCTGTGCGCGCCGCCGCTGCGCATCGGCGAGATCGACACCATGTCGCAAGATCTGTCGCATATCGCGCCGATCCTGCGGCGCTACATGCCGGGCACCTCGATGTTCAACATGTCCGGCCAGCCCGCGATGTCGGTACCGCTGGCGTGGAACAAGGCCGGCTTGCCGCTCGGCATGATGTTCGCGGGAAAACTCGGTGACGAGGGAACCTTGTTCCGCCTGGCCGGCCAGCTCGAACAGGTGCGTCCCTGGAAGGATAGACTGCCGCCGGTATGCGCATAGGCTGACAAATTCAGCCGCATTCGATAGTAAAGGAAGGAGCTTGGGCGACCGCCTTCGCCTGCCCTGTCCGGAGACCAGAACCTTGAGCCAAAGCGACCCGACCGACAACGCGCTTGCGGCCATCGCCAGCATCATGGACCAGCCGCAGTCCCCGCCCGCGCCCGACAAGGCACCGGTCGAGGAAGCCCCTGCGGCCCCGCAGCCTGTCGAAGCCCACGGTTATTCCAAGGTCGGTCCCGGCCCAATGGCCGCGCTACGTTTCAAATGGACGGTGCGCGAGGACAACGGCCACTATTACGTCGACGAAACGGTCGGCGAAAATTCCAGCCTCGTCGTCGGCGGCCCGATGGACCGGGACGCTGCGATCAAATTCGTCGACGATCGCGAAAGCGACGCGCGGCAGCGCTTTGAAAATCTGAAGCAGGAAATGGCGGGACGCGCGGCCGCTGCGAATCTGGTGCGCAGGGACGGCGGCGAGATCTAGTCTCCGTCGTCAGACCGGCCTTGGTGGCCCGAGAAAATCCTTCTTGGCGAGATCGACGCCGGCATGCCGCAGGATGTCGTAGGCCGTTGCGACGTGGAAAAAGAATTGCGGACTCGTGAACGTCAGCAGCAGCGACCGCCCGGTGAATTTCCGTTCCGCCCCGTTCCTGAACGTGAATACGACCTCCTTGTCCGCGGCACCGTCGATTTCAGCGCGCGGCAGGCTGTGAATGAAATCGACCGTCGCGGCAATCCGCGACTTCAACTCCGGAAGATCGGGCTCTCCTTCTCCGAACGAAAGCGGCGGGCGGCCAGCCAGCAGCGCGCAGCCAAGGTTGGCGTGACGGTTGGCTTCGCCGACTTGCTGCCTCAGGCTGTACATGTTCGGAGCGAGCCGCATCCCTAGCAGGACCGACGCATCGATGTTTCGCACTCGCGCATAGGCCGATGCGTGGTCGAGGAGCCCCGCCAGATTGCCGAGATACGGCGCGAAAACCTCGACTGACGCTTCATACATTGAGATCGTCACGGTTCCGCCTTCTCTTTCTCGATCAGTGGCTACACATCGCCACGGAAGGTACGTTCAAAAGGTTTATGCCGCCTGGTTCGGCTGATTCGCAGGCCAAAAAAGCACGGGCTTTCGCGTGAAATTGACCGGCTTTCCGGCGCTATTTAGACTGCCAGCTGCCCCTTTGAACCAAAGCCCCTAAATACACGACTTACGATTTGAAAGTGATCCAGGTCACGTTGCGTGACGCGGCCAACGCATATCTTCGCCAGCCCGGATTCCCCGCTCAGGAGGTCACCATGAAGAAGTGTCTCGCTATTGCTGCGCTCTTGCTGGCGAGCACCGCCGCGCAGGCACAGTACACTTTCGAATATGGCGGCCGCACCATCCGCATCGACCCCGATCGCGGGACGGTTTCGATACCCGGCGTCTACGACAATACCGGCCGCCCATCGAAGCGCTCGAAGACCGAGGACAACGATCGGTCCCGGAAGCAACCCCCGCAGCAGGCCAGGACCGATACAAAGACCGATCCGAAGACCGATACGCAAACCGCTCCGGCTGCGGCTCCTGCGCCCGCTCCGGCCGAACAGGCCGCGGCGCCTGCGACCCCGGCGCCTCCTCCCGCCCCTGCAGCAACGGCCGAACCGTCGACCACGACCGCGGCCGTGGCGCCCGCCGATTCAGCGACCGCTCCGCCTGCAGCACGGGCTCAGCCGGATATCGCGCCGCCTCCGGCAAAACCTGCGCCGGCTCCCACCGTCGTCGCGGTGCCGCCGGCACCTGCCCCTGCCGCCGTGCAGGCCGCCAATTCGCCGCTTGGCGTTTGGCTAACCGAGGAGAAGGAAGGCAAGGTCCGGATCGAGCAATGCGGCGTCAATCTGTGCGGCTATGCCGTCGACAAGAAGTCGGACCAGAATGGCGAGCAGGTGCTGATCAACATGAAGCCCGGCAAGGACAAATGGAGCGGCCGGATCCTCGATCCGAATAGCGGCAGCACCTACGATTCCACGATCGCGCTGAAAGGCTCCGACACGTTGCGCGTCCAGGGCTGCGCCTTTGGCGGCGTGTTCTGCGGCGGACAGACCTGGACGCGCGTCAACTGAGCAGTTGACCGCTGCGATGCGCCCGACCCGAAAGCCGTCGCCTCCCAGGCGAGGGCTTTCAGGTCGGCTAATGTGATGGTCATCACGGTGCTATCAGAGGCGATGTGAGACGGTGCCCCCATCAGAACACAGGGGGCCCCGTCATGGGATATCTTCGCAAGTCAATTTCAACCGCTCGCCTTCTTTTGCTCGCGGCGCTGGTGACCGCAACGCCCGCCGCCGCATCGACCTTCGACGGCGACTGGAACGTGCAGATCGCATCATCGAATGAAGCCTGCAGCAGCGGGGCCTCGGTCTCGCTCGGGATCAACAACGGTCGGATCGCCTCGAACAGCGCAATGGTGACGGCGTCGGGCCGCGTCGCCGAGGCCGGCGTCATCAGCGTGACATTGAGCAGCGGCCTGAAGCGCGCGGTCGGCACCGGTCGCCTCTCGGGCACGTCAGGCTCGGGTACCTGGCGTGCCGCGCTGTGTTCGGGCACATGGACCGCGCAACGGAACTAGCCGACCGGTGCGGAATATTCCGCATCGGTGACGTGCTCCATCCAGGTCACATAACTGCCGTCGAGCGCTTCCTGCATGGCGATGTGGGCCATGCCGTTGGTCGGTGATGCGCCGTGCCAGTGCTTCTCGCCCGGCGGAATCCAGACGACGTCACCGGGGCGGATCTCCTTGATCGGTCCGCCCTTGGTCTGCACCCGTCCGACCCCTGAGATGACATAGAGCGTCTGGCCGAGCGGATGGGTGTGCCACGCGGTACGCGCGCCGGGCTCAAAAGCGACGCGCGTCGAGGCCAACCGCGCCGGCGCCTCGGTCTGGATGATCGGATCCTGGAGTACCGTGCCGGTGAAATATTCGGCCGGTGCCCGGCGCGTGGGCCGGGTGCCCGCGAGATAAATTTCCATGGGGTTACCTCATTTTCTTGAAGTTATTTCTTGCTTGCCGCATAGCGCGCCTTGGTCTCGGCGTTCATCGGATAGAGGCCGGGCAAGGCGGCACCGTTGTTCACCTCGTTGACGATCCAGGCTTCCATGCGCTCCTGCTCCGGCCCTTCGGCCAGGACGTGCTCAAGGAACGCCTGCGGGATCAGCACCGCGCCGTCCTGGTCGGCGACCACGATGTCGTTCGGGAACACGGCGACGCCGCCGCAGCCGATCGGCTCACCCCAGCCGACGAAGGTCAACCCGGCCACCGAAGGCGGCGCGGCAAAGCCGTCGCACCACACGGGCAGATTCGTGCCGAGTACGCCTTCGACGTCGCGTACCACGCCGTCGGTGATCAGGGCGGCGACCCCGCGCTTGACCATGCGCGCGCAGAGAATGTCGCCGAAGATGCCGGCGTCGGCGATGCCCATGGCATCGACCACCGCGATGCAGCCGGACGGCATGGCTTCGATCGCGGTACGGGTCGAGATCGGCGACGACCACGACTCGGGCGTAGCGAGATCCTCGCGCGCGGGCACGAAGCGCAGCGTGAACGCCGGTCCTACCAGCCGCGGCTGACCGGGCCGCAGCGGCTTGGTGCCGCGCATCCAGACATTTCGCAGACCCTTCTTGAGCAGAACCGTGGTGATGGTGGCTGTCGACACACGGGACAGGGTCGCGATCGCTTCGGGGGTCAGGGACATCTGGAAAGCAGGCTCCGGTAGGGATGAATTGGCGGGGGCCATCTTGCGGGGCGCGGTCATCGCGTCAAGGGCTGCCATACATCTCACCGATCACCAGATCTTATCAGCGACATGCTGATTAATTTATTGAATTTGTTGAACGATTCTCTACGAAGCGAATTCCACTCCGCACCAAAACACGCTAGCTTGATGCAAGAAGAGCAACGAGGCCATGGCCGCTACGACAGCCCCACCCCGCCTTTTGCCGAGTGGCGACAGCGCCATTGCGGTGGAATTCAGCCGCATGATCGACGAGGCCGCCAACCGGCGGGCGCTCGCGCTCGATCGGGCGATTGCAGAGGAGCCGATTGTCGGCGTCACCGAAACCGTGCCGACTTATCGCTCGCTGCTGGTGCACTATGATCCCGTGCAAATCGATTTCGAAGCGCTGGGCGAAAAGCTCCTCACGCTCGCGCAACGGCCGCTTCCGGAAACCACAAGGGCGCGGCGCTGGCGCATTCCCGTGGCCTATGGCGGCGAACACGGTATCGATCTCGAGCACGTCGCGAAGACGCTTAACACCATTCCCGAGGATATCGTGGCCCGGCATGTCGCGGGCGATTATCGCGTCGCCATGATCGGCTTTACGCCGGGCTGGTCCTATCTCAGCGGGCTCGACGCTTCGCTACACATACCGCGGCGGCAGAATCCGCGGCTGTTGACGCCCGCCGGCACGATCTCGATCGGTGGCGTGCAGGCCGGTGTGCAATGCCTGGCTGGCCCGAGCGGCTGGCATCTGCTCGGACGAACCGCCGTCAGAACCTACCAACTGCACCGCGATCCCATTTTCCTGCTGGAGCCAGGCGACCAGGTCACCTTCACGGCCGTCGATGCCAAGACGTTTGCCGAACAGGACCGCGCCGCGGAAGCCGGCGAACTCATCGCGGAATTGATCGCGCCATGAGCAAGCTCGTCCTTTCCTCAATCGGCCCGGCCAGTTCAGTGCAGGATGGCGGCCGGCCCGGCTCGCAGCGCTACGGCCTGACGCCGAGCGGCGCAATGGACCGTCTGGCTCTTGCGGCGGCCAACACGCTGGTCGGCAATGAACCATTCGCCGCCGCCATCGAAGTTGGCCCGTTCGGCGCCGCGTTCACCGCACGTGGCGGTGCGGTTCGTATCGCGCTGGCGGGGGCCACACGCAACGCCGACATCGCCGGGCGCGCGGTCGTCATCGATACATCGACGACCGTGGCGGACGGCGAGACGCTGACGCTGGGCTTTGCCCGTGGGGGCTCATTCAGCTATCTCGCGATCGAGGGCGGCATCAGGGGCGAACCGATGTTCGGTAGCCTCGCGGTGAATGCGCGCGCGGGCCTCGGCAGTCCCTATCCGCGCCCGCTGCAGAGTGGCGACGAGCTGGAGACGGCGCCCGCGAGCGGCGCGGCCGAGCGCCGGATCGAACCGATCGCGATGGCCGATGCGCCGATCCGTGTCCTGTTTGGACCGCAGGACGACGAATTCGCCGACGAGACCAAAAAGCTGCTTATCGAGAGCGACTGGAAGATTTCCGCGACCAGCGATCGCATGGGGTACCGGCTCGAAGGGCCGATCCTGAAGCATCTGCACGACCACAACATCGTCACCGACGGTACGGTCAACGGCAGCATTCAGGTTCCGGGCAACGGCCAGCCGATCGTGCTGATGCCGGATCGAGGCACCAGCGGCGGCTACCCAAAGATCGCGACAGTGATTTCGCCCGACCTCGGGCGCTTCGCTCAGATCCCGGCCGGGCGTCCGTTCCGCTTCAAGGCGATCAGCATGGCCGAGGCGCAGGCGGAAGCGCGCAAATTCGCCGACTTGCTGCGTACCCTGTCGAACCGGCTGCGCGGAATTGAGAATTTCGATCTCAACATCGAAGCGCTCAGGAATGCTAATGTCGCCGGCCATGCCGTCAGCGCGGTCGATGCAGACACGTGGCATCCGGTCGCCGGTGACTAGCCAAAGCTCCATTCACCAGAAGCGGACAACCACCATGACAACAATCGATCTCAACTGCGATCTCGGCGAAAGTTTTGGACCGTGGGAAATGGGCAATGACGCCGCGATGATCGAGCTTGCGACCTCGGTGAATATCGCCTGCGGCTTCCATGCCGGGGACGCCGACATCATGCGCCACACGGTGGAACTCGCCAAAGCGCGCGGCGTCAGCATCGGCGCGCATCCGGGTTATCGCGATCTGCACGGCTTTGGCCGGCGTCCGATCCCCGGATTGAAATCCTCCGAGATCGAGAATCTGGTCGCCTACCAGATCGGCGCCTTGCAGGCGATCGCGACCGCGGCCGGTCACAAGGTCACACATGTGAAGGCGCACGGCGCGCTCTCCAACGTCGCCTGCGACGACGACATGACCGCAAAGGCGATCGCGAGCGCGATCAAGGCGGTCGACCCCAATCTGATTTTCGTGGTGCTCGCGAATTCAAAATTGGTGCGGGCCGGCGAAGCCGCGAACCTGCCGATGGTGCATGAGGTGTTCGCCGACCGCGCCTACGAGGACGACGGTACGCTGGTTTCGCGCAAGAAGCCCGGCGCGGTGCTGCATGAGCCGAAAGAGATCGCCGACCGTGTGGTGCGGATGGTGCAGGACGGCGCTGTGGTGTCGGTCACCGGCAAGGTGATCAAGATGCGCACCGATACCGTCTGCATTCACGGCGACACGCCAGGCGCCGTCGATATTGCGCGCGGCGTGCGGCAGGCATTGAAGGATGCGGGAATTGCGGTCGCGCCGTTCAAGACGGCGCGATAGCAACATGGGTGCTAAAACGGGTGGACCGACAGCGTGCCGAACACAACAGCGGCAATGAGCGCGAAGGCGCTGTAGAGCACTGCAACATGCAGACCCGCCCCGGTTCGCCGGGTCAGCGAGCGCGCATAAAAGTGCAGGCGGGCTTCCGCCGATAGTTCGCGCATGGTCGATCTCCAACGCCTCATTCGGGAGATATCGAATATTCGTTCGCGGCAGGAAGCAAGACAGCCGCGAAAATAGCAATGCGGCCGCCCTGGCGAAGTCGGTTTCAGGAGAAAAATTCTCCGATCCGGATGCACCCGGGAATTTTATTCGCGCCGATTTGAGCTTGCGGGAACCAGTTAGTAGACGTCCTGCTGGAACCGTCCCTTCTTCTTGAGTTCCGCCACGAACAAAATCGCCTCGTCGGTGCTTCTGGCGCCATGCTGGGCGACGATATCGACCAGCGCGCGCTCGACGTCCTTGGCCATCCGCTTGGCATCGCCGCAGACATAGACATGTGCGCCTTCGGCGAGCCAGGTCCACAATTCGCGGCCGACCTCGCGCATTCGGTCCTGCACATAAAACTTCTTCTCGCCATCGCGCGACCACGCCAGCGACAATCGCGTCAACAGTCCCGAGGTCTTCATCGCGTTAAGCTCCTCCCGGTAGAAGAAATCGCAGTCGCTGCGCTGGTGGCCGAAGAACAGCCAGTTCTTGCCGGGCGCGCCGGTGGCTCGACGATCCTGCAGGAAGGCGCGGAATGGGGCGACACCGGTGCCCGGTCCGATCATGATGATCGGCGTCCTGGCGTCCTGCGGCAGCGCGAAGCCATGGGCCTTTTGCACATAGACCTTCAATTCGTCGCCGGCCTGGATGCGCTCGGCAAGAAAGGTCGAGGCCAGCCCCAGCCGCTTGCGTTTGCCGATCACATAACGCACGCAGTCGACAGTGAGCGATAGCTTTCCCGGCGTCACATTGTGCGACGACGAAATCGAATAGAGCCGCGGCTGCAACGGCTCCAGCGCCTCGACAAAGGCTTCCGGGTGCGGACGCACATTGGGGAATTTTTGCAAGGCTGCCATCACGTCAAGCGTAGCCGCATCGCCGTCGGGATCCTCGCCCTGCGCCAGCGCCCTTGCCTTCTCGCGCTGCGCGCCGCCGGTGAGATAGGAGATCAGTTCGAACAGCGTATCGGGTGCCGGCGCCAGCGAGACGTCGTCAAGCAAGACCTCGCGCAGCGTCCGGCCGCGCACATCGGTGGTGTGGGAGGCGCCGAGCATGGCGATGATCTGGTCAACCAGCCCGAGGTCGTTGCGGGCGAAAATGCCGAAGGAGTTGCCAACGACGTAATCCAGACCGCAGCCGGAGAGATCGAACTCGATATGCCAGGTTTCCTTTTCCGAACCTCGCTTGTTCAACAGTGTCCGCGAGACAAATTTTGCGGGCGCCGGATTGTCGCGTGAGCGGCCCGGCTCGGCGACCACGGGGACTGCCGCAGCGGTCGAAGCCGCCGCTGGCGTCGACGGCGCGGCAGGCGCCTTATCGATTTCTTCATAGAGCGACTTCAGCATCCGGGCGGTTTCCTTGCCGCCGGGAACGCAGAGGTTGAGCCGCGCCTCGCTTTTGCTCGCGATCGCTTCCGAATAATTGTGACAGTCATAGCCGCACTGGCCGCAATCCTGCTGCGCCATCGCCGCCATCATGCGCCGGCGCAAAGGGCGACCTTCGGCGAGTTTCATGCGGTCGGCGATCGGCATGGTCTGGTCATGCCACGACGCTTCGCCGTCATCGCCCTCGTTGGCAGGCCCCTGCATCACCGCCGCTCCCTGCTCTGCCGACAACGGCGTGGGACCAGCGGTGGACAACAGACCGGCGAAGAAGCCGTTGAGCCAGGAGCGCTGCGCTTCGGAGAACGGAGCGCTGCTGGGGATGATCTCGATCCTGGGTGGAGGCGTGATCTGGTTCATGAGGACACCTCTGCATCGGCGAGCTTGCGCAGCATCTCGCCGTCGTGGCGGCGCGCAAATGTCAGGAATGTTTCATCGGGCGAAGCGCGATGCGCGAGATAAGCCTTCAACAGTCTTTCGACGGTCCTCGGCGCATCCTCCGCCTTGAGGTCGTGATAGACCTCCTGCCCGACATCGGCATCGGGACCAAAGCCGCCGCCGGCAAACAGATGATAGCCCTCGACAGGATCTGCATCCTCGCCGACATCGACTTTCGCGGCGATCAGTCCGATATCGCTGATGTAATGCTGCGCGCAGGAGTGATGGCAGCCGGTCACATGGATGTTGAGCGGCTTCTCGATATTGACACGCGGCTCGCACCAGTCGCCGATCTGGGCCGCGTGAAGTTTGGTGTTGGAGGCGGCAAACCGGCAGCCGGCGTTACCGGTGCAGGCGATCAACCCGGCGCGGATTTGCGAGGCCTCGACCGCGAGCCCGATCTTCTTGATGGCGGCGATCGCAAGGCCGACATTCTCGTCGCGCACGCCCGGGATCAAGAGGTTCTGCCAGACCGTCAGGCGGATATCGCCGTCGCCCAGGTCTTGCGCGATTTTGGCGAGCCCGCGCATCTGCTCGCAGGTGACCTTACCAAGTGGCAGGGACACGCCGATCCAGTTCAACCCTTTCTGCTTCTGCTTGTGCGCGCCGATATGGGCCATGCGGTCGAATGCCGGCCGCGGCGCCATCGCCTCTGCTGGTACGCGGGTGAAGGCGCGACCCAACCGCTGCTCAACGAGTTCGAGGAACTTGTCGTGGCCGATGCCATCAAGCACATATTTCAGCCGCGCCTTGATGCGGTTGGTGCGATCGCCGAGATCGATGAAGACGCGGACGATGGCATCCGACACTTTCGTCGCGTCAGCCGGCTTGACAATGATGTCGCTGTATTTCGCAAAATCCTTGTGGCCGGTGATGCCGCCGATCCCAAGACGAAACCACACACCCGGCTCCGCGCCAAAACCGTCCTTCACCTCCACCGCCGAAAAAGCGATGTCGTTGGTATCCTCCAGCACCGCGATCTTGCCGGCGCCGTCGAAAGCGACGTTGAACTTGCGCGGCAGCCCGGTGAGCGAGCGGTCGTTGAGGATGTGATAGTGCCACTCGCGGGCATATTCACGGGTGTCGAGAATTTCCTGCGGATCGATCCCCGCCGTCGGCGTGCCCGTGACGTTGCGGATGTTGTCGGCGCCGGAGCCGCGCGAGCACAGGCCGAGATCCTGAATGCCCTCGATCAGCGCCACCGCGTTCTTCGGCGGAATTTCGCGCACCTGCAGGTTGGCGCGCGTGGTGACGTGACAGAACGGTCCGCATAGACGCTCGGCGAGATCGGCCATGCCGGCAAATTGCCAGTGCTTCATGATGCCGTTCGGAATACGCAAGCGGCACATGTAGGAATCCTGCGCCGGCGCGACATAGAACAGGCCGTAATAGCGCCAACGGAAATTATCCGCCGGGTTCGGCGGCGCGTTGTCGAGCGCCTGCTGCTTCAGCCGCGGATAGGCATCGAACGGATGCTCGTCACGTTTGAATTTTTCCTGGTCGACGAGTTTCCTGCCCGACGCGATCACCTTGTCCTGCGCCTTGATGTGCGCAGCGTCGGGGCCGGTCGGCTCGGCATTGGCTTTACCGGCGTTGCCGCCGCCGAGACCGCGTCCGACCCGGCTGATCTGCAGGCCGGTGGTGAAGCCTTCGAGGTAGCGCTTCTGCTCGTCGGTAAAATCTACTGACAGCGTTTCGATTTTCATGGCCTGCAACGAAGCTCCTGCGGCCACTTGTCGTGGCTTCAACGGAAATGGAATTTGACCGCCGGGAACTCGGCTTGGCTAAGGGCGCCAGGCTCGATTCCCAAGAGCGATCCGACCAGCTTCGTTGCTGCGGAAATCCACATTGGACCTTGGCCAGCAGGCATCTGTGACACGCTGGCTGCGTTGCAACATTCAAGTTGTGTGCCAGACGAATTCAAAAAAATATAGATATATATCAGCGTGTTATGAGAGCGACCCTCGAATCTGGGCCCAGGCGTCATCGTACATTTCGTGCACGGTGCCTAAAAACCAGCCGCTGGAAGCGACTGCCCAACATCGACGCACCGGCTCCGCTCAGCCCTTCCAGTGGCCGATCTTGAATGCTTTGAGATGGCCGGGAATGTCGTTCGGATCGAATGCGGGGCCTGCGAAGGCGCCGATCGGCTTGGAAGCGCCGGCAGGCTTCCCCTGCTGCCCAGAAGCGGCGTCGTAGAGATCCGGCCTGAACACCGCCATGGCCGTCTTGAGAGCCTCCGGCTTCAATGCCGTCTGCCCCCACCGTACCATCTGGGCATAGAGCCAGGCGGCCTGCATCGGATCGGGCCGCGCCGCAGCCTCCCGCCCCACCAGCAAGTACCGCTCGCTTTCGCGCATCGTGCCGTCGGGCGAAATCTTCAGCCGACCGTCCAGCGTGCGCTGGATCACCTCGGCATCGACGCCGATCCGCTCCGTCCGAGCCAGGATGGACGCCGCCTCTGGACGGTTCTGCGCCTGCTCGATGAATTCGGCGCCGCGGATATTGGCGCGGACCAGGGCTGCGAGGACATCCGGATTTTTCTCCGACCAGCTCTGCCTGAGAGCCAGCACCTTCTCCACCGCGCTGACCAGGATGTCGGCGACGAAATGCAAGATATGGCCAATGCCGAGATCGACCGCGACCGAATTCCAGGGCGCGCCGACGCAGAAGGCATCGACATGGCCATTGGCGAGGCTGTCGACCATGTAAGGCGGCGGCAACACCACGAGGCGTACGTCCTCGTCCGGGTCGACGCCACCCGCGGCCATCCAGAACCGCAACTGATAATTGTGCGTCGAGAACGGAAACGTCATGCCGAACGTCAACGGCTCGACGCCGCTCTTCCGCCGTTTGGCGACCACCCGCGAGAGCGCCAGCGCGGTTGCCATCGGATCGAGGCGGTCGCCCTCGATCTCCTCCATGATCGCTGCATGCAGCGCCGGCGACACCGTAATGGCGTTGCCGTTGATGCCGAGATTGAACGGCGCCACGATGGGTACCTTGACGTGACCAAGCCCAAGGCTCGAGGCGATCGCGACCGGCGCCAGAAGGTGGGCAGCGTCGAACAGGCCGATATTGAGCTTGTCGCGGATGTTCGACCACGACACTTCCCGCACCAGCGTGACATCGAGGCCCTCGGCGGCGGCAAAACCCTTATCCACCGCAACGATCAGCGCGGCGGCGTCGACCAGCGGAATGAAACCGATGCGAAGGGGTGTCGTCATTTCAAAAGCTCCGACGCGGTCAGGATCGATTGCGCGATCTCGCCGATCTTCTTCTTCTCGCGCATCGCCGTAGAGCGCAGCAGCACATAGGCCTCGTCTTCGGTAAGGCCCTTCAATTTCATGAGGATGCCTTTGGCGCGGTCGATCACCTTGCGCTCTTCCAGCGCGTGCTTGGTGCGATCAAGCTCATCCTGCAATTTTGCGAACGCGTTGAACCGGGAGATGCAGAGGTCCAGGATCGGTTTGATCCGTTCCTTCTTCAAGCCGTCAACGATATAGGCCGACACGCCGGCATCCACCGATGCCTGAATCGAGGCAGCGTCGCTTTGGTCGACGAACATGGCGATCGGCCGCCGCACGGCGCGGCTGACCTGGAACATTTGTTCCAGAACGTCGCGGCTGGGGTTTTCCAGATCGATCAGGATGACGTCGGGATCGAGCGCGTAGATCCGCTGCAGCAAGCTCTGCATTTCCCTGATATGGACGACACCGGTAAAGCCTGCCTCCCGCAGCCCCTCCTCCAGGATAGCGGCCCGGATCGGGCTTTCGTCGACAATGACGATTTTAGGAGACGACTCAGCGCTCATCGGCCACTCGTATTCGGGCCCCCCATCCATAGCACGACGGAGGCCACCTCAAAGCCTTGTAATTATGGACAATTAGGACTAGCTCCTGCGCATCAATCAGGCAGATTCATATTATGCAACAGGCCGCCGCGCCCAAAGTCAGCTTTGTCTCGCTGGGATGCCCCAAGGCGTTGGTGGATTCCGAGCGAATTATCACGCGGCTGCGCGCCGAGGGCTATGAACTCGCCCGCAAGCATGACGGTGCCGACCTCGTCATCGTCAACACCTGCGGCTTCCTCGACAGCGCCAAGCAGGAATCGCTTGGCGCCATCGGCGAGGCCATGGCCGAGAACGGCAAGGTCATCGTCACCGGATGCATGGGCGCCGAACCGGAACAGATCGAGGCGGCCTATCCCGGCGTGCTGTCGATCACGGGACCGCAACAATATGAGAGCGTGCTTGACGCCGTACATCGGGCACTGCCGCCGGCGCACAATCCACATCTCGATCTGGTGCCGCCGCAGGGCGTCAAGCTGACGCCGCGCCACTACGCCTACTTGAAGATTTCGGAGGGCTGCAACAACCGCTGCAGTTTCTGCATCATCCCGAAGCTGCGCGGCGACCTGGTGTCGCGGCCGGCCAATGACGTGCTCCGTGAAGCGGAGCGGCTGGTCAGCGCCGGTGTCAAGGAATTGCTGGTCATTTCGCAGGACACCTCGGCCTACGGCGTCGATATCAAATATGCCGAGAGCCCGTGGAAGGACCGCCAGGTCCGCGCCAAATTCTTCGACCTCGCAAAAGAGCTCGGCGAGCTCGGCGCCTGGGTGCGGCTGCAATATGTCTACCCCTACCCGCATGTCGACGAGGTCATTGGCCTGATGACCGAAGGCAAGGTGCTGCCCTATCTCGATATCCCCTTCCAGCACGCGAGCCCGGACGTGCTGCGGGCGATGAAGCGGCCGGCCGCGCAGGAGAAGACGCTGGCGCGCATCCAGAAGTGGCGCGAGCAGTGCCCCGAGCTGACGCTGCGCTCGACCTTCATCGTCGGCTTCCCCGGCGAGACCGATGCCGATTTTGCCTATCTGCTCGACTGGCTCGAGGAGGCCGGGATCGATCGTCTCGGCTGCTTCAAATACGAGCCGGTCGCAGGCGCCACGTCAAACGCGATCGGTAATGTCGTGCCCGACGAGGTCAAGCAGGAACGCTGGAACGCGCTGATGGCGCGGCAGCAGAAGATCTCCGTCAGGCGCCTGAAGCGCAAGGTCGGCACGCGGCAGCAGGTGATCATCGACGAGATCGGCCCGACCGTAGCAAAGGGGCGGTCAAAGGCCGACGCACCCGAGATCGACGGCGCGGTCTATCTTACGAGCCGCCGCCCCCTGAAAGTCGGCGAAATCGTTACCGCGAAGATCGAGCGCGCCGACGAATATGATCTCCACGGCAGCGTGGCGGGATTCTGAGCGCGCTTGACATCCCCTGCCGTTTGGTTGTACGGCCCTGCGCCATGAAATTGAACCGGACCAACCGCCGCGCCTCCTTCCGTCGTCGCTCTGTCGACGATGATGGGTCGCGCCGTGTCCGACGACAACGCTGATTAACTAGTTCAGCCACGTTCTCGAGAAGGCCGCGCCCCAAAGCGCGGCCTTCTTGCTTTTCGGCCTGCCCTTTTCACCCCCAGAACTGCCAGAGGAGATCGACATGACCAACGCCACCCATCCGTTCGACGCGCTAATGGACATCACCGCGCGCCCGCCGACCGTGTTCGTCAGGGGCGAAGGCGCTTATCTCTGGGATGACGCGGGCAAGCGCTATCTCGACTTCATGCAGGGCTGGGCGGTCAATTGCCTCGGTCACTCCCCGCAGGTCGTGACCGATGCGCTTGTGGCACAGGCGAAAGTGCTGCTGACGCCGAGCCCGGCGTTCTACAATGAGCCGAGCCTCAAGCTGGCGAACGCGCTCGTCGGGCACAGTTGCTTCGATCAGGTTTTCTTTGCCAATTCAGGCGCGGAAGCCAACGAGGGCGCGATCAAGCTCGCGCGCAAATACGGCAAGCTGCACAAAGGCGGCGCCTACGAGATCATCACCTTCGAGGGAGGCTTTCACGGCCGCACGCTGGCGACCATGTCGGCGTCGGGCAAAAAGGCGTTCGAGCCACTGTTCGAGCCGAAGGTGTCGGGCTTTCGAAAGGCCCGGTTGAACGATCTGGAGTCCGTCAAGGCGTTGATCTCGGACAACACCGTTGCCGTGATGCTGGAGCCGATCCAGGGCGAGGCCGGCGTCTGGCCCGCGACCGATCAATTCCTGCAGGAACTGCGGGCGCTGACCGGGGAGCACGGCCTGCTGCTGATCGTCGACGAGATTCAGACCGGCATGGGCCGCACCGGAAAGCTCTTCCACTACGAGCACGCGGAAATCGAGCCCGACGTCATGACGCTCGGCAAGGGCATCGGTGGCGGCGTGCCGCTGGCCGCGCTGCTGGCGACCGAACACGCCTCCTGCTTCGAACATGGCGACCAGGGCGGCACCTTCAACGGCAATCCGCTGATGTGTGCGGCGGGCCTTGCGGTGCTCGAACATGTCAGCGAACCGGAGTTCCTGAAATCGACTGTCGACGCCGGCCTGTTTCTCGAGAGCGAGCTGCAGCGGTTGTCGGCGCGGCACGGGCTTGGCGAGGTACGCGGCCGCGGGCTTCTCCTCGCGCTTGATCTGAAGCGGCCGATCGGCGCCTCCATCGTGGCACAGGCCTTTGCCGCGGGCGTCCTGATTAACTCGCCGCAACCGGACGCGCTGCGCTTCATGCCGGCGCTCAACGTCACGCGCGAGGAGATTTCGATGATGATCGACTGCCTCGACGCGATCTTCGTCAAGTCAGGCGTCGCAAGACAGGTCGCGTGACCGAGACGGGAAACCGCGCGGCGTCGCCCGCGCGGCTCCCGGCAAATCATGGGGGATAGCCGTGACGACTGCTGATCCAGAGATCAGATTGCTGGCCGGTGCCGACGCCGTGCCCTACCGGGACATCCGCCTCGAGGGCCTGCGCCGGAATCCGGAAGCGTTCGCCGCGACCTTCGAGGATGAGCGAGAGAAGCCGCTGGACTGGTTCAAGGAACGCATCACGCAATCGCGGATATTCGGCGCCTTCATCGTGCAAGAGCTGGTCGGTGTCGTCGGCCTGCGCGCCCATGACGACGCCAAGCAGCGCCATAAAGCGATGCTGTGGGGCATGTATGTGCGCCGCGAGGCACGCCAATACGGCATTGGCGAGCGCCTTGTCGACGCTGCCGTGGCTCATGCCGCCGGCCATATTGAGCAGCTTCAGCTCGCCGTCGTTACCGAGAACGAGGCCGCGCGGCGGCTCTATGCCAAGGCCGGCTTCATCGAGTATGGCCACCAGATCAATGCGTTGAAGCAGAACGGTCGTTACTACGACGACATCCTGATGGTGAAATTTCTCGGGCCGTGATCGCCGATCACGGCCGCAGAATCGATGCACCCGTCGTCGCCCGGCTCTCCAGATCGATATGGGCCTTGGCCGCATCCTTCAGCGCGTAGGCATGGTTGATCGGCACGTGGAGCTTGCCGTTGATGACGGCGGCAAAAAGCGTGTCGGCGCCCTCCAGCAATTCGCTGCGCGTGCTGACGTAGTCGTTGAGTTTTGGCCGCGTCGCAAACAGCGAGCCGTGGCTGTTGAGTTCGGTCAGCGCGAACGGCGGCACCGGACCGGAAGCGTTGCCAAAGCTGACGAACAGGCCGCGCGGTTTCAGGCAGGACAGTGAGCCCGGGAACGTGGTCTTGCCGACGCCGTCATAGACGACGTCGCAGAGTTCACCTCGGCTGATCTGCTTTACGCGCGCGACAAAATCCTCGTCGTTATAGAGGATGACGTGATCGCAGCCATTGGCGAGCGCGAGGTCGGCCTTCGCCTTCGAGCCGACGGTGCCGATGACGTGGGCGCCCAGCGCGCGCGCCCACTGGCAGGCGAGCAGGCCGATGCCGCCGGCGGCGGCGTGAATCAGCACCCGATGGTGCGGCTCGACCTTGAACGTCTTGTGAAGGAGATACCAGACCGTCAGCCCCTTGAGCATCAGGACGGCGCCCTGCTCGTAGGTGATGTGGTCGGGCAGCTTCACCAGCTTGTCGGCGGGGATGACGCGTTCGGAGGCGTAACCGCCGAGGGTGTAGTAATAAGCAACACGGTCGCCGGGGTGGAAATTGGTGACGCCGGGGCCGACAGCGAGGACTTCGCCGGCGGCTTCGTTGCCGGCAATGAACGGCAAGCCGGGCGCCTTGTAGAGGCCTGTCCGGAAATAAACGTCGATGAAATTCAGGCCAACGGCATGCTGGCGGATACGCACCTCGCCGGTCGCAGGCGCGGGCACATCCACGTCTTCGTAAACCAGGGCTTCCGGACCCCCTACCTTGTGCACGCGCACGGCCTTGGTCATCTCAGTTTCTCCCTTATTCGCTTGCGGGCGAAGCGAAGGCCATCGAGGCCGCGTTGTCAACTCGCAGGCCTCACTCGCCTATTTGTCGGTCCTCCTGCGATTGCGTCGGGCGAGCGTGTTGAAGAGTTCGACGGCAGCCGAAAATGCGATGGCGAAATAGATGTAACCGCGCGGGATGTGGAATTTGAATCCGTCCGCCACCAACGCCACGCCGATCAGCAGCAAAAACGCCAGTGCCAGCATTTTGGTGGTCGGATGCTCCGCAACAAATCGCGCCACCGGGCCGGACGAGACGTACATGACCACGCAGGCGATGACGACCGCCGCGATCATGATCTCGAGATCCTGCGCCATGCCGATCGCGGTGATGATCGAGTCGAGCGAGAACACCAGGTCGATGACGATGATCTGGACGATCACCCAGAAGAACGCGCTGGCATGCGCGCCCTGCTCCTCGTCCGCTTCTCGCGCCTCGACTTCGCCGTGGATTTCGTGGGTGGCCTTGCCGATCAGGAACAGCCCGCCGCCGATCAGGATGATGTCGCGCCAGGAGAATTCCAGGTCTTTCACCGTCAGCACCGGCTGCGTCAGCCCGATCAGCCAGACCAGGAGGCTGAGCAAAAGAATGCGGAACACCAGCGCCAGCAACAGCCCGATCTGCCGCGCACGTGTTGCTTGCGGCTGCGGAATCCGAGACACGATGATCGACAGGAAGATAACGTTGTCGATGCCGAGCACAATCTCCAGCGCCGTCAATGTCAGCAGCGCCGCCCAAGCTTCCGCACTGGTGAGGAGTTCAATCATGTCTTCGATCACACCTTGGACGTTTTGATCAGTCGGATCGCGGAATCGCTGCCGACGATATAGACGGCGATGGCGCAAAGACCTGCGATAACAGGTGCGCCGACATCGAAATCGCAAGCCACCGTATAGATCGCGAGTAACGCCCAGGAGGCAAGCAACCACAGAGTCAGCCAGCGCAGGCGCACGACCCGGAGCGGATGCAGCACGTGGAACGGTGCGAATGTCAGCACGATGAGAGCGGCGACCGCAAGGGTCGACAGGGCCGGCGGCAGACGCAGCAGGAACAGGTAAAAGGCGACCGCATTCCAAAGCGCCGGAAAGCCGCGAAAATGATTGTCGGAGGCTTTCATGCGGCGGTCGGCGAAGTACATCGCGCCTGATATCACGATGCCGATGCCGAGGACCGGCGCGGCCACCGGCAGCAGCAGACCGCTGGCGGTGATCGCGTAGGCTGGAACAAAGACGTAAGCGACAAAATCGACCACGAGATCAAGCGTCTCACCGGACCAGTTCGGCTGCCGCCGTACCACGTCCAGTTTGCGTGCAAGCGGGCCGTCGATGGCGTCGATGATAAGCGCAACGCCCAGCCAGCCGAACATGTTGGCCCAGTGCTCGCGCACGGCCTCCAACATCGCCAGCAACGCGACGCCTGCCCCCATCGCCGTGAAGATATGCACGGAGAAGGCTGCCGCCCGCATGCGCGCCGATAGCCGTGGTGAAACTGGCTCGCTGGTCTGGTCCATCAATCGGCAGTGCTATCAGGAATCGGACCGATTTGCATGTCCGCGCTTGCGGCGTTCCGCCGCGCAAATTCGTTGAAACATTTCGCGAATTTGATGGCTTGAAAATAGCCCCGGGAACGTCAATTGTCCTGATATGAGCGATGCACTGCAGGTTTATGACGCTGTCGTTATTGGTGGCGGGCCCGCCGGCCTGACCGCGGCGATCGCGCTTGCCGATAGCGGCGCCCGGACGGCCCTGCTCGCCCGCCGCGCGCCCTACGCCGACAACCGCACCACGGCGCTGCTCGGTGCGTCCATAGACCTTCTCGAACGGCTCGACGTCTGGCGGCGCTGCCGCGACCGGGCGGCGGCGCTGCAGGCCATGCGCCTCGTCGACGACACGGGACGCCTGATCCGTGCGCCGGAAGTACGGTTTTCATCGGCCGAGATCGGCCTCGACCAGTTCGGCTACAACATCGACAATCGCTCGCTGACGGCGGCGCTCGAACAGCGCGCGTCCGAGCTTTCCGGCCTGACCCGGTTCGACGACGAGGCGGAGACGATCACGCCCGATGACGCTGAAGTCAGCATACGCACGCGCCAGGGCCTGGTGCTGTCGGCGCGGCTTGTGGTCGGCGCGGATGGACGAACTTCGCTCTCCCGCGACGCAGCCGGGATCGAGGTCCATCGCCGCGATCTCAAGCAGTCGGCATTGACCTTCAATATCGGCCACAGCCGGCCGCACGGGAACGTCTCCACCGAATTTCACACTCCGTATGGGCCATGCGTGTTCGTGCCCCTGCCCGGCAACCGCTGCAGCGTGGTGTGGGTTGCTTCGGCCGCGGAAGCCGGACGGCTGATGGCGCTGAGCGACGACGAACTGTCCGAAGCCGCCGAAAAGCGGTCACATTCGATCTTCGGCCGCGTCCAGGTCGAGCCCGGCCGGAATCTGTTCCCGCTGGCGATCGAGCAGCCGTGGCAGATTGCGAAAAACCGCATCGCACTGGTCGGTGAATCCGCCCATGTGGTGCCGCCGATCGGCGCACAGGGCCTCAATCTCGGACTGCGCGATGCGGCCGATCTTGCCGAGATCGCAGGCGAGGCTATCTCGCTCGGCGAAGATCCCGGATCGCCCCCAATCCTGGCGCGCTACCGGTCAGCCCGGCGCTCAGATGTCCTAAGCCGGACCTTTGCGATCGATATCGCCAACCGTTCGCTGCTCAGCGATTTCCTCCCCGTGCAGTCGTTGCGCGCGGTCGGCATGCACCTGATGGGCTCGATCGGGCCGCTCCGCCGTCTCGCCATGCGCGAGGGCCTCGCGCCGTCATGGCGGAAGGTAAGCTAGGTCTGTTACGGAAACGCCAGGCGCCCCGTTTGGATGAACCACATCACGCTGGTCAGCGTGACGACCGATGCGAAGGTCCCGATCAGTACGGCGACTGATGCCGGTTCTATCCAGGTGTTGTTCTGCCGGGCGATCACGAACACGTTCAGCGCTGGCGGCAGTGAGGCCATCAAGACCGCGGTTGCCGCCCAGGGCTGCGCAAACGGGCCGAACAGCAGCATCAATCCGAACGCTACCAGCGGATGGATCAGGAGCTTGACCGCGATCACGCCGGGCACCTCCCAGGGCACCCGATCGAACGGGCGGAGCGCCACCGTGAGGCCCAGCACGAACAGCGCCGTCGGTGCCGCCGCGTTTTGCAGAAAAAGAACCATATTATCGATCGCGACCGGCAGATGGATATGCGACGCCGCGACGAGTGCGCCCAGGCACGCCGACATGATCAGCGGGTTCAGCACGATCTGTTTGATCACCACGCCGAAGGCATGCAGGAACGAGGGATGATCGCGATCGCTCAATTCGATCAGGAGAGGCACGATCGAAAACAGAAAGATGCTGTCGCAACAGAATATCAGCGCGGTCGGCGCTGCCGCCTTGCTGCCGAGCACGGCAAGCGCCAGCCCGGGACCCATATAGCCGATGTTGCCGTAGGCGCCCGAGAGCCCCGCCAGCGTCGCTTCCCGCAACGATAGCCGGCCGATGAACTTCCCGGCGATCATCGCCAGGACAAAGGCGGTGACGGTTCCAAGGGTGGTCGCGACCAGGAATGGCGGGTTATTGAGTTCGGCGAACGGCGTCTTGGACGTGATGCCGAACAGCAGCGCCGGCAGTGAGACGTAGAGCAGGAAGAAGTTCATCCAGGCGAGGCCGGATTCCGGCAGCCCCTTGGCTTTACCGCAGGCGAAGCCAATGAAGATCAGCCCGAAATACGGCAGCGCGAGATTGAGGATGTCTATCACGGGAAGGGCTTTTCGGCTGGCTTCTGGTGGGCCGAGGCGCCCGATCAGGCAGCCAAAGCGGGGGTTAATTCGCACCTTAGCCCCTAGCATCGGCCACAATCATGGTCTATTCGACGAGCTATGATAAAAGCGCGCACCGCCAAGTTTCAGATCGGACAGATCGTCCGCCACCGGATGTTTTCGTTCCGGGGCGTGATTTTCGACATCGATCCGGAATTCAACAACACCGAGGAATGGTGGATGTCGATCCCGGAAGACGTCCGGCCTCACAAGGATCAGCCGTTTTACCATCTGCTCGCCGAGAACGCGGAATTGGAATACGTCGCCTACGTCTCCGAGCAGAATCTCCTGCCCGATGATTCCGGCGAGCCGATCCGGCATTCGCAGGTCCCCGAGATCTTTGTCAAAGACAAATCCGGCGGCTACCGCCCGCGCAATCCGTCGCTCAATTAGCGGCCTGCTTCAAACGAAAAAGGCGCCCGGTCGGGGCGCCTTTTGTTTTGAAACCCTCGCCGTCACTTCGCGGCGGGATTGGCCTGCTGGCCGCCGGCCTTCTGCGCATCCTCGAGCTTCTTCCGCTGCTCTTCGGCGCGCTTCTGCAACTCTTCCTGCAGCTTCTTCTGGGTTTCCTCGAACACCTTCGGGTCCGTCGGCGGGCCGTCATAGGCCTTGGCGAAGCTGCTTCCGCCGGTCTCCTGCAGCGGCAGCGGCAGCGTCAGCGGCGCTCCGTTGGAGTTGATCGCCTGCACGACGAGGTTCTGGCCCTTCTTCATGCTGGCGAGCAGTTCCGGCGTCGCCTCGTAATCGGACATGCAGCCGTTGGCGAAGCAGATCACATAGGGGCTCTGCAGCGGGGGATTGCTGTCGACGATGATGCGGGTGCCGTGAACGAGCTGCATGCCGAGCGGCAGCGTCACGCGCAAGATCTTCTTCGGCTCGCCTTCCGGCTCGATGATGACGGCAGCGATAACGGGCTGTCCCGACTCGATGCGGCCGTCCTTGCCGGTGAAGCAGACCTGCTTGGCGCCGGCGTCCTGGCCCTTCAGGCAGAACTTGGTCCACGGCGCGTAGATCAGCTGAACCTGCTGTTCCGGGGGCTGTTGCGGGGCAGCGGCACCATTCTGGGCGGGCGCCTGCTGGGCTGACGGAGCGGGAGCGGGAGCCGGAGCCGCCTTGGGCGCCGCCTTCGGGGCCGCCTTGGGCGCGGCTTTCGGGGCCGCGGGCGCCGCCGGTGCGGCAGGCTGCTGGGCTTGGGCGGCGGGAACGAGTAGCGCTGCGGACAATGCAGTTGCCGCCATCAAGGCAAAAATTCGCCCGCCCGGCCGGGCCGACGCGGCCAAGGTACTGAAATTCATTGCGGAAAACCCTTTCTGAACGGGAGCGCCCGAAACCGCTGCAGGCACCGACACCTAGCCGTTTGGGGCGGCTGTCTCCTAGTCAATTGCGGCGGATACGTGACAGGCGAGCCGCCCGGATCAATTGCACGCCTTCAATACAGCGGCGCACGAAAAGATCAATGCCGACAAGCACGGTTGAGCCGCGATCACCGCTGGACGCGACGGCTGTGGTAAAGCTTCCCTGTGAGCATTTGCGAATCAAATCCGTACGCTCCTATGCGGGCGTTGAGGCGTATCGCGGGCCGCACGCTGGCCGTCCTGGGTCTCGCCTTCGCCATCCCGGTGACCGTGGCCGCCGGTCCGGCGCGGTCGGCCGAGAGTTACGCCCTCGCGATGCATGGCGCGCCGGCGCTATCAGCCGATTTCTCCCATATGCCCTATGCCAATCCCGCCGCGCCCAAGGGCGGCCGGCTGGTCTGGGGCCTGCTCGGCACCTTCGACAGCCTTAACCCGCTGATTGTCCGCGGCCTGGCCGTACAGCAAGTCAGGGGCTTCGTGGTCGAAACCCTAATGGCGCGCGGCAATGACGAAGCTTTCACGCTTTATGGCCTGCTGGCAAAGAGCGTCGAGACGGACGATGCCAGAAGCTACGTCACGTTCCATCTCGACCCGCGTGCCCGCTTCTCGGACGGCAAGCCGGTAACGGCCGAAGACGTGCTGTTCTCCTGGGCCCTGCTGCGCGACAAGGGCCGCCCCAACCATCGGCAATACTATGCCAAGGTGACAAAGGCCGAGGCGCCGGATCCGCTCACCGTGCGGTTTGACCTTGGTGGGGCCAATGACCGGGAATTGCCGCTGATCCTCGGCCTGATGCCGGTGTTGCCGCGGCACGCGGTCGATCCCGCCACTTTCGAGGATACCTCCATGACCGGGCCGATCGGCTCCGGCCCCTACCGCGTCGGCGCGGTGAAACCGGGCTCGAGCGTGACGCTGGTGCGCAATCCCGATTACTGGGGACGAGACCTGCCGGTGAACCGGGGCCTGTGGAATTTCGACGAGGTAAGGCTCGACTTCTATCGCGAGTTGAACAGCCAGTTCGAAGCGTTCAAGCGCGGCCTGTATGATTTTCGCACCGAAACCGAGCCGTTGCGCTGGCACGACGGCTACGTTTTTCCGGCCGCCCGTAACGGAGAGGTTATCCGCGACACCATCAAGACCGGCATGCCACAGCCCTCGGAATTTCTGGTCTTCAATACCCGGCGGCCGATGTTTGCCGACATCCGCGTCCGACAGGCGCTGACACTGCTGTTCGATTTCGAATGGATCAACCGCAATTACTTCTTCGGGCTCTACGTACGCGAGGCCGGCTATTTTGCCGGTTCGGAACTGTCGGCGTACGGCCGGCCTGCTGACGAACGCGAGCGCGAATTGTTGAAACAGGCCAACGCGGATGTCCCCCCGGATATTCTCGATGGCAGTTATCACCTTCCTGTCAGTGACGGATCGGGCCGCGATCGCACGACGCTGCGCACGGCGCTCAAGTTGTTGTCCGACGCCGGCTACGATCTCGACGGAACAGTGCTGCGGCATCGTGCGACCAAAACGCCCCTCACCTTCGAGATTCTGGTAACGACACGTGACCAGGAGCGGATCGCGCTGGCCTACAGCCGCGACCTCAAGCGTGCCGGCATCGAGGCGACGGTGCGCGCGGTCGATCCCGTGCAGTTCGACCAGCGCCGGCTCGGCTATGAGTTCGACATGATCCAGAATCGCTGGGATCAATCGCTGTCGCCCGGCAATGAGCAGTCGTTCTACTGGGGTACCCAGGCCGCCGACATCCCTGGCACACGCAACTACATGGGCGCGAAGGATCCCGCCATCGATGCCCTGATCGCGGCGCTGCTGGAGGCGCGCGAGCGCCCTGCCTTCATCTCGGCGGTGCGGGCGCTGGACCGGACGCTGATGTCCGGCTTCTACGCTATCCCGTTGTTTAATGTCGCAGAGCAATGGATCGCGCGGTGGAATCGGATAGAAAGGCCTGCGACATCAGCGTTAACCGGCTATCTGCCGGAAACCTGGTGGCAGAAGGCGGACCCGCGACCGAAGTGATGCAACCCGTGACCCAGCCTACCGCGTCGCCAACGCTCGACGCCCTGTTCAAACGTGTGCTGGCCCGGCAGCCGGAAGCCTTGGCGCTGGTCGATCCCCTCAACAAGCGGCGTGTCACCGGCCAGACGGGCAAACGCCTGAGCTACGCCCAGGCAGACCGCGCCATTTCGGCGCTGGCGGCCCATTTTGTCGAATCGGGCCTGCCGGCCAATTCAGTGATTGCCGTTCAACTGCCCAATACGGTCGAATTCGCGCTTACCGTGCTGGCCGCCAATCGCGCAGGATTGGTCGTCGCGCCGCTGCCGCTCTTGTGGCGCCAGGCGGAACTTACCGTCGCGCTCAACCGCACCGCCGCGCGCGCCATCGTCACGACCAGTCGGGTCGACGGTGTCGTCTACGCCGATCTGGCCATGAACGCCGCCGCGGAAGCGTTTTCGATCCGTCACGTCTGCGGCTTTGGCGACGATCTGCCCGAAGGCATGGCCTCGCTCGATCAGGCCATTTTGCGGGAATTGCCGACCGTCCGCGCGGTCATCCAGGATGGCCGCAAGGCCGCGCTGATTACGTTCGACGTGACCGCCGACGGCATCCGTCCGGTGCCGCGCGCCCATCTCGCGTTGATCGCCGGCGGTCTCGCAATTTCGCTGGAAAGCAATGTTTCGCAAGGCGCGACCATCATGTCGGCATTCGCGCCGATGTCATTCGCGGGTCTCGCCTCCTCGCTCGCGGTCTGGCTGCTGTCGGGCGGCACGCTGGTGTTGCACCATCCCTTTGATGAGGAGGTGCTGGAGACGCAGATCAACGAGCATGCCTGCGACACGCTGATCGCGCCGGCGCCGCTGGCGTTGCGGCTCGATGAACTCGACCTCGCTGCGCGCCTGCCAAGCTTGCGCAACGTGATCGGTCTTTGGCGCGCCCCGGAACAGGTCGCTTCCAGCGCGTCCTGGACGGCGTCGCAGGCGACGCTAACGGACGTCTATCTGTTCGGCGAGGCCGGGCTGTTCGGCGCACGCCGTATCGCCGAGGACGGAACGCCCGCGCTCATCAAGCCCGGGCCGCATGGCGCGCCGCGCGCAGTACCGGGGTCGTCGATCGCGGGCGATATCCTGCTGACGCCGAAGGCGACGCTCGGCCTGCGCGGGCCGATGGTTCCGGTCGCGGCCTACGCGCCGCCGCTCCCACCGGGTGACTCCCTGATCGCGCCGCCGCCGCGCGATTACGTCGATACCGAATATGCCGCCCGGCTCGACCGCGTGACCGGCGCCATCAACATCACCTCACCACCATCTGGCATCATGGCGGTCGGCGGCTACCGTTTCCTCAGCAACGACTTGCAGGAATGGTCGCGACGGCTCGGGCAAGGCGCACTCCTGACGGCACTGCCCGACCGCTTGAGCGGACACCGCCTCGCCGGACGCGCCCAAGACAATGCGCGCGCCCGCGAAGCCATGACAGAACTCGGCCTTAACCCGTTGATGGTGGAAGCTTTTCGCGACCGGAGCAACGCTTCCTAGGCAGTCCGCAGGCTTGACCTTCAGGCCTTGCGTTGACGCTGCATTAAGCCGGGCCAACTAGCCTCCGCGCGTTCCACTGATGGCGCGATCAGAGTTTGCCAGATGTCCCAGCAAGGCCCCATCCTCGTCGTTTCAACCGCCGAACGGCCGTCGTTCGCCTCGGTGCTGGATGAAGCCAAGCTGTTCCCGGTGATCGCGACGGAATGGGCCGGCGCCGCGCGCGCCATCGAGCAGGTGCAGCCGGCGGCAGTGATCGCCGCGGCCACCGGGATCGATGAGACGGCGATTGCGGCTTTGGCAAAACCGATTGCCTTACGTCAGCCCTATCTACCGCTGATCGCCGTCGATCCAGAGAGTTGGCTGCCCGAGAGCGCCATTCCGTTCTTTCAGGCGCAGGGCAAGCCGGACCGGCTGATAGCGCGGCTGCGTACTGCGCTGCGAGTCCGTTCCTTGCATGCAACCGTGATGCGCCGGCTGGTCCTGCCCACGCCGATCACACCGGGCGATATCGATACCAGCCGTGACGCGACCGTGCTCTTGATCGGCCGCGGCGCGGCCTACCCTGCACTCTCGGTATCGCTCGGCGAGCGGGCCGGCGTGGTGGGCGCGCTCAGCATCGAGGCTGCCGCCAAACATCTGAGCGCCCGGGATATCAACGGCATCGTACTCGGCGAAGGATTTAGCCTGCGCGTGATCGATGCCTTCCTCACCGTGCTGGCGGAGGATGCGCGCTTCCGCAATCTTCCGGTCGTCGTGACGTCGAGCGAGCTTGCGCCCACTTACAATCTGCCGAACCTCGAAATCATCTCTGGCGATCCGGCCTCCATCGTGGCGACCGCGTTGCCGCTGGTCCGTCACCACGCCTTTGAGGCGCATTTGAGCCGCACGCTGCGCTCGATCGACGCCGAAGGATTGATCGACGCACGCACCGGCCTGCTCACCCCGGCCGCGTTCGAGCGTGATTTTGCGACCGCCGTGTATCACGCGATCGAGCGCGGCGGCGGATTGTCGGTGGCGCGCTTCGCCTTCGATCCCGCGCATCCGCGCGCCCAGTTCGACGGGGCGAGGATCATCAGCCGCCTGATGCGGCAGATGGACTTCGGTGCCGTCCATGACGATGGTTCAGTTATCGTCGTGTTCGCCGAAACCGATCTGCGCAACGCGCACATGATCGCGCGACGGCTTAGCAGCGTGATGCGCCATACCACTTATGGCAAACGCGACATGAACGTTGAGCCGGCCGTCACTGTCGCAACACTGCAGCCGAACAATTCGGCGAAGTCGCTGCTGGCACGGCTGCACGACGAGACTCATCGCGCCGCATCGTGACGATTCCAGCGGAACCGATGTTTCCCTCCGGCATTGTAGATCAGCACTTCTGCACTGGAGGAGAACAACATGAAGAAGCTTGTATTGACCGCCGCCGCGCTCGCCATTCTGGCAACGCCGGCGTTGGCTGAAGATGCCAGGAAGACAACGACCACCGGCACTGCACCGGCAGAAGCCAAGTTCTCGACGGTGTCGAAGGACGAAATGTTCTCGTCGAAACTGAAGGGACTCAACGTCTATAACCAAAAGGATGAGTCTGTCGGCGAAATCACGGATATCGCCATGAAAGGCAGCCAGGTCGACGCGCTGATCCTGTCGGTCGGCGGCTTCCTCGGCATGGGCGAGCACTATGTCGCGGTGTCACCGTCTTCGGTCAACATTCGCTACGACAGCAAGAACGACAAATGGCTGGCGTCGATGAACACGACCAAGGACGCGCTGAAGGCGGCGCCGGAGTTCAAGTATCCGAAGTGATCGCTGGCCTTGGTTGATCGCAGAGCAGCCGCCGGTAGCATCACCGGCGGCTGTTCGTATTTTTCGTCGCTTCGAGGGGCGAAGCGATGTGGATGAGTACGCGCGCCCACCCGTGGCTCGACTGCGCTACGCCGCCTTCTTGGCCTCCGCAAGATTGGCGAGTTGCCGCAATATTTCTGTGGTGCCCATCAATCGCTCCTCCGGCGTTTCCCAGTCCTGGAAGAACACCACCTTCATGTCGGGCCGCACCCGCGCCGCCTGGCCGTGCTGGCGGATGAATGCGACCAGCCGGTCCGGTTGCGCGAAGCTGTTGTCACGGAAAGTGATGACGGCGCCCTTCGGACCGGCATCGACCTTCTCAACATTGGCTCTGCGGCAATAGGCCTTGATCGCGGCGACCTTGAAGAGATAGCGCACCTCGTCGGGCAGCACACCAAACCGGTCGCGCATCTCGGCGGCGAAATTATCGATCTCCTCGTCGGTGTCGAGATCGGCGAGACGGCGGTACAGCGACAGCCGCACCGAAAGATCGCTGACGTACTCCTCGGGGATCAGCACCGGCATGCCGATGGTGATCTGCGGCGACCAGCGATCGGCGGCGGGCTCGGCGACGCCGGCCTTGAGGTTGACGATCGCCTCTTCCAGCATCGACTGATACAGCTCGAATCCGACTTCCTTGATGTGGCCGGACTGCTCCTCGCCCAGGAGATTGCCGGCGCCGCGGATATCGAGGTCGTGGGACGCGAGCTGAAATCCCGCGCCCAGCGTTTCCAGTGATTGCAGCACTTTGAGGCGGCGCTCGGCTTGCGCCGTGATCTTCTGCTGCGCCGGCAGCGTGAACAGCGCATAGGCGCGCAGTTTCGAGCGCCCCACCCGTCCCCGCAACTGATAAAGCTGCGCGAGGCCGAACATGTCGGCGCGATGCACGATCAGCGTGTTGGCGTTCGGGATATCGAGGCCGGATTCGACGATCGTTGTCGACAGCAGGATATCGTATTTGCCGTCGTAGAACGCCGACATGATATCCTCGATCACGGTTGGCGGCATCTGGCCATGCGCGACCGCGACCTTCATCTCCGGCACATTCTTGTCGAGGAAATCCTTGACGCTGGCGAGATCCTCGATACGCGGTACCACGTAAAAGGCCTGCCCGCCGCGATAGCGCTCGCGCAGCAGCGCCTCGCGGATCATCAGGGGATCGTGCGGCGCCACGAAGGTGCGCACCGCCAGCCGATCGACCGGCGGCGAGGCGATGATCGAGAGTTCGCGCACCCCGGTCAGCGCCAATTGCAGCGTCCGCGGGATCGGTGTGGCGCTCAGCGTCAGCACATGCACCTGGGCGCGGAGCTGCTTCAGCCGCTCCTTGTGGCTGACGCCAAAATGTTGCTCCTCGTCGACGATCAGAAGGCCAAGATCCCTGAACTTGATCGATTTGCCGAGCAGCGCGTGGGTGCCGACCACGATATCGATGCCCCCCTCGGTAAGCCCCTTCTTGACCTGCGTCAGTTGCTTCGGCGGAATGAGGCGCGAGGCCTGCGCGACGTTGACGGGAAAGCCGTGGAATCGCTCGGTAAAAGTTTTGCTGTGCTGCCGCGCCAATAGCGTGGTCGGCACCACCACCGCGACCTGCTTGCCGTCGAGCGCGACGGCAAACGCGGCACGAAGCGCCACCTCGGTCTTGCCGAAGCCGACGTCGCCGCAGATCAGCCGGTCCATGGGACGGCCGGTCTCGAGGTCCTTCAGCGTGGCATTGATGGCGCCGAGCTGGTCCTCGGTCTCCTCATAGGGGAAGCGTGCACAGAATTCGTCATAGACATGCGGCTGCACCGGCATTTTCGGCGCCTCGTGCAGGTGCCGCGCGGCAGCGATCTTGATCAATTCGCCGGCGATCTCGCGAATGCGGTTCTTGAGTTTTGCCTTGCGCGTCTGCCAGCCGGTGCCGCCGAGACGGTCGAGCTCGACATTGGCGCTGTCGGAGCCATAGCGCGACAGCAATTCGATGTTCTCGACCGGCAGGAACAATTTTGTCTCGGCGGCATAGCGCAGCTCGAGGCAATCATGCGGTGCGCCGGAGACCTCCAGCGTCTGCAGTCCGACGAAACGGCCGATGCCGTGCTCGACGTGAACCACGAGATCGCCGACGGCAAGGCTCGTCACCTCGGAGATGAAATTGTCGAGCTTGCGGCTCGATTTGCGCGGCCGCACCAGGCGGTCGCCCAGGATGTCCTGTTCGCTGATGACGGCGAATTCGTCGGTCTCAAAACCGCTTTCCATGCCGACCACGGCCAGCATCGCCTCGTTGCGCGGCGTCGCCTGCACGGTGCGCCAGATATTGACGCTGGTGAGGTTGTTGAGCTTGTGGTCGCGCAGCATCGAACTCATACGATCGCGCGAGCCCTCGCTCCACAGCGCGATGACGACCTTCTTGCGTTGCGCCTGCAGCGCCAGCACATGGGCAACGACGGCTTCGAATACGTTGACCGAGGTATCGGTGCGTTCGGGCGTGAAATTGCGCCCCTGCCGCGCGCCGGCGTCAAACACATCCGTGCTGCCCTCGGGCACCGCAAACGGAGTCAGCCGCGCCAGCGCGCCTTCGCCCAGCCGCTTGGTCCATTCGTCCTGGGTAAGATAGAGCCGATCGGGCGGCAACGGCTTGTAGACAGCGCCCCCGCCGGGATGCTCAAGGGCCTCGCGCCGCGCTTCGTAATAGTCCGCTATCTGATTGAAACGCTCGCGCGCGGCGTCCTCGCCTTGCGGCTCGATCGAAATGGGGGCGCCGTCGAGATAATCGAGCAGCGTATCCATGCGCTCCTGGAACAGCGGCAGCCAGTGCTCCATCCCGGGATGGCGGCGGCCCTCGCTGACGGCTTCATAAAGCTGATCGCCGCGCTCAGGCGCGCCGAAGGCGGCGACATAGCCCATCCGGAAGCGGCGGATGGTCTCCGTGGTCAACTGGAATTCCGAGATCGGAACCAGGTCGAGCGCGCGCATGTCGAGCAATGTGCGCTGGGTTTCCGCATCGAAAGTGCGAATCGATTCCAGGCTGTCGCCGAAGAAATCGAACCGTACCGGCTGGTCGAGGCCGGCTGGAAACAGGTCGAGGATGCCGCCGCGCACGGCGTATTCGCCGGGCTCGCGCACGGTGGAAGAACGGTTGTAACCGTTGTGCTCCAGCCATGCGACGATGGAGTCCATCGGCACGACATGGCCGGGCGCGACCGACAGCGCTTGCGCGGCGACGATCTCACGCGCCGGCACGCGCTGGACGATGGCGTTGACGGTGGTCAGCACGATCAGCGGCTTGTCGCTGCCCTGCAGCCGCGACAGCCGCGCCAGCGTAGTGAGACGTTGCGCCAAAATACCGCCGTGCGGCGATACGCGGTCATACGGCTGGCAATCCCAGGCCGGAAACTGCAGCACGGGCAGATCGGGAGCGAAGAATTCCAACGCGCGGGCGAGCTGCTGCATCCGCGGCCCGTCGCGGCAGACCACCGCCAGGCTCACCGCCGGCCTTTTGGGCTGCGCCGCCACCGCGCGCGCCAGGTCGGAGACGACGAGTCCCTCGGCGCCCTCGGCGACGTTGGCAAAGGTCAGCGCGCGCCCGGGCGTCAGCAATGCGGCGGGAGATTTGGTCGGCGACTTCATGCGTCGTGGTCCACGACGCGAAACGCCTTGATGCGATCGAACAACGCGCTGGCATGTTCTGCCGGAAGCGCCCTGTCGCCGGTCAGCGCGGCGTAAAGATCAGGATCGGGCACCTCGATCAGGCTTTCGAGCTGCGCCAGCTCGGTATCGGAGAGGTCGGCGATCTCGGCGTCGGCAAAGCGCCCGAGGATGAGGTCCATTTCCCGGGTGCCGCGATGCCAGCAGCGAAACAGAAGCCGCTTGCGGCGATCGTCAAGGCCGCCGCTCGATCGTGTCGTTCCCGTCATGTCCCAGATCCATCCAAACGCCAAAAGCCCGGACGTGCTGCCGGGCGGGGTTGGTATAGCGATGGGAGAGACGATTGTCAGCCCTTGTATTGGCAGAAGTTCTCGTCATGGCCGGGCAAAAGCTTGATGCGCGCCTCTCAAAATGGAGTCGCAGTCCCCGATGTCCTGGTCGTCGCTGCAGTAGAAAAAAGACGTGGATGCCCGGCATAAAGCCGGGCATGACGAAGGGGAACGGTCATAGATTCCCCCCATGCGCCCTACTCTCCTCAATCCGCTGTTTGCGCCCGTTACCACCCTTTCCGGCGTCGGGCCGAAGCAGGACAAGCTGTTGCGCTATCTGCTCGGCCGCGCGGAAACGCCGCGCCTGGTCGATCTCTTGCTGCACCTGCCCGCCAGCGTGATCGACCGCCGGGAGCAGCCGAAGATCCGCGACGCTATCAAGGGAACCATGGTGACGCTGGAAGTCACCGTCGACCGCCACCGGCCGCCACCGCCACGCAATTCGCGCGCGCCGTACCTCGTCTATGCCAGCGACGATACCGGCGAGGTGGTGCTGACCTTTTTCCGCGCCCAGCCGGGCTATGTCGAGAAATTGTTGCCGGTTGGCGCCAAGCGCTACGTCTCCGGCACCCTGCAAATGTATGACGGCATTCCGCAGATCGTGCATCCGGACCGCGTGGTCGACGAAGCATCGTTTGCAAAACTGTCCGGTATCGACCCCGTCTATCCCCTGACCGAAGGCCTCGCGCTCGGCTCGCTGCGCCGTGCGATCGCGCAGGCCCTGCAAAAACTCCCGGCGCTGCCGGAATGGATCAGCCCCGACGTGATCCGCCGATGCAAGTTTCCGCCGGTTGCGGAAGCGCTTCAGCGTGTCCATGTGCCGGTCGAGCTGACCGACATCCTTCCCGATGGCCCGTTCTGGTCGCGGCTCGCCTTCGACGAACTCCTGGCGGGGCAATTGGCGTTGGCCCTGATCCGTGCACAGCTCCGGCGTCCGGCCGGCGACCGCCACGCCGGCGACGGTCATCTGCGCAACAAGATCATCGATGCGCTACCCTATGCGCTGACCTCGTCGCAACGCGAGGCCGTGGCCGCCATCATCGAGGATTTGCTGCAGCCGGTGCGGATGCTGCGGCTGCTGCAGGGTGACGTCGGCTCCGGCAAGACCGTGGTGGCGCTGCTCGCAGCGGCCGCCGTGACGGAAGCCGGCAAGCAGGCGGCGCTGATGGCGCCAACCGAAATCCTCGCGCGCCAGCACATCAAGACCATCGCGCCGCTGGCCGAGCGCGCCGGCCTGCGCGTCGCGATCCTCACCGGCCGTGAAAAGGGCAAGGAACGGCGCGATATCCTGGCACGGCTCGAGGCCGGCGAGATCGACCTGCTGGTCGGCACCCACGCGTTGATCCAGGACGACGTCGTGTTCAAGGCGCTGGCGCTGGCCATCGTCGATGAGCAGCATCGCTTCGGCGTGCGCGAACGGCTGGCGCTGACGTCGAAAGGCGGCGCCGTCGACGTGCTGGTGCTGAGCGCCACCCCGATCCCGCGCACGCTGGTCCTGACCTATTTCGGCGACATGGACGTCTCGGAATTACGCGAGAAGCCGGCGGGACGGCAGCCGATCGATACTCGCGCGATACCGGCGAGCCGTATCGACGAAGTGATCGACGGTGTCGGCCGCGCGCTCAAGGCCGGCAAGCTGGTCTACTGGATCTGCCCGCTGGTCGAGGAATCCGAGGCCGAAGGCACCGAACATCTGACTAACGCCACCGAACGGTTCGAGACCCTGCAACAGCGCTTCGGCGACCGCGTCGGTCTCGTCCATGGGCAGATGAAGGGAACGGAGAAGGATCGCGTCATGGCGCAATTCGCCGCGCACGAGATCGGCTTGCTGGTTGCGACCACTGTGGTCGAAGTCGGCGTCGATGTGCCGGCGGCGACCATCATGGTGATCGAGAACGCCGAGCGCTTCGGGCTCGCGCAACTGCATCAGCTGCGCGGCAGGATCGGCCGCGGCTCGGAGGCGTCGACCTGCCTGCTGCTCTACAAGGAGCCGCTCGGCGAGATGTCGAAGGCGCGGCTGAACGTGATCCGTGAAACCACCGACGGCTTCCGGATCGCAGAGGAAGATTTGAAACTGCGCGGCGAAGGCGACGTACTCGGCATCCGGCAGAGCGGCCTGCCCGGCTACCGCATCGCGCGCCCCGAGGTGCACGGCCAGCTGATCGCGCAGGCGCGTGATGAGGCGCTGCGGATCATGAAGGACAATCCAAAACTCAAGGGCGACCGCGGCGAAGCGCTGCGCTGCCTGCTCTATTTGTTCGAGCGCGACGAGGCCGTGCCGCTGATTGGGGCAGGATAAGCTTTCGCAATGACGTGGTGAGACCTGCGGCTCGGCTACTCCACCTTCGCCGGTGCCGGCTTCAGCTCCGCCGAATTCGCAATCCGCGCAGCGTTCGCCATTCCTGCCAGCGCCGCCGCCCGCTTTTGCGGGTCGGAGCCGGGCTGCACCACGCCCGCGGACATGATCAAGGTAGCGGCGTCTTCGGCGCTCATCTCGACCTCGATGACCTTGCTTTTCGGCACATAGAAGAAGAAGCCCGTGGTCGGGTTTGGCGCGCACGGCAGAAACACAGAGATGTGTTCTTCCTGGCCAGGAAGGCTCGCCGCGATTTCCACGCTCGGAGACTGCGAGATCAGGACGATCGACCACATGCCCGGCGAAGGAAACTCGACGAGACCAACCCGGCGGAAGCTCGAGCCCTGACCCGAGAACAGCGTCTCGAACACCTGCTTCAGCCCGCGATAGATCGCACGCACCACCGGCATGCGCCCGAGCAGCCGCTCGCCGAGATCGACCAGCGTGCGGCCGATTAGGTTTGCCGTGAGGAAGCCGAGCAGCGTCAGCGCGATGACCGCGACCACCAGCCCCGAACCGGGCACCCCGAACGGAAGATAGGTTTCCGGACGGTAGGCCGTCGGCACGAACGGCCGAACCAGCCCGTCGACCCAGGTAACGAACCACCAGGTCAGATAAAGCGTGATCGCAACGGGACCCGCGACGACCAGCCCGGTAAGAAAATAATTGCGAAAACGGGCCATAAGCCCGCGCGGGTGATCCGGGGTATGGTCACCCGGGGGCACGGTCGGGGGCGTTTCGTCTGATATCATTCGGGTTCCAGGTCGCGGGACACATAGCCGGCCTACGGCAGCTAAGCCTTCCTAGCAGGTTTTTGAAGAGCCAGAATGACGTGTCACCTTGCGGCTATTCGACCGTGACCGATTTCGCGAGATTTCTCGGCTGGTCGACGTCCGTTCCCATGATCACGGCGGTATGATAGGCGAGCAACTGTACCGGAACGGCATAGACTATCGGCGTAAAGGCCGCCGCCATGTCGGGCAGCACGATCGTCACCAGCGACTGGATGGTCGCTTCCCCCGCACCCTTGGCGTCGGTCATCAGGATGATGTTGCCGCCGCGCGCCGCGACCTCCTGCATGTTGGAGACGGTTTTCTCGAACACCTTGTCGTAGGGCGCGATCACCACGACCGGCATATTCTCGTCGATCAGCGCGATCGGACCGTGCTTGAGCTCGCCGGCGGCATAGCCCTCGGCATGGATATAGGAGATTTCCTTCAGCTTCAGCGCGCCTTCCAGCGCGAGCGGGTAACTGGTGCCGCGTCCGAGATAGAGCACGTCGCGGGATTTCGAGATGTCGCGCGCAAGCTTTTCGATCTGCGGCTCGGTGGCCAGCGCTTCCGTCATCAGGCGGGGAATTTCAACCAGCCCGCGCACAAGCCTGACTTCGTCCTCATCCGACAATTCGCCCCGCGCCTTGCCGGCGTAAACCGCCAGCGAGGCCAGCACCATCAATTGGCAGGTGAACGCCTTGGTCGACGCGACGCCGATTTCGGGACCCGCCAACGTCTGCAATACGGTCTCACTCTCGCGCGCGATCGTCGAGGTCGGCACGTTGACGACCGAGAGCGTGTGCGCGCCCTGTGCCTTGGCGTAGCGAAGCGCTGCCAGCGTATCGGCGGTCTCGCCGGATTGCGAAATGAAAATCGCCAGATCGCCCTTGCGTAACGGCGCCTCGCGATAGCGGAATTCCGAGGCGACATCGAGTTCGACCGGCAACCGCGAAAACCGCTCCAGCCAGTATTTGCCGACATAGCCGGCATAGCTGGCGGTGCCGCAGGCCGTGATCGAGATGCGCTGGATGTCGTTGAAGTCGAACGGGAGCTTGACCGGCAGCATGACGCGCTCGGTCGCCATGTCGACGTAGCGGGCCAGGGTATGCCCGACCACTTCCGGCTGCTCGTGGATCTCCTTGGCCATGAAGTGGCGGTAGTTCGCCTTGTCGACCAGCGCCGTCGCGGTCGAGTGCTTGATGACTTCGCGCTGAACGATCGCGTTGTCCTTGTCGAAGATGGTCGCGCCCTTGCGGGTCAGCACCACCCAGTCGCCGTCCTCGAGATAGCTGATGGTGTCGGTGAACGGGCCGAGCGCGATCGAGTCCGATCCGAGATACATCTCGCCGTCGCCGTAGCCGATCGCGAGCGGCGGGCCATTGCGCGCGCCGATCATCAAATCATCCTCGCCGGCGAAGATGAAGCCGAGCGCGAAGGCGCCGCGCAATTCGGACAACGTCGCTTTCACCGCTTCGACCGGCTTGATGCCGCGCTTCAGGAAACTGTCGACGAGATGCAGCACGATCTCGGTATCGGTTTCCGTCCCGAACACCGCGCCGCCCTTCTCGAGCTTTTCGCGCAGATCGCGAAAATTCTCGATGATGCCGTTATGGACCACCGCGACGCGATCGGTTGCATGCGGGTGCGCGTTGTTCTCGGTCGGCTTGCCGTGGGTGGCCCAGCGGGTATGTCCGATTCCGGTATGGCCGCCGAGCGGCTTCGCGCCAAGCTTGGCTTCGAGATTCTTCAGCTTGCCTTCGGCGCGGCGGCGCTCGAGATGGTCGCCTTCCAGGGTGGCGACGCCGGCGGAATCATAGCCGCGGTATTCAAGACGTTTGAGCGAATCCACCAACTGCTCCGCGACCGGAGCGCGTCCGAGAATGCCGACAATGCCGCACATGCGGTTTGATATCCCCAAATCGTCGAAAAGTTGCCCATCCAGCGCCATGCTCTCTTAACGAGAAACGCCGATGTCGAGATACTCAATAATTATTGCCGATTGAGACAGTCTTAAGCGGAAAGCTTAATCCCGCCGGTTAACCGCCCTTCTTCTCCTTGCCGCGCGTCTTGATCTCGCGGTAGCGTGCGGCGCCGCCCTCACGGATGGTCTGCTGGCTGCGCTCCACGGCCAGCGCGTCATCGGGCACATCCTTGGTGATCACAGAGCCCGAACCGATATAGGCGCCGTTGCCGATCGTTACCGGCGCGACCAGCGAGGAGTTGCTGCCAACGAAGGCGCCCTTGCCGATCGTAGTCTTGTGCTTGGAAAAGCCATCATAATTGCAGGTGATGGTGCCGGCGCCGAGATTGGCGTTGGCACCGACATGGGCGTCGCCGACGTAAGAGAGGTGATTGACCTTGGCGCCGGTCTCCAGCGTCGCGGCCTTGATCTCGACGAAATTGCCGATCCGCACGCCGTCTCCGAGCGAGGTGCCGGGCCGCAAGCGCGCGTACGGTCCGACCGAGGCGTTCTTGCCGATCGCGGCCTGCACGATATGCGAGAAGGAATGGATCACCGCGCCGTCGGCGATCGAGACGCCGGGACCGATCACCACGAACGGCTCGATGGTGACGTCGCTCCCGAACGTTGTATCCGCGGCGAGGTAGACGGTCTCAGGCGCGATGATCGTTACACCGGCATCGAGCGCCGCCTTGCGCAGCCGCGCCTGCATCACGGCTTCCGCCTCGGCGAGCTGCGCCTTGGTGTTGATGCCGCGTACTTCATCCTCGCTGGTCTCGATCACGACGGCCTCCAAGCCCAGATCTCGCACGATGCCGACGGCATCGGTGAGATAATATTCGCCCTTGCTGTTGGCATTGCCGATCTTCTCGATGATCGCGAGGGCCTTGCGGCCGTCGAACGCCATCACGCCGGCATTGCACAGCGTGATCTTGCGTTCCGCAGGACTCGCGTCGGCCTGCTCGCGGATCGCGGTCAACCGGCTGCCCTCGACCACCAGCCGGCCGTAACCGGTCGGATCGGCGGCGTGGAAGCCGAGCACGGCGAGCGCCGCGCCGTTCTTCAACGGCGCACGCATGCGCTCGAAGGTCTCGGACGAAATCAGCGGCGTATCGCCGAACGCGATCAGGAGATCGTCCGCGCCGCGTGCAATCGCGTCGCGGGCCGAGAGTACCGCGTGCGCGGTGCCCAGGCGCTCGCGCTGGACGAAGGTGGCCGCATCGGGCCTGAACCGCGCGACCTCCTCCGTGACCGCCTTGTGGTCGGGCCCTACCACCACGGCGAGCGAGGCGTCGGCGCCATGGGGCGCGGCATCCAGCACATGCGACAGCAGCGATTGGCCGGCGACCGGATGCAGCACCTTTGGCAGCGACGAGCGCATCCGCGTGCCCTCGCCGGCCGCGAGCACCACAGTGAGGCTGGATCGGGCAGTCATTTGGCTTCTTGCGAATCCCTGAAAATGCGTACGGCGAACGTGCCGGGCCGTCTTTAATTGTTTTCCCCTGGAGATCAAACCGATTCGGGTCTCCGTGACCGCCCGGGCTCAAGTTCCGCGTGGATTTCCTGTTAATGTTTGGCGCATGATTCGGCAGGCCTTGGGGAGGGCCAACGAGGTTTGGCCAAAGATCGCGACAATCCGGCTGGCAGTCTTGACGCGGAAGATACCGGCGGCTTGCTGAGCGGCTTTTTGGCCGAGGAAGACGAGTTCGACCGCCGTGCGCTGTGGCGTTTGGGATCGTGGGGCGTCGGTGCGGTCGGCGCCGTGATCGTCGCGGTCATGGCCAACCAGTCGCAGATCTCCGGGCGGCGCGACCAGGTCGCCGCCGCCGATCTGGTGCGGCAGGCGCAACAGATCCAGGCGGTCGCCAAGGAGAGCCAGAACCAGGCGCGGCAGCTCGCTTCCGCCATCGACACCCTCAGCAGCGACCGCGACCGGCTGTATTCCCGGGTCACCACGCTGGAACAGGGGCTGGATTCCGTGACCGGCGCGGTCGCGCGGCAGACCACGCCACCCGTCGCGCCACCCGCCCGGGCAGCACCGGCCGAGGCGCCGTCGGCGCAATCCGCCGCCCCGGCTCCCGCCGTCGGCCCCGTCGCGACCGCCGTGCCGGTCCCGCCAGCACCTGACCAGCCCGCCGCAGCCGCCAAGCCTGGCGGCACCGAAAAGCCGACCGCACCCGAAAAGCCCGTTGCGACCGACAAGCCGCCTGCTCCCGAAAAACTGCCTATTGTCGCTTCTACCGAACCGAACCCGCCGAACGCGCCGCCCGCCAATCAGGAAATCGCGAAGACGGCCTCCGCAACGCTGGCCACGCCGCTAATGTCGTCCAATTCGATGATGGCCCCGCCCGATCCGGCGACCGGAAAGCCGATCGAGCCGCCGGGCCAGCCGGCAAGCACGGTGACGGCGAGCCCGATTCCGGAACTGGCACCAGCACCGACCAGCGAGACCGAGTCGGAGGAAGCACCAAAGGCCACCATTAACAAAACCCAGTTCGGGGTTGATATTGGCAGCGCCAATTCGGTGGCGGGCCTGCGCGCGCTGTGGCGCGGGCTGCTGAAATCCCGATCAAACGCGCCGCTGTCGGCGTTGCAGCCGATCATCGTGATCAGGGAAGGCATCAACGGGTTCGGCATGCAGCTTCGGCTCGTCGCCGGTCCCCTGAACGACGCCGGCGCGGCCGCCAAGATCTGCGCCGTGCTGAGCGAAAACCAGCGCCCCTGCGAAACCGCGATCTATGACGGCCAGCGCCTCTCGCTGAAGGCCGACGAACCGCAGCCTCCCGCGCTGCGCCGGCGCAGCACCCAGAAGCGCGCAGCGGCGGCCCCGCCCGTCGCGCTTGAGGAGCCCAAGAAGCCGGAGCAGAGCGCCGCGACCACAATATCCTCGCTGTTCGGCCGAAAAAGCAGCCAATAGACATTTTTTGCAACAGGTTACGGCCAATCCTTCATCAGGTTTTCCAGCAGGCAAATCCCAGCCCTCGGGCTTGTCCCTTCAGCCATTCCCGACCATATTGCCGCGATGAAAAAGACCCCGTTCCGTCTGACGCCCTATCAAGTGCAATTCCTGCTGGTCGTTGGTTTCTTAACCGCCGGCTACGCGATGTACCTGCGCTATTTCGGCATCGAGTTCTCGAGCTTCGCGCTGGCCTGCGATGCCGGCCTGCAGACCGTGCAGTGCAAGGCCCGCGCCCTGGCGACGTCGCTGTTCCGGAATTCGGTGTTCGGCATCGTCGCGCTGATCATTGCAACCCTGCACGTGATCAGGCCGTCGATCGTCTTGTTGACGGCCGGGCTGGTCGTCGCCACGCTCGGCATCGTGCTCTACAACATCGCGCTGTCGGGGATCGCGATCGGCCTGCTTATTTTAGGCTTTGCGCGGCCCGCGCCCGCCACAGCGTAAGCGCCAACAACAGATACATCGCGCAGGTCCACAACGATTGCCAGTTATTGGGGCCTTCGTTGAAGCCGGTATAGACGGCCGCCACCACGAACAACCCGGCGAATACCGACTCGGCGATCGGACGTTCGCCCTGCTGCGGGCGATTGAGGAGCATCAGAAGCGCGAACGGCACCACCGCCATCGTCAATGAGGCGAACGGGAAATCGCGGTAACGCGGGTCGAAGGTGAAGCCGAGCGCGGTTTCCGCTCCGATCAGCGTGGTGACGATCAGCGCGATGCCAAGCAGCACCGACAATAGCGGACCGCGCCGGACGTCGCGGGGACCAAGCAGTTCCAGGAACGTCGGTAACGGCCGCCCCGCCATCAAGGCGTGGGCCGCGAGCAAGGGCGCAGCGATCGCCGCCGCCAGGAGCGCGCCCCATTGCACGGCGCCGCCAAGACCGTAGCTCTCGTAAAACATCTTGTCCGCGGCAATTCCTAACAGGATTCCGGCCGAAGTCGCGGATATGCCGACCGCGATCCAGGAGGTCAGCCGCGGCGTCCAGGGGCGCCGGCGCAGCGTCAGCCAGGCTGCGCAGAAAGTAAGAAAGCTTAAGCCCATGCCGCAGCCCATCTGCCATTTCCACAGCGGATAGTTGCTGATGTTCTCCCCCGGCGGATACTTCACCACGCGCTTTACCGAATTGAACAGGCCCCAATAGCCCCCGACGGTGCCCTCGAGCTGGCGTTTCCACGGCTGGTCGTAGGCCTCGATCAGGTTGACGCGAAAGCCTTCTTTCTTGGCGAGATCGAGTATCTCCGAGACGATCCGCGCCTGGTTGGTGCGCGACGGCAGCGCGCCTTCGCGCATACGCCCCGCACTCGGCCAGCCGGTCTCGCCGATCAGGATTTCCTTGCCCGGGAACGCCACCGCCATCCGCTTGCGGATGGAATCGACATGGGCCGCGGCGAATTTCGCGCGCACCGGCATGTCCTCCCAGTATGGCAGGATGTGGATGGTAATGAAATCAACGGCCTCATAGACCTCGCGGTTGCGCAGCCAGAATTCCCAGACATCGGCATAGGTCACGGGGACCTGCACCTGCGCCTTCACCGCACGGATATTGGCCGCGAGATCCGCGGTCGTCATCTCGCCGCGCAGCAGCACTTCGTTACCGACGACGAGCGCGCTGATCACGCCCGGATACTCCTTGGTCAGGTTCACCGCGGTCGCGATCTGCGCCAGATTTTTCAGCTTGCTGCTGCCGAGCCATATCCCCTGGATCACCTTGAGCCCGACCTTGGCGGCAATCCCGGGAACCTGATCGAGACCGTTCTCGATCGAATAGGTGCGGACGCAATCGGTGATCTTGGCAAGCTGGGTCAGATCCTGCTCGATCTGTTCCGCCGATACCTGCGTGGTCGGCACCAGCGGCGTCTGGGTATCGCGGAACGGCGCGTAGGAGACGCACTGCAGCTTGGCGTTGGGGTCGATCGGCGCGCGCGGCAGGGCGATCGGCGTGGCCAGCCACCACCACGCGCTTGCGATCAAACTCAGCGATATCAGGAGAAGCGCCAGCGGCGTACGAAGAGAAATCGGTTCCATCCTCCGGGGGACGTTCGATTAGCCGGTCAACGGCGATCTGCCAAGTGCGGCTTGCACGCTATGCCACTCGTGTACCGCGACAGTTTTACGCCCGTGCGATAAAGTTGTGAGCTTGCTGGACAAAATCCGAAATACCGGTCATGGGATTCCCTTGGATGTTCCCGCCGTATTGGGGACCTATTTGGACGCCATCTAGCCCGTGGACGAGCCGTTGGATCATCATTCGTGAATTCTCTCTTCTGCAGGAAACAAATCGGGGAAGGTATGGTTCGACGGGTGCTTGAGTTCAAAAACACGGTTTTGCGCCGCTTCGCCGTTTCCAGCGTCATCCTACTGATTGGGGTCGGCGGCGCTTTCGCCCAGAGCGGCACCCCCGCCCCCCAGGAACAGGCCAAGCAGCCGTCCGCCAATGCGGCCGACGGCACCCGGGATAACCAGCGCAAGACCGACGAATTCGTCGAAGCCGCGCAGGCCATCAACGGCCCGGCCGGCAACCCGGAATGCGTCTGGCTCGGCCGCCGCGTGGTCCGCCTGATGTGGCTGGACGATCTCGACACCGCTTTCCGTCACCTCGATCTCTACGACCGCTTCGGCTGCCCAGGAGGCCATGTCCAGGCGACCTTTCGCTGCCTGACCCGCTTCGGCGGGCAGATCGACCCCAAGATCGCGGAGACGCTTTCGAGCCGTGTCCACGCCTGCTGGATTAACCCTGGCGCCCAACCCCAGGCGGCCGCGGCAGCATCGCCTGCCCCTGCGCCAGCGACGGCCGGCAACGCTGCTCCAGCACCCGCCGCCTCGCCGTCTCCGACTCCCGCGACCTCACCGCCGGCGCCGGCGAAGTAGTCGCCTTCGACTTAGGAACGATCCGCATTTTTCCTGGTTTGAAGCACGATGCCCTTAAAACGCCACGGCGTCATACCAGTTGTTTAATTGCGTGGCAGGCATATCTTGAACTGACGCGGTGCCGAACCTAGGGGACGGGTTCGCTTCCTCCCCTCAAATAGCAGCCCCGTATGGTTTAATCGCGATGCGCGCCGTCGTCGCCGTCTTGTTGTTCGTCACCGCCGCGCATGCCGCGCTTTGGGGTTTGTTCCAGGAGAAGCAGCCGGCGCCGGACTTCCGCGGTATCCTGCCGAGCCTTTCCTATGCGCCGTTTGAACCCGGCCACACCGTAGCGGACAGCATCGCTGATTCTGAGAAGGTTCGCGCCGACCTCAAGAAACTCTCGACCATGGCCCGAGCGGTCCGCTTGTACTCCTCGACGGAAGGCAACGAATTGGTGCCGCCGATTGCAGCGGAGTTTGGCATGAAGGTCACGGTCGGGGCTTGGATCGATAAGGACAGCAACCGGAACAAGCGAGAGATCGAAGCGGCCATCAATCTCGCACGGCGCAACAGCAACGTCATCGGGGTCGTCGTCGGTAACGAAACCGTCTACCGCGGCGAACAAGTCCCCATCGAGAACCTCGGGCCGCTACCCGAGACCGGGGTTGAACCCGAGGAGGCCGCACGAATACTTCGCGAGGAAGGCCAGCGGATTCGCGATGCGGAAGCGCAGCCTGACGACAAGAGGGCCGAAGCGTTGCGATGGGCGCTTGCGGAAAACAACGTCTATCGGCTCATTAAGCTCATTCAGCGGATCAAGAAGTCGGTCAATGCTCCGGTGACGACCGGCGAAATCTGGAACATCTGGCGCGACCATCCTCAGCTCGCCAACTCCGTCGATTTCATCGCAGCCCACGTGCTTCCGTACTGGGAGAATTTTACCCACAAGCAGGCTGTCGACCAGGCTGTCGCGATGTTCCAGCTCTTGCGCGAGCAGTTCCCCGGCAAGCGGATCGTGATCGCCGAATTCGGCTGGCCGAGCGCCGGCTACAATCTGCGCAACGCCGAGCCCGGCCCGTTCGAGCAAGCTTCGGTGCTGCGCAATTTCGTCGTTCGGGCCGACGCCATCGGCATGGACTACAACATCGTCGAGGCGATTGATCAGCCCTGGAAGTTCTTCGAAGGCGGCGTCGGCCCCTATTGGGGCATCCTCAACGCCAACCGTGAGCCGAAATTCGCCTGGACCGGCCCGATCGTGAACGAGAATTACTGGAGGCTCGCGACCATCGCCGTGCTGGTCGGCCTCTTCATGTCACTGCCGATCCTGCGGCTGAATCAGCCGACCGTCATGCAGGCGCTGCTGCTGTCAGCAGCCGCCAACGGCGTCGGCGCCTGGACGGCGACCGTGTTCTCCTACTGGACCGGGCACTACTTCCTGTTCGGCTCGGCGTTCGCGCTGACGCTCGGCCTGATCCTGCTGGTTCCTCTGGTGCTGATCGCGATGGCCCGAATCGACGAGATCGCAGCCGTCGGCTTCGGCCGCAAGCCGCGTCGTCTGATCACCAAGAGCGCGCCGGTGGCGCCCGCCACCATCGGCGAGGCTCTCGCCTTCCCGAAAGTGTCGATCCACATTCCCGCCTATTACGAGCCGGTGGAAATGCTGAAGCAGACGCTCGATGCGGTGTCGCGGCTCGACTATCCGAATTTCGAATGCGTTTGCATCATCAACAATACGCCGGACCCTGAATTCTGGCAGCCGATCCAGGATCACTGCCGCTCGCTTGGCGAACGCTTCAAGTTCATCAACGCCGAGAAGGTCCAGGGTTTCAAGGCCGGCGCGCTGCGTATCGCCATGGAGCGCACCGCTGTCGATGCCGAGATCATCGGCATCATCGACGCGGACTATGTCGTGCACCCGGACTGGCTGAAGGACCTCGTGCCCGGGTTCGCCGACCCGCGCGTCGGCCTGGTGCAGGCGCCGCAGGAGCACCGCGATGGCGACCGCTCGCTGATGCACTACATCATGAACGGCGAATATGCCGGGTTCTTCGACATCGGCATGGTCCAGCGCAACGAGTCCAACGCCATCATCGTGCATGGCACCATGTGCCTGATCCGCCGTGCGGCGATGGACATGGCCGGCGGCTGGTCCAGCGATACGATCTGCGAGGACACCGACCTCGGGCTGTCGATCATTCAGCAGGGCTGGCTGACGCACTATACCAACGTGCGCTACGGCGAAGGCCTGTTGCCCGACACCTACGAGGCCTTCAAGAAGCAGCGCCACCGCTGGGCCTATGGCGGCTTCCAGATCGTGAAGAAGCACTGGCGGCGCTTCCTGCCCGGCGCGAGCCGGCTGTCGCCCGACCAGCGCCGCGAATTCTCGCTGGGCTGGCTGAACTGGCTGGGCGCCGAAAGCCTGGGCGTTGTGGTCGCGATCCTCAATCTGATCTGGGTGCCGATCGTCGCCTTTGCCGACATCGCCATCCCCGACAAGATTTTGACGCTGCCGATCATCGCCTCCTTCATCGTCTCGCTCGTGCATTTCGTGGCGCTGTACCGCCTGCGGGTAAACGTCAAAGCCGGCCAGATGCTGGGCGCCATGATCGCCGCGATGAGCGTGCAGTGGACGGTGTCACGCGCAGTCGCCCAAGGCCTGATCACCGAGCATCTCGCCTTCGCCCGCACCTCCAAGGGCGGCCTTTCCAGGATGTCGATCGAATTCCAGGCGTTCTGGGAAGCCGTGATCGGCGTGCTGCTATTGGTCGGCGCCGCCGTGCTGGTCGCCACCAACGGCTTCAAGCAGGTGCGCGAAATCTACATTTTCGCCGGCGTCCTGGTGCTCCAGAGCCTGCCGTTCCTCTCGGCGGTCGGTATCGCCATCCTGGAGAATTCCCGCATCAACTCCTTCGAGTTCTGGCGCAACAGCGCGGTGCGGACCGCGGAACTGATCGGGCTCCGCCCCGTCGCCATGCCGGAGATCGCCGCCCCCAGGCAGAAAGTGGCATCGGAGATTCACCGGGACAGCTAGCTGAAACCCGTGGCGGCGCGGCGGAGTAATCGGATGGCCTTCTTGAGGAAGGAGCCCTAACCGTTAGCTGTCACAGGGAAATTTCCTTCGGTACGGCGAAGCATTTGTAGCCATCGCGCTATTGACCCGGTGGGCCCTGCCCCCTACACAGCGCGACGGAGCAGGATCCTGAAAATTGGCAAGCCGGTTTTCGGAAAGGACCATGCGCCAACAGAGTGAGCGCGTAGCTCAGGCGGTAGAGCACGTGACTTTTAATCATGGGGTCGAGGGTTCGAGTCCCTCCGCGCTCACCAAGCAAAATCAATAGTTTACCTGAATTTCGAAGATTCTAGAGAACAGCCTGTGTCTGCAGTTTGTCTGCAAACGCGTTACGCGCCCGGAGCGTGTCATGTCAGACGATCTCGATTGGAATTTTGTAGATAGGGACGACGCCAAAGCAGAGATCCGCGCCGCGGTCGAGTATCTGCTGAGAGATGCTACGGGCGTCGCCCGCGGTGATATCGTGCAGGAAATCATTGCGATCGTGCGCGACGTCGCGAACGGACTGCCACCGGAGCAGCCGGATCCTTTGGACGATGGTTTGCCCGGGGGATAAGCCGGCGCCCAGGTATTGGAGAAGTCAGACGCCTGGAGGCCACCATGATCGACCTATCGTTTTCTCGCGAGAGAGATCAAAAGGACCGAGCCGCTGTGTGGGCTCGCCAGCGACGAATGATAATCCCACTGGTTGCAGTGTTTATCCTACTAGCTGGCGGCTTATCTATTTTTTGGGGCTTCGGTGACACCAGGGTGCTCGCCCCCTCTTCCAGCGCGGTGTCCTCCCCGGCGCGCGAGCAAGTCGCAAACGAGCTCATCGAGACAACGAAGGGGCTTGAGGTAACTCAGCAACAGGCCGTCGACCAATTGCAGGTCGTTCAAGACCAGCTCATCGCTCAGCAGACCGAGACTAAAAAGCTTTCCGCACAGATCGCGACGCTTACCGAGAAACTCGATGCCCTCCAGCAGTCGGTTGCCAATATCCCGGCGCCGTCCGTTGCCGCGCTCCTTCCAACACCGAAGGCGCCGCCCCCCAAGAAATAGTTCCTGAAGGGCCGAGAGCGACATGGCGTCTACACGGGCTTAGGAAAGTCGCTGGTGCGTGCGGGATTTGCGGGCTCGAGTTGCCGGGCAATCCCACCACCGCATGGGCAATAGCGCTGAGACGCCATTAGGATGGACCTTTAAAGGACCTCGTGCGTTAAGGCGTTTGAGACCGGGGCGACCACGAACCCGGAGTGTTCGGTCATGTGTACGATACCTCTTGACCTTGAAAGAAGGATCGAGCGGCGGTGGGCCGCCAGATTTCTTCGGCCGGTTCCACCGGCCGCAACTTCAAAGCATCGGCTTGAAAAGCAGAATCAACAGCTGGCCGCGCCCGGCAAGGGCAAAAGAAAATCCCGCCGGGTTGAACCGGCGGACTTGAGCTCAGCGTCATGAGCGCGGGACCGAAGCCCCGCGCCCTCTCTCATCACCGCCTCAGCCGCCCTCGCGCAGTTGCTGCTCAATCGCTTTCAGCCGTTTTCTGAGAGCTCGATCTAACGCGCTGGCCTCTCTTGCCGCGATGCTTCCCGTGGTGATCTCGGTCAGGATCCTGCATTGAAACACCGCTATCTGCTCTAGGGTCATCTGCTCGATTTGAGCTATTCGCTCCTCAACATCGGCATTTACTCCCGCCGCTTTCCTGTTGCGCATGACTTGCTCCCCGGGTGAGTCGCGATCTTGATCCTGTACCCCGGCGGCGCCGAAACAAGGCGTTCCGGCCGCCGGGGTTGTGGATAAGCTTAAGCTACCGCTTCAGCCGCTGGGTATGCGCTGCCAGCCGTTACCGGTTGCGCTTTCTCATCGATCGGCGCCGGCGCTTCATGATTGCTCCTCGACGATTGTCCGGATGCCCTGGAGCGCCACCGGCAAAAAGCGTGGATCAAGTTCTTTCAGAGCTGAGCGATCAGGTACCGTTCTTCGTCGACCGGTGGCCGTTCAGCGCCAGCGCGCCGGTGCCCCGCTGAGTCGCCGGTAGTCGAGAGAAACGACGGGGCGAGGAGCTTTCGCACCCGACTTGTGTAAATCGTGCATAAGCGCGCGCCGCACTCAGCCCGCGACTGTAAAGCTGCCGGCGCTACCTTGCTTGATCTCTGGTATGGGCTGCGAGTCTATCGAGCTGGCTCGCCAGACCCGTGAAGGTGCGCGCAACGTTCTTCAGCATTGCGGCGCGCCCTTCAGTAATGCCGGATTGTTGCGCCAAGGATTTATATTCGGCCGCGTAGGCTTCGCATTGCGCAGGTGTCATCACAATCGCTCCGTTTCGGAATATTGCAAACCGGCCTTGCCAAACTAACCGCAATTCTGCGTGGGGTATGCGCACAACTGAACACAAGGTAGTTAGGACACTCGCAGCTTGGGACAACACGGGTTAAATACGGGCTCAAGGGCCTGAGATCGGACCCCGCGAACCGGCGGCTTTTCACCTTTCCTCCTCCGGATGCACCCACTTGTAGGGCCTGATCGCCTGTGCCTCGGTGAGCTTGATCATGCGGACCGGCGGCACGTAGCGGCATTTACCGGCATTTTAACGACGCTTCCAGCTTCCAGACCGGTGTGTCCCGCGGCCGGCCCCGCTTGCACAAAGCGAAAAGTGTAACCCATCTCTCCGGTACGAAATGTCACCTATGTCTCGGGGGTATGACGCCGAAACTCACCATTAGGATCAAATTGTCAGTCGCTCTCCCGAGCTGGTTGTCACTTCACATCAAGTTCCCTGCCCTGAGCACCGCTCCTTAAAGGCGCGGTGTGGATTGACGATCGAGTTCTGGTCCGCCCACAATCGTTTCGTTTGAGGGCTATTGCATGCGGCACCCGATCGACATCGCGACGATGTTTGCGGCCCTCTGGTTATTGGGGTCAATGGTTGTTGATCTCCTGACGCCCAAGGAATTGACAATTTATATGATCGCAGCAGCGACGGCGCCGGCGTTTATAGGCGCAGGGCTTTGTTATTACTTTCAAGTCCCCAGGCTGGATTTCGCAGTCATATTTGCAACGCTCTGGTTGATGGCGTCGCTCGCGATCGAGTGTATCTCGCCAAAGCCGCTGCCCGCTTTCATCGTCGGGGCGGCAATCATGCCGCCGCTCCTGGTCGGCGCAATCTTGCACTGGCATCGGTACCTTTCGGGCAAGCGGCCGGAGGTCACCGCTCGTCCGAGAGAAGGCGCCTGAGGGGGTCCGTCTCCCGAAGCTTTTCCAGGTCACGGACGTCGAGTTCCCGCCTCAGCGCTGTCCGAGGCGCGCGACGAAACCATTTTCCCAACCTGACGAAAACGTCCTGAAACAAAGGGCCGGTACCGTACCCGCGTCATCAAACGCGGGGTTCGGTCATGCTGGTATCGATCCTAAATCTGTTTTACCGCGCATTTCTCAGGAGCGCGCTCGCCGGGATGCCGAGACTCTGGAGCACACCAATGACCGAGATCGTGACGGCACTCCTCGTATTTTTCAGCATCAGCGTTTTCCTGGCACATGCGGTCGACGCCTATCGCGCGGGCTAAGGCAGCAAGTTCGGCCTACGCATCGTTTTCGAACGGCAGCGTCGCCTGACCGTCCGACCAATCGATGATGTCGACAATGATGCGGCGTTTGAGCATTTCCGATTCGAGGTTACCGGCGTGCTTTTTCCATTCGGGCGTCATCCGGATGCAAAACCTCGGTTCCTCCCCAAGCCCCTCAAGAGCGTCGTCGGACGCGAGAGCGCCGCGAATGCTCTCGTACATCATGATCAAGCTCTCATTCGTGAACGCTGAATAATCCATCGGGCGTCCAGCGCATAGAAAAGGCCGCCGCTGGGTTGAGATCAGCGACGGCTCCCATGTGAGTTTCTAACGGCCATCACAGGCCGCGATCGATGCTGCGCCTTGTCGGTTAAACGATGGTTAACATGGGGTCGGCAGCCATGGCCCGCACTGCCATCTGGGGCCCGTTCGGCTGACTGGTGCGCCAAAGCCACTCGCCGTGTCGGCGGCTTTCGTTTGCCGTCCCCCCTCGGCCACTACAGGACAAGCAAACGGCTGCGATCGGTCCTTTTCGTGCCATTCCGCGCCTTGTCCGGACGTCACCAACCCCTCGCCAGCCCATTTCCACAACTTATGCGTGCGAACACCTTGGAATTTAGCAACAGAAGTGTGTCTTTTTCGCAATAGCGGGACCATGGAGGTTTCGTATAGGAACTGGGCAAGCGCCTATTCCATGTGGCGTGCATATTAAAGGAAGGTTTCAATGAAAAAGACATTCGCGGCTGCGGCCGCCCTCTTGCTGGGTTCGACCGTTGCCGGTTCCGCCGCCGACATGGCAATGAAGGCAGCCCCCTATGCGCCCGCCCCCGTCGCGAGCTGGACGGGCTTCTACATCGGAGCCCATGTGGGCGCCGGCTGGGGCACGACCGAAACGAATCTCACCGGGGCATCGATTGCCGGCTTCGGGGTTCCACTTGACGTGCCGTTCGCGCAGAACAGCGGGAGCGGGTTCCTGGGCGGTGGACAGGTCGGATATAACTTCCAGTCTGGCTGGGCAGTCTTCGGTGTTCAGGGCGATTTCGCCGGAATGGACGTCAAGGGCACCGCGCCGTGCCTCGTGGTCGCCTCGTGCACGACGAAGAGCGACTGGCTGGCAACAGTATCAGGCCGCTTCGGCGGCGTGGTCGCCGATCGCGCCCTGATCTACGCCAAGGGCGGTGCTGCCTGGATGAATTCGACGCATAGCGTCAATCTCGCGAATCTCGGAGGCCTTCTTGGTCCTCTGTTCGCCGGACAACAGCTCACCAGCACGGAAAGCACGTCGTGGGGTTGGCTGGTCGGCCTGGGTGCTGAGTACATGATCACTCAGAACTGGACCGCCTTCATCGAATACAACTACATCGAGTTCGACAAGAAGAACGAAGCCAACAACATCAACACGGCGGCGTTCGGTTTCGGTGGCCCCGTCCCCGCCATCGCTGTGAACGCCGATTTCAAGAACAAGCTCTCGATTGCCAAGGTCGGCGTGAACTACAAGTTCTAACGATCTGGTTCTCACAGCTCCGTTCCAAGAACTAAACCCCGGATCACTCCGGGGTTTTTTTTCTGAGCCAGGCGCGACCTCCGCAAGGCCCTCCTCAGGCCGCGGTCCCGTAGCTGTAGAATCCCCGCCCCGATTTCCGCCCCAAGTGCCCGGCATCGACCATCTCCTTCAGCAGCGGAGCCGGACGATATTTCGGGTCGTTGAAGCCGTTGTAGAACACCTCCATCACCGACAGCATCGTGTCGAGGCCGATCATGTCGGCCAGCGCCAGGGGACCGATCGGGTGGTTGCAGCCGAGCTTCATGCCGGCGTCGATCTCCTCGGCGGTGGCGATGCCTTCCTGAAGCGCGAAGATGGCTTCGTTGATCATCGGGCACAGGATGCGGTTGACGGCAAAGCCGGGGCTGTTTTTCGCCGTGATCGGCACCTTGCCGACCCGTTTCGCAAAAGCTTCGGCCTTGGCGACGGTGTCGTCGGAAGTTTGCAGGCCCCGGATCAGTTCGAGCAGTGCCATCATCGGGACGGGATTGAAGAAGTGCATGCCGATGAAGCGGTCCGCCCGATCGGTCGCCGCGGCGAGCTTTGTGATCGAGATCGACGAGGTGTTGGTGGCGATCAGTCCCTGCGGTCGCAACGACGTGGAGAGATCCTTCAGGATCTTGACCTTCAGCTCCTCGTTCTCCGTCGCCGCCTCGATCACGAGGTCGCAACTGGCGAGTTTTGCCTTCTCCGTTGTCGCCGTGATGCGCGATAGCGTGGCCTCGCGGTCGGCTACCGTCATCTTTTCCTTCTTGACCAGACGCTCCAGGCTGGAGCCGACGGTCCAAGTCCGCGCGCCACCGCCGCGTCCGAGATATCGACCATGGTTACGGTAAGCCCGGCCGCCGCGCAGACCTGCGCGATGCCGTTGCCCATGGTGCCCGCCCCGATGATGCCAACCCGTTCAATCATTGTGTTCTCCCGTGTCCTGAGCTCCGCGGAGGCGGCTCACACCGTCACGCATGCGGACGCGCCGCCCGCCGATACCGGATGCATAGCAGCGTGCAGCAGCGACTGGAACGAGGAGCTTATGGATTTTTTGGCGCGGGCACGGAGCTTTTCCGCGGGGAAAACGAACTTTTCCGCGCCGAAATCATTAGGAACGTGAGCACCGGGCTCGAAAAAATCAGGAGATTTTTCCATGCAGGTTCAGGAAATGCTGGGCACGCATCCGAAAATGCGGGGCCAATCCAACAAGAACTTGCTGATTCGTTGCATCGAAGAGTGTACTTGTTCGCCGATCGCCTCTGCCACTGCCTGCGCGGATGCCCTGGCTCGAGGATATGGTCAAGCGCTGACCCAGTGCATCCGGCTCAACCTCGATTGCGCGCGATGTCTGCAATATCACCGGCCGGCTTGCCACCCGCCGAACCGGGTCGGACGAAGAGATGATCCGGCGGATGCTGCACGCCTGCGCCGCCGCGTGCCGGCTTTGCGCGGAGGAATGCGAGAACACGCCGGGATGCACGAGCATTGCCGAATCTGCGCTGAAGTGTGCCGGCGATGCCTGCAGGCTTGCGAACAGATCGGGACGGGTGATGGCGCATTGACGCGGCCTGAGTGAACCAAGTCACAATCGCGACACGCAAACGGCGTTATACCGGCACCGTCAATTACGGTGTTCGCAATGGAAAACAGATTCGATTTCATCAGCGGCGTGGTCGCCGTTTGCGTTGCCAGGGCTACGCGGCCATGATGCTGCATTATGTCGCCCATGACGATTTGGGATTTTCGAGCGCGCAGATCGGCCAGGGCGCCATGATCGCGGCCCTCCTCCTCGCCGTGCCGCTGGCGATGGACCTGCTGAGCGCCAGGGCGAACAAGGCGGAATGACCGCTACCAGTCGTTGTCACCAAGAATTCGGCAACCAAGTCGGTTTCAGCAATCGACTCTCCTCCGCCGCCCCCCCTAAAATGGTCACACTTGAACGTGAGAAACGTCGCGTTCGGGAAAGACTGCTGGCTGCGGCAGAGTTCTAACGGGATGGTCAATATGCTTGG
>CAWAYC010000003.1:0-134550 GCA_963786115.1 uncultured Alphaproteobacteria bacterium
TCCTCGGCTGCCCGCGTCTTTGGCATTTCGTCCAGCATCAACGGCGCAAACGTCGCCGCCAAGCTATCAGGCAGTGACAGCCGCCCTCGCTGCAAGCGACGCCGCCAATCGTAGACCTGCCAGCGTGTCACGCCATGTTTCCGCGCGACCGTCGCCACCTGCGCTCCAGACACCAGACTCTCCGCGGCGATCTTCGCCTTCTCCGCGGCCGAACGATTGCGACGCCCAGTCGGCCCCTCAATCACCTCAAGCCGACTGACGCGGCTCGCCTTCGAGACGTCCAATTGGACGTCCATTTTGCCGTCTGCAATCATACCGCCACCTCGTTGATCCGAGTCCAGCTTTGCACGCTCCTGTCATGCTCCGCACGAGGGGATCAGCGAAGCGCTTACGAAAGAAATCGTGCTCGCTTCGGCGAAAATCGTGGTCGATGAAACCCGCGCGCCGGTGCTCGATCCCGGGCGGGGTCGAACCAAGACCGGCTACTTCTGGGCGATCTCGCGGGATGATCGACCCTGGGGCGGGCTGGATCCCCCGGCCGTTGTCTATACCTATGCGCCCGGCCGCGGCGGCGAGCATTGCACGGCATTGCTTGCGGGCTATACCGGCATCGTTCATTGCGACGGATACACGGTCTATAAGCAGTTGGCCGATCCGCGGCGCGACGGCGGTCCAGCGACGCTGGCCTTTTGCTGGACGCACTGGCGTCGCGGATTTGTCGAGATCGACGAGGGCGGCCCGGCACCGATCGCGCATGAGGCGCTGGAGCGGATTGCAGCGCTGTACGCGATCGAGAATCGGATCCGCGGTCGCAGTGCCGATGAACGCCGCGCTATCCGCCAGACGGAGACCAGGCCGCTCGTCGAGGCGCTGAAAACCTGGCTTGAGAACAGGCTTGCGGCGGTCTCAGACAAGAGCACAATTGCCGAGGTGATCCGCTACGGCTTCAATCATTGGCAAGGCTTGGTGCGCTTTCTCGACGATGGCCGCATCGAGATGGATACCAACAGCGTCGAGCGCGCGATGCGGCCTATAGCTCTCAATCGCAGGAATAGCCTCTTCGCCGGCCACGATCAGGGCGCGGTCAACTGGGCCTGCATTGCTTCGCTGATCGAAACGGCAAAGCTGCAAGACATCGACCCCAAACCGTACCTTGCTGATATCCTCAGCAAACTCGTTAATGGTTGGCCGATGGCGAAGATCGACGAATTATTGCCCTGGGCATGGGCTCAACACAGCAAAGCCCGCCTTGCTGCATGATCAAATCTGCCATCAGTTCGGTGGCAGCGCCTCGGAAATCTCCTGCGCCTCGCTTGCATCGGCGAAGACCTCCTCGCGGATCACGCGCATCGTCACCTGATGGAGGTAGGCTTGCAGAGCCTGGTCAAGTTCGGAAAACTCAGGCCACAGGACTTGGTCGAGAAACCGCTTCGGCGCCCTGATCATGACCGTGTTGCGCCGCTGCCGATAATAGCGGTAGGGCTTCAAACCATAGCGTCGGCACAACGCAAGAAACAAATGGCGCGACCATTGATCAGGCATCGAGAACTGCATCTCAATCGACGGATCCTGCCGGCTGAGTTCGCCTAGACGCGCCCGGACACGTTCCAGCGCTGCTTCCGCAGCGAGCCGTTCGCCGGCCGTCCCGGCCCCAGCGAACAGGGCCTCGATCTTCCGCAACTTCTCGCGCAACTGGGATTCGGTCGACATCGGCAGTCTCAGGCTTTGTCCTGAGTGAAGCCCAACATCCGCATTGCACCCGGTCAACCGACCACCGTCGATATCCACGTCATTCATTTGCCACGTGGGGTCAAAACACCGCTATCGCTGAAATGCCGGCCTCATGTTTCTTCGAGGTTCCGATAATCCGCTCTCACGCCTCTGGCCGGCGCCACTATCACTGCTTCGTCCTTCCTTTATGGCTTTGGATAGTCGATCAGGGGCTGAGCTGGTCGCTTAAGTCAAACTCGGAGTGAACTTTTTAGGTTTTGACTGCATTCGTTCAAGAATGCTCGAAAATGACCGACTAATTAACTTTCGTTGAACGTATCTTTTGTAATCCGCCATTATCTGTTTGGTCGTATCTTTGTGAGCGTATTTAGAAAGAAAATCTTTATCGGCTGGCAAGTGAAGGAAAGAAACGTTTCCATAGGTTGAGAATGGCATTTGCTTATGGAGAGTCCTCGATGGACCACCATCTTGCGACGTCGCCGCCTTTTCCGTAATCATCGACTGATGCGACCTGTTCCGAATACATATTCAAAGCCGCGGACAAAACCATCTCATTCCCGACATGGTGCAAGCTATCGATGGAGGGCAGATAATTTGACCAGCACCCTTTTATGTATCGCGAGAGTGCAGCAAAATGATCCGCATGCCCTAGGATAAACTCGCCGCCAAACCATCGGCCAGCGGATATCCTATTTCCAGTAATCACTTTTAGGTCCGAAAAAATTTTCTCTCTACCGTATGCCGGCTCTACCTGTTCAGAGATATCAAATACACCCAAAAAATCCGAAATTTTTAACGGTCGCAGCAAAATCGCATCGACACTACCATCGCGACAACTTGCCCTAGTTCGCCTGTGCCAAATGCGCACAGAACTTCGTTTAAATGCGCCGCGTAAAATGGTATCCCGCTCGGAACAGGTAGAGTAAAAGTATACTGCACGACGTCTAGGTCGGAGATATGGAGTCGTTGCAATCGCTCTAGAAGATTTTCTCTTATCAATTTGATATGATTTTGAAGTTCACACCTAATGCACGAAATGAACGCGAGCAAGTTGCCGCGCAAAGCAAATAAACATCTATTGCGTTGTGTCGATCGCTTAAATTCGCATGAAATTTATTCAGCGGATCTGTATAGAGCAATCCATAAGCATTAAGCTCGGTCAACATCTGGAGCCCGCTTTGTCAATAATCAAGCTTTTTGGACAATTAAAAATCAGCACTCCACTCCAATCTGGAGAAAATATGTTGCTTACTCCTCGCTGTCGGATACATACCAAGTGCTGATTGACATGGCGGCGATAGATGTCGGCATGTTCTTATTATCCGCGCCCGTTGATTGCAAGCGAATTGACCGAATCACTGCTACGGAACCTTTGTAAATTTGGTCGCAACTACTACCGCCTATATTGTGAGAGAGCGCAGCCTTTCGCCAGACATTTATGCGCCGCGGAGCAGATAAGGTCGCGACTACCGCTCCGAACAGCTTTCCATACCTTTTGATTCGATGTGCTCGTGAAAAGCTCTCTAACGTTCCAGCTCGCTTCGGCTGCGGCGAAGGTAGGAGTCAACGACGTCTTTCGCTGTAAACTGGCTCAGCGAGAACGGCTCAATCTCGTGCCAGTGGAGTCTCAGGCAATGCCGAGATCCAGAATTTGAAAAGCCGCCGGCGACCAGCGACCTATATGGTTCGGCGGGTATCGAGCAAACTGCCGTTCTGCTCGTTAAAGGCGACGCGCCCAGCGTTTGGTACTGCAATAAAAAGCAAGCCATCGTTACGAAGCAATTGGGAAATGCGCCAAAGAGGCCGTCGAGATCATCCATATGTTCGACTACTTGAAACAAGAAGATTGCGTCAAATGGCTGATCAAAGTTCGCATTGCGCAGGTCCTGCTGAAGTACGAAATAACCCCTTCGACTGAAGCTTTTTTACGGCCTCGTCACTATACTCCAGTGCAGCGACTCCGATCGGAGGAACACGATTTTCAACGATCTTGTCTAGAAAAACCCGAACCCAGCCCCTGCCTCCGATACGCGTTCAGCACGAAACGACATGCGGGACAACTCCTCGAGGGTTCGATCGAACTCCCATTTGTGCGGGATATACTGAACGCTCGTAAGCAAGGTTGTAAAAGGTTTTGTCGCCCGCAATAAAAGGATCCGCAAAACAGAACTCACAGGCGCGGCATCGGCGAATATAACAATTGCGGGCCCCCCATAGATTATAAATAGGGACCGATAGCTCACGATTTCGTTGAGCGCTTCCTCTTCCTTGAACGAAATGCTGAGCGGCTTCCTCCGCAGTCAAACTGTGTATCGCTGGCGCACAATCGTAATAGCAAACAGGACATTTGCTCATCGGATCCCCCCTCTCATTCCCTTTACAGGGCCACGCTGTTGTCAGCCAAGCGATAGAGCTCCTCAAAATCGACCGAAATTTCGTTGTTATTGACACGAATTCCTAGGATCCAACATAAAAAATCACCCGCTATCATCTTAATAGAATATCTTTCCTACATCATCATGGCGAGGGAGCTCCGTCGAGCCATCAAACGACGATGTTTTCTAGTTTGCTGACTTGGACGCGTATGCCAGATAAATAAACCGACCCTGTTGGGGGCATGCGGTGCTGTCGGGAGCAAGCGTAGTATGCACGCGAAGATGCGCCGGCAGCGATCCCCGATTGGTCTTCCGCTTCTTCTTCGGAGCTTTTTCTATTGGCGCCGTCTTGTGTTGTTCGGCAGCCTCCGCCGCCACCGCCGTCTCGAGATCCTCAATTGCCGATTGCAACTGCTCAGGGTCAGGACGTTCGGACTTGCGGCCGAACTGGGCACGCCGGAGCTGCTGCAGCAAATGGCGAAGCCGATCGTTCTGCTTCGTCACGCGCTTGCATTCTGCAACTGCCGCATCGCGCTCGCTGGAAAGCTGAGACACCAGTTCTCGCAAGCTATCGAGATCATCGTAGAAAGCATCCATCGGCATGGCCGTATTCAATCAGATTTGCGTTCAGTTGTGTTGCTCTCAAACCTGATCTGATTCAAAAAGTCGCAGCTTTCACGACGTCGCCATCGGTCGCGTAACGTCGCGCGCATGCAGCCGCGACCAATCCATCCCATCCACAAGCGCGGCCAATTGCGCCGACGTCAGTCGCATTACGCCGTCGGTGATTGGAGGCCACTTGAACGCTCCGCTTTCAAGCCGCTTGTATCTCAATTGAGAATGCAGACTCTTCGGGTGTGGCGCGGCAGTTTGTGCGGGTGACGCATCCTTTCCACCCGCTGTTCGGGCGACAGCTCCCCTGCGTCGGCAAACGCAACCGTTATGGCGAACGCCTCTTGCTGCAGGTTGACGGCGCCGCCGTATGGTCGGTTCCTCCGCAATGGACCGATCTTGCAGGCCCGGATCCAGAAGTCGTCATGGGTCATGCGACGGGCACTACAGGGTAGCCTTGCGTTCGCGAGCAAATCGTAAGGATAATTATGCCGCAAAAGTAAGGTGATTAATGCCGCAAAGACTTTCTGTTCTACAAAAATCGCCGTTGCGTTGCCGCACCTGCCTTGACAGTGGCAGTATTGGCGGTATAAATATGTTTACGTTAATGCCTCTTCGCACGTTCGGAGCCGACGGTGTCGGCGAAGCACGACAGCAAGCGCTCAAAGATCGACGCGCTCCTCGACGACGGCACGCTCAATCCGACGCCCGAGAAGGTGCGCGATCCAAAGTTTCGGGAAAGCGGCTTCTTCGATCCGCACGACATCGTGCAGGTGAAGTACGAGATGCTGCGTCGCGTCTCGGTCGACAACGCCTCGGTGACCGAAGTTTCCGACGAGTACGGCGTCTCCAGGCCGACCTACTACCAGGCCAAGGCGGACTTCGATGACTGCAGGGATTGCGGGACTCGTCCAAAGAAGCGAGGCCCCCGCGGTCCCCACAAGATCCAGGGCGACGTCCTGGCGTTCCTCGGGCGCAGCTTTCCCCAGGCGAGCCGATACGCGCGCGCGAACTGGCGAGGTCGATCCGGAAGGAGCTCGGCATCGAGGTCCATCCAAGGACGATCGAGCGAGCATCGGTGAAAAAAAACTGCCAAATGACCACGTCACGACGCCGGCGTGCTCGATGCCGTCGTCCGCCATTGTCGGCCCAGTACGAGGTGCTGCGCATCGGCCACGCTCGGCGAGGCGCTACCTCCTGACGCCCGCAGTGGCCTCATGCGTCTTTCTGCGCCGGGGCATGTGGGGGTGGGCGCAGGCGCTTGCCGCCGCAAGCCTCGTTCAAGCAGCCAGATCGCACATCATCGCTCACTCGCACCAGCGCGTAACGAGCGCCGGCCGTCGTTCACCTGCTCGCCGACAATGGCGATGAGCATCCACGATCGGAGGACGCCATGAAGGACTCGCTCAAAGTCCAGCCTCACCATCTCGAACGCGGTGCCTACCTCTACATTCGTCAGTCCTCGATGCGACAGGTCATCGAGAACGTCGAGAGCACGAAGCGGCAATACGCACTTCGTGGACGCGCGATCGCCCTTGGCTGGCGCGACGAGCAGATCGTCGTCATCGACAACGACCAGGGCGAGTCCGGTGCATCGGCTGTCGTGGCGCGAAGGGTTTCAGCGTCTGGTCAGCGACGTCGGCATGGGGCGCGCCGGTATCGTGATGGGGCTGGAGGTCTCCCGCCTGGCGCGGAACAACGCCGACTGGCAGCGTTTGCTGGAGATCTGCGCCCTCGCCGACACGCTGATCCTCGATGAGGATGGCGTCTACGATCCCGACCAGCTTCAATGACCGCCTCCTGCTCGGGCTCAAGGGCACGATGAGTGAGGCCGAACTTGCATGTCATCAAAGCACGGCTACGCGGCGGAATCCTGAACAAGGTGCGGCGCGGCGAGTATCGCTGCGCGCTTCCGACCGGCTTCGATCTATGACGAGTCCGGCAACGTGACGTTCGATCCCGACTCGCAGGTCAGGGAGACGATCTGTCATTTCTTCGACACGTTCTCTCGCGTGGGCTCCGCCTGCCAGACCGTCAAGGCCTTTCGCAAGGAAGGTCTTCTGCTTTCCTCTCGCGTCGCGCAACAGCGAGCTGACGATTTTCCAGCCACTGACGACATCGACGGCGATCCGGACGTTGAACAACCCGCGCTACGCCGGCGCCTACGTCTACGGACGGCGGCACTATCGGCGAGCCATCGACGGAAAGAAGACCCTGCAGACGGCGTGACGCACGTGACTGGCTCGCCTGCATCCCGAACGCCCATCCCGGCTACATCGACCTGGGAGCAGTTCCAGCAGAATCTCAAACGTCTCAAGACCAATGGTCAAGGATATGAGGTTGGCGCGCGCATCGCCTCCGCGGGAAGGGACGGCGCTGCTGCAAGGGCGGGCGGTGTGCGGGCGATGCGGTAGACATTTCCGCATCCGGTACGCTGCCCGGCGCGGACGGCTGGATGCCTGGTACGTCTGCGACCGCGCTCACGGCTCTCGCGGCGAGCCGAACTGCCAGTCGATCGCCGGGCCTCCGATCGACAAAGCTATCGGCATGTTGATCGCCGATCAGATGACGCCGGCCGCCGTCGAGTTGGCGCTCGAGATCCGGAGAGAGATCGAAGCGCGGCATGAAGAGGCCGATCGGCTCCGCCGTCGCGCGATCGAACGCGCCCAGATCGAAGCGGATCTCGCGCAGCGCCGCTTCATGTTGGTCGACCCCGATAATCGCCTCGTCGCTGATACGCTCGAAGGCGAATGGAACGACAAGCTGCGCACGCTGGCCAAAGCCCGCGAAGATCGAGAGCGCGCACGAGACCAGGATCAGCTCATCCTCGATGAAGCTGTCCGCGAACGATTGGTCGCGATGACAGTAGACTTCAATAAGCTTTGGGCAGATCCGGATACGCCGAACCGTGAACGCAAACGGCTGCTCGCCTACATCATTGAGGATGTCACGCTCATCAAGATGCGCGGCGGAAGGAACCACCAAGATCCACGTCCGCTTCAAGGGCGGCAAAATCCGAGACGCTGACCACCATGAGCCCAAAATCATCCGCGCAGCAGGTGAAGACGCAGCCCGGTATCGTCGAATTGGTCGACAAGCTCCTCGACGAACACATCTATTCTGAGATCGCCGAACTCCTCAACGAGCAAGGATATCGCCCGGGAGGATCAGCGCGGCGTGGTCGCCACGATGCCCCCTTCACGGCCTTGCGGGTCGCCTATCTCGTCCAGCGCTACGGCCTGCGCTCGCGCTATGATCGACTGCGAGATCGCGGAATGCTGACAAAACGGGAAGCGGCTGCGCGCCTCAACATTCACGAAACGACCCTCGCCAGGTGGGCTGAACATGGCCTTGTCACCAGGCATGCCTACAATGCGCACTATTACCTGTACGAGGTCCTCGCATCGAATCTGCCGCGCAAGCAATGCAGTCGATGGAATCGTCTTGTCGATCGAGCCGCCGCCCTCAAGACGGCAACGGGCTAAAACCCTCAACTGAAGCTGAAGGAGGTGTAGTATGAATCAGACCCGTTCCATCCCAGAAGATCAGCTTGATCCGGTCCGCACGTTTCGAGCGGAAGACATAAATTGTGCCCGAGAATGGATCTTCACCGAGCGTCTCGCGCACCAGCGCCGCCAGCCCATCCGCCCCCCGGCGAAAGTCAACCGGCTTCGTCGCAATCAAAACCCGCGGGCCAGCAGGAACCGCGATCATGCCGCAGCTTTCAACGCGCGAAGCACAGAAAGACCAGATCAACACCAGGTTCAGCATGAACCACGGCGCCCGCGCTCTCGATTCTGATCAGCCGACTTTCCTGCGGATTCCCAACCGTCGCCGAATTGTCCCCGGGCGTCACAATGGGAACGAATGTCAGCTCTCCCTCATTCGGGAGCGTAAGCAATCCCGCTCGTGCTGTTTTGCGCCAGGCGAACAAATGCTGAGGACTGATCTCGTACCGTCGCGCCACCTCCGAAGCAATTGCTCCCCCGCGATACAACTCCGCGACAATTCGGCCCTTCTGCTCCTCGGTCCAGCGACGCCGACGGCCAACACCAGTCCGGATTTCAACACGGCCACGCGGGCGTGAATTGTCAAATATATCGTCGACCATATATGTAAACCGATCTCGATAAACCGATCCACATCTGACGAATTGTCAGCGCCGCCGCAAGGTGCGGTCAAAACACCGCTATCTTTCAAGCATGCTTCAGCTACAGCCAACATCTGCTTTGGAAAGCGAAGCGCCGCTCCGGCGGTCGCAAACGGGTGATCAGGACCGGTATACCAATACGACTAACACGGCTCTCGGGCTTTCGGTTAGCAGCGTTTCGTCGCCGCGGCCACGAACGTGCTACTCGACAGATGGCGACTGGCGATATGTTGTGAGCGCTGTTCTCAGGCCACAGCTTTAAGGTCGGGCTTTCGGTAAGCCCACGGCAACAGGCAACAGCGTTCAGGGTAGCTGTTCAGATGGCAATTGGCGATCCTGGAGGACGCCGGTGAGGTACGCCAGTGGATCGTACGGCTACGAGGAAGGCCGCCTTGCGGGGAGCGCCGGACTGTAGCTGACTGGCAATATGGATAGCCGTATTGCCAGTCATCATGTGAGCCGCCTCGAGATTGTTGAGACGGGTCGCCGTCGACGTTGGTCGGCTTCCGAGAAGCTTCGGATCGTTGAAGAGAGCTATTCGGCGCCGCGACAGGGTTCGGCGACGGCACGCAGGCACGGAATTTCCAATCAGCTTTTGAATCTTTGGCGAAAAGCCGCTCGTGAAGGCCGTCTTGGTATCGGGCCCGTGAACGGGTTTGTGCCAGCGCTTGTCGTGCCGGAGGTGACCTCAGATATCGGCCGAGCCGCGGCTGGGGGGAGCCGCATGGAGGTGGTAAGCGCGAACGGGCGGCGTGTCATTTTCGATCGCGATGTTGACGTCGAGGTTCTTGTTCGGGTCGTGCACCGCCTGGAGGCATTGCGATGATCCCAATCCCGACGGGCGTCCGGGTGTGGCTGGCAACCGGTTACACCGACATGCGCAAGGGCTTCCCGGGCCTGTCGTTGCAGGTACAGGAAGTGCTTCGGCGTGATCCACTCGGCGGACATCTCTTTTGCTTTCGCGGGCGTCGCAGCGATCTTTTGAAGGTGATTTGGCATGACAGCCAGGGCGCTCGCGACAGGGTTCGGCGACGGCACGCAGGCACGGAATTTCCAATCAGCTTTTGAATCTTTGGCGAAAAGCCGCTCGTGAAGGCCGTCTTGGTATCGGGCCCGTGAACGGGTTTGTGCCAGCGCTTGTCGTGCCGGAGGTGACCTCAGATATCGGCCGAGCCGCGGCTGGGGGGAGCCGCATGGAGGTGGTAAGCGCGAACGGGCGGCGTGTCATTTTCGATCGCGATGTTGACGTCGAGGTTCTTGTTCGGGTCGTGCACCGCCTGGAGGCATTGCGATGATCCCAATCCCGACGGGCGTCCGGGTGTGGCTGGCAACCGGTTACACCGACATGCGCAAGGGCTTCCCGGGCCTGTCGTTGCAGGTACAGGAAGTGCTTCGGCGTGATCCACTCGGCGGACATCTCTTTTGCTTTCGCGGGCGTCGCAGCGATCTTTTGAAGGTGATTTGGCATGACGGCCAGGGCGCATGCCTGTTCACAAAACGGCTGGAGCGAGGAAGATTTTTGTGGCCATCGGTTGCCGACGGGGCGGTGACGATCTCGACGGCACAGATGAGTTATCTTCTGTCCGGAATCGATTGGCGCCATCCCCAAGAAAGCTGGCGTCCGACGAGTGTCGGATGAGGGTTTTGGGTTTGAAAGAGCTGGCGAATGTGATTCACTCGCTCTATGCGATTGAAGCCTGTCGCCCTCCCTTCGGATCTTGCCGCCGCCCACGCGATGATCATGGCGGAGCGGGCTGCACGGGTGAAGGCCGAAGCCCGTGCGACGGCTGTTTGCAGTGAACGCGATGAAGCCCGGGCCGAAGCGGCCAATGCGCAGGCGGACCTGTCCAGCCAAGAAGCGCTGATTGCGCATCTCAAGCTCGCAATCGAGAAGCTGCGGCGCGCGATCTACGGATCACGCTCGGAACGCCAGGTGCGGTTGCTTGACCAGTTGGAACTGCAACTGGAAGAGCTAGAGGCGGCCGCGACCGAGGATCAACTCGCTGCGGAAGCTGCCGCCGCACAAACCCAGACGGTTCGCTCGTTCCAGCGCAAGCGGCCGGTGCGCAAGCCCTTTCCCGCCGACATCGAGCGCGAGCGCGTCGTCATCGAGGCCCCGACCAGTTGCGCGTGTTGCGGCGGCAGCCGGCTGGCCAAGCTGGGCGAAGATATCACCGAGACGCTGGAAGAGATCCCGCGCCGCTTCAAGGTGATCGAGACGGTGCGCGAGAAGTTCACCTGCCGGGACTGCGAGGCGATCACCCAGCCGCCGGCGCCGTTCCATGCGACGCCGCGCGGTTACATCGGGCCGCAGCTTCTGGCGACGGTCCTGTTCGACAAGTTCGGCTTACACTTACCGCTCAACCGTCAGAGCCGGCGCTTCAAATGCGAAGGCATCGATCTGTCGGTCTCGACGCTGGCCGACCAGGTCGGCGCCGGCGTCTTTGCCGCGATGCCGCTGTTCCGGCTGATCGAAGCGCACGTGATGGCCGCCGAACGGCTGCACGGTGACGACAGTGTGCTGCAGAAGCGCACAGAAAGGATGATCGAAATGGTCTGAGAATCTGTGCGCACAAAGCTGCGGCAACGATGAGGGTAGGCCCCTCGGGATCGACTTTTCAGGAGTAGGTCTCAAATCACTTCAAGCGGCTTCGCTTAAGAGGCGCGGTCGTGAGCGTTGAAGCTAACGGTCGGGATACCCGAACGGATACGCGTCCGAGAGACGAATGAAAATGAACCCGCCGATGAACCGTCGTAACGTGGAAATCGTCGTCAAAACCAGAGGTGTGTCGTCCCTCTGGGATGAGCCCGCCGGAAGCCTGATGACTGGGCGGGCGGCGACCGGCGTTGAGGGGGCGTGAATCGGATGCAGGCGCTGCCGCGGAACTGCAGGAACCAGTCGCTCCGATGGAAAGGGAGAAGCACAAGCGGAGAAGACCGCGAGGCGAGATTACCGACGCGGAGCACTGGGACGGACCGATCTGTATTAGCGACGAAGGCTCGTAATGGGGCCGGAGCAAAGGGATCGGATCAGGTGGGCTGGCCATCGTCGCAACTGACAACAGGAGGACGACGGTGAACCAGCCGAGCAAGCCGTTCAACATCGACAAGAGAGAGGTGTACGAAGCATATCTGCAGGTGCGATCCAATGGTGGCGCAGCTGGTGTCGACGGAGTGACGATTGAGCAATTCGAGTCCGACTTGAAGAGCAATCTCTACAAGATTTGGAATCGAATGAGCTCAGGCGCTTACTTCCCGCCGCCTGTTCGCGCCGTGTCCATTCCGAAGAAGAGTGGAGGCCAGCGGATCCTCGGGGTGCCCACTGTGGCAGACCGCGTGGCGCAGACGGTTGTCAAACAACTGATTGAGCCGGCTCTCGACGCAATCTTTCTAGCGGATTCCTATGGCTACAGACCCGGTAAATCGGCTCTCGATGCCGTGGGCATCACGCGACAGCGGTGCTGGAAGTACGATTGGGTTCTGGAGTTCGACATCAAGGGACTGTTCGACAATATCTGCCACAAGCTCTTGCTGCGGGCTGTCCGGAAACATGTGACGTGCGCATGGGCGCTGCTCTACATCGAACGATGGCTGACAGCGTCGATGATGCAAGTGGATGGAACGATAATCGAGCGAAGCCGCGGCACCCCACAAGGGGGCGTGGTGAGCCCGATCCTTGCCAACCTCTTCATGCACTATGCATTTGATCTCTGGATGGCGCGGACGTTCTCCGATCTCAGGTGGTGTCGGTATGCGGATGATGGGTTGGTGCACTGTCGGAGCGAGATGGAGGCGCAAATCGTTCGCGAAGCGCTCCAAGCTCGACTGGTGGAGTGCCGTCTGGAACTGCATCCTACGAAGACGAGGATCGTCTATTGCAAGGACGATCGACGCCGCGGCAAAAGCGAGACGGTCATGTTTGACTTTCTCGGCTATTGCTTTCGGCCACGATCGGTCCTGGGGCCGCACTCGCGGAGGATGTTCTGTGGGTTCACCCCAGCGGTCAGCAAACAAGGGCTGAACGCCATGCGCGCGACGATCAGAGGCTTGAAACTTCGCAAGCGAACCGAGGTGACGCTGGACGATATTGCCCGCGAGCTAAACCCGATGGTTAGGGGGTGGATCGCTTATTATGGGCAATACACGCGCTCAGCGCTCTATCCGCTGGCGCGCTACATCAACCAGACGTTGGCTATTTGGTTGAAGCGAAAGTACAAGCGCTTCCATCACCGTTTAGGACGCGCGCGTCTCTTCCTGGAGAAGATCGCGCGTGAGAACCGCAGGCTCTTTGTGCATTGGCAACTCGGCGATGGCGGCAAGCTTGCCTGATGGGAGCCGGGTGAGGCGAGAGTCTCACGCCCGGTTGTGTGTCCAGCGAAGGCTGGCATGTTCAGCAGGAGACAAACCTGCCGGGGTATAAGTCAGAGCCCCGTAGTTTGGATAGCAGAGGTGATGGAAACTGAAACTCTGAAGCCTATCGACAAGGTCTCCCCAGGGGAGGCTACGAGTCACCGGGCCGTAACAAAAGTAAACGCGTTGTGGCCTCGAAAGTGAGTACCTCCAAGGGCCGAGCCCGCAACCGAAGGGCGAAGGCGACATGAACAGCCGAAATCTGGCCGACGCGGCTGCTCACCTTGGCGGGGTGGAAGCGACAGCACGGTGACAAGGACATGCTGAGCAACTGGAGAAGCCCTCCTCGTCCCGGCGCGAAATCGTCGGAGCAAGGTAGGCCGTATAACCGGCGAAACCGGGAAGTCGGCCGAAGACGAGAGGGTGGCGGCTGGGTCGGTAGTAGCGATGAAGCGGAGTAGTGTCCGCGGAGCGAAGGGGCCCTGCCATTTGCAATGTCTCCAACATAGGGGAAGGCAAGGACGAGATGACAAAGGCGTCCATTGATTTGCAGGACCTGAGGCGGAGAATATACGTCAAGGCGAAGGCTGAACCGTCCTGGCGGTTCTGGGGACTATACGTCCACGTCTGCAAGATGGAGACCCTGCGCGCTGCGTATGAGATGGCCAAAAGCAACGATGGGGCACCGGGAATAGACGGGGTCACCTTCGAGGCCATCGAGGCGCAAGGCGTGGAGGCTCTGCTCGAGCAGTTACGGGACGAACTGATCGGGCGCACCTACCAGCCACTCCCCGCGCGGAGGCAGGAGATACCGAAGGACGGGGGCAAAGTCCGTGTCCTCTCGATTCCAGCGATCCGTGACAGAGTGGTGCAAGGCGCGCTCAAGCTCATACTCGAGCCTGTCTTCGAGGCGGATTTCCAACCGGGATCGTTTGGATATCGTCCCAAGCGGGCAGCTCATGATGCGATCAAGCGAGTTGCCGAGGCGATAGTCCGGCGGAAGACGCGGGTCCTCGACTTGGATCTGCGCGCCTACTTTGACAATGTTCGGCACGACCGGCTGTTGGCGAAAGTGGCGCAGCGGATAGACGACGCGGACGTCATGCATCTTCTGAAGGTTATGCTGAAGGCTTCTGGCAAGAAGGGCGTTCCACAAGGCGGAGTCATCTCGCCCTTGCTCAGCAACCTTTACCTCAATGAGGTGGACAAGATGCTGGAGCGGGCGCGGGAGGTCACGCGAAATGGCAAGTACACCTACATCGAATATGCGAGGTTCGCTGACGATCTGGTGATCTTGATCGACGCCTACAAGCGACATGACTGGCTGGTCGGGGCTGTGGACAAGCGGCTTCGGGAGGAACTCGGCAAGCTGCAGGTTGAAATCAATGATGAAAAGAGCCGCACAGTGGACCTTGAGCGCGGTGAGTGCTTCGGGTTCCTGGGCTTTGAGTTCCGCTACCTCCGCGGTCTAAGCGGAGCGATGCGGCCGCACTACACGCCCAAGCTCAAAAAGCGGACGGCGCTGGTGCGGGCGCTCAAAGAGGTGTTCCGCCGACACCGGTCGCAACCGATTGAACGGGTGATAGCCCTGATCAATCCGGTGCTACGGGGATGGGTGAACTACTTCGCGGTAGGGCATTCCAGCGAGTGCTTCAGCTTCATCAAAGACTGGGTGGAGAAGAAGGTCAGGCGCCATCTGGCGCATGCTCAGAAACGAAAGGGCTTCGGCTGGGAACGATGGAATAGGCGGTGGCTGTACGACACTCTAGGGCTGTTCAACGCTTATCGAGTGCGACGCGACCGGCCGAAAGTCGCCCCAGCTGGATAGGTCCCATAAGCTTTGACGTGAAGCAAATGGGGGCGCGCAATGCGGGAAATCCGCACGTTGCGTGCGACGTGGAGGGGGCTGGAGACGTGGTGTGAGTCGGGACTCCCGGGCCGCACCGGCGCGCCAGCCCTCGACCCTACCTGCGAGAGGCTGGAGGTGAAATCCCTCCGGCCTACTCACCCCACTGTGCCGATCCTGGCCAAAGGCAAGACGGTCACCGGGCGGATCTGGACCTACGTTCGCGACGATCGGCCGTTCGGAGGGCGCGCACCGCCGGCAGCGGTCTATTACGCCTCACGAGATCGTTGCGGCGAACATCCGGCGCGGCATCTTGAGCGCTTCACCGGCATTCTTGAGGCCGACGCCTACAGCGGCTTCAATACTCTCTACGATCCAGGACGTAAGCCCGCGCCGATCACGCCTGCCTTTTGTTGGGCGCACGCAAGAAGGCTGTTCTTCGAATTGGCCGATATTGCGAAGAATGCCCGGCGTGGACGATCGGCGGCGGCGATCTCGCCAATCGCGCTGGAGGCGGTCAAGCGCATCGATTTGTTGTTCGACATCGAGCGCGACATCAACGGCCTCAGCGCCGACGAGCGCTTGCGCGTCCGGCAAGAGCGGAGCGCACCGCTCCTGGCCGAACTGAAGACATGGCTGACCGAGCAGCGCTCCAGGCTCTCTCGCTCCTCCAACGTCATTCAGCCCATCGACTACATGCTCAAGCGCTGGGACGGTTTTGCCCGCTTCACCGAGGACGGCAGGATCTGTCTCACGAACAATGCAGCCGAACGCGCCCTGCGCGGCCTGGCCCTTGGAAGGAAAGCATGGTTGTTCGCCGGCTCTGATCGCGGCGCCGACAGGGCCGCCGTCATGAATACGCTCATCATGACAGCCAGGCTCAACGACATTGACCCAAAGGCCTGGCTGGCCGATGTGTTCACCCGCATCGCTTCAATCCCGCAAAGCCGCCTGCACGAACTCCTCCCATGGGAGTGGAAGCGGCGAACCGAAGCATCTGCTTCCGCACAAGCTGCCTGACCCGCCTGGCATCATAGCTGTCTGAACTTACGCGCGCACGTAACAATCCCGCGGTCCTCCGCGCGTGCTTACCCCGAAGGCTGAGCGCGAATTTTGCGGGTCCGCGGCGACCGACAAGCCGTGATCCGGTGCGCGTGCCCGTGATCGCCCTTCCGTGCGCCGTCCTTTCGGCCATGTTTGGCTGTCAATCTTATAGCGAAGTTCATTGACCGTTCAGTTCCAACCTCGTAACGCGCTTGACGATTGGAACTTTGAAATTCTCAAGGAGACCCCATGCGTAAGTTTTTTCGTCCCGCCCTCGCTACGCTGAGCATTGCCTGTCTCGCGTCCGTTCTGGCGCTGGCATCAACCGACATTGCGCTCGCACAGGCCAAGCAGCAGCCGGTAGCGGGCCAGGCCGCCCCACCGCCCGCGCAACCGCCCGAAATCAAGCAGATCGCGCTGACCGACAAGCAGGTGGAAAACGTGCTGGCCGCGACCAAGGAAATGGACCCGCTCACCGCCAACCTGCCGGAGGATGCCAAACCCGATCCGAAGCTCACCGCACAGCTCGAGGGCATTGCCAGGAAGAACGGTTTTGCGAGCTATGACGAGTACAGCAACGTCGTCGACAACATCAGTCTGGTACTTGGCGGCTTCGATCCCAGGGCCAAGAAATACGTCGGCCCAGAAGCGGTCATCAAATCGCAGATCGCGCTGATCCAGGCGGACAAGAAAATGTCCGCCAAGGAGAAAAAGGAAGCGCTCGCCGATTTGGATGCCGCGCTGAAATCTCCACCGCCGGCGATCGAGAACAAGGGCAATATCGATCTCGTCGCCAAATACTACGACAAGCTCGCCGACGAGTTCGGCGGTGGCGACCAAGATTAGGTTCGCATCGCGCTAATCGCCAAAAAGGCCCCGGGAAATCTCCGGGGCCTTTGTCGTCTCTGATCGATGCCGTCCGTCAAGCCCTAGTGCGCATCCGCATCATGAAGCTGTCGAAGCTCAACTCGGCGACCTGGTTCCAGGCGAGCAATTCGTTGCGGAAAGCCGACAGGCTGCCATGCATCTTGCCGAAATGCGCATTGCTCTTGGAAAGGTCCGCATAGATTTCGTTGGCGGCCTTGTAGCAGCTCTCCAACACTTCCTGCGGGAACGGCTTGAGGATCGCGCCGGCAACCATCAACCGTTTCAACGCTGGTGGATTGACGTAGTCATATTTCCCGGTGACCCAGGTAAACGCATCGCGTGAAGCGCTTTCCACCGCGGCCTGGTAGTGTTTCGGCAGCGCGTTCCACTTGTCGAGGTTGATGATGTTGTGACCCTGTCCGGTGCCTTCCCACCAACCCGGATAGTAATAATACTTCGCAACCTTCACGAAGCCGAGCTTCTCGTCATCATAGGGGCCGACCCACTCGGCCGCATCGAGCGTGCCTTTCTCGAGTGCTGGGTAGATGTCGCCCGCCGCAACCTGCTGCGGCACGCCGCCGACCTTCGCAATGATGGTTCCGGCAAATCCGCCGACGCGGAATTTCAATCCCTTGAGATCCTCGGTCGACTTGATTTCCTTGCGGAACCAGCCGCCCATTTGCGCACCGGTCGAGCCGGTCGGAATGCCGATCGAGTTGTATTCCTTGAGCAGGTCGTTGAGCATCTCCTGTCCGCCGCCCCACAGCAGCCACGAGATGTGCTGACGGGTGTTGAGTCCGAATGGCAGCGACGTTCCGAAGGTGAAGGCGGGATTCTTGCCCCAATAATAATACAAAGCCGTGTTGCCCATTTCGACGGTGCCATTGGCAACGGCGTCGAGCACCTGCAATCCGGGAACGAGTTCGCCGGCGGCGAACGATTGAATCTGAAAACGGTTGTCGGTAATTTCGGCAACGCGCTTGGAAAAGAATTCACAGCCGCCGTACAGCGTATCGAGCGCCTTCGGCCAGCTTGCCGCCAATCGCCACTTTACTTCCGGCATCGACTGCGCGATCGCGGGCGCGGCAACCGCGCTCGCGGCGAGGCCGACACCGCCTGCCTTCAAGAACTCACGACGTTTCATGCGTTTCCCCTGCTGATGATGCCGATACCTCGACGAGGGATTACGATCTTGATGCCGTCTTTTGCTTCGTCGTGTTCGACGTTAATTGTGGCCTTTGAAGGCTCTTGCTTTTTGGACGCAATCAGTTCTGTGACTTGCGAGCCAACGGCAGGATGACGCGTCGGGGATCGATAATCAAGCGCGTTACGTCGACCGCAAGTGCGAACAAACATCGCTACGCGGCGCACCGCCGGCTTCGACAAAAGTCCAACGCTGACGGGACTTCAGGCTCGCACGGGCGCCGGGTCCGCTGACTTGGCTCCGCCGAAGGTCGCCTCCATTGCCTTCCGCGTCTTGACCGTCTCGTTATTGGCATCGATCTCGACGTCGCTCCAGCGCACCACCGCGCCATGGGCCACGTTGTTCTTCAGTTTAACCCGGTGCGCCAGACCGATCGGCAGCGCGCCGGCGGCGAGACTTGCGGTGCCCGGCATCAACTTGCCCCACACGGTATAGCCGCCTTCGCCGTCGAGCATTTCACCCGCGCGCAAATCGCGCTTTGCAATCGCTGCGACGTCGCCGCGAAAGCCGTGCGGCTGTCCGGTCGGCTCGTTGCGCAGTGCCGCCGACAGAATCGAGATGTTCAATTCCAGCCCGATCAAATGATAGGGTTTGTACATCGCCGCATATCGCCCCGACGCGTCGGTCTTCAGGCCATATTGCCTGAAACAGTCCGCAGCGTAATCGTTCGGCGCTTCCAGCACGACGTAGACGCCCCAGCGCAGGTCGCGGAATACCGGACGGCCGTCGCGCTCCAGTGAAGACACCACTTCCACCACGCCGGGCTTCTCCAGCACGCCGCCGTTTTCGCAAGGGCGCATCACGTGCGGCAAATCGTCGACGCCACAGGGCGGAAACAGTAGTCCGTTCGAGGGCACGTCGAGGCCGGTCGCGTTGGCGATCGCGGCCATTTCGATGGCGGATTTGGTGCCGTCGAGAAACGAGTTGAACATCTGCGGGTTCATCCCGGCCGATTGTGCTTCGCCGGCCGTCAGGCCGTAATGGCTCCAGACGCCTTCCGGAGTCACGTCGTGATAGGCCGGCAGATACTTTGTGCCTTTGCCGGCGGCGACAACGCGAAAACCGGTGGCGCGCGCCCAGTCGACCATCTCGGCCGTCAGCGCCGGCTGATCGCCATAGGCCAGCGAGTAAACCACGCCGGCCCTGCGGGCTTCTTCGGCCAATAGTGGCCCCGCCAGCACGTCGGCCTCGACATTGACCATGACGACGTGCTTGCCGGCAGCAATCGCCGCGCGGGCATGCTTGATGCCGACGGCGGGATTGCCGGTGGCCTCCACGACGACATCCATCGCGCCACCTGCAATTGCCCGCGCGCCGTCATCGGTAAAAGCGGTGGCGCCGATCCGCGCGTCATCCCAGCCGACGGTGCGGCACGCCTCGCGGGCGCGATCGCGGTCGAGGTCGATGATGACGGGCACCTCCAGCCCCGGCGTGTGCGGCACCTGCGACAAAAACATCGAGCCGAACTTGCCGGCGCCGATCAGCGCGACGCGAACCGGCTTGCCGGCCGCGCGGCGGGCGTTGAGGAGATGGGAGAGGTTCATGGCGAAAAATCCAGCGAATAAATCTGTATGCGAAATGCTGCGGCGTTTGATCTCTCGTCATGGCCGGGCAAAAGCGCGCAGCGCGTCTTCGCGCTAGATGTCCCGGCCATCCACATTCCTGTGCCGCTGCGATATCAGGACGTGGATGCCCGGCATCCATCTACGCCGAGGCTTCGCCGGATTCAGTGCCAGTCCGCCGAAGCTTTAGCGAAGGCGGGCACGAGGCCGGGCATGACGATGCAATTGGCATTGCGCGCATTACGCTACTCCGCCGCCTGCCTTGGCGCATGCGCCAGCCGCTCCAGCGCGTCGTCGTCCACCGGCTGGATCGGCGTGAAATCACGATGGGCGATATATTCCGGCCGCGTCGGGGTGCGGATGTAATTCGAGACCGCGTTCAGCGTCAGGTAGACGATCTTGCGAGGGTAGGGCGTGATGTTGCCGGCCGAGCCGTGCACCAGATTGCCGTGGAACATCAGCATGCCGCCGGCCTTGCCGGTCGGCGCGACGATGCCGCCTTCCTTCACCAGCCGCGTCACGGTCGCCTCATCCAGCGTCCACAGCGGATAGGAGGTGGTCTCGAGGTCGTGCGAAGCCTTGAGGTCGCCGGCGTGCTGGCTCCGCGGCACCAGCATCAGGGGTCCGTTGATCGGCATTACCTCGTCGAGGAAGATCGCGATATTCATGGCGCGCGGCTCGGGCATGCCGTCGTCGCGCTTCCAGGTGCCGTAGTCCTGGTGCCATTGCCAGACATCGCCCGTGAACGCCGCCTTGGCGTTGATCTTGAACTGATGCATGTAGACCTTTTCGCCGAAGAGCTGCTCGATCGGTTCGATCATGCGCGGATGCGCACCGAGGAGGCCGAACGCCTCGTTGTAGAGATGCGCGGCAAAGGCAGTGCGCGGCGCGCCGCTCTTCTCGCGCCAGACCTCCGGACGATTGGCGTCGTAGATATTGACGGCCTCGCGCGCCAGAAAATCCACTTCGTCCCGGCTGAACAGCTCGGGCAGGAACAGCCAGCCTTCGCGGTTGAAGTGCTCGATTTGTTCGGATGTAAGCTTCATGGTGTTTCCTCCTTGTTTTGATTTCTCCTCCCTCGTGGTGAGGAGTTTCGGTCATTACGCCGCCTCGTCGATCGCCCTCAGCCGCTCCTCCGTCAGTCGTCCTGCCGTCTGCGCGTGCGCCAGCGCCGCGGCCTCGGCCGCCCTCGCGTTGCCCGCAAAAACCTCGGCGGCAATCTTCTCGTGTTCGACCCAGGCGCTCTCGCGGTAATCGAGCTCGGCCAGCACGGTCGCCATCGAGCGGCGCATGTGCGGCCATTGCGGCGCGATCATCTCCTCGATCGCGGGGTTGCCGGCGAGCCGGTAGATCGCGCCGTGGAAATCGACGTCGAGCGCGATCAGTCGTGACAGCGGCGTCTTGCCGTCGATGGTGTGTCCGGCATGGAGCGCTGCTTCCAGCCGCGCGCGGCCGGAAGCGTCGGTGCCGGCCCGTTCGGCAGCGAGCCGTGCGGCCAGCGCATCGATCGCGCCGCGGACTTCATAGAGCTGGCGGATGCGCTGCGGATCGAGCTGCGTCACCTCAAAGCCGCGGCGGCCGCTTTCGGAGACGAGCCCCTGCCGGTGCAGAAGATGCAGCGCGTGCGACACCGGCTGCCGCGACACGCCGAGCTTGTCGGCCAGTTCGTTCTGGCGGATGCGCTGGCCCGGCGGCAGCGTGCGGTCGATGATCGCCTCGAGAATCCGCCCATAGACCTGGTCGATCAGGTTGGGGAGCGGGTCTAACGGGATCATGCCGGCCGTCCATTTTGGAATACCGAATTCCGTATTCGGAGACGCTACTGCCGGCGGGCGGCAGGGTCAAGGCCGGCCCGCCGCCGATTGTCGCTACAACACCTCCACATCGAACCGGCCAATCCGCTCGGCCTGCTGAGATCCTGTCGCCAGGATGCCCAGCGACCGCGCCGATCCGGTGCCGGATGCGATCCGGAGCGAGGCCGACAAGCAATTTGGCGAGCAGGAACTCGCGGCGCTGATTCTGGCCATCGCCATTATCAACGTCTGGAACAGGCTCAATGTTGCTGTACGCCAGCCGGCTGGCGCCTGGAAAGTGTGAACCCGGCCGCAGTCGGCTCCGACCCATCCCCTCTCCCACGAAGGAGAGGGGAAGCTGTTACAGCGGGGAATTATGCGGCCCTCGCGTCGCTTTTCCCCGATTTTCGCAGCGCAGCCGAAGCTAGTTGTCGACTCCCTCTGGCGTGCTGATATGAACGGAACCGGCCCTAACAACCAATTCCGCCCGGCCAATCCTGTCCACAACGTCAGAGCGCTGGTTGATGCTGCGGCCGACGATCAGAAACCGAATCCTCGGCATCGCATTGGGACTGATCGTCCTGATGGCCGTTACGTCGGTTCTGTCGACGGTGATGACGAGAAGAATTGCTCATCAGCTCGACGAACTGACAACCAAATACGTTGAAGCCTACGGACATCTGGCGCGGATGAATATCCGCTCGCTGGAGCAGGCGCTGGCGCTTCGCAGGATGGTGATCGCCAAGATGCAGTCGCCGCCGGACATTCCAGGCTTTGCTGAACGCCAAACGGTCTACGAGACGAAAGGGCTGGAGATCCATCAGGAAGCGCAAGCCGCGCGGGCCCTGATCAATGCGATCATCGATGATCTCTCCACCCCTTCCGACAATGCCCGGCTCGGCCGGATCGACGATCGCATCGAGACCGTGGACAACGACCTCCGCCGCTATTTGAATGAAGAGATCATGCGGATGTTGCCGTTGCTCGAAGCCGGGAATTTCCCCGAAGTCAGAGCCAGTCTTGCACGGACGGACGCGCTCCGCGACGAGTTCTAACCAAAAAATCGAAGAAATCCGCACGGACATGCTGGCCCAGGTCCGTGCCGATGCCGTGGTGACGATGGGGGACCAGCAGAAGGCCATCTTCATCTCGGCAATCTTGACCGTGCTTGCGGCGATCCTCGGGCTGCTATTTTCACTCTTCGTCGGCACCGGCATTACGCGGCCGGTCCAGCGCCTGCTGGATGGCACCCGCGCCGTCGAACAGGGGAGGCTCGACGGATCGATCGATGTCACGACGAGAGACGAGATTGGCCAACTGACGGCCGCGTTCAATAACATGGTCGAACAATTGCGCCACAAGGAGAGGATGCGCGAAACATTCGGCCGATACCTCGATCCGCGCGTCGTGGAGGGGCTGATCGACCCGCAATCGCTGGCCGCGACGGACGGCCAGCGCCGGGTCATGACCGTCTTGTTCTGCGACATGGAAGGATTTACCCGTCTTAGCGAGGGCATGACGCCGCAAGGCCTCGTCAAAGTCATGAATCACTATCTGTCGACGATGTCGGGACCGATCCGCAGCCATCGCGGTATCATCGACAAGTATATTGGTGACGCGATCATGGCGTATTGGGGGCCTCCGTTCACCGAGGATGGTGAACAGTCGCGGCTTGCCTGCCTGGCGGCGATCGAAATGGCCGAGCGCGGGGCGGCTTTGCGAACCGAATTACCAGAACTGATCGGCGTGCGCGCCGTACCCAGCGATTGCGACGTTCGCATCGGCGTCGCGACCGGCGAGGTGCTGGTCGGCAGCATCGGCTCCGAATTCATGATGAGCTACACGGTGATGGGCGATGCGGTGAACCTGGCCTCGCGGCTGGAGGGCGCCAACAAGATCTATGGCAGCCACTCCATGGTTTCAGAGCCGACGGTGGCGGCGGCGGGCGATGCGATCGAGTTCCGCGAAATCGATCGGCTGGTAGTCGTTGGCCAGACTCATCCGGAAGCCGTGTTCGAGATCATGGGCCGCAAGGGTGAATTGCCGCCAGAGCGATTGTCATTGCAGAAGCTATATTCCGAGGGACTGGCCGCCTATCGCGCTCGCCGTTGGGACGACGCGCGCCGTGCCTTTCATGCGGCCCTCGAAGCGGTCCCCGGCGACGGGCCCTCCATGGCGCTTGTCAATCGTATCGAAGGATTCGCGGATAATGCGCCAGCCGCCGATTGGGACGGCGCCTGGCATCTCGTTCATAAGTAGCGCTACGGATCGGCACGCCCAACGGGGCCGGGAGGCGCGCCGCCTTTGTGTCGGCTCAAGCTCCCGCGAGATACTCCTGCACGATCTCGCAATATCTTTGCGGTGCCTGTTCGAACATGGGATGCGTCGTGCCCGGTATCATCTCGGTGCGCGATCCCTGCACATGTGCCGCGAGTGCATGCAGCACCTTCGGCAGCGTACCCTTGGTGTTGGCGCCGCCGATGAACAGCGTGGGCGTTTTGATCGCTTCTGCGTCGGCTCTCGAGAACGGCGGACGCTGGTCGCGGGTCTGCCCGATCAGGGTCGTGGCGTTGTCGCGCAGCAATTGTTTGGGCGTCGCCGGCAGCCGCTTCCAGGCCCCGGGACCTTCCAGCGCGTCCATGAAAATCTGCAGGCCGCCGTCGATGTCGCCGTTGGCGATCACCTCGGCGGAGGCTGCGATTCGCGCCGCCAGCGGCGAGGGGCCTGGCCTGAAGTCCGGATCAAGCGTGCCGTCGAGTTCGCCGCCGGGCTCGGCCAGGATCAATTTGCGCAACAGGTCGGGCCGCCGCTGCGCGACGCGGAACGAGATATGGCCGCCGCGCGAGTGCCCCATCAGATCGACCGGTTTCGGCTCGAGCTGCTCGATGAAGGCGATCACATCGTCGACATGCTGCGCGATCGAATAGGTGTCTCCGTTGCCGTCCCAGTGCTCCGGGAAGAAGTGCCGCAAGCTGACCGCGATCACGCGATGCCGGCGCGTCAGCGGGCCCAGCACCGACGACCAGATCCTGAAATCGCACAGCGAGCCATGTACGCACACCAGCGGCGGACCCTGGCCGACTTCGAGATAGGCCATGTCATATCCGTTGACGCGAAGCGTTTGCATGGGGATTCCTTTTTGGTTCCCGCAGAATTCGGGTGGATAGCAACATTCTCCAAGCCTAGATTCCATTGCAAGGATTAAAGCTCGAAACGTTGAGCCAGACGATATGGAGCGAGCCATGACCGGTCAGCATTTTGCGATCTTCGACACCGCGATCGGACCCTGCGGGATCGTATGGGGCGAGCGCGGCGTCACTGGCGTGCAACTGCCGATGGGAACCGAGGAAAAGACCCGCAAGCGCATCCATCAGCGCAATGGCGACGTCCCGGAGGCGGAGCCGCCCGCCGAGGTTCGGCGTGCGATCGATGGAATGATCGAACTGCTCGCGGGCAAGCCGAATGATCTTTCGGACGTCGTGCTCGATCTCGACGGCGTTCCCGAATTCAACCGCGGCGTCTACGACATCGCCCGGAAAATTCCACCAGGCCAGACCGTGACCTATGGCGATATTGCCAGGAAGCTCGGCGGCGTCGAACTCTCGCGTGACGTCGGCCAGGCGCTGGGGCGCAATCCGTTCCCGATCGTGGTGCCCTGCCACCGCGTGCTCGCGGCTGGCAACAAGCCCGGCGGCTTCTCCGCCAATGGCGGCGTGGTGACGAAGCTCAAGATGCTCGCGATCGAAGGCGCGGCGGTGAACCACACGCCGAGTTTGTTCGATTAAGCCTCTTCTCCCTCGCCCCGCTCTGGCGCGCTCTTGCGGGGAGAGGGTCGGGGTGAGGTCTCTCTCCGCGAATTCCATGCAAGCTGTGGACTTGCGGACGCTTCCCCTCACCCGGATTGCTGCGCAATCCGACCTCTCCGCGCAGGCGGGGCGAGGTAAACTGAGCAGGCGGCCACAGACTAAACCGCCTCGCAAGTAAATCCATTGCCCAGCCGCTTGATCTTCCCAACAGACGGCGAGGGGAAATGCGCCGTGCAGCATAGTGTGTCGGTGTCGCAGTAGCGCTCCAGGAAACTGCGACGCGTCGCTGCGGCCTGCGCCTGGTCGACGTCGAATTTCGCGGACAATTCGGGATAGCGCGTCTGCAGCGGCGAATGCATGAGATCGCCGGAAAATACCGCGTCATCCTTGCCGCGGCCGAAGGTGAAGGCGACGTGCCCCGGCGTATGGCCGGGGGTCGGCAGGATGCGCGCGTGGTCGCCGATCGCAAAATCGTCGCGCACGATCTCGGCCTTGTTGGATTCGACGATCGGCAGCACGCTGTCGCGGAACGGTGGGACCGGCGCTTTCGCGTTCTGCTCGGTCCAGTACTCGAACTCGGTCTTGGCGAACACATAGCGTGCGTTTGGAAAGGTCGGCACCCAGCGGCCGTTTTCCAGCCGCGTATTCCAGCCGACATGGTCGACATGCAGATGCGTGCACATCACGTAATCGATGTCGCCGAGGGAAACGCCGGCGGCGTTGAGCGCCCTCAGGTAGATGTCGTCGGTCTTCATGTTCCATTTCGGACGCGCCGGCCGCGGCTTGTCGTTGCCGATGCAGCTGTCGATCAGGATGGTGTGATGCGGTGTCTTCACGACGTAGGACTGGAAGCACAGGATCAGTACGTCGCTATCGTCGAGCGCCTTGGATTGCTTCATCCACGACCTGTTTTCCGCAAGCCGCTCCGGCGTCAGGCCGGGCAGCAGCTCCAGCGCCGGCAGGAAAGTGGTTTCCTGCTCGATGATGCGATGAATGGTGAGATCGCCGGCGGCGAATTTGAGGCTCATGCAATCCCCGCTTACGCCGGCGGCGGCACCGAGACCTTCACTGACGGCCGCTCCAGCATCTTCTGATGGAAGGCGTCGAGTTTTGGGTATGCCTTGCGCCAGCCGCAATCGGCGAAGCGGAAGTCGGCATAGCCGAGCACGCAAACAAGCCCGATCTGCACGATGTCGAACGGGCCCGATAGCACGTCGGGCCGGTTCTCGAACCGCGCCATGCCGCTCCAGGCCCTGTTCCAGTGGTCGTCGGCCCACGCCTGCCACTGCAGGCCCTGCGGCCGCACCATCTTCTCGTAACGGCAGAGCAGCATCGAATCGAGCATCCCGTTGATGAGGGAATGATCGGTTTTCACCTTCCATCGCTTCGGACCGTATCCGGGGATGAGCTTGCCGCCGGCGAGTTCGTCGAGATATTCAACGATGACATAGGAATCGAGAATGACGTCGCCGTCGTCGAGGATCAGCACCGGCAATTTCTTCAGCGGCGTAATGCGCGAATATTCGTCGTTGGCCTGCCCCGGCGCGACGGTGGCGGGCACGAATTCGATTTTGTCGATCAATCCGGTCTCGATGGCGGCGATCCGTACCTTGCGGGCGAATGGCGAGGCGGGGGAGAAGGTGAGTTTCATTGAATCGTCCTTGAGAAATGTTCAGACCGGACCCCATCCGTTATTGCGAGCGAAGCGAAGCAATCCAGAATTCCATCCGGGGAAACAAACTGGATTGCTTCGTCGCTTACGCTCCTCGCAATGACGGGATCAGCGCCGCAGCCGAGCGCTGCCTACTTCACGCCGCGATGATTTCCTGTCGCTGTTCACCGAGGCCCTCGATGCCCAGCGCAACGACGTCGCCGGCATTGAGATATTGCGGCGGTTTCATGCCGGTACCGACGCCGGGCGGGGTGCCCGTGGTGACGATGTCACCGGGCAACAGCGTCATGAATTGCGAGACATAGGAAATGCACTTCGCCATCGAGAAGATCATGGTTGCCGTCGATCCGGTCTGGCGGCGCTGGCCGTTGACGTCGAGCCACATCGACAGCTTCTGTACGTCCGGGATTTCGTCCTTGGTGACGAGCCATGGGCCGAGCGGCCCGAAGGTGTCGTGCGACTTGCCCTTGGTCCACTGCCCCAGCCGCTCGATCTGGAAATTGCGCTCGGAGACGTCGTTGCACACGCAATAGCCGGCGACATGGTTGAGTGCGTCGGCTTCCGAGACGTACTTGGCGCGGGTGCCGATGATGGCGGCGATCTCGACTTCCCAGTCGAGCTTGGTCGAGCCGCGGGGCTTTTCGACCGCATCGTTGGGGCCGCTCAGCGCGGTGTTGGCCTTGAGGAAGAAGATCGGCTCGGACGGAATTGGATTGCCGGTCTCCTTGGCATGGTCCGAATAGTTCAGTCCGATGGCGACGAACTTGGAAATGCCGGTGACGGGGGCGCCGAACCGCGGCTTGCCGTCGATGGCGGGAAGCCTGGACGTATCGAGGGCGGCGAGCTTGGCCAGTGAGGCCGGCGCGTAGGCCTCGCCATCGAGGTCCTTCACATGCGCCGAGAGGTCGCGCAGCTGGCCGGATTTATCGATCAGGCCGGGCTTTTCCGCACCCTTTGCACCATAACGAACAAGCTTCATCTTGATCACTCCCTGCGAGGTTCCTTGGGGATTCTTGGGGTTCTTACTTGAGGCTCTTGCTGGGACGCTTATTGGAGCAGCGCGGGGCGAAATTCAACTGCCGACCGCGTGCTGCATTGCAGCTAGTCCTAATTCACGGCCGACGCCGGTCACGCCAGCGCGACGAATTTGAAGGCATCGCCCTCGCGCTTGACATGGCCGGCGTTGAAATGCCCGCCGATCACCAAGGTCGGGGTATCGGCGAAGCGCGAGAACAATTCGCGCCGCGTCACGGCGGACTGTTTGGCGTCGGAATCGGCGGTCGAGGACCAGTCGAGATGGGCCATCTGGCAGGGGTGATGGGCAACGTCGCCGGTCAGCAGGCCTTCCTGGCCGTCTGACTTGATATGAATACTCATGTGGCCGGGGCTGTGGCCGGGCGTCGGAATCAGGGTGATTTCATCGGTGAGCCTGTGGTCGCTCGCGACCAGCTCGGCCTTGCCGGCCTCGGCGATCGGCTTCACGGAATCCTCAAACACCGCGACCTTGTCGGGCGCATCACTGTTGTCGCGCCAGTGCTCAAATTCGGTCTTGCCGAACACGTAGCGTGCCTTGGCAAAGGTCGGCACCCATTTGCCGCCGACCAGTTGGGTGTTCCAGCCGACGTGATCGACGTGCAGATGCGTGCACAGCACGGTGTCGATGCTGTCAGGCGGAAAGCCGGCGGCCGTGAGCTTGTCGAGGAACGGATCTTTCCGGTTGTTCCAGGTCGGCACGTTGCGGCCCTGCTTGTCGTTGCCGAGCCCGGTGTCGACGATGATCCGGCGCGACGGCGTCTCCACCAGCAGCGAGTGGACCGACATTTTCAGGCGGCCTTCCTCATTGGCGAAATGCGGTATGAGCCAGGGCAGTTTCTGGATTTCCTCGTTGGTGGCGAGCGGCAGGATGAATCTCGTGCTGCCGACGGTCTCCAGCTCCACGATTTTGGTGATTTTGACCTTGCCCACATTCCAATGCATCGAGCGTTTCCTTCACAATCTTGTTGGTCTTGCGGTGCAAGGATGCTGGTTTCCATGCGCGGACGCAATGGATCATCCCGCAGGGACCGGCGTTATGGGAGCATCCCAAACGAGGAGCGCGCCATGCCAGAACTCATGATTTCTCCGGAGCCCACCACGCCGGTGAGCGACTAGCGCGCGCAGTCGACAATGATGGTGCCGACCTTGTCGCCTTTCTCCACTGCCATGTGAGCCTGCGCGGTATCGGACAGTGCAAATTTTCCGGCGATATTGTGGATGCGGGGGCCTGCCGCGAGCCACTTCGTGATATCGGCCTGCGCCGCCGCGAGTAGCGGCGGTGGCAATGCGAACAGCACCAGCGCCCGCAAGGCGATGCACTTTTCCATCAAATCGCGCATCGGGACGACCGGCGTGCGGTTGCCGTTGGTGGCGTAGACCGCAATCGTCGAATTCATGCCCATCAATTTCAGGGTGGTCGCGAGGTTGCCGCCGAAATCGACATCGACCACGCGGTCGACGCCGCGCTGTCCGGTGAACGCCATCGCCTTGGCGACGACGTCTTCCGTCTTGTAGTTGACCACGAGATCGGAGCCGGCGAGCCGCGCCTGTTCGGCCTTGGCGGGCGAACTGACGGTTGCGATCACCTTGGCCCCGCCCCATTTCGCAAGCTGCACCGCGTAATGGCCGACGGCGCCGGCACCGCCGGTCACCAGCACGGTCTGGCCCACGATCGGTCCGTCGCAAAACAGGCAGCACCAGGCGGTCATGGCAGGGATGCCGAGGGTCGCGCCTTCTGCAAACGACAATTTGTCCGGCAGCGGCGTCACCAGATGTTCGGTCAGCGCGATATATTCCGCCGCGGTGCCGAAGGCGCGGCCGTTGCGCTGGCCGTTGAACAGCCAGACCCGCTGCCCCAGGCTGAGCCGTGTCACGCCGTCGCCGATCTGGTCGACGATCCCGGCGCCGTCGCTATTGGGGATGACGCGCGGATATTCCATCGCCCGGTAGCCGCCGCCGCGCCGGCCGACATCGGCCGGGTTGACGCCGGAGGCTTCCAGGCGAATCCGCACCTCGCCCGGGCCGGCGGCCGGCGTCGGCATGTCGCCAAACGCCAGCACCTCGGCCGCCGGGCCGCTCCGTTCGTACCAAACCGCCTTCACAGCGTGCCCGGAAACGCGCCGCCGTCGAGCAGGATGTTCTGGCCGGTGATGAAGCCGGCCTTGGCGCCGCACAGGAACGCGCAGGCGTAACCGAACTCGTCGGGATCGCCAAAGCGCCCCGCGGGATTGAGCTTGGCGCGCTCGGCCAGCAATTGATCCGGCGTGATGCCGCGCTTCTCGGCTTCGGCCTTGGCCGTGCCGAGCAGGCGGTCGGTTTCGAACGGTCCCGGCAGCAACGCATTGATGGTGACGTTGTTGATCACGGTCTTGCGCGAAAGTCCCGCAACGAATCCGGTGAGGCCGGCGCGCGCGCCATTGGAAAGTCCCAAAATCTCGATCGGCGCCTTCACCGCGGCGGAGGTGATGTTGACGATACGGCCGAATTTGCGCGACATCATGCCGTCGACCGTCGCCTTGATCAGCTCGATCGGGGTCAGCATGTTGGCGTCGAGCGCCTTGAGCCAGTCGTCGCGGGTCCAGTTGCGGAAATCGCCGGGCGGCGGTCCGCCGGCATTGTTGACCAGAATATCCGGATCGGGGCACGCCTTCAGCACGGCTTCGCGCCCAGCCGGGGTGGTGATGTCGCCGACGATATCGGTCACGGTGACGCCGGGGTGGGCTTTCCGGATTTCGTCGGCGGTCTTTTTCAGCGCTTCGGCGCCGCGCGCCGTCAAGGTGACATGGACACCTTCATTTGCCAGCGCCATAGCGCAGGCGCGGCCCAACCCCTTGCTCGATGCGCAAACGATGGCGCGGCGGTCTTTGATCCCAAGATCCACTGTTTCGCTCCCGTCATGTCAGGTGAGTTTTGAAAGTCCGATACGCCACTGTAGCCAACTCGAGCCGTCCTGATAAGACCCTGGCATTGCGCCGACCGAATTCGTAGGTATCAATGCGCGCATATCGCATGCTTCAAGGAAGTCCCATGTCTCACCTATTCGACGTCAGCCAGGAAACCATTCTCATCACCGGTGCGTCGCAGGGGTTGGGACGGCAATTCGCCCGCGTGCTGTCGGCGCATGGCGCCGCGGTGGTGCTGGCGGCACGCCAGACCGCCAAGCTGAAGAGCCTGGAGGAAGAGATAAAAGGCAAGGGCGGTCGCGCCGCGGCGGTACAGATGGACGTGACGGATATCGCTTCGATCGGCAAGGCGCTCGACGCCGCCGAAGCCGCGTTGGGGCCGGTCACGGTGCTGATCAACAATGCCGGCATCGCCATCGAGAAGCTGGCGGTCGAGCAGACCGAGGCAGATTGGGACGCCGTCATCAACGCCAATCTCAAGGGCGCGTATTTCCTCGCCACCGAGATGGCGCGTCGGATGATCGCCCGCAAGCAGGAAGGTAATATCGTCAACGTCGCCTCCGTGCTCGGCCTGAGCGTGATGAAATTCCTTTCGCCCTACACGATCTCCAAGGCCGGGATCATCCAGGCGACCAAGGCGATGGCGCTGGAGTTCGCCAGCCAGCGCATCCGCGTCAACGCGCTGGCGCCCGGCTACATCGACACCGAGATGAACCACGACTTCTGGGCGACGCCAGCCGGCGAGAAGCTGACAAAACAGATTCCGCAGCGGCGGGTCGGCGCCGAATCCGACCTCGACGGCGCGATCATGCTGCTGGCCTCCAGCGCCTCGCGCTACATGACCGGCAGCGTGGTGGCCGTGGATGGCGGGTTCCTGCTGGGCTGATGGCGGCGACAATCGAACGAAGATCGTCATGCCCGCATCCACGTCGCTGCAGCACAACGGAAAACGTGGATGGCCGGGACAACCCCAGCCATGACGGGAAATGATCAGTTCACCCGCATCTCCGCCCTGATCATGTCGGCCGCCTTCTCGCCGATCATGATGGTCGGCGCGTTGGTGTTGCCGCCGATCAGGGTCGGCATCACGGAGGCGTCGACGACGCGCAGGCCTTCGAGGCCGTGCACCTTCAACTTCGGATCGACCACGGCAAGCGGATCATTGACGCCCATCTTCGCCGTGCCGACCGGGTGATAGACGGTGTCGACGCGGGCGCGCAGCAGGTTGCGGATGTCGTCGTCGGTGCGCACGCCCTCGGTGAACATGTCCTTTTTCTGCAGTGCGCGTAGCGCCGGCGTCTCCATCAATCGCCGCGTGGTCTTGAAGCCTGCGACCATCGATTCGAGGTCGGAGGGATCGCCGAGGAAATTCGGATCGATCAGGGGAGGGGCCATCGCGTCCGCATTGGCAAGCGAGACGCTGCCGCGGCTCTTCGGCCGCAACAGGCAGACGTGGCAGGAGAAGCCCGCGCCCATGTGGCGCTTGCGGCCGTGGTCATCGACCATGGCCATGCCGAAATGCAACTGGATATCGGGCACGTCGAGATCGGGCCGGGTCTTCAGGAAGCCGCCGCACTCGGCAAAATTCGACGTCATCGGCCCGCGGCGCTCGCGCCGGTATTGGCCGATCGCCCGCAGGATCTGCGGCAGCCGTTTCAGCGAGATGCCCGCAAAATTCGGATCGTCCGACATGTAGCCGAAGATGAAATCCGGATGGTCCTGCAGGTTTTGTCCGACGCCGGGCAGGTGATGCACGCTCGCGATCCCATGCTCGCCAAGTGCCGCGGCATCGCCGACGCCTGATAGCATCAACAGCTGCGGCGTCTGGAACGCGCCGGCGGAGACGATCACCTCGCGCCGCGCGCGGATCTGCCTGATCTGCTTGCCTTGCCGGTATTCGACGCCGACTGCGCGCTTGCCCTCGAACAGGATGCGGGTGGCGTGGGCGAAGGTTTCGACGCGGAGATTGGCGCGCTTGCCGATATGCGGGTGCACATAGGCGCGCGCGGCGCTCCAGCGTTCGCCGTTCCTCTGCGTCACCTGGTAGATGCCGAGGCCTTCGTGATCCTCGGCGTTGAAGTCCTCGCGGATCCGGAACTGGGCCTCCTGCGCGGCCTGCAGAAAGGTCTGCTGGATCGGATTGCCCGAGCGCAGCTTGTTGACGGCGAGCGGGCCGCCCTTGCCGTGATATTCGCCGTCGAAATCGGCGTTGTCCTCGGAGCGCTTGAAATAGGGGAGCACGTCGTTAAACGACCAGCCGGCGTTACCGAGCGAGGCCCAGTGATCATAGTCGGTGCGGTGGCCGCGGATATAGACCATCGCGTTGATCGCCGATGAGCCGCCGAGCCCCTTTCCGCGCGGCTGGTAGCCGATGCGCCCGTTAAGCCCGGCCTGCGGCACGGTGTTGAAGGCCCAGTTGTTGACCTTGCCTGCGACCATCAGCACCAGCGCGCCGGGTGTGGTGACCACCCAATTGTCGTTCCTGCCGCCGGCATCCAGCAGCGCCACCGAGGTGCCGGGGTCCTCTGAAAGCCGTCCCGCCACCGCGCAGCCGCCCGAGCCGCCGCCCACCACCACGAAATCGAATGTATCCGTCACGCGTGTTTCCCCCTGCTTTTTTTGTTCACTTCGTCATTGCGAGGAGCAAGGCGACGAAGCAATCCATACTTTCTTTTTCGTGGCACGATGGATTGCTTCGCGGAGCCTGTCGTCGGGCGCGCATTCGCGCGACCCGCTGGCCCGCAATGACGGAGTGAACAAACCCTACGACAAAAACCGCATCAGCTTTTCCAGCCGCGCGATCTTCGCGCCATAGGGCGGATAGAGGTCGGCGAGCCGGTTGAACCGCGAGCGATAGAATACCGGCTTCAGCTTTGTCAGCGTGCGAAAACCCCATTCGCCGTGGTAGGCGCCCGTGCCGGACGCTCCGACGCCGCCCATCGGCTGGTTGATTTGCGCGAAATGAAACAGGCAATCGTTGACGGTGACGCCGCCCGAAACCGTGCGCGCCAGCACCTCGTCGCGCGCGGCATTGTCCTTGCCGAACCAGTACAGCGCCAGCGGACGGTCGTGCGCGTTGATATGGGCGATCGGCTCCGCCGCTTCCCTGTAACCGATCACCGGCAGCAGCGGCCCGAAAATTTCTTCCTGCATCACCGACATCTCCGGCGTCGCGCCGACGATGATGCTCGGTGGAAACTTGCGTTTCAATTTCCAGGCGGGATCGTCGGGCCTTGCCGCCTGCATGATGGTTGCACCCTTGGCGGCGGCATCCGCTACCAGGCCTTCCAGCCGCGCATAGTGCCGGTCCGAGACGATCGAGGTGTAATCCTTGTTGGCGGGGTCGGTGCCGAACATGCGCCGCACATGGCCCTGCAGTTTTTCGGCGAAATCCTGCACCGAGTTTTGTGGCACCAGCGCGTAATCGGGCGCAATGCAGGTCTGGCCGGCATTGAGCAATTTGCCGTAGGCGATGCGCTCGGCGGCCTCGTCGAGATCGGCGGAGCGGTCGATGATGGCGGGCGATTTGCCGCCGAGCTCGAGCGTCACGGGCGTCAAATTGCGCCCGGCGGCCTCCGCGATCAGGCGCCCGACGCGGGTCGAGCCCGTGAACATCAAATGATCGAACGGCAACGCCGCGAAGGCCTGGGCGATGCCCTCCTCGATTCCCGTGACGACTATCTCGCCGGCGTCGAACTTCTGCGCGATCACTTCGACCAAGAGCGCGGAAAACCGCGGCACCAGCTCGCTCGGCTTGATCATCACGCGATTTCCCGCCGCGAGCGCGGCCACCGCCGGCGCCAGCGTTAGCTGCAGCGGATAATTCCACGGCGAGATGATGCCGACGACGCCCAGCGGCTGCGGGATCAGGCGATTCCTGGCCGGTGCAAACTGCAGCGTGGTCGAGATGCGCTGCGGCGCCATCCACTTCTTCAGGTGCTTTGTGGCGTGCTTGATCTCGCTGAGCACCATCATGATCTCGGCGATCAAGGTCTCGGTCGAGCTGCGATGGCCGAAATCCGCCGAGATCGCCGCCTCGAATCGGGCCTCGTTCTCGGAGACCGCCGCCCGCAACCGCTTCAGCCGGTCGAGCCTGAGCTCAAGCGTCGGTGCCGGCGCGGTCCGCGACAGCTCGAACAGGTGGTGAAAGGCATCTTGCAGGGCGTGCTGCCCCGGGCTTTTCAGCGGCTGCTCCATGGCGCTCCCTCAAGGCTTCTTGGGCATAAAGCTCCGCCTTTGCACGGTTTTTGGCAAGAGTGGTTCCATCATTTGATTTTGAGGGCAAAAGGCGCGTTTTGGGCATCACAAAAACCTCAAAAACGCTCCGTTTGGGCTTTCCAAAGCGGGCCAGCGTTGATACATACGCCTCGCACCCGATTGGCTTCGGCCCGGGTCGCCTTCTCAGGAAGCCTCCGGACGGATCGATCGGCGCCGTTTTCCAAGCGTTGGCCGGCTTCGCTTCGGGCTCTCTTTTTGAAAGGCGCGCAACAGTTTAACGCGGGGTGGAGCAGCCCGGTAGCTCGTCAGGCTCATAACCTGAAGGTCATAGGTTCAAATCCTATCCCCGCAACCAAACAAATCACCGCAACATCAACATGTTGCGGTGATTTTTCTTTTTCAACGTCTCTCGCGGAAATTTATTCGCGGCCGAGCCAAACCTTTGGCGCCTGCAGGGCGACCTGAGCGGCGCGGGATTCAATTTCAGCCTGGGTGATCGAACTGACCGGATGATCGATCACGATCGGGATTAGGCCCTCCATGCCGATGGCGCGGCGGGTCAGTTCGGTTTCCCGCTCGAACTCGGTGGTGATGATCGCGGCGGAAGGAATGCCGAGTCTCTCGAGGGCGACGGCATCGCGGATGCAACAAGAGCAGCAGGAGCCGCAGTCGCCGATCGCAGTCAGGACGAGGTCATTGTTCGCAGCGATCTCCTCAATCAGTTCCGGCGCGGCGTCCTTCGAAAAGCTGTGCTTGACGTAATAGTTCACCTTGCCGAACTTGATCGCCTTCTCCAGCGCCGCCGTCGACGTGCGAAGGACCTTGTTCGCGTTCCACTTCGAATTGTCGAGAATCGCGAGCCGCAGGCCGTCGAGAGACTTCGGCCGCGCCGCGATCGGCGTGTTCGAGGACTCGACGACGCCCCGCGGATCAAAGACGAGGACGGAATTTGATTCTGAAACCTTCATCAACATCTTGGTTTTCCTCCTTGCTTAGAGTGCGCACGCGCCGTCGGCGCATTCGTTGTCGTCGGGCGCCGCGGCCGCATCGATCGGCCTCAGGACCGGCGTGCTCATATGTCCCCACCCAGGAATGAAGGCCGAGAAACGCCCGGCGTGTCCGCCCATGATGAAGAGGTGGATGTTGTCTGCGGACGGCGCGATCGGAATCCGGCTGTCCGGCTCCCGCTTCAGCCATTTCGGCAGGTTGCGGTTGTAGACCTTGCCATAGCGGTGGTCGCGCGAGATGGCCCGAAAGGCATTCCCTGAATTCATCCAGAGATACTGGCGGATGTCGGAACGCGTCCAGCCGTGCTTGGCGATCGTCCGGGCGTGCTCAAGTCCGAGCACCACGGTGCAATGCCCGCCCAGCACGGCGGAATTGGACGCGATCGTGCTCATTGCGGAGCAGATCGTGTCGAGAATGCCTTCGGGATCGTTGCACTGGTGGTCAGTGACGCTGTGAGGCGCTTCAGCGGCGATCGCGAATACGGTGGAGTCTTCGGGACGATAGCCGTGCTCAACGTGATAGGGGGCGAACGGGCTATCGGCTTCGTTCTCCGCGACGCAATAGGTGTACTTGCCCGGGTGACCAAGGGTGCTCTTGTCGAAGTCCGGCGGCCAGCCGCCGCCGACGTTCAGCATAACGAGGCGCACAGCCCGGCCGATCGTCGCGTTGGCGCGGTTGCCCGATCCGAATGCATTGGCGCCGCCGTTCATTCCCACCTCGCGGGCCAGCGGTCCGTTAACGATGATGAGCGGCGACGCGACATGGGTCGTCGCCTGAACGCCGTTGAGATTGAAAGCGCGGTCGGTGATGGCCAGGATCGCGGCGCGGACGATCGGAGCATATTCCGGTCGGCATCCAGCCATCACCATGTTGATGGCCAGCACCTCGCGGGTGAGGGCGCCCCAGCGCGGAGCAACCTTGCATTCGACGAATTGCGGATCGCCGCCGAGAGCGGTGACAATGGCGTCGATCTTGTCTCGGGTGGGCGGCACGACGGGAAGTCCATCCGACCATCCGCGGCTGTAGTAGAGTTCCACCAGGTCGACGTCTGCCGCCACCGTCTCGATGGCCGCGGATGCGCCAACCTGTTCCAATATCTGTGTCGCCATCTTCTCGCTCCGGCTGTTTCAACCTGCGAGCATCCTAGGCGCATGCGGTTATATGCCAAGGAAAAGCTGATAGCGGCGATTAATACGTAAAAAGCATAAATCGAAATCCGCGTCTGCAAATCAACCGGCCGACTATCGGTGAGGCCGGTCCCACGATCGCCTGATCAGAGACATCAGCCCGGCGGCGGCGGGCGAAGGCTCGCGCTCCCTGAGTGTGATGATGCCGAGGCCTCGCGGCGCCGGACGGCCGCGGATGGCAACAGCGCTCAACTCCTTGCCCAGGAAGCCCATGACGCCGCTCTTCGGCGCGATCGCGAGCCCGATGCCGGCACGTACGAAGCCCAGCATGGTGGCGAACTGCGACACGGTGACCACATAATTCAGGGACAATCCGGCGGCGGAAGCTGCGCCGTCGATCACGCGCCGTGTGCGGGAATCGCTCGGCAACGAAACCAGCGGCGCTCCCCTCAGGTCGGACAATGAAAGGCTTGTCTTCCTTGCCAGTTCATGGCTGCGCGGCAGGACGACGGTGAATTCTTCCCGCCCGACGGAAACCGACATGAACGGCTCCGGCAACTCGTCGAGATACGTAATGCCGAAATCGGCGGTACCGCTCCGCACATCCTCGATCACTGTGCCGTGCACGCCGTCCCGGACGTGCAATTCGACGCCGGGATATTCGAGCCGATAGGCCGAGACCAGACCCGGCAATTTCCCGTTCGCGACCGACATGATGCTGGAGATGATGACCTGCCCGCGGCGCTGATCCGAAAGCTCCCGCATGCTGCGGATGGTGATACGCAGATCGTTCAGCATGCGCCCGGCGACGGCGACGAATTCCTTGCCTGCGGCGGTAATCGCGACCGACCGGGTGCTGCGGTCGAACAGCTTGACGCCGAGGACGTCCTCGACGTGCTTGACGGTGCGCGTGACCGCCGGCTGCGAAGTCTTCATCAGCGCGGCGGCTGCAATGAAGCTGCCATATTCGGCGACCGCGAGAATGGTCTGCAACTGGCGCGAGGTCAGATCGGGGATACCGGAAGTCGCCATTCCATTTATGCTCAAATTGAAATTATACCTGATATCAGAAACTCCTTGATATAACAAACTGTTCGTCCGACCGTCGCGATGCCAGCAGTGTGGAGCGATGAATGGGTCAGTCCGAACGTGCACAGCGCCCTAAGGCGCCTACTCCCCACCTCCATTGGCAGCGCTCTGGCGTTCCCGCGGGGCAAGCATGAATGCTTGCCTGACCGGACTTCGCGTTCTCGATCTTACCCGGATTCTTGCCGGCCCCTGGGCGACGCAGCTGCTCGCCGACCTGGGCGCAGAGGTCATCAAGATAGAGCGGCCGGGCGCGGGCGATGATACCCGAGGCTGGGGACCGCCGTTCGTGGCCGTCGAGCACGAAGCCGACGTTTTCAGTGCCTACTACCTGGGCGCCAACCGCGGCAAGAAATCGGTCGCAGTGGATTTCAGCGCGCCGGCCGGGCGCGAGATCATCGTTGCTCTTGCGAGATCCGCCGATGTCGTCGTCGAGAACTTCAAGGTCGGCGGTTTGAAGCAGCTTGGGCTCGATTACGAAGTGCTCTCCGCAATCAATCCACGACTCATTTATTGCTCGGTCTCCGGGTTCGGCCAGACCGGTCCTTACAAGGACAAGCCAGGTTACGATCTCCTCGTGCAAGCGATGGGCGGCCTCATGAGTATTACCGGTGCGCCGGATGGCGAACCGATGAAGGTCGGTGTGGCTGTTGCCGACATCTTCACGGGCTTGTACGCGACGGTCGCGATTCTCGCGGCGCTGAACGAAAGGCGGACCAGCGGCAAGGGGCAGCACATCGATCTCGCGCTCCTCGATGTGCAGGTCGCGACTCTCGCGAATCAGGGGATGAACTTCCTGGCATCCGGCAAGGCGCCGCGCCGCCACGGCAATGCTCACCCCAACATTGTGCCCTATCAGGCATTCGCCACGTGCGACGGACATATTGTGGTCGCCGTTGGAAACGACGCCCAGTTCGCGCGCCTTGTTGCCGTGCTCGGTACACCGGAACTCGCGACGGATCTTCGTTTCCAAAAAAATGCCGACCGTGTTCGAAATCGCGATACGCTTATCGAGACCCTCAGCGAGAAAATTCGCTCTTTCCGAAAACTCGATTTGCTCCGCGCCCTCGAGACCGAGCTCATCCCCGCCGGTCCGATCAACGAACTGCACGAGGTATTCGCCGATCCTCATGTCATGGCGCGCGAGCTTGTCGTCGAACAAAGTCTTTCCGCGGGCAAACCGCCGACCAGGATGATCGGCAACCCCATCCGATTTTCGCGAACGCCGATTAGGTACCGCAATGCGCCGCCCCGTCTTGGAGCGCATACGGTCGAAATCGTTCGGGACGAGCTTGGAATTCCGGAAGCGACACTTGAGCGTTTGATCGAACAAGGGGTGATCTCAAAAAGTGACGCATAAACCGCCGGTGGAAGCGGAAGCGTTTCAACATGAAGGGAGGATACATGTCACAGCAGGAGGTCTCGCGCCGGACCGCGCTCGGGGTGATCGCCGGAACTATCGCGGCCCCGGCGCTGGCAAAAGCGCAGCCGGCCACAGAGGTCCGCGTCATCATCCAGTACGGCGTTTCATACCTGCCGCTGATGATGATCGAGGAGGGGAAGCTGCTCGGGGCGGCGCTGGCAGCGCAGGGTGATCAACCGATCGAACTGAAGCTCCAAAGGGTCAGCGGCTCGAACTCGGTCAACGAGGGGCTGCTTGCGGGCACGGCCGACATGGGCATGATGGGCTCGCCCTCGTTGCTCATCATTGCGGAGAAGGCTCGCGGCGGCGTCAAGGGGCTTGCGGGAACGTCCTCGTTCCCGATGGTGCTGAACACGGTGCACGACCGCATCAAGACCATTGCCGATTTCGCACCCGGGGATCGAATTGCCGCGCCGGCGACCACCTCTCCCCAGACGATCTGTCTGCGCATGGCGGCCGAAAAATACCTCGGCGACGTCAAGAAGCTCGATACCAATGTCGTAGCGCTGCCTCATCCAGACGCGATGGCGGCCATGCTGTCGGGAACGGAAGTCTCCGCCCATTTCACCAACGCGCCGTTTGCCCAGTTCGAGGCAGACGACAAGCGTGTCCATCGTGTCCTGAGCTCGGAAGATATCCTCGGCAAGTCGTCGACCTTCGTGCTGCTCGCTGCGAATACACGCTTCGTCGACCAGAATCCGAAGGTCGCCGCAGCAATGGTGAAGGCCCTGGATACGGCGGTGGCCCGGATCAAGGCGGACCCTGCCAGGGCTGCTGCGCTCTATCTCAGGCAGGAGCCCTCCAAGACCATGACGCCGGATTATGTCGAGCGGATTCTGCGCGACCCGGAGAATGTCTACAGCATCGCGCCGAGCGGCGTCATGGCTTACGCGGATTTCATGCAGCGTACCGGTCAGATCAAGGGCAAGCCCGCGAAATGGCAGGACGTGTTCTTCCCGTTCATCCACGAGCTCCAGGGGAGCTGAGGATGAATATGATCAATCGATCGCAAATCAAGGTGGCCTACGGCGTGGCGGACGCGAAGCCGGTCTTGAGCCTGGACAACGTGACCCTGCGTTACAGGACCGACACAAGCATCGTCACTGCCGCCTATGGTGTCAGCTTCGACGTCTATCGCGGCGACAGGTTCATCCTGCTGGGGGCTTCAGGTTGCGGAAAATCATCCCTGCTGAAGGCGGTGGGTGGGTTCTTGAAGCCGGCCGCGGGGGAGATCAGGCTCGAAGGCCGCGTCATCGATGCACCCGGCCCCGACCGCATGATGGTCTTTCAGGAATTCGACCAACTGCTGCCCTGGAAGACGATCCTTCAGAACGTCGCCTATCCGATGCAGAAATCCAGGCGATGGTCACCATCCGAGTTGCTTGACCGGGCGAAGCTCTTTACCGCGAAGGTTGGTCTCGAGAAGTTCAGCAATGCCTACCCCCACACGCTGTCGGGGGGAATGAAGCAACGCGTGGCGATCGCAAGGGCAATGGCGATCGAGCCGAAAATCCTGCTGATGGATGAGCCATTCGCCGCACTCGATGCTCTGACCAGGCGCAAGATGCAGGACGACCTGCTCGAGCTATGGAGCGGCACCCGGTCGACCATCCTCTTCGTCACCCATTCGATTGAGGAGGCCGTCGTCGTTGGCTCCCGCATTCTGGTCCTGACGCCGCATCCTGGGCAGGTCCGGGCGGAGATCAATGCCCATCAGTTTGCGTTCGCAGATCAGGGGAGCGGGGATTTCGGTAACCTTTGCAGTCGCATCCACCACATGCTGTTCTCGCCATGTTCCCGGCATCCGAAAGGATAAAGCGATGACCGTCCTCGATCGTAACGCCGATCTTGCGCTCGCGCTTCCGCCGATCCGCGAAGAGTTCGAGCTTTCGCGCGTCATCGAACCGTCCGCCGACGTGGAGCGCCCGCTGCCGCTTCAGGTCCGGATCCTGCAGAGCACGCTCGTCAGGCGTCTTCTCGTCGTCGGCATTCTAGCCGCCGTTTGGGAAGGGTATGCGACCTACCTCGACAACCCGCTGATGATGCCGCGGTTGTCCGAAGTGATCGTTGCCCTTGTGTCGTCCTTCCTCACCGGAGGCCTGGGCCTGCGCATCCTCATGACCTTGAAGGTGCTTGCGGTCGGCTATACGGCGGGCATCCTGGCGGCCGCCGCGATCACGGTGCTGGCCTCGACCACACGGTTCGGCAGCGACGTGCTGTCGACGCTGACATCGATGTTCAATCCTCTTCCGGCGGTCGCGCTACTGCCGCTGGCGCTGCTGTGGTTCGGGCTCGGCATGGGCAGCCTGGTCTTCGTGATCATCAATTCCGTCCTGTGGGCCGTCGCGCTCAGCACGCACACCGGCTTTCAGTCGGTCAGCGAGACGCTGCGCATGGCCGGCCGCTGCTTCGGCCTCGGACGGCTTGCGCTGGTGTTCGAGATCCTGATTCCAGCAGCCCTCCCGTCGATCCTGGCCGGGCTCAAGATCGGTTGGGCCTTCGCATGGCGCACGCTGATCGCGGCGGAACTCGTGTTCGGCGTAAGCTCCGGTCAAGGCGGTCTTGGCTGGTTTATCTACGAGAACCGCAACAATCTTGAAACTGCGAACGTGTTCGCGGGATTGCTGTGCGTGATCCTGATCGGCCTGTTCGTGGAGAGCGTGATCTTCCGGACGATCGAGCGCAGGACCGTCCGGCGATGGGGAATGCAGAAGTTCTGACGGGGTCGCAATGATGCGCGAGCATAAAACGGACGTCATCATCGTTGGGGCCGGCCCGGCCGGATACACGGCTGCCATCTATGCCGCCCGCGCGAACCGGCAGCCGATCTTGCTCACCGGCATGCAGCCCGGCGGCCAGCTCGTGACCACGACCGACGTCGAGAATTATCCCGGCTTCGCCAATGTGGTCCAGGGTCCCTGGCTCGTCGAACAGATGCAGCAGCAGGCCGAGCACATGGGCACGCGCGTCGTCTATGATCAGATCGTATCGATCGAGACCGAGGCCCGTCCGTTCCGTCTGGTCGGGGACAGCGGCGATCACTACGTCTGCGACGCGCTGATCTATGCGACGGGCGCGCAGGCCAAATGGCTCGGGATCCCCTCCGAAGAGGCGTTCCGGGGCTTCGGCGTCTCCGCATGCGCCACCTGCGACGGCTTCTTCTTCCGCGACAAGCATGTCGCGATCATCGGCGGTGGCAACACCGCCGTCGAAGAGGCGCTTTATCTCGCCAACCTCGCCAGCCAGGTCTCGTTGGTTCACCGGCGGGACAGCTTGCGGGCCGAGCGCGTCCTGCAGGACCGATTGTTCGTGCATCCGAAGATTGCAGTGCGCTGGAACAGCGAGGTCGATTCGATCGTGGGCGAGACTGGCCCGGCAAAGGTCAATGGACTGGTGCTGAAGGACCGCACGACCGGCGCTCTCGACAGGCTGGATGTCGACGGCGTGTTCGTCGCTATTGGTCACGCGCCGGCAAGTGGACTGTTGAAGGGAAAGGTGGTGCTGCACGCCGACGGAACCATCAAGGTGCAACCGGGAACGACGACGACGAGCGTGCCGGGCCTTTTTGCAGCGGGCGATGTGGCCGATAGCGTGTACCGGCAGGCTGTGACCGCGGCCGGCCTCGGCTGCATGGCGGCGCTGGAAGCAGATCGCTTCCTGACGATCCACGTGGATTCGAAGCAGCAGCTGATGAAAGAGGCTGTCGTCGCCTGACTAGCTAATCACCGGTGGCCTGTTACTTATCATCTTCGCCGAGCGCTCGGGGGTGAGAGGAAGCGGTCTTGGCCGATCGTGCGACGCAGACCATGTGCGGTCGCAAGGGTTCCACAAGGGGTTTCCCTCATGGTTCCATGTCCAGCGGTCTTTCGTGGTGGCGCCGAAGATCCTTGACCTATGTCAATGAAGAGCAAGGCATCATGACCAAGCGTGCCTCAAAGCGCCCCAAACTCCGGCGATCGAAGGTGCGAGGCCAACGGCCCTCGAAAGATTTCCCTCAATATCCGATCGGAGCGGCAACAAGGTAGACGCATCGAGGCGTGAACATGGATGTTGTAGGTCGAATTCTGCTTGCTCTGGTGATCGCATTGACTTCGTTGAGTGCAATGTCACCGAAGCGTGCCGATCCATCCATGGATAATGACGAAATCCGTATCGGCAATCTCATGCCCTATACAGGGCCATTGGCCGAATTTGCCGTGATCGGAAAGACCGAGGCGGCGTATTTCGATATGATCAACGAGCGCGGTGGCATAAACGGCCGCAAGGTGCGCTTCATCTCCCAGGACGACAATTCCGATCCTACCGTTGCGCTCGATCTGACCCGAGGGCTGGTGGAGAGGGAAAACGTCCTCTTCATGTTCGGCTCCTTCGGAACGCCCGGGAACCTTGCTGTGCGGGGCTTCCTGAATGAGAGGAAGATACCCCAACTCTTCGTTGCTTCCGGCGCCGAGGAGTTGAGCGATCCCAAGGCGTTTCCCTGGACGATGGGCTGGCAACCGTCGTACCGCGCCGAAGGACGCATCTACGCCAATTATATCCAGGCATTTTATCCGCAGAGCAAGATCGTGGTCCTCTGGCAGGACGATCAGTTCGGTCGCGATCTGTACAAGGGAATTCAGGAGGGCCTCGGCGATTTAGCTCGCATGATCATCGTCGGTGTCGCCTTTGATATTGCGGATGCTCATGTCGATGGACACGTCTCGATCCTGAAGCGGTCGGGCGCTGAGATTCTTGTTTTTGCCGGCGTGCCGACGACCGCCTCGACGGTGATCCGGTTGATGGGAGATTCCCGTTGGCACCCGGTTTTTCTTCTCAACGACGCTGCCGCCTCGATCGGTACCGCGTTAATTCCGGCAGGTGTTGAGAACGCTGCCGGAGTGATCTCCACGGCTTTCCTGAAGGATCCGAACGATCCCGCGTGGAAGAACGATCCCGCCATGAAGGACTGGCTGTCTTTCATGGACAAGTATTACCCCAAGGGAGACAAGGCCAGCAGCGCCGCCGTCTACGGCTACGCGGCTGCGGAAACGCTGGTGCAGGTGCTGAAGCAGTGCGGCGACGATCTCTCGCGCGAAAACGTGATGCGACAGGCGGCGGCACTGAAGGACTATCAATCCTCCCTCCTTTTGCCTGGCATCAAGATCAACACGAGTCCGGAGAATTTTCGACCGATCACGCAGATCCGATTGGTGCTGTTCGATGGCCGCACCTGGCAGCTGATAGGGGACGTGATCGAGAGTGCGTTTTCCGATGCGCCGAAAAACTAGCGCGAGGGGGAGCCTGCCGAATTGGATAGCGGACGACGGCTTTCGGCCTCGCGAGGATTGAGCGAGATCAAGGGAAAATGGGGCACGGTCCTTCGCGTGGGTCTTGCGTCGCCTGGCTCGGTCAAAGTCACATGCCCATTGGGACATTGGCCTTGAGGGCAATAGTCCCGGGCACGGTACCTGTCGTAAGTTCGCGGGCACGTAAATCAACCCTCAGGCAGGGGGAATACCGATGACCAGTCAGTTGGAGTTTGAATCGCGGGCTGCCCTGTGCAGACAGCTTGCCAAGCAAGAGCCCACCAACCGAGCCCTCTGGATGGCTGAGGCGGAAAGCTGGGCGCGCCTGTCGAACCGGAAGCTTCCCGGCGAGCGGAGCGCAAGAATCGGCTCGATTGCGCTTGTGAGCCGGTCAACGCGATTGACAAGTCGTTTGTCAATTCCAACGTCGGCAGGATTTGCCTGAACCTCGGCCGATGCCTCTGCTGCAGTTGATCGGGTCGCCATTGATCATGACGCTCGATGAGCGATGGCCGTCGAAAGAACCGACGAGCTATGCTGCATGGACGCTTGATGCGTGTTTCTCGCTCCATTTCACGAAAATTGCGGTTCTGATCGAATTCGCGGAAGGCTCATTGACCTGGATCAATCGTGCTGATCCCGTCAGGTAGGCAAGTGACGCTGCCCCAATTGACGGCGCAGCGAAGGCGCGCGGCCCTTCGCCCCAATCAGCCGACGTGTTCAGACGTGCCAGCTCGGATGCGTGACGCAGACTTTTCCAGCGGCGCCCGGAATGCGTCAATCTGGACGCACGGCCGATTGTCTTTCGATCCAACTGCTGCAATCATTCACTGGGCTGAGCGCAAGATAGGCGATTATCGATGCAATTGTTACGGCGGTGCGCTGGCGCCGTGATCGCAGCTTCGATCGCTGTTTGCGGTGTCACCTGCGCCGTTGCGATTCCGCTGACCGCTTTTCGCTATGAAGCGCAAGCGCAACGACATTGTCCCGCCGATGCGATCGTCTGGCTCGATTTTCGGAAAGGGCTCTATTACTCGAAGCAGCAGCGACGATATGCCCGTGGTCTTACCGGCAGCTTCGTGTGTCGGGACGAAGCACGCGCCAGCGGCTATCGCCGTTCCGTGTTTGGGTTCCGGTAGCGGCTATAGCGTTTTCGAGCGAAGCGGATACCGGTCCGCGTGAAGAAAACGCTTCAAAACAAGAATCGGGAGCTTCGGTTCTGATTCAGTCGGAACCGATCATGCTCTTGGTCGCGGGTATCGTCGCGCGAGGCCTGATGGTGGTACCTAAACAAGCTTCAGCACCAGATGCACAACCTGAGGCGTGCGCTGCGAGCCACGCAGAAAGCCGAACCTTCTGAACACGTTCAGCATGGCGGTGTTCTCGGGCAATACTTCCGCAATCAGCTCCTTGAGGCCGGCTTCACGCGCCAGGGCAGCCAGATGCCGCATGAGGATCGTCCCGATCCCCTGGGCTTGGTAGGCGTCGACCACAACAAAGGCGATCTCGGCCTGGCCAGGTTGGACAACGATATAGCGTCCACCGCCGGCGATGACGGGGCGCCCGTCTTCATCGATTTGCGCAACGAGCGCGACGTGGTGTTCGAAATCGATGTCGAGAAAGAAAGCCAACTCCTGCTCGGAAAAGCCTTTCTTTGGCGCGAAAAAGCGCCGCCGGAGAGAGTCCGAACTCGTTCGTCCGATCGCCGCGAGCATCCCGGTCCTGTCATCGGGGCGAAGGGCGCGGATTTCAATCGCTCGACCGTCGCGAAGATGCTCGACGACCGAATAGTCAGCGGCCAAAGACATGAGAAATGGTTCCCGGTCCAGCAGCAAGGCGCTCTGCCGGTATTTGATCCTTCGTGAGAGAGAGAATGATCCGGCCGTGATGATGCTTGATCTGGATCAAGCAGGAGCTCGCGAGGGGGCCGATAGGCTCGAGATGCAAGGCAGTTCTCACGTGCTGAATCGGCCCGCGCACGTCGTCGGTGTGCGTGTCAATGAGGCCAGCGGGAAATTGAACCATGACCGTAAGGGCGTCTCGGCAGACCAGATCCGGCGACGAGATCATCCAGCTGGCGGTTCGCCTGGGTTGCCTGGCCTTCCTGCTCTATTGGTCGTTCGTTCTTGTCCGGCCATTTATTGCCTTGCTGGTGTGGGGCATGGTCCTGACCGTCGCCCTCTATCAGCCATACCATTGGCTGGCGGTACATCTAGGCGGTCGGCCGAAGTTGGCGGCGGTGATCGTCACGGCAATCAATCTCGCTATCGTCATCGGACCAGTCACGTGGCTCGGAATCAGTCTGGTCGATGGCTTACAGGGTTTCGCCGGCCGGCTGGGCGCGGGCACCCTGGCCATTCCGTCCCCTCCAGAGGGCGTGAAGGACTGGCCCATTGTCGGCGGCCAGATTTATGAACTCTGGAATTATGCTTCGACGAATTTGGAGGCAGCCTTGGGCGAACTCGCTCCACTCCTCAAGCCGTTGGCCGGTCCGGTGCTCGGCTTTGCCGGCAGCGCGGGCGTCGGAACGCTCAAGTTCGTGCTGTCGATCGTGCTTTCCGGTTTCCTGTTCATCTACGGCCCCCACCTGGTCGCTGCAATAAGACGGATTCAGGCGCGCCTCGTGACGCAGGGAAGCGAGGATTTTGTTGCGCTGGCGGGGCTGACGATACGCACGGTATCCCAGGGAGTGATCGGCGTTGCCATTCTTCAATCACTGCTCGCCGGCATTGGATTGAAACTTGCGGGCGTTCCTCACTCGGGCGTACTGGCATTCGCCGTGTTGTTGCTTGCAATTTTACAGATCGGGTCGGCGATCGTCCTGTTTCCCGTCATCATATGGATCTGGTTCACCAAGGATTTCATGGTGGCTCTCCCGATAACGGTCTACCTGTTGGTTGTCGGTCTGGCAGACAACGTCTTGAAGCCGATCCTCATGGGACGCGGGCTGAATACGCCCATGCTTGTCATCTTCATCGGCGTTCTGGGCGGGATGATCGCACATGGCATCGTCGGTCTGTTTGTCGGGCCTATCATCCTGGCGGTGGCCTGGGAATTGATGATGGCATGGATTCGCGAAGAACGGGCCGAGGCGGCCGCGCCTGATGTAGAGCAGGGCGCAGAAAAAGCAGCCGGCCTGACCGTGACGACGCGGTAGGCGAACGCCCGGCTCCCTTGACCTATGTCAATGATCCTCTCGGCTCGCAGGCGATCCTGATCACGGGCTGAAGCAGTGAGAGACTTGAGCATGTCTAACGACAAGCCGGCGATATCGGGCGATTCACTGCCCGGACTCTTTGCATCAGCCTTCGAATATCTGGTGGATACCGGGCAACGCAGCGTCCTGTTCCTCGATGTCATGCGCCAGCGCGGCATTCAATACCGCGAGCATCTGGCCGAGACTGCGCCTCATGTCCTCAATTATGCCGTCGATTTGATCATCGATGGCAGAAAGCTGGAGCGGCCGGTCAACTATGGGCTGGTGGGCGTCACTCCGCCGAGCGGGGTGGAGATCGATGTCAGGAACCGTCCGTTCGTCGTGATCGATCCCCGCGCCGGCCACGGGCCGGGGATCGGCGGCTTCAAGGCGGACAGCGAGATCGGCGTGGCGATGAAGGCCGGTCACCCCTGTTACTTCATCGGCTTTTTGCCCGAACCGATGCCCGGCCAGACCATCGAGGACATCGCACGAGCCGAGGCGGTCTTCATCGAAAAAGTGATCGCCCTGCATCCCCAGGCCGACGGAAAGCCATGCGTGATCGGCAATTGCCAGGCGGGCTGGGCCGTCATGATCCTTGCCGCCCTGCGGCCGGAGTTGTTTGGCCCGCTGATCATCGCCGGCGCGCCGTTATCCTACTGGGCCGGCGTTCGCGGCAAGAACCCGATGCGCTACTCGGGCGGCCTACTGGGCGGAAGCTGGTTGACCGCGCTCACCAGCGATCTCGGCGGCGGCAAGTTCGACGGCGCGTGGCTTGTGCAGAACTTCGAAAACATGAATCCCTCGAACACCCTATGGAGCAAGCAATACAACGTCTATTCGAAGGTCGATACCGAGGCGGATCGTTATCTCGAGTTCGAGCGCTGGTGGGGTGGGCACGTCAACCTGAATGCCGAAGAGATCCAGTTCATCGTCGATGAGCTATTCGTTGGCAACAACCTCGCGGCCGGACGCATCAAGACATCGGACGGCCAGGTCGTCGACCTCCGGAAGATTTCTTCCCCGATCGTCGTGTTCTGTTCAAAGGGTGACAACATTACGCCGCCGCAACAGGCGCTCGGCTGGATTCTCGATCTCTACAGTGATGTCGACCAGATTCGGGCTTACGGGCAAACCATCGTTTACACCGTTCACGAGACCGTCGGGCACCTCGGAATTTTCGTTTCCGGCGGCGTTGCCAGGAAGGAACACAGCGAATTTTCCAGCAACATCGAGCTGATCGACGTGCTGCCGCCTGGACTTTACGAGGCAACCTTCGAAGAGAAATCCGCCGATACCGCCAATCCGGAGCTTGCGGGCGGTAAGTGGATCATGCGTTGCGAGCAACGTACCCTTGACGATATCAGGGCCATGGGCGGCAATACGGCCGAGGATGAGCGACGCTTTGCCACCGCGGCCCGGATATCCGAAATCAATCTCGCCAACTACCGGAATTTCGTGCAGCCGTGGATCCGCGCCGCAGTTACCTCCCAACCCGCGGAATGGATGCGCCGATCGCATCCGCTGCGCTTCTCGTACGACGCTTTTGGTGGCGACAACGCCGCGATGAAAGCGGTGGCTGAGACGGCAGAGAATGTTCGCGAGAACCGCAAGCCGGCGACAGAAGACAATCCGTTCCTGACGCTCCAGGAGACCGTCTCGAAGAACATCGTCAACGTTCTCGACAAGTGGCGGGACTCACAGGAAGCATTGAGCGAGGCGCTCTTTCTCGGCATCTATGGATCGCCGGTCCTGCAGGCCGCGGTCGGTATCAGGCCGGATGCGGAGGTTTCCCCCAGGCCGGGGATGTCGCCCGAGCATCGCGAGCGCCTTGAGGCGCGTATTGCGGAACTGAAGTCGCAGATCGGCAGTGGCAGTCTCAGGGAATGCGTCATTCGCGGCCTGCTCCATGTCGGCATGTCGCGCGGAATGGTCGACGAGCGCAGCCTCGAGGCATTGCGGCGGGCGCGCGCGGGCGACGCCGACTCGCGCCTTACGCTTGCGCAGTTCAAGATGATCGTGCGCGAACAGTTCTTTATGCTGTTGCTGGAGCCGGAGGCGAGCCTTGCAGCTATCCCAAAACTGCTTCCAGCAAGCGAAGCCGAACGCCGTGCCGGCCTGGACGTGATCCGCGGGGTGCTGTCGGCAAGTGCGGAGCTCTCCGGCGAGACGGCGAGGCGGTTCGATCGTGTGACGGAGCTGTTCGGGCTGACTGCGGAACGGCAGGCGAAGGCGTCATAGGCCTTTGATATGATCGGGAGCTGGATATGGGTATCGCATCTCTGGAATCGGGCGAAGCCAAACCCGGCGTCAAATACGACCGGCTCATCGCAGCAGCGAAGGCAATCCCAGCGGCGGCGACCATCGTTGTGCATCCATGCGACGAGGGCTCGCTGCGTGGCGTGGCGGATGCCGCCGAAGCCGGCATCATAAAGCCGATCCTCGTCGGCCCGTTAGCAAAGATCAAGGCTGCCGCGTTCAAGCACGGTATCGATATCAGCAGGTTCGAGCTGATCGATGCTCCCCATAGCGAAGCGGCGGCAGCGAAGGCGGTCGAGCTGATTCACGAGGCCAAGGGCGAGATGCTGATGAAAGGCAGCCTCCACACCGACGAGCTGATGCGAAGCGTCACCGCAAAGGCCGGCGGGCTGCGCACGGAGAGGCGGATCAGCCACGTGTTCGTGATGGATGTCCCGGCCTACAGCGAGACAATCTTCGTCACCGACGCCGCGATCAATATTTTTCCGGATCTCGATGGCAAGCGCGACATCGTGCAGAATGCGATCGATCTCTATACCCAGGCCGGGTTTGGCACGTTGCCGCGGGTCGCCATCCTCTCGGCGGTCGAGACCGTCACATCCAAGATCCCGTCGACCATCGAAGCCGCCGCGCTCTGCAAGATGGCGGACCGCGGGCAGATCACGGGAGGCCTGCTCGACGGACCGCTGGCGTTCGACAACGCCATCGACAGGGAAGCGGCCCGGATCAAGGGAATAAGATCGGAGGTCGCGGGGCGCGCCCAGATCCTGGTGGTACCGGATCTCGAGGCCGGCAATATGTTGGCCAAGAATCTGGCATATTTTGCCAAAGCTGACTGCGCCGGCATCGTGCTCGGCGCCCGCGTTCCGATCGTGCTGACCTCGCGGGCCGACTCGCCAAGGGCCCGCATGGCATCCTGCGCGGTCGCAACGCTCTCAGCCGACGCACGGCGGCGTCGCGCTGACATAGCCGCCGGGTGACTGTTATGGACACGATCCTCGTCGTCAATGCCGGCTCTTCAAGCGTAAAGTTCCAGGTGTTCGCCCTCGACGGCGACGGCAGGCTGCGCCGGGAGATCAAGGGCCAGTTGGACGGAATCGGAAGTCGCCCTCGGTTGCGCGCCACGGGAGTAGCGGGTGATGCAATGGCGGACCGCGCCTATCCGATCGAGAGTGTTCCAGACGTTGCGGCGGCATTGATGGTCGCGAGCACCTGGCTGCGGGAAGAAGTTCGATTGAGTCCGCTCGCGGTCGGCCACCGGGTCGTGCACGGTGGTCCGGATTACGACCGGGCCGTGCTGATCGACCATGGCGTGATAGCGCGTCTGGAGCGTTTCACGACGCTTGCGCCGCTGCATCAGCCCCACAATCTGGCGCCCATTCGCTCCCTGCTTGCCAACTTTCCCGCGCTGCCCCAGGTCGCCTGCTTCGACACGGCCTTCCACCGCGAACACGACGAGGTCGCGGATCACTACGCCATACCCCGCCGGCTGCACGATGAGGGAGTCCGGCGTTACGGGTTTCACGGTCTTTCCTATGAATACGTCGCGAAGAACCTCCCACAGGTCGCGCCCGATATCGCGAAGGCGCGTGTCATCGTCGCCCACCTGGGAAGCGGTGCTTCCATGTGTGCCATCCACGGCGGGCGCAGCGTGGAGAGCACGATGGGCTTCACTGCCCTCGATGGGCTTCCAATGGGAACGCGCACCGGTCAGATCGATCCCGGCGTCGTCTTGTATCTCATGGCCGCAAAGGGCATGTCGGCCGACCAGGTGCAGGATTTTCTGTACCGCGATTGCGGGCTCAAGGGACTGTCCGGCGTCAGCAACGACATGAGGGAGCTTCAAGACAGCAGTGATCCCCGCGCGGCCTTTGCCGTCGACTATTTTGTCTACCGGGTTGCGCTTCATGCCGGAATGCTGGCAGCCGCCTTGCAAGGACTCGACGGGTTTGTCTTCACCGCAGGCATCGGCGAAAATTCCGTCGGTATCCGGGCGAGGATCGCCGAGCGGCTCGAATGGCTCGGAGTGTCCGTTGATCCAATCGAGAATGCCCGTCACGCGCGGCGGATTTCGAGCGCGGACAGTCGCGTTCCAGTCTACATCGTGCCGACCGATGAAGAGTTGATGATTGCACAGCACACCTTGTCCGTGTTGTGGAACCGGCATTCCTCCTCCAATCCAGAACGCGAGAGAATGTCATGACAATTCCGGTATTTCCAGACACCAAGGTTGCATTGAAGGGACGAAAGGGATTGATCGTCGGCATCGCCAACGATCAGTCGATCGCGTGGGGCTGCGCCAAGGCGTTTCGGGCTTTGGGTGCGGAACTCGCCGTCACCTATCTGAATGACCGGGCAAGGAAGCATGTCGAACCTCTGGCGAAGGAGCTCGAGGCGCCGATCTTCATGCCGCTCGACGTGAACACCGAAGGGCAGACCGAACAGGTGTTCGAACGCATCAAGAAGGAATGGGGCCAGCTCGATTTTCTGCTCCACTCGATCGCGTTCGCTCCGAAGGAGGCATTGCACGGGCGTGTGGTCGATGTTGAGCGCGATGGCTTCCTCAAGACGATGGACGTCTCCTGCTGGTCGTTCATGCGGATGGCGCATCTGGCGGAGCCGCTGATGAAGAACGGCGGCACACTCTTCACGATGACCTACTACGGCAGCCAGATGGTGGTGCCGAATTACAACATTATGGGGGTTGCGAAGGCGGCACTGGAAGCCGCTGTCCGCTATATCGCCGCCGAGCTCGGCCCAAAGGGCATCAGGGTCCATGCGATTTCGCCGGGGCCGCTGGCGACCCGCGCCGCTTCGGGTATCCCCGAGTTCGACGAGTTGATGGACAGGGCGCAGAGCAAAGCGCCGGCGCGGAGCCTGGTGAGCATCGATGACGTCGGTGCAGCGACGGCTTTTCTGGCGCTCGACGGCGCAAAGCTGATGACCGGCGGCGTCATATATATCGATGGCGGATATCACATCATCGATTAGGTGGAGTCGAACGTCGACAAGGCAGAACGGCACGCGCCAGTGCCGGAGGTATTCTTATGTTGCGGCAATATCTCGTGGGCGCAGCCGCCAGTATTTGCAACATAGCGATCCATGCGCTGGTGATGGTGGCGGTCATAAGGGTGACACGCATGGTGGATGGACTGGCTACGTCGCGTCCGACACTTCGATTGATCGTGGTTATGGCGGCCACCGTGACCGTTCTGATGATCGCACACCTTGCCGAGGTGCTCGTGTGGTCATTGATTTATGCGGCCACCAGAGCCGCACCTGAGGGGGCCGATCTCATCTATTTCGCCTTTGTGAACTATACGACCCTCGGCTACGGCGACATCACTCCGGTCGAGCGCTGGCATCTTCTTGGACCAATGACCGCGATGAATGGCGTGTTGTTGTTCGGTTGGTCTACGGCCGTTATTTTCGAAGTGTTGCGCATGACGCTGAGAGCGAGCGGCGACGAAGGGGAAATGCGAGAGAAACGCTGGTGGCCCGAGTAGGGCTCAGGTAACCGATTTGCATCCGGCCGGTTGATGCGACTGTCGTGCATATCGTTTCATCTCGGCTGGTTTGGCGACAGGATCTGGTGAGCAGTGGCATCGGCGGGGGATACCGGGCTGGAGCCTGACCGTTCTGATTGAATCAGAATCGAAGCTCCGGATTCTTGTTTTGACGCGTTTTCTGCACGCGAACCGGTATCCACCCCGGATCAAGTCCGGGGCAGGCTTTCGTTCGAAAACGCTATAGCTGCAGAATTGCATCCATCAACAAAAGGGCCGGCATTTCTGCCGGCCCAGTTTGCTGGAGAGACCTGAGCAATGAGGCGAGGTCAGTATCTCGCGACGACCGGGCCGCCGTAACCGTAACCGCCGAAGCGGTAGTTGAAGCGCAAGGTGACCATATCCACGTCCTGGCTGACCCGATTGATCGCGCCGGCAACGATCGGGTTCACGACCGAGAACGAATTGTTCGCGTCACCCATGAACAGATGGTCGTATTCGACACCCACGGACCAATTCGGCGAGAAGCCATACTCGACTCCGACACCCACGGTGCCACCCCAGCGGGTCGAGCTTGCCGAGGCAAAATCAAAGCCGGTAAGGGTGTCGAGGATGCTGAGCCGATTGCTGGTCACCGCCGCGCCGCCCTTCACGTAGAGCAGCGTCGCGTTCCAGGCGTAGCCGATCTGGCCGGTGAACAGGCCGATGCCATCGGTTTTGGTTTGGGTCGAGAACGCCGGGTTGATCAGGCTGATGCGCGTGTTGCTGAGATCCGCCCAATCGCCCTGAGCTTCCAGACCGAACACCCAGTAGCTGGACTGCCAGCGGTAGCCGACCTGGCCGCCGACGACGCCTCCGGATCGGTCGCGGCAACCGTCAGCGAAGTCCAAGCCAGTCACATCAAAGAAATTCACACAGTTGCGGCTCTGAGCCCAGCCGCCGTTGCCGCCGATATAGAAGCCGGTCCAGTCGTAAATCGGGGTCACCACCGGGGGCGGCGCCTTGTTGTACGGACGTGGCGCCAGATCAGCAGCCGACGCGGGCGCGGCCATACCCAACAATGCTACTAAACCAACAGTCCCCAAAAAGAACTTCTTCATCATGCCTTCTCCATCCCATCGCGTTTTGAATATCTATCTCAAACTTTTTGTAGATGTGGCGCTTGATACAAACTCCAGCTGCGATGCTAGGTGCTTTAGGCCGAAGGCCCCGTGCCAAAATGGCAACACCCGAGCACAATCAGAGGGCGCAGCGGAGGTGAATTGCTATATGTTGATTGTCGTGCATATGCGGTTGCCCAAGGCGTCATCACGTCCCTCGGGCTACTTCGCTTTTGTCGGCGGGTCTTGAGCGTCATCCGGAGCCGCAGGCTGTTGTTCCTGTCCGTTTTCAAGCCAACGCGGAATGCCTTCCGAGGCGATCGCTGTTCTCGGCGAGTAAGGATTTATCGTGCCGGCTGTGACGATAAGCCCGTCGTCGAATTTCATTCGCGCGAAAGTCTTCGCTTCGGCTTCGGTCTCAAACGTTCTGGTTGACCGGGGGCTTCGTCGTTCGACCAACGTGCCCCTCCTTGGTACTTCGAAGGTAACATACCAAATATGCTTCATGACTGATTCCCAGCGATCTTACCTGACGCGTTACGAGCGGGCGCATCTGCGCTTGCTTGCGCGCCGTGCCGGCTGCACCCATCCGGGCCCGCTTGCGAACCTCAGCGGTAGTGCAGTGCGATGAGCTCTGCGACGCAGGCGGGGCGCTGTCCGCCTTCGATTTCGATCACCATGTGATAGTTGACCCTCAGGCCATCGGGCGGGACGTCCTCAACTTCCGCGATGCTGGTGCGGCCTCTGATCCGGGAGCCCGCCGGGACGGGAGACAGGTAACGGATACGGTCCGCGCCGTAGTTCAATGTGTTTTGCAGCCCCTTGAGGCCCATCACGGAGCGAATGAACATCGGCGCGAGGCTGAGTGACAAAAGACCATGAGCAATGGTCCTGCCGCCCGGCAGCTCTTTCCTGGCCCGGTCCTGGTCGACATGGATCCATTGCTCGTCGCAGGTCGCCTCGGCAAAGCGATTGATACGATCCTGCGTGATTTCGACCCATTCGCTGGCTCCGATCTCGGTGCCAACTGCGGCCCTGAACTCGCTGAATTCGCTGAAGATGCGCATGTCGGTCCTCGAAGCCGGCCTTGCTCTGTTCAGATATTCATTTCCGGGACGTTGCCTGGAATGTACAGATCCGCCTCGGTCACTGCCAGCACCTCGCCGACGGTGACGCCCGGAGCGGTCTCCAGCAGCGTCATCCTTCCGCCGGAGAAGCCGATCACCGCCATATCGGTGATAACGAGGTCGACCGGTCGGGAGGAGGTCAGCGGCAGCGCGCATTTCTGCACGATCTTGGATTTCCCTTTCGCGGCGTGCTGCATCGCGACGATAACCCGCTTGGCGCCGCTCACGAGGTCCATCGCTCCACCCATTCCCGGCACCATCTTGCCGGGGATCATCCAGTTCGCCAGGTGCCCTTCGGCGTCGACCTGAAGGCCGCCGAGAATGGTCACGTTCACATGCCCGCCACGGATCAGCCCGAACGACATAGCGCTGTCGAAGGTGCATGCGCCGGGTAGCGCGCTGATCGGGCGACCACCCGCGTCCGTGAGTAGCGGATGGGCCATGCCTGGCTCCGGAATCGGTCCCGTGCCGATCAATCCGTTTTCTGATTGGAAGAAGACGTTGAGACCCGGCGGAACGTAGTTCGCAACCAGCGTTGGAATTCCAATGCCGAGATTGACAAGGTCGCCGGAGCGAAGTTCGAGCGCCCCGCGCCGCGCAATGATCGATTGTGCATCCATGGTTCACCCGTTGATGACGAGATAATCGACGAGCGGTGCTGGCGTTACGACATGGTCGGGCGCGATGACGCCGACCGGAACGATATTCTCGGCTGTGACAATGACCGTATCGGCTGCCATGGCCATGATGGGATTGAAGTTGCGGGCAGTCAACGCGTAGGCGAGATTACCAAGATGGTCGGCGAGAAACGCGTGGATCAACGCAAAATCCGAGCGAAGCGCCGTCTCGAGCAGGAAGTTCTTGCCGTCGACCTCGATCTTGCGCTTGCCTTCCTCGACAATCGTGCCGACTCCTGTCGGCGTCAGCACGCCTCCAAGGCCGCACCCGCCGGCCCTGATGCGCTCGACCAACGTACCCTGAGGTACCAGGTTGACCGCGACTTTATTGGCCATCATCTGCTTCTGTACGTTCGGATTGAGCCCGATGTGGCTGGTCGTCAGCATCGAGACGAGCGCGGCGTCGAACAATTTTCCGACGCCCTTGCCGGGCACCGCGGCGTCATTGCTGATGATAGAGAGTTCGGATTTTCTTTGCCTGACCAATTCATCCAGCAGGCGTTCCGGCGTTCCAACTCCCATGAATCCACCGATCATGACGCTTGCGCCATTGGGAATCATGGCAACGGCCTCTACGACAGAAACGGCCTTCATTGGAGGCTCCGATCATCGTTCCTCGGATGCCTGCCAATGAGGCTGAAGATCGGAGGATGGACGATTGATCTGTGTCAAGGTCCTCGCTTGCCGTTCGCCGCTACAGGCGGCACGCCTCATCGTGCTTCCCTGCGCTCTCTGCTGAATCTGAAATCCTGAGCAGGAAGGCGGCGAGCATGAGCCGCTCGTGCCGGAGATCAGGATCATCATCTGGCATGCCGGAAGTATTTGGCGATTTCAGCCGTTGGCCTAAAGGTCGAGATCGGCCAGCCGGTGCCTATCCAGCAGCACGATCTGTCGCTGGGTCTGGCCGAGGAAGCCGAGGATGCCCATGCCGTGAAGATGTGAAAGCGCCCGGGATACGGTTTCGAGGGTGAGGCCCAGATAGTCGGCGATGTCGCGACGACACATCGGAAGGGCCATCACGCCGGCGGCCGTCAGCCGGCGGTCCATCTCCAGCAGGAATGCGGCAACGCGCTCGAGCGATGTCTTGCGCCCAAGGAGCAGCATGTGTTCCTCGGCATGCTGAAGGTTGGTGGTCGTCATATTCAGGAGGTCGAGCGCGACCAGTGCGTCGTTTTGCGCCACATGCTCCAGGCTGCACCGCTTTATCAGCCGCACGGTCGTGTCGACGATTGCTTCTGCCGTAAATCGATGGGCCGCCCCGTTCTCCAGGCCAAAGATGTCACCCACCAGGTGGAAAGCACCGATCTGGCGTCGGCCGTCCGAGAGAAGCTTGTGGCTGCGAACGGCACCGTCGACGACCTGGTAGATATAGTCGGCAGGCTCCGCCTCCCCAAAAATCTCCGTGCCTTTGCTATATTTGAATTCGCTCAGGATCACCCGTGCGCGTGAAAGCTCGCCGAGTTCACCGAGAGCCCTCGGCCTGCTGCCCGGATGGGCGTTGACGTTGACAAACATGGATCTCTCCTTGTTTGAAACAAATCTTCCACATCCGCGAGGGGCGAGGTCTCCAGAGGCTGGCGAGCGCCCATGACCCCATTTTCGCCTGAATTCCTTTAAGCCCAGACGTGTCCGGCGAGCTATTGTCCCAAAGGTCATTGTCCAAGGGGGCATGTTCGCGAAGGCAGCCGAATGTCTCGGCGAACGGCTCCGAAAGTCTGCTGCGGCATTTGAAGGACAGGTATCGGGATATTCTGATAGGTGCGGTTGTGGCTGTCGGAGCGGCTACCGTCGAACTCGTGCTGAGGTGGCGCTCGGAATTGTGGCCGGCAATCCCGGTCATGTTCGCGATGGTGGACGAGATCGATTTTGCCCGCCTGCGACCGCCGGCCGGGCTAACCGGTACCATTGTCAAAATACCGCTCGCGGACTCGATCAAGGGGGCACATGCGCTGGTGCCCGGACTTGAGACCGTCGTATTCATCGGCGATATTTGGGATCGCCTGGCGATCTATAGAAACTGGAAGGAGGAAATTCCCACCAGTCGATCGCACGAAGCATCGTTCAGGTGCACAAGGGACCTATCTGGGCCGAAAAACCGGAGTGGCGGAGGCGTGGTGTTTCATCTATTTTTTTCACTCGCGTTTTCGTAGGAGGGACTCTTGCTGGGGCGTGTGCATGTCGTTGACGACGATGTTTCTTTCCGAACGGCGATCGCACGTCGTTTGAAGCAAGCGGGTTATGAGGTCGCGACCTATCCGTCGGCCCAGCATTTGCTGGATCGTCTGCCAAACGAAAGTGAAGCTGGCTGTATTCTCCTTGACGTGCGGATACCGGGACTGAGCGGGCCGGAACTTCAAGGGCGGCTAAGCGAACTCGGCTCGACCCTGCCCATCGTATTTCTTACCGGTTATCCGGATGTCCAAACCACGGTACGGACCATCAAGGCGGGGGCGGAAGATTTTCTGGCCAAGCCTGTGTCGTCGGAGGAGCTTCTTGGTGCAGTTGAACGGGCCGTCGCTCATCACCAGGCAATGCGCGGCCTTAAAAGCAGGCTCGACACCGTCCGTGTTCATATCTCGACATTGACGCCGCGCGAGCGCGAAGTCTTCGATCTCGTCATTCGCGGCAAGACCAACAAGCAGGTCGCCAATGCGCTGGGCGCCACCGAACGAACAATCAAGGCCCATCGCCACCGGGTGATGGAGAAAATGCAGGTCCAATCCCTGGCGGAGCTTGTTTCCCTTGCCGAACGCGCCGGCGTTTTAGACGAAGCGTCAGGGAGCCGACCGACGGCGTAGCCGTTTATCGACAGCTTTTGAGCTCCATTGTCCGTTGGGACAATAGGAAATGAGCTCAAGTGGACATACCAAAGCAACAACGTGACGTTGGATCCGATCGTCACGTCCGCGGGCTTGACCGTGTGGAGTTGGTTCCGGTCACTTCCCAGCGAAGCTCCGCCACGCGTCGGTTAACGGCCCGGGGATATCGATCGTGAAACGAAATATCGTCTTTGTCGTTGATGATGACCCGGGGACGCTTAGGGGGCTAAGGCGGCTGTTGCGGGAATATGGTTACGACAGCGTCCTGTTTCCCTCCGCTGAAGCGTTCCAGAACCACGACGACTTCGAGACGGCAGCTTGCATTATCCTCGATATCAATCTGAACGATGAGTCGGGGATCGAACTCAGGCATCGGCTCAGGGCTGCCGGAATTTCCGTACCGGTCATCTACATCACGGCGAACGACAACCCCGCCATCCGTATGGCGGCGCTGGAATCCGGATGCATCGCGTATCTGACAAAGCCGTTCTTGGCGAGGTCGCTGATCGAGCCGCTAGAGAAAGTGTGTGCCGGGATGGTATAGGTCCGGCGTCATTGCCAACCCGATGACTGCATCATTCGTCGATGGCCTGTTCGAAGGTCTGAGTCGGAGGTCCCTGGCGGACCGTAGCGAACTGGTTCAGCGGCGGTGAGGTGCTCACCGTCAACAGGCTGGAATCAACAACCTCAAGCACCAGCTTTTGGCCACTTTCCATTTCCTTGATGAGCCCGGGGTCGGCCAGATCGGCTGCGATACAGGTATTGGTCAGGCACCAGACATAGGGAATCCGATGGGCGGTACCTTGGTCGATCGTGATCTTGACGCCGGCCGGCAGGTATAGGCCGATAGGCAGGAATAGTTGCAGCCGCGCAGCCTTGTCGCCCTCGCGTTCAATGAGGTCGATGCGCACGGCGGATTGACCCGTCTCAAATGTGCCGTTGATCGTCGTCCGGCATACCAGGTTCGTTTCAGGAGTCTTGAAACAGAACTTGCGCCAGTCGGAATACTTGATCTCTCTTGCCGCGCGCTGCCCGCGCGGTGTGAACTCCTGATCAGGAGCTTTCTCGCTTGGCCGGTCGCCCTCCGGCTTCGCCGTCTGTTGTCCGTAAGCAGCCCCAATGCCTAAATCCAGCATCAGGAGGATTGGCAGCGCGACCAATAGGCTTGCCCGGCGCGATTGGCGAGACTGCAGCTGGATCATCCTCAGTCTCCCTCATGTCGTCTGCATGATCTCATCTGCGCTTGTCCAGGAATGGCCCGACCAACGGCGCCCACAACGGAATAGAGTCGGGCGAATCGATCAGGAAATGTCCCTCGTTCCCGAACGGGGGAAGCAGGTGGTATTCGGCGTTCCCTCCGGCCTCCGTGCAAGCCTGGTACATTCGCTCCGATAAGGCCGGACCGAAGAACGTATCGTTCGCGATGTAGATCCAAAGCATGGGTACGCGCGCGGTGCGGCCGAATTCACCGGTTGCCGCGACCAGCTTGTCGGGCGCGCAATTGTTGTTGGGTTTGCCGCCGACGCGTCCGCCGCGGCCCGCCGCAAAGGTAATAATGGCCCGTACCGCTGGCAGGTTTCGACTCGACAGCGCCATCGCCGCCCAGCCGCCGGCGGATTGGCCGACCACAATGACGTTGTCCGGCACGATCAGCTTCTGATCGGCCATGTATTCGATGATCCACTTGTCGATGAGGGCCACCGCAAGCCCGGCATCGCGAAAGTTCGGATTGTCGCAGCCGCCGATCTTTGAATAGAATATGGAGTACAGGCCGCGTTCCGGGTCGTCGAGCGCGGCGGCGCCATACCCGGAACCGGAGGGCGCAACGACCATGTAGCCCCTCCGCGCGAACCACATCGCCGCGTCCCGGAACTCGACGAGCGGAAAGAAGCTGCGTTCGTGCTGGTTGAGCGAAACGCCATGGTTCATGACGACCAGCGGAAACGGGCCGTCGCCAACGGGCCGTACCACGTAGGCGAATGTCGGCAGCGTCGCAGGGATCGCCCAGACTTCTTCCTGGATCGCCCGATTTGCGGGTTGATCGTCAGCGAAGGCCGAAGCGGCCAACGCTACGATAACAGTCAGATAGACGACGAGAGTACGCAGCGGATGTCGAGGCATGGAATCCGTCCGATTGTCTTCCCCCAGCCGCGGCTCTCAAGCGCAGAACCTTTCCTTACCGCCGTCCGACACGTTGATCTGGATCAACGGCACGACGGTCGCGACCTCAACCGGAATTGGTAAGTGTCACGATCACCGGGCCAAGGATGGTCAGGAGCACGTTTCCGACCGCATAGGGCACCGCAACCCCGAGCACAGGCGTCTGACTGTCCGCTCGCTCGCAGCATCCGGTGACCGCCGCATCCACCGTCATCGCTCCCGCGAGGGCGCCACAAACGATGACCGGGTTAAGGCGCAGGATGCGATGCGCCACGATGGTCGCAACCGTCAGCGGAACCAGCGTGACGACCAGGCCCAAAGAAAGAAGCAGCAAGCCGTGGGATTGAATGGCCGCAATCGCTGCTGGCCCGTTTGCAAGCCCGATGGCGGCGATGAAGCCACCGAGGCCGATGTCGCTCAGCGATTGCTGCGCTGACGGCGGGAAGCTTCCGATGGTGGGCCGACGCGCACGCAGCCAGCCGCAAATTAGTCCCACGAGAAGGGTGCCTCCGGCGCCGCCCAGCGTCACAGCGAAAGACCCAACCTTGAAGCTAAGCAACCCTATCAGCAGGCCTGCTGCAATTCCGGTTGCGAGGAAGGCAATATCGGTCCGATCGCCATAACGCAGCACCTGGCCGACTTTCGCTGCGGCGCGTTCGGCGTCGTGTGTCGCGCCGACCAGCGTCATGACGTCACCGACATAGATTCTCGTGTCGGGGGTTACTGGCACTTCCTGTCCTCTGCGCGTCAGCTCCCGCAGAAATACGCCCCGCGCGCTATCGCCGATCCGGTCGACGATTTCGGCCAAGGTCCGGCCGTGCAGCGCCTGATTGCTGACGAGCACGCCGAGCACATCGCCCAACACCTCGCGCAGTATCTCGGCACCTTCGATCTCAGGGCCGATCGATGCACCGGCCCTCACGAGGGCCGTTGCAGGACCGGCAAGTACGATCTCGTCTCCGCTTTCGAGCACCGCCGTCCTTGAGCAGTCAACTTTGCTGCCTCCGCGGTTGATGCGTTCGACGACGACACGCTGGCCGATACGATCTTCGACTGCTCCAACCGTCTGTCCGGCGGCGGCGACGACCCGGTAGGCCCGCGCCTTGAACTTCTGGTAGGTCAGGCTTCCGGGCTTGCGGGCCTTACCTCCCGATAAAGCCGCCTCCAGCTTGGTGGCTTCTTTCTTGAGGTCAACGCCCATGAGCCAGGGCGCGGCAAAGGGCACAAACAGCAGCGTCAGGATGTAACCAAGAACGTAGGTGACGGCATACCCCGCGGCGATATTGGCCTGCTGCTGGCGCAAGACATCGTCGGGAAGACCGAGCAGTGCCAGCGCGCCTGTCGCCGTTCCTATCATGGATGACTGGGTGAGACTGCCGGACGCAAGACCGGAAGCGGTGCCCGGATCCAGATGGAAGACAGAGGCGAAAAGGAGAACGAGGGCCAGGCCGGTGGCGCTGACGACCACGGCAACGCCGGCTTGCGACAGCGTGCGGAGGCTCAATGAGGCAAAGAATTCAGGCCCCGATTTGTAGCCGATCGTGAAGACGAACAGGCTGAAGAAGATCGACTTCAACAGGGGAGGGATCACGAAGGTCCCGAGTTGTCCAAGCAAGACGGCTACAACAAGTGTGCAGGCCGTGGCGCCGATCGAAAATCCCCTGATCTGGAGCCGCCCGAAGAACGTTCCAAGCGCGATAGAAAGCAGCAGAAATATTTCCGGTGCGGTCGTAATGACCCATCTGATTGTGTCCATTATCGCGACCCTCAGCCAGCTGCCGGCAAGATCAGACTGTGCCAGTTCAGTCTGTTGATTCAGATCAATCCACCGCGTCCAACGAAGTTCTCTTGGCGGGGCGAGGGCTGCGATGCTCGCCTATTTCACCACGCAAGTTCCGCCTGGATCCCGTGACATTGCTCTTGGTCGCCTCGTTGCGTTGCGTTGCGAGCGACGAGGAGGTTCGGTCGCAAGCTAGCGATGGATGAGCCGACAGGTGGCTTGATTTGGATCAATACTCGGCCACCTCGCCAATACCTACGCTATCCCGGTCGATACGCGCGCGCGGGAGAGGGCGATGGCGAAGGAAAAACAAATTCAGGACCACCGGATCGACCAGTTCTTCTCCGGACCCGGTGCGAGAGCCGACCATTGGCGCTTTCTGGTGGACGCTGCGAAGGCCTGGTCCGACGGCTCGGGCAATCGCAACAAATTCGATACCCTGTTCGCTCAGCTCGAAGTGACGGAGGAATTTCACGGATATCCCGGCCTTCGCCTGATGGCAGCCCTGAAGGAAAATGCGGCCTCGGGCGCTGCTTCGGCGACTGCGGCACTCGCAACGAGGATTATGCAGTCGCTGCAGACCAAATCGTTCCGCCAGCATGCGAGCGATTGGGATATTCATGACGATGGCGAGCATGCTGCGACCGACCTGCTGCCGCCATCGCTCGGCCGCACGGAGCCGCATCGCCCTTACTTCGAGCTCCTGATCGTCACAGGTGTACCGGCAACGAACTGGCAAAATCTCTGCGCTGAATGGCGCAGGCTGCGCCGTCCGCTCGACGCTTTCATCTACGAACCGGTGTTTGTCGGAAGCTTCGAGGACGCCTTCTGCGCCGCCATGCTCAATCCGGATCTCGCAGCCGTCGTCATCAACGAGGGTTTTGCGCAGCAATCGAGGCATGATGCGCCCGTGTTGCGGACGCTGACCGAATCGATCGAGCCGCTGGAAGCGGCGGACTCCGCCCTGCGGTTGGCCCACACGCTCAAGCGCGTGCGCCCGGAGCTCGATCTCTATTTGATGTCGAACAGGAATGTGGAGCAGCTCGCAGGCAATCCGGAAGCCGATGTGCTTCGCCGGATCTTCTATTCGGTCGAAGAACTGCTGGAGCTGCATTTGGCCATTCTGGAAGGCGTCCAGGAACGGTTCGATACGCCGTTCTTCGACAATCTGAAGAAATACGCCCAGCGCCCGATCGGCACTTTCCACGCGCTGCCGATCGCCCGCGGCAAATCGGTTTTCAAGTCCGACTGGATCCGCGACATGGGAGAATTTTACGGGACGAACCTTTTCCTTGCCGAGAGCAGCGCCACCACCGGCGGGCTGGACAGCCTGCTCGAGCCGACCGGGAACATCAAGAAGGCGCAGGAAAAGGCGGAGCGGGCCTTTGGGGCGGACCACGTGTTCTTCGTCACCAACGGCACATCCACGTCGAACAAAATGGCGGTGCAGGCGCTGGTCGCTCCCGGCGACATCGTGATCGTCGACCGCAACTGTCACAAATCGCATCACTACGGAATGGTGCTGGCAGGCGCCCAGCCGCTCTATGTCGAGGCATTTCCGATGACGGAATACTCGATGTACGGTGCGGTGCCGCTGAAAACAATCAAGCAGGCGCTGCTTAACCTGAAGGCCGAGAACAGGCTGAATCGGGTCAAGATGTTGGACCTGACGAACTGCACATTCGACGGCCACATCTACAATACGCGCCGGGTGATGGAGGAATGCCTCGCCATCAAACCGGACCTGATCTTCCTGTGGGATGAAGCCTGGTTTGGCTTCGCGCGATTTTCACCATTCCTCCGGCCGCGCACCGCGATGGGCGCCGCCAACGACATCGAGGCCTGGATTCACGATCCAAAATCCATCCAGGCGTATGAAAAGCAGCGCGCCGAACTCGGCGATAATCCGTCCGACGATCTGCTGCTGAAGACGCGGCTGATTCCCGATCCGCGGGCCGTGCGGCTACGGGTCTATCAGACTAATTCCACGCACAAGTCGATGTCGGCGCTGCGCCAGGGATCGATGCTCTTGGTGAAGGACGTCGCGTTTCACAGCGTGGAGGCGCAATTTCACGAAGCCGTGTTTACCCATGCTTCCACAAGTCCCAACCAGCAGTTGATCGCAAGCCTCGACGTGGCGCGCCGCCAAATGGAATTGGAAGGTTTCGGGCTGGTCGCCAACGCGATAGAGGTTGCCTTTGCCATACGCAAGGCGGTCGCGGGCAATCCCCTGATCTCGAAATATTTCAGTATCCTCGGTGCCGACAAGATGGTGCCGGCCGAGTACCGCGAAAGCGGCTTTGTCGATTACCTTGCACCCGGCGCCAATTGGGTCGTCGCGCGTGGCAGCCTGCATGAGGACGAGTTCTGCCTCGATCCCACCCGCATGACCCTGGTGTGCGGCACGGCCGGCTTTGACGGTACGCAGTTCAAGGGAATCCTCGCCAACCGCTACGGAATCCAGGTCAACAAGACTTCGCGCAACTCCGTCCTGTTCCAGTCCAACATCAACAATACCCGTAGCGATGTCGCACATCTCATTCGCGTCCTCGCGGAGGTCAGCGGCGAGATCGATCGCGCGCTCAGCCAGGGCGGCGCGAACGATCGAAAGATGTTCGAGGCACGGGTCAAGAGCCTGATGACGGATGTGCCCGACCTGCCGAATTTCTCGCGCTTCCACGACAGCTTCCGGAGCGATGCCGGCGAGAAGACCAACGAGGGCGATATCCGGAGCGGCTTCTACTCCGCCTACGACGCGGACGGGTGCGAGTACATCCGCCTTGCGGACGCCGAGATCGACCGCCGCCTGAAGAGCGGCCCGGAATTGGTTTCGGCCAATTTCGTCATTCCGTATCCGCCCGGCTTCCCGATCATGGTCCCCGGCCAGGTCATCACCCAGGAAACCATCGACTTCATGCGTAAGCTCGATGTCAAGGAAATCCATGGCTACGACGCCAGCGAAGGCCTGAAGCTCGTGCGTCCCGAGGCCTTGGCGAAACTCGGTGATCGCCATTCGCGCGCGCATGGGGTCAAGGCCGCTGCGGAATAAGGGCGCTGGAATAGGGAGGGTGACATCATGATTCACTGGTTTGTAGAGACGCTTCGCACCTATCCGGAGATCGCCATCTTCCTGTCTCTGGCCCTCGGGTATTATTTCGGGTCCTTCACCTACAAGGGGCTTGGTCTGGGGGCAGTCACCGCGACACTGATCGCGGCGGTGTTAATCGGGCAGCTCGAGATCAAGATAGGCAGTCCGCTCAAGCCAACCTTTTTCCTGATGTTCCTGTTCGCTATCGGGTACGGCGTTGGACCACAATTCGTGCGCGGTATCGCACATGACGGAATTCCGCAGGCGCTGTTTGCCGTGGTGGTGTGCTTCTTCTGTCTCGGAGCCGCCTACCTCGGTGCCAAGCTGGCGGGCTACGACGTCGGCTCGGCCGTGGGGCTCTATGCCGGGTCGCAGACCATCTCGGCATCGATGGGGTTGGCGACCGATGCGATCAACCGCCTCGGGCTGTCCCCCGAAGAAAGCAAGAAATTACTGGATGCGATGCCGGTCGCCTACGCCGTCACCTACATTTTCGGGACGATCGGATCCGCAATTGTTCTGGCGCTGATCGGTCCGGCACTCCTCGGCATCGATCTCGTGGCCGCGTGCAAGCTCTACGAGGAAAAGCACGGAGGCAAGAAGGAAGCCGGCGGGCCCGGGACGGCCTGGCACCAGTTCGAACTGCGCGCGTTCCGCGTCAAGGAGCGCGGACCTGTTGTCGGCAAGACGTCCCGCGAGGCGGAGGAACTGATTCCGGATCAGCGGGTGTTTGTGCAACGTATTCGAAGGGACGGTCAGATCCTGGATGCCACCGGAGATACCGTGATCCGCGCCGGAGACATCGTCGCGGTGGCCGGTCGGCGCGAGGTGCTGGTGAACCTGGTCGGCACCGCGGAGGAAGTCAACGATCGCGAACTGCTTGCGGTGCCGATCGAAGGCGTCGATGTCTATGTGACGTCCAAGGACGTCAACGGAAAAACGTTGGCCGAGTTGGCGAACGGGCCGGCGGCGCGCGGCGTATTCCTGCGGAGAATTGTCCGTGGTGCGACCGCAACCGAGATACCGATTCTGCCAGGCACCGAGTTGAATCGGGGCGACATCCTTACGATCGTCGGACGCACCGCTGATGTGGCGGCCGCGACCAAGATGTTGGGTTATCCGGACAAAGTGACGGACGTCGCGGACGTGGCGTTCATCGGAGCCGCAATCACGATCGGAGCCCTGCTCGGTGCGCTGGTCTATAAGATCGGCAGCGTGCCGCTTACGCTCTCCACCTCCGGAGGCGTTCTGATTGCCGGCCTGTTTTTCGGCTGGTTACGCTCCGTGCACCCGACCTTCGGTCGAATTCCATCACCTACGGTCTGGTTCATGAACTCGGTCGGCCTGAACGTGTTCATCGCAGTCGTCGGCATCTCCTCCGGGCCGGGCTTTGTAGCCGGGTTGCAACAGCTCGGGTTCAGCCTGTTCCTGTGGGGTGTGGTGATCACGACCGTGCCGCTGATACTGGCGATGTACGTCGGCAAATATTTATTCAAGTTCGACGACGCCATTTTGCTCGGATGCTGCTCCGGTGCGCGCACCACAACAGCCTCGCTCGGCATGATCAATGACCGTGCCAAGAGTCAGATCCCCGGTCTGGGTTACACCGTCACCTACGCCGTCGGAAACACGCTGCTGACCGTATGGGGCATGGTGCTCGTGATGCTGCTTACCTAGCCGTCAGAAATTGTGAGCACGTACCGGCAAGGCCGTGCTTACCAGCTTTATCCTTGTGACAAGCTTGCCGCCGAAATCGAAAAAACAGGAGCAAGTCATGGCTGACATTATGACACTGCGTAAGTTTGAGGCCCTGAGTCCATTCGAGATCAAGGACGAACTGATCAACCTCGCGAAAGCAACATCCAAGAATTCCCAGTCAGCCTTCCTTAACGCTGGCCGCGGCAATCCCAACTGGATTGCTACCACGCCGCGAGAGGGGTTTTTCCTGCTTGGCCAGTTTGCGGTGACCGAGAGCAAGCGCGTGATGGAGCATCCTGCCGGAATCGGCGGCATGCCGCAGGCCGGCGGCATCGCGGCCCGGTTCGAGGCCTGGCTCGGCAAGCATTCGGACATGCCGGGCGCCGGCTTCCTTTCCGGGATGACGCAGTTTGCTGTCAAGAAATTCGGCTTTGATGCCGACGCCTTTGTTCACGAACTCGTCGACTCGATCATCGGCGACAATTATCCGGTTCCCGATCGCATGCTGGTCCACAACGAACGGATCGTGCATGAGTATCTGATGTGGGCGATGTGCGGCGATCCTCGGCCGCAGGGCAAGTTCGATCTTTATGCGGTCGAAGGGGGCACGGCCGCGATGTGCTATATCTTCAAATCTCTGAAGGCCAATCGGCTGTTGCTCCCCGGCGACACCATTGCGCTCGGCACGCCGATCTTCACGCCATATATCGAGATGACGCACCTTGAGGACTACGACCTCAAGGTCGTGAACATCAAAGCGCCCCAGGAGAACCGCTTCCAGTACACCGATGACGAAATCAAGCAGCTGGAGGATCCGAAGATCAAGGCCTTTTTCGTCGTCAATCCCGGCAATCCCACCGGCATGGGGATGGACAAGGAAACGATAGGTAAGATCACAAAGCTGGTGAAAACCAAGCGTCCGGACCTGATGTTGCTGACGGACGATGTCTATGGAACCTTCGTCGACAATTTCCGCTCGCTGCTCGGAGAACTGCCGCAGAACACGATCGGCGTCTATTCCTACTCGAAGTACTTCGGCTGCACCGGCTGGCGGCTCGGCGTCATCGCTACGCACGAGGACAATATCTTCGACAAGATGATCGCCAAGTTGCCGGACGCCGAAGTGAAAGCGCTGGACAAACGCTATGGCGCACTCACCCTGGAACCGCGCAAGATCAAGTTCATCGATCGCATTGTCGCCGATAGCCGAGATGTGGCGCTGAACCACACGGCCGGACTATCGCTGCCGCAGCAGGTCATGATGAGCCTGTTCTCGCTCAGCGAGATGATGGATTCGGAGAAGCGCTACCAGAAAGCCTGCAAGGAGATCGTCCATCGACGCATTCATACCTTGCTCGAAGGAATGGGCCTTCAACTCCCGCCAAATCCGAATTACGACGCCTATTACGGTTTGGTCGACTTCGAGTTCTGGGCGCGAAAGAATGTGGGCGACGAAGCGGTCGAATACCTCAAGAAAAACATTCATCCGCTCGATCTCGCTTTCCGCCTGGCCGAGGCATACGGGATCGTGCTGCTGAACGGCGGCGGCTTCGAAGCACCAGATTGGTCGCTTCGCGTGTCCTTGGCGAACCTGCCCGACGAGGCATATGAGCAAATCGGGCGCGGCGTACGGTTGATCGCCCGCGGTTACAGAGACACGTATGAGGCATCAAAGCTCGCTCCCGCGAAGTGAATGAAAATGGTCGCGACGTGGATCGTGGAACGTGCGCCTTGAATTCCGGTCGGCTACGCTGTGCCCGCCATCCGGCTCACCTCCTATGGCTACGTCGCGATGATCCTTGTCCAATAGGTCGGCGTCACAAACTCAAAGGAAGAGAGACATGAGAAGGTTTTCTGCAGGCGTTGCTCTGGTTGCCTTGCTCGTGGGCGTAGCTGGTGTCAGCACGCCATCACGGGCCGAGACCGGCCAGGTCGCCGTGGTCTTTACCAAGGGTGGACTGATCGTCGGTGTCGGCGGCGGCGAAGGCGTGCTGGTCTTGCGGGGCAAGCGCTATCCCTTCACCGTCTCGGGCATGAGCGTCGGTTTTACGATCGGTGCCTCAACCACCAAGTTTGTCGGACGAGCGCTCAATCTGAGGGGGCCGGCTTCGATTGAAGGCTCTTACAGCGCGATTGGGGCCGGCGGAGCGGTCGCCGCCGGAGCCGGCGGCGTTCAATTGCAGAACGCCAATGGTGTGATCCTGCAGCTCAGCGGCCCGAAGGTCGGTGCGGAGGTGTCGGCTGCGGTGGGCGGAGTAACGATACGCTTGAAATAGGCATCAGGCGGCAGGCCGCGAGACAGCGCGGCCTGCCGCCCTCAATATCGCTCCGCCACATACGTAATCCCGCGCGGTGGGCTCTGGTCGTTATAGCTCCCCTCGCTGGATCGTTTTGGCAAGCTGACCTTCTCACGCGACACGCGCCTGAAGGGTATGGATTTCAGGATATGCGCGATACAGTTTAGCCGGGCCCGTCGTTTGTCGTCGGAACGGACGATGTGCCATGGCGCGTATTTTGAATTCGTCTTCTTGAGCATCAAGTCGCGCGCGCGCGAGTAGGCGTACCATCGCCGATAGGATTCGATATCCATCGGGCTCAATTTCCATTGCCGCACCGGATCGTCGATCCTGGCCCTGAACCGTCGCTCCTGCTCGTCCATGCCGACTTCGAGCCAGAACTTGATCAGGATGATGCCGCCGTCTACGACGTATTTTTCGATCTGCGGGCAGAGCGAAAGGAAACGCTCGTGTTCGTCGCCGGTGCAGAAGCCCATCACATATTCGACGCCGGCGCGGTTGTACCAGCTGCGGTCGAAAATGACGACTTCGCCACCGGCGGGGAAATGCTGCATGTAGCGCTGCAGGAACATCTGCGTCTTTTCGCGGTCCGAAGGCGCGGGAAGCGCGACGACGCGGAATACGCGGGGACTTACTTTCTCGGTGATCGCCTTGATCGTGCCGCCCTTGCCGGCGGCGTCCCGGCCTTCGAACAGGACGATGACCCTGAGTTTCTTTTCTCTCACCCATTCCTGTAGATGGGACAATTGAACCTGAAGCTTTCCCAGCTCCTTCTCATAGGCCTTCCGTTTCATTCTGGAGGAGGCCTGTTGATCTTTCGCCATCGTGCGCCCTTCGGTTCTCAACGCATCGGAAGTCAAGTCAATCGCCCCAGACGATAACAATGCCGATATCGCCCGGCACGCCTCCCGAAAAATCCACGACCTGATAGCGAATCCGGTAGCCGCGCGGCTTCAAATAGTCGGACCAGAGCTTGAAGATTTCCTGCGCTATTCCCGTAAGCGTCTTCTCCCACCCCGGCTCCTGCTGATTAATGGCGCGGCCATTGTCGGTGCACAGCGAATTGGGGAATCGGTAGACCTGAACCTCGGTCAGGCCGTTGCGTACCGCGCGCTGGATGACCGTTGAGGCAAGTCTGACCTTTTCATCCTCGGTGAGGCCCGAAGGCTTGCTGAGCCTCTCGATCAAGGCGCGCTTCTCCGCCTCCGCAGCGGCCAGCCGCCGGGCATACTGGTCGGCCTTTTCGGCCTCATGGAGGGCGGTTTGCTTCTGGATTTCTCCTGCTGTGGGCAGCAGGTCGTCGATTGTTTTGCTCATGGCGGATCCTTCCTCAATGATCGTCGCGCCTGAATCGATAGCTAGTCTCCGCGGCGAGGACGTCCCTTTGATCCAAATCAAGCGTTCCGCCCGCATTGCCATTTCTGCTTGTACCAGCAAGGCCGGTCAGGTTCCGGCCGAAAGCTATGCCGGGAATTCGGTATGGGTCGGTTATTCAGTTCCGCAATGATTGTCTCGATGTGGACCGGTTTGCTCCTTACTGGCGACGCACATGCCATCGATCTGTCCGGGGCGTGGGCGGCACATGCCGATGAATGTAGCGAAGTGTTCATCAGGAAGGGGCGGACGAACCAGATCGGATTCAGAGCATTTTCCGAGCAGCATGGCGGCGGATTCATCGTCGAAGCCGACCGTCTCAGGGGCAAATTTGCCAGTTGCAAGATCAAGAGCAGGAAGGAGGACGGTCAGACCCTGAATATCATCGCGGGCTGCGCGACCGACATCATGCTCGCGAACGTCGAGTTCAGCCTGAAGGTACTCGAACCGAACAAGATATCGCGGACGTTTTCCGGCATGCCGGAGATGGAGATCAGCTACTTCCGCTGTCCGTTCTGAAGAACGCAATCCTTGGGGTGGCGGAGGTCGGTACGAAACGGTATTAATAATACAACTCAAGGATCCGCTGGCGACGCTGCTGATCATTGCCGGCCCGGCATTCAAGCGGAATGTTGAGATGTGGAGGAACTTTTGAGCGATCAACTTCATCCGCTGGCCCCCCACCATCTGCCGGGTTTCATTACGGCGCCCGGTGAAACGGACGTTCTGATGGTGGTGATGGGTATTTTCCTGATCGTCGCCGTCCTGGTCGTGGGCAATTTCTATTTGCATCTGCACTCTCTGCCAGAGCGGATGGCGCACAAATCGCAGAAGCTGCAATTCGAGATCGTTGCTGTCCTTGGCCTCCTGGCGCTCTTCACCCATGTCCACATATTTTGGATCGCGGCTCTCTTACTTGCGCTGGTCGACCTTCCGGACTTCAGCACGCCGCTCAGCAGCATAGCGAATTCGGTAGAGAAGATCGCGGGTGTTGCGCCAGACGTTGTCGTCGATGAAAGCTCGGGTGAAACGGAAGGCGCTCCGGCCGCCCCGAAGTCGGAACAGCCGGAAAAGCCGGAAACGCGAGCCTCAAAAGCGAGGGAGCACGGTCATGCTTGAACTGCTCCTCTGCTCCATGCTCACGATCCTGCCGGATTATCTGTACCGACGCTTTGTGCAGGGCAAGCGTCTGGGCAAGGAGATCACGTTCTTTTCGGTCTGGTTCGAACTGAGATGGGGCATCGTCTCTTGCCTGATGCTCACGATTTCGCTCATCACGCTGATTTTCTATTTCCACCCGTCGACCAGCACGGCGACCCTGTTCTTCCGCACGGTCCCGATTCTGCCCGAAACCTCGGGACGCGTCGCCGAGGTGAGTCTCGGTTTCAGCGGAACGGTGGCCAAGGGCGACGTGATATTCAAGCTGGACAGTTCCAAGCAGGAAGCGGCCGCGGAGACGGCCCGGCGCAAGATCGCCGAAATCGATGCGGCGCTGATCGCTGCACAAGCGGATGTGGTGAAAGCGGAAGGCCAGGTCCAGGAGGCGAAGAGTGCGCTTCAACAGGCGCAGGATGAGGTGAACGTGAAGAGCGAACTGCAGCGGCGGAATCCGGGTATCGTTCCGCAGAGGGACATCGAAAAGCTGCAGGTTCTCGTCGACGGGCGACAAGGCTCGCTGGCTGCCGCCAACGCCGCCAAGCAGTCCACGGAGTTGCGGGTTTCGACCCTTCTGCCGGCCGAGAAGGCGAGCGCGCAGGCCGCACTGGAGCAGGCCCAGGTCGATCTTGACAAAACCATCGTTCGTGCCGGCGTTAGCGGGCGCGTGGAGCAGTTCGCCCTGCGGGTCGGCGACGTCGTTAATCCGCTGATGCGGCCGGCCGGAATCCTGATACCTGAGGGAGCAGGGCAGAGTTCGCTACAGGCCGGCTTTGGACAGATCGAGGCTCAGGTTCTCAAGCCGGGCATGGTGGCGGAAGCCGCGTGCAATTCCATGCCGTGGACCATCATCCCGATGGTCGTGACAGGCGTTCAGGACTATATCGCGGCGGGTCAGTTCCGCGGCGGAGAACAACTCCTTGAAGCACAGAGTGCGGCAAGACCGGGCACCATTCTAGTGTTCCTGGAGCCGCTTTATAAGGGCGGCCTCGAGGGGGTCACGGCGGGAAGCAGTTGCATCGTCAACGCCTATACCAGCAACCACGAGCTGATTTCGTCCGGCAAGCTCGGGGCGGCGAAGAGCTTCTGGTTGCACGCGGTCGATGCTGTAGGCCTCGTGCACGCCATGCTGTTGCGGATCCAGGCGCTGTTGCTGCCGATCAAGACGCTGGTCATGAGCGGCCACTAGCTGCTGCCCAAATCGCTGGCGCGTGCGCCGAGAGGCAGAACCCGCCGCCGCTGCTAATGTCGACTGTTCCGGCCTGCAAATAGCGCAGCCCCAGTGAGGGCCGCATGGCTTCGATCGCAATGCCGACATGGCTTCGGATTATCCTTGTCGCCAGCGTTGTCGCTCTGGTGACGGGGGCGGGTCTGTTTGTCTATTACTGGTATTCACGCCCGACGACGCTGACCGTCGCTGTCGGATCACTGGACGGCGAGGCCCCGAAACTGATGTCGGCGCTGGCGAGCCGGCTCGCCGCCGCAAATGCGCCGGTACGCCTCAAATTGGTGGAAACGACCACCGCGCTCGAAGCGGCCGAGATGTTTTCGTCGAACAAGACCGATCTCGCCGTCGTGCGAGGCGATGTTGGCGACCTGTCGCAAGCGCAGGCCATCGTCATCCTCGCACACGCCGTGGTATTGCTTGTTGCGCCCCCCGGATCATCGATTACCGACATCACCGGCTTGAAGCGCGTCACCGTCGGTGTAGTCGGGGGCGAAACGAACCGGAGGGTCGTCAGCGCGCTGACGCAGGAATACGATCTCGGCCGCGCCAATGTCACGTTCCGCAATCTCGCGCCCGCGGAGACGCGGCGCGCGCTCGAAACCAGGGAGGTGCGCGCAGTTCTGGTTGTCGTTCCCCTGGCCGAGAAATACCTGGCACTGCTGCGCGGCCTCTTCCCGCAAAACCCGAAGAGCGCGCCGGTCCTTATTCCTATCGAGGCGGCCGGCGCGATTGCCGAGAAGCAGCGCGCCTACGAAAGCTTCGATGTCCCGAAGGGCACGCTGCGGGGCTCGCCTGCGGTCCCGAGCGACGACCTGACCACGCTCAGGGTTTCATTTTATGTGGTTGCCCGGAAGGACCTCGATAACGATCTGGTCGGCGAATTGACGGAAGCCCTAATGAAAGCGCGCAGGGACCTGGTCGGCGAATTGCCGCTGTTGGGGCAGATGACCGCGGCGAGCACCGATTCCGATGCGTATCTCCCGGCGCATCCCGGCGCTGCCGCCTTCTACAACGGTACCCAACAGAGCTTTCTGGACAAATGGGGAAACGCGATCTTCCTGACGCCGATGATATTGGGGGGCATCGCCTCGGTGCTGGCGGCGGCCTGGAAATTCCTTCGCGATGGCGAGCCCCGGAAGAAGGAACAAGCACTGGATTCGCTCTATGCCCTCGGTCGCCGCATAAGAACCGCAGAGAGGGAGTCGGACTTGTCTGAAATCGAGCGCGAGATCGACAGGGTCCTTCAGATGCAGCGCGAGAAAGCCGGGGCCGGGGACGAAAACGCGCTTGATGCTACTACCCTTAACGTGGCTGCGCACCGCCTTCAAAGCCTCGTCCATGATCGCCGGACGCTGCTGGCCGCGCGGCCCGATGGCAAGGCGATGGCTTGAGCAAGTGCGGTTTCTCTCGATCGGCCCGCGCAATTGGCCTCGAACCTGACCTTTGATCTTGATCAAGGGGGCGAAGCCGCTTCGGCCGTTGGGTTCACCCATTCGGCAATGGAGAGTCACGGCCATGTTGCGTTGCGGGAAATTTCTGCTGGCGTTGGCGATCATGATCGCAACTTCGGGCGTTGCGGCGGCGCAAGCGACCGACGCCAAGCCGCCGGAGCCTGAGCAGACCTTGCTTAAACCCGAGCAGCTCGATGCATTGGTCGCGCCGATTGCGCTATATCCCGACGACCTGCTGGTCAACCTGCTGGCGGCCTCGACCTACCCGCTGGAAGTCGTACAGGCCGACCGCTGGCTGAACGAGAACAAGAAGCTGAAGGGCGACGCGCTCAAAGTCGAGGTCGACAAGCAGGAGTGGGACGACAGCATCAAGGCGTTGGCCAGCGTGCCTACGGTGCTCTCCATGATGAGCGACAAGCTCGACTGGACCAAGGATCTCGGCGATGCGGTCCTGGCCCAGCAGCCGGACGTGATGGACGCGATCCAGCGCCTGCGGTCGAAAGCCTATGACAACAAGAAGCTGTCCTCTACCAAGGAGCAGAACGTCACCGTCCGGCAAGAGGAAGGCAAGCAGGTCATCGTCATCGAGCCGACCGACCCCAATACGATGTACGTGCCCTATTACGACCCGGCGGTGGTATATGGCGAATGGCCGTATGCCGCCTATCCGCCCTACTATTTTGCGCCGCCGCCCTATATCGGAGCCGGCCTGATCGCCACCGGCCTTGCCTTCGGTGCAGGTTTTGCGCTGGGCCGCTGGAGCAATTATTGGGGCGGCGGCTGCAATTGGGGCAAAAACAACTTCTTCATCAACCGCTCCAATAACATCAACAATATTGGCAACAACTGGCAGCACAATCCGGCTCACCGTCAGGGCGTCCGATACAACAACGCAGGCGTCCAGCAGAAATTCGGCAACAACAATTTGCGGGCGGGCGCCGCGGATCGGATGGATTTCCGCGGCCGCGACGGCCAGAAGGTGCTCGACACCGGAAAGGACCGTCCCGGCTCGGGTGATCGAGCTGGCGATCGCGGCGGCGCCGACCGCGCAGGCGCCGATCGGCCGGGAGGCGGTGACCGCGCAGGCGGTGATCGCGCGAACGCAGGTGATCGCGCCAAAGGAGGTGACCGTGCCAAAGGTGGCGGCGATCGCGCCGGGACTGCCGACCGCAGCCGTGCTGCCGGCGCGGGCAACAAAGGCGGGCGCGATACTGCGATCAGGAATGTGTCCTCGGGGAGGACGGCCAATCTTCAGTCCGCACGTGGTCGAGAGAGCTTCGCCAGTGCGGCTTCGCGAGCGGGTGTGTCCGGCGGTGGTTCCCGTGGTGGCGGCGGCGCCGCGTTCACTGGCGGCGGACGGGGCGGCGGTGGCGGACGGGGCGGCGGTGGCGGCCGACGCTCCGATATCGCCTTGAAGCACGACGTCGTCCTGCTCGGACATCTGGACAGCGGTCTCGGCTACTACCGCTTTAGCTATCTCGGCAGCGACAAGGCCTATGTCGGCGTCATCGCACAGGAAGTGCAGGCGGTCGTGCCCGGCGTCGTGAGGCGCGGCGCCGACGGCTACCTCAGGGTCAACTACGACAGGCTTGGAATCAAGTTCCTCACCTACAAGGATTGGCTCGCAGCCGGCGCGCAGATCCCCATACGCGCGAGGATGTCGACCATGACGAAGCTTCAATTGACACAACGCTGTCGCATGCTCGCTGCCGGTCTGCTGGCAGCAGTCTCGCTGCTGTTTGGGATGTCGTTCGCCAACGCGCAGCAAGTCTTCAAGACGCCGGAGGATGCCAGCGCAGCGCTCGCCGCCGCGATCAAATCGGGAGCCACGAGAGATATCCTCAAGGTGCTCGGCCGGAATGCCGTGGACATCATGTTCTCCGGCGATGAAACGGCCGATCGCGAAGCCCGGGAGCGGTTCGTGGGAGCTTACGACGCCAAGCACAATGTGATCATCGAAGGCGAAAAGGCATTTCTGGTCGTGGGTGCCGACGACTTCCCGCTCCCGATTCCGCTCATCCGTAAGGCGGCAAACTGGAAATTCGATACGGCCGCAGGCCGGCTTGAAGTCTTGTACCGGCGCATTGGACGCAATGAACTGGACGCCATCCAGACCTGTCTCGCCTATGTCGATGCGCAGAACGAATATGCCGAAAAGGACCGCACCGGTGCCGGTGCCGGAGTTTACGCGCAGCGCATCGTCAGTTCGTCCGGCAAGAAGGACGGCCTTTATTGGCCATCGGATGGCGATGCGAGCCCGCTTGGCGAATTCGTCGCGCAGGCCTCGGCGGAAGGATACAAAACCGGGGAGGGGCGCACGCCCTATCACGGCTACTACTATCGGATACTGACGCAGCAAGGGCCGAATGCCCCCGGTGGCACGCTGAACTACGTGGTCAAGGGCAAGATGATCGGGGGATTTGCGCTTCTCGCCTATCCTGCGGAGTACGGCAATTCAGGCGTGATGACCTTTCTCGTGAATCATTCCGGCACGGTCTACCAGAAAGATCTCGGTGATTACACGATGGCCCTGGTCAAGCGCATGACGTGGTTCGATCCCGATCAGACCTGGAAGAAGGTCAACGCACAGAGTCCTTGACGATTGCAGGAGGGTTGTTTCGGATGCGCAAATATTTGGCAAGACTTGCGGTGGCAGTCATCGTTGTCTGCGGCGGTTGCGTGGGGCCATCATACGCACAAGCGCCGGGCTCCATTCGAGTCGTATTCGTGAAGGCGGCCTTGGTCGCAGGTGCAGGTGGGGGCCGCGGGGTCCTGACGTATCGCGGTCACGACTATCCGTTCAGGGTTTCCGGTTTCAGTTTGGGTGTCACGGCAGGCGCATCGGCGATGCGGCTGACGGGACGGGTCTCGAATCTACGTGAATTGAACGATTTCGAGGGCAGCTACGATGCTGTTGGAGCAGGGGGCGCCTTTGTCGGAGGCCTCGGAGCGGTCCAGTTGACGAACGCGAGAGGCGTGATGATTACGCTGCAAGGGCTGAGGGCAGGCATGGAATTTGCGGCAAACACAAGCAGCATCCGGATTTCGCTACGGTAGGACCGCGCTTGTCTGCATGATGCGATAAATGCCCATCGCATTCTCGATGATAGTTTTGAGCTCACATTTGGTCTTTATTGGCGACGCACCAGGCTACGTTAGTCTGCTGACGTGCCTCCAGATGGATCAGTTGGCCAAATAACTCCTCGTGATCGCTTCATCGATCAGGGACTGAGCGGCATGAGGGCGTCGCGCAGCGGCGTGCTGGAGATTTGCATCAGACCCGCAAATGGCTGACCCAGCTCCAGGACCAGGTAAATCGCCCCGGCAGCCGACAATGCAAAAACGAACAGCGATCCGAAAACGGTTGCGTTGGGTTTGGCAAACAGGCCGAAGCTTCCGAAGATGATGGTGAGCCAGAAAATCAGCACCACCAGAAACGGCATAGGAATTGAGTTGTTTTTCTGTGCGAACAGCAGCAGGCGGGTTTGCGCAATGTCGGTGGCGAGCTGCATTGCCCTGGCCTGCAGGGAGCGCTGGGAATCGTTCTGTGGCGAAAGCTGCTGAAGTTTCGCAAAGAAGGCGTCGCTTGCGTCGCTCGCTTCGAACGGCTTCGCTCTTGGCAACGTCGGAACTGTTCTCGACGCCACATTCGATCGGCCAAAACCACCACACCGCGCCGCAAAAGATTGCGCACCTCGTTGGTCTCCGGCCCGTATTGCGCCAGCAGATTGTCGAGCAGCACAACATTGCTCGTCATCTGTGTGATTTGAGTACTCTGCGTGTCGTAAGAACTCTTTGCCGAGGCGATCAGCAGGCCGAGGACAAGCGCGGCGATCGTCCCGATCAACCCGGTGCCCAGCCTGACCACATCCTTTTCTTCTGTGCTCAGGTGATGCCCAGGAAGGAACATGCCGAGCAAGGCGCCGCCCGAGATGCATACAAACGTGATGCACGATAACGCGATTGCATTCATGGTTCACCATTGTCTCAAGGGGACGAAGTCCCGCGTGTCGTGTGTGCGACTTAACGGTGTGTCGCCTGGGCCGCTGAGGCAATTGCAGGTCTTTTGCAAGGAATGCGCGCCGGTCGTGTATCAGGCTCTCGAGCCGATGGGCTACGACGTTCAATGTCGCATCGTCGACCGCGCTCTCGTCTCCGGCAGCGGATTTTGCGCGTTCCGCCTTTAGAATGGCGTCTATTTCTTCCTCGATATCCGACAGCTCAGGCTCTGCGTCGACGCGCCGGATCCGGCGCGCCAGGGCATAGAGAGAATCCAGCGGGCCTTCGGCTGGGCGGTTGCCGAGGCCCAGGAATTTCCAGGCCGCGGCAAGCATGGTGGCGGCGCCACCCAGCACCATCGGTGTCAAATAGATCCAGTTGCCGTATTCATCCATGAAGCTCTGTGTGGTGCCGTTGTAAACGGCTGCCGCTCCAGGGTGCAGCGGAAGGTAGGCATCCTGGTCGGTGCTAGGTGCGGTGATCTGCGCGAAAATCGGCTGTTCGCGCAGAAGATTCCTGCGCACGCTCATGATTGCCTGCGTGAGCCTGGTTACCAGATCAGCGCCGAGCTTCTTGTGCGCAACCAGGTATAGCGAGGTCCTCAGGGTCGTCAGGTCATCGTCCGGGACCGGCGGTGACGCCCGCAGCGTGCCCTTCGGGACGTCGAAACTCTCGAAGGCACGTTCGGTCTCTGCAATTGCTGCTGCGGACTCGATTGGGATCAGCACCGGCGCCTTTTTGTGGTCCAGCTGAAAAAATCCGCGTACGAGCGAAAGATATTTTTCGGCGAGCGGGATCACGACAAGCAGGGCGCTGACCTGCTTTGACTGAATGGCCTGCCGGACGTCCGTCAAGGCAAGGTTCTTGAACACGACTTTTGCACGCGCCAGATCATATTCCTTGGTCAATACGTCGACAATTTTGGCGTTCGCTATTCCGCCGACCACGCCGACCGTACGTCCCTTCAGGTTGTCCACGCTGTCGATGGACGATCCCGGCGGTGCGATGATCAGTACGACCATATGGCTGACGACGACGACGGCTTGCGCCTGCGACAAGTCGCCAACGTCGCCGCGAACCACGGCGAGATCGACTTTACCGGATGAAAACGCGTCAGCGGCCCCAAGCGTGGTGCCGCTGTCGATAACCGTGAGCCGCACTGGCGCGTTCGTCGAAACGAGCTCGCTTGCTATGGCCGACATTGCCTTGGCGGCCTCACCGTCGACCGAGCCGACCGCCAGTGTCAGCGTTACCGGGCGAGTGTAGTACCGATAGGCAAGGAGACCCGCGCCTGACGCAAAAATGGCGACACCGATAAGCAGAAAAAAGCGAAGCCAAAGCGGCAATTTCGTCGACGTCATGCTCGTCACTCCAATCGCTTGGTCGATGGCCCACTGCCGCTGGCGTTAGTTGCAGCGCCTGCAACGGTAGAATACTAAAAGCCTCGTTGGCCCACCATGCGAAAGCCGGTACGGACAAGATAAGCGCGAATTTAGAACGATGTCGCGAGCGCCTCACGAGGTGATGATTAGGATGGCGACGGCATATACCTGCATCTTTTGCACGAAAAACAGCTCATATAGATTATCATCGCCAATGGTTCGGGCGAGCTCTTTCAATGCAAAGAACGGCATCAACACCACAAAATGATAGAGCCGACGGCAAGGAGGCCCTGCAAGCTTCCTCCACCTATGTTTGGAATGCTTTCTATCGCCGTCTTGCCGTAACACATCCCGATCACCGTTTCTTCGAGGATGTAAAACGACATCAAGACCGCTGAAAATATCGGCCAAGGCGCATCGGCCGGAAAAAGCAGATCAAAAAGGCGGCGGCGCCGCACCGCATCAAAACCGCTCTGACAAGTAGGCGGCGCTACAATGGAGCGCCGACAGGCCGAGAATACTCAGGGTTGTGCCGGCCGTCAACGCGAACTGCTCGCCCGATTCAGGTCCGCCGCCGACCATGCAAAAGCGGCGGAGCGTTCTCGCCGGTGCTCCAGCGATATCGTCAAGCCGCTACCTCGCATATTCTTTGAGCTCACTCGTTTTTGCATAGTCGGCGCTGCACAGCACCCGTAGTCTTCCGCTGGCGTAACCCGCCGCGAAATAACGGTTGCCGGAGGAATAGTCATGAAAATGCATACGGTCACGTTGACGCTAAGCCTTTTGCTAGGTCCACCCCTCGCCACTGTCGTAGCGGCCCAGGGCTCGCCTGCGACGATCACCGAACAGGAGGCACGAGGCATCGCGACGGACGCCTACATCTATTTCTATCCGCTCGTTACAATGGATGTGACGCGCAAGCAGCTTACCAACGTGGAGCCCGGCAAGGGACTCGGCGGCCCGATGAATACCTTTGCCAGCCTCAAGGCATATCCGCCTGCCGACATGAAAGCGGTTGTCAGACCCAATTTTGATACCTTGTACTCCAGCGGTTATCTGGATCTGACAAAAGAGCCGGTCGTGGTTTCCGTTCCGGACACAGCGGGCCGTTATTATCTGCTTCCGATGCTCGACATGTGGTCGGACGTGTTCGCTTCACCGGGTTGGCGCACAACCGGTACAACGGCGGCAAACTACCTCGTCGTACCTCCGGGCTGGAGGCCCGATTTGCGCGACAAATTCATCGACGAGTACAAGCTTCCGAAGGATACCCAGCTGATCAACGCACCGACGCCCTATGTCTGGATCATCGGCCGCATCAAGACCGACGGACCGCCAGACTATGACGCGGTCAACAAGATACAGGCCGAATTAAAGATCACGCCGCTTACCGAATGGGGCAAGGCGGTCAAACCTGTTGAGCAGAAGATCGATGCGTCTGTCGATATGAAGACGCCGCCGAAGATTCAGGTCGACGCCATGCAAGGGGGGCCATATTTCGCCTACGCAGCAGAACTCCTGAAGCTTCAGCCGCCCCACATCACCGACGAGCCGATCCTGGCGCGGATGAAGCAGACTCGGGATTGAACCTGGCAAGAGCTTTGACATGGCCAGGCTCGATCCTGCAGTCAGGAAAGCGATCGAAGCAGCGCCGGAAGCCGCGCAAAAGTTGATGGAATGGAAGATGCCCACCCTTGCTCGGGTCGCAAACAACTGGTCGATGAACACCGACACGATGGGCGTGTACGGCAACTACTACCTCAAGCGCGCCATTGTCGCCCAGGTTGGCCTTGGCGCGAACCTGCCCGAAGACGCGATTTACCCGCTCAGTCTGGGTGATGAAACTGGTCGTCCACTGGATGGCGCCAACAAATACTCCATCCACTTCGACAAAGACGCTACGCCGCCCGCGAACGCATTCTGGTCTATCACGCTCTATGATCCGGAAGGGTTCCAGGTCGGAAACAGCCTCAATCGCTTCGCCGTCAGCAGCTGGATGCCGTTCAAATACAACGCTGACGGTTCGCTGGATCTCTATTTCCAGAACGAGAACCCGGGCAATGGCAAGGAGGCGAACTGGCTTCCGGCGCCGAAAGGACCGTTCAATCTGACCATGAGGCTCTATGCTCCGAAATCCGAAGCATTGACCGGAAAATGGAATCCGCCGCCGATCGTGAAGACGCAAGCAACTTTGGGTCTGTCGGCTCAGTAAAGTGACGGAGCGCCGCCGCTTCGGCGTCGGCGCTCCGCATTTCGTGCGCAGTTCAAATGAACCGTTATTCAGTTTGTCATGGAGCGCCGATCTCTTTCTCTTCTTCAAGGCTCCGATGCAGCATCCTTTGGCCCTCACCCGCTCCAGCTGGCCCGCAAGCGCCGCCTGAGCCGGTTCCGGCCGGGCGCAAAAGGCGCTACGGTGCTTCTCGTGCAAGGTGCTTGTCATGACGCAGTGGTACTTCGTCTGGATCGAAGGTTTGCGCGGACCCGCGGCGCAGAAGTGGTCTTCTGATGCGCTTTGGGGACAGCTTGGCCGTCAGGACGTCATCGTCCGCTTTGCCCTGACAGAGCGGGAAGCGGAACTATCGCTCGACGAATTGGCAAGGCTGCATCCCGTCCCGGCCGAATGATTCATGTGGAACCCTGTCGAATTTAATTCGGCCGGCAGGTTGAATTGACGATGACACACCCAATGTCCCGAACTTCGCTGACCTCGTTCGGCGGAATGAAGCGAGCTTCCGGAAATCGGCACACCGGTGTGCCGACGAGATGAGCGGTCAGAGTCAAACTCCTTGATCGCCTGAAGGAAGCGGGCCACGTGCGGATCAATCGTCGCGCGGCGCAACCCTCCAGTCCAAAAAGGAGCGAGAGCATGAAACTGAACTCAGCACAGGTCGAGCGCGCCCTGAGCCAATTCGACGCCCAGGCCCTTCCGGACAGCCACCCGGTCGTGCCGCAATTGAACCGTCTGTTCGGCGATCACACGTTCTTTCTCGACAGCAGTGGGCTCAATGTCCTGGAGCCCGCCGGCACCTCCGAGGCGGATACCCAAGTTGGCAAGATCGTCAACCTTGCCTATTGGAGCGATGAGAACCTGACGAATTTGATGCCGCACGAACCCGAACCGACGGGCGTCATCGTCAGTCTTGAATCGAAGCACTGAACTTCGGGTTCGGGGGCTGATCATTCGGACGCGGGCCCGGCCAATGGACGGCCGGGCCCAATTCGCGTAGCCATAACCGCAAGTCCGCCTTTGGCGGGCTTTTGTTTTTGCGGTACTGGTCCTCCAAATCGGAGTGACAGCAATGGCCTTGTGGACTTGCGAACAGTGCGGCGCCCAATTTCCCGAAAGCGGCCAGCCGCCCGTCTCGTGCCCGATTTGTGAAGACGAGCGGCAGTACGTGAACTGGAAAGGCCAGGCCTGGCTCAGCCGCGAAGAACTGGCAAAGGCCCACAGGCTGGTCTGGCGTGACGATCTCGGCATTCCCGGCATTGGCCTCGAACCGGGCTTTGCGATCGGCCAGCGCGCGCTGCTGATCCGCGAAGCCGATGGCTGCGTGCTCTGGGATTGCGTGCCGTTACTGACGGCCGAAGCAGTGGACTACGTCAGATCGCTAGGCGGCCTGAAAGCAATCGCGGTCTCGCATCCGCATTACTATGGCGCCATTGCCGACTGGAGCGAGGCGTTCGGCAATGCACCGGTCTATCTGCATGGGGATGACCGCCAATGGATCACGCGGCCGCATCCGTCGATCGTGTCGTGGTCGGGCGGAAGCCGCCAGATCTCCGATGATATCGTTCTGGTTCGCGCCGGCGGGCATTTTGCCGGCGCCACCGTGCTGCATTGGCGAGCGGGCGCGGGCGGACGCGGCGCGCTGTTGACCGGAGATATCGCGATGGTCGCGATGGATCGGCGGCACGTCAGCTTCATGTACAGCTACCCGAACTACATTCCGCTCGGCGCTGAAGCTGTCAGGGGCATCGCCCGCGCGATCGAGCCGCTTGCGTTCGATCGCATCTACGGCGCCTGGTGGGGCCGCAACATCGAAACCGGCGCCAAGGCGGCGTTTGATGCGTCGGTCCGGCGATACATGGCGGCTATTTCGTAATCGGCAGCCGCGGCTCCAGGTGGCATGAGGGGCATTCGAAGGCTTGATCGGCGAGGTCATTGCGCTATATCGACGTTTCCCTTTTTCAATTGCCGGGCGAACGCATGACAATGAGCGACGCAGCGACCGAATCCCAACCGTTTCAGGCCGAGGTTGCCGAACTCCTGCATATGATGGTGCATTCGGTCTATTCGGAGACCGATATCTTCCTCCGTGAATTGATCTCCAATGCGTCGGACGCCTGCGACAAGCTGCGCTACGAGGCGATATCGGCGCCGGAGCTGATCACCGACGGCGCGCCGCCGAAGATATCGATCAAGTCGGACAAGAAGGCCAATACGCTGTCGGTGATCGACAGCGGCATCGGCATGGATCGGCAGGAGTTGATCGACAATCTCGGCACCATCGCGCGCTCGGGCACCAAATCGTTCCTGTCGCGTCTGACGGAGGCCAAGGACGGCGCCAATTTGATCGGTCAGTTCGGCGTCGGCTTTTACGCGGCCTTCATGGTCGCCGAGCGCATCGTCGTGACCAGCCGCCGCGCAGGCTCCGATCAGGTCTGGGTCTGGTCTTCCTCGGGCGGCAGCGGTTTCGAGATCGCGCCCGCGAGCGAAGAGGCGGCCGGCCGCGTCACGCGCGGCACCGAGATCGTGCTGCACCTGAAAAAGGACGCGCAGAAATATCTCGAGACCTACGAGATCGAGCGCATCGTCCGCGCCTATTCCGACAATATCCAGTTCCCGATTGAGCTCGTTCCGGAAGAGGGCGAACTGCGCCAGATCAATTCGGCGAGCGCGCTTTGGCAGCGGGCGAAATCGGACCTGACGGCGGAAGACTACAAGCAGGCCTACAAGTCCATCGCCGGCGCGTTCGACGAGCCCGCGATGACGCTGCATTACCGCGCCGAGGGCCGGCAGTCCTATGCGGTGCTGTTGTTCTCGCCGTCGACAAAGCCGTTCGACCTGTTCGAGCCGGACCGCAAGGGCAAGGTCAAACTCTATGTGCGCCGCGTCTTCATTGCCGACGACGCCGACCTGTTGCCGGCCTATTTGCGCTTCATCCGCGGCGTGATCGACTCTGAAGATCTGCCGCTCAACATCTCGCGCGAGATGCTGCAGAACAACCCGCAACTGGCACAGATCCGCAAAGCCGTCACCGGCCGCGTCATTGGCGAACTCGAAAACCTCGGTGAAAAGGAACCGGAAGCGTTCGCCAAAATCTGGGACGCATTCGGCCCCGTCATCAAGGAAGGCATCTGGGAAGATTTCGAGCGGCGCGAGAAATTGCTGGCGCTGTCACGCTTCACCACGACGACGGGCGAGAAGCGCTCGCTGAAGCAATATGTCGAGGATATCAAGCCGAACCAGACCGAGATCTATTATCTCACCGGCGACAGCCTTGAGCGGCTGAAGTCGAATCCAAAGCTTGAATCCGCGAAGGCCCGCGGCATCGAGGTTCTGTTGCTGACCGATCCGGTCGATGCGTTCTGGACCTCGGCGCCGCTCGATTTCGGCGGCAAGCCGCTGAAATCGCTGAGCCAGGGCGACATCGATTTCAGCCTGATCCCGCTGCTCGACGACAAGGCCGACGACAACAAGGACGAAAGCGGCGCCGACGAGGCCTCAACTATCGCCCTGATCAAGGACGCGCTCGGCGAGCGCGTCTCCGACGTGCGGGCGTCGCAGCGGCTGACGTCGAGCGCATCATGTCTGGTGGCCGGCGGCGACGGGCGCGACCGCGCGCTTGAGCGGCTATTGGCGCAACAGAACCGCGGCGCGGCTACGAAGCCGATCCTCGAGGTCAACATGCGGCATCCGATGGTGGCGGCGATTTCCGGCGACACCGACGCGGCCAGGGACATCTCGCTGCTGCTTCTGGAGCAGGCGCAAATCCTCGACGGCGAATTGCCGGAAGATCCGGCCGCGTTTGCGATGAGGCTCAATCAGCTGGTGCTGCGGGGGATGGGCAGGGGCAACGGCTGATTTCGTCGGGGCGCAAGTTTCCGTTCATATCGAGCCATTGGGCGGAAACTTGTACACCGCAAATCGGCGCTGGAGGATCATTGGTAGGGTGAGCCTCGGCTTGCTTGCGAGCATGACCAATCCCCTGTGTATCTCTGCTCGTTGCAGCAGAAGGGCGAGTTGCGCGTTAGCGAAGCGGTCATGCGAATCTTTCACATCAGTGCGCTTTCCAAACAGCGCATCGGCCTCGTCAAACAGCAACACTGCGCCGTTGGCTGCGGCCGCGGCGAAGATGCGCCTGAGATTCTTTTCGGTCTCGCCGATGAACTTGCTCACCACGGCGGCCAGGTCGACGCGGTAGAGATTGCGGCGCAGTTCCTTCGCAATCGCCTCGGCCGCCGGCGCGGCATCCCTTCCGCTAAGCAGCAGGGCCTTGCGCCTGGCGTTCGCATGCATGTTCGTCGCCGCAACAATGAACCGGATCTGCGCCAGATCTTGCGCCGGCAGTCTCACGCTCGGTCCCAAGGGGGCGATCGGCCGCGCAATGCTGGAAGCCGGTTTCATGTCGTCCCCTCCTCAGCGGCTGGCTGGGGCTGGAGCCCTAACCGTTAGATGAAGTTGCCGGAGTTTCAAATCGTCGCCCCGCCGGGGAGCGGATTGCCGAGATCGTCGGTCGGCACGAGCTGCTGGTTGAACGCCGAGAAGTATGCCGCCCATTCCGGTTCGCCGATATCCACCATGACGGCGCCGTCCTGCCAGACGTCGTTATGGTCGTTGGAGTCGTCGTTGGGCCTGTGAATGAAGCCCTTGGTCGATCCCTGATTGAGGTGGACGTCGTGAATGCCGTTGCCTTGGCTGAAGAAGCGCCCGAAAATATAGACGTCGAGGTTTTGCTGGTGCGCCCGCTCCAGCAGGCGTTTCAATGACGCCGCGGGTTCTGGCGCGTCGGAGCCATCCATCACATCGCTGTCGCGCCACTTGCCGGTGTTTGCCAGGAGGTCGCTGCGCAGGAAGTCGAGCGCGGGAAGCGCGGCCTGACCGGTCAGGTCGTGCGACCCAGCCTCCGCCGACGCCAGCGTCTGGATGACGGAATGGCGGAAATCGAACGCCAGCTTGTATTTCAGCAGGTCGTCGTCGTCATTGGTGCCGACATTGACGGCGACGTCCCACGTTTCGCCGTCGACGTCCAGATTGCAGTGCAGGTGAAACTGGGTTTCGTGCGAGCGGTGCGACGGCTTCAATTTGGGCGCTGAGATGATCTTCGTTTTGACAAATCCATAGGTCAGGGTCACGGCATTCCCCCTTCGTTTCCAATGCGCGGGCCGAGCGCGCGGTTGCGCGCCGGCGAGACGATCGACGGATTGTCGCGAAGGATACAACCTTGGAAGCGACCCGTCTGTGAAGCAGAACACTTCCGGCGCGCGTAAGGTTCAGCGCCTGGACGCTTGTCGGCCGCGGAAGGGTCAGAACCGAATTCCAAAACCGCCCGTATCTGCTAGACAACCAGAAACAGGGCGGGTTTCAGTACCGATGACCATCGCAGGCGGCACCGACGTCTTTTACGGCGGCATCCCGGTCTTTCGCGGCTTTGACCGCCTGATGGACCCGGCGCTGTATTCACCGTTGCCGGAGGACTGGACCGTCGGCGTCGCGGACATCGTGGAATCGACCAGGGCGATCGCGGCGCAGCGCTACAAGGCGGTCAACATGGCGGGCGCCGCCGTCATAGCGGCCGTCACCAATGCGCTGGAGGGGCGCGAATTCCCGTTCGTGTTCGGCGGCGACGGCGCGAGCTTTGCCGTCTCGTGGGCCGATTTCGAACGCGCGCGCGAGGCACTGGCGGCGACCGCGCGCTGGGTCAGGGACGACCTCGAGCTCTCGATGCGGGTGGCGCTGGTGCCGGTTGCCGCGATTCGTGCGCAGGGCTATGAGGTCCGCGTCGCCCGGTTCGGGCCGTCGGCCAACCTGTCCTATGCGATGTTTTCCGGCGGAGGGTTGGGGTGGGCGGAAGCCGCAATGAAGCGCGGCGAATTCCCGGTGGCCCCGGCGCCATCAGGTACGCAGCCGGACCTCAGCGGGCTGTCATGCCGTTTCGAGGAAATTCCGTCGGCGCGCGGCATCATTCTCTCCGTGCTGGTGGTAGCGGCACAAGGCGCCGATCCGCTTCGCTTCCGCAAGGTGATCGAGGACGTCATTGGTCTGGTCGAGCGTAGCCCGGATGCTGGACGGCCGGTGCCGCCGGGCGGTCCGCCGCTGCGATGGCCGCCGGCGGGCGTCGAATATGAGGCGCGCGCCGCGCGCGGCGGCTCGCTGCTGAAGCGACGCAGCGTCGTCCTTGCCGGCACCTTGTGGGCCTATGTCGTCATGCGCTTGGGCATCAAGGTCGGCAAGTTCGTGCCGAAGAATTATCTGCAGCAGGTGGTGGAGAATTCCGACTTCCGCAAATATGACGATGGGTTGCGGATGATCCTCGATTGCAACGAGGAACTCGAGCGCGCGCTGACCGGGCGGCTTGCTCAGGCTGCGTCAGATGGAATCGTACGCTACGGGCTGCACCGGCAGGATGCCGCAATGATGACCTGCTTCACGCCGTCCGTGATGCGCAGCGACCACGTCCATTTCATCGATGGCGCGCGGGGCGGTTATGCGTCTGCCGCCACCGCGCTGAAGGCGACGGCGGCTTTAGCGAGTTAAGATCAGCGCCCGACGCGCGACCAGTTCTCGCCGCCGCAGAGCGCGCCGACGCAGCCTTCGACGCGGAGCGTATCCGCCCCCGATAGCGATACGCTGCTGGCGTAGGAGTTGCCGTCATCGGCATTGTAGATCTGGCCGGACCATTTGTTGGGGCCGCTCGGTTGCATGCCGGAGAACAGAGGAAGCCCGATCATCGGGCGGGTGGCGAGCGACGGATTGGGATTCTTGTTGTCGACGGCGGGCTTGCCGGTTGAGGGATCGATCGGATCTCTCAAGCCTATGATCACCCCGCAAATGCCGCCGCTGCATTTGCTGACCTTGACGCGAGCATCACCCGCCTGGGTCATCCAGATACCTGTCGGCTCGGCCGCGCCTTGCGCAAGGGCCGACGGTGCGGTCAGCAATGCTGCCAATGTCGCGATGATGAAAGTCAGTCTGCAGGCCATGAATCATTCCCCGACAAAAAGCAGGCCTGCATAACAACAAATCAGATTTGTGCAATTCCGTATTCGCACACCGTGGCGCGATCATTTGCCCCAGCGCGCCAGGTAAACCGACAGCGCCGTGCCGAGGCCGTAGACGACCATCGCCGCGCCGACCAGCGCGAACAGCGTCCAGGCCGGCGCACCTGACGACGCGAGCCACCAGCCGCCCAGTCCCACGAGCAGCAAGCGCGCGGTCCCGGCCAGCACCGGCCCGCCGACTTTTGCCGCGCCTTGCGATGAGAAGTACAGGCAAACTCCTACCCCGAAAAAGCCGAAGGCAGGTCCGGCGAGAGCGAAATAGGAATAGGCCGCGGCGGTGACGCCGGCATCGCTGGTGAACAGCGACACCCAAAGTTCTGGATTGACCGCCACGATCAGGCCGACCACGCCCAAGGTGAGGCCCGCCGCTGCGGCAGCAGCCCATGCTACCCGCCGCGCGCGTGCGACGAGGCCCGCGCCCATCGCCATGCCGACCATCGGCACCGAAGCGACGCCGAACGCAAACGCGATCGGGGTCAGCAGGAATTCGAGCCGCGACCCCATGCCGTAGCCAGCCAGCATCTCGGTGCCGAAGCCCGCGATAATTTTGGTAAAGATCAGGATGGCCAACACGGTCTGCAGCGGCGACAGGCAGGAGATCGCGCCGACCTTGAGGATGTCGACGAACATGTCGCGCTGGAAGCGGAAGCTGGCAAAATCAAGTTTGAGCCGGCTGCGTCCGCTGATGAGATACCACGCCAGGAAAACCGCCCCCAGCGTGAAGGCCGTGAGCTGGCCGGCGGCGACGCCGCGCATGCCGAACTTGGGCAGCCCGAAAAGCCCGAGGCCGAACGCGCCGCCGACCGCGATCTGGATGACGGCGACGCCGATCAGCGCGGCCGAGGGCATCCGCATGTCGCCGGTGCCGCGCACGACTGAAGCGAGCGTATTGACCAGCCAGATCGACACCGCGCCGGAAAACAGCACTTGCGAATAGCGCATGGCCTGTTCGAGCACCTCGCCGCGTCCGCCGAGCAACTCATAGAAATCGCGGCCGAAGGCAAGCAGCATCACCGTGAAGAAAATTCCGGCGCAAACACCGATCATTACGGCGTGCAAGGCGAGGTCCGCGGCGCGGTCGCGATTTCCCGCGCCGAGCGCGCGGCTGATGGCAGAGGAGACGCCGCCGCCCATCGCGCCGGCCGACATCATCTGCGTCAGCATGACGAAGGGAAACACCAGCGCGATGCCGGCCAGCGGTTCGGTGCCGAGCCGGCCGATATAGGACGTTTCGGCAACCGCAACGAGGGTACTGCCGAACATCGCGATGGTATTGGGAACCGCGAGCTTCAGCAGCGTGGGCAGGATCGGCGCGGTGAGCAGGCTGTTGGCGGGAGCGGCCACGGGTCGCATGTCAATTGGGGCATCAATCGTCACGCATCACCGCTTATCCAGCCTGGAGGTCAATACATTATGCGTAACATGTTAACCGGCCGGCATCGCACAAGCCACCTGCAACCGGCGCAGGGGTCACCACGGCAGTCCGCATAGGTCGATCGTGCCCTGGCGCGGCGCGCGGCCGATGTCAAAAACAAAGGGCGCCATTGCTTCAAAGCGAATGCGCTCCCCGGGCTGTTCGCAATAGACCTCGCCGGTGAAAGGATGCCAGCCGCGCGCCTGGTAAAATGCGAAATTGTGGGGCTCGCAGAACAACATCGCGAAGCGGACCGCCTCATTGGCGCGCATCGTCTGGATCGCTGCGTCGAGCGCGAGGCTGGCGTAGCCGCGGCTGCGGCAATCCTCGCGCGTCATCACGCCGCCGATGCCGCCGACGTGAACCTTGCGCCCGTTCCAGCTCACGGTGCGGAAGTAGATGCCGACATGGCAGGCGAGCCCGCCGTTGGTCAATTCCTCGGGGGCCTCGATCAGCACCCGCAGATCGGCATGGGCCCATTCGACATGCCCCCAAGGTAATTTTTCCATGACACGGCGCGGCCAGACCGCGTCAAACAACGGCTCGGCCGTTTTCCAGGACGCGTCGCCGTTCAGGATGTCGATTTCGATGCTCATGCGGTCGTCAACTTTCCCAAATTGCGGTGTTTAACCAGGATGGAACCTTCTATAAGGGGTCCCCGTTATGTGTCGTCTCCCACCATTGTTGGACATTACCCCATGACCCTTACGCTCCCCAATCTTCCCTACGCCCATGACGCCCTGGCGCCCCATATGTCGAAGGAGACGCTGGAATACCACCATGACAAGCATCACCAGGCCTACGTGACCAACGGCAATAACGCGATCAAGGGGACCGAATTCGAGGGCAAGTCCCTCGAGGAGATCGTGAAGGGTTCGTTCGGAAAGAACCCGGCCGTCTTCAACAACGCGGGCCAGCATTACAACCATCTGCATTTCTGGAATTGGATGAAGCCGAACGGCGGCGGCAGCAAACTGCCCGGCCGTCTCGAAAAGAAGATCAACGAGGACCTCGGCGGGTTCGAGAAATTCAAGACCGATTTCGCCGCTGCCGGCGTTGGTCAGTTCGGCTCCGGTTGGTGCTGGCTGCAGGTCAAGAACGGCAAGCTGGAGATATCCAAGACGCCGAACGGCGAGAACCCGCTGGTTCATGGCGCGACCCCCATCCTCGGTTGCGACGTCTGGGAGCACTCCTATTACATCGACTATCGCAACCGCCGTCCCGATTACCTGAAGGCGTTTCTCGAAAATCTCGTCAACTGGGACTATGTCGACCAGCTGTTCGAGAAGGCCTGATATCGACTGAACCGGAAAGTCAGGGGCGGCGGCGTCGAGCTGCCGCCCCTTCGTCTATTGCGTTATCTCGCGACCTTGCGGGGATCGCGGGCTTGCGGCAGAACTTGTGTGACGGCCATCTAATTTTGCCGGCGGCGGAAATCCTGCAATGCACTACCTCCTGGTTTTCGTGGGTGGCGGCCTCGGGGCGACGCTGCGCCACATCGTCAACGTCAGCTGCGCCCGCTGCATCGGCACCGCCTTTCCCTACGGCACCTTCATCATCAACATCACGGGCTCGACCGTGATGGGTCTGATCGCGGGCTATCTCGCCTTCAAGGGCGAGGTGTCGCAGCCCTGGCGGCTATTTCTGATGACGGGAATCCTCGGCGGTTACACGACCTTCTCGGCGTTCTCGCTGGATACCGTGCTGCTTTATGAGCGCGGCGAAATCGGGCTTGCTGCCTTGTACGTCCTCGGCTCGGTGGCGCTCTCGATTGCCGGCCTGTTCGCGGGGCTCGCGCTGGTGCGCCATCTCACCTGAAGCATGGCCGTGTCCGCGACGCGCATGGGTATGGCGTTTGCTTCGCTTTTGTGACGGGACTAAGCAGGGTCAGGTACCAGGACCCGCCAACTCATTGCCTTGTCAGAACCTCCTTTGAAAGACCCGGCGCCCGCCGATGACGCCGTGGAGGCCGAGGCGCGTCCCACCCGCGTCCGCAAGCCGATCGGCTGGTCGATGATCTTTATCGCCGTGCTGGTCGTGGTCAGCGCGACCCTGGTCTATCGCCGCGACGGCCTCGATGGGGTGCTCGAGATACTGACCCATGACCTCGCGCTGTTCGGCGGTATCCTGCCGCGCGTGCTCGCGGGCTGCCTGCTCGGCGCGTTCATCGCTGAAATTCTGCCGCACGAAAAAGTGTCGCGATCGCTTGGCCCGAAATCCGGCCTGAAGGGACTGCTGATCGGCACGGCGTTCGGCGCAATCCTGCCGGGCGGGCCGTTCACCGCTTATCCCGTGGCCGCAGCCCTGCTCACCGTCGGCGCCGATTTCGGCGCGACGATTGCGATGGTCGTGAGCTGGACGCTGATCGGCTATGGCCGCGCGGTCGCGTGGGAGTTGCCGATTCTCGGCGCCGACTTCACGCTGTGGCGCATCGTGATCTCGCTGCCGCTGCCGGTTCTGGCCGGCGCGCTTGGGCGCTTCGTCTACGCTCGGGTCTATCCGCAAGGCGCGCCGCCATGAGCGCGTCGCTGCTGATCGACATCCTGCTGTGGGGCTCGGTTCTGGCTGTCGGCTTGATCGCGTGGCAGCGGGGACGGGATGTGCTGGTGTCGTCCTTGCGTGAGGGCTCGCTGGAATTCATCAACATCGTGCCGCGCATCGCCCTCGGCGTACTCGGCTCGGGTTACATCGCCGCCGTCATTCCCCAGGAGATCATCACGGGCTGGCTTGGGCCCGACAGCGGCTGGCTCGGCGTCCTAACCGCCGTGATCGCGGGCGCGGCGACACCGGGCGGCCCGGTGGTGGGCTTTTCGATCGGCGCGGTCGCACTGAAGGCGGGCGGCGGACCGCCCCAGGTGATCGCCTATGTGATCGCCTGGGCACTGTTTGCCTTTCAGAGGGTGATCCTGTGGGAGATCCCGTTCATGCCGGCGCGCTTTGTCTGGTTCCGCGCGGCCGTCTCGGTACCGTTTCCGTTCCTGGCAGCAGCGATCGCGATGGCGATCGGCAAGCCGTGAGCTTGCTGTGAGGTGGACTCACGTTATGTTATAATATAACGTTTTTGAATGGTTCATTCGCATCCCCACACCCACGGCCATCCCCACAGCCACGGGCCCGCCGCGCCGCATCCAGCGCAGGCCGCGCCCTGGTCGATCCTGCGCATGACGGTGGCCTCGCGTCTCGCGGCCGCCCTCGCGGTCAGCGCAGGCCTGTGGGCGATCGTGCTCGTCGCGATGAGGTGAGCATGGCCGCGCAGATACAGTTCCGCAACGTTACGCTCGGCTACGACCGGCACCCGGCGGTGCACCACCTCAACGGCGAGGTCGCCTCCGGTGCGCTGCTGGCGGTAATCGGCCCGAACGGCGCCGGCAAGTCGACGCTGTTCCGGGGGCTGGCCGGCATCCTCAAACCGCTTTCCGGCGCGATCTATCTCGGTGGACTCGATCACCGGGATATCGCCTACCTGCCGCAGACCGCGGATATCGACCGCAGCTTTCCCATCTCCGTGTTCGATTTCGTGGGCAGCGGTCTGTGGCGGTCAACCGGTTTGTTCGGCGGGATCGGCAAGGCCGGGCACGAAAAGATCCTGGCGGCGATCGCTGCCGTCGGCCTCAACGGTTTTGAGAACCGCGCGATCGGCACGCTCTCGGGCGGCCAGATGCAACGCATGCTGTTTGCACGCGTGCTGTTGCAGGACGCGCGCCTGATCGTATTGGACGAGCCGTTCAACGCCATCGATGCAAAGACCTGCGCTGACCTGATTGCGCTCGTCAAGCGTTGGCATGGCGAACAGCGCACCGTGCTGGCGGCGCTGCACGATTTGGAGATGGTGCGTGCCCATTTCCCCGAAACCCTGCTCCTGGCACGAGGGCCGGTCGCATGGGGCCCGACCGCGCAGGTGCTGACGCCGGAAAACCTCATGGTGGCGATGAAGATGTGCGAAGCCTTCGATGACAGGGCTGCTGCCTGCGCCGCCGATGTGCCCTCGCGCGCCGCCTGACATCCCATGCTGACCGATGCGCTGATCGCGCCCTTCACCGAATTCGAATTCATGCGCCGGGCGCTTGCCGCCGTGATCGCATTGTCGCTCGGGGGCGCGCCGATCGGCGTGTTCCTGATGTTGCGGCGGATGAGCCTCGTCGGCGACGCGATGGCGCATGCGATCCTGCCGGGGGCGGCGATCGGCTTCCTGCTGTCGGGGCTCAATCTGTTTGCGATGACGACGGGCGGCTTGATTGCGGGCTTTGCGGTCGCGATCCTCGCCGGCGTGGTCGCACGCACCACCGAATTGAAGGAAGACGCTTCGCTCGCGACCTTCTATCTGGTCTCGCTTGCGCTAGGCGTCACCATCGTGTCCATCAAGGGCACCAGCATCGACTTGCTGCATGTGCTGTTCGGCAACATCCTGGCGATGGACAATCAGACGCTTCTGGTGATCGCGTTCAACGCCACGATCACGCTGCTCGTGCTGGCGGTGATCTATCGTCCCCTGGTGATCGAATGTGTCGATCCGGTTTTCCTGCGCACCGTCTCTCGCGCCGGCGCGCCGGCGCACCTGGCGTTCCTCGCGCTGGTCGTGATCAACCTCGTCAACGGCTTTCACGCGCTCGGCACGCTGTTGGGCGTCGGATTGATGATCCTGCCCGCGGGCATCGCGCGATTCTGGTCGCGCGATATCACCGGCATGATCTGCATCGCGGTCGCGAGCGCGATGGTTTCGGGCTATGCAGGGCTGGTGCTGTCGTTCCAGACCCGGATTCCCTCCGGGCCTGCGATCATCCTGGTGGCGGCCGGGCTTTATCTGGCATCGCTCCTGTTCGGCAATGTCAGCGGGCTGGTCCGGCAGATGTTTCCCGGCCGGCACCTCGAGGCGTAATGGCGATGCGGCGTTTCGCCTGGCTCATCTGTCTGGTGGTGATCGCAGTCGCGGGCACGGCGCGCGCGGAAGATCGGCTGAAGGTCGTCGCCAGTTTCTCGGTTCTCGCCGATCTCGTCCGCAATGTCGGTGGTAGCGGCGTCGATGTCGCGGTGCTGGTCGGTCCCGATAGCGATGCACATGTCTATGAGCCGACGCCGGCCGACGCCAGGACGATCGCGGCTGCGAAGCTCGTGTTCGTCAATGGTTTTGGGCTGGAGGGCTGGCTGCCGCGGCTGGTGCAGGCCGCGGGCGGCAAGGCCTCCGTTGTCATCGCGACATCCGGAATCGTGCCGCTCAAGCTTGGCCCGGATGCGGATCCGCACGCCTGGCAATCCGTCACCAATGCGAAGATCTACGTGGCCAATATCCGCGAGGCGCTTGCGGCGGTCGATCCGGCGAATGCCGAAGCGTTTCGCGCCAACGCGGCGGCCTATCTGGCGAAGCTCGACGCGCTGGACCGCGAGGTGCGGGAGGCGGTGGCAACGATTCCGCAAAACCGCCGCAAGGTGATCTCGACCCATGGCGCGTTCGGCTATTTCGCCGCCGCCTATGGCATCGAATTCATCGCCCCCCTGGGGGTCTCGACCGAATCCGAGGCCAGTGCCCGCGATATCGCCGGAATCATCACCCAAATAAGACAAGCAAAAATTCCGGCGATTTTTCTGGAAAACATCAGCGATCCGCGCCTGATCCGCCGGATAGCGGACGAGACCGGCGCCCGGGTCGGCGGGACCCTCTATTCGGACAGTTTGACACCCGAAAAGGGCGATGCCCCCACTTACATTGAGATGGTCAGGCACAATATAAAGGCCCTGACCAGCGCGCTTGGCCACTAGGGCGGGGGCCCTCCCTGCCAGGCCTTAAGCGCCATCCAAGTTTCGTCCCGGAGCTAGAATGCAAGAACCCTCTTCCGAAAAAATTCCTGTGACCGTGCTGACGGGCTATCTCGGCGCCGGCAAGACCACGCTGCTCAACCGCATCCTGTCGGAGAACCACGGCAAGAAATATGCCGTCATCGTCAACGAATTCGGCGAAATCGGCATCGATAACGACCTGATCATCGGCGCCGACGAGGAAGTGTTCGAGATGAACAACGGCTGCGTCTGCTGCACCGTGCGCGGCGACCTCGTGCGCATCCTCGACGGACTGATGAAGCGCAAGGGCAAGTTCGACGCCATCATCGTCGAGACCACCGGCCTTGCCGATCCGGCGCCGGTGGCGCAGACCTTCTTCGTCGACGAGGACGTGCAGAAGAACGCCCGGCTCGATGCGGTGGTGACGGTTGCCGACGCCAAATGGCTCAGCGACCGCCTGAAGGACGCGCCCGAAGCCAAGAACCAGATCGCATTCGCCGACGTCATCGTGCTCAACAAGACCGACCTCGTCTCCAGCGGAGAACTGGCCGAAGTCGAGGCCCGGATTCGCGGTATCAATCCGTATGCAAAACTGCATCGCACCGAGCGCTGCAAGGTCGCGCTGGCGGATGTGCTGGAGCGCGGTGCGTTCGATCTCGACCGCATTCTCGATCTCGAGCCGGACTTTCTGGAAGCCGGCGAAGAGCATGATCATGACCATGACCACCACCATCACGGCCATGACCATCACCACGATCATGGCCACAGCCATCGCGGTCTGAAGCACTACCACGACGAGGAGATGCAATCGCTGTCGCTGCGGTCGGACAAGCCGCTCGATCCGACCAAATTCATGCCGTGGCTGCAGAACCTTGTCGCCAGCGAAGGCCAGAAGATCTTGCGTTCGAAGGGTATCCTCGCCTTCACCGGCGATGAAGATCGCTATGTATTCCAGGGCGTCCACATGATGCTCGAAGGCGATCATCAGCGGAAGTGGAAGGAAGGCGAGCCGCGCGAGAGCCGCCTGGTCTTCATCGGCCGTGAATTGCCGGAGCAGACCATCCGCGACGGTTTTGAGAGCTGTATCACCACGTGATGAAAGAATTCGATCCGGGCGACGCGCCCTCCATCGCTTCGATGACCGACCGGGTGCGGCAATTGGCCCTCGGTATGGCCGTCACCTCAGTGCATTTCCTCGGCGACCGCGCCCATTTTGTCGGCGCCGAGGAGAACGTGGCCGTGGTCGGCGACGACGGCGCGATTTCGCAAATTCCCGTCCATGGCGGCGCGATCCTGTCCACGGTCTCCGACGGTACGCGGATCGTCATGGGCGGCGACAACGGCAAGGTCGTTGCGCTCGACGCCAAGGGCGAGGTCACGCTGCTTGCGACCGATCAGAAACGGCGCTGGATCGACAACGTCGCGCTTCATCCCGATGGCGCGGTGGCGTGGTCGGCCGGCAAGACCGCCTTTGTCCGCAGCGGCAAGGGCGAGGAAAAATCATTCGATGCGCCCTCGACCGTCGGCGGCCTCGCCTTTGCGCCCAAGGGGCTGCGGCTGGCAATCGCGCATTATAACGGCGTGACGCTGTGGTTTCCCAACATGGCCGCCAAGCCGGAATTTCTGGAATGGGCCGGCTCGCATCTCGGCGTGACCTTCAGCCCCGACAACAAATTCCTGGTTACCACGATGCATGAGCCGGCGCTGCATGGCTGGCGGCTCGCCGACAACCGCCATATGCGCATGAGCGGCTATCCTGGGCGCGTGCGCTCGATGTCGTGGAGCGCGGGCGGCAAGGGGCTCGCGACCTCGGGCGCCGATACGGTGATCATCTGGCCGTTCAACAGCAAGGATGGCCCGATGGGCAAGGAGCCCGCGATGCTGGCGCCCTTGCAAGCGCGTGTCTCGGCCGTCGCGTGTCATCCGAAGCAGGACATCATGGCGGCCGGCTATAGCAACGGCACCGTGCTGATGGTGCGGCTCGAAGACGGCGCGGAAATCCTCCTGCGCCGGGATGCCGGCGCGCCGATCTCGGGGCTGGCATGGAACAGCAAGGGCACGCTCGTGGCGTTCGCTGCGGAAGACGGCGAGGGTGGATTGCTGGAGTTCTAGACCATAGCGTCTTCGCGCGAAGTGGATATCGGTTCGCGTGAAGAAAACGCGTCAAAACAGGAATCCGGAGCTTCGGTCCTGATTCAATCAGAACCGATCATGCCCCGGCGTTCGCACTGGCACCTGTTCAGGCATGGCGGCACGGTCTACTGATGTTGTAACAGGACTGTCATTTCTCGAGTCTATCGAGACGAACATGCGGTTTCTCACGACATTCCAGGCCGCCGATTTCATCGATACGCTGGTCAGCCTGACCGCGGCGTTCGTGCTCGGCACCCTGATCGGCGCCGAGCGGCAATACCGGCAGCGGACCGCCGGTCTGCGCACCAACGTATTGGTCGCTGTCGGCGCCGCCGCCTTCGTCGACCTCGCGATGCACCTCTCCGGCGCGGAAGGTGCGGTGCGGGTGATTGCCTACGTGGTGTCCGGCATCGGTTTCCTCGGCGCCGGCGTCATCATGAAGCAGGGCATGGACGTGCGCGGTCTTAACACTGCGGCGACGCTGTGGGCGTCGGCCGCGGTCGGCTCTTGCGCCGGGGCAGACCTGGTTGCCCAGGCAGCGGCCCTCACCGTCTTCGTGCTGGCCGGAAATACCCTTCTGCGCCCGCTGGTAAACGCCATCAATCGCATTCCGCTCGACGAGAGGGCATCGGAGGCGATCTATTACTTCAAGCTTGCGGTCAGCACGGAAGCCTTACCCGACATGCGCGATCGCCTGGTGGAGAAGCTCGAAGCCGCCAACTATCCGGTTGCCGATGTCGATGTCGTCGAAACGGGCGACGATCTGCTGGAGATCGTTGCAAAGCTGGTCAGCACCGCCATCGATCCCAACGAATTGAATGCGGTTGCGGCCGACCTTCAGCGCCAGCCCGGGGTGCGCCATGCCACCTGGGAGGTGAACACCACGGATTGACGGCGAAGCGTGCGGCGGATTGTTCCGGCTCGTCACGGCACTGAACGGAACCATAACTTCCCATGATCGTTAACCTCGCGAACGATTTCGCGGGGCGAAAGATATGTCAGTCGATGACACGAAGCGCCGTTTCAGGCGGGGTTTGATGGTCGCTTCCACGCTGGTCGTGACCGGACTTGTCATCTCGGCCCTTTCGTTGGGCAAATTGAACGTGCGTGCTCGGCAACAGACGGCGCAAGCGACGCCACCGGTGCAGTCAACGCCGGGAGCCGAAACAAAGCCGTCTGCGCCGGCCGAACCCGTGACGACAGGCACGAGCACGAGGCCTCCAGACGTTCCACCCGAGCCGGCGCGTCCCGATGCCGGGGCGCAGAAGGCCGGCGCCCAACCCGCGCTGCCGCCCGCGCCCGCCGAGAAGACCGCGCCACCGATCAAGGAAAGGTAATCCCGACCTTCCGTCAATCGGGGTGAGTCGCGCGGGGCCGGAATATCGTCGTTGGCTTGCGTCGCCTCACTTATTTCGGATTTTCCGATGCCCAGTTGCGCATTGTGCGCTTCGTGCCCCGTCGCGGAATGATGCGTCGGACCACGCAGTGAGCCGTCGGCATGTGACGCCGTTTTGATACTTTTGCCGGTTTTACAGTCTCGCCTCGATCCGTCCGCCGTTCCATACTTGCCCATCGCACGGATGACGCACGAGGCAGATAATGAAGATCGACGATATCAGGCGAACCGCCTATTCGATGCCGCTCACCAACCCCTCGTTTCCGCCGGGCCCCTATCGCTTCTTCAATCGCGAATATTTCGTCATCACCTACAAGACCGATCCGGATGCGCTCGCCGCCGTGGTGCCGGAGCCGCTTGAAGTCACCGAGCCGGTCGTGAAATACGAATTCATCCGCATGCCCAACTCCACCGGCTTCGGCGACTACACCGAAACAGGGCAGGTGATTCCGGTCCGCTTCAAGGGCGAAGAGGGCGTCTACGTCCATTCGATGTATCTGGACGACGACGCGCCGATCGCGGGCGGCCGGGAGCTATGGGGATTTCCCAAGAAGCGCGCCTCGCCGAAAATCGTCGTCGAGAGCGATGTGCTGGTCGGCACGCTGCATTATGGTTCGGTGCTCTGCGCGTCCGGCACCATGGGCTACAAGCATCGCGTCGTCGAGCATGACATCGTGCTGAAGGCGATGAAGGTGCCGAACTTCATGATCAAGATCATTCCGCATGTCGACGGCAGCCCGCGGATCTGTGAGTTGGTGCGCTACTATCTCGAGGACATCACGCTGAAAGAGGCCTGGACAGGCCCCGGGGCGCTCGGCCTGTTCCCGCACGCGCTGGCCGACGTCGCGCGGCTGCCTGTGCGCGGAGTGGTCTCGGCGCTGCATTTCAAGGCTGATCTCACGCTCGGCCTGGGAACGGTGGCGTTCGATTATATGGCGAAGTAGCGATCGTCAGGGTGCCTATGAAGAGCCGGCCAGCGTCTTCGAGGGCTTTTCCCCGAACTCCAGACTATAGTCCTTGGCGAAATGGCCAAGGTTTGAGAAGCCGCATTCCGTCGCGACCTGGGTAACCGTTGTCCCGGGCTTCGGGTGGCTGAGCTTTTGCCGCGCGTGGCGCAGCCTCAATTGCTTGATGTGCTTGGCCAGCGACATCTTCTGCGAAGCAAAATATTTGAAGACGTAGCGGCTGCTCACGCCATATCGCTTGGCCAACTCGTTGATCGATAGCGGCTGGTTCCAGTTTGTCTCGATGTGCCGGAAGATGTCGCGTATCGGCTTCGGTGCCAGTTCGGATCCTTGCCTCGTCCCCGCATCCGTGATGTCGATGGTGGCACCGATCAGATTGGTGACGTCGCCGGCGGCATCATAAACGCAGGTCGCTACCTCGCGGAGCCGCCTGACTTCTCCGCCTTGCCGCACGATCCGGTATTCATGCGTGTAGCAGGCCCTCCCGGCCACGGCCCGCCTGACGGTGGCTCTGAAGTCCGCCCTGTCGTCCGGGTGAACGCGCCCGGTCAATTCGTCCAGCGACGGCGCCGGGGCGCTGGTCGAAACGCCGAACAAGGCGTTGAAGTTCGGAGAGGTCTCCCAGCTGTTGGTCTTGACGGCAAAATTCCAGGTGGCGAGCCCGGCAACCCGGTGCGCCGCAGCGAGCTGCTGCTCGAGGATCTTGGTTGCGCCGATGTCTACAGCGGCGGCGGAACACCAGCGCACTTCGCCCTTGCTGTCCCTGATGGCATTCACGGTAACATGGACCCAGACCCAATTGCCGTCCCCACGCAGGCATCGTTTGTCGAGGCGATACTGTGGAATTTCGCCGCTCAGAAGACGCCGGTGTTCGGCGTCGCTGCGCTCGCGGTCGTCGGGATGCGTCAGCTCCAGAAACGATACGCTGCCCCGCGTCAGCTCTTGTTCGCTATAGCCGAGGATCCGGCAATATTGCTTGTTGGCAAATCGGATGTGTCCGGTAGTGGCGTCGATCAACGAAATGCCAGCGCCCAAGCCGTCAAGAAAAACCCGCGGCGTCGCGGCGATGCGCTCCAGCTCCTTCTCCGGCACTTCCAGTCCCTCGGCGATCCCGCTCCTTGAATGGTGGCGGCTGGCCAGAATAGTTCCTATCCGACGTTGCTCAATTAGAGCCCAGTTTCGTACGCGGCATGGTTCCTGCGGCTTCAAGCGAGCCGCCGGACAGACCGCGTACTGGTTCAAAATTTGGCCAAATCGGTCGAATATTGGTCCATTTGATGGCAAAACAGAGTTTAGATCATGATTGCTCTTAGAATTTATTAAAAATTACCTCGATAGCGTGCGCAAATTGAGTAGCTCGAGCGGCCATAAAAGTGTCACCTGCTCATCTGCACTCTCTTGGATGTTGGGAGAGGCGCAGAGAAGCGAAAAGGAACCGAGAAAAGTCCGAATATCGCGAATATTGGGAGGTTAGTTGTGATTATGCTGATTATGGCGGGCGCTGTAACCGGCCTTTTGTTAGGACGTTTTTTTAGGGCCTACTCGCTTATTCCAGCGGTGCTTCTGCTCATCGTGCCCTCGACCTATTTTGGATACGAGCAGGGCCTTGGTACCGGCGTGCTGGCGTTTGTTCTGAGCGTCGCGGCAATGCAGGTCTGTTATTTCGTGAGCATCATGGCGCATCTGCTGATCGAGAATCTTTCTGTGATCGAAAGAGTGTCCCCCAAGGCAACACCCTCGCCGCCCGAGCTCAGTAGTCGTTGGTAATTTCCGTGGCCGGCCGCCCGCGGGTCACGCAGGCGGCCAGGATTGACTGTCAGCGCACCAGCACGTTCCTGAACTGCCAGGGATCCGACGTGTCGATGTCTTCCGGGAACAGGCCGGGCCGGTCGGAGAGCGGCGTCCAGTCGGTATAAAAGCCCTTCACCGGACCGAGATAGGGCCGCTGGATTTCGAGGCAGCGGTGGAAGTCCATTTCGTCGGCTTCGACGATTCCGGCTTCGGGGTTTTCCAGCGCCCACACCATGCCGGCGAGCACCGCCGACGACACCTGCATGCCTGTTGCGTTCTGGTAGGGCGCGATGCGCCGGGTTTCCTCGATCGAGAGCTGCGAACCGTACCAATAGGCATTTTTCGCGTGGCCATAGAGCAGCACGCCGAGCTCGTCGATGCCGTCCTCGATCTCGTTCTCGTCCAGAATGTGCCATTTCGGCTGCATCTTGCCGGTCGCGCCGAACATCTCGTGCATCGATAGCACCGCATCGTTGGCCGGATGATAGGCATAGTGGCAGGTCGGCCGATAGATCACCTTGTTGCCGTCGCGCACCGTGAGATAGTCCGCTATCGAGATCGACTCGTTGTGGGTGACGAGGAAGCCGTATTGTGCGCCGGGCGTCGGGCACCAGGAGCGCACCCGGGTATTGGCGCCGGGCTGCAGCAGATAGATCGCGGCACCACAGCCATCGGGATGGGTGCGGCCGTTATCCGGCATCCGTTTTTCGTGCGTGCCCCAGCCGAGCTCGGCCGGCTGCAAGCCTTCGGAAACAAAACCTTCCACCGACCAGGTGTTGACGAACACGTTCATGGGCTTCGGCCGCTTCGAGCGCTGGGTGTCGCGTTCGGCGATATGGATGCCCTTGACGCCGAGCTTGTGGGCGAGCTGACCCCAGCCTTCCCGGCTCTTCGGCTCGTTGACTTCCGTGTTGGTGTCGCGGGCGATGTCGAGCAGCGCCTGCTTGACGAGCCAGGACACCATTCCGGGATTGGCGCCGCAGGTGGAGACCGCGGTCGTGCCGCCGGGATTTTTGTGCTTGGCCGCCAGCAGCGTCTCGCGCAGCGCGTAGTTCGCGCGCTTTTCGGGGCCGGCATTCTTGTCGAAGTAGAAGCCGAGCCAGGGCTCGACGACGGTGTCGATGTAAAGCGAACCGATCTCGCGGCACAGCGTCATGATGTCGACGGAAGAGGTGTCGACCGAAAGGTTGACGCAAAAGCCCTGGCCGCCGCCGGCGGTCAACAGCGGCACCAGCAGCTCGCGGTAATTGTCCTTGGTGACCGCTTGCTTGATGAAGCGGACGCCATGCTTTTTGGCGAGCTCGCCGTCCTCATGCGGATCGATGATCACGAAGCGCGATTTGTCGTAGGCGAAATGCCGCTCGATCAACGGCAGTGTGCCTTTGCCGATCGAGCCGAAGCCGATCATGACAATGGGGCCAGAAATTTTCGCGTGGATCTGCGAGGAGGGGCTCATCAGTTAACTCCGGGAGAACAGCTCAGTGGTTGGGGTGTCGGGGTGGATCAGGTGGTACGTCGCTTTGCGGTCACTTCGATCTCGACCTTCATTTCGGGCTTCAGGAGTCCCGCGACGACCAGCAGCGTCGCCGCCGGGCGGATGTCGCCGAGGAATTCGCCGCAGACCGCGAAGTGGGCATCCGCGTCGCTTATGTCGGTGAGGTAATAGGTCGCGCGAACGATATCGGTCAGCGCGAAGCCGCCTTCCTTCAAGGCGGCCTCGATGCTCCTGAAGCAGTTCCGTGACTGGCTTGTGACATCCGCCGGCATCGTCATGGTCGCGTAGTCATAGCCGGTGGTGCCGGCGACGAAGGCGAATTCGCCGTCGATCACGGCGCGGCTGTAGCCGGCGGTCTTCTCAAAGGGCGAGCCGGTGGAGATCAGGCGGCGGGACATCGGAACCTCGATTGAACGGCGTCGCGGGCGGTTTACGGGTTTTTCCCGGCCGCGCGCAACCCCTCGGCTATCGGCGGGAATGCTGGCTCACGTCGGTGGCCGGCGGCGTGGCAGAACCCCAGCGGCGCACGAAGATGTCCCGCACGATCATGACGGCGATCATGGCCAGGAGGATCGTCGTGACGACGCTGCGGAGGCGCAAACGCGCAGGCTCGCTCGTGCTGGAAAGGATCGCCGGCATGATCGTGTGCCTCACGCTGCCTGCTGCACGGTCGATAGTGCCTGCTTCGCGCGAGATGCCTTGCGCTTGGGCAGCATTGCGCCAGTCGGCACGATCATGCCCCAGTTGCCGTCGAGCGCGCCTTCACGCAACTCGAGCCCGAGCAGGCGGTCGCGCTCGAACAGGCCGGGTAACGACAACTCGCCAGTCTTGTCGGTCGAAAAGCCGAAGCGGGCATAATAGGGCGCGTCGCCGAGCAGGATCACCGCGCCATGGCCGCGCTGCGTGGCGATGTCGAGCGCGCGCGCCATCAGCGCGGCGCCGACGCCGAGCTTGCGGCTGGCACCATCAACTGCGAGCGGGCCCAGCACCAGCGCCGGGACACCTCCGGCGCTGACGTGCCACAACCGCACGGTCCCGACCAGCCGGCCCTCCGCCACGGCCGACAAGGCGAGGCCTTCGGCGGGCGCGCGTCCGTCGCGCAGGCGCTGGCAGGTGCGCATATGGCGGTTTTCGCCAAAGCAGGCATCGAGCAGCGACTCACGCGCGACGATGTCGGACGCTCGCTCCGCACGGATCGCGAACGGAGCGGCATCAGAAATGAGGGCAACACGGGTCTTCCGCAAAGCAGTCATGGCACGTCAGTCCTCACTGCCAGCGACGGGTGAACCGCGGCAGCGTTGTCAGCAAATTCGCATATGAAGGGGAGGGAGCCGGCGGACCGGCTCCCGCTAGTCGAACCTCGATAGGAGGCGGATCAGATGTGGTAGGTTTTCAGCGGCGGGATGCCGTTGAAGGCCACCGACGAGTAAGTCGACGTATAGGCGCCGGTGCCTTCGATCAGCAATTTGTCGCCGATCTCGAGCGTCACCGGGAGCGGGTACGGCATCTTCTCGTACAGCACGTCGGCGGAATCGCAGGTCGGGCCCGCGAGTACGCACGGCGTCATCTCCGCCCCGTCATGCGGGGTGCGGATCGCGTAACGGATCGACTCGTCCATCGTCTCGGCGAGGCCGCCGAACTTGCCGATGTCCAAATAGACCCAGCGCACCTCGTCCTCGTCGCTCTTCCTGGAGATCAGAACGACTTCGGTCTCGATGATGCCGGCATTGCCGACCATGCCGCGGCCAGGTTCGATGATGGTTTCCGGGATCTGGTTGCCGAAATGCTTGCGCAGCGCACGGAAGATCGACCGGCCGTACTGCACGACCGGAGGAACGTCCTTGAGATACTTGGTCGGGAATCCGCCACCCATGTTGACCATGGAGAGGTTGATCCCGCGCTCGGCGCAGTCACGGAACACGGTCGAGGCCATCGCCAGCGCGCGGTCCCACGCCTTCACCTTGCGCTGCTGCGAGCCGACATGGAACGAGATGCCGCACGGCTCCAGGCCCAGGCGCTTGGCGAGGTCGAGCACGTCGACCGCCATCTCCGGGTCGCAGCCGAACTTGCGCGACAGCGGCCACTCGGCGCCTGCGCAATCATAGAGGATGCGGCAGAACACCTTCGCGCCGGGAGCGGCGCGGGCGATCTTCTCGACCTCGGCGGCGCAGTCGACCGCGAACAGGCGAATGCCGAGCGCGAAGGCGCGCGCGATGTCGCGCTCCTTCTTGATCGTATTGCCATAGGAGATGCGGTCCGGCGTCGCGCCGGCGGCCAGCGCCATTTCGATTTCGGCGACCGTCGCGGTGTCGAAGCACGAGCCCATCGAGGCCAGCAGCGACAGCACTTCCGGCGCCGGGTTTGCCTTCACCGCGTAGAACACGCGGCTGTCCGGCAGCGCCTTCGCAAAGCTCTGGAAGTTGTCGCGCACGACTTCGAGGTCGACCACGAGGCAGGGCTCGGTGTCCCGGCCCTCGCTGCGGCGATTACGCAGGAATTCCTGAATACGTTCGGTCATAGCACTCTCCCAAACGGCCCAGCGACGGGACCCGTTCAAAATGTTCTCGGACGTGAGCGCTTCGGCGTTGCCGCACGATGGAGACGCGGCAAAGCCTTGAACTCAGGCCGAATTGTGCTGCCGTGGATTGGTTGGGAATTTCCCGCCCGCACACCTGGCAATGAAGGACAAGCCTTTTCAGTAGCCCGCGCCGGCGTTGGAATGCCGGTAGAGACCAAAAAAGCCCGATCCGTCGTTGCTTTAAGTCGCGTCCCCCGTTGAGAGCGGGGTGCGCCGGTTCGCCTCCGGCTGCCAGTCACGGTTGCAAAAGATGGAGAGACCTTCAACGGCATCTCTTGAGAGAGATGCTGGCCTCCTAAGTCTTGTCGACTTAAGCGACCCTCGGTTCTTCATCCCTTGGCGGCTGTCCGGCCTCTTGTCCGGATACCTACCGACTGACACACGACCACAGGCACGTGCGAAATTGGGCAAGGCTGGAAATAAGTGTTTTGAGTTTGGTTCGCAAGATTTTTTTTGCGATGGGGATAAATTTCCCTAACGCGAGCTTGCGACGTCGCTCGCAGAGTACGCGCGCGGCGCGGAATCTGAACGGATGTTAAGGTGGCTTAACGAAGCGCGAGCGTTTGGAGCCTGCTGCACAAGGCTTTCTTGCTTGCCGCGCTCACGCGCGCCGCGTGAACGGCTCGATGCGTTGGGCCGCGCGGATGAACGCCACCATGATGAGGACGCCGATCGCGAACAGTACCGCCTGCAGGATGTGCGCGCTGGTGTCGTTGAGGCCGAGCAGGATCGCGAGCGCCCAGCCGCCGGCAAACGCCGCGCCGAACACCTCCGCGCCGATCAGGATCGCTGCGCTGATCACGGTGACGACGCTCGGCCAGATGATCTCGCGACTGCGGGAGGAAGAGGGCTGCATGCTCATGGAATAGGTCCTGTTCAGGGGGCGCAATCTCTCCGAAAAGTGGCGATCTATCAAGCGTAAAAGGCCTAAAAATGCCGTATCGCGTGATATAGATGGGGCCGATCTTTTCGAGGCAGAAACGGAAATTGTGATGTCAGAAACCCTGGAAACGGCCCCCGGCGCGAACCCGCTCCTGAGGCCGTGGCAGACGCCGTTCGAGACGCCGCCCTTTGCCGAAGTAAAGCCCGAGCATTTCCTGCCCGCCTTCGAACAGGCCTTCGCCGACCACTCCGCCGAGATCGCGGCGATCACCCATGACCCGGCGACACCGGACTTCGCGAACACCATCACAGCGATGGAGCGCTCCGGCAAGCTGCTCTCGAAGGTTGCTGCCGTGTTCTATGACCTCGTCTCGGCGCACTCCAATCCGGCGATTCTCGAGATCGACAAGGAGGTCTCGTTGCGGATGGCGCGGCACTGGAACCCGATCGTGATGAACGCTGTGCTGTTCGGCCGCATCGCGATGCTGCACGAGAAGCGCGCCACGCTCGGCCTGACCGGCGAGGAGCTGCGGCTTCTGGAGCGCACCTACACCCGCTTCCACCGCGCTGGCGCCGGGCTCGACGAGGCCGCAAAAATACGGATGGCCGAGATCAACGAGCGGCTGGCCCAGCTCGGAACCACCTTCAGCCATCATCTGCTCGGCGACGAGCAGGAGTGGTTCATGGAGCTCGGCGAGGACGATCGCGCCGGGCTGCCGGACAGTTTCATCGCGGCGGCAAAGGCTGCGGCGGAAGAGCGCGGCATGGCCGGCAAGGCGATCGTGACGCTGTCGCGCTCCTCGGTCGAGCCGTTCCTGAAGAGCTCGGCCCGCCGCGACCTGCGCGAAAAGGTCTTCAAGGCCTTCACCGCGCGCGGCGACAACGGCAACGCCAATGACAACAATGCCGTCATTGTCGAGATCCTCTCGCTTCGCGAGGAGATGGCGAAGCTCCTCGGTTTCCCGACCTATGCCGCCTACCGGCTGGAGGATTCCATGGCCAAGACGCCAGAGGCCGTTCGCGGGCTCCTGGAGCGGGTCTGGAAGCCGGCGCGCGCCCGCGCGCTCGCCGATCGCGACGCCCTGCAAGCTCTGATCGCGGAAGAGGGCGGGAATTTCGCGCTCGCGCCCTGGGACTGGCGCTACTACGCCGAAAAGCTGCGCCAGATCGGCGCCAATTTCGACGACGCCGCGATAAAACCCTATCTCGTGCTCGATCACATGATCGATGCCGCTTTCGATTGCGCCACCCGCTTGTTCGGTATCACCTTCGCCGAGCGCGAGGACGTCCCGGTCTGGCATCCTGACGTGCGGGTATGGGAGGTGAAGGACGCCAAGGGCAAGCACAAGGCGCTCTTCTACGGCGACTACTTTGCCCGGTCGTCAAAACGCTCCGGCGCCTGGATGACCTCGCTGCGCGACCAGCAGAAGCTCGACGGCGCGGTCGCGCCGCTGATCCTCAATATCTGCAATTTCCCCAAGGGCGCCGACGGCCAGCCCTCGCTGCTCTCGCCCGATGACGCGCGGACCCTGTTCCACGAATTCGGCCACGCCTTGCACGGCATGCTCTCCAACGTGACCTATCCATCGCTGTCGGGTACATCCGTGTTCACCGACTTCGTCGAACTGCCCTCGCAGCTCTACGAGCACTGGCAGGAGCAGCCGCAGGTGCTGCGGCAATTCGCAAAGCATTACCAGACCGGCGAGCCGTTGCCGGACGATCTGTTGAAGCGCTTCCTCGCCGCGCGAAAGTTCAACCAGAGCTTCGCCACCGTTGAGTTCGTCTCCTCGGCGCTGATCGACCTGGAATTCCACACCCAGCCGACCTCCGCCAGCCGCGACGTGCGGGCGTTCGAGCAGGCTGAAATGGAAAAGATCGGCATGCCCGCCGAGATCGTACTGCGGCACCGGCCGACCCAGTTCGGCCATATCTTCTCCGGCGATCACTATGCCTCGGGCTATTACAGCTACATGTGGTCCGAGGTGATGGACGCCGACGCCTTCGGCGCGTTCGAGGAGGCCGGCAACATCTTCGATCCGGCCACCGCACAGCGCCTGCACGACGACATCTATTCCTCGGGCGGTTCGCGCGATCCGGAAGACGCCTACATCGCGTTCCGCGGCCGCGAGCCGGAGCCCGATGCGCTGTTGCGCCGCCGGGGACTTCTGGAAACCCCCGAGGCTGCCTGAGGTGAAAATGACCCTGCGCCGGTTATTCGGTTGGCTGCTGGTGGCGGCCTCTGTTGCGCTTGGCCCGGCGACGGCGGAAGCGCACCCGCATGTCTGGATCACGGCCCGGAGCGAATTGCTCTACGCGCCCGACGGCATGGTTACCGGCGTGCGTCACGCCTGGACGTTTGACGATATGTTCTCGGCCTATGCCCTGCAGGGCATCGAAGCCAAGACCAAGGGCGCCTATAGCCGCGAGGAGCTTAGCTCCCTGGCACAGACCAACGTCGAATCGCTGAAGGAGTACGGCTTCTTCACGTTCGCCAAGGCTGACGGCAAGAAGCAGAAATTCCAGGAGCCGGTCGACTACTACCTCGAATACAGGGACACGGCGCTGACATTGCACTTTACGCTGCCGGCCAGGACGCCGTTTAAGGCCACGCAGCTGGTGCTTGAAGTGTTCGATCCCGCGTTCTTCATCGACTTCAAGTTCGTCGACAAGGACCCGGTCCAGCTGGTCGGCGCGCCCGCCAATTGCAAGATGGCGTTCCAGCGGCCGGATGACGGCAGCGCCAGCGCCCAGAAGCTCAACGAGCAGACGTTCATGAACGGCGGCGACAATTCCAATTACGGGGCGATGTTCGCCAACAAGATCACGGTGGATTGCCCGTGACGCCGCGGGCCCGCTTGGGGCGCGGCCTGGCTCTCAGCGTCGCGGCCCTGGCAGCCGTTCTCGTGCTCGACGGCGCTGTGCATCTGCTGTTCGCGCAAAATCCGTTCGGCGGTCCGCGGCCGGGCGCCGCCGCCGGGCCGCAGGCCAGCGGCATCGTTGGCTGGCTGCTGGCACGGCAGTCGGAATTCTACCGGGAGATTTCCGCAACCATCCGCGCTGCAAAGTCCGACGGCTCGGCGGTCTGGACGCTGCTTGGGATCTCCTTTGCCTACGGCATTTTCCATGCCGCCGGCCCCGGCCACGGCAAGGCGGTGATCTCGTCTTATCTCGTCGCCAACCAGGAAACCGCCCGGCGCGGCATCGTCTTGTCGTTTGCCTCCGCGCTTCTGCAGTCCCTGGTCGCGGTGGTCGTGGTCGGCGTCTTCGCCTGGCTGCTCAACGCCACCGCGAAGACCATGTGCGGGGCGGAAAAGGCGATCGAGATCGCAAGCTACGCGCTGATCGCGGCGTTCGGCGCGCGGCTGGTCTGGACCAAGGGCGGCGGCTTCATCCGCGCGCTGCAAGCAGAGCCTGCGCCGGCGCTTGCCGTCGCCGCGCATCACCACCACGATCACGGCCATCACCATCACGGCCACGATCATCATCACGACCATGACCACGTCCATGACGAGCATTGCGGCCATTCGCACGGCCCGACGCCGAGCGAACTCGCCGGCCCCGGCGGCTGGCAGCGGGGCCTAAGCGCGATCGTCGCGGTGGGCCTGCGGCCCTGTTCCGGCGCAATCCTGGTGCTGGTGTTCGCTTTGGCGCAAGGCCTGTTCTGGGCGGGGATCGCCGCGACCTTCGTGATGGGGCTCGGCACCGCGATCACGGTCGCGGCCATCGCAATTGTTGCGGTGTCCGCGCGAGGGCTGGCCCAGCGCCTGAGCGGCGGTCGCGACCGCGGCGGCACGCTCATCATGCGCGGCATCGAATTCGGCGCCGCCGGGCTGGTGCTGCTGTTCGGCCTCGGCCTGTTGTTCGGCTATCTCACGGCCGAACGCGTGACGTGCCTTTAGGGTCGCATTCACACCGGTAGATGGCTGCGGATCGCCGGCAGGAAGAAGATCGCGATATTGATCGCGAATCCGAGGCTCCACAGGATCGAGCGCAGCGCCGGGCGGTTGCCGAGATAGGTGAAGACGTAAGCGATCCGCACGATCAGGAACAGCACCGCGAGCTCGTCGATCAGCCGCAGCGGCCCCAGGCGAAACTCCGCCAGCAGCACGGCGACCGCAAAGAACGGGAAGGCCTCGATGCCGTTCTGATGCGCGCCCAGTGCCCGGGCGCGGATCGGGTCGTCATAGAAGGTGGGATCGCGCGGCCTGGAATTATCGAAGTGTCGAAAGCTGGTCCATTTCACGGAAACGATCGTGAATAAATAGAGCATCAACGTTCCGAAAACACACCATTCGGCGATCGTCATGGTTCCTCCCCGCGACACCCCGTCACAAGACCGTATCGAACCGGCCATTATCTTGACAAGGATAGAGCAACGCGCGAAGCCACTGAAATCATGAGCGTGGTCGTTCCCATTGGAAACGCGAAGTCGGCAGGCGCGGCGAAGCCGGAACGGGTCGGCGTGCTGCTGGTCAATCTCGGCACGCCCGATGCCGCCGACGCCCAGGGTGTCCGGGTCTACCTGAAGGAATTCCTTTCCGACCCGCGCGTGATCGAGGATCAGGGGCTTTTGTGGAAGCTGATCCTCAACGGCATCATCCTGCGCACGCGTCCTCGCACCAAGGCGCGCGACTACCTGAAAATCTGGAACGTCGAGCGGAATGAATCGCCGCTGAAGACCATCACGCGATCGCAATCCGACAAGCTTGCCGCGGCGATATCAGATCATGAGCACGTCGTGGTCGATTGGGCGATGCGCTACGGCAATCCGTCGATCAAGTCCCGTATCGATGCCTTGACCGCGCAGGGCTGCACCCGCCTGCTGGTCGTGCCGCTCTATCCGCAATATTCGGCACCGACTTCGGCGACCGTCTGCGACGAAGTGTTTCGCGTGCTGGGTGAAATGCGGGCGCAGCCGACGTTGCGGGTGACGCCGCCATATTACGACGACCCCGATTACATCGAGGCGCTCGCGGTCTCGATGTCAGCGCATCTCGCGACGCTGCCGTTTCAGCCCGAGCTGATCATGGCGTCCTTCCATGGCATGCCGCAGAAATATGTCGACCAGGGTGATCCCTATTACGCACAGTGCGTCGCAACAACCGACGCCCTGCGCAAGCGCCTGGGCCTTGATGCCGCAAAACTGATGCTTACGTTTCAGTCACGCTTCGGCAACGACGAATGGCTGCAGCCCTATACGGACAAGACCATCGAGCAGCTCGCAAAGGATGGCGTGCGCCGCATCGCCGTGGTGACGCCCGGTTTCTCCGCCGATTGCCTGGAGACGCTGGAAGAGATCGCGCAGGAAAACGCCGAGTTATTCAAGCATAATGGCGGCGAGCAATTCGCTGCGATTCCATGTCTGAACGACAGCGATCCCGGCATGGACGTGATTCGCCAGCTGGTGCTGCGCGAGCTGCAGGGCTGGATTTAACCATATCAGTGAGATGCGGCACGTTGGTCGGCGTTCAGATCGAGTACATCTGGCGGCCGGCAAGCGGCGCCTTACCTATAACCATAGCTTGAAAACCGCCGGCTGAACCGGCGTAGTGGTGTTGCAGACAAATCAATACCGCGCCCGGCAGCCTCTCCTGCCGGCCTGGGAGGAATTTATGACTGGTTTCGACATTTTCGCGATTGCACTTGTTCTCCTCGTTATTGTTACACTGTTCGCCGGCGTCAAGACCGTCCCGCAGGGCTACGACTGGACCATCGAGCGGTTCGGCAAATACACCCGCACATTGTCGCCGGGGCTCAACCTGATCGTCCCCTATTTCGATCGCGTCGGCCGCAAGATGAACGTGATGGAGCAGGTGATCAACATTCCCGAGCAGGAAGTGATCACCAAGGACAACGCCACCGTGACGGTGGACGGCGTCGCGTTCTTCCAGGTGTTCGATGCCGCGAAGGCGAGCTACGAGGTCGCCAATCTCAACCAGGCGATCATCGTGCTGACGATGACCAACATCCGCTCGGTGATGGGATCGATGGATCTCGACCAGGTGCTGTCGCATCGCGACGAGATCAACGAGCGCCTGTTGCGAGTGGTCGACGCCGCCGTGTCGCCATGGGGGCTTAAGGTCAACCGCATCGAGATCAAGGACATCGTGCCGCCGGCCGATCTGGTCGAGGCGATGGGCCGGCAGATGAAAGCCGAGCGCGTCAAGCGCGCCGACATCCTGCAGGCGGAAGGCCAGCGCCAGTCGGAAATCCTTCGCGCCGAGGGCGCCAAGCAGGGCCAGATCCTCCAGGCCGAAGGCCGCCGCGAAGCCGCCTTCCGCGACGCCGAAGCGCGCGAGCGTCTCGCCGAGGCCGAGGCCAAGGCGACGCAGATGGTCTCCGAAGCCATCGCCAAGGGCGACGTCGCCGCGCTGAACTATTTCATCGCCGATAAATACATCAAGGCGTTCGGGCAGTTCGCGGACTCCCCGAACCAGAAGCTTCTTATGCTGCCGATCGAGGCGACCAGCGTGCTCGGTTCGCTCGCCGGAATCGGCGAGATCGCGAAAGCCACATTCGGCGAAAGCGTGGCGTCGGCGACTGCCGCCGCGCGCCGCGGGTCGGTGCCCAACGTCGGTCCCACCCCGCCGCCGGTAACGCCGCAACGGTAAGAGGTCGTGTCATGGCCGAGATGTTTTCGACGTTAGGCACCTGGAACTGGCTGATCTTCGGCTTCATCCTGATGGCGCTGGAGCTGGCGGCGCCGGGCGTGTTCCTGTTCTGGCTCGGGCTCGCCGCGCTGTTGGTGGGCCTGCTGTCGTTTGCGATCAACCCTTCCTGGCAGACGCAGCTTCTGATGTTTGCGATGTTCGCCGCCGCCGCCGTGCCGGTATGGCGGCATTTTGCCAGGAGCTCGACGTCAGCAAGCAAGAGCAATCCGTTCCTCAACAAGCGCACCGAAGCGCTGATCGGGAGAGAGTTCACGCTGGAAAAACCGATCATCGACGGCGCAGGCACGGTGCGGATCGACGACACCATCTGGCGCGTCGCCGGCCCCGATGCCCCCGCCGGCAGCCGGGTGAAGATCGTGCGCGCGGACGGCGCCAGTCTGACCGTGGCGGCGGCTTAAGCGCTCCCGCGCCTGCTCCATCGCTCGGCAAAGTGGTGCAGCGGCAGGAGTTTCTCCTGCAGCTCCCTGCCCAACTCCGTAAGGCGATAGCCGTCGCCCGGCATCAGCTCGATCAAGCCTGCCTCGCGCAATTCGGATAGCCGGCTCTGCAGCACAGTCGGTGAAGCCTCGTCGCACGCCGCGCGCAAGCCGCGCGAGGTCAGCGATCCCTCGCGCAATTCCCAGATGATCCGTAACGTCCAGCGCCGGCCCAGAAGATCGAGCAGCACCATGATCGGCCGGCCCGTTCGCGAGCCGCGGACGCTGCGCTTCTTCATGACGGAGGCCGGCTTAGGCATGGAAAACCCTCTTGCGTGTCGCTACAGATATTGTAGCGTGGTGCTACATTAATTGTAGCAAAAGGAGCTTGCCATGTCACGCATCGCGCCGCTGCAACCGCCTTATGCGCCGGAGGTCCAGGCACAGTTCGACCGCATCATGCGCGGCGCGGCGCCGCTGGTGCTGTTTCGCGTCATGGCCGGCCATCCCCGCGCCTGGGAGAAATTCCGCGGCGGCAGCTTGCTGGACAAGGGGCCGCTATCGTTGCGCGAGCGCGAAATCGTCATCGACCGCACCTGCGCGCTCAACGCTTGCGAATATGAATGGGGCGTGCATGTCGCAACGTTTGCTGAGGCCGCTGACCTGACGCAGGAGCAAATCCGCGCCACCGTATACGGCGGCGCCGATGCCGCCTGCTGGTCGGCGGCCGAGCAGGCGATGATCGCGGCGGTCGACGCGTTGCATGCGCGCTCGACGCTCGATGACGCCGAGTTCAAGGCTCTGGCCGCGCATTACGACGAGGCAAAAATTCTGGAGATCGTCCTGCTCTGCGGCTTCTATCGCACGGTGTCGTATCTCTGCAACGCGCTGGCGCTGCCGCTGGAGGAGAAGGGCGCGAGGTTTCCGGATTAGCGGACCGTAGGGTGGGCAAAGCGCAGCGTGCCCACCATCTTTCTCCGCTGTGAATCCTTTGGTGGGCACGGCGCAAGAGCGCCTTTGCCCACCCTACGAGACCGGAATTCAGCGGCTACGCCACGCCGGCCCGTAACAGATCGTGCAGATGCAGGATGCCGACCGGCTTGCCGGCGTCGGTCACGATCAGCGTGGTGATCTTGGAGGAATTGAGCACCTCGAGCGCCTCGCCGGCCAGCGTGTCACGGCTGATCGTCTTCGGATTCTTCGTCATGACGTCGTCGACCACGGCCTTGATCAGGTCGGGGCGCATCTGGCGACGCAGATCGCCGTCGGTGATGATGCCGACGATGTGGCCGCGGGCGTCGATGATACCGACGCAGCCAAAGCCCTTCGCGGACATCTCGACCAGCGCGTCGGCCATTTTGGTGCCGAGCGGTTTTAGCGGCACCGCGTCACCGGAATGCATGAGGTCGCGGGCATGTTTCAGCATGGCGCCCAGCTTGCCGCCGGGATGCAGCACGCTGAAATCGCTGGATGTGAAGCCGCGGCCTTCCAGCAGCGCGATCGCCAGCGCGTCGCCGAGCGCCAGCATCATCAGCGAGGAGGTGGTCGGCGCCAGATTGTGCGGGCAGGCCTCGCGCGCCTTGGGCAGCGTCAGCGTGATATCGGCCGCCTTGCCGAGCGTGGATTCCTGCTCCGCGGTCATCGCGATCAGCGGAATCCGGAAGCGGGCGGCGTAGCTGATCAGGTTCTTCATCTCCGGCTGCTCGCCGGACCAGGACAGCGCCAGGATGACGTCGTCGGGCGTGATCATGCCGAGGTCGCCATGGCTTGCTTCTGCGGCGTGGACGAAGAACGCCGGTGTGCCGGTCGAGGCAAAGGTCGCCGCGATCTTGCGGCCGATATGACCTGACTTGCCAAGTCCGGTGACGATCAATCGCCCCTTGGCGTTGCGGGTCAGGTCGGCGGCCGCGGCAAACGGGCCGGAGAGATCGGACTGCAGTGCCGCCACGATCGCGGCGATGCCGCTTCCTTCCGCGTCCAGCGTGCGCAGCGCCGAGAGGACGGCGGCGTCAGCGTGATTGGTGCCGGATGATTTTGCCATCAGCGGTTTTGGATTGGCCATGTCTGATTCCAGGGAGGAGGGCGTTGCCCTTGGCCCCTCTTAGCACGGCCGATCCGGCGAGGCGACGTGGGCGGCCTGCTCTCAACCGCTCATTAACCATAATTGTTTTAAGTCCATTAACGACGTTTTCCGCCGAGCTTGGAACTCGTCTTGGAAGTCTATGAAGTTGTTGAGGTAATTTTATCGTGGGGGCGGGTCCAGTAGGGGGCCAATCTGGGCGCGCGACTGCTTTCCGCGCGTTTTTGTCATGCCTTGCGCTGACCCTGTCGGGCGCGCCGCTCGCGCAAGCCCAGACCGTCACGCCCGACCTGTTCAGTCCAACGCGCTCCAGCCAGATCACGACAGCGGATTCGCCGTTGCGCCGAACCACGGCTGACGCCAACGACAAGACCTCGGACGCTGCCAACGACGCGCGGCTTCGCGACAAGGACAGGGACACGCGGGCGCCCTCGCGCATCGGTCAGATCCCGAGCTACGGCCTGCCGGCAGCGAGCGGCGCCTCAAGCTCCGGCTACGACTCGCTCAACCGCAAGCGCCAGAAGCCGAAATATTTTCCGGGCCAGGCCAGGCCAAAACCACCCCTCGGTCCCGGCAGTCCGCCGCGGCCTGCGATCGCAGCGAACACGGGGCTGCGGCTTTCGATCCCGCCGTCGGAATCCGCCAACAAGACACGGGTCCCGCCGGCGATGGCCGGCACCGTTCCCGGCCAGCCGCCGCGCAAGCGGCTCAGGATCGACGATGATCCGTTCGGCGCGGTCGGCGATTACGCCGGCAGCTTTCTGATCAAGTCCGCCGTGGAAGTCTCAGGCGGCTACGAGACCAATCCCGGGCGGCTCTCGGTGCCGCAAGGCAAGCCGCTCTATGTGATCGCGCCGGAATTTCTGGCCGTCTCCGACTGGGAGCGTCACGCGCTGGTCGCCGATCTGCGCGGCTCCTTCAGCGGCTACGGCGGCAATCTCGCGCCGAACGCCGACGGCACGCCGTTGGCGGCGCCGCTCGATATCGACCGGCCCAATTTCATCGGCCATGTCGACGGCCGGCTCGACGTTACCAGGGATACAAGGCTGCTCGGTCAGGGACGGCTGCTGGTCTCGACCGACAATCCCGGCAGCCCGAACGTGCAGGCCGGCCTCGCCAGATATCCGATCTACACCACGGTCGGCGGCACCTTCGGCCTCGACCAGAATTTCAACCGCCTGCAGGTTTCCGGCGGCGCCACCGTCGACCGCACCGATTATCAGTGGTCGAAACTCACCGACGGCACCTCGACCTCGAACGACGACCGCAACTTCAACCAGTATGGCGGCGTCGCCCGCATCAGCTATGATCTCATGCCGGGCGTGAAGCCGTTCGTCGAGGGGCAAGCCGACAAGCGCGAGCACGACGATTATCTCGACCGCAACGGCTATGCGCGCAATTCCACCGGCGGCTACGTCAAGGGCGGCAGCTCCTTTGAATTCTCGCGGCTGCTGTTCGGCGAGATCTCGATCGGCTACGCCGCGCGCGACTATGTCGACAGCCGGCTCCCCCGGCTGGAAGGCCTGCTCACCTCGGGCTCGCTGACCTGGACCGCGACGCCGCTGACCACGGCCAAATTCTATTCCGACACCCAGATCGCCGAGACCACGCTGCCCGGCACGTCAGGCGTGCTGGTGCGCACCTATACGTTCGAGGTCGATCACGACTTCCGCCGCTGGCTGACCGGCATCGGCCGTTTCACCTACGGCACGCTCGACTACCAGGGCGATGACCGCACCGACAAGATCTACACGCTGTCCGGCGATCTCATCTACAGGATGACGCGCAGTCTCTGGCTCAAAGGCACGCTGCGGCGGGACTGGCTGGATTCGACCTCGCCGGGATCGAGCTCGGCGTCGACGGTGGTGATGCTGGGAGTCCGGCTGCAGAACTGATCACTCGTTGACTGACGTCTCCGGCCGCCACGTCAACAGCCGGTCCTCGACCATCGTCAGCAGCCATTCCGCGATCAGCGCCACCACCGCGATCACGATCATCGCCGCGAACACGCCGTTGGAATCGAAGGAGCCCTGCGCGGTGGCGATCAGGAGGCCCATGCCTTCGCGGGCGCCCAAAAATTCGCCGACGATGGCGCCGACGAGAGCAAAACCGAAGGAGACGTGGAGGCTGGCGAGGATCCAGGACAGCGCCGAGGGGATGACGACGGCACGCGTCATCTGCCAGTCGCTGGCACCTAGGATGCGGGCGTTGGCGATCAGGTTCTTGTCGGCCTCGCGCACGCCCTGGAAGGCGTTGGCGAACACCACGAAGAACACCATCACGACCGCCAGCGCAATCTTGGAGGCGGCGCCAAGGCCGAGCGCGACGATGAAGATCGAGCCGAGCACCACGCGCGGGATCGAGTTCGCCACCTTGATGTAGATCGAGAACACGTCCGACAGGAGCTGGTTGCGGCCGAGCGCGATGCCGAAAAAAATGCCCATCACCGCGCCGATCAGGAAGCCCGCGCCGGCCTCGTAGATCGTCACCCAGATCTGCTTCCACAACGGGCCGATCGAGGTGCCGTTCTGGAACCAGTCGATCAGCTTTTCCACGATGCCGCTCGGCTGGCCGAAGAAGAACGGATCGATCAGGCCGAAGCGGACGCCGAATTCCCAACCTCCGACCAGGAACACCAGCACGGCGAGCCGCAGCGCCAGCACCAGGCGGGCGCGGCGACGCTGGCGCTCGACCATGGTCTCCATGCGGACCGGGGCGGCAGAGGTGGGGATGCTGGTCTCGGCCATGGCTTAATGTCCCGCCCGTGCGCGCAGCACTTCCTCGCGCAGATCGTCGGAGATGCCGCGGGCGATCGCGATGAATTTTTCGTCGTAGCGCAATGTCGCGACGTTGCGCGGGCGCGGCAGGTCGATGGTGTGCACCGATTTGACGCGCGCGGGCCGCGTGGTCAGTACCGCGACGCGGTCGGCGAGCAATATCGCTTCGTCCAGATCGTGGGTGACGAACAGCACCGCCGATTTGGCGTCGGCCCACAATTGCAGCAGCTCTTCCTGCATCAATTCGCGGGTCTGCACGTCGAGCGCGGAGAACGGCTCGTCCATCAGCAGCACCTGCGGATTGTTGATGAAGGTCTGCGCCAGCGCGACGCGCTTGCGCATCCCGCCGGAAAGTTGGTGCGGATAATGCGCTTCAAAACCCTTGAGGCCGACGCGGGCAATCCAGTCGCGCGCGGTTGATTCCGCCTTGGCCTTCGGTACGCCGCGAAACAGCGGCCCCGCCATCACATTGCCGAGCACGCTGCGCCACGGAAACACCGCGTCCTGCTGAAACACAAAGCCGACGCGGCGATCGACGCCGTCGACCGGCGCATCGAACAGCGTGACCTCGCCGGCCTGCGGCTTGGCGAGGCCCGCGATCAGGCCGAGCGTCGTCGACTTGCCGCAGCCGGTCGGGCCGACGATGGCGAAGAATTCGCCCGGCGCGATGCTGAGATCGAAATCCTCCAGCGCCGACAGGATCTCGCCGTTCGGCGTTACGAAGCGGCGGGCGACGTGCTTCAGTTCGACGGCGGAGGGGGCGGTGGCGGTCATTTAAATCCGAATGTTTCTACAGAGACAGTGCGCTCCCTCCCCCCTTGCGGGGGAGGGCTGGGGAGAGGGGTAAGCCACACGCGAGATATCGCCCGCGGTACCCCCCTCCCTAACCCTCCCCCGCAAGGGGGGAGGGAATAGATGCAGCTCGCGACGCCTCTCAATGCGTCGCGTTCGCCTTGATGACGAACTCGGTGGTGTAGGTCTTGTTCAGGTCGATGGTCTTTCCCTGCACGTTCGGCGAGAAGCTCGACAGCACTTTCAGGACCGACTCCGGCGCGTCCTTCGGCATCATGCCGTCGGGCGAATATTGCGCGCGGCCTTCCTTCAGGCCCTGCACATAGAGCTCGAGCTCGCCGGCATAATAATCCTTCGGCATCTGGGCTGCGATTTCCTCGGGCGAATGCGTGTTCATCCACTTCAGCGTCTTGACGAAGGCGTTGACCACCTTCTGCGCGGTCTCCTTGTTGGCTTCCATCCAGCCGCGGTCCATGTAGAGGCAGGCCGCCGGATAGTCGCCACCGAGCGCAGCGCGCGTCGCTTCCGGGGTGCGCAGGTCGATGCCGACCTTGGCGGTGCCGGCCTTCACCGCGCGCGCCACCGTCGGTTCGGTGGTCATGCCGGAGACGATCTTGCCCTGCTGCATCGCCGCCAGGAAGGTGTCGCCGGCGCCGACCGGCACCAGCGTGTAGTCCTGCACCTTCAGTCCGGCCTTCGACGCCAGCGCGCGGGTGAGAAAATCCGTGGCCGAGCCGAGGCCGGTGACGCCGAGCGCCTGTCCCTTCCAGTTGGCGGGGTCTTTCAGCTTGTCGGCATCGGCCGCCTTCACCAGCACCACTTCGCCCGGCGCGACGGCGAACTGCACCACCGAGGTGATGAACTTGCCCTTCGATTGCAGGTCGACGGTGTGATCGTAGAAGCCGACCACGCCCTGCACCTCGCGCGCGAGCAGCGCGGTGGCGGCCTGCGAGCCGGAGGTCGAGTTGAACAATTCAACATCCAGTCCCTGCTCCTTGAAGAAGCCAAGCTGGGCCGCGAGCTTTGCGGGCAGGTAGATTTGCTTGTCGATGCCGCCGACCATGATCTTGACCGGTGTCTGCGCCTGCGCGGGCAGCGTGAACAGGGGAGAGGCCGCGAGCGCGGCGAAAATGGCGGCGGCGAGGATTTTGCGCATCGGCGTTTCCTTGGGGAGGTTCTGTCGGGGGCGGCTTGTTGACGTTTCTCATGGGGCCGCGGTTCCCTGGGCAGGGAATTTCCGCTGGCCGTTTCGGGAACCAATGAGGCCCAGCGAAGGGAGCGGAGTCAACCGGGCATTTTGGGCGAGGGGGCTACCACCCTCGTCATTGCCGGGCTTGACCCGGCAATCCATCGTCTTCGAAAAAGAGCGTCATTGCGCAGCAAGATGGATACGCGGGTCGAGCCCGCGTATGACGAAACTTTATGCTGCTACCGCCGGGCGGTTACCGCGGCAGGTCCGTCTTCCCCATCAGGAACGTGTCGATCGCCCGCGCGCACAGCCGCCCCTCGCGGATCGCCCACACCACCAGCGACTGGCCGCGGCGCATGTCGCCGGCGGAGAACAATTTGGGGCGCGAGGTGTGGTAGTCGGCCGTGTTGGCGCGGACATTGCCACGCTGGTCGAGATCGACGCCGAGCGTCTTCAACAGGCCTTCGTGCACGGGATGCACAAAGCCCATCGCCAGCAGCACGAGTTGCGCGTCGATCTCGAATTCGGTGCCGGGCAACGGCTTGAACTTGTCGTCGACATGCACGCAATGCAGCTTCTGCACCTTGCCGTCGACGCCGGAAAATTTCTGCGTCAGCACGGCGTATTCGCGCTTCGCGCCTTCGGCCTGGCTCGAGGAGGTCCGCATCTTCAGCGGCCAGTTCGGCCAGGTCAGGCCCTTGTTCTCATGCTCGGGCGGCGCCGGCATGATCTCGAGCTGGATGACGGATTTCGCGCCCTGCCGGAACGAGGTGCCGATGCAGTCGGAGCCCGTGTCGCCGCCGCCGATCACGACGACATGCTTGTCGGTCGCAAGAATCTCGGCAACGCCGTCGAGCGGCTCGCTGCTGACGCGGCGGTTCTGCTGTGGCAGGAAATCCATCGCGAAGTGGATGCCCTCGAGTTCGCGACCGGGGATCGGCAGGTCGCGCGATGCCTCGGCGCCGCCCGTCAATGCCACGGCGTCATACTGGTTGAGAAGTTCGTGCGGATCGAGGGCGCCGGCCGAAGCACCTCCGACATGGACGCCGTAGTGGAAGGTCACGCCCTCGGCTTCCATCTGCGCCACCCGGCGATCGATGATGTTCTTTTCCATCTTGAAGTCGGGAATGCCGTAACGAAGCAATCCGCCGGCCTTGGCGAATTTCTCGTAGACGTGCACGTCGTGGCCGGCGCGCGCGAGCTGCTGCGCGCAGGCAAGCCCTGCGGGCCCCGAACCGATCACCGCGACCTTCTTGCCGGTCTTTTGCGAGGCGATCTCCGGCTTCAGCCAGCCGTTTTCCCAGGCGCGATCGACGATGGCGCATTCGATGGTCTTGATGGTGACCGGGTTGTCGTCGATGTTGAGCGTGCAGGACGCCTCGCACGGCGCCGGGCAGATGCGGCCGGTGAACTCCGGAAAATTGTTGGTCGAGTGAAGGTTGCGCGAGGCCTCTTCCCAGTTGCTCTGATAGACGAGGTCGTTGAAGTCGGGGATCTGGTTGTTGACCGGGCAGCCGGGCGTGCCCGGCGCGACCGAGCCGGTGCCGTGGCAATAGGGAATGCCGCAATTCATGCAGCGCGCGGCCTGATCGCGGGTGTCCTTCTCGCTCAGGGGAATGACGAATTCGCGAAAATGCTTCAACCGCTCGGCAACCGGTGCGTACTTGCGTTCATTCCGGTCGATCTCGAGAAAACCTGTGATCTTACCCATTAAACCTGAAGCCCCTGCGTCCTTCATTGGTTTTGCCGTTATTCCGGGATGCGCCGACGGCGCCGACCCGGAATCCAGTTGTAACTTTGCGTCATTCCAGGTTCGCGCTGCGCGCGCCCCGGAATGACGCGGTTGGATATCACGCGCCGATCGCGATCTTCGGCTCGGCGTCGGCGTTCGTTTTCAATTCCTTCAGCGCGCGCCGGTATTCAACCGGAATCACCTTGCGGAACTTCGGCAGCCACGTCTTCCAGTTCGCGACGATTTCGGCCGCCTTCTTCGAGCCGGTCAGCTTGGCGTGGCGCGTGATCAGGACGAGCAGCCGCTCGACATCGGAGTCGAGCAGGTTCTGAAACACGTCGACCCGGCCGTGCGCCTCGAGATCGCCGGAGTGATGATAGGTGTTGGCGTTGATCATCTCTTCCGACAGCACCGGCTCGAGCTCGACCATCGCCATGTTGCAGAGTTTCGGGAAGTCGCCGGCTTCGTCCAGTACGTAGGCGACGCCGCCGGACATGCCGGCCGCGAAGTTGCGCCCGGTCTTGCCGAGCACCACGACGATGCCGCCGGTCATGTATTCGCAGCAATGATCGCCGGCGCCTTCGACGACCGCGACCGCGCCGGAGTTGCGCACCGCGAAGCGTTCGCCGGCGATGCCGCGGAAGTAGCATTCGCCCTCGATCGCGCCGTACATCACGGTGTTGCCGACGATGATGGACTCTTCCGGCACGATGCCGGAATTCCTCGGCGGCTTGACGATGATGCGGCCGCCGGACAGGCCCTTGCCGACATAGTCGTTGCCTTCGCCTTCGAGCTCGAAGGTGACGCCGCGCGCCAGCCACGCGCCGAACGCCTGGCCGGCGGTGCCCTTCAGGCTGACATGGATGGTGTCGAGCGGCAGGCCGGCATGGCCGTAGATCTTCGCCACCGCGCCTGACAGCATCGCGCCGGCGGAGCGGTCGGTGTTGTTGATCTCTTCCTCGATCTTGACCGGCGCGCCGCGATCGAGCGCAGGTCCTGCCTTCTCGATCAGCCGGCGGTCGAGCACGGCTTCCAGATGATGGTTCTGGGCTTCCGAATGATAGATCTTCTGGCCCTTATGTTCCTTCTGGCGAACGAACAGCTTCGAGAAGTCGAGCCCCTTGGCCTTCCAGTGCGCGACCAGCGTCGACTGGTCGAGCATCTGGGTCTGGCCGACCATCTCGTTGAACTTGCGGTAGCCGAGGGATGCCATGATCTCGCGGACTTCCTCGGCGACGAAGAAGAAGTAGTTGATGACGTGCTCGGGCTGGCCGGTGAAGCGCTTGCGCAACACCGGGTCCTGCGTCGCGACGCCGACCGGGCAGGTGTTGAGATGGCACTTGCGCATCATGATGCAGCCCGCCGCGATCAGCGGCGCGGTGGCGAAGCCGAACTCGTCGGCCCCGAGCAGCGCGCCGATCACGACGTCGCGCCCGGTGCGGAAGCCGCCGTCGACCTGGACCACGATACGGCTGCGCAGCCGCTCGCGCACCAGCGTCTGGTGGGTTTCGGCCAGGCCGATCTCCCAGGGGCTGCCCGCATGCTTGATGGAGGTGAGCGGAGAGGCACCGGTGCCGCCCTCGAAGCCTGCGATGGTGACATGGTCGGCGCGCGCTTTCGCGACGCCCGCGGCGACCGTGCCGACGCCGATTTCGGAGACCAGCTTGACGGAGACCTGGCCATCCGGATTGACGTTCTTGAGGTCGTAGATCAGCTGCGCCAGATCCTCGATCGAATAGATGTCATGATGCGGCGGCGGCGAGATCAGACCGACGCCGGGCGTCGAATGCCGCACGCGTGCGATGGTCGCGTCGACCTTGTGGCCGGGCAACTGTCCGCCTTCGCCGGGCTTGGCGCCCTGCGCCATCTTGATCTGCATCATGTCGGAGTTGACGAGGTATTCCGTCGTCACGCCGAAGCGGCCCGAAGCGACCTGCTTGATCGCCGAGCGCATCGAATCGCCGTTCGGCAGCGGCTTGAAGCGATCCGCCTCTTCGCCGCCTTCGCCGGTGTTCGACTTGCCGCCGATCCGGTTCATGGCGATCGCAAGCGTGGTGTGCGCCTCGCGCGAGATCGAGCCGAAGCTCATCGCGCCGGTGGCGAAACGCCTGACGATGTCCTTGGCCGGTTCGACTTCCTCGAGCTTGATCGGCTTGCGCTTCTCGTCGTCGGCGCTCTTGATCCGGAACATGCCGCGCAGCGTCAGCAGCCGTTCCGACTGCTCGTTGAGGATCTTTGCAAACGCCCGGTAGCGCTCCAGCGAATTGCCGCGCACGGCATGCTGCAGCGTCGAGACCAATTCAGCGGTCCATGCGTGGTCTTCGCCGCGGGTGCGGTAGGCATATTCGCCGCCGACGTCGAGCGCGCTCTTGTAGACCTGGGCCTCGCCGAACGCGTCGGTGTGGCGCCGCACGGTCTCCTCGGCGATTTCGGCAAGGCCGACGCCTTCGATCCGCGTGTGGGTGCCGGCAAAGTACTTCGCGACGAAGTCCGCCTTCAGCCCCACGGCGTCGAAGATCTGCGCGCCGCAATAGGACTGATAGGTCGAGATGCCCATCTTCGACATCACCTTCAGAAGGCCCTTGCCGATCGACTTGATGTAGCGCTTGACGATCTCGTAATCGTCGAGCGCGCCGGGCAGGCGGTCCTTCATGGCGATGATGGTCTCGAACGCCAGATACGGGTTGATCGCTTCCGCGCCGTAGCCGGCGAGGCAGGCGAAATGATGCACTTCGCGCGGTTCGCCCAATTCGACCACCAGCCCGACCGAGGTGCGCAATCCGACACGGATCAGATGATGGTGCACGGCGGCGCAGGCGAGCAGCGACGGAATCGGAATCCGGTCCGAGCCCGCCATGCGGTCGGACAGGATGATGATGTTGACGCCCTCGCGGACCGCGCCTTCGGCGCGCGCGCACAATTCGTCGAGCACCTGCTCCATGCCCGCCGCGCCGAAACCGGCGTGGAAGGTGGTATCCAGCGTGCGCGACTTGAAATGGCTATCGGCGACATCGGAGATCGAGCGGATCTTTTCCAGGTCCGCGTCGGTCAGGATCGGCTGGCGCACTTCGAGGCGCTTGGTGGAAGCGAGGCCCTGCAGGTCGAACAGGTTCGGCCGAGGCCCGATGATCGAGACGAGGCTCATCACGAGCTCCTCGCGGATCGGATCGATCGGCGGGTTCGTCACCTGCGCAAAATTCTGCTTGAAATAGGTGAAGAGCGGCTTCGGCCGGTCGGACAGCGCCGAGATCGGCGTGTCGTTGCCCATCGATCCCGCGGCTTCCTCGCCGGTCGCCGCCATCGGCGTCATCAGGATGCTGATGTCTTCCTGGCTGTAGCCAAAGGCCTGCTGCCGATCGAGCAGCGGCAGATTGGAGCGCACGGCCTGGTCGGCAACGGAAGGCAATTCCTCGAGCTGGATCTGGGTGCGGGCGAGCCAGTCGCGATAGGGATGGCTCTTCGCCAGCGATGCCTTGATCTCGTCGTCGGGAATGAGGCGGCCCTGTTCGAGGTCGACCAGAAGCATCTTGCCGGGCTGCAGCCGCCACTTGGTGACGATCTGGTCCTCAGGGATTTTCAGCACGCCCATTTCGGACGCCATCACGATGCGGTCGTCCCTGGTGACGAGATAGCGCGCCGGCCGCAGGCCGTTGCGGTCGAGCGTGGCGCCGATCTGGCGGCCGTCGGTGAATGCGATCGCGGCGGGGCCGTCCCACGGCTCCATCAGCGCGGCGTGATATTCATAGAAGGCGCGGCGCTGTTCATCCATCAGCGGATTGCCGGCCCAGGCCTCCGGAATCATCATCATCACGGCATGCGGCAGCGAGTAGCCGCCCTGGACCAGGAATTCGAGCGCGTTGTCGAAGCAGGCGGTATCGGACTGGCCTTCATAGGAGATCGGCCACAGACGGCTGATGTCCTTGCCGTAGAGTTCCGAATGCACCGAAGCCTGGCGCGCGGCCATCCAGTTGACGTTGCCGCGCAGCGTGTTGATCTCGCCATTATGCGCGATCATCCGATAGGGATGCGCCAGCGACCAGGCCGGGAAGGTGTTGGTCGAGAAGCGTTGATGCACCAGCGCCAGCGCACTCTCGAAATCCTTTTCATGCAGGTCGGGGTAATACTTGCCGAGCTGGTCGGCGAGGAACATGCCCTTGTAGATCACGGTGCGGCACGACAACGAGACCGGATAATAGCCGGCGAGGCCGCGCTCGCGGCGCTGATAGATCGCCTGCGAGATCGACTTGCGCAGGATGTAAAGCCGCCGTTCGAACTCCTCGTCGGTCTTGGCGACGCCGTTGCGCCCGATGAACACCTGCATGTTCGCAGGTTCGGTCGGCTTGACGGTCTCGCCGAGCGAGGAATTGTCGGTCGGCACTTCGCGCCAGCCGAGCAGCACCAGGCCTTCGTTCTTGATCTGGTCGGCGATGATGCTCTTGATGACTTTGCGCCAGGCGGTCTCGCGCGGCATGAACAGCGCGCCGATGGCGTATTCGCCGGGCTTCGGCAACTGGAAGCCGATCTCGGCGGCCTTGCGCGCGAAGAAGGCGTGCGGGATCTGCACCAGAATGCCGGCGCCGTCGCCGGCGCGCGGATCAGCGCCGACCGCGCCGCGATGCTCGAGATTGCACAGGATGCTGATCGCGTCGGAAACGATCTGATGCGACTTCTTGCCCTTGATGTTGGCGATGAAGCCGACGCCGCAGGAGTCCTTCTCCAGCGCGGGATCGTAAAGGCCTTCGGCTTTCGGACGCCAATTGTGTTCGCGTGCCGGCTCGACGGCTTTCGAGTCCGCGGTCGCCGACAGCGTTTCTGTCACGATGATTTCGCGCTCGAATTCCGACTTGCTCATGTTCGTCCTCTCCCTCAAGCTAAGGGTCTCGCCGTCATCGGCGCACCTTCGGCGCTTGCGGCACCCACCGGGCCACCGCTCGTCCTCCGCGAGCCGCGATTTCCTAAATTCAGGCGAGGGCGTTCAACGTCCCTGAGGAACGGCCTTGCCTGCAGCTTTCTCGGAGCTCAAAACGCCGAGTTTTCGTTGCAATCCCTGTGCCGGGATCGCCTCGTAATTGAGACAGTGATGCTGTCCTAACTCCGACATTGCCAAATTTTTGTCTATCACACAAGCGCATGAGAAGTCCTGAATCGCATGGCTGCTCCCGTGCAGCCGAGCGGGCCGCCCTGTATTTGAAGCAAACGCGCCGCGATCCGGCCCAAGGACCGCCGGAATTCGAAATGAAGTTCCTGTCCCGGCCGAGAGAGCAAAAAACGCTCCGGGGCGAGGCGTTTACAGGAGCACAGGGTAATGAAGCTGTTTACCGGATGGATGCTGTCCGCAGGCCTGATTTTCTTGGCCGCGACGGCGAATGCGCAAGTTCTGGCGCCTGACCAGACGGGCGGGCCGACGGTTCCGCGGGTGTCCGATGTCGGCGGCCCCTACGCGGCGATGCCGCCGGAGGGGCCATTGCGCGGCGGACCGACGCTGCTGCCGCCGACCGAGGTCTACACCGTGCTGCGTGACAACGGGTTCCTGCCAACAGGCATCCCGCAGCGGCGCGGCCAGATCTACACGATTTCGGTGATCGATCGCGGCCACGTCGACGGCCGCCTGATCATCGACGCGCGCGACGGGCGGATCATCCGCTTCGTGCCGGCCTACCGGGCCGGCAGCGGTTTCGATGACGATCTGGCGGCCGCCAATGGTCCCGTCGGCCCGTCGCGGTCGTTCGTCCAGGGCGTACCGCGGCCACCGGCGTCGATCCCGCATGTCGCGAGCCGCACCGTGCCGGTTCCGAAGCCGAGTCCGTTGAATGCCAAGCCTGCCGCCCAGCCGGCGCAGCAATCGGCGGCGGTGCAGCCGAAACCAGCCGACGCGCAGGCAGCCGTCCCGCCGGCCCCGGCACCGGCAATCGTTGAAGCCAAGCCTGCAGCGCCGGCCATCCAGCCGACCCAGGAAATGCCGCAGGTGCAGGGGCTGGAGTGACGTACGAGCCTGTTCAGCGCGCCATAACAAAAAAAACGCCCCGGTTCCCGGGGCGTTTCGGCAAATATCTGCCGAAAATTCAGTCAGCTTACGCGGCGGCCTTCTCGGTCGAGCCGTCAACCACCTGCGGAGTCTCGCTGCCCGCGTTGATCGGAATGCTGCGGGGCTTCTTGGCCTCGGGGATCTCGCGGACGAGATCGACGTGGAGGAGACCGTTCTCAAGCGAGGCGTTCTTGACCTGGACGAAATCGGCCAGCTGGAAGGCGCGCTCGAACGCACGCGCGGCGATGCCGCGGTAGAGCACGTTGGACGGGTCCTTGCCGTTCTCAGTGGCGGTTTTCTCGCCCTTGATCGTCAGGGTGTTTTCCTTCGCGACGAGCGAAAGCTCGTTCTGGGCGAAGCCGGAAACCGCAACCGTGATGCGGTAGGCGTTCTCGCCGGTGCGCTCGATGTTATAGGGGGGGTAGCCGGGGCTGCCGTCCGAGGTCGCCTGGTCGAGCAGGTTGAAGAAACGGTCAAAGCCGACGGTGGAACGATAAAACGGGGTGAGATCGTAGGTACGCATAGGATAGTCCTCCATTGAGCGACTGTTGCAATAACCCGCCCGCCATCGGGCCGGGCTTTCGTCTGTGTGCAGCCTTGCGTTTGCGGTTCCGAAACGCTGGTAGCGGCCTGCACAGAAATGATATGGGAGAGGTTAGATGGCGTTCAAGAGGCGGAAATAACGTCCCTTTTTGGCGCCGGCACCTTGATTTCCCTCCAGCCCTCACTAGCCGGTTCCCCTCATGACGCTTCTCTCAATTCCAGCCAATCCGGTTCCGGAGGACGTCGTCAGCGGAACCATCAAGACGCCTGACGGTGTCGAGTTGCGCTTTGCGCGCTGGGCGCCGCCGGCCGGGCGCAAAGGTACCGTCTGTGTCTTCACAGGCCGCGGCGAGTATATCGAGAAGTATTTCGAGACCGTGCGCGACCTGCGCGACCGCGGCTTTGCGGTGGCGATGATCGACTGGCGCGGACAGGGCCATTCGTCGCGCCGCCTGCGCGATCCGCGCAAGGGCTATGTGCGCGATTTCGCCGACTTCGAGATCGACGTCGAAACCTTCGTGCAGCAGGTGGTGCTGCCGGATTGTCCGCCGCCCTTTTTCGCGCTGGCGCATTCGATGGGCGGCGCGGTGATGCTGCGCGTCGCGCATGCGGGAAAACACTGGTTCGACCGCATGGTGCTGTCGGCGCCGATGATCGATCTGCCGGGGCGCCGCACCTCGTTCATCCCGAGCGCGCTGCTGCGCATCATGCGCCTGACCGGGCAAGGCGGCCGCTATATTCCCGGCGGCAGCGACGCACTGGTCGGCCTGATGTCCTTCATCAACAATCCCTTGACCAGCGATCAAGTGCGCTATGCGCGCAACGCCGCGATCCTGGAGGAAGACCCCACGCTTGGCATTGCCGCGCCGACGGTCGCCTGGGCCGATACCGCGTTCAAGGCGATGCGCACTTTTCGCGGCGTCTCTTATCCTTCCAAGATCCGCCAGCCGCTCCTGATGCTCGCCGCCGGCAACGACGAGGTCGTCTCGACGCCGGCGATCGAGGAGTTCGCCTATCACTTGCGCGCCGGCTCGCATCTCGTCATCGCCGGCGCCAAGCGCGATTTCTGCAGGAGCAGGACCGCTACCGTGCCCAGTTCTGGGCGGCGTTCGATGCCTTCGTGCCGGGCACGCCGCTCTTTAAGTGAGCGGCGAGCGTTTCCCCGGCGGCGCCTACAGCGTCTTCAGATACTCGATCAGGTCGTCGCGCTCATCCTTCTTGAACTGTCGGCCGACGATGCCGTTCGGGTAGGGGGCGGCCCCCTCGAAGGAGTGACCGGCCACGCTGTTGCCGTTGATCTCGTTTCCGTTGCGATCGGTCGTCGAGAACAGCGTTTGTCCGCTCTCGCACTTCGTTTCATCGCCGTCGACGCGAAGGCCGACATGCTCCGGATCGAAGTCACGCGCGCCGCCCATGCAGAACTCCTTCGGACGCTCGGCCGCGGGGTGGAGCAGCCAGTAGAGCGAGGGGACGGAGCCGTTGTGAAGATAGGGAGCCGTGGCCCAGACGCCGTTCAGGGGCCGCGCGCGATAGCGCGGTCCTGGCCCAGGGTTGGGGCAGTTCTTTCGTCCTTCCCAGAGCTTCTCGCGCTCTTCAGTGGAAACATGCTGATCGTCCATCCATTTCCTGCTGACCAGGTCCACCGTCACCATCAGCGCGAGCGCGTACGGCATTTCCGTTGAAGAGGTCGGCTGGACATCGGGGCACTCCCACCATTTTGCGAGGTCGCGCGCGGGCTGTATGTCGAGGTAACCGGGGAGCTGAACGTTTCGCTGCCACAGCACGTCGGCTTGCGCGGGGTCCGTTCCCATTTCCTTTGCCGTCTTCTGCACCGGGTCCAGCACCGGGCCGCCAGCGCCGCGCTTCCAACGGTCCGATGACCAGAGCTCTGCTTCGGAAATTGCGCGTCGAATTTCGGGTCATTGACCGGGCCGAGGTGGCACTCGGCGCAGATCTCGGCGTAGAGCTTTCGGCCTCTGTTGACGCGCTCGGGATCGATCTTCCATGCCGGATCGTCACCGAAAATCTGCGAGGGCCATTTCGGCGCCGTCAGTCCACCAAACTGCTTTGGATTCTCGGGGGCGAAGGGATCGGGGCCGCGCAACAGCGTCTCGATCCAAAGCAGATTGGTCAGGTCAACCGACGAGCGGAACAGCGTGTCCGCGGGGTAGTCGGACGAGAGGTTGAGCAGTGCAGTAACGCCCAGAGCCTCTCCGGCATTGCGAATCAGTGGCTGCTCGATCGATGCGTCGTATTGCGCGTATTTGAGCCATGGCACGGTCCAGATCGGCGGAAAGCTGACCGGTGCATCCTGGGCATGCAGGTTTTTCTCGAATCCAGCGACACCGCTAAGCGCGAAGTCCTGGGAGAAAACCTGATTGCCGATGCGGTTAAGCGCGTCGAGGCGGCCGAAGCCCTCTTCCGTATCTTTTTGCTGCTGCTTGCCGTCCGCCGTCTTCTTGCCGGCAATCGTCTTGTCATAGGTCTTCTGCCAGTTGAGAAGGAATTTGCCGATTTCCCTAAGCTTTTGTTTGAGGGCGGCGCGGTCTGCATCGCTTGCGTCCGGACCGAGCACGCGATCCGCGAAGCGCTTGAAACGGAACGGCACGTACAAGGTGTAGGCAATGGACAGGCCGGTCGCGAGCTCGAGCTTTTTCAGGTCGGTCATGGCCGGGCCGCCGTCGAATCGCACGGCCACGCCCTTGTAATGAAATTGTCCGGTGTGACACGCAGCGCAGGTCAGGCCGATCTTGTCGTCCTCGCGGCGGCCCGTCGCGGGATCGACGACACCCGTCATCCGCGCAAAGCCGACCGGCAAGCCGTCGACATTCTCAACCGGGGTGGTCCACAAGCCCGACGACGCCGGTGCCGGCATGGTGTCGAAGACGTTTGCATAGCCGAAGCGGCGCAGCGTGGTCTCGTCGGTATGGATGGACTGCGGGCTTGGGATAAAGCCGAAGCGTTCGAGATAGGAGCTGTCCTTGACCAGGCCGGGCATGGTGAAGAGGTGAAGGCCCGGCTGCTCCAGCGCGACGAACCAGGCATAGGGCACCGGGAAAGTCGCGGTGCCCTGGCTGGCGTGGTGGAACCAGTGACGGTCCTCCAGCGACCAGTTCTGTTCGAGCCAGTAGGCCGCTTTGGTCTGCGGCGGATTCGGCAGGGGAGGCGGCAGCAGCTGCGCCAGCGGTGGGATGATTTTCACGAGCTGATTGGGAAACTCGGCA
>CAWAYC010000004.1:0-55879 GCA_963786115.1 uncultured Alphaproteobacteria bacterium
CGCCTATCCGCTGTTGCCCGTCGCGCCGCTGCCGCAGGTCGACTTCCCGACCATTCAGGTCACGGCGAACTTGCCGGGCGGCAGTCCGGAAACCATGGCCAGCTCGGTGGCGCAGCCGCTGGAGCGCCAATTCGCCCAGATCCCCGGCGTCGCCCAGATGACCTCGACGAGTTATCTCGGAACATCTGCCGTCACGATCCAGTTCGACCTCAACCGCAGCATCGACGGCGCCGCCAACGACGTCCAGGGGGCGATCAATGCCGCCAGCGGGCAGTTGCCCAAGAACCTGCCCTCCCCACCGACCTACCGCAAGGTGAACCCGGCGGACTCGCCGATCCTGCTGTTGTCGGCGACCTCGGACAGTCTGCCGCTGACCACCGTCAGCGATGCCGTCGACGCCCAGCTCGCCCAACAGATCAGCCAGATTTCCGGCGTCGGTCAGGTGGTGATCGGTGGTCAGCAGAAACCGTCGATCCGCGTTCAGATCGACCCGGCCAAACTCGTGGCCAAGGGCCTGTCGCTGGAAGACGTGCGCGCCCAGATTGCGATCACGACGGTCGATGGCCCCAAGGGGAATATCGACGGCGATACCCGCGCCTACACCATCTATGCCAACGACCAGCTCCTGGACTCCAAGGACTGGAACGACGTCATCATCGCCTATCGCAACGGTGGCCCACTCCGGGTCCGCGACATCGGCCAGGCGGTCACCGGCCCGGAAGACGCCAAGCAGGCGGCCTGGGCCAACGGCAAGCGCGGCGTGTTCCTGATCGTATATAAGCAGCCCGGCGCCAACGTCATCGATACCGTCGACAAGATCAAGGCGACCCTGCCGAGGCTGGTCGCGGCGATTCCGCCGGCGATCAAGATCGAGCTGATCAGCGACCGAACCCAGACGATCCGCGCGGCCGTCGAGGACGTGCAGTTCACGCTGCTTCTCACCATCGCGCTGGTCGTGATGGTGATCTTCATCTTCCTGCGCAGCTTCTGGGCGACCGTCATCCCGACCGTAACGGTTCCGCTGGCCCTGCTCGGCGCCTGCGCGCTGATGTGGGTGTTCGGCTATACGCTGGATAACCTGTCGCTGATGGCGCTGACGATTGCGGTCGGCTTCGTGGTCGACGACGCCATCGTGATGCTGGAGAACATCACGCGCTACATCGAGGAAGGCGAAAGCCCGATGGCCGCGGCCTTCAAGGGCGCCAAGGAGATAGGCTTCACCATCGTGTCGATCAGCGTCTCGCTGGTCGCGGTGCTGATCCCGCTGTTGTTGATGGGGGGCATCATCGGCCGCCTGTTCCGCGAATTCGCGGTGACACTGGCTATGACGATCTTCGTGTCGATGGTCGTGTCGCTGACGCTGACGCCGATGATGGCCTCGCGCTTCCTGCGCGCGCACAGCGAAACCAAGCACGGCCGCTTCTACCAATGGAGCGAGCGCGCCTTTGACGCGATGCTGCACGCCTACGAACGCGGCCTTGATCTCGCGCTGCGCTGGAAGTTCACCACGCTGATGATCTTCTTCGCGACGCTGGGATTATCGGTCTATCTGTTCGTCGTCATCCCCAAGGGCTTTTTCCCGCAGCAGGATGTCGGCCTGATCACCGCCACCTCCGAGGCCAATCAGGACATCTCCTTCGCCGACATGAAGCGGAAGCAGGAAGAGCTCGGCCAGATCGTGATGGCCGATCCCGACGTCGCGTCGGTCGCGATGGCGATCGGCGGCAGCGGCCGAGCCGGCAACAACGGCAACCTCTTCATCACGCTGAAGCCGCGCAACGAGCGCAAGGCGAACGCGCAGCAGATCATTGCTCGCCTGCGTCCGAAGCTGGAGAAGATCGAGGGCGCGCGCCTGTTCATGCAGGCGGCGCAGGACGTGCGGCTCGGCGGCCGGCCGACCCGCACGCAGTTCGAGTTCACGCTGCAGGATGCAAATCTGGCCGAGCTGAACGAGTGGGCGCCGAAGATTCTCGCAAAAATGCAAACGCTGCCTGAGCTGCGCGACGTCGCGACCGACCAGCAGACCAACGGCACCACGCTTGAACTGAAGATCAACCGCGATACCGCGTCGCGCTACGGCATCCAGCCGCAGCTGATCGACGACACGATATATGACGCGTTCGGCCAGCGCCAGGTCACGCAGTACTTCACCCAGCTCAACAGCTACCACGTCATCCTGGAAGTGCTTCCCGAACTGCAGGGCAACCTCGACACGCTCAACAATATCTACATCAAGTCGCCGCTGACGGGCGAACAGGTGCCGCTGTCGACGTTTGCGACCTGGACCAGCGTGCCGGTGCGCCCGCTCTCAATCAGCCACCAGGGACAATTCCCCGCAATCACGATCAGCTTCAACCTCGCCCAGGGCGTGGCGCTCGGACAGGCGACCAATGCGGTGCAGAAGGCCATGGTCGAGCTTGGAGCGCCCGAGACGTTGAGTTCGAGCTTCCAGGGCACGGCGCAGGCGTTCCAGCAATCGCTCGGCACCGTGCCGCTGTTGATCCTCGCGGCCCTCGTGGTCGTCTATCTGATCCTCGGCATTCTCTACGAAAGCTACATTCACCCGATCACGATTCTTTCGACCCTGCCCTCGGCCGGCGTCGGCGCGCTCGCGATCCTGATGATGTTCGGCTTCGACTTCAGCCTGATCGCGCTGATCGGCATCGTTCTGCTGATCGGCATCGTCAAGAAGAACGGTATCATGATGGTCGACTTCGCGATCGTGGCCGAGCGCGACGAGCATTTGAACTCCGAGGCCGCGATCCGTAAGGCCGCCCTGCTGCGCTTCCGGCCGATCATGATGACGACGATGGCGGCCCTGCTTGGCGGCGTGCCGTTGATGCTCGGCACCGGCACCGGCTCGGAAATCCGCCAGCCGCTCGGCTACGCCATGGTCGGCGGATTGCTGGTCAGCCAGGCGCTGACGCTGTTCACGACGCCGGTGGTGTACCTCTATCTCGATCGACTCTCCAACGCCCTTGCCAGTTGGAGCCGATCGACCGACGCGGGTCCCGACGAGAATCGGGACGAAGAGGTCAAGCAGGCCGCCGAATGACTTGACTTTACGCCGGTACCGGAACATCCGGGAGCGCCTCATTTCGGAGCCGGATCAGTGAAGATTCTCGCCTGCCTTGCCACCGTACTGGCCGTGTTGTTCGCATCGTTCGGCCTCGGCCACGCCCAGCAGGCTCCCAAGGCCAAAGCCGGGCCGCGCGCGGCACAGACCGCGCCGTCCCAGGCCGAGGCTCCGCCGCCCAACAATCCCGCTGCCGGCTGGATCGCTCGATGCACCAGCGCCAGCCGCGATGCGCCGCTGGAATGCGCGATGGAGCAGACCGCTGTTCTCAGCAAGACCGGGCAGCTAATCGTGCTGATCAACATCCGCGTGCCCAGCGACACCCGCGCGCCGGTTGCCGTGATCCAGTTGCCCCTCGGGCTCGATCTCCTGGCGGGCGCCAAACTGCAGGTCGACGACGGCAAGGTCAACGACCTGCAGATCCAGACCTGCGAGGCGCGCGGCTGCTACAGCAACGCCGCGATCGCGCCCGACTTGCTGGCCGCGATGAAGGCGGGCAAGCAGCTGAAGGTCTCGTTCCAGAATTTGGCAAAGGAAGTCATCGCGATTCCGATGCCGCTCGCGGACTTCGCCGCGGCATATGACAAGATCAAGTAATTCTACTCTGTCATTGCGAGCGCAGGCGAAGCAATCCCTCGCGCCGGGACGAAGAATGCTTCGTCGCTTCGTTCCTCGCAATGACGTACGATTTACTGCCTCGCCATCTCGGCGTTGCCGACGCCGTCGCCGTCGAGTTTCTGGTCGTCATGCATGGCGACCGTCACCTGCAGCAGCCGCCCGGTAAATTCGAACGGCGCGTTGTAATGCGACACCGGGCTGCCGCGGTCCCGGCCAATGTCGAGGCCCGACCATGAGATGAAATTGTGGAAGCCAAGCTGGGTCTGCCGCGAGCCCGCCGGCTCCCCGTCGATCAGCAGCGTATATTCACTGACCCCGGTGCGCGCTCCCTTGGCCGGGGGCCCCTTTCGCACCAGGCGTTCGACATACACGCCGAGCCGGCGTGCGCCCGGCGCGATCTTGCGATCCGACGTCACGATCTCATGGCCGCCGCCGATGTTGAGATCGTGCACGAGGAAGCCGTCCTTGACGTAAAGACTATAACCGGACGTCGCATCGCCGTGCGCGATCAGCACGCCCTCCGCATTCCCCTCGTCGACTTCGACATGGGCTTCGACGGTGTAGCTGCGGCTGCGCACGTCCGGCGCCACGTCGGTCGGCACGTGCCCCATGCCGGCGTGAAAGGTGAACCTGTTGCGTGCACCGTGAAACCGCGCGGCGTTTTCCGCAAAGCGCGGGCCGAACCGGTCGTCGAGCGGAAGCACATTGTGCTTCTCGGCCTCGCTCCACCATAGTTTTATCATGTCGGCGAGGCGCTCAGGTTGCTTTTCGGCGAGGTCATCCGTTTCCGAAAAATCCTGGGCGAGATGAAAAAGCTCCCATTTGTCGTTCTCGAACGGCGTGCCCGAAGGATGGAACGCGACCGCCTTCCAGCCATCCTTCCAGATGCCGCGATGGCCGAACATCTCGAAATATTGCGGCGAGGTTTTTGACGGCGCCGACGGATCGGTGATCGAGCGCGCAAAGCTCTCGCCCTCGATCGGCATTTGTGCGACGCCGCCGATCTCCCCGGGCGCGCTGATGCCGATCATATCGAGCAAGGTCGGCGTCAGATCGCAGGCATGGACGAACTGGTGCCGCAGTTCGCCTCTGGCCGCGATCCGTTTCGGCCAGCTCATGACGAAGGGATCGCGGATGCCGCCGCCATGGGTATTCTGCTTGTAACGGCGCAGCGGCGTGTTCGACGCCATCGCCCAGCCGTGCGGAAAATTGCTGTGAGTATCGGGCCCACCGATGTCATCCAGCCGCCGCAGCTTTTCCGGCATCGGCTCAGGGCGGAAATTGTACGGCCCCATCGCATTGACGAAGCCGAGCGGTCCGCCCTCCTGGCTCGCACCATTGTCCGACAGCACCAGGATCAACGTGTTGTCGCGGACACCAGCCTTGTCCAGAAATGCGATCAGCCGCGCGAGATGCCGGTCGGCATGGTCGAGCATGCCGGCGAATGCCGATTGCAGCCGCGTGAACACGCGCTTTTCTTCCGCGCCGTGCTCGTCCCACGCTTTTACGCCGTCATTGCGCGGCGGCATCCTTGTCTCGTCAGGCACCAGCCCCATCGCTTTCTGCCGCGTCAGACGCTGCTCGCGCTCGACGTCCCAGCCATGCGCGAACATCTCGTCATAGGGCTTGATGATATCGGCAGGCGCCTGATGCGGCGCGTGGCAGGCGCCGAGCGCAAGCCAAGTCAGCCATGGCAGATCGGGCCGGTCGGCAGCGTGGTCGGCAATGAAGCGGATCGACTGATCGACGAGATCCGACGTCAGGTGATAGCCGTCGGCGTAAGTCCCGGGCGGATCGATATGGGTGTTGTCGGAAACCAGTTCCGGCGCGTATTGATCGGTCTCGGCATCGAGGAAGCCGTAGAAGCGATCAAAGCCGCGCCCCAGCGGCCAGCCGTCGAACGGCCCGGTGGCGCCGCCTTCGGTCAACGGCGTGACGTGCCATTTGCCGACCATGTAGTTGCGATAGCCGTGAGCGCGCAGCATCTCCGCCAGCGTCCCCGCCTCGCGCGCGATCTTGCCGCGATAGCCGGGATAACCGCTATCGAAATTGGCGAGGCAGCCGACGCCGACCGAGTGGTGGTTACGTCCGGTCAACAGCGCCGCGCGCGTGGTCGAGCACATCGCGGTGGTGTGGAAGCCGCTGTAGCGCAAGCCCTCCGCGGCCAGCCCGTCGATGGTCGGCGTCTTGATCCGCGAACCGTAGCAGCCGAAATCGGAGAAGCCGACATCGTCGAACAGCACGACGAGGATGTTGGGCGCGTCGTGCGGCGGTTTGGGTGCTGACGGCCACCAGGGCTTTGAGCCGGCGATGGTCTTGCCGATCGTGCCGCCGAACGAAGTGCCGTGGCTGGCGCTCATGGGCTTCCTCCTGTCATCAGCGACCGCGGTTGATCCGCAGGGTTCGCTCCCGTCATCCGGCCCCCGGATTGCGCAAGATGATAATCCGAATTATGATTACGGTTATTTGGAGATGCAAGCCCGGATGCGGCCCCAACCTGCAGAATTCGATCTTCCGGGCGTGACGCCGTCCCGGCAGCAACGGAGCCGCGAAACCACGGCGGCGCTGCTGCAGGCGGGCGCGGAGCTATTGCGCACGCGCAGCCTCGGCGAATTGTCGATCGAAGCGCTCTGCGCGAAAGTCGGCGCCACCGTGGGCGCCTTCTACAGCCGGTTCGAAAGCAAGGAGGCCTATTTCAACGCGTTGATGGCGCTCGCCGCGCGGGATGGCGAGCGCAGGCTCTCGGAACTGTCGCAAAACGCGCCGCTGATCAGCGCCAATCTCGCGGCGCGCTGCGGCTTTCTGGTGACCGGGATCATCGGTTGGATCAGGGCCCATGAGGGTGTGCTGCGCGCCGTCCTCCGGCACGACGACACCCGCCCGGACAAATGGACGACGTTCAAAGCCCTCGCCCGCGCCACCACCGAACACGCTACCCCTCTCCTGCTCCCCGCCATGGGCCCCGGCCGCAAGGCGGCCAAGACCCGCGGCATCGCCTTCGGCCTTCAGGTCGTGCTGGGAACGCTGGTCAACGCCATCCTCAACGATCCAGGCCCGCTCTCGCTTCACGACAAGGAGATGGAGGTGCGGCTCGGCAATTGTCTGTTGCAGTTGCTGGAAGCCGAGATGCAGCCGGTCCGAAGCCGGATCACCCCTTCGAGCCGGCGCACGGGGTAAAGGCCGTGGCGCCTCGGCATCGACCTGGCGAACCGGGCCCTTAGCCGAAAGCGCCCTGTGTTACGTGCTTGCCAAGGCCCGCGGCGACCGAGTAGAACGGCGCACCAGCGCGGCGGTGATTTGCAAAGTCCCGCCGCCGCCGATTGCCCAATCGAACATCCAAGCCATTGATGTCGTTGAGCAATCATTGGGGAATGGTGTAACGGTAGCACAACAGACTCTGACTCTGTTTGTCTAGGTTCGAATCCTAGTTCCCCAGCCAGACACACCTCACCTGTTGAGGGTCAGCAAAATCAATCACTTAGCAAACCCTCAAATACACCTGACCACACCCCTCAACCACACTCCTGAGTCTCCAACAATCTAACCTTGTAGGCCCCGAACAGGGCCTTACGCTTGCTCAAGACGAACTGCCATGCGTCCACCTTGGCCCCCTACTCGCTGGAGTACCTCGCATTGATCGGACAATCACCCAGGTAGATCGTAAGCGGTGCTGTGGCCCCACCTTGCATTAAACTGCCTGATCCTGAAGATACACGTCGTCACTTCGGGAACGGTTCGCATATATGGTTGACCATATAGTTGACGCTTCTGAGCGGCGCGGCCGCATGGATATCCGCATCGGGGTTGGGCGGCGGCGGCGATGGAGCGTTGAAGCTAAGGGTCGGGTGGTCGCCGAATCCTATGCACCTGGGGCGGTGGTTTCAGAAGTTGCCCGTCGGCACGAGATCGCACCACAACATCTGTTTGCATGGCGCAAGGCAGCGCGCAGTGGCCGGCTGGCACTGCCGGTTGATGCGGCGACGCCGATGTTTGTGCCGGTGGTTACCGCCAAGGGCGAACCTGACGCGGCGGGTGGAATGGCTAATCGTGGATTGATCGTGATCGAGATCGGAGGAGCGTTGGTACGTGCCGAACCCGGCGTTGACGTTGTCTGGCTGAGGGATGTCCTGCGGGCCGTGAAGGCGGCGACATGATCGCGGTTCCGGCAGGCGTGCGGGTAATGGTGGCAACCAAGCCGGTCGATTTCCGACGTGGTGCCGATGGCCTGGTCGCACTGGTTCGCGAGACGCTTGGGCAGGATCCTTTCGCCGGAACAATTTTTGTTTTCCGCTCGAAGCGCGCCGACCGGGTGAAGATCGTGGCGTGGGACGGCTCTGGTCTGGTGCTATTCTGGAAACGCCTGGAGCACGGTGCATTCCGGTGGCCGCCGATCGCCGACGGTATGATGCGGCTAACGTCGGCGCAACTCGCTGCATTAGTCGACGGCATGGATTGGTCGCGTCTGCACGCACGCGATGTGACACCACCGACCGCAACGTCGTGAGAGTTGCGACTTATTGAATCAGGTTGCAAATTATGCCTCACAACGGAACACGAATTTGATTCAGTCGCGGGCATGCCGATCGACGCTCCTGCAAACGATCTCGATGCCCTGCGGGCTCTGGTTAGCCAGCTAACGAGCGAGCGTGACGCGGCCATTGCGGAGAGCCGCCGATTGACGGAGCAGAATGATCAGCTTCGACATCTGTTGAAGCAGCTTCAGCGTGCTCAGTTTGGTCAACGGTCCGAGCAGCTTGATCGCGATCAGATGCAGCTGGCATTGGAAGACATCGAGACCGCACTTGCCAACCGAGATGCGGAAGAGCCGCAGCAGAACAGCACCGCCGACAAACCAGCGGATCATCGTAAGAAGCGACGCAGCAACCGCGGTGCGCTGCCGGCGCATCTTCCTCATGTTCATATGACGATCGAGCCTGAGAGCACGGCCTGCCCATGCTGTAACGGCGCGATGCATGTCATCGGGGAAGAGAGCTCACAGCGTCTGGACAAGATCCCGGCTCAGTATCAGGTCGTCGTTACGCATCGGCCCAAATATGGCTGCCGGGCCTGCGAGGGCGCGGTCATCCAGGCACCGGCCCCCGAGCGTCTGATCAAGAGCGGTATCCCGACCGAACGTCTCGTGGCCAGCGTGGTGGTCGACAAATTCGCTTGGCACAATCCGCTCTATCGCCAAGCGCAGATCATGAAGCTGCAGGGCTTGCCGGTCGATCGCTCCACGCTGGCCTTCTGGGTCGGTGTCGCGGCGGCGGAGCTCAAGCCGATCTATCAGCGCATGAAGGAGATTCTGCTCGGCTCGTCCAAGATCGCGGTTGATGAGACGCGGGCTCCGGTATTGGATCCCGGCCGCGGCCGGACCAAGACCGGCTACTTCTGGGCGATCTCGCGCGACGACCGGCCGTGGGGTGGATCCGATCCTCCCGCCGTCGTCTATACCTATGCGCCTGGACGGGGCGGCGTGCACGCGACCGCTTTGCTGACAGGGTATTCCGGCATCGTTGAATGTGACGGCTACGAAGTATACGACCAACTGGCCAATCCGGCGCGAGATGGAGGAGCGGTGACGCTCGCGCATTGCTGGCTGCACTGGAGACGCTACTTCTTCGACATCGACAAGGCTGGCCCGGCACCGATCGCCCACGAGGCGTTGGAACGGATCGCGGCCCTCTATGCCATCGAGAGCCGAATCCGCGGCCGCAGCGCCGAGGAGCGCCGAGCCGCCCGGCAAGCCGAGACGAAACCATTGGTCGAAAAGCTCAAGGCTTGGCTCGAGACCAGGCTGGTCACGGTATCGGAGAAGAGCACCATCGCGACGGCGATCCGCTACGGCTTGAGCCGCTGGGACAACCTGGTGCGCTTCCTCGACGACGGCCGTATCGAAATGGATACGAATAGCGTTGAGCGCTCGATGCGCCCGATTGCTTTAAATCGAAAAAATAGCCTATTTGCCGGTCACGACGAGGGGGCGGTCAATTGGGCATGTCTCGCATCGCTGATCGAGACCGCAAAGATCCACGGCATCGACCCTCAGGCTTATCTGGCCGATACCCTCGCCAAGCTCGTCAATGGCTGGCCAATGCAGAAACTCGATGAACTACTGCCGTGGACCTGGGCCGACCAGAACCGAGCGCGCCTCGCGGCTTGATCGCGACCACTCGTCAAGCCGATCAGGCCGACCCGTGTGGTCGTTGAACCGCTTACGGTAGATCGTCCAGAACATATCATCCAAGGGCTTTACGGTTATCATGGAGGGCACGAGCTTCCAGCCAATGTCCATCCGCTCCCGACGGAATTCCATCATCGACAGCCAAACGTGCAAGTGACGTTCACGTTCACAGGCTGATTGTCGACGGACTGCATAGCCCTGCCTGCTGCTGCAAGCCCGTCACGCGCTTTGGTCATCGCCTTTCCCTTCTCACCTCAAACTCGATCCGGGGCGCGCCGCTGATCGCCATGACGTCTTCAAAACGGTTGCGGATTTGGCTGGCAACGAACTTGGAATGCACCGCGATCGTAAGGGTGTCGGCGGTCTGCGAAACGAGTTCGGCCTCGCCCTTGTCGAACCAAGCCTCGAACGTGGCGACACCTAATGCCAGCCCGCGTCCTCACCATCCTGACCTGCCGCAACCTGCCGCAGTTCCAGCAGCCCCGGCAGCCACAACCATCGACCATCAATGAAAAGACGCTTGACTTCACCCGCGTAGTTGAAGCGATGGGCGTTCTCGATCGGGCCGATACTCACAGATCGCGCCGGCTACACCCACGCCCAGGACATAAAGCCAGCCCTCGTGAACGTCGAATAGGTGAGAGTTTAGAAGGGAGCTAACAATATTTTGGACCACGACAGTGAGCCCCACCCATCCCATAAAATCAGGCGCTCGAAAGAATAAGAGAACGTGAGCACCCCACATCGCAAATAGAATCAAGCAACCGAAGATGCCCCACTGAATCGCTACATACAGCGTCTGATTGTGAGGATTTCGTATCTTGTTGCCCCAATCCCCTACTTTGCCTTCGGCATTTTTCTCAAATAATTCTTTGGTTGATCCGGTCCCGTGTCCGAAGAACGGGGCCGTCCCAATAGACGCCAACGACACCCGCCAATATTGCAATCTTTCTCCCAACGAAGTGGGAGTGTCGGTTTCGTTGTTGACCTTGTATTCATACGCAATCTGCTCAACCCGAAAGCGCAGATATGGCGATGTAAACCAAAGCACTGCCAAGGCGAGAGCGCCGATTGCACAGAACCACAGGGCAGCTTTGCGGCTGAAGAATCTCAGCGCGAATATGAGCGCCAGAAGTGGCATGTAAAGAAACGCTGTCCGGGCCAGTGCGATAAACGCTACATTGGCCAGGAATCCAAGCAGAAGAGCAGAACACGTGAGCGCTGCCACAACCTGTCGCTTTGTAACAAACTTCAACAAAAGCGGAGCAAGTCCGAAGATGCAGAGCGCGAGTTCTTGATTCTGATCGATGTAGTTTCTGATCGGGATGCCCGGTTCTATGCTTGTCCCGATCTTCCAACCCGGCGCGAAATAGACCAGCCAAGAAAATGCCATGAGTAAGGAACACGAACCGAGAAACGCGATGAATACCCAATGTCCGCGTTTCGAGCGCTCAAAGTGATATAATAGAAACGGAATTGCTACGAGCTTGGCTACAGGGCTTAGCCCGCGCAGTCTCACGTCCCAAGTATCATGGGCCCAAAACATGCCGAGAACAGCGAGCGCAAACAAGACTGCGGGCAAGGAATTGGCCGGTCTCGCCAGTTGAGCGTAGAACTCCCGGAAGTCGAGCGTTGGAAGCAAAACCACGAACCACACGATCATGAAGATCAGGACGGCCGTCGTTGACCATGGAAGCGCTGCCGCCGACAGAGCAGGATATAGGTCTAGGCTTAGGAGCCAAAACCAGGAACGTGGCCACGATGCCAGGAGCGTCAGAAACTCTGAACGCTTAACTTCGGAAGATACTACATTTGCCATTGGATAGGCGACCAAATCCAAAAAAGAAAAGTCGGTTCTGTTAATCAGACAAACGTGCGCAAAGCCGCGCGCACCGGACGCGCGGCTCAGCAGATTCAAATGAGGTATGGAAAAACGGTTGCTATCGCGCCGCGCTTCTTGCGACGCCGCCGTGTAATCGCTTGCCCCAGCCCTACTAGATAGGACTATTATCATTACAACTTCAACAAGAGAAATCTGAAATTTCGCACATGGGCGTACACGCTTTTCGTCGAGGTCGCAGATCTTCCTACTCTCTGTGCCACCACGTGCTTTGCCGAATGGTGGGGCTAGTTTAACCGCGCCGTCGCTCGTTCTCCCAAGCTTTCAGCGACCAGCTTCTTGCTACCTCGTAGGTCGTGGTGCGCGCGCCGCGGCACACCCAGCACTGCTAAAGGCGGAAAACAGGTCAAATAGACGCGACCGCCCTCCTTGGCAGCGCAGACAAGCGACAGTTTCGCTGCGCTCTTCTGAATTGCTCCCCAACACGTCCCCTTCCCCAGATTCCGCTAAAAGCTGACCAATGGTCATTCAATCGTAAATCGTAAAGAAGTAACGATTGTCTCGCCTGTCCTCGTCAGCAAATTCACCAGTGGTCACACCTGCTGCGAATTGGTGGCTCATGCGGCGCTTTGCAAGCGCGCGGCCTGCCCCATGAAGAGAAACAACAAGGCATCTGTGCTGAGGTTTCCGTGACCAAGCGTCATTAACGCCGTGAACGCGAATCCGGAGATCACAAACCGGGCTTCCGGATTTGGTGCGCGCCATGGGAGTCCGAGACAGGCGAGGATTGCCAGTGCGGCAAAGCAGAGGCCGCCAATCCAGCCAAATTCCACAAACGATTGCACCGTCGTGTTGTGAACTTCGGTCGCCTCAACACAGGACCTGGCCTTGAATCCGCCAAGGCCGACACCGAACAGGCCGGCGTCCGGCAGTATCCGAATAGCATCACGTAAAAGCTGTTGCCTGATGATGATTGTGTTGAACTCCTCCGGAGGCGGACAGCCGGGTAGGTTTGTAGTCCTCGGCGCATGCGGCAATAATGCTTCTGTGTAGGCTAAGAACCTTGCGCTCGTTTCAGGCCGCGAAGAAAGCCCCAACGCAACGGCACCGATCACCCCCACCAAAATCAGGGCCAGGTATTTCCGCTCCTTTCCGGGCGCGATCACGATTGCAACGAGCACGCTCGCAGCTATGGCGACAAACGTGAATCGAACCATCGCCGCAGCAAATATCGCAGCGAGGGGTACGGTCAGCGCCAGGACCATTCTTGTCCGCGCTGCATCCAATCCTAGCGCCATCAGTCCAAACAGAAGGAATGCCAGTGACGACAGGAACTGTGCGGGCGCGGCTTCAAAACGGCCGAAGACCCAAGCCTTCCCGTAAGATTGGACGTAGTAGAAAAGTGCATAGAGCGTTGCAGTTGCCCCGAGGAAAACGATTATCGCGGTGATCCACAGGAATGTCGGCCGCACCATACCGGCGTTGAAAAAGCGTCCGGCCGGATAGGCCGCCAACGATAGAATCAGCAGTCCGTACTCCTTCGTTTCGTCGCTCTTACCGTTGAGGATGGACGAGATCACGATGCTGAGAACGAACAACGCGAAAGTCAGGTCACAAATATTGAGGCGGGTCTTCCATCGCCCGGTGGCAATTAGGCTTGCGGTCGACAAGGCTATAAATATGCCGGTGAAAATCGAACCGGTCCCGAGCAAGCCGTGGGACAACACCATTATCGAACCGGTTGAAATCACCAACGCCAAAAGCGCCCATCGGGCGTCCACACCTACCATAGTACCTCACCCCCATACAACGCGGGACGCTATAGGGAACGAGGCCTAACCACAATACGGCAAGTTCGCGGCATGGAAGCTGGTCGTGCGCGTGCGCCGCGCCACGACAGCTCGATCTCTCGCCATCTCGATACATGGTCCACAGGCGCTTCGGACGGCCGCCATGGGCCAGTTTCAAGCTTGCTCCGAAGTCATCACGCCGAGCGCCTTTATGCTGGGCGCGAAAAATACCGCGACCCCTTTGTAACGGACGAAATCTTTCAACCGGAGAGTCAGGGGAGATTTGTCCGCCAGAGGTACATGGAAGTTCGTGTCAGCCTTCGGATCCTGCCGATTGCCGATCAGGGCATCCTGCGCCTTCAGTCCATTCGGAACCGTCTTGTAGGCATCGCTGAAATCGGTTTTCTGCATCCACCGCAGAATGGTGTAGAATTGCTCGTTGATCCTGGCGAAATAGAAAAGACCTATGACGCCGCGATCTTTACCGTCATCCTGCGTGCCCTCCAGGTGGGGACCATAGGAAAATCCGCGGCGGACGACGCGCGGCGGCCCCTTCGGGAAGCGAACCTGATTGGCAAACTTCATCGGCTGATCGCGGCAATTGACAATTCGAATGTGAGCCCCGAGAGGACAATTGACGCCCATGGGATCGTCGACATAGCCGAACGCGTCATCCAGTTCCGGGGCCGGCGGCGGCGCGTCCGGAAACCTGGACAGTGGCGATCCGTGTCGCCAGCGTCCCATGAGCTTCGCGGCGATCCACTCTTCGGCTAGTTCCGGGCCGACATGTTGGGCCACTTGCGGCGCGTTGTCCTTCAGGAATTCATTGAAGCCCGCGACATCCTGATAGACCCATGACAAGCCGACAAAGGAGCCATCGCGTGCGAAATCCTGCCATGGGCCGGGATTATGCGGCGCGGTGGGATAGTCCTCGTTCGGATAGCCGACGACGATTTCGCGACAATCGACCGTGCCGGGTGCCCGGGTATCCTGCCAATCCACATTGGGCGCGGTGATTCCATCGCGGTAGCCAAAATGCAGGCGGCCATCGGCCGGGCGACAGCCGGAAAGGGCCCGGTCGTCCCAACCTTCGAGCGTGAACTCCCGCACGCCGAAGGTTGCCGCGGACCGTCGCAATTCTGCGAGGCAATCGGCCTTCTGTTCGGGTGTATCGAACCCGATATGGATGGCGAGATCGACGTCGCTCGACGCGAACTTGCCATCCCACCACTCGGAAGGGGAACTGTCCCCGACGAAACCGAGTTGCTCTGCGACCGCACCATCCGGCGCCTGCGTCGGATCGACGAAAAATACCTCAAACTCCCGACGCCCCTGTGCCACGTCAAAGCCGGGACGACCCGACATCAGCGCCTCGATGCCCTTCCACCCGAACATAAAGTGAAAGTCCGGCCCGTCGCCGTCCGGCGCCATTCCCGCTGCGGTCCGCGGTACCCATTGCCTCAGGAAGGCCCTAGCCTGACCGGCATCGCCGAACTTGTACAGCAGAACCGCGAGCAGCGGCTTGGTGGAGTCACGGGCAACGATCGCCTGCAAATTCGCGAGATCCACCATCCGCGTCTGTCCTGCAAGAACGTTCAACCGACAGCCAGGTTAAAAGCCAAACGCATCGCTCATCGAGAGAACGAATGCGCTTGAAATCCTATTTTCCAAGCTTTGGGAGAATCTCTTCGACCGTCATGTTGTCATAGGCCGAGAACAGCCAGCCGGCCGGATTGCCGCTAAAGTCCTTCGAGCCATCGGTCGCCTTGCCCAGCGAACGGTAATTGTGATCCTTCGAAAATTCCCAGAATGCATTGGCATTGCTCACGTCCGGCACCCCTTCTGCTAGCGAAAATATCGCCCCAAATACCGGGGTGAGCTCGCGCCGGAAGAATTCGGTGTATTCCTGATGCGGACCCTCATATTCGGTGATGACCTGGATGTACTTGTTGTCGATGACGACAACGCGCGCGAAATGGACGAGCTTGGATTTCCTCAGCGCCGCGTCAATTGCGGGTTGAACCTTTTCCGCGAAGATTGCCTCAAGATTTGCCAGCTTCGCCTGTGTCTCGGGATCCTGTTTGATCGGCAGTGTGAGATTGAGCGCGTGGGTCATGAGAAAATCTCCTGAAACAACACAACTTCTGGATGCTATCATTGCAGGAAGGAATTGGAAGCAATCTTTCAAATGATTTTGGGATTTGGCACCGCTGTCCTTGCGGCGTGTGTGCGGGCTTCAAATGTCTGCTTAAGTGCAGAAGCGACCGGTTCCGATCAGTGAAGCAGCGGCATGGCAACCGTCGGATCGCCCAGGATCACCATGGTCTGCCGGTCCATCGCGACCAATTGGCGATAAAGCGCCCAGTCCCGCATACCGGTGACGTTGTCGTTGATTTTCTTGACCGCATCCTGCCATGCGCCATAGAACGCGCCGGCCTCCTTGTAGACGTCCTTGAGCGCGTAGCCGATCGGCGTGCGCATGTCCTGCTGATAGAGACTATTGTAAAGGGCGGATTGCAGAATATGGGTGACCACTTGCTTGTTGGTGGGGTCCCGGAGCGTCCAATCGAACGTCGGTTCGACATGGCCGATGAAAGCCCGCAACGGGCGCGGCGCTCCAAGCAGCGCCTTGGGTAGAGGTGCGACCGTGGAACCGGCGGCCAGCGCGACCCCATCCAGCATCTGTCCGATCGCGCCATCTGCAGGAAGCAGGCCCTTGTAGCGCGACTCGCTGTCACTCCCGGCGGAGCAACATGCATGCGCGTACCAGATCGCCCCCGAAGGCTGCCAATTGGCGAACTGCGTGGGGCCGAGCGGAACTTGCACGGCATCGACCGGAAAACCCAGTTGCGACAATAGAAGTGTCCTATTGTCGAGAGGGCCGGTCATCCCGTGGCTGGTCGTGACCACGAGTGACGGAGCTCGTTCCGCCAGCGCCGCGCTCAGCGCGGCCCCCGTTGCGGCGGCTCCGTTGAAGCGGACCCGCCCCGTCAGATCCGCATCGGCCACAAACTTGTCCCATAGCTTCCCCGCGATCACCTCCGCCATCAACCAGGTGATGTCGGCCTGACCATAATCGACACTCCAAACGACGGGCGCCCGCGGTTGGCTGGTTTGCCCCGCCCAATCGCTGATCAGCGCATCGACGTAGTGGCGCAGCCCCTCCTCGGGAAGATCGAGCCGACCAACGAAGGTCGACATGTTCAGGGCATACTGCACCGCCCAGGGAATTTCGACCGGGGACCCGACAATCAGCAGGTACTGCGGAATCCTGCCTTTGCCAATCCCCGGATTGGGAGCCTGCGTGGACAGATCCTGCGGAGGCATATCCGCGTAGTAACGACGCAAATATCCCTGCTGCAGGTTGGCGCGATAACGCAGGATCGGAGCATCCTTTCGCGCCTTCAGCAGGTCCTGAATCGGACCGGGCGCGTCATCGCCACGAGCTTTCTCGGCGGCACCTATCTGATCATTATCGGGAAGAATGAGACCCCAGCCGACATCGGGGTGCGTCCAGTTGCGCTGGTCGACCGGCGCTGCCGGCGCGAGCCATTGGAGCCGCGCGCTCGCCCTTTCGATTTGCGCCCAGGGCGTTCGCGACGGCAAGGCGTCCTGGAGCGTTGCCAATCCGCTCCAGGCGTTGATCTGCAGGCTGCTCGGTCGCTCGATCGTATCGGTCATGCGATGCCTACCCCAAAAACGTTGGGCCGGAACGCCTCCGGCACCTTCGGGTCCTTGTCGAGCAGGGCCAGGATATCCTCGCGCATCTGGGGAGGCGCGGTCGCCGGAAGGCTGCGAAGGACGCCAGCCACCGTCTCGATCCGCAACCTCATGGCCGAGTCGATGGTGAACGCCGGCGCAAGCTTTATTGTAAGCGGAGAACTACGTTCGTAAAGCAGCGGCAATGCCCATCGGCCGAAGGCATCGGGAGGCGCAACGCAATATTTGTCATGCACGGTACGTCGTGCGTTGATGACCGCGGTCGCACAGTCGAGCTGCACGACAGCATTTGCCGCAGCCCCCACAAGGCTCGCTCGCATCACATCGAACAATTTTTCATAGAACGCTTCGGAAAAAATCGCGGCATCTACGCCGGCGATAGGTTCCGCCATGCCCACGGTAATCGGTGAGCCGCGCTTGGTGAGCGACAGAGCCATCGAATGCAGCTGGTCCACGGCTTTTGCTCCGGAGCAGCTGTTCAACACCGTCACCCACGTCGTCCCGGTCATCACCAGAATCTGGTTCAGTCGTTCGAGCGACATGACAACCGACCCTGCCTCTTTCCCGGTGTCCTTGTCATTGATCGTCGCCAGCTCAAGGGCCTGAATGCCAGCCGCAGAGATCCCGTGGCAAAAGAAATGCAAAATTTCGACCGGCCGATCTCGAAGGAGCTGGTCGATCGCCACCACATCGGAGGGGATCGGCGCCACCTTGATCCCGACAAGCGTCCCTGCCGTGATATCGGCTGCCGCACGATCCAGGAGATCCTGCTCTCCAAGATAGACCGTGCACTCGATGTTGAGGCCGTTGTTACGGGCTGTCGCGACCCGCCGGCAGATTCCCTGGAATTCGTCGACGGCGGAAATGCCGGCGGCCGACAGGAAGGCGGCCATTCGAACCACACCAGCGAATATCCGGACGTCCGGAGCATTGTCGTTCATCGAGGCAAGCCGGCTGACCGTGCAGACGTCGTCAAGCGCAAGAAATTTGAGCGGCGGAGATTCGCACACTGTTTCCCAGCGGAATCGTTCACCGACCGGAAGATTGATGAAAAACTTGAGCAAGGTCCGCGAAGCGGCGTGAAAGATCTGGGTCAGCTCGGCCTTGATGGCCGGATGGGACGAAAGCTCGGCGTGAATTTTCGTGCCGTAGGCCTGAACATTCGCGGCCGTGTCCAGTGGCGGCAGCGCCGTCAGATCAAGCGCGAGCGGAACAAATTTCAACATGTCGGGATACTCGAAATCCTTGTTGTCGACCCGGCAGCGAAACAGGCGCGCGGCGAGGCCCCCATTACTCCACTCGGTGATCTCGACAAGGGAGTCACGCATCCATTTCTCCTGTTCGCGGCTATCTTTCGGACTTCTTCAAATAGCTTCCGACGATGTTTTGGATATCGGAGAGTGTCTTCTGCACCGTTTCGCTTTGCGCGGCGGTTTTCACCTGATCGATCGCAGCGGAGGATTTGGTGAACAGAACATCCGTCGAAGCCCGGCGAAGCTGATTCAACGTCGCACTCTCGACATAACGCTGTGCCGCCGAGGCCCAATTCGGCGGCTGCTTGAGATCGACCCCCAGAGCTGGAATGTATACCCCTGCCTTTGCCCGCGCACGGTCCACCCATGACGCTTGTTTGGTAAGCGCCGGCACGTTCAAGCCCAAAACCTCGGAAACGATGTTGGCGTGGAAGCCCGCATGGGCAGCGACTGTTGCCGGCTGACAATACAGGAACCCCCTGGTCAGCTTTGGCGGAGACGACGGCCCCGGCGAAAACAGAAACCTGAAGCTTTCGCGGAGATCCTTCGCGCTATCCGGCGCCGCCGGATGAAACAGCACTGATCCAGGCCGGCTTTGTGCAAATGTGTCAGCGACAAGCGCCATCGCCGCCGCTTCTGAATCATCCCACGGCGGTGCAAACATCGCCGCCCAGGCGCCCAGCCGTATCAGGGCGCTTCCGACGTCACCAATGTCGATCCACGTTAGCGTCTGCTGTTCGTCGGAGAATGGTGAGTTGCAAAGCAAGAGCCCGCACGCGCTTTCCGTCGCCCTTGCCCGGCACGCGAAGTGAACCGCGTCGAGGCTGCGCCCCTTCAACGCCGCAGCTATCCAATGGAACCAAGGAGAGGCGCCGAACGGATCGTCGCGTTTGTCCGGAACGGTTTCACCGGCGGTATTTTCGCTGGGAACGTGAAGAACGACGCGTTTGTCGAGGTTGTCCGTCGCCAGGGCTTTTCTGCATGTTGCATTGGGGAAGATGTGAATGCGGGTCTGAGTGCGTGGCGAGCCAGCCAGCATCTCGTCCACGATGACTTTGAGCTGACCGGCGGCGCTCTCCGGCGAGGTCGATGGCGGCGGGTCGAACACAATTGCGGCTTCCAGGACGTCCGAATTTTCGCGCGGACGCTCCAGAAAATCCGGGAGCCGTAGAACGGGACGTCCGAGCAACTGGCTGAAGACGCGCTCCCACGGCAGAATTCCCATGAAGCCATAAGGCCGCACCAGGTCGAGCCAGAGCGGGAGATTTGCCGCCGGATTCATCAGTGCAAGACCTGCTTTCAGTCCATCTTGAACCTGAAGCGGAAGAGCCATTGTAGTCGGGTATTGTATCGATTCAGGTTTCAGTTCCGAGATACCGATCTCGGCAAGCGCAAGACGCCAGTTCCGCCTGCCCTGCTCCCGGATCTTGCCGTAACCGGTGAGATCGAACATGACCTGTGGCTTGCCATCCACCAGCGTCACGGTAATGCGCAGGACGATCAGGTCGTGATCGCCTTTCGAAAACGGATTTGAAATGGCCTTCAATGCATCGTTGACGAAGCCCATCGCTAGGACCTCACGGCAGTGACATCAGTGTGCGCAGCGTCCAGGCGGTGAATGGCGTGGCGACGCCGCCATGCGAGTCGATCCGGTTGGCACGCGAGCCGTCGAGCCCGATAATGCGCCGGCCGGCCAGATCGATCGCCTCGCCTGGCCCGGGAATAGTATCGAGCAGGCGTTCGCCCGCACCGCGAGGCCCGTAGCCGCCCAGCGCCGCGTAGGCATTCGGCGGATTGCCGGCCGTCGTTTCGGTCGCCGCGATTTCAAGCTCGCCAAGGTCGCCGCGACGCAGCAAGGCAAGATGGTAGATCGTGTGGAGCGGAACGTCGTTCGCACTGTAGGTCGCGACGATCGGATTAACAACGCGATCGAGGACGTTGCGATAGCCGCCCGGTCCGGGCCGGCCCGGAACCGTTTGCGCGAAGCTCAAATGTGACACCGCTGGCTGCAGCAGCAGCAACGACCGCGCGCGCGGACCACCGGCCGCCTGCGCGGCGAGCGCTGATAACATCACCTTTGCGCCGAACGAATGGCCGATGATGTGGAGCGGCGCTTGCGTGCTTTGCTGGATGTTATGCAGAAGTGCGGCGACGCCGTTTGCACCGACCCGGCCCGCGCGGTCCTTCATGATATAGAGCGATGCAAGGCGAACTGCCCAGCGCGGGTCGAGGAAGGACAGGAAGCCCGCCGCGCCGGGCTGCGTCGCGTCACCCGCTCCTCCCAACGTGCCGATGTCGTCAAGATTGTCCCTGGCGGGCGCCTCGCCCTGCGATGCCTGCAACGTATTCAGCGTCTCGAGAATCTTGTCTTCCGAGGCAACCGCTTCCAGGGCGCCCGTGCCGTCCGTTCGAAGCGCCGGCTTCAGCAGCCCCGCAAGTTCCCTTGCTTCCGACTGCGACAGCTGAGAGGCGTGGATGAGCTGATAGAAGCGTTCCCAATTGGTGTTCGTCGGCAGGATATCGAGCAGCTCCTGCGTCACCGCGTCCGTCTCGGATCTTTGGCCGACGCCAGCGGCGCCGACCCCGGCCAATTGTGGCCCGGAATCGGAAGGTAGCCAGATGCTCGGCCAGGTGACCCCAATGAAGATCGGGGCCGGCCCCTGCAGGGGGTTGGATTGGAGGACCTCCTGAAAGCGAGTTAGGAATTTCTGATAGAGGCTGACGGCGTCGGAGAAATCGTTATTCCAGCCGTGCGAAAAAAACAAAATTGGGGAATCCGGCTTGGCGGCAAGCGCCGCAAGCAGCGCCGCACGGGTGTCAGGCGAACTGCAAACCCCGTTCTTGTCGAAGCGCACCAGCCACGTCTCAAGACCGATGCCTTGGATCGGAAAAGGACCTACCGAGCTAACGCCTGGCATTTTTAAAGGCCTTCAAAAATATCCATAAAAAAAGAAAGAGAACTCAATCTAGAATTTAAACTAGGACGGAAACACCCTACTGTCGAGAGGGTATCCGGGGTGAAGTGGGCGCTACACGCAAGGTTCAATACGCATCCAGGAGCCCCGCCAGTTCTGAGCACCTCGATTTTGGAAAGCCTGGTCGCGAGCAGCACCCAGGCGGTTCGATATCGTTGCGAAGGACCGGCAGCCGTTATTCATTGTCGCTCGCGCGCAAGCGAGAGTGCTTCACGCCATAAACGCGCATAGATCGCAAGCCCGATGATGAGCCAGACACCGAGCCTGATCCAGGTGTCGACCGGCAGGCCGAACATCAGGAAGATCGACGTCGCGGCCGCCGCCGGCCCGACCAGCCAGATCGCGGGGGCGCGGAACGGGCGTGGCAATTGCGGATCGGTGACGCGCAGCACCAGCGTGCCGATCGAAACGACCGCGAACGCGAACAGCGTTCCGATGCTGACGAGTTCGCCCACCAGCCCGATCGGCAACAGCCCTGCGAGAATGGCGACGACGATGCCGGAGCCGATCGTCGAGACATAGGGCGTGCCGAAGCGCGGATGAATTTTCGCGGCAAACCGCGGCAGCAATCCGTCGTGCGCCATGGCGCGAAAGATCCGCGGTTGCGCCAGCAACATGACGAGAATGACCGAGGTCAATCCGAACAAGATTCCGAGCTTGATGATCGGCGCCAGCCATCCGACGCCGGCGGCATCGACGCCGACCGCGATCGGATCGGGGACGTTCAGCTTGTCGAAGGGGACGATCCCGGTCAGCACAAAGCCCACTGCCACGTAAAGCGTGGCACAAATCACCAGCGAGCCGAGAATGCCGATCGGCATGTCGCGCTCCGGCGCTTTGGTCTCCTGGGCCGCCGTCGAGATGGCGTCGAAGCCGATATAGGCGAAGAACACCACCGCCGCGCCGCGGATCACGCCCGACCAGCCATAGGTCCCCACGCCGGCGTTCGGCGGGATGAAGGCGCCCTCCGGATTGGCAGACGTGACCCAGTTCGCCGTCGTGACGGAAGACGCCGTGCTGGCAATGAAGAGGAAGATGACCAGCAATTTGACGGCGACGATGAAATTGTTGAACCGCGCCGACTCCCTGATGCCTGCCACCAACAGCGACGTGACGCAGACGACGATGATCATCGCCGGGATGTTGAAGATCGTACCGGTCGACGACCACGCACCGGTGTTGGCGTCGTAGCTCAGCGGCGCCGAGACCAGTTTCGAAGGCAGATTGAGGCCGAAATCCCTGGCAAAGCTGACGAAATAACCCGACCATCCAACCGCGACCGTGATCGCGCCGACCGCGTATTCGAGGATCAGGTCCCAGCCGATGATCCAGGCGACCAGCTCGCCGAGCGTCGCGTAGGCATAGGTATAGGCGCTGCCGCAGATCGGAACGGTCGACGCCATCTCGGCGTAGCACAGCCCGGCGAATGCGCAGGCCACGGCACCGAGCAGGAACGACAGCGTCACCGCGGGACCGGCGTTTGCCGCCGCCGCGTGCCCGGTCAGCACGAAGATGCCCGCGCCGATAATTGCGCCAATGCCGAGGGCCACGAGATTGAGCGCGGACAGCGAACGCTTGAAATGGTGAATCTCGGCGTCGCCTTCCGCCTGCAGGGCCTCCTGCAGCAGGTCCGCCGTCGATTTTCGCGTCCAGATATCTGCCAAAACCGCGTCCTCCCGGCATGGGCGGCGGCGCCCTCCGGCGTGATCGACACGATTATAGCGCGGTTTTCCGCAGGCCGCCGCTCAGGCGTTAAGCATTTTCACGCGCGTCGGCCTCTCGCCCAAACGCTGGCCCCGCTCTTGCTGACGGGAGCGCAACCAGAACGGCTTTTGAAAGAGGCGTATCATGCCGGGACAAACACCTTTGGTTGCGGGTCGATTTGAGGCACTCGACGCGTTGCGGGGCGTCTGCGCCCTGCTGGTCGTGCTCTTCCACATCCCGATTTACCATGCGCTCAAGGACGTTGCCGCCTTCGCCAACCTGCAATTCTGCGTCGACATGTTCTTCGCGCTGTCCGGCTTCGTGCTCTGTCACGCCTATGGTCAGCGCCTTGACGATCGCGCAGGGGGCCTGCGTTTCACCGTGATGCGGTTCGCCCGGCTGTGGCCGCTGCACATCGTGGTGCTGGCCTTGTTCGTCCTGCTTGAACTCGCCAAATTCGTGTTCAGCCGCGCCGATGGCTCGATGGCGCTGGACTCGCAGCCCTTCTCGGACGGACATACTCTCTGGCAAATTGTCACCAATGTCCTCTTCCTGCAGTCGTTCGGTCTGCATTCCGGCCTGACCTGGAACGGAGTGGCCTGGAGCGCGGCGGTCGAATTCTACATTTCGGTCCTGTTCGCTGCCGTCATCCTGCTGTTCCCCCGCCGGCGCTATGACGTCTTTCTTGGCCTGTGCCTGGCCGGCGGAACGCTGCTCTACACGCTTTCGCCACACACGCTGTTTGTTTCCACCGATTGGGGCATGTTGCGGGCGATCTTCAGCTTCTTCGCCGGGTGCCTGGTGTACGATCTGCGCATCCGGTCGGGTAGCCGGCTGCCGGCGCCCAGCCTCTGGGAAGCCTGCTGCGTGGTGCTCGCCATTGCCTACGCAGCGACCACGAGACCCGGCGCGGCGCAATATGCCTTCCCGCTGCTCGCCATGATCGTGATCTACGTTTTTTCGTTCGACCAGGGCGCGGTCTCGAAGGTGCTGCGGTCGCGCGCGCTGCAGAAGCTCGGCCTGTGGTCCTACTCGATCTACATGGTCCACGTCTTCGTGTTCCAGGTGATGAAGATGATCGCCTCCTTCATCGGCCACAAGACCCATCTCGAGCTCGTCGGCTGGCACAACGATGAGAAGCTGATGCTGCTGGGAACGCCGCAACAGGCCGTGCTGCCGGCGCTCATTCTTTCGGTCGTGCTCGTGGTCCCCGTCGCTGCGCTCAGCTATCGCTTGATCGAGAAGCCCGCGATGGACGTCGCCCGGCAAGGACTGTCGATCGGCTTCGGTCCGGCATTGCATGCGCAAGTGCGGTCGCTGGTGCTTTCGACACGCACCTCGATCGGACGCGGCGCATATGCGATTGCCGAGCGTAGCGCCGCGAGCCTTCGTACCGGATTGTCCCTGTTCGTCGCCACGCAACGGACGCCTCGCTGAGCCTCCGTGTGGCGGCCGATCAGCGGTTTCGAACGTCCGGCCGCGGATCGGCGACGAACCGGTCGCGGTTCGGCATCTTGACCGCGGCGAGCGACTTCTCGTCGAGCACCGCATCGGCTGGAACGAGCCCGTTGAGATGAAGGATGTAGGCGGATACCGCGTAGACATCCTCATTGCTGAGGGACTGCGGCGCGTTCTGCGGCATCGCCCGGCGGATGTAGTCGAACAGCGTCGGCGCATATGGCCAGTAGCTGCCGACAGTTCGAACAGGTTTTGGCGTGGCGAGCGTGCCCTGCCCGCCGACCAGCCGATCGCCAAGGCCGCCCTGCCCGTCAGGTCCGTGGCATGCGGCGCACTGCTCGGCAAACACGGCTTTGCCGCGCTCGACGCCGCCACTGCCCGGCGGCAGGTTCGATCCGTCGCGGCCGATGTCGATGTTCCACCCTGCAATTTCCGCCGGCGTCGCCGCCCGGCCGATGCCGTAGCGCTCCTGCGCGTGCGCGGAGGCGCACGATGACACGATGGCCGCAAGGAACAGCGCGGTATACGATTCAGGCTTGCCCATTGCTGACTTCCCCCATTGCGCTGATGCGCCAAGGCCAGATCGCGTTGTTGTGGTAGAAGTGGTTCACGCCGCGAACCGCCAGCAATTCGGTGAGCGTCGGCTGAACATAGTCCGTCTCGTCGATGGCGCGGCTCTGGATGACGACTTCCTCTCCGCCCCATTGCCACGGCATCCGAAAGCGGGTCAGCGCCCGCGTCAACACCGGCTCCTGCAACTCGGCCGGTTTCCAGTTGCTGCCGCCGTCGACGGAAATCTCGACGCGCTTGATCTTGCCGTGCCCGCTCCAGGCGAGGCCGGTGATCTCATGGAAACCGGGTCCGCTCAGCAACTGTCCACCCGAGGGGCGCGTGATGATCGACTTCGCCTCCATGTAGAAGCTGAACTCGCGCGCGGTGCCATCGGGCATCAGGTCGGTATACTTCGAGGTCTCCTCGCGCGAATAAACCGGCTCCGCGACCACCTTGAGGCGGCGCAGCCATTTCACATTCATGTTGCCCTCGAAACCCGGCAGCAACAGCCGCAGCGGATACCCCTGTTGCGGTCGCAGCCGCTCGCCGTTCTGGCTGTACACCAGCATGGCGTCGTCGAGGCATTTCTCGATCGGGACGCTGCGGGTCAGCGCCGCGGCATCGGCGCCCTCGGCCACGATCCACTTGGCGTCGGTCCGCAAGCCGGCTTCATCAAGCACATGCTTCAGCCGCACGCCGGTCCATTCGGCGCAGCTGACCAAGCCGACCAGATCGGAGGCGGTCTTGCCATAGGGTTTTGTGTAGACGGGATTGCCCGAGCACTCGATGAAATAGATCCGCGATTCCGACGGAAACCGCCTGATATCGTCCATCGTGAACACCAGCGGACGATCCACCAGCCCATGCAGCATCAGCCGGTGTTGCGCCGGATCGATCGTCGGCACTCCGCCGTGATGGCGCTCGTAGAACAGGCCGTTGGGCGTGATGATGCCGTCGAGATCCTGTAGCGGCGTACGGCCGGAGGCGGAAATATACTGCGGCAGCGTCTTCGAGATGTTCTTGATGACGCCCTTCTCGTAGACCGACGGCGTGCCGTACGGCTGACTCCCCATGGGGTCGCCCGGTGTTTTCATCCATTCGGGAATGTTGGGAGGGAGATTTCCGCTGCTTGCCGATTGTGCCAGCGCGTTTGTGCCATTCAACCCGCCTATCGCGGAACCACCGGCCATTGCCGCGCCCGCCTGGAGAAAACGCCGGCGCGATGCCGTCCTTGCGCGGTCATTTCTTGTTCGTTCGCTCATGAGCGCTTCCCCCTGCCGGGCTCTCGTCCCGTTGGTTCAAGCTACCACCAAAGGATCGGTGGCGGCATTCACATCTCGGGATGGAGCCATCCGCTGACGTCAGAGGCCCGCGGTTGCGTTCATGGTTCGCCGGCCACCACCGGCAGCCTGTCGATCATCCGGATGCCGGGTCGCCGGCGCCAGCGAATTTCGGAAGGATCGACCGCCAGCCGAAGCTTCGGCCAACGCGTGAACAGCGCCTCCAGCGCGCAAATCGCCTCGATGCGCGCGAGCTGATGGCCGAGGCAGAAATGGATTCCGGTGCCGAAGGAGATGTGGCGGTTGGGCCGCCGCTCGAGATCGAGCTGCTCGGGAAGCGGATGCTCGGCCGGATCGACATTGGCCGCCGCGATCATGACCATGATCCGGTCATTCTTCTTCAGGCTGACGCCGCCAAGTTCCACGTCGTGCCGCACGTAGCGCGGCTTTGAGAATTGCACCGGCGAGACGAAGCGCAAAAACTCCTCTACCGCGAGGCCGGCGCGGCTCCAGTCCGCCACGAGCCAGTCGCGCTTGTCAGGATTCCTCAACAGCTCGAATACCGATCCGCTGATCAAATGCGTCGTGGTTTCCGAGCCTGCGCCCAGCAGCAGGAAGACCATCGAGACCATCTCATCAGGCGTGATACGGCCGCCTTCCATCTCCACCCGCACGAGCTCGGCGATCAATCCCTCGCCGCCCTGTTCGCGGACCAGCCGAAGGCGCTCTTGCAGATAGCTCCGCATCTTCCTCATCCCGCCGATCATGCGCAGGAAGCCGAACGCACTGGTCAGGTGCGCCATCGAATTGGCCCAAGCGATGAATTTCGGCCGGTCCGACGGTGGCAGGCCGAGCAATTCGCAGATGACAGACAACGGCAGCAGCCGAGCGTAGCGTTGCACGAGATCGGCCGGACTTCCTCCGGCGAACAGTTCGCCGGCAAGACCGTCGGCAATGGCGCGGATGTGCGGCTCCATGTCGAGCACCGCGCGGCGACGAAACGCCTCGTCGACGATGCTGCGCAGCCTCGTATGGTCCGGCTCGTCCATCGTCAGCATGTTGTTGGCAAGCGCCGCGACGAATTTCGGCATCCACCAGCGCAGTCCGGCCAGCGCGCCGTCCTCCTTGCGCAGCGTGAAGGTCGAAGATTCCTTCAGTACCCGCGCGGTCGTATCATAGGTCGTGGTGATCCAGACCCGGCCGACGATCGGAAACCGCGTCGCGATGATCGGCCCGCGCGTCCGGAGTTTTGCGATGCTCCTGACGGGATCGCGAAAGAATTCCTCGCTGGTAAAATCGACCGGCGATACCATCGATGCTCTCCGATGTTGCCATTTGCGGCTTCTCGAAGATGGTGCGCGGCGCTAGCGACGCAAGAGCAGACGACGGTTTTTGGGAACCGTCCTCACACCGGCGGCGTGCCGTGGGTGTGAAACGACTCGATCGTCTTCAGCCCCCAGGCCTGGCCCTTCTTGCGCTCTTCCTCGGTCCAGACGATCGGCTTCCAGTCCGGCGCCAGAATGAGGCGGGCGCCGGCATTGGCGACCTCGACGCGGTTGCCGCCGGGCTCGTAGACGTAAAGGAAGAAGGTCTGCTGAATAGCATGCTTGTGCGGGCCGGTCTCGATGTGGACGCCGTTTTTGAGGAAGATATCGGCGGCGCGCAAAATCTCCTCGCGGCTGTCGAGCGCGTAGGTGACGTGATGGAAGCGTCCCGGCTTGCCATAGTGATCGCGGGTGTAGGCAAAGTCATAGCTCTTGTTCGACATCGTCATCCACATCGCGGCCTCGGTGCCGTCGTTGAGTACGATCTGCTCCGTCAGCCGGCAGCCGAGATAGTTTTCGAAGAAGATGCGGTTGGCCTTGATGTCGACAGCGAGGCAATTCAGGTGATCGATGCGTCGGACATTGACGCCGCGCGCGGGAAAGCGCTGCGCTTGGTTCTTTAGGGCCGGTTTGAGCTCGGCGGGCGCCTCGTACCACTCGGTCTCGTAATACAGCTCGATGATGTGGCCGTCGGGATCACGGCAGCGGAACGCAGGCCCCTGCCCCATGTCGCCGTCGATCCAGCCGATATCGAAGCCCGAACCCTTCAGCGCGGCAACGCGGCGCTCCAGCGCCTGCGGGCTTCGGGCACGCAGCGCCATATGCTCCATGCCCGAGGTCTTTGAGGCCGTGAGCTTCAGCGAATAGCGCTCGTAATCGTCCCAGCCCCGCAAGTAAACCGACTCGCCCTTTTGGCCGCTGACCGTCATGCCCATGACGTCGACGAAGAACTTCAGGCTCTCGTCCGGCTTCGGTGTCAGCAATTCCATGTGGCCGAGATGGGCGAGATCGAAGATCGGCTCGGGGTTCATCGCGGTTCTCCTAGTGCCAGAGCGCCCGGGTCACATCATCGAAAAGCTCATCCACGGCATAGGCACGCGGAATGAGTCCCTGTTGCGCGGCATAGCCGACAATCATTTCCAGCGAGCGGCGCATTTCGTCGGCGGAACAACGCGGCCCGGCCGATGAGGCCTTGGCGGCTTCCGCGAGCTGCCGATGCACCTCGCGCACAACATCGGGATGCTTTGCGGCCAGCTCCTGCTTCACCACCATCATATGATTGATCGGCACGACGCCGTGCGTCGCAAACCAGGCTTTCTCTTCTGCGGCGACGTCAGCAATTAGCGGCTTGAGGTCCGGATGATCGGATTTTTCGCCGAGTACCGCGTCGACCTCACCGTCAACGAGCATCTGGATGATCTGCTTGCCCGCCGGCGCCCGCTTCGTCGTATCCTCGTATTCGGCGACATGGGCATCCTCGAACGTCACCCAATCGATTGAATCGAGGTCGACGCCGTAATCAGCGGCGAGGATGCCCCGCAGCCACGCGCCGGTCGTGGTGGTGAAGGAGCGGATGCCCACGCGTTTGCCGTTGAGGTCAGCTGGTGTCAGCTTGCCGTGCTTCGAATTGTAAAGCGCGTAGCTGTGCTGAAAGCGTGCCAGCACGACATCAGGCAATAGCACCATCGGCTTGCCGACACTCTTCGCCATCAGATAGGTGACGATCGCCATCTCCGAGACGTCGAACGCCGCTTCGCGGACCATCGGCTTAAAGCCCTTGTTGGTCGGCGAATAGTCGACGAATTCGAATTCGACAGAATTGGATTTGATCGATCCGTTCTTCAGCGCTGACGTGCATGGATGGTCGCCGAGCAAGGTTCTCAGGCGCTTCACCACGTCAGTCCTCCTCCGGCTCGTCGATATAGACGAGGCCTGCTTTCGCCAGCGGCTCGCGCATGTTGTACATGTCGAGCCCGAGCACGCCGGCGGCGAGCTGCTTGCGCTTGCCCTCCTCGTCGGCCCGGCGCTTTTCGCCCTTTGCCACCACATCGGCGGCGTACTTCCGGCCGATCACCACGACGCCGTCGTCGTCGGCGACCACGACATCGCCGGGCACGACATTGATGCCGGCGCAGACCACGGGAATGTTGACGGCGCCGAGCGTTGCCTTGACGGTGCCCTTGGCCGAGATCGCTTTCGACCACACCGGAAAACCCATTTCACGAAGGGATTTTGCGTCCCGCACGCCGGCGTCGATCACGAGGCCCCGGACGCCGCGCGCCATCAGCGAGGTCGCGAGCAGATCGCCGAACATGCCGTCGGTGTTGTCGGCGCTGCATCCGACCACCAGGAGATCGCCGGGCTTGCACTGCTCCACCGCGACGTGGATCATCCAGTTGTCGCCGGGTTGAGCCAGCACGGTCACGGCGGTGCCCGCCGCCTCCCCGCCGGTCCAAACCGGCCGCAGATAGGGCTTCATCAGGCCGAACCGGCCATAGGCTTCATGGGCTGTGGCGACGCCAAGCGCCCCAAGCCGCTTCACCAGGTTCGCGTCGGTGCGCTTGATGTTGCGGACAACGACCGTCCTCATGCCAGTTCCTCCATCGCCATCGGGAACAGCCGCTGGTAGGCCTCGCCGTAAGTCATGGCCTTGCCCGAATTGCGGCCGCCCTGCATGCCCCGCTGCAGCGCCACCCGCTCATAATAAGCCCACAAATGTTTTTGCGCCGCGAGAATCTCGAACGTCTTGCGCTTGACGTCCCAGACCTCATCGATGTTGAGGATCACCTGCGGCTTGAAATTGCACATCTCGGGCTGGTGCGGCTCGAACAGGAACACCGGCGGCGCAGCGTAGGTATATTTGGCCCCGGGCTTGTGCCCCATCGCCTGCGCGACCACCCGGGTTTCCTGGGCGAAGTGCGCCGCATTGGGATGATCGAAATTATAGGGATCCTTCAGCGCATGGGTGAGCACGAAGGATGGATTGAGCTCGCGGTAGACATCGACCATACGGTCGAAATGCGCTTCCGTCAGCCGCAGCGGATAGTCGCCGGCATCGAAGAATTCGATTTCGGCCCCTAACATCTCCGCCGCCCGCTGCGCCTCGTCGCGCCGGCCCGCCTTGACCTTCTCCAACGTCGCACCGGCCTCCTTCCAGGCGAACTGGCTCTCGCCGCGCTCACCAAACGACAAGCACACGATCTTGATTCGATAGCCCTTCTTCGCGTGCAGCGCGATGGCGCCTCCAGCCCGCCAGACGAAATCGCCGGGATGCGCGGTAACTACAAGGCCCGTCTTGTCAGGGTTGGTCATGATCAGGTTTCTCCTTTACTTTTACCTGGCGCGGGACGATCGCAGATCGCCGCGCATCATGTTCGCGGGCAGCTACTGCTTCGGAATTCCTGCACGGTCGATCACCTGAGCCCATTTGTCGATATCCGCCTTCAGCCGGTCGAGGATTTCTCCGGGCGTGCTGGCCTTGACCTCGATGCCGAGCTCGAGCGCGCGTTTCTTCAGCTCCGGCATTTCGAGCACCTCGCGCAGGCCGGCATTGAGCGTCTTGATCACGTCCGGCGGCGTGTCCTTCGGCGCGAAGATCGCGTTCCACGACCGCGCCTCGAAATCGCCGCCGCCGGCTTCCTTCACCGTCGGGACGTCGGGCATGAAGGTGGTGCGGACCGATCCTGATGATGACACGGCGGCCACTGCGTGATCGGCAATGTGGGATTGCACCGCGGTGTAGTTCTCGATCGCGAGCTGGATATCACCGCGCAGGAGCGCGATCAGGACATCGGGCGAACTGCGGAAGGGAACGATGGTGACATCGACGCCGGCGGTCGATTTGAACAGCTGGGCTGCGAGGTTCTGGGTCGAACCGACATTGATGGTACCGACATTGAGTGCCCCGGGCCTTTCCTTCGCGGTCTCGATGAAATCTGCCAGCGTCCGGTAGGGCGACCCGGCCTGGGTGACGAAGATGAAGTCGAAATACCCGAGGCTCGATACCGGAACGAATTCGGTCACCGGGTTGAAGTTCAGGTTCTTGAACAGTGATACGGAAATGGCAGTGCCGTTGCTCAACAGTGCCAGCGTGTAGCCGTCGGGTGGCGACGACAGCACGGCACGCGCGCGTTGATACCGCCCGCCCCCGGCATGTTCTCGATGATGAAGCGCTGGCCGAGCCTCTCGCCGAGTTTTTCCGTGACAATCCGCGCCGTGACGTCGGCGACCCCGCCCGGGCCGAACGGCAGGATCAACCGCACCGGCCGGTTCGGATAATTCTGCGCGCGGACGATTTGCGGCATCGACATCGCCGCAACCAGCGCCATCGTTGCGATGATCGATGCGCAGCGCGCGGCCAGCGTGGCTTTCGCCATCGGCCGTCTCAGCCTTTGAGGATGCGCTGCCATCAGGTCAGAACTCAAACAGCTGCGCGGGATTGTCGACCAGGATTTTCTGCTGAAGCTCGGGCTCCGGCGCAAACAGCGGAACAAGATCGACCAGATCGCCGTCGTTCGGCATCACCTTCACGTTGGGATGCGGCCAGTCCGTTCCCCAGATCACCCGATCCGGGGACGTCTCGATGATGCGGCGCGCGAACGGCACGGCATCGTGGAACGGCGGCCCGCTTGAGGACACCCGCTCGCAGCCGCAAACCTTGACCCAGCATTTCTCGTCGCGTGCCATCAACTCGATCAGCGTCCGGAACGGCAGCTGGTCGAGCCCGTCGGACGCCTTGACGCGCCCCATGTGATCGATGGTGTAACGCACCGGCAGTTCTTCCAGCATGTCGGCATATCTAGGCAGATCGATCGCATCGAAATGCAGATCGATGTGCCAGTTAAGCGGGGCCACCATGGCCACGATGCGATGGAAGTCGGCCATGTCGGGTACGCCGCCGAGATGGCGCACGAAGTTGAAGCGGCAGCCGCGGAAACCGCCGTCGTGCAGTTCGAGAAGGCCGCGTTCGGTGATGGTACCGTCGATATTGGCCACGGCACGGAAGGTTCCGTTGCTGACGGCGATGGCGTCCAGCGCGACGCGGTTATCGATCCCGTGAACGCTGGCATTGACAATCACGGCGCGCCCGATGCCGAGCTTGCGATGCAACGCACGAAAATCTTCGAGCGGCGCGTCCGGCGGTGTATAGGGACGGCCCGGCGCATAGGGATATTTGTCGCCGGGGCCGAAGATGTGGGTATGCGCGTCACAGGCCAGCGGGGGTAGCCTGAATTTCGGCGTCTTCGTATCGGGATCCGGACCGGGGATGGTTGGCTGCAACATCATTTCCTCACGCGGCGGCAACGGCGGCCGTAAAATCGCGTCTCCGCATGGCTTCAGCACTCACCGCGCCGGCACTTTCTTGCGGTTCTCACCCGCAGCTTTTGCTTGCGCCGCGGCGGACTTCACGCCGCGCGCAACGATATGCGCGGCGCCCGCAAGCTCATTGCCGTCAGGCGCCTGCAACGAGGCGACGGTGGCAGAAACGATCTGCTCGATTGCCTCGGCCATATCTGCGCCGTCAGCCTCGCCGCGAGACAGCCGGGTGACCCGTTCTGGATTGACCAGCGTGTAATACAACGCGCCGAGCAGGAACTGGGATCGCCAGACAATCGTGGTGCGCGGCAGATGCGGGAGACTTTGCCCGATCGCCTCGATGAACGCATTGGTGGTGTCGTCGAAGATTTCAGCGATGATCCGGCCCACCACGGCGTTGCCCTCCGCCGACATCACCGCACGCAGACGCGTGAAGCGCGCGCCGCCGCCGGCCAGATCGCTGGAGGAGATAAACGCCGGCTGCACGTAGGCGCGCACGATCGCCTCGAGCCGGTCCTGGACGTCGCGGACGCGCCTGGCGGCAACCAGCAATTCGATGCGGCGCTTGTTCATGGGGCCGCAATGCCGCTTGTAGATCTCCAGCAGCAAGCCGTCCTTGCTCTTGAAGTGGTAGGTGATGCTGCCGGGGTTGGCGCCGGCTTCCAGCGCGATGTCGCGGATCGAGACCGCGTTGAAGCCGCGCGTCGAGAACAGCAGCTCGGCCGCGCTGAGAATGGCTTCCCGCATATTGGGGTTTCGCGTCATTCCAATTTGCTTTCCGTCCCTGAGTTTTGTACAGATGTACAAATTCTCAGGTCCGGTCAACAAATTTGTGATCTCGCGCTGAACAGCGCCCGCCATTGCAGGCTGGATCAACGAGCCGGAGAAGGATTTCGTCGCATGCCCGCTGTGAGCAAAGCCATTCGCACCCTGGTCGCTGCCGCGATCTTCGCGCTGGCAGGCACGAGCGCCGAGGCGCAGCCGTATCCAAACAAGCCCGTGCATATCCTGGTGCCCTATGCAGCCGGCGGAGCGGTCGATGTGCTGGCGCGGACGCTTGGACAGTCGCTGTCGAAGACCTGGGGGCAGCAGCCGGTGATCGAGAATCGTCCCGGCGCCGGCGGAATCATCGCCTCGCAGGCGCTAACGCAATCCCCGCCGGACGGCTACACCTTGATCCTGGTCGCGAGCGGCCATCCGCTCAATCAATTCTTCTATCCGAAGCTGCCCTACGACACCTTCAAAGACTTCACCGCCATCAGCGAAGTCGCCTATTCGCCGCTCGCCATCGTCGTATCGAACAACAATCCGGCAAAAGATCTGAAGGACCTGCTCGCGGTCGCGCGCGAGAAACCTGAATCATTGTCCTACGGCATGTCCGGCAACGGCACCTCGGCGCATCTCGCCGGCGAGCTGCTCAACTTCATGGCCAAGGTGAAGATTCTGGCGATCCCCTACAAGGGCGGTGCCCCGGCGCTGACGGCTGTGCTCGCCGGCGAAATACCCATGAGCATCAATCCCCTGCCCGAAGTTGTCGGCCAGCTCGACGGCGGCGCCGTGCGCGCCCTCGCGGTGACGACGGCCTCGCGCTCGAAGGCGTTACCCGATGTGCCCACTGTCGCGGAGTCAGGTGTCGCGGGCTACGATGCCTCGGTGTGGTGGGGTTTTCTCGGACCGGCAGGCATGGCGCCCGACCTCGTGGAAAAAATTCACGCGGACCTGGCGACGGCGCTGCGCGATCCCGTTGTTCTTGCGGCGCTGGAAAAGATGGGCGCTACCGCCGTCGGCAGCTCGCCGAAGGAATTCGACGCCTACATGCGCGCTGAGGCGGCGAAGTGGGAGCCGGTCCTGAAGGAAGCCAATATCAAGATGCAGTGATCCGATCGACCGCGCGCTGAAATCTATCTCGCATTGGCCGGCGCGTGCACGTGCCACAGATCGGCGCGCCAGTGCAGCGCGATGGCCATCATCAGCGCGAGCCCGGCGGTGGCGTAAAGCGTACCCATCGCGGCATAACCGACCAGATCGATCAGGCTGCCTGCCGCCAGCAGGCCGAGCGGCAGGCCGTAGATCACCATCATGCGCACGCCCATCACCCGGCCGCGAAACTGTTCGCTTGCGGTGCGCATCAGGATGACCGCGAGTGAGATCATGGTGAGGCTTTGCGAGAAGCCCGCCAGCAGCAGGCACGCCATCGCCGCCTGCATGGTCTGCATCTGCGCAAACACCAGCAGCGTCGCGTACCACAGGATGGTGGCGCCGATCATCAGCCGCGCCACCCTGATGCCGCCGACCAGGCTCAAGGCGATCGAACCGATCAGCGAACCGATCGCAAAGCTCGCCGACAGATATCCGAGTCCGGTCTGGGTGGTGCCGTAAATCTCCCGCGCAGCGTAAGGCAGCAGCCCGTTGGTCAGCGGATAGGCGGTCAAATTGGCCAGGAAGGCGATCCAGAGCGCGGCACGCATGCGTGGCGTGGTCCAAACATAAGCCACGCCTTCCTTCAGATCGCGCAGCGGCGAGCTCCGCAGCGCCCCGTTCGCCGCCTCGTCAAGGGCCTGCGGTTTCGCCGGGGCGACAATGCAAAGCGTCAGCGCGGTGCTGGCGATATATAGTCCGACGATCGCCAGATAAGCCGATCCCATCCCGAGCGAAGCGAACAAACCCGCGCCGCTCAGCGCGCCTGCGATGCGCGCGGTATCCATCGTGGTTCGCGAAATGCTGATCGCGCCGACCAACTGGTCCCGCGGCATGATGGTCGCGACCAGCGCGCCGCGAACGCCAAGATCCGACGGCCGGACGATACCCATCAGCGCCGCGATGATAAAGACCAGGAACGGGTTGAGATGGCCCGACATCGCCAGCGTCATCAGGGTCGCGGCCAGCACGGCGTAAGTCGCGCGCATCATCGCCAGGAGGTCGCGGTGGCCGATGCGGTCGCCGATCACGCCGAACATCGGCGCCACCAGCGTACCGACATAACCAAGCGAAGCGAACACCGTGAGCAACAATACCGAGCCGGTCTCGACCAGCACGTACCAGCCGAGGATCAGCGTCTCCATCTCGAACGCCCACGAGGTGAGCAGATCGGCCGGCCACTGAAAACGATAGTTTCGGATGCGGAATGGTGCGAGCGCCGAAGGCCGCGCGGCCCCGCTCAAGTCTCGACGCCGCGGTTCATCGCGTTCCACCCTGCCCGGTTTCTTATTGTTGCGGCAGCCTGGATAGCAAGCGTCAGCCGGCGTTTCAAGCCGCCGATACCGCCGCACTGCGATGCGAACCCAGGAGTCGACGGACTTCTGCGGCTGATATCGCGGGGCTGAACAGATATCCCTGCATCTCGGTGCAGCCGAGAACATGTTCGTTGCTGGTGTGAAGTATCAATCACTTGCATCGCATCCTGTCGCATTCTGTTCACGGTCGTTGCTTCTGTTTCTGTTGCGTAGCTGTTGCGCTCCGGCCCAGCCGATTGGATGACGCCAGCAAATTGTCAAAGCCGCCGGGGATGTGGTGCTTGTAGACCTTGCGGATGATCGCTTCGCTGACGCCGCAGTAATCCGACACCTGATGCGGCGGCACGCCGGAGTGCAGGTACCACCTGATCGCGGTGTGTCGCAGGGTGTGTCGAAGCACCTTCTGCTGCTTGATGTCGGTCTTGAGCCCGGCCTTCTCGACCACAGCATCCCACCCGCTGGCGATGTGATTAACCGGCACGCCGTGGTGCTCGACCACCGCCCTGGTCGAGATTCCCAGCCGGTGCCAGCGCCGGATATGTGCCAGCAGTCGTGGCGGCAGATTGATGGTTGGCTGCCGCTTGTCGCTCTCGCGCTTGCCGTAGGCCAACCGCCGGAATTGTCCGGTCTCAAGGTTGATATGACCACGACCGATGGTCGGGATCAGTGCTGCGCCGCAGATCGCACTGGCCCGCGTCCCGGTGTAGAGGCCAACCAGAATAAAGCGGGCAATGTGCTTCGAGGTGTAACGCCCCTCGATGCCGTAGTGGTTCGCCCGCTTGCGCCATGCCGCCCAGATCAACCTTGTCGCTTCACTTCTCGTCAGCCGCCGTTGGCGTGGCTCCTGGGCATCGGGCAAGGTCGGACGAAACAGCGTTTGAACGCCGCCAACCATGTCCTTGACGTGGTAGTTGATCGCCGCTGCCAACAGCTCCAGTTCACGCCGTGCTGCGCTCTGTGATCCGCGCTGTTTGGCAAAGTCGCGCTGCAGCCGGCCGTTGAGTTCACCGATGCTACGCTCACCGAAGAAGCCGCCAAGGTTCTCGACCATGGCAATGCCGGCCTTGGGCCGTGCGCTGTGGGCGATCTTCTCGACCATGTAGACGCTCAATGCGTCGGCTATCTTGATTTGATTGGGATCACCGCCGCTGCGGCTGGCCTTGGGGTCGTGCTTGCCGGTGATGTACTCGGCAAGTTTTTTCTCAGCCGCTGCGCGGTCGCCTTCAAGGCAGCCTGTGCCGATGGTGCGCTGGCCGTCCCTGATGTTCCAGACGGTGGTTCGGCCTTTGGCTTTGAAGAGAGCAAGTCGTGGTCCCTTGGACGGACGCGGCATGCCGTTTTCATCCCTTCGATGTCGTTAAGCGTGGTGTAGTCCTTGCCGCAATCCGATAGATCGCGAGACGCCCTGCCCGGGCCTGGCGCCGCAGCGCGCCGGCCGACATCGACCCGTCCGGGAATCCCAGCGCAGCCGCAGCCTGCAACCGCAACATGGTGGTGGGTGTGACATTGACGGGGATGGTGTGCGCTTTGCGCCTGCGCGGTCGTGATTGGGGCTTGGCCATCGTCTCCTCCGGGGCGTTCCGGGGAGACGAACCCAAAGTGGGTTATAAGGCTGTCCCTCCAAAAAACTGGCACGCCGATTCATTCTGGTCAACTCCGAACAAATACGGCGCAGCTGGTTCTATCCCGCATATTGGCGGCAAAAAGCTGGAGACAACGGCAGGAACGACCGGGCATGACTGCGGCACCACCAGGAAAAACAGAGTGGCGAACGCGATTAAAGACAAAAGACAGCGCGGTCTTTTAAGGGCGGCCGACAAAAAGGCCCGGCAACCAGGCGCCCGCCCGGCTCGCCGGCAACGTGAGCTGCGGGATTACCGGGATTACCGATTCTCAAAGGCGCCCTTGTCGCGCATACGTCGGACAAATGCTCGGGGCATACAGTCCAAGCGCCCGCTCCCGCCGCAACGCCGCCCTCGACAGCACGGCGTGGTAAAGCGCGAGCCTCCGCCGCCGCTGTACGGCTTCCGGACTCAAGCTCGGAGCTGGCCTGGCGTAAGCCTCGGCCAGCTCCGCGTGCTCCGCCGAGGACAGCAGCATCCCGGATGGTAGCGGTCTTCTGGCGGGTATGTCGTTCATGGTCGGCAGCGTACATCACCGGCCCTTCGTTGAAATCGGCAGTGACAGTTTTCAACGGCTTCGTCGAACTGCAGGGGAGGCAGTTTTGGGTTGCATGGTGAACCTACCATTAGCGATACCCCAACGACAAAGCAGAAGAAAAAAGCGATAGACTAACGCATCATTATCCACAGCCACAGGCGCCTGGATGGCCTGGTGGTCCGCCGACATTCAAGGGCGGCGACGGCCCGTCCTTCAGCCGTCGTCCCGAATGTTCGTTGCCCTGCAGGCTGCCGCGAGCAGCGAAGGCGTGGTCCCGGCCTTCAAGGCTGCCCAGGCCCCCCGAACTCAGCCTTGGCCAAGTCGAGGTCTTTGGCCGAGCCCATCGGAAGTCCGCCGGTCAGACGAACCACGACGTTCCAGGTCCAGATGGGCGGCGGCCGCTCGCCGGCGAAGCGGATCCGGCCGATGCGCTGGTGGCCTTCGGGGTGAAAACTCCGACGTCGAACTTGCATGTAGATATTTAATCTCGATTACGTCGAATAGGAAAAGAACACCTCTGGCGGTCGCGGCCGAAGGTGGACCAGGGAGAAAACAGTTCTGCGCGTTCTATGCTTGCGCACGTTTTCGCACAGCCAAGACCCTTAGCCGACGTTCGAACATTGCGGCGCAACATCACTCTGCAGCAACGCAAGATCGGCTGACCTGTTCGACCTCAGCTGGCTCGGCTGCTCCCGTCAGCAAATAAGCTGGCGCAGGCATCGAACTGCGCGGGCAGAGCTGTTCGCGCGGGGAACAGGATATCGGGGTCAGCGGCGGCTTCCCTGCATCGAAGGGCGCGCGCGATCAAGTCAATATTGAGCCCTGGCAAGGGTCTTTCGTTCAGAAACGTCACAGCGTCGTCGTTCGAACCAATGCAGCCGGTCATCCAGCTGTAACAAAAGCGCCCGGGATAAAGTATCGTCCGTAAGTACATCTTGTGATCCTTCGGCTCAAGGCTTTCGGCAGCAGCAAAATTTCGCGCACGATCCACCCAGGTCGTAAAGATTGGGCCGCGCAAGTATTGGCGGATTTCATCTAGTGTGGGACGCGGCGGCCTCGAATGCTCGCGCTCCATCAACGCGACCGCGTGATCAAGTAAATCGACGCGATCGAGCGGCGGAAACCGGCCAAGAGAAAAGTACCGGTCGGACCAGAAGATAGAGACTTTCGAGCCCCAATCACTCGACAGCGCCACAGCTACGCTCTTCAGGCTATCGAGCGCGTCCTGAGACAAGCCCGCTTCCGTGACAATGGCCAGGTCAATATCGCTGTAGCGCCGGTTGAAGCCGGCGTGGGCGAGGCTACCGATCAGGTAAGCGCCGAGGAGTTCTGCCCCAAGAGCCTCTTGCCAATGCTGGACCAGACGGCGGGCGAAATCGATCGCCTCGGTTCTGGCGAGTTCATTGGAATCGGCCTGTGCCATCGTCACCGCGATCGACCTTAGGATCGCATTGGGCGTGCGGCCGTCTCGCGCGTCGAAAGCACGGCAATGAGCGTCAGGATGCCGAGCGCCACGAGGATCAGCGATACCGGCCAGGTCGCGCCGGTCCGCGCCACGATGGCGGCGGCGATCACCGGCGTCAGGCCGCCACCGATGGCCGCGCCGAGCTGAAAGCCGAGCGAGACACCGCTGTAGCGTGCGTCAGCCCCGAACAGCTCGGGCATGAAGCTTGCGTGCAGCGCAAAGATGACGCCCTGGCAAAGGCAAATGCCGACCACGATCGCCCACGTCACGATGGTCGGGTTGCGGGTCTCGAACAACCAGAAGATCGGGAAGGCCAAAAGGATGCCGAACGCGGTGCCCGCCAGATAGACGATGCGGCGCCCGATCACATCCGACAGCCAGCCGGCGAGCGGCATGACGAGCACTTCGATCAGCCCTGCCAGGGTGATCGCTGTGAGGACGACGGAACGCTGCATGCCAAGTTGTTGGGTCAAATAGGTTACGGCGAACACGGTGAGGATGCCGACCCACGCCACCTCCGTGATCTTCAAGCCGACCGCGATCACCGTCTCGCGCCGGTATTTGGTCAATGCCTCGACCACCGGCATTTTGACCGTCTTCTTGCTCTCCCTGAGTTTCTGGAACTCCGGCGTCTCATCGATCTGGAAGCGGATCACGAGCCCGACGACGATCAGCAGGGCACTCGCCAGAAACGGGACGCGCCACCCCCACGACAGGAAATCGGTCTCGGGCAATTGCGTTGCTAGAGCGAACACCCCCGTCGCGGCGAGGCGACCGATCGGATTGCCGACCTGGACCAAGCTGCCGAACAGACCGCGCCGCTCGGCCGGTGCCGACTCGGAGACCAGCAAGACGGCCCCGCCCCATTCGCCGCCGAGACCCATGGCTTGCAGCAACCGCAACACGATAAGAAGGACGGGCGCAAGGATGCCGATCTGCTGATAGGTCGGCAGCAGGCCCACAAGGAAGGTGCCAAAACCCATCAGCAGCATCGAAATCACGAGCATCGATTTGCGCCCGACACGATCGCCAAAGTGACCGAAGACGATGCCACCCAGCGGGCGTGCAACATAGCCGAGCGCGTAGACGCTCAGTGCCGCAAGGGTGCTGACCGTTGGATTGGAGGCCGGGAAGAAAAGCGGCCCGAAGACGAGAGCGGCGGCGCTGGCGTTGACGAAGAAATCGTACCACTCGATGACGGTGCCGATGGTGCTGGCCGCTACGATCTTGCTCGTGGGCGCTCGCTGACGCGGCCTGCCGGTGTCCGGCTGGCTGGTGCCTGCTGTGAGAGAGATTACGCCTTCCCCGACGCTGGCCATTTGCCGCCCCCATCCTTCGCTCGATGATCAGGCTGCGCGAAGACTATTTGCGAGGATCGACCAAGTCCAGACTTTGCTCGGCGTCCCCAACACGCTTTAAAAGGCGCAATTTGTCCGGGAGGTCTGGTTGTGGCACATAGCTGCCCCGGACTGTGCAACGGCACGTCCGCAGTTGGCGAAAGCCGACACCACATTCCAAGGCGCATCCGTTGGCCAACCGACTGAACCTTGCTTAGGGCGCGCGGTGATGCTGTAGCTTGCGTTCCGCGCTGGCGGGCACTCTGAGCCGCCCCGAGCGAGAATAACGCACCGGCGCGGCTACGGTGCGACGGCGTGGGGCTATCTATAGAACTTGGGGGAGCGCCGCTATCTCTTCGCCTTCAGTGCGGCGATCCGCGCAATGAATTTCCCGATCTCCTTAAGGATATCGTGGCGTACCGGCCCCGCAGGGAGCTTGCGGGCAGTCTCTAACAGCTTCGCGACCATCTCCTCCAGCTCTTGAATGTCTAATGGCGTTCGATCGGTGGATTTGATCGGGATCATTTCCCAACGCCTTCAGCAATCAGATTTGGCGAATCGCCTTCTGACAGGGAACAGCCTATCGGTGGATCGATCGAGCCGCTTCTCGGTGCCGGGCGCGCCGTTTAGATGTCCGACCAACTCGCCGGACGGCCGATAGAGGTTGATCCCTTTTAGCTCGTAGATTTTTTGGCCGTCGAGGTCGAAGACGTCCCCGCCGTTCACCACGGCAACGTGGAAGCCATTGCTATTGAAAATATTACCACGCACGACCTACCTCCTATGGAGAGGCCCGCAGCGAAGGTTGCGCTTTTTGGCCGGCGATAGCGAGCCAAATCGCGCGCTCGGGCTTTTTCCCCATCACCGACAGCCCGAGCTCGACCAGCCGCTCTGCTCCTGTTCGGCCCACGAATGCGCCTCCCCGCGTTTCAACGCATCTCCCTTCGACCCGCCCCCCAACGCTAGATGAATTTTTTCCAAGGGTGAACTAACTCACGCATCTCAACCAATCTCTGAACTATTCTATCGTGGGTGGAGGGACGGTTCCATGTAGGAAATGTCGGATAAAAGGAGGAGAACGCGATGTCCGCAAACAAGTTCGTGCTGAAGGGTTCAGGCGTCGAGGTGGACTACACGATCGGCGCCAACCCTGCTATTCCCGCACTGGTGTACACCGACGGGGCCTTCCAGAAAAAGTTCAAGCCCAACGAAATCGTGTCCGACGACACCGGTCTTGGAGGAATGGTGTCCGTCGCTCTGATCCTTACCATCGACGCAGGCGGCGAGCGCTTTGGCTTCTTTCTACCATTAATCGACGTGGCCCGTGGCCAGACGGCGCATTTCCACACGGTCGGCATTTATGAAACCTTCAGCGGACCGAATTCCGTCCCGCACCGACCTTCGACATGGCGCTGCATCGAAATGACCGGCACGGCGCAGAGCGTGATCGTGCCCCTGGAAGAGCCGGTCTGACTGCGTCTTCGGCCGTCTTCTCCCTCGCGCAAAAGCGTGTTGCGCGAGGTGAGATCGCTGTCGGGCATACGCTAGGCAGCTGCCCGAGCGCAGCGGCACCGCGCTCCGGGCTATCAGCCTATAAGGCTGGTGGACCGCCCCAGCACGGATGAGGGCGCCAAACCTGCGATTTCTGGTTTTTCGCCAACTGGCTTAATTCTGAAAACCTGCAGCGCCAATCGCCCTAAGCAGAATTGCGCAGCTTGACCAACGGACTGCCCTCCCGGACCAATGTCTGCACTCGGCGGAAGCGGACGTGCGGCCTCCATGGAGGAAGTCCGGGTTTGACCCTGGCTGTGTAAAAACTCAAAAAAGCGAAACGCGACGAGAATGATATTTTTCAGTTCGACTTCTAAGTTGAATTCGCTTGCAAGTTGGACGACTAAAGCGGTCTTGGACGAATAACTTCTTCTATCGCGATTGAGCGTCTTCGCGTTTTTACACAGCCAAGACCCTGAAATGGACACTTGCCGCGAGAGTCGACAAGGCACATCCTGATGCACGACTTGGTCGTCTGGAATGATCGATGCGGAAACGGAGGCAGCAAAGTGCAACGCAGAACACTTTTGATTGTCGGTGGCCGCACGGTGATGGCGGCGCTCGCGGCCGCGACCGGCGGTCCGAACTTGCTGTTTGCAAGAGATCGGACGCCCTCGTCGATCGCGCTGGAGGAGCGGATCGCAGACGTCCTCGCGACTTACGATGCCCAGGGCAACCATCGCACGGGGACGTCGGTTGACAACGCCTCAGCGCAATGGCTGGCGAGACAGGTACAGCAATCAGGTGCCGAGCCTGAGCTCGAACCCTTCGCACTAAGCCGGGTTGATCCGCAGTCGTGTCACTTGCGCGTTGCGGATCGGAGCATCGCCGGAGTGCCACTTTTCGACGCCAATTTCACCGACGGGGAAGGAGTACGCGGCAGGCTTGGACCCCTCGGTAGCGACGTCGAGATCGGGTTGACAGAAACCGAGCCGCTCGGCGTCGCGGAGGGGGTCAGAGCGCAAGCGGGGCCCGTCGCGCAAGCGCGACAGAGTCGCCACAAGGCGGTGGTTCTAGTCACGCGTGGGAGTCACCCCGGCCTCTTCCTGCTCAACGCTGGATCCTTCGCGAAGCCATTCGGTCCGCCCACGCTGCAGGTCTCAAGCGTCGAAAGCGGGTGGCTGAAAGAGCAGGCCCAGCAACGGGCCGAGGCGACGCTCGTTGCCCACGCAAGCCGGACGGCCGCAGAGGCCTTAAACGTCACCGTCAAGGTTGCGGGCAGCAACCCGGCACTGGCGCCGCTCGTCTTCATGGCGCCGCGTAGTGGCTGGTGGCAATGCGTGAGCGAGCAGGGCAGCCGACTTGCGTGTTGGCTGGAAGTGATCAGGGTCTTGGCGGCCGGCAAGCCTGCGCGCGACTCTTTCTTCGTCGCATTGAGCGGTCACGAACTCGAACTTCTAGGGATTGATGCCTATCTTAAGCGCCGAGGAGATCTTGTAAAACGCGCACATGCGTGGATTTTTTTTGGCTCTGATATTGGCGCGCCACGACAGCCGAATCTCATCCACGCGTCCGACGAGGTGCTTGAACAATGGATCGTCAAAGCACTGGAAAAGGAAGGGCTGACTGTAAGCGCGAAAACACCCTACGACTCCGCAGCTCGCGGAGAAGCTCGTCCCGTCCAGCAAGGCGGCGGGCGATTCGTGACGCTAGTGTGTAGCAGCGAGGTCTATCATAACGTGGCCGACCGGTGGCCGGAGGCGATCGATGTGGCGACACTCGCTCGCTACGCCAGCGCGTTTGCGAACGGCGCCTTGGAACTTGCACAACAACAGAGCTGACGCCGACCATAATGACCGTTGCAGACACCGGTTCAATGCTGAACTGTCACCAACCGTGAATGACTGCTTTTGGCAGATCTTGTTGCAAAAGTCATTTTCGGGTGATGAACGAAATTTCCTAGGACTGCTGATGCGTTTCGTATGTGGCGATGTGAGGGACCTCATTGTTTCGCACAAAACTGACCACGGACCTGTGCATCGGCGCTACAGAGCCTTGCAACAGTGGAGGCGTCTAACAATTTTCGCGACATTTTCGGCATCGTTCTATTTTCGACTTTTGCAACGATATCTGCCAAAAGCGGACTTTGCGCTGTTTCATTTGGTCAGGCGGTACTGTGGAATGGTCTATGAGATCGATCTAGGGCACAGGCAGCCGTACAGCGAATTGGGTGACTTACCTTGCGCGCTCGAAGATGGTCGTCGCCACTCCACCGCCCGACGAGTGCGGGTCTGTGAAGTGCAACTCATCGCCCCTGACACCAAACGAACGCTTGGTGTTCTTGCCGTCCCAGTTAGGAAACGTCGCACGCTCGACCTGAAACGTGAAACTCTTGTCCACCGCGTCGACGACATAAGTGCCGAAATGAGCGAAGCTTCCAGCAACGACGGCCTTGCTCTCATCTGCCGTACCGCTGGAACGGTTTCCCGACGCAAACTTCGGGAGGTCACCGGAAATGAAGATGATTGAATATCGCCCGATCGCATCGAACACCAGGTGGCCCTTTGCATTTGGGCCATAAGCGTCGAATTTTTTACCTTCCCGCTCGGTTACGACCGAAACAAGCGTCCAGGTGCCCACCAAGTCCTTCGGATCGTGGCTTGCCGAAGGGGTGAGATCGGAATTGACCATCGACCATCCTCCCTCTTTCCTCGAAAAAGCATTCCGGTCACGCGCGATCTTCAAGTGAATGTCTTGCGGCAGCGAAGGCACGGATAATCTGAGGCGTCAAATAGATCGGCAGTTGGACCAGCGCGAAGTAAAGCCATGTCAGCTCTGGCAGCGATGATCCGGACTGGGCAGCGGCCATAAGTCCGACGTTGCGATGGCCCGTCGCAAAACCTGTTATGAAGGCTTCGTCGGCGCCCATGGCTCGAAGCCCGATCATGGCGATTCCGATACTGCCAAGGGCGACGATAAAGGCGACTGCGGACAGACCCAGCAGCAGGATCGGCTCTGCAAAGAACCTCAACACGACGCCGTCGAACATAGCGAGACCAAACAGCGTAAAAACCAAAAGGTTGATGCCGGCGAGTTCGTTGCGGTGCGCCACGAGACGCGCGTGACCTAGCCACAGCCTCAAACCCGCGGCAACCAGCGCCGAACCGCCGATCATGACGAACAGGTTGCGGCCGAGAACAAAGCTATCAATGGGGATGGCAGTCCCGGCAACCCAACTTACCAAAATAGGCGCAGTGAATGGTTGGATCGTCATCGTGGCCAGCAAAAGCAGAACCGCGAAGGTCACCTCCATGCCGAGCACTAACGCCACGGCAGGTGTGGCCATAATCGGTGCGGCTCCGGCCTGCAAACTCAGCGCCAAGACAAAGCCGGGATCGAACCGGTCCCGGCCAATGATGTTTAGGAATGCCCAGAACAGGGCAGGAACAACAAGTATCGCCCAACCCGTTGCGGACAACAGTCTTATGGGTCGTGTGAGGTTCTGCCTTGCATGGCTCAGATCAAGCTGCGCAAACGCATTGACAAGGAATACTGCTATCATCAACGGGAGGCTTGGCCTGAGAGCCGTGCCCAATCCCGGCCAAATCACGGGAACGAACGCGCCGACGCACAGCGCGATGGTCATTCCCCTAGCGCCCTGCGTACCCAAAATCGATAGCAGGGTTCGCAGCCTGACCATCCAACATTCCCCCCTTAAGGACCGGCATGACATCGATGCGATCCGTAACCTCCAGGCTTGTTACCATACCGAGAGGTTTGCTTCGATGACCTCCTGAAGCTGAAGATCGTTATTGCACGTGGCCCCTACGATGTCTGCTTCGGGGTCAAACCCGGAAGTGCCGCGCCGGACGTGCCATTTCCGTTCTGCCCCCGAGAGCTGACATCGTTAGGCCGTCGGCTTAGGTCCGTTTCGTCCCATCAAGGGACTCATGCCGATGGCATTGCTCCAGCCGCGCTCGGAAGCGCAAGCAGCGCAAATCCGAGCGTCGGCAAGGACCTGACCGTGATACTCACCGGCACGTTTATTGGACGTCTGAGTGGAATGGCGAGGCAATCCTGAACGTCGCGTCCTGAAAATCGCCAGGGGTATTTACCGGCTCGGCGAAGAGTTGGAAGTTTCTGTGCCGAATGACGCGGTCAGGGAATTTCACGGAACGAAATGTGAGCTGGTTCGGATCGATAAGCCCTTGTTCAAGGACGAAAGTCAAGTCCGCGCGAACCTCCTCTGCGACGGCAGGGTCTATGATGCCGTCGGCGAACTTGCCATGCATGCGGAAACCGTCGAACGTCGCGATCTGCAGCACGAAGCCTAGCGGAAAAGCGGCTCGCCGCAGCTGTCCCGTTTCGCCAATTCTCAGATTGGGGCCGGTCCACTGGAACGTGGCATCACCGCGGTCGGCATCGGTTTCGATCCTGGCGATATCGGCCAAGCCGGCCCGTTCGATGACGAAGAAGTCAGGGAAGTTATTAGAAAACAGTGAAAGGACAGCGAGCGCATATCCTCATCGCGTCTCGGCGCGGAGTGGGTTTTTTGGATTGCCGCAACTGTGAATGAAACCACGTGGACGTCGCTGTGGGTAATGCGTCATTCCTATCGCCTTCCACAGCAAGGCGCCTTTTTCGCCCGCCAACGCGATAAGTTCATCGACGAGCGCATTTGCTGTCGGGTAATTTCCGCATTGAATGTGCGTAAACGACGCGTACGCCAGCGCATGCATCAACGTGGCGGCGTGACCGATCTCGCGTGCATCCTTGAACGCGTTCTGGGCGTCAGCGAGCGCGGCCTCGGGGTAACCAAGACAAAACAAAGCCCACGACCGATGGCACAAGACTGTCACCCCGGCATCTTGGCCAAAACGCATTGCCAGCGGACGATGCTCGGCAGGATCATAAAGCGCGAGCGCTTGATCATAGTGGGCCCGGCCTTCCGCGATGTCTCCCGTACTCGCTAAGGAAATAGCCATGAGGCGATGCCCGATCATGAGCGGGACTGTCGCCCCTTGCTTCTCAGCGAGCGCCAGAAACTGCGCCGCAAGGCTGCGTACTACGTCGCCGCTGAACGCCACATAGTTTGCGACCCAAAAGGCATAGAGGACCGAGAAAAACAGTAGTGAATCTTGGGGAGGCTCTCCCATCGCTTCAGCTTGTTCGATCAGTAGACGTGCTTGCTCCGCAGCCGCCTTGGTTTCCGGCGCAGCATGCCCTTTGAGGGGTATCAGTGGGGCTATGAGCGCGACCTGAAGCTTGATCCGTTCGTGACGCAGCGCGGGAGTAACGGGCAAGGTCGCGATCTGGTCGAGGGCGCGCGTGAGCTGCTCTGCGGCTTCAACCAGCGCCGAGCGCTCCAGCGACCGCTGTCCTGCCTTGCCCCACAGGCCCGCCGCCTTCTCGATCAGGCCGGCCTCGGTGCAATGCCGTGCGAGCAGATGCGGGTGGCCCTCGGCGATGTCGGCAAACTGCCTTTCGATTGTGTCTGCGATACGAGCGTGCAGCGCGCGTCTCGGCTGGCGCAGCAAGGTGCTATAGGCCGCGTCTTGCACCAGGGCATGCTTGAACAAATAGGTCGCGTGCGGCGGCACGCCCTTGCGGAACAGCAAACCGGCGCGGATCAGACGGTCGAGTTCCGAGCCGAGTTCGGCCTCTGGCTTGCGCACCACGGCAGCCAACAGCGCATGAGAAAACTCACGACCTATCGCCGCCCCGATCTGTGCCACCTCCTTGGCCCGGCCGAGCCGGTCGAGCCGTGCCATCAGGGAGGCGTGCAAGCTCGCGGGGACCGCCAGCGCCGGAGAGGGAACCACGGCGGCAGTCTGCATCGCTTCCAGCTCGCCCCCAGCCTCCAGCACGGCCTTTGTCATCTCCTCCACGAACAATGGGATGCCGTCGGTGCGCTCGATAATGTCCTTTCTGATGTTCGCCGGCAGCAGTTTGTTGCCGATGACGCGGTCGATCATGTTGCCGACCTCGCGATGTCCCAGCCGATTGAGGGCAAGAGCTGTTACGTGCGGTTGCCCGACCCAGGGCGCCTCGAACTCCGGCCGAAAGGTCACGATCATCAGCACGCGAAGGGACGCGATCCGGTCCACTATGCGACCGAACGCTTCCAGGCTCGTCGGGTCGGCCCAGTGCGCATCCTCGAAGATCATTAACACGGGGCTGGAGCGCGCCAGGGTTTCCAATTGTAGGCCGAGTGCTGCAAGCGTTTTCTGCCGGCGCTGTTCGGGAACAAGCTCCAGAGCGGGGTAGCGTCCATCGTCGGGAAGCGACAACATCTCGGCCAACAGCGCCGCGTCCTGCCTGGACGTCGAGGTCTGCGCCAGTAGCGCATCGAGCTTGTCGAGCTTTGTTGGCGGTGTGTCGCCGTGCGCAAATCCGGCGGCACGTTCGAACTGCCCGACGATCGGATAAAAAGCGCTGTCCGTGTGCTGTGGCGAGCAGAAATAACGCAACCGCGTGTGTGGTTCGGCTGTGAGGCGCTCCATGAGCGCGGCGGAGAGCCTGGATTTGCCGATCCCGGCCTCACCGGACAGCAGCACGACCTGGCCTTCGCCAGTCTTGGCTCTCGCCCAGCGCCGCAGGAGCAGTTCAAGCTCCTCATCTCGTCCGACGAGTGCAGTCAGGCCGCCGGCGTGCATCGCCTCGAAGCGGCTCTCGACCGAACTTGCCCGCAGCGCCGCGAAAGCTCTCACTGGTCCAGCAATTCCCTTAAGCTCCTTCGGCCCGAGGTCGCGCAGCTCAAAGAGATTGCCGAGGAGCCTGCGCGTGGCCTCAGCAATAACGACCGTGTTCGGCTCGGCGATGGCCTGAAGGCGTGCCGCGAGGTTCGGCGTCTCGCCGACAATATCGTGCTCCTGCGCTTCGCCGGACCCAACAAGATCGCCGACCACCACTATCCCGGTGGCAGCCCCTATCCGCACTTGTAGGGGCTCAGGAGCCGGGAGCGTGGCGACCGCATCGATCAGCGCGAGGCCGGACCGAACGGCACGCTCGGCGTCATCCTCATGCGCTGCCGGATAGCCGAAGAAAATCAGCACACCATCGCCCATATATCTGGCGACGAAGCCCCCGAAGTGGCGCACGGTCTCGGCGACGCACATCTGATAGGCCGAAATGACCTCGCGCAAGTCCTCCGGGTCCATGCGTGCAGAGAGCGCCGTCGAACCGACAAGGTCCGAGAACATCACCGTGACTTGGCGGCGCTCGGCGGCATCGCGCGGTTGCACGGCAACAGGCACCGAGCCGGCGGCCGAAGCGGCGATGGCGGGTACGGTCTTCTCAAGGCCTTCAGAGTTTGCAATCGCGCGCAACAGCTTGCGGCGATGACCGAGCAAGACGCCCAACTTCTCCAGGTCTTGATCCGTCAGATCGGGAAGAACGCTGAGATCGACCCCGTTCTCGCGGAATGCCGGCTCATACTGTTCGAGGCTAAGGCTCCGCAACCATTCTCCGAGGTCCATGTCGCGCTCCACTCCGCGGTTACATGATCCTCCAGGCGAAACAACGTGTCTAGACCTTTGCTCTTCGATGACTGTTGTGGGTCAAACCCGGAAGTGGCTCGGCCGGCGCGGCACGTCCGTTCTGCCCCCGAGAGCTGACATCGTTAGGCCGTCGGCTTAGGTCCGTTTCGTGCCAACAACGGAAGTGAAGCGGGGCCATTGGATGTCGGCGCGGGCGAGCTTGGCGGCAGATGAGTCCATAGTCCTGGAGTCTTCAGGTTGGACCATCTCGAACTTTACTGATGCGTGAGCGGTAAGGTCAGCCGGGGGCCGAAACCACCTTCTTGACAGCACTCGCCAGCTGGCTAGTCGCATCAGGTGCGGACCATGCGATACGCCAGGCGACCTGGCCATCGGGACGCACTAATGCCGCTCCCTTACGGCCAATTAAGCATCCGACGTCACGTGCATTCCGCGGTAGACGCCTTGCAATCAGAGGCATATTCAATTGGCGAGAAACCTGGTCTGCCGCAGCAATCCATTCGTCAGCTTCATCCCCCACCGCGAGCACAAAATCCTTGTCGAACCAATCGAGGGTCGATTTCGTGTGATCGGCGTCAAGCCAAAGGTGTGGAAAGCGGCTGCCTGGCCGATCGACCGGGGCATAGTGGCGAGCACTGTGCAACGGGCGCGTTGAACCGTCAGCGATCACGGCACTTGATTCGTAAATGAATCCGAGTGATTGGCCCACGCTGTGCAGGTGGTTATCTAGATCTTCGATCCAGAAGTCGATGCGCTCCCGGTTGTTGCTGCGCATCGCCCGGTCGACGTGCGGTATCCGTAGCGAATTGCCAAGACTAAAATCGGCATTTGCCTGCGCGATTGGTCGACGCTCCTCGTCGTAAGTGTCGATCAATTTTTCCGTCGCCCGGCCGTTCAATACATAAGCCAGCTTCCAAGCGAGATTGTGCGCATCCTGTACCCCGGTATTGAGCCCGAAGCCGCCAGTTGGGGGGAAACGGTGGGCGGCATCGCCTGCCAAGAGCACACGACCCTTACGGAAGCTTGCTGCCACCTGCTTGCTCATTCTCCAGGTTGAACTGTTGATGCTTGTCGCAACCAGGTCATCTCGACCGACATAGTGTCGGAGAAATTCGTCGATATTCATCTTACGTTGTTCAGGCGTTCTTTCGTCTTCGGTTGCGCCGATGCGCATCACCATAAGCCAGCGATCGGCAGCGTTTGTGTTTAGCAGGGAGATGACCGGTCGAACGGGATCGCGTGGGACCACCCGGATAATCGCCGCTTGTCTTGCGATTGGTAGGTTCGACAGATCGAGGCGAATGTATTCGTTCAGCATGACCCCGAGGCAGGGCGGCCCAACCATCTCAATTCCTGCAGCCCTTCGGGTCCCGCTCCCCGCCCCGTCGGCAGCGACAAGCCATTCAGCCTGCCATATCTCGATTTCACCCGAGCGGACATCGCGAACCCGCACGCTCACGCCGTCGCCAAGATCCTCGAAATCCACCATCTCGGTAGAATAGCGAACGGTCGCGTGCTTGCCGACGCGAACGGCCTTCAATAGTTCTTCCTCGACCACATCCTGGGGCGCCTGGCTCTTCCAAGTCGGACTTTCACCCTTGCGCGGTTCAGGCTTGGTGTGGCCATACTCCGGGCCGACCAGACGCTCCATCATCAGCCAAATGTCCGTATCGTCGGGCAGGCCGCGTGAACGAATGGCCTCCTCTACTCCCCACTGGCGGAATATCTCCATCGTGCGAACCTGGCAGCCGCGGGATTTCGGGTGATCGGTTGTCGTCGGCGAACGCTCGACGATTAGGCAATCGACGCGGAAACGCTCAAGGGCGACTGCAAGAGCAAGGCCGATCGGACCACCTCCGACAACGAGAACGGGAACTCTTCTCACGTCCTGCATCGATTCCTCCGAGGTTCGACCAACGGCGATCCTAACCTGCGGCAGCCGCAAAGACAGCAAGATGTTCTTCTCATTGTCCGAAACGGGTCAAACTCGGAAGTCCGAGATCTCAACCGGGAAGTCCGCTTTGCCCCCGAGAACGGAAGTGGTCAGCTGAGCCCGTCAAGTCCGAGAGCCCGTGGAATCGGCGTGGGCGCGGACCAACGCGATGCGCTGGGGCCGCCAGCGCGGGGGCGCCAACGGCTGACGACGCACGAACCCCGCGCGCTGCTCCGGGAGCGTGCCTCCCTTCAGGGAAGCGGCTGGTCGCCAAGCAGCACCTTGACCACCACGTCACGCGCATTGGGGAGATCAAGCGAGTGCTTTGCGATCAGGTCGCTACAGTCAGCGACGATCTGGTCGGCGTCCTGCATGATCTTGAGCTCCTTGTAGCGATCGTGCGATGCAGCCCCATGCTTTCGCCAACCACTTCAAGGATATTTATGATGCGGAATGGCCAGTCGCGCTCGTGCGCGCACAGTTCGCGATGATCGGAATGATACACCGCAACCAATGCATCAACGCCTGCATCACGCGCCGCCTCCAGTTCCATAAGCTGCAATTGCGCTTGAACTTTGGGAGTACGAACATTCACGCTCTGCAAACGGGCTGTTAGATGAAAGTTGATAGGGAATTTCAGGATTTCAGCGGGATTACGAGGGACACGGATGTTTGTGCAGGCGAGCATTTGATTGCGCTGAAGGTGCGTTTAGCTGCGCAGGGTGCAGAGAAAGGCATGAACGGTTATTGAACGCGAGAACGCTGTGCTAGTAGGAAGATGGTTTGTATACTGAACATAACACGTGGCACAGGAGATCACTGACGAGTTCGAGTCGACAGCTTTTCATGGTACTGAGTATGGATGATTCAGGTGGACTTGAGTTGCAAGATGGCAACAGTGTTGGTGCATAGTAACTGACGGAGGCATATAATATGAGAGCAAGCAAAATGTGCGTTTGAGCACATTGCAGTGTAAAAAGAATAATGAGAAAAGATTTTGATGTAAGATTTTGGCCAGCACTAAATCGCTGCGCGATAGCCCGCTGAAGCGGGGGCCTACCCGAGGGCGCGGTGACCAAATGAGAGATCGTCGATAGCGGGCATGTCGGCCTGTCTTGAGGATCGAGGTGTCGTCAACCTCATCCAAGACAGGAGTTGCCCATGAGTACGGTTACGGTCAGCCCGTTGCGCCAGCGCATGATCGAGGACATGAATGCACGCAAGCTCTGTGCGGGGACGCAGAGGGGCCATATTCACAGCTGCAAGCGGTTCGCTGCATTTCTCAAGCGGTCCCCGGACACGGCCACGGCGGAGGATATCCGCCGGTTTCAACTGCATCTTTCCGAGACGGGCGCGAGCATCTGCAATCGCAACCGCATCATGACCGGGCTGCGGTTCTTGTTTCGCGTGACGTTGCGGCGACTGGATCTTGCGGCCGAGATTTATCACCTCCGTGAGCCGCAGAAGATTCCGCTGGTGATGAGCCCGGACGAGACCCGGCGCCTGCTGGCGGTCGCGAGCAGCCTCAAGGTGCGCGTGCTGCTTGGTCTCGGCTATGGCTGCGGCCTGCGCGCCGGCGAGGTGGTCAGGCTAAAGGTCAAGCACATCGACAGCGCGCAGAAGATCATTCGGGTCGAGCAGTCCAAGAGCCGCAAGGACCGCAATGTCATGCTGTCGCCCGACACGCTCGAGCTGCTGCGGCAATGGTGGAAGACGCGCCGGCGGGGTTTCGATTCCACAACTCCCGTGGAGGAGCGCTGGCTGTTTCCAGGCCAAAGGCCCGGTAAGCCGATGACAACCCGCCAACTCAACCGACTGTTCCATGAGGCGGCCGATGCTGCCGGAATCCGCAAGGGCGTAACGCTCCATGCGCTTCGACACTCCTTTGCCACCCACCTACTTGAACGTGGCACCGATATTCGCGTTATCCAGGCGCTGCTGGGGCACGACAAATTGGACACGACGGCGCGCTACGCCCGCGTCGCCACCGGCATGATCGCTGGCATCAAGAGCCCGCTCGACCTGCTGTCGCAGCCTTGCAAGAAGCCCAAGAAGAACAGGAAAGACCAGCCGCCGACGTAACGGCCCGCGGTCATGTCTCGCCCGGTGCTGGAGGTCGCGGATATCTTCCGCGACCACGGAGCGGCGTGGCGTCGTGCCAATGTCGGTCACGTCAGCCTCGACCAGATGAAGGTGATGTCGGCCATTGAGCGCTGCCGCACGGCGGCGCTCGGCGGCCATGTGGCGCGCTGCGAAGATTGCCCGCACACCGTCATCGCCTACAACAGCTGTCGTAGTCGCCATTGTCCGAAGTGTCAGGGCACGGCCGCCAAGGAATGGCTCGCCGCGCGCGAGGCCGATCTGCTGCCGGTGCCGTACTTTCATGTGGTGTTCACGCTGCCGGCCGCCATTGCGGACATCGCCTATCAGAACAAGGCCGTGATCTACGACATCCTGTTCACGACCTCGGCCGAGACCATGACTACCATCGCGGCCGATCCCGAGCACCTCGGCGCCCGCATCGGCATCACCTCGGTGCTTCACACCTGGGGCTCGGCGCTGACGCATCATCCCCATATCCACATGATCGTGCCGGGCGGCGGCATCTCCATTGATGGCACGCGGTGGGTACCGTGCAGGACAGACTTTATCCTGCCCGTGAAGGTTCTCTCGTGCCTGTTCCGGGGATTGTTCCTGGCCAAGCTCGTCGCCGCCCACCGGGCCGGACGTCTGAAGTTTTTCGGCGTCCACGCCCGCCTCGATAACATCAGAGTCTTCAAGGCGTATCTGGCACCGCTGCGCGAGATCGATTGGGTGGTCTATGCCAAGCGGCCGTTCGGCGGCCCCGGGGCCGTGCTCGCCTATCTATCGCGCTACACCCACCGGGTCGCCATCTCCAATCGCCGCCTGATCGTGGCCGACCACACCGGCGTCACCTTCCGGTGGAAGAATTACCGGATCGAGGGGCCTGGCCGCTATCAGACCATGACGCTGTCGACCCACGAGTTCATCCGACGCTTCCTAACACACGTGCTGCCCGGGGGCTTCCACCGCATCCGGCACTACGGACTGCTGGCCAGTGGCAGCCGCGCCGCCAACATCGCGCGGGCGCGCGAGCTGCTCGCCGTGCCGGTCCGCTCCGAACAGCTGGATGCCTCAGAGGCCCCAGCGGCGGACGAACCCCGCATGTTGCCGCGACCTTGCCCCTGCTGCGGCGGACGCATGTTCATCATCGAGACCTTCGCGCGCGGCAGCGAGCCAAAGCACCGACCCACGCCCGCGCTGGCCGCGATCAGAATCGACACCTCATGATGCCGTCATCGCTGATCCAGCACCGCACCGAAGCGCGCCATTCTGGCCGGCTCTCGCCCGGCAGCACACCGGCTTGCGCCGATCGGCAAGACTGGCCCGTGATCGGACCGAAAATCCTGTCGAGCAACCTGCGATCCGCTTGTTCGCGCCAGCACGCCCGCCCAGCATTCCAGCTAAAGCGATCCGATCGCCAGCGTCGGCTCAACTTCCCCAACACTGACGCCGGCGTCAAATCCCCATAGCGCCCGCTGCACCGTCGGTGCCCCACATCCCGCGATTTCCTGCCTTGGCGCTTTTCGGACGCCGGCTCTCCGAGCGTGAGGATGGTCTCGGCATGCCGGCATCCGAAAACCTGCAC
>CAWAYC010000005.1:0-47046 GCA_963786115.1 uncultured Alphaproteobacteria bacterium
GCGTCGCCGAGCAGCATCATGGTGTTGTCGCGATAGAACAGGGGATTGTCGATGCCGGCATAGCCCGATGCCAGCGAGCGCTTGATGAACATCACCGTGCCGGCCTTCCAGACCTGCAGCACCGGCATGCCGTAGATCGGCGAGGACTTGTCGTCTTCGGCCGCCGGATTGGTGACGTCGTTGGCGCCGATCACGAAGGCGATGTCGGCCTGCGCGAATTCGGAGTTGATGTCCTCGAGCTCGAACACCTCGTCATAGGGCACGTTGGCTTCGGCCAAGAGCACGTTCATGTGGCCCGGCATGCGGCCCGCGACCGGGTGGATCGCGTACTTCACCTCGACGCCTTCCTTCTTCAAGGTGTCGGCCATTTCGCGCAGCGCGTGCTGGGCCTGCGCCACCGCCATGCCGTAGCCGGGCACGATGATGACCTTGGAGGCGTTCTTCATGATGAAGGCGGCATCCTCGGCCGAGCCGAGCTTGGCCGGCTTCTGCTCGCCGCCGGCGCCACCGGCCGCGGCGGTCTCGCCGCCGAAGCCGCCGAGGATCACCGAGATGAAGGAACGGTTCATCGCGTGGCACATGATGTAGGACAGGATCGCGCCCGATGAGCCGACGAGTGCGCCGGTGATGATCAGCGCGGAATTGCCTAGCGTGAAGCCGATGCCGGCAGCAGCCCAGCCGGAATAGGAATTCAGCATCGAGATCACGACCGGCATGTCGGCGCCGCCGATCGGGATGATCATGAGCACGCCGAGCACCAGGGCGATGATGGTGATCAGCCAGAAGTCGAGCGCACTGCCGACCAGGACCAGGCGGACGATGAAGATCACCAGCGCGACGGCGAGCGCGATGTTGATGATGTGGCGGAACGGCAGGATGATCGGCGCGCCGCTCATCCGTGCCGACAGCTTCAGGAACGCAATCACCGAGCCGGTGAAGGTCAGCGCGCCGATGGCGACGCCGAGCGACATTTCGACCAGACTTTGCGGATGGATATTGCCCGGCGTGCCGATGTCGAACGCTTCCGGAGCGTAGAACGCACCGGCCGCGACCAGCACCGCGGCCATGCCGACCAGCGAGTGGAAGGCGGCGACCAGTTCCGGCATCGAGGTCATCGGCACCCGGCGCGCGATGACAGCGCCGATAGAGCCGCCGATGGCGATGCCGAGCACGACCAGGACCCAGGCAACGCCGTCCGCCGGCGGATGGCTGGCGAGCGTGGTCGCAACCGCGATCGCCATACCGATCATGCCGAAGAAATTGCCCTGGCGAGAAGAGGCGGGGCTGGACAGCCCGCGCAGCGACAGGATGAACAGCACACCCGCAACGAGATAAAGAACTGCAGCCAGATTGGCGTTCATCTCAGGTCCCCATTTGCCTTTGTCACCGCGAGGCGCACGCCGCTCACCTTACCTTCTTCTTGTACATCCCCAGCATGCGCTGGGTGACAAGGAAGCCGCCGAAGATGTTCACGCAGGCAAAGATCAGCGCGACGAAGCCGAAGCCGCGTGCCCAGCCTGAGCCGCTCGAGATCATGCCGACGCCGACGGCGAGCAGCGCGCCGACCACGATCACCGAGGAGATCGCGTTGGTGACCGACATCAGCGGCGTATGCAGCGCAGGCGTCACCGACCACACCACGAAATAGCCGACAAACACCGCGAGGACGAAAATTGACAGCCGGAACACGAAGGGATCGACGGCCTGCGCGATATGCTCCATGGCTTCTCTCCTGAAATTACTTCGGCTGGAAGTTGGGGTGGATGACGGCGCCGTCCCTGGTCAGCGCGGTGGCCTTCACCAGTTCGTCGTCCCAGTTCACCGCAACTGCCTTGTTCGTCTTGTCGATCAACGTCTCGATGAACGAAAACAGGTTGCGCGCATAAAGCCCGGAGGCCGACGCCGCGACGCGCCCGGCGACATTGGTGTAGCCGACGATCTTGACGCCATCGGCTTCGACGACCTCGCCCGGCTTGGCGCCCTCGACATTGCCGCCGCGCTCGACGGCGAGATCCACCAGCACCGAACCCGGCTTCATCGACTTGACCATCTCGGCGCTGACGAGCTTTGGCGCCGGCCGGCCGGGAATCAGCGCGGTCGTGATCACGATGTCCTGCTTCTTGACGTGCTCGGCGGTGAGCGCGGCCTGCTTGGCCTGGTACTCTTTCGACATCTCCTTGGCGTAGCCGCCGGCGGTCTGCGCGTTCTTGAATTCCTCGTCTTCGACCGCGAGGAATTTTGCGCCGAGGCTTTCGACCTGCTCCTTGGTCGCAGGCCGCACGTCAGTCGCGGTGACGACGGCGCCAAGCCGCCGCGCGGTGGCGATCGCCTGCAAGCCGGCGACCCCGACGCCCATCACAAATACTTTTGCCGCGGGAATCGTGCCGGCGGCGGTCATCATCATCGGAAAGGCGCGGCCGAAAGCTTCGGCGGCCTCGATCACGGCGCGATAACCGGCGAGGTTCGCCTGCGACGACAGCACGTCCATTACCTGGGCACGCGTGATGCGCGGCATCAATTCCATCGCAAAGGCCGACACGCCGGCATCCGCAATCGTCTTCAGCGCGGCCTCATTGCCATAGGGGTCCATGATGGCGACGATCAGCGCACCGCGCTTGTACTGCGCCAACTCGCTGGCCTCGGGCCGCTTCACCTTGATGATGATGTCGGCGTCCTTCAGCGCATCGGCGCTCACCGTGGCGCCTGCCGCGGTGAATTCCGAATCCGGCAGGCCGGATTTGATGCCCGCGCCCGGCTCGACCACCACTTCGGCGCCCAGCGCCTTGAATTTCTTCACGGTGTCGGGGGAAGCGGCGACCCGCGGCTCGGACGGATCGATTTCCTTGGCAACGGCAATCTTCATGGGCCCTCCCCGGCGGCGCGGTCAGCGCGCGCGCAAGCAAACTAGCGTTATTTTCGCCAGATTGAATACCGGTTTTGCGACCGGATCGATGCAAATTTACGCTGCGCCGCCAGCGTCGGCGGTAGCCGGCACGGATCAGAGCAGGAAATAGGCCATCAGGGCGAGGATGATGATGACGGCGGTGGCGCCGTATTTGACCAGCATGATGAAACCTTCATAGGTCTGCTCATGGGCCAGATAATCGTTGCCGTCGGCGGTGGTGTAGGCCACTTCGCTATGGTTTGCCATCGTTGTCCCCAGTCAAAATTCGTTTCCGGCGTGCCATTACCTCAAAGCTGAATGCAGGGCAACGGCACCCTGCCTATCGCCTCATTCGGAGGGGCAATTGCCCGAATCCATCGTGTCAGGCCCTCCTCGTCACCTTCCCCGCGGCGAGGGCGCCCAGAGATGTTTTGGCGGAAAGAATACGGCACCGGTGCCCTAAGTACCTGAAATTGGTCGTAATTTTCTCGTCGGACGCGGCTCGGCATAGCCGGCAATCCGCCGGCTTTGATGGCGCGGTCGGCTTCGACAAGCCGGCCACCGACCGGCTCGGCGCGATGCTGATCGACGTCAACGAAGCGGCGGGCGGGGAAAGTCTAGGCCCCAGCCAGCGGGGTTGAGGCGAGTCCCGCTCCGCTAGCCCATCGCCTCCAGTTCATCGATCATGCCGGCAATCACCGACAGTCCGCCGTCCCAGAACCTGGGATCCTTGGCGTCGAGCCCGAACGGCCTGAGCAGCTCGGAGTAATGCTTGGTGCCGCCAGCGGCGAGCATCGCAAGGTAGCGCTCGGCGAAGCCTTCGGAGGCGTGCTCGTAGACCGCGTAGAGCGAATTCACCAGGCAATCGCCGAACGCATAGGCGTAGACGTAGAACGGCGAGTGGATGAAGTGCGGGATGTACATCCAGAAATTCTCGTAGCCTGGCCAGATATCGATCGCCGGCCCCAGGCTTTCCGCCTGTACGCCGAGCCAGATCTGGCCGATCCGCTCCGCGGTCAGCTCGCCGTTCTTCCGCTCGGTGTGAACCGCGCGTTCGAACGAATAGAACGCGATCTGCCGCACCACGGTGTTGATCATGTCCTCCACCTTGCCGGCGAGCAGAGCCTGACGCTGCCTTGCATTCCTGGTCTCACCCAGCAGCCGCTTGAACGTCAGCATTTCGCCGAACACGCTGGCGGTTTCCGCCAGCGTCAGCGGCGTGGGCGCCATCAGCGCGCCGTTCTTCGCCGCCAGCACCTGATGCACGCCGTGGCCGAGTTCATGGGCGAGTGTCATCACGTCGCGCGGCTTGCCCTGGTAATTCATCAGCACATAGGGATGGGCCGACGGCGTGGTCGGATGCGAGAACGCCCCCGGCGCCTTTCCCGGGCGCACCGGCGCATCGATCCAGCGATCGGTGAAGAACCGCTCGGCGATGGAGGCCATCTCGGCCGAGAAGCCGCGATAGGCCGTCAAGACCATCTTCTGCGCCTCGGACCAGGCAATCGTGCCGGTCGCCGCGAACGGCAGCGGCGCGTTGCGATCCCAATGCGGCAGCTTCTTCTTTTTGAACCAGCCCGCCTTCAACGCGTAATAGCGGTGCGACAGTTTTGGGTAGGCTGCGCGAACCGAACTCACCAGCGCGTCCACCACCTCGCGCTCGACGCGGTTGTTGAGGTGGCGGGAATCGGCAACATCCTCGAAGCCGCGCCAGCGATCGGAAATCTCCTTATCCTTCGCCAGCGTGTTGGTGATCAGCGCAAAGGTGCGCTCGTTGTCCTTGAAGGTCTTGGCCAGCGCCTGGCCGGCCGCCTTGCGTTTATCCGGCGCGCGGTCCTGCAACAGGTTCAGCGTCGGCTCGATCGCGAGCTCCTTGCCGGCGACCTTGAAGCGCAGGGCCGAGATGGTCTGGTCGAACAACCGGTTCCAGGCGGCATAGCCGCTCTGGGCTTTCTCATGAAAGAGCTGCTCGACCCGGTCCTCAAGCTGATACGGCTTGTCCTTGCGCAGATCTTCGATCCAAGGCCGGTAATAAGCGAGTTCGGGCGTCTGCATCGCTCGCTCGATCACATCATCGTCAACGCGGTTCAGTTCGAGCGCAAAAAACAACAGATGCACCGACGCCGCGGTCAGCCGCTCGGAAACGTCGCCATAGAATTTCGAAATCTCCGGATCGACGCTGTCGCCGGCATGGACCAAGCCGGCATAGGAACCCAGACGGCCCGCAAGATCGTCGATCGCTTCATAGCGCCGCACAGCCTCGGCGAGCCATTTTCCGCCATCTTCCCGCGCTGTATGTTCGGCGAGCTTGCTCTTGTAGTCGGTCTCAAACGCGACGCAATCGGCATCCATCTTCTGCAAATCACGCGCGACTTCGGGCGCGTCGATGCCGGAGTAAAGATCGGCCAGATTCCATTCCGGCAGCCTGCCGGTTTTCGATTTGGCCGCGGATTGCGGCGCCGGCCCGTTGGCGGCCGATTTCTTGGCGGCCGATTTGCGTTGAGCCGTTTGCTTGCGGAGAGCGGAAGAGGAGCGCGAGGTCATCTTGTTCGAAACCTGTGTTCAGTCTAAGCGGCGGCGGAATGTGAGCGGGACGGCAACGTTTAAGAGTGCGTTAATCGGCTTCGGCGAGAGTGCCCCGATTCGAGACAGATAGTCGTAACGCGCGGGGAAAACCATGGTGGCCACCATTTTGATTGCCGATGACGACGCCGTACAGCGCCGTTTGGTTGAAAACATGGTGCAAAAATGCGGTTACGAGCCCCTGGTCGTCGATAGCGGCGATGCCGCGGTCGCACTCCTGACCGCGCCCGACGCGCAGACGATCGATGCGGTCGTGCTCGATCTCGTGATGCCCGGCCTCGACGGCCTTGGTGTCCTCGCAAAGATTCGTGAAGCTGGTTTGAACGTCCCGGTCATCGTGCAAACCGCTCATGGCGGCATCGACAATGTGGTTTCGGCGATGCGCGCCGGCGCGCAGGATTTCGTGGTCAAGCCGGTGGGCTTCGAACGGCTGCAGGTCTCGCTGCGCAATGCCCTCAATACGAGCGCCCTCAAGGGCGAATTGCAGCGCATCCGTCACAGCCGCGAAGGCCGCCTGACGTTTGCCGATATCATCACCCGCAGCGAAGCGATGGCGGGCGTGCTGCGCACCGCGCAGAAGGCCGCCTCTTCCACCATCCCGGTTTTGATCGAAGGCGAATCCGGCGTCGGCAAGGAATTGTTCGCTCGCGCCGTCCATGGCAGCGGTGATCGCAAGTCGAAACCGTTCGTCGCGGTCAATTGCGGCGCGATTCCGGATAATCTGGTGGAGTCGATCCTGTTCGGCCACGAGAAGGGCGCCTTCACCGGCGCTACCGAGCGCCACATGGGCAAGTTCGTCGAAGCCAATGGCGGCACGTTATTCCTCGACGAAGTCGGCGAATTGCCGCTGGCCGCGCAGGTCAAGCTGTTGCGTGCGCTGCAGGAAGGCTCCGTGGAAGCGGTCGGTGGGCGCAAGCCGGTCAAGGTCGATGTCCGCATCATCTCGGCGACCAACCGCAAGCTGCTCGACCTCGTGAAGCACGGGGCGTTCCGCGAGGATCTGTTCTACCGCCTGCACGTGCTGCCGATAACGATCCCGCCCTTGCGGACGCGGCGCGAAGACATCCCGCATCTGCTTCGGCACTTCCTCGCGCGCTTTTGCGCCGAGGAGAACCGCAACATCACCGGGATCTCCGGCGAGGCGATGGCGCATCTGTCGCAGCTCGACTGGCCGGGCAACATTCGCCAGCTCGAGAACACGGTGTATCGCGCCGTGGTGATGAGCGAGGGCGATCAGCTTGGGTTGGCTGATTTTCCGCAGGCGGCCGCGCACCCCGTATCGGAAGGCACCCATCACAGCGAGCCGCTGGTGGTCGGCCCCTCGACCGCCCCGGCCATGGTCTCCGGTAATGAAATACCTATCGCCCCGCTAGCCAGTCCCGGCAGCCTTGCGATGCTCAGCAGCGCCGGCGAAGTTCGGCCACTGGAAGAGATGGAGAACGAAATCATCCGCTTCGCAATCTCGCACTATCGCGGGCAGATGTCGGAGGTCGCGCGCCGTCTGAAGATCGGCCGCTCGACGCTGTATCGGAAGCTCGACGAGGCCGCCGGCGACCATCCGGCCGACGGCACGAGCGAAACGAATTGAGGACTGAGGCGTTCGGACTGCAGCGACAAAGGCAGTCGGCGCCGGAACCTTTGAACCGTGGCCCGGCGGTGACAGACAAATGTCGTGGCGCGTGGCAAATTTGCGCGGTCGCGCCCCAATCGGGCGGATCGCGGTCAGTTTGTCGTGAGTTGCCCCGCGTGGAGCTGGCTGCACAAAAAGGGCGCATGTATCGTCTGCGTATGACTGGTTGCGTGCAGGCGTACCGAAGCTAGATCGAAAAGGCCGGCGCTTCAGCGCAAGCTGTGACCGACGATTTCCGGAGACTGTTCCAATGCAGGGGCAGTTTCACCCAAGGGGGGTGTGACGATGCGTGACTGTTCGAACGGCCGTAGGGGATTTGACCGCGTATTGATGGCCGTCGCGGCAACGTTCCTCGCGGTCTCCGCGACCACAGTCCTGGCAGCGCCATCGGATGCGCCCCGAGCCAGTGCCGCAGAGCTCGCGATTGATGCGGCAATTCCGCGTCCCGAACCCGCGAACGTCCCGCCCCCGACCGCCAGCGATTTCAAGGCCGATTCCACCGCGTCGGTGCCCGATGCCGCCAATACCACGGCCCCCGATACGACGCGCCCCGATATGACGGCCAAAGCAGCCGAGCCCAAACCTTCCGAAGCCGAGCCGGCTGAGACCAAGCCCGCCGAAGTCGTCACCGCTCCCGCGGCCGACCCCAAAGCCAACGACGCCACCAGTAACGACACCGCGACGGTAACGCCCGCGCCGCCGCCGCCTGCGACCGCCGCTGCGCCTGCCGCCGAACCCGCCAAGGAGCCCGTCAAGGCCGCAAGCAACGTCCCGGCGGAAGATCAGCCGGTCGCCGACAAATTGCGCGAACTGTTCGCCGGCAAGTCGCTGCGCACGTTCGACCGCAAGACCGAACGCACTGCGGTCGAGAAGTTCTACTCGTCGCGCGAATACGCGCCCGTGTTCACGCAGGCCGGCAAGCTGACCGACACCGGCAAGGGCGTCATCGCCCGCCTGAAAGACGCGGCATCCGACGGCCTCAATCCGGCCGACTACCCCGTGCCGGATCTCGCAGCCGCGACCTCGCCGGACGCGCTGGCCGACGCCGAATTGAAGCTTGCCGCCAGCATGCTGGACTATGCGCGCCAGGCGCAAAGCGGCCGGATGCACTGGTCGCAGGTCTCCGCCGACATCCTCTATCCGGACCATCCGACCGATCCGGCGGAAGTGCTCGCGAACGTCACGGCGGCGAAGGACGCCTCCGCCGCGCTCGAAAGCTATAACCCGCCCCACAAGCTCTATCGCGAACTCAAGGCCAAGCTGGCGGAATTGCGCGGTCAAGGCGACGGTCCGATGATCTATATTGCCGAAGGCCCGGCTCTTGCCTTCAGGCCCGGTACCAAGAAGCAGCCGGCGGTTGCGCCGGAGGATCCGCGCGTCCCGCAGCTGCGCGCCAAGCTAGGTATCTCCGAGAACCCCGACGACGCGCATTACGACGCCAAGGTCGCTCAGGCCGTGCGCAAATTCCAGGAGAACGCCGAGCTCAAGGCCACCGGCGTGCTGGACGACCGCACCGTCAAGGCGATCAACAGCCCGAAGCGCGACAGGCAGATCGACACCGTGATCGTCAACATGGAGCGTTGGCGCTGGCTGCCGCGCCAGCTCGGCGCGTCGTCGGTCGGCAACGCCTATGTCATCCTCAACATCCCCGACTATACGCTGAGGGTGATGCAGAACGGCGGGCCGATCTGGACCACCCGCGTGGTGACCGGCAAGCCGGGCAACCACGCCACGCCGCTTCTGACCGAGACGATGAAGTACATCACGGTCAATCCGACCTGGAACGTCCCGCCGTCGATCATCTACAACGAATACCTGCCGGCCCTGCAGCAGGATCCGACCGTGCTGCAACGCATGGGGCTGCGCCTGGAGCACAACCGCGACGGCTCTATCCACATCTCGCAGCCACCCGGCGAGGCCAACGCGCTCGGCCGCATCCGCTTCAATTTCCCGAACAAGTTCCTGGTCTATCAGCACGACACGCCGGACAAGCAGCTGTTCGCCAGGGACGAGCGCGCCTTCAGCCACGGCTGCATGCGCGTGCAGAACCCGGACCAATACGCCTCAGTGCTGCTCAACATCACGATGCCGAACGAGCATTACACGCCGGAGCGCCTCCGCGGCATGTATGGCCACAGCGAAATCGACCTGAAATTCCCGACGCCGATTCCGGTGAATATCACCTACCAGACGGCGTTCGTGGACGATGCCGGCAAGCTGCAACTGCGCAAGGACGTCTATGGCCGCGACGCGGCCATGCTGTCGCTGTTGAAGAACAGCCGCAACAAGGACCTGGAAACCGTGGTGGCGCATGCGCAGCCGAGCTATTCGCGTCCGCCCAGTTCGAGCCTGCCGGCCGGCGTGAGCTTCGCGAGCGACAACGGCCCCTCCGGCCCATCCTTCTTCGAGCGGCTGTTCGGCGGACCTCCGACGCCGCCTGCACCGGTCGGCCGGCAGCAGCAACGGCGGGTATTCACCCGGTAATCTGCCGGCACCGGCTCGCCAGACTAAATTTCCAAGAAAAATCAACGATCTCGTCCTCACGGACGGGATCGTTCAAGTTAACCATTATCCATCCTGATTTCGGCAGAGCAATTTTTTGCCACAGTCAACAGCTTAGGTTAGGCCTAACTTGGGGGCGGGACGGTAAACCTCGGTTAACCCTCCCGCTTTAAGAAAGCGTTCATCGTGTTTCGCCGGGGTCTCGCGAGGCAGAGTTGAACGCTCGTCGACTGGGTGGGCTCATAAGTGCTGGCTGTCCTCGCACGCCAATTCAATCCGTTGTCGCTGCCAAAAGCCGGTTATCGGATCGGGCTGACTTCGCTATTGCTGCTTGCCGGCGCCGGAACGGTCCATGATGCGACCGCGCTCGGCGACACCCGCACCCTTTCCTTCCACCATACTCATTCCGACGAAGACCTGACCGTCACCTTCAAGCGCAACGGGCGCTACGACGAAGAAAGCCTGAAACAGCTTAATCACTTCCTCCGCGACTGGCGCAGCCAGGAACAGACCACGATGGATCGTCGCCTCTTCGACATCCTCTGGGAAGTCTACCGCGACGTCGACGGCAAGAAGCCGATCCAGATCATCTCCTCCTATCGCTCCCCCGCCACCAACGCCATGCTCCGCCGCCGCTCCTCGGGCGTCGCACGCTTCAGCCAGCATATGCTTGGCCATGCGATGGACTTCTACATTCCCGACGTGCAGCTGGAGCAGATCCGCTTCGCGGGGCTCCGCTTGCAGCGCGGCGGCGTCGGCTTCTATCCGACCTCCGGATCGCCGTTCGTGCATCTCGATACCGGCAGCATCCGGCACTGGCCGCGCATGACCCACGACCAGCTCGCCAGGGTGTTCCCGGATGGCCGCACCGTGCACGTCCCCTCCGATGGCAATCCGCTGAAGGGATATGAGCTCGCCCGCGCCGACATCGAGAAGCGCGCCACCGCCGACGACGCCTCGTCCGGCGGCAAGACGAACTTCCTGGCCGCGCTGTTCAAGGGCAAGTCCTACGATGACGACGAGGAAGGCACTGCTCCCGTCGTGAACGAGAACCCCGCGTCGGCCAGCGCGGTGGCTGCAGTCACCGCCAAACCCGCCGCCGAAGCGGTGCCGATGCCGCGCGCGAAGCCGCAAATCGCGGCAACCCTGCAGCTCGCATCGGCTGACGCGCAGATCGTCCCGGCGCCGAAGGCCAAACCGGCCGCTCCGGCCCCTGACAAGGCCGAAGCAAAGCCGCAGACGCCGGCCGATATCATCAATGCCCGCGGCTTCTGGGGCGACGAGCCGGCCACGCCGAAGCAGGCGACACCTGCGCAGATCGCCGCGCTGAAGGCACGCGAAGCGGTCGGCGCCGATCCGCAGCCCACTGCCAGCCTGTCGGACAATTTCAACAAGGCGCTGGCCTATGCGCCGGCCGCCTCCCCGCCGGTCGACCGTTCGAACATCGTCGCGGCGTCGGCGCCGATTCCGCGCAGCGTGCGGCCGCAGCGCAATGCCGCTGCCGCCGCCACCGAGATCAACACCGTGGTCGCCAAGGGCGCGCAAGGCCAGGGCAGCGTGATCGCGACCTCGACCCGGCTCGCCGCCGCCAAGGGCAATGACATCTGGATGCGCGTCGTGATGCTGGCGCCGAGCGCAACCAACGCGATGCTCACGACGGTACTCGGCGATACCAACATGACGATGATGCGCGCTTACTTCGTCAAGCCGCAGGCTTCGGTCGCGATGACATTCTCTGACGATCCGCTGAACGGCATGACCTCTGACCGCTTCACCGGCTCCGCCACCGCTGTCTTGGCCACTCAGTCGTTCGTGACGCGCACCGCGTCGCTGAAGTAGACGCCATTCGCCCACAATCTCAGGTCACATAACCCGGATGAGCGGAGCGCCGTGCGGGGACGGTCAGGGCGGCAGTCCTGCCCTGAGCAGGCCGGTCTCATGGCGCCGGCGGTCGATCTCGCCCTTGTAGTGCTGAGTCGCGAGATAGACGGCCACTGAAAATTCCGGTTCCCGCTTCAGGACCTCGGCAGCGTGCGCGGCGGCCGCGACCGCGTTGCCCATCTGCGCGAATGTCGCTGCGAGAAAGGCGTGATGAGTGTAATCGGGCCGCGTGATCCGCGAGAACGCCGCGACCGCTTCGGCATATTTTTCGGCACAATAGCAGGCCCGACCGAGGTGGTTCCAGAAACGCTCTGGATGGTATGGATTGAGGCGCATCGCCCGCTTGATCCAGTCAATGCCCTCCTCCGGTCGCCCCAGCCAAGTCAGAAGCTCGCCCTGCTGCACGACGACAAGATCGTAATTGGGGTTGAGTGCGAGCGCCCGTTCCTGATGGTACGCGGCCTTGTCGTGATCCTCGCGATTGACGTTAAGAGCGGCAAGGATTCGGTGCACGTCGCTGTCATTGTCGTCGAGCGCGAGCGCGATCTCAAGCTCTGCGGCCACCTGCTGGAAGGTAGCGTCGCGGTCTGCACACCAGTTATAGACCCACGTCTGGCCCAGTACACACGCCTTCCAGGCGTGAGCGTGGGCATAGTTCCGGTCGAGCGCGATGGCGCGGTCGAGCAGCCGCTGCGCCTCGACATTGTCCTCCCGCGCCGAACGATGGTGCAGCACCTTGGCGGCCAGCACGCATTCGTATGCGGCCATGTTGTCGGTCGGCTTGCGCTTCGCACGATCGTGCGAGGCGGCTTCGACGCGGCCGGGCAGCGTCGCGACGATCGCACGGGTCATCTCGTCCTGGATAGCGAAGATATCTTCGAGCTCGCGGTCATACCGTTCGGCCCAGATATGCCGGTCGGTTTCCGCGTCGATCAGCTGTACGGTGACGCGGATGCGATCTCCCGACTTCTGAACGCTCCCCTCGAGCAGGTAATCGACGCCGAGTTCGCGCGCGACCTCCTGCATTTTCACCGCCTTGCCTTTGTACACAAAGGTCGAGTTGCGCGAGATGACGAGCAAGTCGTGGAAGCGTGAAAGCTCCGTTATGAGGTCCTCGGTGAGGCCGTCCGCGAAGAATTCCTGCTGTGGGTCGCCGCTCATGTTCACGAGCGGCAGCACGGCGATCGAGGGCTTCCTGGCGAGCACCGGCGCTGCGGCTGTGTTCTTCGCGTCCTCCTGCCCGGCCTTTGAAGCCGGCTCAAGACGGACGCGGTAGACACGGATCGGGCGGACGATGTTCTTGACCGCCTGCTCGCCGAGATCCTCGAAACCGACGTCTTCCAGACGATCGCCGACCTGATCGCGCACGGCACCCGAAACACAGATGCCGCCGGGGTCAGCCAGCATTTCCAGGCGTGCCGCCACGTTGACGCCGTCGCCAAAGATGTCGTTGCCGTCAACGATCACGTCGCCAAGATTGATGCCGATGCGAAACTGCATCCACCGCGCCGGCGCGACGTCGACGTTGCGCTTCGCCATCCGGTGCTGAACCTCGGCGGCGCACAGCACCGCATCGACGACGCTGTGGAATTCGACCAGCATGCCGTCGCCAGTGGTCTTGATGATGCGCCCGCGATTTTTGGCAATGGCTGGATCGATCAGTTCGATCCGATGGGTTTTCAGACGCGCGAGCGTGCCCGTCTCGTCCGCCTCCATCAGCCGACTATAGCCGACCATGTCAGCCGCGAGGACCGCTGCGAGCCTTCGCTCTGGTCCCGGGACATCCATCTGCTCGGTTCCCTTGCCAGGCAGTCTAGCAGGTCTTGGGATTTAGCCAAAGTCTCGGTCGCTCGGGATGCCTGCGGTGCCTACGACCGGATGCGCGTCGTGACCTTTACGAAGCCGAGCGCGGACGATCCGCTTTGGCTCAAGCCGTTTCTCTGCATCCAGCGGTAGACTTCCTTACGACAAGTTCCGGGCACAGGACCACGTGGCGGATGTCGTGGCAGCCTGTTTCGATGCTTTCGACCAGCATCCTCGCCGCATTGCGTCCCATCTCCCGATGTTCGATGCGAATGGTCGACAGCGGCGGCGAGACGACATCCATCAGCGGCATGTCGTTGTGGCCGACGACCGAAACGTCCTCCGGACAGCGAAGACCGGCGCCCCGTAGTGCGTCGAGGACGCCCAATGCGAGTAGATCATTGGCCGCCACGACGCCCGTAATCCCGCCCCCGGCCACCAATTCTGCGGCCGCTTCACTCCCTGCATCCCGAGTGTAGCCCGACGCCTCCCGGACGCTGCCCGTCAGCCCATGGCGTACCATCGCCCGCACGAACCCATCGCGCCTGAGCAGTCCGGTCGACGTGCTCAGGGGGCCCGCTATGTGCGCTATTCGCTTGTGTCCAAGGTTCACGAGATGGTCGACGGCGAGCTGCATGCCCAAATCGTCGTCGGAGACCACGGACGATACGCGATCCCGCGCTTCCGAGCGATTGACCAGAACGACCGGCAGCCCACGCTCGAGACAATATCCGACGAGCTCATCGTCCTGCGACACTGTCGCCAGAACGAGGCCGTCGACACGCTGATTGAGCAGCTTCTCGGCGAAAGAAATTTGCTGCGAGGTGTTGTTGCCGGCGTCGGCCACGATTGGAGCATAGCCGGCTGACGCAAGAGTTTCGGCTATTCCGCCCAGGATGGGTGCGAAGACCGGATTGGTGATGTCCGGAAGCAGTACGCCTACCAGATTTGAGCGGCCGAGACGCAAGCTCGCAGCGAGGCGGTTGGGCCGGTATCCAAGCGACGCCGCCTGGGTTGCGATGCGCCTGGCGACATCCTCGGCAACCAGGTGTCTCTTGCTTGGATCTAGGGCGCGCGAAACCGTCGACGGGTGCACGCCTGTCGCATCGGCGATCTGCTTTATGGTCGGCGCCTGTCAATTCACCAGCGTTCTCTTCAGCTTAGATCCTGCAAACAAATTACAATAGCAATCCACTTGACGAATTGCAATCGATTGCATATTGAACTGCAATCGATTGCAGGAGCATCCAATGGGCCACATGCAGAAGCGAGACACCCTTTCGGGCGGCATCATCGAAACCAGCGCCGACGTAACCCCGACCGTGCTGCGGGCGATGTCCGGCACCTCGAACCCGCGGCTCCTGGGGGTCGCCGAGGCCTTTGTGAGGCACATGCACGCCTTCGCGCGCGAGGTGAATCTCACGGAGGGCGAATTCGAACTCGGCGTCGATTTCCTCAACCGGATCGGACAAGCCACCCATGACAGCCACAACGAGGGAATCCTGTTTGCCGACGCGATCGGCCTGTCCACGCTGGTCTGCCTGCTGAACAACGGCAATGCGGGGGCGACCGAGACGGCCTCGGCGCTGCTAGGCCCGTTCTGGCGGGCGAACTCGCCGCGCATCGCGAGCGGCGAATCCATCGTGAGGTCGCCGACCCCCGGCCCCGAACTGTTCGTGGCCTGCGAGGTCGTGGATACCGCCGGCAAGCCGATCGGGGGCGTCGAAGTCGACGTCTGGCAGTCGTCACCGGTCGGCCTCTACGAGAACCAGGACGAGACGCAGGCCGACATGAACCTGCGCGGAAAGCTTACAACCGACGCTGCGGGCCGCTTCACATTCAGGTCAGTGAAGCCGGCCGGTTATCCGGTGCCGACCGACGGCCCGGTCGGCGAGATGCTGCGGGCACAGAACCGACATCCGTACCGGCCGGCGCACATCCATTTCCTTGGCTACAAGCCAGGCTTCAAGACCCTCATCACCCAGATTTTTGTCGATGACGACGCGCACCTTGAGAGCGACGTGGTGTTCGGCGTCACGCGGGCACTGATCGGCGACTTCCGCAAGCACGATGAGGGCCAGCCGCCCGCGTCTGACGTCTCTCCGCCCTGGTACACGCTCTCGCACCGCTTCGTCATGGAAGCGGGTGAGGCAGTCCTTCCCAAACCGCCGATCAAGTGAGATCCATGAACACGCAACCATCCATGACCAACAAGGTCGTCCTCGTCGTCGGCGGGGCCGGCAGCATTGGCGCCGCCGCGGCGCGTCTCTTTGCCTCGCTGGGAGCCCGGGTCGCCATCAGCCATCGCGACGAGCCGAAGGAAGCGGCCGCAGCGGCGGATCTCGTGACGACGCTCCCGGGAGCGGGCCATGCCGCCCTCGTGGCGGACGTAGCGCAAACCACCACCCTTGCGGCCTTGCGCGCCGAGATCGAACGACACTACGGCCGACTTGACGTGCTGGTGAATGCCGCCGGCTTCACCAGGCCCGTGCCACATGCCGATCTCGACGCGTTGGACGACGAGCTGATCGACAAGATGTTCGCCGTGAACTGGCGCGGTCAGTTCGCGACCATTCGCATCTTCGCCCCTCTCCTCAAGGCTTCCGGCGACGGTCTCATCGTTTCCATCTCATCCATCGCCGGCACCAACGGCATCGGCTCGTCGATCGCCTATTGCGCGGTGAAAGCCGGCATCGACGTCATGACGAAGTCCCTGGCCCGCGTGCTCGCCCCCGAAGTCCGCGTGCTTGCCGTGGCGCCAGGCGTGGTCGACACCGGCTTCGTTCCGGGCCGCGGCGCGGATTTCAACACGAAGACCGCGGCGACCACCCCGCTGCAGCGGATCGCCACTGCCGACGACATCGCCTCGGCGATCCTCGCCTGCGCCACGCAACTCGGCTTCGCCACCGGCACCACCCTGGTGGTCGACGGCGGCCGCTCGCTCTGAAGGAAGCACCATGCGATCTCCCCGCGACAGGGTCATCATCACCTGCGCCGTGACCGGCAATCTGACCACGCCGGAACAGACGCCACATCTGCCCATCACGCCGGAGCAGATCGCCGACGCCTGTCTCGGCGCCGCGGACGCCGGCGCGGCCATCGTGCACATCCATGTGCGCGATCCGCTGACCGGACGTCCCTCGATGTCGCTCGACCACTACGTCGACGTTGTCGAGCGTATCCGCTCGCATAACCCCGAGCTCATTCTGAACATCACGACCGGTCCTGGCGGGCGTTTCGTGCCTTCGCAGGACGATCCGAAGATCGCTGCGGCGGGAACGACGCTGATGATCCCGGAGAAGCGCGTCGAGCATATCGCCGTGCTGCGGCCGGATATCTGCACCCTGGACCTGAACACGATGAACTCCGGCAAGGAGGTCGTTATCAACACGCCCACCAATGTCCGTCGGATGGCTAAGGTGATCGCGGATGCCGGCGTCAAGCCGGAGATCGAACTGTTCGATTCCGGCGATATCGCCTTGATGAATGACTTGCTCGCAGACGACACGCTGCAGGGACCCGTGCTCTGCTCGTTCGTGATGGGTGTGCGCTACGGCTTCCAGCCCGGTCCGGAGACGGTACTCTACGCCCGCGACCTGCTCCCGAACGACGCGGAATTCACGGCGATCGGCATCGGCAAGGCGGCCTTCACCTCGGTCGCGCAGTCCTACCTAGCTGGTGGTCACGTGCGCGTCGGGCTCGAGGATTCCGCCTACCTGTCGCGAGGCAGGTTGGCGATTTCAAACGCTGAAATGGTCGTCAAGGCGCGACGCATCGTCGAGGATCTCGGGGGAACGATCGCGACGTTTGCGGAAGCGCGGCGGATCGCCGGATTGCCTGCCAAGGCACCATCGATTCGCGCGGCATAGGCTGTGGACATGGACGCGAACCTTAAGACGAGGAATTCAGCAGCCGGCATCAATGCCACCTGCGTGCGGTTGAACGCCAAGGCGGCCGATGCGGCCGCGATCGCGCCGGTGATCGAAACGCGGCCCCTCACCTGCCGAGCCGACGACGTCGTGGTCGAAATCCAGGCCGCCGGCGTAAATCCTTCCGACGTGAAGGCCGCGACCGGGCTGATGCCCTACGCGGTGTTTCCGCGCACGCCGGGCCGCGACTATGCGGGACTAGTGGTCGATGGACCGAGAGAGTGGCTTGGCAAGGCCGTGTTCGGCACTTCCGGAGACCTGGGCATTCGCCGCGACGGGACTCATGCCTCGCACCTGGTCGTCGAGGCAGCAGCGCTCGTCGAGAAACCGCCGGGAATTTCAATGGACGAGGCGGCAGGGATCGGCGTCCCGTTCGTGACGGCCATCGAAGGTTTCCGGAGAGCCGGAATGCCGAAGCCCGGCGAGTACGTTCTGGTGATGGGCGTGAACGGCAAGGTCGGCCAAGCCGCCGTTCAACTCGCGACATGGCAGGGCGCGAAGGTCATCGGCGTGGTGCGGAAGGACGAACCCTATGCCGGGCACGCCAGTGCTCCGGTGGAGATCGTCGACAGCGCGACGACGGACGTGGCGCAGCGTGTCCGTGAGCTCACCGACGGCAGGGGCGCGGATATCGTCTTCAACACGGTCGGCGATCCCTATTTTGAGGATGCGCATTTTTCGCTGGCCAAGGCCGGCCGCCAGATCCTGATCGCCGCGGTCGGCAAGACCGTGCCGTTCAACATCCTGGAGTTCTATCGGGGGCGTCACACCTATGTCGGCATCGATACGCTTGCGTTCTCCTCGATCGAGAGCGGCGAGCTGCTGCGCGGCGTGATCCCGGGTTTTGCGTCTGGCCGGCTCAGGCCTTTCCCGATTTCCGGCCGCTCAGTCTATCCCCTTGCCGAAGCGAGGGCCGCTTACACGGCGGTCATCGGATCATCCCGCGATCGCATCGTCCTGCGCCCGGGGGGTTGAGACAATGCATGCTGTCCGCTTCGCCGAGGCCCCTGGCTACACCGCTCCCGGACATCTCGACATGTCCATGGTGCGGCTTCAGGGGAGAGAGGCCGGCCCCTCGGCCGATCTCTGGATGGGCGTTTCCGTGATTGCGCCGGGGGGCGGAACGACGCTGTCGTCTTCGCCCCAGGAGAAAATGTACGTCGTTCTCGACGGTACACTCGAGGTCTCGAACGGCGAGACCGAGGTCTCGCTTGGAAAATGGGATTCCTGCCGGATCGCCGGCGGCGAAAATCGCCGGCTGAGCAATCGAACGAGCACGCCCGCGGTCGTGCTTCTCGTCATGCCGCTGCCGGCCGAAGAACGCGTATCAACTCAGAAATAAGCGATAGGCGGAGATAATCGATGAGCATGATCGTCAAGGAAAAGGCCGCAAGAAAACCGTTCTACGCAATCCTGTACGTGCAGGTGCTCGCGGCGATCGCGGTCGCGGTCGTGATCGGGCACTATTGGCCCTCGATCGCGGTCGACATGAAGCCGCTGGGCGACGGCTTCATCAAGCTGATCAAGATGGTGATCGCCCTCGTCATCTTTTGCACCGTCGTCACCGGCATCGCCGGGATGTCCGACATGAAGAAGGTCAGCCGCGTGGGCGGCAAGGCGCTGCTCTACTTCGAAGTCGTGTCCACGCTTGCGCTCCTGATCGGCTTCCTCGCGGCGCACATAGCGACGCCGGGCGCCGGTTTCAACGTCGATCCGGCGACGCTCGACGTGAAAGCCGTCGCGCAATATGCCGGCAAGGCAAAGGAGCAGACCGTCGCCGAATTCGTCCTCAACATCATTCCGAACACCGTGGTCGACGCGTTTGCGCGCGGCGACATATTGCCGGTTGTGCTGGTTTCCATCCTGTTCGGCTTCGTGCTGGCCCGCCTTGGCGAGCGCGCCAGGCCGATACGGGACGTCATCGACGCCGGCTCGATACTAGTGTTCGGCGCCATCAACGTCATCATGCGGTTCGCTCCGGTCGGCGCGTTCGGTGCGATGGCGTTCACCGTCGGCCGCTACGGTATCGGCTCGCTTGGGCCGCTGATCAAGCTGGTCGGGCTTTTCTATCTCTCGTCTGCCCTGTTTGTGTTCGGTGTGCTCGGTCCGATCGCGTGGTGGTCCGGATTCAGCATCTGGAAGTTCCTCCTCTTCATCAAGGAAGAGATCCTGATCGTGCTCGGGACGTCTTCATCCGATCCGGTTCTGCCCAGCCTCATGGAGAAGCTGGAACGTCTCGGCTGCTCTAAGCCGGTCGTCGGCCTGGTCGTGCCCACGGGCTACGTCTTCAACACTGACGGCTCCTCGATCTACATGACGCTCGCGGCTCTCTTCGTCGCGCAGGCCACCAACACCGACCTCACGCTGTCGCAGCAGATCGCGATCTTTGCCGTCGCCATGCTGACTTCCAAGGGCGCGAGCGGCGTCACCGGCGCTTCCTTCATCGCACTCGTCGGTACGCTGTCCGTGGTGCCCACCATTCCGGTCGCCGGAATGGCGCTGATCCTTGGTATCGATCGCTTCATGAGCGAGGCTAGAGCTCTGGTCAACGTGATCGGCAACGGCGTCGCCACCATCGTGATCTCGCGCAGCGAGGGGGAACTCGATTTTGCTCGCTTGAATGCCGTCCTCGACGGTAGGGTAGCGGTGACCGACACGGCGGAAATTTCGGACGGTTTGCCAGGCACGGAGGAGCCTCCGCTTCCGGCACGAACCCCGATCTAGAAACCAGACATCGAAAGCAAAGGGGGTCGCTTTGGAGCCCTTCGTCTACAAATCTTCCGCGCTACGAGTTCGTCTTCGGCGAGGGAACGTCGGCAAAGCTCGCGGAAGAGGCCGACCTGCTGGCAATCCGGCGCGCCCTGGTACTGACGACGCCGGGGCACGAACGGCTCGGCCGCGAGATGGCGGAGCGTCTTGGCGGCAGTTTCGCCGGACTGTTTCCCGGCGCGGTCATGCACACGCCCGTTGGCGTCACCGAGGAAGCCGTCAAGCGTGCGGCCGACGTGAACGCGGATGGCGTCGTCGCGGTCGGCGGCGGATCGACTATCGGGCTCGGAAAGGCGATCTCGCTCCGCACCGGCCTGCCTCAGATCGCGATCCCGACGACATATGCCGGTTCCGAGATGACGCCGATCCTCGGCGAGCCGCAGGGTGGGGCGAAGACGACGCGCTCGAGTCCCGAGATCATGCCCAATACGGTGATCTACGACGTTGACCTGACTTTGTCGCTTCCAGTACGCATCGCTGCGGTTTCCGGCATGAACGCGCTGGCCCATTCGGTCGAGGCGCTCTACGCCAAAGCCCGCAATCCGGTCGTTTCCTTGATGGCGGCGGACGCGATCCGCGCGATGGTCAGCGCCCTGCCCGACATCGCGCGCGAGCCCGACGACCGGGATGCGCGCTCACGTGCGCTGTACGGCGCCTGGCTGAGCGGACTCTGTCTGGGATCCGTCGGGATGGCGCTCCATCACAAGCTTTGCCACGTCCTCGGCGGAACCTTCAATCTCCCGCATGCGGAAACCCACGCGATCGTGCTGCCGCATGCGATGGCTTACAACAGCCCTGCGGTACCCGAGGTCGAAAGAAGCATCTCCGGGATCTTGGGAGCTCCCGACTCCGCTGCGGGCCTCTTCGATTTTGCCCGCCGCCTTGGCATTCCCGCGAGCCTGCGCGAAATCGGAATGCCGCAGTTGGGGATAGATCAGGCTGCCGACCTGGCGATGGCTAATCCCTACTGGAATCCACGCCCCCTTGATCGCCACGCTATCAGGGAGTTGATCGCCAATGCCTGGGCCGGCAGCCGGCCGCTTTAAGAAACCGTCAGTGGCCGCTCATTGCGGGAGGCTGGAGAACGTAGTCGGCCTGATCGCCCTCCCAAGGCAGAAAGCGACAGGCAAGCGGCTGCGAAAGAGCCTGGCTCCGGAGCATCATGGCAAGTCTGCCCAAGGCGCGAGAGCGGCGGCAGCCCAAGTGCCATGCCGTTCATTTGGCGTGCACGGGCGAGCCCTCTTCCTGAAAGAATGCCATCAGCCTTCGTGTCAACTCCGCCGGCTGCTCGGTCGGGATCCAGTGACCGCAATTCTCGATGACGCCTCCTTGCGCATTGATGGCGGCGAGGCGCATTTGCTGCAGCGGCACCATTCCGTTTCCCGAAGCACCTCCCAGTGCCAGCACCGGCATTGCGAGCTTGTGGTCCCCATAGCCCGCATTCTGCCTGGCATTCTCTGCGAAGGCCCTGAAGTAGGCCATGTCCGCCCGCAGCGCGCCCGGTTCGGAATAGGCGCGTACCACCTCTTTGAGATCCTCTTCCAGCGCAGCCGTGTTCACCGCGATCTGCCGATAGAACCAGGAAAAGTATAGATTCTCGCGGCCGGCAATCAGTGCCTCGGGCAAGTCGGGCACGTTGTAGAAGGTCCAGTGCCACAAACGAGGGTCGCGGGTCAGTTCGTCCCATGGCGGGATACCCGGCACCGGTGCGTCCAGCAGCACCAGCTTTTCGACGACTTCAGGATGCCGTGCCGCAAGCGCATAGGCGACCTGGGTGCCGAGATCGTGGCCGACTACCAGGGCGCGCGGATGCCCGGTCCGAAAAAGCAATTGCCGCACGTCCTCCGCCAACGTGTCGTCGTCGTAACCGCCGGCGGGCCGGGAGCTGTCGCCCAATCCGCGCAAGTCGACCGCGATGACCGTGTAGTGCCGAGCCAGTTCAGGCATGATGCGGTGCCAGGTGAACCAGGTCTCCGCCCAGCCGTGAAGAAGGATCAAAGGCGCACCTTGGCCGCCCGTGACATAGTGCAGGCGCACCCCGTTCACATCCGCGCGGCGATGCGAAAACACCTGGTCGAATGCGAGTTGGCCCGGCATGGGCCACGAAGACCTGGCGCTGGATGAGGTCTCGGCTGGTGTGCCTTGTCCCCAGGCGGCTGTCATGAGGCCCAGGCCGACCAGAATGACGATCGTCGCTGCTCGCAGCTTCGAACGGAGTGGCTCGGTTGGCGTAGCCTTGCAGGTTGGCATGACATGGCTCCGGTGTGAATTCCGTCGGACCTGACTGGCTGGCACGTCACTTCTTGGTCTGCTCGGAGCAGAACTAGATCCGGGCACATAGTTCAATTGCGATCATGACTGCTTCCCGGACCTTTCAACGAAGCCTCGCCGCCAGAAAGGCCGTCAGCGCGGCATCGAATTCATCAGGCTTTTCGGCGTGCGGAATGTGGCCTACATCGGCGATTTCGACGAGTTTGCCGTCGGGAAGATCCTTCAGCGCTTCGCGGCCGAGCACCGGCCAGTTGCCGAGCGGCTTGATCGCTTCGGGCGACGCATAGCGTCGGAAGAAGACGCTGCGATCGCTCTGTCCGATCACGAGCAGAACCGGCATCTTCAGCAATCGATATTCGTGGCGGATCGGCTCGTTGAAGATCATGTCGTAGGTCAGCGCCGTGGCGCGTGCCCAACGCGGATACTCCGGACTTTGCAGCACACGGGAAAATATCTCGGTGTAGTGCTGTGCTACCGGCGGCCAGCCGACGAAGAATGCCGCCATAAAGGCTCGAAAGCTCTGCGGCGTCTGTGCCATCTCGGTCTTGACCAGCGTCTCGATCGGCTGCGGCGGGATCGCGCTTCGATAGTCTTCGAGGCCGATCGGGTTCTCCAGCGCCAGCACTTCGGTCGTCTCGGCATAGTCGCGGGCGAAATAAACCGCGAGCATGCCGCCGAAGGAATGGCCGACGATCGCCGCACGGTTCACGCCGAGGCTGTCGAGCAGTGCCTTGGTGTTACGCGCCAGAAGATCGAAATGATAACGGATATCGGGCTTCGAAGACTTGCCGAAGCCGATCTGGTCCGGCGCTATCACGCGATAGCCCTGGCCGGTCAGCGTTGCGATGGTGTGCGCCCAATAGTCGCCGGAAAAGCTCTTGCCGTGCAGCAATACCACGGTTTTACCATTCGGCGTCCCGGCCGGCGCCACATCCATGTAGGCCATGCGCAGCGGCTGGCCCTCAATGGTGAGATCGAGATAGTGCACCGGGTACGGATACTCGATGCCTTCGAGACCGATGCCAAGCGCCGCTGGTGCGGCGGCTTGGGAAATCGCGGGTGGCTCGACCTGCGATTGCGCCTCCGCGCCATTGCTTAACGCGACGGCGGCAAGAACGGCAACGCCGGTCATCAGGAAACGACGGATCATGGCAAGTTCCTATGTTGAAGCGTTGCGCCGTTACGGGAAATCGACGACTGGCTGTCGCGAGCACAGCCCGTCAATGCATTAAGCGGCCCTTGCCAGCGGCGACGCCGGTCGATAGGTCACGGACGATCGTGGTGACTGCGAGGTCGATCCGCTTTGCCTTCGCGATAAGATGATCGCCGAGTTTGCGACTTTCCGAGTTTTCTCCGCGGGGACTGGTCTGTACTCTCAGGATCTTCACAACACTCTCCATATGCGTGGCAGGTTGATGATCTTGTTTCAGGCGACTGCAGGTGATCCATTGTGAGCAAGCAGCGCAACGGCGAACCGTTCGCGTCCGTGAAACGACGTGAAATCGAGTGCGGGTCCGACGGGCACGATCCCGCTCGGATTGATCGAGCGATGGCTCTCGTAATAGTGCCGCTTGATGTGGTCGAAATTCACCGTGCCGGAGACGCCGGGCCACTGGTAGATGTCGCGCGCATAGGCTGACAAGTTCGGATAATCGGCGAGCCGGCGAATGTTGCACTTGAAGTGTCCGACATAGACGGCATCGAAGCGGATCAACGTGGTGAACAGCCGAATGTCGGCTTCCGTCAGACTGTCGCCGAACAGAAAGCGCCGGTCGGCGAGCCGTTGCTCGAGCCAGTCGAGCGTCTCGAACAGCGGGAGCACCGCTTCCTCATAGGCGGCTTGGGTGGTCGCAAAGCCGGCTTTGTAGACGCCGTTGTTGAGTGTGTCGTAGATCCGGGCGTTGACCGGGTCGATGTCGGCGCGCAGCGCTTGCGGATAGTAGTCGCCGAGCTTTGCACCGATTGCATCGAACGCCGAATTCAGCATCCGGATGATCTCGGACGATTCATTGTTGACGATGGTGCGCCTATGCTTGTCCCACAACACCGGAACGGTGACCCGACCGGTGTAATGCGGATCGGCGGCAGTGTAGATCTGATGCATGAACTCGGAGTGATTGACGGCGTCCGCGACGACGCCGGGGCCGTCGGCAAAGGTCCAGCCGCGCTCCAGCATCAGCCAATGGACCACCGACACCGAGATCTTGTCTTCGAGCCCCTTTAGCGCCCGCATGATCAACGTGCGGTGCGCCCAGGGGCAGGCGAGGCTGACATAGAGGTGATAGCGGCCGGCTTCAGCCTTGAAGCCGCCCTCGCCCGTCGGACCGGCACTGCCGTCGGCAGTGATCCAGTTGCGAAACGCCGCGTCCTTGCGAACGAAGCGGCCGCCAGTCGACTTGGTCGGATACCAGACGTCTTGCCATCGACCTTCAACGAGCAGTCCCATGTCAGCCTCCTCAACGCTTGCCTTTGATGCGGCGGTTCAGGTGCGGGTGATCGAGGCGCCGCCATCGACCAGCGAGGCGGTGCCGGTGACGAAAGCCGCATCGTCGGAGGCGAGGTACAGCACCGACCGCGCCAACTCTTCCGGCTTGGCCACCCGCTTCAGTGCGTGCAGGTTGGTGATGAAGCTGGTCTTGTCAGGCGTATCGTTCATCTCCCGGTACATGTCGGTGTCGACCGCCCCCGGCAGCACTGCGTTGACGCGGACGTTCTGCGGCCCGAACTCGGCGGCGAGCGCCTGCGTCAGTCCGATCAGGCCGGACTTGCTCGCGGCGTAGGCAGCAACACCGGGGAAAGCGAAGGTGTGTCCGACGAACGTCGAGGTGAAGATCACCGATCCGCCGCCGTGCTTGACCATCTCGGCGATCTGGTGCTTGGCGCCCAGGAACGAGCCGGTGAGGTTGATCGCAATGGCATTGGTCCAGCCAGACTCGGAGACGCCGGTCGAGGGCCCGGCTTCGCCGAGCGTGCCGGCATTGTTGAAGGCGACATCGAGGCGGCCATAGGTGTTGACCGCCAGTGCAACCAGGGCCTTGGCGTATTCCTCAGAGCGCACGTCGCCCGCGAGCGCGACCGCGCTGCCGCCGGCGGCCTTGATCTCGGCGACGAGGCTTGCGAGTTCGCTCTCGCGCCGGGCGCCGACCACCACTTTCGCACCTTCGGTAGCGAACAGCTCGGCGGTGGCTCGGCCGATGCCCGAGCTTGCGCCGGTAACGATGGCTACCTTGTCCTGAAGACGTCCGATCCGCTGGGTCATGCCCGTGGCTCCCGTTCGGCCGCGCCGATCGCGACCTGATGCCAAAGAGGTAGATCCCCGCAGGGCTTGGAAGAAGGCACGGAAACTGGTTAGATCATTCAGTTTTTATGAATGATCGAGCGCAGCATGGACCGTTTGCGGGCTTTCGAGGTGTTCACCACCGTGGTCGGTCAGGGCAGTTTCACCCGTGCAGCGGACAAGCTCGATACCTCGCCGGCCAATGTCACCCGTTATGTCAACGAACTGGAGGAAGCGCTTGGCGCTCGGTTACTCAACCGCACCTCGCGGAAGCTATCGCTGACTGAGACCGGCAAGACGCTGTATGATCGGGCGCTTTCAATCCTTGAAGATGTGGCGGAGGCCGAGGCGGTTGCCTCCATTACTTCGATCCAGCCGCGTGGACGGCTGCGGATCAACGCACCCTTGAGTTTCGGCATTCTTCATCTTGCGCCGCTTTGGCCGAGCTTCGTTGCGCGCTATCCTGAAATCGAGCTGGACGTGAGCCTGGTCGACCGTGTGGTCGATCTCGTCGAGGAAGGCTACGACCTGGCTGTGCGGATATCGCGGGGCGGATCGCCGGCCCTTGTCAGTCGTAAGCTCGCGACCACACACCATTTGATCTGCGCTTCGCCAGGATATCTCGCGCGCCGCGGCACTCCGGCGAGCCCCGAGGATCTCAAGGAGCATACTTGCATCGCCTATACCTACTCGGATTCTGTCGACGAGTGGCGGTTACTGGATGATGCCGGTAAGGAGCATTCCGTCGCGGTGCCGCAACTCATGCAGACCAACAACGGCGACACCGCTCGCGCAGCGGCGTTGGCGGGCCTCGGCATTATCCGACAGCCGACATTCCTGATCGGCGAAGATGTGTTGCAGGGAAGGTTGGTGCCGTTGTTGACCGCCTACCACACATCCGCGATCGATATCCTGGCAGTCTACCCCAGCCGTCGGCACCTGAGCGCGAAGGTGCGCGTCATGGTGGACTTTCTGGTTGCATCATTCCGCGGCGCGCCGCGATGGGACCGAAATGGCGAATTCACAGCGTCGTCGAGATAGGAGATTGCGCAGGATCGATCGGAACACGGCCTATCCGCTGGCCGCGTGGACCACGGCTATCTCCTCAACTCATGGTCGCCCTCAACATCGCAAAAGCGAGCGATTTACACCGGTTGTTTCAGCGCATTGGCATCGACGGGCATCTTGCGCAGGCGCTTACCGGTTGCGGCAAAGATCGCATTGGCGATGGCGGGCACGATCGCCGATGTCCCGGTCTCGCCCATACCACCCGGCGGCTCCGCGCTCTTGACGACGTGGACCTCGACGGCCGGCGCCTCATTGATGCGCAGCATCTGATAGGTATCGAAGTTGGCCTGCTCGACACGGCCGTTCTTCAGCGTGATCTCGCCGTAGAGCGCGGCGGTGGCGCCGAATATGATCCCGCTCTGGATCTGCGCCTGCACGGTATTGGGGTTGACCACGGTGCCGCAATCCATCGCGCAGACCACACGCCGGACGCGGACTGCGCCCTCTTTCGAGACTTCGACCTCGGCTACCTGCGCGAGCCAGCTGCCGAAGGCGAATTGCAACGATACGCCGCGGCCGCTTCCCTTGGGCAAGGCTTGTCCCCACCCGGCTTTTTCCGCGGCAAGATCGAGGACCGCTTTGGCGCGCGGGGACTTGTCGAGCAGCGCCCTGCGATAGGCGACCGCGTCCTGCTTGGCCGCTGCAGCCAACTCGTCGATGAAGCTTTCAGTTACGAAGACGTTGTGCGAGGGCCCCACACTGCGCCAGAAGGCCGTCGGAATGCCCGGCGGCTCCACGCGCACAAACTCCACGTGGAAATTCGGCAGGTCGTAGACCAGATTGATCGCACCTTCCGTCGAATCGGGATCGAGTCCGTCTTTGAAGGCCGGCGGCAACCATCGCGCGATCACGGAAGAACCCGCAAAGCGGTTCTTCCATGCAACAGGCCTGCCCTTATCGTCCAAGCCGGCGGCGATGCGATCGAACCAGTAGGGCCGGTACATGTCGTGCTGGATGTCTTCCTCGCGGGTCCACACGACCTTGACGGGACCATCAACATGTTTGGCGATCTCGACCGCGCGGACCGCGCCGTCGGCCTCCAGCCGCCGGCCGAAACCGCCGCCGATCAGATGATCGTGCACGATGACCTTCTCTACCGGTAAGCCTGCGGCCTTCGCCGCCATCGCCTGCACACGGGCTATAGCCTGGTTGCCGATCCAGATTTCGCACTCATCCTTGCGAAGGTGCACCGTGCAATTCATCGGCTCCATCGTGGCATGCGCCAGGAACGGAACCTGGTAGGTCGCTTCGACCCTGGTCGCAGCGCTCGCCATCGCCTTGTCGGCGTCGCCGAGGTTCTGCGCGACAGCCCCTGAACGAAGCGTCGCCTGTTCGAGCTCGCGGGCAACCTCCGCCGTGGTGAGCCCGGCATGGGGGCCATCGTCCCACTCGATCTTGAGCGCCGCCAGCCCTTTTTTTGCAGCGCCCATGTGATCCGCAACGACCGCAACAGCATCATCGAGCCGGACGACCTGACGCACGCCCTTGACGGCCTTGGCCGCTGTATCGTCCAGGCTCTTCACGCGTCCGCCGAAGACAGGCGATTGCGTCAGCGTCGCAACTTTTACGCCGGGCGGTCGGACATCGATGCCGTAGACCGCGGTCCCGTTGACCTTCGCCGGCCCATCGAGCCGCTTGGCCGGCGTCCCGATCAGCTTGAAATCCGCCGGCGCCTTGAGCATGATGCTTCCCGGCACGGGCATCTTTGCCGCCTCGGCTGCAAGCTCGCCATATGTGAGACGCCGGTTGGTCTGCGGGTGAATCACCTCGCTATCTTGCGTGCGGCAAGCTTCCGGATCGACGGCCCAGCGCTTGGCTGCTGCCGCAACCAGCATCATCCGCGCGGTCGCGCCGGCCTCGCGCATCGGCTTCCATGCACCGCGCATCGCGTTCGAATTGCCGGTGGCCTGCACGCCGAGCAGCGGGTTGGCGTAGAGCTTTTCGTTCGGCGGCGCAGGCTCCAGACGCACCTGCTTCAGGCTTACATCGAGCTCTTCAGCGATCAGCATCGGGATCGAGGTATAGGTGCCCTGCCCCATCTCGACATAAGGCATTGTCAGGACGACCTGGCCGTCGCTGCCGATACGAATAAAGGCGTTCGGCGCGAAGCTCTCTGGCTGAGCGGCTTCGCCTCGACCGAGAGGCAGGCTGAGGCTCAGAATGAAACCGCCGCCGACGGCCGCGCTGGTCGCCAGGAAGCTACGTCGCGATAAATTCGCGTCAGGGGTGCGAGACGAGATATGATCCAGGTTCATGGTCGGCCTCCCTTTACGTTCGCGCGGCGAGCTTGATCGCCTCGCGGATACGGACATAGGTGCCACAACGACAGATATTGCCGCTCATCGCGTCATCGATATCGGTATCGGTCGGTTGCGGCTTGCTTGCCAGCAACGCCGAAGCCGACATGATCTGTCCCGACTGGCAATAGCCGCACTGGACCACTTCATGATCGAGCCAGGCTTTCTGGATTTTGGCGCCCGCGGGTGTCGCGCCGATCGCCTCGATCGTTGTGACCTGGGACTTGTCAATGCTTTCGATATCGGTGATGCAGGAACGCGTTGCAACGCCATCGATATGCACGGTGCAGGCGCCACACAGCGCCATACCGCAGCCGAACTTCGTGCCCGTCATGCCGAGCACATCGCGCAACACCCAGAGTAGCGGTGTGTCGCCATCGACGTCGACGTTATGTGCTGTTCCATTGATACTGATGGTAAAGGCCATATGCGCTCTCCCTTCTGGCGTGATCGCACTCGCCGGTCCTCACCGGGCGTGGTGCGCAACAGGCAACATCGTATTCCGGTCGCGGTTTTTAGGCTTCGGACCAGGTGATCGCGACGTCGATGTTACCGCGCGTTGCCTTGGAGCATGGGCAAAGCCGCTCCACGCTCTCGACCAGCTTTCCTGGCAACATCGCGATCGATGCCGGGTAGCTGATCTTGAGGCAGGCACTCAGGGAATTGTCATCGTTTGCGAGATGCAGGTCAACTTCGGCATTGATGGCAACCTTAGGCAGCGCGCCTTCCGCTTGTGCGCGGCGAGCCCAAACGCTTTCGACGCAGGCCGGACGCGCCCGTCGGCGCATCGTGTTCGTCGCCGGACGACGGAGCAAGCGCGACCGTGAGGGCACTGGCTGAACGGTCCCACGCCTCTCACGTCCGTCACGCTTCGAGATTTCGCTGCCATACTCCCGGCGTAGCGCCGGCGAGACGCAAGAACACACGGGTAAAGCGGCTTAATGGCCGACCGAAAGTCCCAGTTCCTGCGCGAGCGTCCTAGGCGGCTCGTTGCCTTCAAGACTCGCGGCAAGGATATCAAGCGCTCGCCGCTCCTGCCATGGGGCAAGGACTCCATGGGAAGGGCGCGAGATGACGTCGAGGCCGCAGTAGACGTGAGCGACGTGCACGGGCACCGCATAGGTGACGTGGTCGACGAAAAGCCGACTTGTCTCTTCGGGCCGTTCCAACGCCGGCAGTAGAGCCAGGGTGAGGTGGCGGAAGAGGGTCTTCGATGCCCGACCCCGGTTGATAATTGAGATCGCCGATGCGCGGCTTATGCGCCTCGTCCGCAACTGCGTTGAGGGCAGCAACCGGCAGATAGAAATCGCCCGCTCGGAACGAGCGCTTCATGGCAGCTATTCTGTTGCCCTTAACAGAGCGAGACGAATCACCGTCGCTTGCGGCAATTCCAGACTGTACGGCGGGTCGTGCATGCACGGCCGCTCGCTACGCGCTATGGGAGAGTGCGCTTCGCGAGCGGCCAAACTACTAGTTGCGTATGCGGCTACCCATGGGGCCTTCCGTCGTTCCTGCGGCCACGGACCTCACCGTGAGGTCCGCCGCCCAGTTCAAAACGCAACGCCCTCGAAATTAGAGCATCCCCAGCGCCTGCATGTAGGTCTCCAAAATGGTTTCCTGCTCGGCGCGCTCGTTGGCGTCCTGCTTGCGCAGGCGCACGATGGTGCGCAACGCCTTGACGTCGTAGCCATTGCCCTTGGCCTCCGCATAGACGTCGCGGATATCGTCGGAAATCGTCTTCTTCTCTTCTTCCAGCCGTTCGATGCGCTCGATGATGGCCTTGAGCTGGTCTTTTGCGAATTTCGTCGCGGGCTCTTCCTGGACGGCGGCAGCGGAGGTGGCCATCGGGTACTCCTGAAGGGAACTGGCTGTTGGGACTGAAAAATCAAGCGCCGCACGTTTGGCCGCGCGGCGCTTTTCTCGAAACGACCCTCAAGTTTGGTGCGCCTTGCGTCAAGGAAACATCGCAATCATCCACAGCGCGCCCACAGGAGATAACGTCGTCATGCCCGGGCCTGTCCCGGGCATGACGACTTGCCAATGCCTCAGCTATGAAGACGTGGATGGCCGGGACACGCTTGGCCACGACGAGCAACGGCAGAAGATCAGTGCCCGCTGTGGGCCTTTTTCATCGCTTCGAGCTGCTCCGGGGTGGCGGTACCCTGGAATTTCGCCTTCCAGGTCTCGTAGGGCATGCCGTAGACCGCCTCGCGGCTCTCATCCTTGCTGATCCCGACGCCCTTGGCGTCGGCCTCTTCCTTCATCCAGTTGGACAGGCAGTTTCGGCAGAAGCCCGCCAGATTCATCAGATCGATGTTCTGAACGTCGGTTCGCTTCCCCAGGTGGTCGACCAGGCGCCGGAAGACCGCGGCCTCGAGTTCCGTTCTGGTTTTGTCGTCAATCGTCATGGGCCGTCATCCCGCTATTTAATCGCGACAATATGAAGTCAGGTGGGGTTTGTCACAGATTTTGCCATATCGCCGGGCAAAACGGGGCGGTATCGGGTGGAAACCGGCCTCCCGCAGGGTCGGAAATGCGCTTGCCCGCCGTTGACAGATTCAGCCGGGCTACGCGAAATCGTCAATGATTTGATATAGCTTGGCCACATGATCGCAACAGATTCTCTTCCCTTGCCCCCTCTCTCCGCCCGCCTGATGCCCGCTCTGATGGCGGTGCTGGCGCTTGCCGCGATGTGCCTGTGGAATAGTCCCGCGGCAGCGGATTTCCGTCTTTGCAACAACACCTCGAGCCGGGTCGGTATTGCGCTCGGCTACAAGGATGCCGAAGGCTGGACCACCGAGGGCTGGTGGAACGTGTCCTCGCGGACCTGCGAGACGCTGCTGCGCGGAACCCTGGTCGCGCGCTTCTATTATATCTATGCCCTCGACTACGACCGCGGCGGCGAGTGGTCGGGACAGGCGTTCATGTGTTCGCGTGACAAGGAATTCACTATCAAGGGCACCGAGAACTGCCTGGCGCGAGGCTTTGATCGCACCGGCTTCTTCGAGGTCGACACCGGCGAGCAGCGAGCGTGGACCGTGCAGCTGACCGAAGCCAATGAACAGCCTGCCCAGCGTGTGCCGGGCATTCCTGGAACGGTCGGGCCGGGTGGCCCCGGCGCGGTGCCCGGTCTGCCGAATTCGACGGGCGGAACGCCTCCGGGCGCGTCTGGTCTGCCGCCAGCCGCCACGCCCGGAAGCAAGCCATGAGACGACTGCGCCGCATCAAGATTCTCGCCACGCTTGGCCCTGCCTCTTCCGACAGCGCTATGATCCGCAAGCTGTTCGAAGCCGGCGCCGACGTCTTCCGCATCAATATGAGCCACACGACGCACGACAAGATGCGCGAGCTGGTCAAGACCATCCGCAACGTCGAGTCCAGCTACGGCCGCCCGATCGGCATCCTGGTCGATCTGCAAGGGCCAAAGCTCCGGCTCGGCGCGTTCGCTGAGGGCGCGGTTCAGCTCAAGAACGGCCAGAGCTTCGTGCTCGATTCCGACAAGACCCCCGGCGACACCGGCCGCGTCCAGCTTCCGCATCCGGAGATTCTCGCGGCGCTCAGGCCCGGTCACGCGCTGCTGCTCGATGACGGCAAGGTGCGGCTGATCGCGGAAGAGACTTCGCCCGAGCGCGCGGTGACGCGGGTGGTGATCGGCGGCAAGATGTCGGATCGCAAGGGCGTCAGCCTGCCCGATACCGACCTGCCGGTCTCGGCGATGACGCCGAAGGATCGCGCCGATCTGGAAGCTGCCGTGACGACCGGGATCGACTGGATAGCGCTGTCCTTCGTGCAGCGCGCCGAGGACGTCAACGAGGCCAAGAAGCTGATTCGAGGTCGCGCCGCCGTGATGGCCAAGATCGAGAAGCCACAGGCGATCGACCGGCTCGCCGACATCATTGAAGCCTCCGACGCGCTGATGGTGGCCCGCGGCGATCTCGGCGTTGAGTTGCCGCTGGAGCGGGTGCCGAGCCTGCAGAAGCAAATGACGCGGATGGCACGGCGCGCCGGCAAACCGGTGGTAGTCGCTACCCAAATGCTGGAATCGATGATCCAGGCGCCAGTGCCGACGCGCGCCGAGGTTTCCGACGTCGCGACTGCTGTCTACGAAGGCGCCGACGCAATCATGCTGTCGGCCGAGTCCGCCGCCGGCAAATTCCCGGTCGAGGCGGTCTCAACCATGAACCGGATCGGCGAGGAAGTGGAGCGCGACCCGCTCTACCGCGGCGTGCTCACCGCGCAGCGGGCCAATCCGGAGAACACCGTCGGCGACGCCATTGCCGACGCAGCGCGGCAGATCGCGGAGACGCTCGAATTGTCCGCGATCATCTGCTGGACCTCTTCGGGCTCGACCGCCATCCGCGTGGCGCGCGAACGGCCGAAGCCGCCGGTGGTCGCCATCACGCCGAATCTCGCGACCGGCCGCAAACTATCCGTGGTGTGGGGCGTGCATTGCGTAGTCGCGGAAGACGCGAAAGATCTGGACGATATGGTCAGCCGCGCCGGCTCGATTGCGTTCCGCGACGGCTTTGCCAAGGCCGGCCAGCGCGTCATCATCGTTGCCGGCGTCCCGCTCCGCTCCCCCGGCACCACCAACATGCTGCGCATCGCCTCCGTCGGTCCGAACGGCGACGCGGATATTTGACGGCTGCGTCGTCACTCGGGGGCACGCGCAAGCGTGACCCCGGAAGATTGCAGCGAACGGAGTTCGCCTTTCGTGCCGCCGCAGGCCAGCAATGACAAGCTGCCTACTGCAGTGTCGCGTCGAGCGTGATCTTCGTATTCAGCAATTTCGATACAGGGCAACCCGCCTTGGCCATGCCCGCCAATTCCTGGAATTTCGCGTTGTCCGCGCCTGGTATCTTTGCGGTCAAGGCGAGATGCACCGCGGTGATTGCAAAGCCGTCGCCGACTTTCTCCAGCGTGACGTCCGCCTTGGTCTCCATGTGCTCGGCGGTGAGCTTGGCTTCGCCAAGAATCAACGACAACGCCATGGTGAAGCATGCGGCGTGTGCGGCGCCGATCAGCTCTTCAGGGTTGGAGCCGGGCTTGCCCTCGAAACGGCTGGCGAAGCCATACGGATAATCCTTGAGCGCGCCGCTCTTGGTCGAGATCGCGCCCTTGCCGTCCTTGATACCGCCCTGCCATTTGGCCGATCCTGATGTCGTCGTCATCTATTGCTCCTTGCTTAACCAGAGGCACGATCGAATACGCCACAGCATGGCGGGTCGTTGCGTCAAAGCGGTGTCGGTCGAAGAGGATTTTTTAGGCACCTACCAGCGTCTTCGCCGGCATTGCGGCCTGCACCACCAAACCGCGGGCGCGGGCATCCATCACGCCGACGGCGCGCAGCGCCAGGAGCGTTACGGTTTGCACGGCGTCGCGCAGCTTGCCGGGGTCGTCCGGATTGTCGGGCGCCAGCGGGCCGACGAGAGATTCATGCAGCGCGCCGAGCAGCGCAGTCGCGGCGAGCGCCGTGTCCTGCGCCGGCAGATGGCCGGCCCGCACTGCGGCATCAATTCGGCCTGCAATCTCGCCGGCGATCTCGCGGCGGCTGGCGAGCCGCGACGCGGTGACGTCGATGTCGACGGGCTCCGCCAGGATGCCCCAGGCGAGCTTGCGCTGCGACAGCACATGCACTGCCACCGTGGTCACGGCGGCCGCCAGCGCCGAGGAAGGCCCGGGGGCGGCGTCCGCGGCGCGGCGGATCGCGGCGAGTTCATCGCGCGAGACTTCGGCGATCAATTCGGAAATCAGCTCGGCCTTGGACGGGAAATAGCGGTAGACGGTGCCGGCCGCGACATTGGCGCGGACCGCGACCGGCGCGATCTGGACCGCGGCCATACCGCCGTGGGCTGCCGCATCCCGCGCGGCCGCCAGAATAGCGCTGCGACGGGCCGCCAGCCGCTTCACCACCTGATTGGTTCGCCGATAAACCATGGCGTGTTCCCCTGTCCGTGCGTCCGCCCGCAAGGACCCACCAGACGCCCGGATTCAATGTTTTGAGCGATTGAGCGCCAATCGCTTGAAGAAGTGAACAACTATTCAAGCCGCCTGACAAGACGGTTTTGGAGAGCCGGGACGCCACCTTGCGCATGCCCAGGTTGCGCTCTTCGTCGGGGCCGACGAGCCGTGGGCTCGCCATAACCAGATCAGTGCCGCCCGCCAGCCGAAGCTTCCAACTGATCGATCCGCCTCGGAATTGGATGTGGCCCAAGCGCCGCCAATTCACTCCCAATTCAGGGCGCCGCCGTTCTGGTATTCGATCACGCGGGTCTCGAAGAAGTTCTTCTCCTTCTTCAGATCCATCGCTTCCGACATCCACGGGAAACGGGTTTTCGGTCTCCTCGAACACCCGTGCGAGGCCAAGCTGGGCGCAGCGGCGGTTGGCGATGAAGTGCATATAGGTCTCGCACAACGCGGCGTTCAGGCCGAGGAAGCCGCGGGGCATGGTGTCGCGCCCATAGGCCGCCTCGAGCTCGGCGGCGTCACGAATCATGGCGCGGACCTCGTCCTGGAACGCGTCCGTCCACAGATGCGGATTCTCGATCTTGATCTGGTTGATGACGTCGATGCCGAAATTCAGGTGAATGGACTCGTCGCGCAGGATGTACTGGTACTGCTCGGCGATGCCGACCATCTTGTTGCGGCGTCCGAGCGAGAGGATCTGCGCGAATCCCGTGTAGAACCACATGCCTTCGAAGATGACGTAGAAGGCGACGAGGTCGCGCAGGAACGCCTGGTCGGCTTGCGGCGTTCCGGTCCTGAACTCGGGATCGTCGAGATGCTTCGTGTGCTTCAGCGCCCATGCCGCCTTGTCGGTGATCGAGGGCACCTCGCGGTACATGTTGAACAGTTCGCCCTCGTCGAGACCGAGGCTTTCGACGATGTACTGGAAGGTGTGGGTATGAACCGCCTCTTCAAAGGATTGACGCAACAGATACTGCCGGCATTCCGGGTTGGTGAGATGACGGTAGATCGCCAGCACGATGTTGTTGGCGACCAGGCTTTCGGAGGCCGCGAAGAAACCGAGGTTGCGCTTGATGGCGCGGCGCTCGTCCTCGGTCAGGCCGTCGCGGGATTTCCATAGCGCGATATCGGCCTGCATCGAGACTTCGGTCGGCATCCAGTGATTGTTGCAGCCGGCGAGATATTTCTCCCACGCCCATTTGTATTTCAGCGGCAGCAACTGATTGACGTCGGCGCGGCAGTTGATCATCCGCTTGTCGTCAACGGAGACGCGGCCGCCGCGCCGGTCGATGTCGCCGAGGCCGGTTTGATCGGCCTGCGTTAATGGCGTCGCCGCGAGGGATGGCGGCATCGGGCGCGTGGATGCGGATTCGGACCAGTCGAGCATGTCGCGATTTCCTTTTATCGGCTGCTTACTGGCAGGCTTCGCATTCGGGATTGTCGATCGAGCACGCCACCGCGCCGGACAGATCCGGGGCGGTCGCGGCACGTGCGACGACGATCGGCGCAGCCGACATCATGGTCACCGACGCGACGCTGTTGAGCTTGCCGTCGGTGCCTTTCAGTGTCGATTTCTCGACATGCGTCGCGCTGCGCGAGCGCAGATAATACGTCGTCTTCAGCCCGCGCGCCCAGGCAAGACGGTAGAGCGCATCGAGCTTCTTGCCGGACGGATTGGCGATATAGAGATTGAGCGACTGCGACTGGTCGATCCATTTTTGGCGCCGGCTGGCCGCCTCGATCAGCCAGCTGCTGTCGATCTCGAAGGCGGTTGCATAGAGCGCCTTGAGATCATCAGGAATGCGGTCGATCGCGCCGACGCTGCCGTCGAAATATTTGAGGTCGTTGACCATCACCTCGTCCCAAAGCCCCCGCGCCTTGAGATCACGCACCAGAAACTCGTTCACGACGGTGAAATCGCCCGACATGTTCGATTTGACATAGAGGTTCTGATAGGCCGGCTCGATCGACTGCGCGACGCCGCAGATGTTGGAAATGGTTGCCGTCGGCGCGATCGCCATCACGTTCGAATTGCGCATGCCGACCGATTTGACGCGCTCACGCAAATTGCCCCAGTCGCACGTGCTTGCGCGATCCATCGCGACGCCGCCGCGGGCTTCCGCCAGCAGTTCGATCGAATCGATCGGCAAGATGCCCCGGCTCCATAGCGAGCCATCGAACGACGGATATCTTCCCCGTTCAGCGGCGAGATCGACCGAGGCCGAGATCGCATGGTAGGAAATCGTCTCCATGCTGGTGTCGGCGAACGCGACCGCCGCGTCGGAAGCCGCCGCGATCCGCATCGCGTGCAGTGCATCCTGGAATCCCATCAATCCCAGGCCGACCGGGCGGTGACGCAGGTTCGAGCGCCGCGCTTCCGGGATGGTGTAGAAATTGATGTCGATGACGTTGTCGAGCATCCGCATCGCCGTGGTCACGGTCTTTTTCAGCCGCGCCTCGTTCAAGCGCCCATCGCTGATGTGATTGATCAGGTTGATCGAGCCGAGATTGCAGACCGCGGTTTCGTCGTCGGACGTGTTGAGCGTGATCTCTGTGCAGAGATTCGAGGAATGAATGACGCCGGCATGGCGCTGTGGCGAGCGCAGATTGCAGGGATCCTTGAAGGTGATCCAGGGATGCCCGGTCTCGAACAGCATGGTCAGCATTTTCCGCCACAGATCGGTGGCACGGACCTGTCTTGAACACGCGGATTTCGCCGCGCGCCGCCTTTGCCTCGTAGAACGCGTAGCGTTCGGCAAACGGCTTGCCGTAGAGATCGTGCAGATCGGGCGTCTCATCCGGCGAAAACAAGCGTCCATTCGCCGTCGCCCTCGACGCGCTGCATGAACAGGTCGGGGACCCAGTTCGCTGTATTCATGTCGTGGGTGCGGCGGCGGTCGTCGCCGGTGTTCTTGCGCAGGTCCAGGAACTCCTCGATGTCGATGTGCCAGGTCTCGAGATAGGCGCAGACTGCACCTTTACGTTTTCCGCCCTGGTTGACGGCGATCGCGGTGTCGTTGGCGACTTTCAGGAACGGCACCACACCCTGGCTTTCGCCATTGGTGCCCTTGATGTGCGCGCCGAGGCCGCGGACGCGCGTCCAGTCGTTACCGAGCCCGCCGGAATACTTCGCGAGCAGCGCGTTGTCCTTGACCGATTTGAAGATGCCGTCGAGGTCATCTGCAACGGTGGTGAGGAAGCATGACGACAGTTGCGGCCGCAGCGTGCCGGAATTGAACAATGTCGGCGTCGAGGCCATGAAGTCGAACGACGACAGCAAATCGTAGAACTCGATGGCGCGCGCCTCGCGGTCAATCTCGCGCGTTGCAAGTCCCATGGCGACGCGCATGAAGAACGCCTGCGGCAGCTCGATGCGGTTGCCCGCTGACATGCAGGAAATAGCGGTCGTAGAGCGTCTGTAACCCGAGAAACTGGAACGCCAGATCGCGTTCCGGCTTCAGCGCGACGGCAAGCTTGGTCAGGTCGAAGCGGCCGAGATCGGGATCGAGCAGTTCGGCCTTGATCCCGTTTTTGATATAGGCCGGGAAATATTCGCCATAGCGCGTGGCCATATCGGCCTGCGAGGCGCTGGTCGGCACACCATGCACGCAGGACAACACCTCGGTGCGGAGCTTGTCGAGCAAGAGCCGCGCGCTGACATAGGCGTAGTCCGGCTCCTGCTCCACCAACGTGCGCGCGGCCATCACCGAAGCCAGCGCCAGTTCGTCCTGGCTGATGCCGTCGTAGATGTTGCGGAGCGTTTCCGCGACCACCGGCGCCGCATCGACGCCCTCGAGCCCCGCGCAGGCTTCCTCGACGATCAGCGTCAGCCGCGCGCTGTCGAGCGGCACTTTCGTGCCGTTGGCCAGCGTCACCTGGATGACAGGCTCGGCCGAAGGCTTTGCAGTCTTCGCGGCGTCCTGTTCGGCGCGCTGCCTGGTGCGCTCGTCACGATACAGCACGTAGGCGCGCGCCACCTTGTGGTGCTCGCTGCGCATCAGCGCCAGTTCGACCTGATCCTGCACATCCTCAATGTGAAACGTGCGGCCCTCGCTCATTCGCCGCGACAGCGCGCTGACGACCTCGGCGGTCAATTGCTCGACGATCTCATGCACCCGGCGTGACGCGGCTGCGGTATGACCCTCGACGGCGAGGAACGCCTTGGTCATGGCGACCGCAATCTTGCCGGCGTCGAATTTCGAAACCGTGCCGTTGCGGCGGATCACCTGCATCGGTAGCTGGGCTTCCGGCGCGGCCGACGTTTCATTTCGCAGCTGAAGAAAGGGAGCGGCTTTGGCTTCGCGATCGAGAGAGAGTGACATCGGCAGACCCCGTGATGTTGATGGGCTGGATGTCGGAAGCGACGCTGCATCGGATGCCGGCGGCAAAACGCCGGCACAGACCTGCAAGCGACCGCCGGGACACCCCGCCCGTGGACGTTCTTTCGGTGTCGCGGCAGGTCTCCTGGCTCGCAGGTCGTCGCTGCTCCCGGTCTTCCCAATGCGTTTTCCGCATCAGTGACGTCAAAATGGGAGCAACTCACTGCTTACAGTTGCGGGGGCAGCGCCGGAATTTCGCGAAAATCCGCGATTCACCGGCTTCCCTCTTAGCCACCAAATCTTGCGATCGAGCGGACCGTGACGCCAACATGTGGTGTTATTCGCGACAGCGTGTCAATGGGGCGTGTCAGCCGTACCAAGAAAATTTGAAAGCGCAGCCGAGTTGACGCGCGCGCGTCGTTGCCGGTAAGTGGACGCGTCGTGGTTCTTCGGAAGAAATTTTTCCGAAGCTAAGAGGGAAGCCGGTGCAAAGCCGGAGCTGCCCCCGCAACTGTAAGCGGCGAGCCGCTGTCCACCAAAGTCACTGAAGCCTGCGAAGGTTTTGGGAAGACCGGACAGCAGCCCTGACCCGCGAGCCAGGAGACCTGCCTCGACGAAATACACGTCCTCGGGCGGGGTGTCCCGGTGGTGCGGTTGCGATTCCGCGCGCGCATCTCGTTCGGAATCCAGACGTGTCACTTCGGCCTTTGCCCCCAACTTTTGGGGTTAAGCCAATGTCTATCTCATCACTTGCTGTTGCTTCTCTCGGCACGCCGCGGATCGGCCCGCGCCGTGAACTCAAACTCGCGCTGGAAAGCTTTTGGTCCGGCGCCACGGACGAAAAGGCGCTCATCGAGACCGGCATCGGGCTGCGCGCCGCCAACTGGGCGCGTCAGAAAAAAATCGGTGTCACCGTGATCCCGTCGAACGACTTTTCATTCTACGATCAGGTACTCGACACCAGCGTGATGGTCGGCGCTATTCCCGAAATCTATGGGTGGAATGGCGGCACGGTACCGCTGGCGACCTATTTTGCCATGGCGCGAGGTGCGGAAGGTGCATCGCATGACGCTGCCTGCGGTCATGCCCATCACGGGCACGGCGTGCCGGCGCAGGAAATGACCAAATGGTTCGACACCAATTACCACTACATGGTGCCTGAACTCTCGAAGGATCTGACCTTCGCCCTCGCCTCCCGCAAGGTGATCGAAGAATATGAGGAGGCGAAGTCGCTCGGCTATCAAACCCGTCCCGTGCTGATCGGGCCGGTTACGTTCCTGAAACTCGCCAAGAGCAAGGAGGCCGGCTTCGATCCGCTGTCGCTGCTGGACCGGCTGCTGCCTGTCTACATCGACGTGCTGCGCGAACTCGCCTGCCAAGGCGCGGAGTGGGTGCAGATCGACGAACCCTGCCTGGTGCTCGACCTCGACGCGGCGGCGCAGCAGGCGCTTCGTCATGCATATGCCGAGATCGCTAAGGCCGTTCCGCAGATCAAGATCATGCTGGCGACCTATTTCGGCAGCCTCGGCCCCAACCGCGCGACCGCATTCGCGTTGCCCGTCGCGGGCCTGCACCTCGATCTGGTGCGGGCGCCGGCCCAGATCGACGATCTCGCCGATCTGCCCGCTGACCGTGTGCTGTCGCTCGGTGTGATCGACGGACGCAATATCTGGCGCGCGGATCTGAGTCGGATTCTCGACCGGCTGGAGCCGATCGTCGCAAAGCTGGGCAAGGACCGTGTGCAGATCGCACCGTCGTGCTCGCTCCTGCATGTGCCGATCGACCTCGCGCTGGAAACCCGCCTCGATCCTGACGTCAAGAGTTGGCTGGCGTTCTCGGTGCAGAAGATCGAGGAGCTTGCCGCGCTCGGGACGGCGCTCGCCGGCGACCGCGGCCAGGCGGAGGCCATGCTGAAAGCCTCCGATACCGCCGCCGCAGCGCGCAAGACGTCGCCACGGATTCACAGCGATAGCGTCGCGAAGCGCGCCGCCGGCATCAGCGAAGCGATGCGCCACCGCAAGAGTCCGTTCGCGAAGCGCGCCGAGTTGCAGCATCTGCGCTTCAAACTGCCGGCCTTCCCCACCACGACCATCGGTTCGTTCCCGCAAACCGCCGATGTCCGGAACGCCCGAGCCGCCCACGCCAAGGGCACACTCAGCGACGCCGCCTACAAGGACTATCTGCAGGACCAGACCGCCTGCGCGGTGCAGTGGCAGGAGGATATCGGCCTCGACGTGCTGGTGCATGGCGAGTTCGAGCGCAACGACATGGTGCAGTATTTCGGCGAACAGCTCGAGGGCTTTGCCTTCACCAGCCATGGCTGGGTGCAGTCCTATGGCTCGCGCTACGTGCGGCCGCCGGTGCTGTTCGGCGACGTGTCGCGCCCTCGGCCGATGACGGTCGAATGGTGGCAATACGCCCAGTCGCTGACGAAAAAGCCGATGAAGGCGATGTTGACGGGCCCCGTGACCATCCTTAACTGGTCGTTCGTGCGCGACGATATTCCGCGCAGCGAAGCCTGCCGGCAGATCGCGCTCGCCATCCGCGACGAGGTTTTCGACCTCGAAGCCGCCGGCGCCGGCATGATCCAGATCGACGAGGCAGCGCTGCGGGAAGGCTTGCCGCTGCGCCAATCGGAGTGGAAGGCGTACCTCGACTGGGCGGTCGACAGCTTTCGCATCTGCTCATCCGGCGTGCGCGACGAGACCCAGATCCACACCCATATGTGCTACTCGGAATTCAATGACATTATCGACGCGATCGGCGCGATGGACGCCGACGTCATCTCGATCGAGACGTCGCGCTCGAAGATGGAACTGCTCGACGCGTTCACCAACTACCGGTATCCGAACGAGATCGGGCCCGGTGTCTACGACATCCACTCGCCGCGCGTTCCCGAAGTCGGCGAGATGGCGGATCTGCTAAAACTCGCCCGGCAACGGCTCACCGACGCCCAGCTCTGGATCAATCCGGATTGCGGCTTGAAGACCCGCAAATGGGAAGAGGTCCGGCCGGCACTCGTCAACATGGTCGCCGCCGCCCGTGAATTGCGGGCGCTGGCGTAACCCTCCCTGTCCCGAAACGGTCATGCCCGGGCTCGTCCCGGGCATTACAAAAAACCCTACTATGGTGAGCACGTGCACGTGCTCAATTCCCCGTCTGCAACTCGCCAAAACGCTCCCAGGTCTTGCCGTTGAAGCGCATGAACTGCATTTGGTCGACCGGCACGTGATCGGTCGGCGAGGTGTTGATCTTGATGCCCGGCAGCAGCATCGGCAATTCCAGGTCCTTGATCGCATAGGCCTGCTTCAGGATGTTCTCGGTCGAAAGATCGTCGCCACAGGCTTTCAGCACCGCCTCCAGCGCCATCGCGCTGTTGTAGGCGTTGACATAGTTGGTGTCGTGCTGGTCCGCCTCCGGCGCGTATTTGCTCATGAACTCCCGCCAGCGCTTGACGCCGGGATCGTTCTTCCATGCGGGATCGTCGGGGTCCTTGACGTAGGCGGTCGAGAGAATACCGGTGCCGGCCTCGACGCCGGCGGGTTCCATCACTGTCGAGATCCAGACCGCGACGTTGGAGAGGAACGTCATGGGACGCCAGCCGATCTCGAATGCCTTGCGGATCGACTGCGCGGCGAATTTCGGCGTTGCGGCGATCACGAAGACATCGGCGCCCGACGCCTTCAGCTTGACGATCTGCGAGTCGATGGTCGGATCTGATATTTCGTAGGTCGCGCCTGACACGACGGAATCGTATTTCTCGCCCAACACATCCCTGAGGCCTGCGAGATAGTCGCGGCCGTAATCGTCGTTCTGCGAAATGACCGCGAATTTGGCGTTCGGGTTTTTCGCCAGCGCATAGCGCGCATAAAGCCGCGCCTCGTAGCGGAACGGCGCCTGCACGCCCATCGTCGCCTGCGGGTACTGCGTGATGTCGGCGAACTTCGATGCGCCGGACCCGATGAACAGTTGCGGGATATTCTTGCCCTGCAGGTATTTTGCAATCGCGGTATTGTGCGCTGTGCCGATCGACGAGAAGATCAGCGCGACCTCGTCGCTCTCCACCAGCCGCCGCGTCTGTTCTACCGTCTTCGGCGGCGCGTAGCTGTCGTCGAGCGAGATCAGGTTGATCTTCCGCCCGTTGATGCCGCCGCGCTCGTTGAGCATCTTGAAATAGCCAACCTCTCCTTTGCCCAGCGCGCCGAACGCCGAGACCGGCCCGCTATAGGGCATGGTCTGGCCAATCCTGATTTCGGAAGCGGTGACACCGCGCATCTCGGCGGCTGGCAAGGTGGCAGACGACAGCAGCAAGGCGACGGCACTGAGTGCGCCCATCCCGCGAGCGAACGCATCGGCATTCCTCCCCCTTTGTCGTCGCCGGCACTGCAAGCGGCGCGGCGATCGGTGCGCATTTTCGCGCTTATTGGCGTGGAGGATGCCACGGCTGGCGCATAGCCGCCAACCATAATCATTATCGGTCAGAACCAATTCGGGTCGGCCGCGGCCCACAAAAAAACGCGGCGTTGCCGCCGCGTTTTTCAATTCGAATTGCAGGACAGCTTACGCCTGCGGCTGCGGCTCCAGTCCGGTGTCCGGATCGGGACGCGGGCGCGGCTTGCCGGCCGGCGGCACGGCGGAGGCGCGTGGCGTGGTCGGCTCAAGCACCGACTCGCGGTTTGGCTTCTTGCCCTTCAAGAGGTCAATGATCTCGTCGCCGGTGAGCGTCTCGTATTCGAGCAGCCCCTTGGCGAGCGCTTCGAGATCGCCACGCTTCTCGGTCAGGATCTTTGTGGCCTCGTTGTAGCCTTCCTCAACCAGCCGCTTAATCTCGGAGTCGATCTTCTGGACGGTCGCCTCCGACGCGTTCTGCGTGCGCGATACCGACATGCCCAGGAAGACCTCATCCTGGTTTTCGCCGTAGGACACGGTACCGAGCTCTTCCGACAGGCCCCAGCGCGTCACCATCATACGTGCCAGCCGGGTCGCCTGCTCGATATCGGAGGCGGCACCAGAGGTGACCTTTTCGCGACCGAAGATCAACTCTTCGGCGACGCGGCCACCCATCATGATCGCCAGGCGCGAGGTCATCTGCTCCAGCGACATCGACAGCTTGTCGCGCTCCGGCAGCTGCATCACCATGCCGAGCGCTCGTCCGCGCGGAATGATGGTCGCCTTGTGGATCGGATCGGTCGCGACGACGTTGAGGCCGACGATGGCGTGGCCGCCTTCGTGGTAGGCGGTCAGCAATTTCTCTTCCTCGGTCATGACGAGCGACTTGCGCTCCGCGCCCATCATTACCTTGTCCTTGGCCTCTTCGAACTCGGCCTGGGTCACCATGCGCTTGTTGCGCCGGGCAGCCGTCAGCGCCGCCTCGTTGACGAGGTTCATCAAATCGGCGCCGGAGAATCCGGGCGTGCCGCGCGCAATGGTCTTGAGGTTGATATCGGGCGCCAACGGAACCTTGCGGACGTGAACCTTCAGGATCTGCTCGCGACCGACCACGTCCGGGTTCGGCACCACGACCTGGCGGTCGAAGCGGCCGGGACGCAGCAGCGCGGGATCCAGCACGTCGGGCCGGTTGGTGGCTGCGATCAGGATCACGCCCTCATTGGCCTCAAAACCGTCCATCTCGACCAGCAACTGGTTGAGCGTCTGTTCGCGCTCGTCATTGCCGCCGCCGAGACCGGCGCCGCGATGACGGCCAACCGCGTCGATTTCGTCGATGAAGATGATGCAGGGCGCATTCTTCTTCGCCTGCTCGAACATGTCGCGGACGCGGGACGCGCCGACGCCGACAAACATCTCGACGAAGTCGGAACCCGAGATCGTGAAGAAGGGAACGTTGGCCTCGCCGGCCACCGCGCGGGCGATCAGCGTCTTGCCGGTGCCGGGAGGGCCGACCAGCAGCACGCCGCGCGGAATCCGTCCGCCCAGGCGCTGGAATTTTCCGGGATCGCGCAGGAATTCGACGATCTCCTGCAAATCCTGCTTGGCCTCGTCGACGCCGGCGACGTCTTCGAACGTCACGCGGCCATGCGCTTCGGTCAGCATCTTGGCGCGCGACTTTCCAAAGCCCATCGCCTTGCCGGCGCCGCCCTGCATCTGCCGCGACAGGAAGATCCACACGCCGATCAGCGCGATGAACGGCAGCCAGGAGACGAGCAGGGAGACGAACCACGGCACGTTGTCGCCGGGCGGTTTTGCGGTGATCTGAACCTTGCCGTCATACAGGCGCTTCACCAGGCTCGGGTCGTTCGGCGCATAGGTCTGGAAGCTCGAGCCGTTGGTGAAGGTCCCGTGGATATCCGGCCCCTGGATCACGACGTCGCGAACATGGCCCTGATCAACCTCGCTGAGCAGCTGCGAGAACGAGATGTCCTGCGAGGACGCGCGCTGACCCGGGTTCTGGAAGAGCGTGAACAACGCCAACAGCAGCAAAACGATAATGACCCAGAGGGCGAAATTCCGCAGATTGGCGTTCATCGATCTTCCTTCGTGGTCGCGCGGATCGCGGCCTTATGTCCTTGGCAGTATCCCTTGGGTCGCCATGAGGGTATCCCCCGGTCACTGCACCCAATCTAGGTGGCGCCCGGGTCGATGCCAAGGGAACCACACAGGACTATTTAACGCATCCTAGCCCGATTCCCGTTCAAATGATGGCGCAAACACCGGTGTTTTTCGGGAGGGGTCAAGGTTGCCTGCCGGTATATGGCGACCATCAGTGCATCCCGCCACTCAGACAGCCCGGCGACGGCGAGGTGGTGCCGGCTCGATCCGAATTCGGCCGTTGGCCAAGCTGATCAGCGCGCCCGCGAGGGTCTGTTTCAGTTTTCCCCCCTTGATGACCGCCCGGTCCAGCGCCGCCAGCAGCGCCTCGACCTTGCCCAGTTCGGCCGGCCCCTCATGGCCGGCCCGGTCGATCGCACGGTGCAGGAGCCGGAGCCGGATTTCCTCCGGGAGGGCCACAAACGCCTCGGCATCAAACCCTGGCTGCGAACTATTCCGGTCCCTCAGCGCCAGATAGCGCTCAGCGCCGTCGGCGAGCACCTCTACGGCGGCATTGGCGCGGGCCAACCGCAACGCCAGCCGCGTCAGGTTTCGGCTGTCGCCGCCCTCTTCGGCCAGCGCCGGCATCAGCGCGCGCAACCGCGGCCGCGTGTAGCTGGTATCGCGATTGGTCGGGTCGTCGGCGAAACCGAGCCTGGCCTTCTTCAGGGTTGCGATGAGTTGCGATTTCGGAACCTCGAGCAGCGGGCGCGCGAGAACCACGCCCTCGCGTTCGGTCTCGCGCGCCATCGCCGCAAGGCCGGCGATGCCGCTGCCGCGCAGCATCCGCATCAACAGCGTTTCGGCCTGGTCGTCGCGGGTGTGCGCGGTGAGGATATGCGTGGCCCCGCTTCTCCGCGCGGCCTGTGCCAGCAGGCGGTATCGCGCCTCGCGCGCCGCGGCGGGCAATCCCGTCTTCGGTTTTGCCCCTGTCCAGCGCAGCGTGCGGTGGGGCAGATCAAGGCTCGCCGCCAGACGCTTGACGTCGCGCGCTTCCCGTGCGGCCTCGGGCCGCAAGCCGTGATCAACGGTGACGGCGATCAATTGCGGCCCCCGCGCCAGTGCGCGACGCCAGCGCACCGCAAGCCACATCAACGCGACGGAATCCGGACCACCGGAAACCGCAAGCACGATCGCGGGCGCAGCCTTCCAGTCCGCGAAAAGACGTTTCGCCTCCTTCACCGAAATCGCGGAATGATCGTCGGGCATGGCGTTCGGAGAGCCGGATTCTGCCGCCTACCGGTTTGCGATGGCGCGGTTACTCGGAGTTTCCCACTTTGCCCTCAAAGGCGGGGGTGGCACCAGAAAAAATATAATTCA
>CAWAYC010000006.1:0-82598 GCA_963786115.1 uncultured Alphaproteobacteria bacterium
ACGACAAAACAAGCGGCAATCGCCGAAAACGCCTCACGGGAGCCGCCTGTGAATTCGCCTCAGAATGCAGTGGTCCCCTCATCAGTATTCGATCACCGCGCCTGCGGCCCGGAAAATTTGATCTCGTCCGGAGCAAAATCGAACCGAGCGCGCGAAGATTGGACCGCGAGGGAAACAAGCCGCAATCACGGCTGCTTCCCTTGCGATTCGTGTTGATTTCGCGGCTCCCGATCACAAGCCTGATCAGGCCCTCAGCAGCGTTGCTACCGTCTCCAGTGAGATCGGAGAGTCATCGAGCAGCAAGTCGATGGCTTCTTCTTCCCACTTCATTGAAGCGATGTTCAAGGAAACATTGCGTTGCAAGCGATGCTCCAGCACGAACCGCGCCAGCAACAATCGCCTTGCGTCACCGCCTGAAGCGCCGAGGCGCGCCCCCTCTGCAGCCATGAGGACGATGGTCGCGGCGTGATAGAGCATACCCGCAGCAACGCGGCAGAAGCGCTCGTTCTCCGGTTCGGCTGCGACCTCGTCGGCAAAGCGGAATGCCTGTGCCACGCCGTGTTCGAGCCTGGTGCGGAACTGCCCCGGAATACCCTCAGCCGCAGCGAGACGTTCGTTGAGATCCTTCTTGAGAGCGAGATGCGCCTGCTCTTTTTTCATCGAACGGTGGATCGCATCGAGCGCATTGATATTGCTGGTGCCATCCCAGAGCACGCCGAGATGCGCATCACGGATCAGCTTGGCATTCGGCCAATCCTCAATGTAGCCATTGCCTCCGCGCGCTTCCATCGAACCTGTGGCGACGGTCACGTTATCCCGGCACGCACGATACTTGCAGACCGGCGTCATAATGCGCAAGACCTTCTGCGCAGCAGGATCAGCCTCGCTCGCAGACATCATGCCGGTATACATGAGTGCGGAAAGCGCCTGCTCCGTTGGCACCATCAACTTCAAGAGCTGCCGACGCATCAGCGGATGATCTATCACAGCCTTTCCGAACGCGTTGCGGTTGCGTGTAGCAACAAGCGCTTCGTTCAGGCAGCGACGCATCATGCCCGCCGCACGCGCCAGATGTGACACGCGGCTTGAATTGACCATTTCAAGCATCTGCTTCAGCCCACGGCCGAGATCGCCGAGCTGATAGGCAACCGCGCCTTCAAGGCGGACCTCGCCGCTGGCCATGGATTTGCTGCCCAGCTTGTCCTTGATCCGCACAACGCGGTACGAGTTTCGCGTGCCGTCCTCGAGCGTCCTGGGCATCACGAAAAGCCCGAGGCCTTTTCCACCCGCTACAGCGCCCTCGGGACGCGCGAGCAAGACAACCACATCACCGTTGACGTTGGAGCAGAACCATTTCTCGCCCCAGAGCCGCCAGTGATCGCCATCACGAACCGCAACCAGTTCAGCGGCGCCGACATCCGATCCGCCCGCCTTTTCAGTCATGAACTGTGCGGCCCGGTTCAGCTCGCCCATATCCTGCGACAACATCGGGCCGAGGAATCGTGCACGCAACTCGTCATTGCCATAGCGCCGGATCAGCTCGGATGAGCTGCCCGCGATATTGACCGGGCACATCAGGCCGAATTCGGTCTGCGAGAACAGATACTGGAACACGAATTTGACAATCGGCGGCAAGGTCGTGGGCCAGTCGAGCACGCCGGGGCGATAGGACATGGCGTGAATGCCGTAGCGGGAATAGGCAATCTCTTCCATTTCCCGATAGGCCGGATGATATTCAACCAGTTCGTCATCACGCCCGAACCGGTCGCGCTGGCGCAGTACAGGAGGATTGCGCTCCGACGTATCGGCGAGCTCGAGGAGCTTGCCGCCGCACAGTGCACCGAGACTGTCGAGATACGGGAGAATATGTGCCAGCAGGGCATCATCGATATAGTGTGGCATCACCGACTTTGCGTTATGGTCAATCGCAAAGAAATTGAGCCCCGCGCAATCCGGCGCCAATTTGGCGGACCGTTGAGCCGTTGCTTGCCGACTGGCCTGCTGTTCCGGCGGGATTGTCGCACTGAAGTTGCGAGCCTGGTAGTTCATCTTTTGGCCTCGATCGTTCGGGGAGAGTTATTGTTGTTCGTATCCAACCTGCTTCAGCACATCTCGCCAGCGCGGAATTTCGCTCGCCATGAACTGGGCAAGATACTCCGGTGTCGACGAAGCGGCCGGGATAATGCCCTGCCGGTCCATCGCGGCCTTGATGTTCGGGTCCTTCAACGCTTCAACCAATGCCGCGTTGAGCTTGACGACCGCTTCCTTCGGCGTTCCCTTGGGGACAACCACACCAAAGAAGACGCTGACGTCAAATCCCTTCAATCCCAATTCATCGAACGTCGGAACGTCCGGCAGGATCGAGGTGCGCTCAACCGTCGTCACACCGATCGGACGAAGCGTTCCCTCCTTTATGTGTGGCGCTGATGTGAACACGTCCGAAAAGCTCAGCTGAACCTGACCGCCCAGCAGGTCTGTCATCGCTTGCGCTGCGCCGCGATAAGGGACGTGCAACAGATCCGCTCCGGTCATCGAGCTAAACAGAATTCCGGCCAGATGCGTGGACGAGCCCATTCCCGATGACGAGTAGCTGAGCGTTTTGCCGGCCTTTGAATAGGCCACGAGTTCCTTGATGTTCGTGATCGGCAGGGATGGATGAACGGAAAGAACATTCGGCAGCTTGCCGATCATGGTGACCGGATCAAAGCTGTTCACCGGGTCATAGTTCAGCTTCTTGAACAAGCTCGTATTGATCGCGAGCGGCCCCGAGGTTCCGAACAGCAGCGTGTAACCGTCAGCCGGGGAATTGGCCACGAACTCCGCGCCGATATTGGCACCTGCCCCACCCTTGTTCTCGATCACCACGGTCTGGTTCAACTGCTGCCGCAACCCTTCCGCCAGATTGCGGGCCAGTGCATCGGTCGGGCCACCGGCGGTGAACGGCACCACAAGCTTGATCGGTCGATCCGGAAAGCCCGCGTGAGCCGGGGCAACCATTCCGAGCACGCCAGCTATCGCGGCGACCCTGAGTGCGAGCCCTATACCTTTAAACTTCATGTTTCCTCCCGGCAGACATTTCTTGCTTGTCGCGCTACTTGATCGCTTGCAATTAATACAGTCCAATATCTTTTTACGCAGATTGATATATTATGGATATCGATCATGAGGCGGCTGCGACTGGAGAGTGACGGTGGATCTGCGGCAATTGCGATATTTTTCCGTGCTGGCGGAGGAGCGTCACTTTCGGCGCGCAGCGCAGCGATTGTCGCTGTCACAGCCGCCACTGAGCCTTGCGATACGACAGCTTGAGCGCAGCCTGGGCACCAAGCTGTTTCACCGGAACAGCCGCAATGTCGAACTGACCGCCGCAGGACTGGCGCTCCAGCGCGAAGCCAATCATCTGTTGCGAAGGCTGGATGAGACGCGCCATCTCGTGATGGCCGTCGATCAGGGGCATGGCGGCGTCTTGCGCATCGGCTTTGGCGGCTCGACGATCTATCGCGCGCTTCCCAAACTGATCCGTCAGTTCAAGGCAGCGCAACCTTCGATCGAGGTCAGGCTGCAGGAGCTGAATTCAGTCGAACAGGTCCTCGCGCTGAAGCGTGAAGACATAGATTTCGGCTTCATCAACGGACACGAGTTGCCAAACGGCCTCGACGGATTTCGCTACTGGTCGGAGCCATTCTACGCGTGCCTTCCGGAAGGCCATACCTGCGCAAAGGGGCGCACGGTCAAATTGAAGGATCTTGCCAGCGAGGAGTTTGTGATGTTCGGACGATCCGCATCGCCGGAATACTTTGCGATCATTATGGACCTGTGCAGGTCCGCAGGCATCGAGCCAACTGGCAAACATGAAGTTCGGCACTGGATGAGCGTCATCTCATCGGTTGCGCATGGACTCGGCGTTGCCCTGGTGCCACGCGCGCTCAAATCATCCTATGTTGCAGGTGTTGTGTTTCTTCCCTTAACAGGAGCCAAAGGCGTTTCTGAAACATGGTGTGTGTGGAAGAACGACCGCGAGCTATCTAACGGGACCAAGGCATTTTTGTCTGCCGCACGTCAGAATATCTCGCTGGTCAAGGAGTAAAGCTCGCCATGTTAAGCGGCGTGGGGTTCCGATGCCGATCGGCGAGCCAAGCCGTTGATCTAAACTCTAATTAGCCGCAGTTCGCCCGGACGGAGGTCCGCTAAGGATCCCAGCGGCGGACGTTGCAACTCGCCCCATTTCCGCTGAAATGTGTACAAGCCGCAGCGTCAGGTCCACTGACCCTTTCGAATGCGCCACGCCGGCGTCGGGCTTGCTTTTCGTTGATCTATCTCAATCCGGATGTGCCTCGCGGGATCGGAATTGCCAGCACAAAGGCTGGGGAGGATCGGCGATGACAAGCACAGTTACAGCAGCAACTTCAGGCCAGCCGAGACTGCGAGAAGGTGTATTGGTGCGGATCGCAATCGGCTTCACGTCGTGGGCGGAGCGCTGGTTTCCCGACGCATTTATTTTCGTCGCCATCGCTGTGGTGGTGGTCGCGGCTGCTTCGCTTGCCAATGGCGCTTCACCAGCTGCCGTCAGCGCGGCGTTTGGGAACGGTTTTTGGAGCTTGATCACGTTCACCATGCAGATGGCCTTCGTGGCCATAGGGGGATACGTGGTCGCCACTTCCGCGCCGGCGCGCCGGCTAATTGGCTGGCTTGCCGATTTGCCCAACAACGGAAGGAGCGCAGTAGGGCTAGTTGCCGTCGTCAGCATGTTGGCCTCGTTGCTCAACTGGGGACTTAGCTTGATACTTGGCGGGCTCTTGGTGCTCGCGCTCGCGGCGCGGCAGGAATTGCGAATGGACTACCGGGCGGGGGCTGCAGCCGCATATTTGGGGCTAGGTGCTACGTGGGCAATGGGGCTTTCTTCGTCGGCAGCGCAGCTGCAGGCAAATGCTGCGAGCCTTCCAAAAACCCTCTTACCCATCACTGGTGTTATTCCCTTCTCTGAGACTATTTTTCTTTGGCAATCCGTCGTGATCACCGCGGTCCTTCTTATGGTTTCGGGAGTCATCGCTGTCTGGTCGGCGCCGGGACCCAACACCGCGGTAACCGCCGAAGCTATGGGGATCAAAGCCTCCCGCGACGACTCAATCGAAGTGGCGCAGCCCCAGCAACCAGGGGAATGGCTTGAACATTCTCCCATTCTTACTGTCCTGCTCGCGCTACTGGCAATTGGTTGGGTGATCTACGAATTTTCACGCCAGGACTGGATGATCGCGATTTCCAACCTAAATACCTACAATTTCATATTCATCATGCTCGGGCTGCTTCTACATTGGCGTCCGAAACGATTTTTGGCAGCGGTCGTCAAGTCGGTACCAGCGACGTCCGGTGTCCTGATCCAGTTTCCATTCTATGGGGCCATCGCCGCGATTCTGACCCAAGCAAAAAATGGTGCGGGGGTCACTGTTTCCGATCAAATCACCCATGCCTTCGTCAGCATGTCGACCCAGCATCTCTTTCCGCTGGTTATAGGGATCTATTCGGCAATCCTGGGTTTCTTTATACCTTCAGGTGGCGGAAAGTGGCTGCTCGAGGCTCCCTACGTCATGCAGGCGGCGAACGATCTCAAAGTGCATCTCGGCTGGGCTGTGCAGGTGTACAACGCCGCGGAAGCATTACCTAATCTCATCAATCCGTTCTGGATGTTGCCGCTCCTCGGGGTTTTAGGTCTGCGCGCCCGTGACATCGTTGGCTTCACGTTCCTGCAATTATTGCTGCATCTACCAATCGTGCTGTTTCTCCTGTGGGCCTTAGCGTATACGCTTGAGTACCATCCGCCAGTGATACCCTGAGAAAACATTACAAACCGCCAATGGCCCACGAACCGTTTAATTCGAACGCCTTCGCTGGAGTCCCGAGGGCAATCCAACTGGACCGCGCCCCTTGCCTCCGCCATAGGGACCGAGGTCACCGTAGCCTGTATCGTCAGACACTATAAATAGGATGTTGGGCTTCTGAGCCTGGCGCGGATGCCCCCGAGCGGACTTCGATCTCACCGTCATTCGAACAGTTTATACATCTGCGTGATCGCCTCCGGACCATATCCTACGAAGCCAACCGGAACTTTTCCATCAATCGCTTCGATGACTTTGGCTGTCCATATTGGACCGAATGCACCGCATAACTCTATCAGCTGGGCGCCCTCGTTCACCAATGTCTTTGCGGCGGCCGGTCCATCCGAGGCATCGCTCACCCCGATGGCGACCATCTCAAAATTGACGGCCTTCATAACCATCCTATTTTGCGCAGCCGAGAGCCCCGTTCCTGCGATGACAAAACCAAATTTAGTAAGTGCCATTTCCTCAATTCCTACTGACTGCGAGGCAAAACGAGCACCCCGTTGCCGCTTGGTTGCACTCCCGTGCACGATGTCAGATCGCCCGGGATCGACAGCCAATAGATCTCGCTGTTACAGTCCCGTCCAATGCCATTTTGGGGCATGTTGAGACCTTTGAGGACTGATGCTTGATCTCCAGCAACTACGCTATTTCATCGCCGTCGCTGAAGCAGAGAATGTCAGTCGCGCTGCGCTGACCTTAAACGTTACACAGTCTCCGCTCAGCCGTCAGATCCAGGCCCTAGAGGCTAGCCTAGGAGTGACGCTCTTTGTTCGTTCAAAAAGGCGCCTGAAGCTTACCGCCGCGGGGCGTGACCTTTTGAGTGAAGCAAATAAGTTGATAGACCGAAGCGCGATACTGGAGCGCAAGTTCCGTGCAATTTCTGAGGGACGTGAAGGAACGCTCGTTGTCGGATGCGTCGATGGCGCAATCCACTCCGGTGTTCTTGCCAGGGCGCTCAAACTGATGCGCAATTCTGCACCGCGCATTGACATCGATCTTCGTGTCATGCGCTCGAGCGAACAGCATCGCCAACTGCTCAACCGGACCATTGACGTGGGATTGGCCCACACGCAGCCCCCGCCTGGTCAATTTCTCAACTCACGCGCCGTTTTCAGCGAAGCATTTAGACTGGCGGTGCCCACTGAATACGGTTGGAAGCGTCCGCCAACGGCTCCGCAAGTGGACGGGAAAGATTTCATCGCGCCGCCCCTCAGCAGCAATGCCGCGGCAAGACATGAACTTCTGCGTCACTGCGAAGCCGCGGGATTCCGGCCCAATATACGCTACGAGGCAGCAAGTCCGCTGACCGCGCTTGAGCTAGTTTCAGCTGGGCTTGGAATGGCGTTGGTGCAAGAAAGTCTGGAACGCATCAAACCGGATGGTGTGTTGTTTGTCGGTGTTCCAAAAGGTTTTCGGCTAAAAATGCCGATCTATGCAGTGCGTCACGCTGACTGCCCGCCACTCGCGACCCACTTTTTCTCAAAAATTGCAGAACTCCGATCGGCAAAGAACCAAATTTGAAATCGACGTGCGCTCTTCCGCACCTGGCACATCGCGTCATTTCGCTGCGCTGTGAAATTTAGTCGCCATCGGGGCATAGCGGACTCTGGTAAGCCGTCCGCTCAGCAGATTTATGGGGTCACGGCCTAGCAAGCGATGGAGGGAGAATCTTGGACGCTTATTCACACCCAAGGTTCTAAGCCCGTGTGGACGGTTTCGTCTAACGGGAACTATGGAACATTGATCCGGGCAGGCCTCAGTGCACCTTGATGTTCGCTGCCTGGATCACCTTGACCCATTTCTCAAGCTCGATTTTGATCTGCGTGGCGAATTCCTCTGGTGTACTCCCAACCGGCTCGAAGCCAAGCGCTACCAAGCGCTCCTCTATGTCTGGCAGTGCCATACTCTTGGCGATCTCGCGATTGAGATGCGTGATGATCTCGCCAGGCGTTCCGGCCGGGACGAAGACGCCGAACCAATTGTCAAACTCGATGTCCGGATAGCCGGCTTCTGCCATGGTTGGCACATCGGCGAGCGCCTGCAACCGCTTCCTGTACGCCACCGCTAGCGCGCGCAGCTTGCCGTCCTTGGCCTGCGGCACAATTGGCGCCGGCGCGGCAAGGCAAATCGTCGTATGGCCCGCGACCGTCGAGCCGATCGCCGAGCCCGCGCTGTTGTACGGTATATGTACAAGGTCGAGGTCGAGCGACTGACGTAACATTTCGCCCACCAGATGTCCTGGCGACCCCACTCCTGCCGTCGCGTAGTTGTATTTGCCGGAATTGGTTTTGATGAGGGCAATCAGATCCTTGACCGTCTGCGCTGGCACAGAGGGGTTGACCGCGAGCACTACAGTTGTGCTGACCGCGAGCGTCACCGGATCGAACGACTTGCGGGCATCATAGGGGATTTTATCGTACAGAGCCGGATTGATCACATAGCTGGGCGGAGTAACGAGGATCGTGTAGCCATCGGGCGCCGCCAGAGCCGCTCGGCCCACACCGATATTGCCGCCGGCACCGCTGATGTTCTCGACGTAGAACTGCTCTCCCATCTGCTCGGACAACTTTTGTGCGATGATGCGGCCGAAGACATCGGCGTTCCCGCCTGGCCCGAACGGAACGATCATACGCACCGGTCGCGCCGGATAGGCTTGCGCCCACGCGACGCGTAACGAATTCGGCAGCGCGGCAGCCCCCACTGCCACTTGCAGAAATTGCCGGCGGAGAAGGTTCACGGGTCCCTCCCGTTTCCAGGCTCCCTCTATAACAAATACGCCTCTTTCTGCGTCATCAGAAGGCAGCGACCCAAGTGACGGACAGGATTCACGAATCGGCATTTCAGTGATTCATGGTCAAGCGCATCGAAAGCTCACGGCAGATCCACCTTCAGGCGATTGGGACGGGGCGTGGCACATCGAAAAATAGTCACCGGGCGGGTACGCGTAAAATACAATTTCCTGAACAGATTCAAACTGATTTGGGCCGTCCAGCCCTATCAGCAAAAAATATTTCGCTTTCGCCGTCGGGCAAATCAGTTCTACCAGCTCGCGCCATCTCATCCCCTAAGAGGGGCGTTGGCCATCGTCACGAACGCGGGATGGGATGCGATGGACGCGGCTGCGTTGGTGCGCAAGGTAATCGCAGGGCGGGTTTCCCGTGAGCGAGCAGTCCGCGCACACGACGAACGGCGCATCTAGCGTACGGCAAAACCGTGTGGTCCCGACACCCGTTGCTGGTGCCAAGTTGAGCGGAGGCGAAGTCAACTCAACCGAGCTTGATCAGCCTTAATCCGCCAACGACGGTGACAAAAAGAATTCGTCGCCGAGGAGAGCACGGCATAAGCCGTAAAACCATTGCGCAGGGAATGCCGGATTGCCTCCGCTGAACCTGTATGCTCGTGTGCGCTTTTCTTTGTGCATTTTGCACACGAGACCGCGGGTGCAGCGCGCACCCGGCATTCCCTGCTCCCTCTTCTTGGAGGGGACAACGTTCAAACCTCGGGCATTCGTGCCGCGAGAATGCCGATGTGCGCCTCTTCCTCCGCTGTCATGCCCCGCCTTGTGCGCAATTGCGCACTGGGGCGGGGCATCCAGTATTCCAGAGACGCCGGTGCTGGAAACGAGAAGCCGCGGCGTACTGGATACCCCTTGGGTTCACGACACAAGTGCAACACCTGCTAGGGTGTTGTGGCGATGGGACAATGTTATGGCCAGCTCAGCCTTGAGGAGCGAGTTGAGATCTATCGGCTGCATGCAGCTGGTAGATCTCAAAGCGAAATTGCGTCTGCGCTTGACCGGGCGCCATCGACGATCAGTCGGGAACTGCGGCGCAACTCCCGGCCGACCAAGGTCTGGACCGGGGGCTACGAGCCTGTCCGGGCTCAGCAATTGGCCGAACGCCGGCGACGGTGGGATGGCCGCTTCAAGCTGGCGCGCCAGCCGGACCTGCGGGACTGCGTGGGCAATAGCCTTGCGATGGGACATTCCCCAGAGCAGATCGCTGGCCGACTGGCGCTGGAACATGGTCGTGTCATCGTTAGCCATGAGTCAATCTATCGTTTCATCTATCATCGTGCGGCTCAGAAGGATTGCTGGCATCGCCTGCTGCCGCGCCGCAAACGAAGACGAGGGCACCGTCCAGGACGCAGCCCCGCCAGCCTCATCAAACAACGGCGCTCGATCACCGAACGCCCCGCCGAGGTCGAAGGCCGCGGGACGCCGGGCCATTGGGAAGCCGACTTCATGCTGTTCGCCCGATGCGGCCAGGGGTTGCTGGTTCTCCACGAACGACAAACCCGCTTCAGCATCGTTCAGCACCCGCTCGATCGAAAAGCTGTCCTCACTGCCCGGACCATCGCTCGTCAACTCGGCAAACTTCCACAGGCGATACGCAAAACCATCAGCTTCGACAACGGAAACGAGTTCGCCGAGCATCACAGGCTTCACCAAATCCTCGGCGTCCAAACCTTCTTCTGCGATCCCCATAGTCCCTGGCAAAAAGGCGGCGTGGAAAACTCCATCGGGCGCTTACGACGCTCGCTGCCCCGCAAAACTGACCTCAAGCTCATCACGGCAGCCGCCCTCAAGCGGCACGTTCAGCGCCTCAACGATACCCCACGCAAATGCCTGGACTTCAAGACGCCCGCCGAGGCATTCTCAAAACTCAAATCAATCGTTGCACTTCAAACGTGACTCCATCCCCCGCCTTCGCGGGGTATGACGGTTGTTTGTTTTGCTGGCGCGCCGAAGCCTTGGCGAAGGCGGCAAGCCGGGCGACGACGAGTAGAGAGTGGATATATGAAAGTTGAAATTGGGAATGGCAGCGCGCACGACTCGATCTCCGTCGTCCGGACAAGCGAGCAAGGCGAGCGCCGAGCCGGGACCACATATCCACAAATGTCCGTGTTACGCTACGCCGCGGCCGCAATCCCGTTCACGATCAACATCGGCGGCTATGGGTCCCGGCCTTGAGCCGGGACGACGCGGAGACTCCTGCCCTTCACACCGAATATCCCATGCTAGCGCCGAAAACTCTTGATCTCGGACACGCTGCCGTCGCGGTAGGTCAATTCAACCGAAACGGTCCGCGTCGAGGGCGCAAGCTTGAGATAAAGCTGCGCGTCGTGCGGAATCACGCTGGGATCCCTGATATCGCACGGCGGCATCTTCAAGACCTTGTCCGGCACAGCCGTGTCGATGCCGACGCGTACCTCGCGGATCGCGCAACGATACGACACCAGATGCGTGTAGTAGACCAGGAGCCCGTTGAATTCGCGAAACGACAACCAGCTGGTCGCGGTCATGTCGAGGATCTTGCGCTGGTCGCGGATCAGCGCCGCTTCAGGCTCGAATCGGATGGGAAACGGTCCCTGCATATCGCCATTGGTGTCGACATAGCGAAGCTGGATGGTAGCGGCCGGCGCATCCGCCGGCAGTTCGATCGAGGGATTTGGCATCCGCTTGCGGGTCCGCGGATCGAGCGTGTCGATGAAGCCGGTCTCGCGGAAATCGCCGGCATCTCCCATCCGCCAGGAAATCCCGAGCGTCGGATCGGCAATCGAGAACACGATCGTCCAGCCGCCATTGTGGCGCGAGAAGCTCGCGATCGGGGCGTTGATGGAATCCTCCTTCGGGATGCGCGGCACCGCGACCGGCGGCAGCGCCGCGAGCTTCTGCGGCGGTGGCTCGACGGAATTAGCGGCTTCCGCCTGCGCTTTCGCCACGCCGTTGAGAAACACGTCGTCGACCATCTGGTCGAAATAGACCGGGATCTGCTTGTGCTTCACCGTCTCCGCCATCTCGCTGACAAGGCGACGGGTCCGCTGCGCGACCTGCACCAGGTTCTCGCCGGGCTGCAGCAGCTCTTTCGCGAAGGTCCGCGTGAACACCGAATTCGGATTGGCGTCATCATTCGACAGGCGGTCGAGCGCGGTCTGCCGGGGACCCGCGGAAAACACCGAGAACACGCCTTCCGGCAATTGCGTCATCGGCGCAAGCCCGCCGCCGCCGGCGACCGCGCGGGTGCCCGTCCGTTCGAACGGATTGTTGCGGCAGGCATCGAACACCAGTATCGCGGTGCGCACCTTCTTGTTTTGCAAACGTTCGATGACGCGATCGGCAAGAACAGACGCGTCGCGCACCAGTTCTTCCTGGCCTTCGGTCGCCGCCGGCACGTCGGTCGGCAGCAAAAAATTCTGGCCCGCGATTTCAAAGCCGTGCCCGGCGTAGAAGAAGAACGCGGTGTCGCCCGGCCCGACGGCCTTGTCGAACGCCAGCAGCGTCTCGGAAAACGCCTGCCGGTTCTGGTTCTCCGCGACCATCACGGAGAAGCCGAGTTGCTTCAGCGTATCGGCCATGGTGCGGGCGTCGTTGACCGCCTTCTGCAACTTCGGGACGTATTTGTAGTCGTTGTTGCCGACGACGAGCGCGACGCGCTTTTCGGCATGCGCAGGCGCTGCGAGCGCCAAAAATGATCCCGCAAGACCTAGCGCCAGCGCGGCCCTGATCGAAAGCCATCTCATGTTGAATTCTCTGCCCTCGCACACCCTTGGAGGCGGCCCTCCAATAGTCTGCAGAAGCTTCACCCCGGTTCAAGCCGCTCATCGGACGACAGAAAATCGGAAGGGTTCGCCCGTGACCTGGAGTGCCCGCCTTGAGCCGTTTGACAGAGAAATGACGGTTTGGCCGTTATTTGTGCGAAAACATTAAGCTTTTTCGGTCATTTGGCCGGTTCTAAGATTGACTTTGACCATTTCGCCCCTATGTTCCCTGCAACGCGGCCTTGGATCGAAACGCGATTCCTAAAGGTTTGCCGCTCGTCAGCGTCAGTCAGAGCCCCCGAGCTTTATAAAGCGCGCCGTTTCGGGGTGAAACGCGACAGCCTTTTTACCCTCGATTCCGGACGGCGGTGTCGACTAGAGGCTCAATGTCTTTTTCCCATCTTGGTCTATCCGACAAGGTTCTCGCCGCAGTTGCGGCCACCGGCTACACCACCCCTACCCCCATTCAGGAACAGGCGATCCCCCACGTCCTGGCGCGCCGCGACGTTCTCGGCATCGCCCAGACCGGCACCGGCAAGACCGCGGCCTTCGTCCTTCCGATGCTCACCATGCTCGAAAAGGGCCGCGCCCGGGCACGAATGCCGCGCACCCTCATTCTCGAACCGACGCGCGAACTTGCAGCGCAGGTCAAGGAGCAGTTCGACAAATATGGCGCAGGCCAGAAACTCAACGTGGCACTTCTGATCGGCGGCGTCTCGTTCGGCGATCAGGATTCCAAATTGACCCGCGGCGTCGACGTGCTGATCGCCACTCCGGGCCGACTGCTCGACCACACCGAGCGCGGCGGATTGCTCCTCACCGGCGTCGAATTGCTGGTCATCGATGAAGCCGACCGCATGCTGGACATGGGCTTCATCCCGGATATCGAACGGATCTGCAAGCTGGTGCCGTTCACCCGGCAGACGCTGTTCTTCACCGCGACAATGCCGCCCGAAATCAGCCGCATCACCGAAGCCTTCCTGCACAATCCCGCGCGGATCGAAGTTTCCAAGCCCGCGACCACCGCCGTCACCGTGACCCAGTTGCAGGTCCCTGCCGGGCGCGAGTCGCACCAGAAGCGCGAGATACTTCGCAGCCTGCTGCGCGACGCCAAGGATCTCAACAACGCGATTATCTTCTGCAATCGCAAGCGTGAAGTCGCTGTCCTTCACAAGTCGCTGCAAAAGTACGGCTTCAGCGTCGGCGCCCTCCACGGTGACATGGATCAATCGGCGCGCACTGCGGCGCTCGATCAGTTTCGCAAGGGCGAAATCCCGCTGCTGGTCGCTTCCGACGTCGCCGCGCGCGGACTGGATATTCCAGCTGTCAGCCACGTCTTCAATTTCGACGTTCCGCATCACCCCGACGACTACGTGCACAGAATCGGCCGCACCGGCCGCGCGGGCCGCACCGGCACCGCCATTTCCATCGTCACCTCGCTCGACGCCAAATCGATGACCGCGATCGAGAAGCTGATCGGCCAGCAGATCCCGCGAGCCGAAGGCGATTTTGTAACGCAGTCAGAATCGTCCGACGACGCCGAACAGCCGCGGCGGTCGCGCGGAAGGGAAAGTTCGAGGGAAGGTTCGCGAGAAGGCGCGCGCGAGGGATCGCGAGGCGACCGCAAGCCTCGGCGCGAACGTGCGCCGCGGCCCGCCAAAGGCGACGACCGCGAACCGCGCCATTCCAAGGCCGGCCGTCGCGATGCCGGCCCGCAAATCCCTGCCGAAGCCTTTGTGCCGCCGGTCCCTGCTCCGGCCTCGCGCGTGCCTTCGATTGGCCGCCCCGAGCCCCGAAGGGCTCAGCGCGAAGTGGAATCCGAGCCCGCCGATCATTCGCACCTTCCGGCGTTCCTGTTGCGGCCGGTGCGCGTCCGCGTCTGACCCACCGGAGCAGGCGGTTGCCGTTTACCTGGCCTTCATTATCCTGCGTTAACTTACGGAGGATAATTTAGTCATTGCGGCTGGGGACGGGCGGCGCTGCCCGGTTATTGGGGACGCGAACAGTGGTCAAGCTGCTGGACGAACACGAACGCACGCTGGCTTTTGCCGAAGTTGCGCTTGGCCAGATCCGATCGCTCAAACAGACCGCCGTTCCCCGCAACTATGAGATCTGGTACGTCTACGCGACCGGGTACAATGCCCCTCTCAACAAGATCATCAACGAGACGCTGGCACGCAGCGGCACCCTGAGCGAAGCCGACCTCGAACAGATCTACGACACCTATCTTTCGCACATCAAGACCAGCGACCGCATCGACAAGGTCGGCGCGCGTGTCATCGGCGAGATCGACGACGTGATGACGCTGGTTACGGATGCGTTGTGCATGTCGCAGAGCTTTGATCTCAAGCTGAGCGGCGCCAACGAGAAACTGCGTACCGCCGAGAACCGCGACCAGATCAAGACCATCGTCGACGGGCTGGTCAAATCGACCCGCGAGATGCGCGACACCAACAAGACGCTCGAAGACCGCCTCTCGCTGTCAAAGACCGAGATCAGCAATCTCCAGCACAGCCTGGAAGCGATCCGCGCCGAGAGCCTGACCGATCCGCTTACCGGCCTCGGCAACCGCAAATATTTCGACCGCTCGATCGAGATGGCGGTGCAGACCGCGCTCGCCAGTGGCGAACCGCTGTCGCTGTTGATGTTCGATATCGACCATTTCAAATCCTTCAACGATTCCTACGGTCACCTTACGGGCGACCAGGTGCTGCGGCTGGTCAGCATGTCGTTGAAGCAGACCATCAAGGGTCAGGACATCACCGCGCGCTACGGCGGCGAGGAATTCGCCGTCGTGCTGCCCAACACCGCACTGCGCCAGGCGCTGACGGTCGCCGACCACATCCGCCGTGCCGTGATGGCGAAGGAATTGAAGAAGAAATCTACCGGCGAGATTTTGGGACGCGTCACCATTTCGGTCGGCGTTTCCATGCTGAAACCGGGCGACGACACGGATTCCCTGATCGAGCGCGCCGACGCCTGCCTCTACGCCGCCAAGCGCAACGGCCGCAACCGCGTGATCTGCGAAGTCGATCCCGAATACGCCGCCGAGACGCACGTCAGGGTGGCCTAGGCCCGCGGCCTTCGCTTCACGGATTTCCGCATTTTGGCCACAGGCTCTTTGACCACTGCTTGCTTCCTAGCCCTGGGCCGCTTGCGTAACGCAGCGCGTTGCGCGGCGGCGTGTGCTGACCTCGCCCAGGTAGCGAACTCTTCCGAATCGTCAAACAGGCGCGCCGGCAATTGCCAGTACGAATTCACCGTAACCGTTTTGGCTCTGGTCTGATACGAAAACGGCTTGCAGCCCTCGGCCTCGAATTGCGGAATGGTCGCGTCGTCGGCGCGGAAATAGAGCCCGGAGCGCAGGGCGAGCGCGAAATTGGTACCGTCGACTGAAATGCCGAAGCCGGAAAACATCGGGCGGATGGTGACCGGACCGAAATCCGCGAACAGGTCGATCAGGAATTCGCGGTCCATCCCTCCACCCGTCGTCCCGGCCCCCGCCGCCGGAGGTTAGACTTTCGCCGGCGTCAATTGCACCGACTCGCCGCAGCCGCAGGCCGAGACCTGGTTCGGGTTGTTGAAGATGAACTGGGCCTGCATCTTGTCGGCCTTATAGTCCATCTCGGTGCCGAGCAGGAACAGCACGGCCTTGGGATCGATCAGGATCTTGACGCCCTTGTCCTCGACGACCTCGTCGGTCGGGCGAACCTCGTGGGCGTATTCGACCGTATAGGACTGCCCGGCGCAGCCGCCGTTCTTGATCCCGACGCGGAGGCCAACGATCTCGGAATCGGCCCGCTTGGTGAGTTCGGTAATCCGCTGCGCCGCGGCGTCGGTCAGTTTCATGACCTGCGGACGGGGCCGCGGCTTCGGCTTGGCGGCCGTCGCGGGTGAAGCGGGTGTCATGTCTGTCATGTGGTCAATCCCATCAGCAAATCAATGCCGGCCAACTTCCCGTGAACGCGGTTACGCTCTCACCACATATTGAGCACGAGGCGCGCCTCGTCGCTCATTCGATCCGGCGTCCACGCGGGGTCCCAGACCAGATTGACGTTGACGACGCCGACGCCCGGAACGCTCGCAATCGCGTTCTCCACCATGGTCGGCAATTCACCCGCCGCCGGACAGTTCGGCGTGGTCAGCGTCATGAGCACGTCGACGCTGCGGTCGTCCTTGATTTCCACCTTGTAGATCAGGCCGAGCTCGTAGATGTCGGCCGGAATCTCCGGATCGAACACAGTCTTCAGCGCGGCCACGATTTCGGCGCCAAGCCGCTCGGTCTCTTCCGGCGGCAGCGCGGAAGTCGTTTCCATATTTGCAGTTTTGATTTCGGCTGTGTCGCTCATGAAAACAATTCCCCGGCCTTGATCAGCGCTCTTGCCAGATGGTCGACTTCTTCCCGCGTATTGTACATTCCAAACGATGCGCGGCAGGTGGCCGTGACATTGAACCGCTCCAAAAGCGGCATCACACAATGGGTGCCGGCGCGCACCGCGATGCCCTGGCGATCGATCACGGTCGCGATGTCGTGGGGATGCGCGCCCTTCATCTCGAACGAAATGACCGGCCCCTTGCCCCGCGCCGTACCGATCAGCCGCAGCGAGTTGATCTCGCGCAAGCGCTCCTGGGCGTAGGTCAGGAGATCATGCTCGTGCGCGGCAATACGCTCCTTGCCGATCGAATTGACGTAATCGATCGCGGCACCCAACCCGATCGATTCCACGATCGCCGGCGTTCCAGCCTCGAACTTGTGCGGCGGATCGCCATAGGTGACCCAGTCCCTGGCCACTTCGCGGATCATCTCGCCGCCGCCGTTATAGGGACGCATCGCAACGAGGTGCTCATGCTTGGCATAGAGCGCACCGATGCCGGTCGGACCGTACAGCTTGTGGCCGGTGAAGACGTAGAAATCGCAATCGATGTCCTGCACGTCGATTGCGAGATGGACGGCCGCCTGGCTGCCGTCGACCAGCACCGGAATGCCACGAGCATGCGCAAGCTTCACGACGTCCTTGACCGGCACAACGGTGCCGAGCGCGTTCGACATCTGCGTAATGGCTACCAGCTTGGTACGATCCGTCAGCAGCTTCTCGAACTCGTCGATCAGGAAATTGCCTTCGTCATCGACGGGGGCCCATTTGATGACCGCGCCGTGACGCTCCCGGAGGAAGTGCCAGGGCACGATGTTGGAATGGTGCTCCATGATCGAGAGCACGATCTCGTCGCCCTCGCCGATATTCGGCTCGCCCCAGGAGGACGCCACCAGATTGATCGCCTCGGTGGCGTTACGGGTAAAGACGATCTCCTCATTGCGCCGGGCGTTAAGGAACTTTGCGACCTTGGCGCGGCCGCCCTCGTAGGCTTCAGTCGCAGCGTTGGCGAGATAATGCAGCCCGCGATGCACGTTGGCGTATTCGCTCTTGTAGGCTTCCGTCATGCGGTCGAGCACGGCCAAGGGTTTTTGTGCAGAGGCGGCGTTGTCGAGATAGACCAGCTGCTTGCCATAGACCTTCAGCGCCAGCGCCGGAAAATCCTCGCGGACCCGCGCGACGTCATAGGAACCGTTGAGGACCGCCGGGTGCTTGGTCATCCCCTCGCCTCCAGCCAGCGCTGCGCTGCTGCGATCGCCAATTCGCGCAGATCGTCATTGGCAATGGACTCGATCGCCTCGCCGACAAAGGCCTGGATCAGCAGCGCCTGGGCTTCCTTTTCGGACAGGCCGCGGGCGCGCAGATAGAACAGCAGGCTCTCGTCGAGCGCGCCGGTCGTCGCACCATGACCGCAGGTGACGTCGTCGGCGAAAATCTCGAGCTCCGGCTTGTTGTCGGCCTCGGCGTCGTCGGACAGCAGCAGCGCCCGCGTCATCATCTTGGCGTCGGTCTTCTGGGCATGGGGCTGCACGATGATGCGGCCTTGGAACACCGAATGGGCGCGGTCATCGACCACGGCGCGGAAGATTTCGCGGCTCGCGCAGTTCGGCACCGCATGGTCCATCAACAGCGTGGTGTCGGCATGCTGCTTGCCATTGAGCAGATTGACGCCGTTGGTCTCGACCTTCGAGCCTTCACCGGCGAAGGCCACCGTCATTTGATAGCGGCTAACGCCGGCGCCGCTGGTCATGGCAAAAGTGTTGAGCTGCGCATGGGCGCCGATCGACACGATGGCGGACGAAATATTGAAGGCCTCACGGTCGTCCTCGACGAGGCGGACATGATCGAACCGCGCATTATTGCCGATCGAGACGATCAGTTGATCGTGCGCCTGATAGGCTTTGGCGCCATCGGCGGCGATATAGCTTTCGACCAGCGTCACGCCGGCGTCCTTACCCAAACGCAGCAGCGAGCGCGTGAACATCGCAGCCGGCGTGCCGCCGGAGGCGACATGGACGATGTGCAGCGGCTGCGCCAGCACGGTGCCGTCGGCGATTTCGATCACGACGCCGTCGGTCGCCATCGCGCTATTGAGCGCGACCATCGGGTTGGAATGGTCGGAGGAAAACAATTGCGCCTGCAGCGCGTTGTCGCCGGCGTCGAGCACATCGCGCAGCGCGCGGATGCCAAGCCTTTTTTCCAGACCGCCGGTTTCGGAGAGATCGGGCGCAAACACGCCATCGACCAGCACCAGCCGGCGCACGCCGGCAATAGCCTGCAGTTTAAGGGCGGCGGCGGCCCGCTTCAACGCAGCCGCGTCGGGTGCGGGCGCGAGCGGCAGCACCTCGCGCATCAGCGCGCGCAAATCGGTATATTTCCAGTCCTCGACCCGCCGGTGCGGAAGCCCGGCGCGCTCGTAAGCCTCGAAGGCTTGCCGTCTGATCTCGGCGAGCTTGCCGGCACCGGGTAACCGATCGCGCGCGAGCGCAAAATAATCGCTCAACGCACGCCCGGTCTCGGTCTTTGCCAAAACTACGTTCATCACAACATCCGTTCGCGTCAGGCTGCGTCTTCGAACTGGGTGTAGCCGGAAGCCTCGAGCTCCAGCGCCAACTCCTTGTCGCCGCTTTTGACGACGCGCCCATTCGACATCACGTGCACGAAATCGGGCACGATGTAATTGAGCAGCCGCTGATAGTGGGTGATGACGACCATCGCCCTGTCAGGCGAGCGCAGCGCGTTGACGCCGTCGGCGGCAATCCGCAGCGCGTCGATGTCGAGGCCGGAATCCATTTCGTCGAGAATGCACAGGCTCGGCTCGAACAGCGCCATCTGCAAGATCTCGTTGCGTTTCTTCTCACCGCCGGAGAAGCCGACATTGACGCCGCGCTTGAGCATGTCTTGCGGGATGTTCAGTGACTTCGCGACCTCGCGCACCTTCTTCAGAAAGTCCGGCGTCGAATATTCGCTCTCGCCGCGCGCCTTGCGCTGCGCGTTCAGCGCGGTGCGCAGGAAATTCATGGTGGCGACGCCGGGAATTTCGACCGGATATTGGAACGCCAGGAACACCCCCTTGGCGGCGCGCTCGTCCGGCGACATTTCCAGGAGATCTTCGCCCTTGAACAGGATCTCGCCGCCGGTGACTTCATAGCCCGGCTTGCCGGCGATAACGTGGGACAGCGTCGATTTGCCGGAGCCGTTCGGCCCCATGATCGCGTGCACCTCGCCCTTGTTCACGGTGAGCGAAAGCCCATGGAGAATCTCGCGTTCCTCGACACGAACCTGCAGATTCTTGACTTCAAGCAATGACATATACGTTTTCCGTTTTTTGTCGCGTCCTGAGGACCGCCGAGGGCGAAGTCGCTCCAAGGACAGCGGCGTTATCCAACCGAGCCTTCGAGGCTGATCGAGATCAGCTTCTGCGCTTCGACCGCGAATTCCATCGGCAGTTGCTGCAGCACGTCTTTCACGAAGCCATTGACCACGAGGCCGACGGCTTCTTCCTGGCTGAGCCCGCGTTGCACGCAGTAGAACAGCACGTCTTCGGAAATCTTCGACGTCGTCGCCTCGTGCTCGAACAACGCCGACGAGTTCTTCGCCTCGATATAAGGCACAGTGTGCGCCCCGCATTTGTCGCCGATCAGCAACGAATCGCAGGCGGTGAAGTTGCGCGCGCCGGTGGCTTTGCGATGCGCGGTGACGAGGCCGCGATAGGTGTTTTGCGAGACGCCGGCGGCGATGCCCTTGGAGATGATCCGGCTCGTCGTGTTCTTGCCGAGATGGATCATCTTGGTGCCGCTATCGACCTGCTGGTGACCGTTCGAGATCGCGATCGAGTAGAACTCGCCGCGCGAATTGTCGCCGCGCAGGATGCAGCTCGGATATTTCCAGGTGATCGCCGATCCGGTCTCGACCTGGGTCCAGGAAATCTTCGAATTATTGCCGCGGCAGTCGCCACGCTTGGTGACGAAATTGTAGATTCCGCCCTTGCCTTCCGAATTGCCCGGATACCAGTTCTGCACCGTCGAATATTTGATCTCAGCGTCGTCGAGCGTGACCAGCTCAACCACGGCCGCATGCAGCTGGTTCTCGTCGCGTTGCGGCGCGGTGCAGCCTTCGAGGTAGCTGACGTAAGCGCCCTTGTCGGCGATGATCAGCGTACGTTCGAACTGGCCGGTGTTGCGCTCGTTGATGCGGAAGTAGGTCGACAGCTCCATCGGGCAGCGCACGCCCGGCGGCACGTAGACGAACGAGCCGTCGGAGAACACCGCCGAATTCAGCGTGGCGAAATAATTGTCCGAGGTCGGCACGACCGAGCCGAGATACTTCTTCACGAGATCGGGGTGTTCGCGGATCGCTTCCGAGATCGGCATGAAGATCACGCCGGCGGCTTTCAGTTCCTTCTGGAACGTGGTCGCGACGGAAACCGAATCGAAGACCGCGTCGACCGCGATCTTGCGCTCGCCCTCGGGACGAACCACGCCTTCCAGCACCTCGACTTCGCGCAAGGGAATGCCGAGCTTCTCGTAGGTCTTGAGGATTTCCGGATCGATCTCGTCGAGCGAGCCGATCTGCTTCTTCGGCTTCGGCGCGGAGTAGTAATATAGATCCTGGTAATCGATCTTGGGATAGTTGACACGGGCCCAGGTCGGCTCGGTCATGGTCAGCCACCGGCGATACGCCTCCAGACGCCATTCCAGCATCCAGGCCGGCTCGTTCTTTTTCGCTGAGATGAAGCGAACAGTGTCTTCCGACAGCCCCTTCGGCGCCTTGTCGGACTCGATAAGAGTCTCAAACCCATATCGATACTGGTCGACGTCGATGCGCCTGACGCGCTCGACCGTCTCTTGTACGGCTGGCATTCCATCCTCCGCTCGCGGTTTCAAGGACCGCGGTGGATCGGTTACGAAATTCTATTGCGATGCACTGTAGACGAACTCACCACTTAGAACCGTTCAAGCCGTGTTTCGTCGCTACTCTTAGTTAAGGTATTGGAGAGCTTTCGCCAAGCCTTTAGGGCCAAATCGATGTCCGCCTCCAAGGTAGACCAGCCCAGACTGAGCCGCACCGCTCCCTGCGCCATGTCCCGGTCGAAGCCCATGGCGGCCAGCACATGCGATGGCTGAACCTTGCCCGAGGAACAGGCGGAACCCGAGGATACCGCGATACCGGCCAGATCAAATCCGATTACCGCGGTTTCGGCCTTGAGCCCGGGCACTGTGAACAGCGTGGTGTTCGGCAGACGTGCCACATCGCGCGAGAATACGATAATACCTCTCGTTTGTCTCAAGCCGTCTTCCAGGCGGTCGCGAAGGCCGTGGAGGCGGACCGCGTCGGCTGCAAGCGCGGCCATGGCGGCCTTCCCAGCGGCCCCAAACGCCGAGATTCCCGCGACATTCTCGGTCCCTGCCCGGCGTCCCAGCTCCTGTCCACCCCCGCGCAACAGCGGCTCCAAACCCTGCAGCCCGTCGGCCAGGACAACGGCGCCGACGCCCTTCGGACCACCGATCTTGTGCGCCGAAAGCGTTATAAGATCCGCCTTTAGACCGCTGATATCAAAAGGCACTTTCCCGAGCGCCTGGATCGCATCAACATGCAGCAGACCGCCGGCGGCATGGACGACCTCAGCGACCTCTGCCACCGGCTGCAGCGCGCCGGTTTCATTGTTGGCCAGCATGACCGATACCAGAGCCGGCGGACCATCGGCGGCCTTCGCCCTGAGGTCGTCGAGGTCGATCAGGCCGGATCGCGTAACCGCGATGGTTCCGATCGCATCGGGCGGAAACCGGCCGCCCGACAGCACCGAGGCGTGCTCGATGGCGGAGACCAGCAGCCGCTGAACCGGAGAACCCGCGTTCCGCCGCAACCCCGGCGTCAGCGCCAGCGCATTGGCTTCCGTCCCGCCGGAGCCAAAGACGACGTCCTGTGGCCGCGTCCCGACGGCCCCCGCAATCGCGGTACGGGCATCCTCGACCAGCCGCCGGGCCTGGCGGCCCTCGGCATGGACCGAGGAAGGGTTGCCGCAAAGATCCCAGGCAGCCGCCATCGCCGCCCTCGCCTCGGGACGAAGCGGGGTGGTGGCATTCCAGTCGAGGTAGACGCGAGCGGTCATTGCGTAAAATAATACCTAAAGGTCGAATCGCGGAGGCCGACAACCCGGCTTCTGCCTGCGCCTGCAACCTTATGCCAATTGGTGATTGCAGCCTCGCTTGCAATCGCGAGCTAACGCCCTGAACACGTTACTTGATGTTCAAGATGCTTGCTTTTTGCCCCTCGCCTCATGCTAGAACGCGCCCACAAGTTCACCGAGCGCGGTTCGCGCATCGCCCCAACGACACCGATCACCCCTTCCATGAGCTACTTTGTCTGCCAGGGGCCGGTGAAGGAAGCACAATTCGGTTGATGCCAGGGGTCGACTAGGGATCAATCAAGGGATCACGGATGCCTGAAGTTATCTTTACCGGCCCGGCGGGCCGTCTCGAAGGCCGTTATCATCCGGCCAAGCAGAAGAACGCGCCGATCGCGATGGTGCTGCATCCGCACCCGCAATTTCGCGGCAGCATGAATCACCCGATCGTCTATCAGGTGTACTACGCCTTCGCGGCGCGCGGATTTTCCGTGCTGCGCTTCAATTTCCGCGGCGTCGGCCGCAGCCAGGGATCGTTCGATCACGGCACCGGCGAGCTTTCCGACGCCGCATCCGCGCTCGACTGGGCGCAGACCATCAACCCGGAAGCGCGCGCCTGCTGGGTCGCGGGCTTTTCGTTCGGCGCCTGGATCGGCATGCAGCTTCTGATGCGCCGGCCGGAGGTTGAAGGCTTTATTTCAATCGCCCCCGAGCCCAATCGATACGACTTTTCCTTTCTGGCGCCCTGTCCCTCGTCCGGCCTGATCGTTCACGGCGACAAGGACATCGTGGCGCCGGCCAAAGACGTCAACACGCTGGTCGAGAAGCTCAAGACCCAGAAAGGTATCGTGATCGACCAGCAAACCATTCCCGGCGCGAACCATTTCTTCGAGGACAAGATGGAGCCCTTGATGGAAACCGTGACCGGTTATCTGGATATGCGCCTGGCGAACGTGCGGTAGCGCCGTCGCACCTACGCCGGCGCAAACTTCAGGGCGACGATGCCCGGTCATCACCAAAACGATCCCGGCGATCTTCGCCGGGTTGAGTGTTTCGCCGAACAGCGCAGCGCCCATGATCAGCGTGCCGGCCGCAGCGACGGCCGGTCCACACCGCTTAAGTCTATGCCGCGAGCTTCAGCAGATGCGCGTCGTGCCGAACAAGAAACGCGCGCAGCAATTGAGGGTAGTCAGGGTCGACGGCGGCCTGCACGCTCGGCCGCTTCGCGAGCGCCGCGCGCCATGCCCGGACCTTTGGCGTCCCGGTGAAGACGGCAAGGTCGCTCAGCCGATCGAACACGTCGAAATATCGAAAGATCGGTGCGAACACCGCGTCTACCAGGCTGAAGTTTTCGCCGGCAAAGAACGGGCCTGAGCCCAAGGCAGCTTCGACGCGCGCAAACTTCGCTGATATCGCCAGCCGCTTGCTTTCGAATATCGCGGGATCACCGGTAGTTTCGAGGCCCCACAGGTCGCTCAAGATGGTCGAGCCGAACTCCATCCACGCGCGGTGTTGGGCGCGCACCAACGGATCCTGCGGATGCAGCTTTGGTCCGCCCTGGGTCTCCTCGATGTATTCGCAAATGACATTGCTCTCGAACAGCGCCACCTCGCCCTTCCCGGTAGCGATGACCAACACAGGCACCTTGCCGAGCGGCGAGATTTTCAGGAACCAGTCCGGCTTGCTAGCGAGATCGATATCGATCCGCTCGAAGTCCACGCCCTTCTCGGTCAGCGCGATCACCGCGCGTTGCACATAGGGACAGAGCTTGTGGCTGATCAGTTTCAGCGCGGCGGCCATGGGAATCCTCGAGCTTAATGCAGATGCATCTAATTACATGCACCTGCGTTAAACCGTCAAGTTCGATGCAATTGCATCGAAATCACGGTCGCGCGATGATGCCGCCTGTCATCGGAAGCGGGACACCGGTGGTGGCGGGATAGCTCAGCGGCAGGCCTTTCAGCCCGCGCGCGGCGAGAAAGCCGAACGCCTGCGCCTCGATGGCGTCGGCAGCCCAGCCCAACGTCTCGGCCGCCTCCACGGTTGCCGGCTGCAGCCGCTCGCGCAGCATTCGCAGCATGGTGAGGTTGCGGGCGCCGCCGCCGGCGACGATCCAGCTCTTCGGGACTTTCGGCAGAAGGGGCACAATCCGGGCGATCGCCGTGGCGGTGAAGGCGGTCAATGTCGCGGCGCCATCCGCGGGCGATATCTGACCGAGCCTCAGCGCGGCAAAGTCGTTACGGTCGAGCGATTTGGGCGGCGGCAGCGCGAAGAACGGCAGTTCCAGGGCCCGCGCGACCCAGGCCTTGTCAGGAATTCCCTGTGCGGCCAATCGACCTTCGGTATCAAAGGGCTGGCTCATGACGCGGTACATGAAATCGTCGAGCAACGCATTGCCGGGACCGGTGTCGCAGGCAATCAGCGTGTCGGTGCCGTCGATATAGGTGATGTTGGAGACACCACCGATATTGACCACGACGATCGGCCCTTCGCGCTCCAGCGATTGGGCGAGCGCGCGGTGATAGACCGGCACGAACGGCGCGCCCTGCCCGCCGGCCTCGACATCCGCGGCGCGGAAATCGTGCATGACGGGGATATGGATCGCCTTGGCGAGCGCGGGCGCATCGCCGATCTGCACCGTCAATCTCCGCTCGGGACGGTGCAGCACGGTTTGGCCGTGAAAGCCGACGATATCGATATCCTGGCAGTTGATGCGGTTCTGCGCGGTGAAGGCGGCGACCGCCTCGGCATGCGCGAGGGTAACGACGCGCTCGGCCTCGCGCAGAATGCCGGGCCGGGCATCGCGCTGCGGCAGATGGACGGCCTCCGTCAGGGCCTGACGCAACACACCGCGCTCGGGATCGGTATAGGGACGGTAACCGGACGGTCCAAAGGCCTTCACCCGCCGGCCGTCGGTTTCGATCAATGCGACATCGACCCCGTCGAGCGAGGTGCCGCTCATCAGACCGAGTGCCGTCAACATCATCTCAATTGTGCCTTCGCAACGCCTGCCCGAGAACCCTGCAGGAGTAGCCTGCCCAAGAAACCTGCGATGACGCCTGGCTTGTGCCAAACGAGCACATCTTATAATGCCACAGCGCCCCCGGTAGCGGCAGCCTGTTCCGGTACGGTTCCACAGTTCGGTGCAATTACCGTGAAAATACAATGATCAAAGTCGCACACAAATGACTGCATTTAAATCGGATTTCCTGAATACTTTACAGGAACGCGGCTTCATTCACCAATGCTCTGACTTCGAGGGCCTCGACGCGCTGGCGGCGAAGGGCCAGGCGACCGCCTATGTCGGCTACGACTGCACCGCGCCATCGCTGCACATCGGCAACTACCTGACCATGATGATGCTGTATTGGCTGCAGCAGAGCGGCAACAGGCCGATCACCTTGATGGGCGGCGGCACCACTATGGTCGGCGATCCCTCCGGCAAGGATGAATCGCGCGCCATCCGCAGCATCGAGGAAATCGAGGCCAACAAAGCCTCCATCCGCGGCGTATTCTCCAAGGTGCTGCGCTACGGCAACGGCCCTGCCGACGCGGTCATGCTCGACAACGCCGACTGGCTGACGAAACTGAACTGGATTGAAATGCTGCGCGACATCGGCCGGCACTTCTCCGTCAATCGCATGCTGACGATGGACTCGGTCCGGCTTCGCCTCGAGCGCGAACAGGAGATGAGCTTCATCGAGTTCAACTACATGGTCTGCCAGGCCTACGACTTCGTCGAACTGTCGCGGCGCGTCGACTGCCGCCTGCAGATGGGCGGCTCCGACCAGTGGGGCAACATCGTCAACGGCGTCGACCTCGGCCGCCGCATGGGTACGCCGCAATTGTTCGCGCTAACGACGCCGCTCCTGACGACGGCCTCGGGCGACAAGATGGGCAAGACGGCCAAGGGCGCGGTTTGGCTCAACGCCGACCGGTTCTCGCCGTATGATTTCTGGCAATACTGGCGCAACGCCGAGGACGCCGACGTCGTCAAATTCCTGAAGCTGTTCACCATCCTGCCGATGAGCGAGATCAGGAAGCTCGAGGCGCTGCAGGGCGGCGAGATCAACGAAGCCAAGAAAGTGCTGGCGACAGAAGCCACCGCGCTGCTGCACGGGCGCGCCGCCGCCAACGAGGCCGCCGAAACCGCCCGGCGCACCTTCGAGGAAGGCGCCATCGCGGAAACCCTGCCCACCGTGGAAATTCCGTGTGGCGAGCTCGATGCCGGCATCAGCGTGCTCGCCTCTTTCGTCAAGGCGGGCCTCGTCGCCTCCAATGGCGAAGCGCGTCGACAGATCAAGGGTGGTGGCCTCCGCGTCAACGACGTTGCCGTCATCGATGAGAAGATGGTGCTGACGCCCTCAAATCTCACGCCGGAAGGCGTCATCAAGCTGTCGCTCGGCAAGAAGCGTCATGTCCTGCTGAAGGCTGCATAGGCGTATTCGCTTTTGACGGTTGCGAGGGGACGCGGAAACGCGCTCCCTGTCGGCAATGGACCAGAATACGCCGCGGGAGGAGATTGAGACGAAGCCGCCGAAATCGGCGCGCGTCGCACTCAACGTACTGGCGCTGTGCTTTGCGCTGTCGGTGCTTGGCCGCGGGCTTGCCGACAGTTTCACCGTCTTCCTAAAGCCGATCTCGGAAGATTTCGGCTGGGACCGCGCGCAGGTGGTTTCGGTCTATTCGCTGACCTGGCTCGCCGGCGGGCTGACGGCGCCGGTGGTTGGCCGGTTGTTCGATCGCTCGGGGCCCCGCATCGTCTACTCGCTGGGACTGCTTCTGCTCGGAAGCGCGTTCCTGATCGGCGCATATTCGCAGCATCTCTGGCAATTGCAGCTCAGCGTCGGCCTCTGCGTGGGGCTCGGCATCGCGCTGATCGGCAACGTGCCGAATTCGATCCTGCTCGGCCGCTGGTTCGGCCCGCGCCTGCCGACCGCGATGGCGGTCATCTACTCCGCGACCGGCGCGGGCATCCTGGTGCTGCTGCCGGCCTCGCAGATATTGATCGACCGGATCGGCTGGCGCGATGCCTACCAGTTGTTCGGGGGGATCGCGCTGTGTCTGTTGTTGCCGCTCCTGGTGTTGCCATGGCGCTTGTTCGCCACCGGCTCGCCGCATATCGTCAGGAAGGCAGCCGCCGGTGTCGTCGACCGCGACTGGACGCTGGCGAGCGCGATGCGTCACCACGCCTTCTGGGCGCTGTTCGCCACTTTCTTCTTCACCGCCGCCGCGATGTCCGCGATAACCGCGCAGATCGTCGCCTACCTGATCGATGCAGGCTTCCCGCCTCTGCAGGCGGCGACCGCCTGGGGCTTTAGCGGCATCGCGCTGTTGGTCGGGATGCTCGGCATCAGCACGCTCGACGGCATCATCGGCCGCCGGCCGTCGGTGCTGTTCAGCTATGGCGCCTCGATCGTCGGCATCATCCTGCTCTGGCTGTTGCAGTGGTATCCGAACTACTGGCTGCTGACCGGATTCGTGGTGTGCTTCGGCAGCATGATCGGTTCGCGCGGCCCGCTGATCACGGCAACCGCGCTGAACATCTTTCGCGGCAAACGCGTCGGGACGATCTACGGCACGATCTCGATCGGCAGCGGCCTCGGATCGGCGCTGGGCTCCTGGAGCGGCGGCCTGATCCATGACTGGACCCACAGCTACAATCCGCTGATCGCGTTCGCGCTGGTCAACGTGGTGCTGGGCCTGATCCCGTTTTTGGTCGTGCCCGCGCTACGGCGCTAATTATTCGGCGGCAGCTCGATCGAATTGTTCGGCTTGCCGGTGTTGAACTCGAAAATCTTGCGCAGCACACCAGGCATCACCGCCGAAATCGGATTGACGCGCAGCACGGGTTGAGCCGGCGTACCGACCACTTCGTAGGTCACGCCGATCAGGCCCTCGTTACTTCCGCCGCCGAGGAACAGGCCCAGCACCGGCAACTGACCGAACATGTTGTTCAGCCCATACATCGGCACGAAGGTGCCGCTCATGCGAACGGCGTTGCCAACGTTATCGATGCTGCCTTCGATGGTCCCACCGATAATTGGTCCCTTGAGGACCCCGTCGCGGATCGTGAGCTGCCCGCTTTGTCGGGAGAACTCCGCGCGTAGCGCGGAGAATCCGATACCGTTCTGACTGGTGACGGGCCCCCCCGCCGCCGCGCGTTCGAGCTGGGATTCTCCTTTCACGGAGAAGTCGCGGACGTTGATCAGGCCCTCTTTGGCCGATGGTTCGACCGTCGGCGGCTCCATGGCAAGGGTGAGCTGGCCACCCAGGACCTTGGAATAGAAGTCGGTAAAGCGGAAGAACGCGCCGGCATCGTTGGTCTGTAGGACGATGACCTCGCGGCTGCCCTGCCCGCGTCCACGCAAGTCGGCCGTTACCGGCGTGTCGCGCCCGACCTTTCCGGTCAGCGCGAAATTCTTGACGACGCCGTTGCGCCGCGAGACCTTGGCGTCGACGCTGCGCAATGCTTCACCGTTGAAGCCGGCCACCGCGCCGAGCTTGAGATCGATGTCGAAATCGACGCTCTTGGTTTTGCCCTTGGGATCGGCCTCCTTGCCTGAGATGGCCGATTTGAGGAAGCCGCGGCCGTCGAACACATCGCCGCGCATCGTGACCTTGACGACGCCGTCGACGCCGCGCTCGGCCTTCAGCGAGGTCTTGTCGCCTTCCGATGGAGAATAGGTCGGGAAGTTGGCGTTCAGGAGATCGCCGTTCTGGTCGAGTTCCAGAGACCCCTTGATGTTGGAGCCGCCGCCCTCGATCACGATATCCTCGAACCGCGTCGACTGCGGCTTCTGCACCACGTTGAACGTCACACGGCCGGACTTGCCGGGCAGCTTGACCCATCCCGGCAGAAGGTTGTCGAGCTTGAGCGCGGTCAGATCGGCCTCGACGCCGAGGCGGCTGTCGTGGTCGCTGCTGCCGGCAATCTTGCCGCTCAGCTTGAGCGGAACGGCGCCGCTGACGGCAGGGCCGAGATCGATCCCGAGCCGGGTCCGGCTCGCATCATCGAGGGTCGCCTGCAGCTTAATGTCGGCGTCGCCCTCGGTCGGCTTGCGATAATCCAGCGAGGCCGCCTGCCCGTTGATCTTGACGTCGCCCTTGACCTGATAGCCCGCATTGTTGGCGACCACCTTCAGCGTATTGGCCTCCAGCTTCTGGTTCATCACCAGTTTGTCGATGGCAACGCCTGCGACGTCGGCAGTGACAGTATAGGTCGTGTCGGCCTTGGTCACGGCGCCCTTGACCGGCATACCGAGCACAAAGTTGGCGGCGATCGTCCCCTTGCTGGCGTTGGGATCGATCAAGGTGGCGGAGACATCGCTGAGCCGGTCGGACGCCAGGATCTCTGCCGCCGCCGGCACCGGACAATCGATCCTGAATTTTACCCGGGAGGGCGACGGTTTCGGCGCCATGTCCGGCACCTCGAAGGTGAAATCCGAAATGGTGATCTTGCGTCCGGCGGGCGTGTCTGCGATCCCCTGCGCGATGTTGACGGTCGCTGTCCGGCCGGTCACCTTGGCCCTCAGATCGGCGTCGTGGACGACAGGCATCTCGTCGACCGGCCGCACTGTCACGCCGGACGCGACGATGCTGACGGCCAGACCGTCGTCGGGAATCGGGGGGCCCTTGCGCGACAAGTTCCGCACCGGCGAATTGACGCCGACTTCGATGCGCTGGAGCGTGCCGCGCTCGATCCGCTCGATCACCCATTCGCGCACTTCGGGCACGATCAGGATCGGCCACATCCGTTTCAGCGCGGAGGCTGACATCGGCGTTCCCGCAAAACCAAGCTGCAGCCGCGCTTCGCCGGAATAGTCGATGCTGCCGGTTCCGGCGACACCGATCTCGCCGTTGCTGATATCGGCCTGGGTCAGGAGCACGCGCTTGTGGTCGGTGTCGAAGCGCATCGCGATTGCGATGCGATTGAAGATCAGCGGCTGTTCGCCCTCGGCGCCGGCCAGCAGGATGGTGCCGCCGCTAAAGCCGGCCTGCCAGTCGGTCACGTTGTCGTTCGGCGGCTCGATGTGCGCGAGCAGCGTGACGCGGTTGGCGCCGGAGATGATCTTGAAGGGAGCGACCAGCACGCGCCGCCCGGCATCCCATTCGACGTTCACTTCCGCCGCATCGATCGGCATCGGGTAATCGGGCGTATCGGTGTCGATGATGTGGCCGGCCCCCGCGGTGATCTTGCCGCGGAAATAGGTCGGCAGGCCGTCGCGCCCCAGCTCACCCTTGAGCTCGCCCGAGAGCGGCAGATCCGCGTTGTAGGTGAGATCCTTGACCCGCAGCGCCAGCAGGATGTTGGCCGTCGAAACCTTGTCGGCGCGCAGATCGACGGATCGCACGCCATTGACCTGCGGTCCAACCATGACGCGCAGCGACCACGGACGGGCGCCCTCCTCGCCGAGGCTCAGCGCCACGCCGCCACCGCTGGGGCGCCGCAGGCTCATGCTGATATTGTCGAACGTCCACTTGTTGCCGCGTTGCTGATCGTCGACGACCAGGTTGCCGTTCTTCAGGCCGATCTCGTTGAGGTTCTGGCCATCGAGACCGGTCAGGCTCAGACTGTCGAGCCAGTCGAGGCCGGCGAGCAGTCCGCTCTGCGTGCTTTCCGGCGCCGCCGGCTCAGATGGAGCCGCGGGTGGGGAAGCTGTCGCTGATGGCGGCGATACCGGCGCCGCGCGCGGGAACGTCGGCGCGATGCCGGCCTCGCGTTTCGAGGCAACGCCGGTTGCGAGCGGCTTGGCGGTGTCGCCGGCGGACACAGTAACGTAGCCTTCCGGCGTGATGCGCACGGCGAGTTCCGCGTCGACCAGGTTGAGGCTCTCGGCGCGAAGCCGCCCCATCAGCAGCGCGGTACCCGACAGGCGCACTTCGGCCTTTGGCGCGCTGGCGACGATGGCGTGGTCACGGTCGCGGACGATGATGTCGCGGATGCGCACGGCGATGCGGATCTTGCCGGCACGTTCGATCTGGGTGCCGCCGATCTCGACCGTGTTGCCGTGGCCGATATTGTCCTCGATCGCGGCGGCAAGCCACGGCGTCGCCATGTCGAGATTGATCGGCCCAGCGCCGAGCCGCCACCACAGCGCGCCAAAGCAGCTGGCGAAGATGACCGCCAGCGCGGCGATCACAACTGAAAGACGTTTTACCCAGCGCTCACCGCGGACCCATCGCTGCGCCGCCGCGACCTGGTCGGAGAGACGGTGCAAGGTAGAATCGGAGCCGGACAACAGCCGCCTCGCCCGATGGCCGGCGGCGGCCTCATCCTGATCCCAAGGGGCATCGTCATCCCACTCTGGGAATTGAGCCTCGGCTTGCGGATTCGAGCCCTTGAGCGAGCCTTGACGCGATTCCTGGCGCGGTGGGGGCGACGTATTCCTTGCCATTGCCTCTCGGTGCCGGCGCTGAGGTTGATCGCCGCACAAGGCCCGCCCGTCGATCTCCATCGAGCGCTCCTGTGCCGGCATCGCTGCCAATCCTCGATTAATACTGTTACTCGCGGTCAGGCCCAAGTGCTCATTCGCAGGGCCCTTCAACAAGCTGATGGGGGTAGCGTCGAATTGCTTGTAACCATACTCCTGGGCCATCAGACTTACCCAGGAATCGGCGCGAATCCGATCGCCCGGGACGAGACCCGCAATACTCTATTGGTTGAGCCGCGGAAAGCGACGAAAGGAAGGCGTATGTCCAAGAAAACGCGCAAGAAATCCTCCAACACGCCTGCAAGACGGACTGCGAAGGCCGCCCGTGGCGGCTCGACAGCGTCGGCCAAGGCGCCCGCGGCCAAAGCTCGCAAGGCGCCTGTAAAGAAATCAGCCAAGGCTTCGAAAGCAGCTCCGAAAAAAGAAGCTCCGAAAGCGGCTTCCAAAGTGGCTACGAAGAGCGCTTCGCCGAAAGTTTCCCACAAGGCCGCATCTAAATCGTTAAAATCCAACCCATCGCCGGCAACCAAATCCGGCTCGGTTCTCGTCGAGGGTGCCAAGGCCCCCGCCTTTCATCTGCCGCGCGACGGCGGCGGCAGCGCCTCGCTCACCGACTATGCCGGCAAGAAACTCGTGCTGTTCTTCTATCCGCGCGCCGACACCCCCGGCTGCACCAAAGAGGCGATCGACTTCACCCGTCTGAAGGGCGCCTTCGCCGACTGCGGCACCGAGGTGCTGGGGGTCTCCGCGGATACCGTCACGGCGCTGGAGTCCTTTAGAAACAAACACCAATTGGTCACTCCTCTCATCTCGGACGAGCAACACGAGATGTTGGAGGCCTATGGCGTGTGGGGCGAAAAATCCATGTACGGCAGGACCTTCCTCGGGACTCTTCGGACCACGGTTCTGATCGGCTCCGACGGCCGGATCGCCAGGATATGGCGCAATGTGCGGGTCGATGGCCATGCCGATGAGGTGCTGGCCGCGGCCCAGTCGCTATAGCTTGAATGGTTCCGTTTCCTGAAAATTAACCATGAGGAGCGCATATCGGCGCTGGAATTTAGCCGTACGGAACTTGTCCTCCGACCGGCGCGGGAGTGCCGATGTCGTACCGTTCCGGTCATTTCGATTACCAGAAGCAACACCATCACCCTCAGGATCATCACCGGACGCCGCCCCGGCGTCCGGTGATGCATCATCCTGCGAGCAACTCGGCGCAGGGCGGCGACGGCTACACGATCGTGCACGCCGGCAAGCAAGTCCGGTTCGGACCAGTGGTGTTCTGGATCGTGGTCGGCACCGTCGTACTGCTCGGCATGTGGTCGGCGGCGACCGCAACCTACTTCGCGTTCCGTGACGACGTCTTGACGCGGCTGATCGCCCGTCAGGCCGAGATGCAATACGCCTACGAAGACCGCATCGCGGAGCTGCGCGCAAAGGTTGATCGGACCACCAGCCGACAACTCCTCGACCAGGAACAGTTCGACCAGAAGCTCGACCAGATCATGCGGCGGCAAACCGCGCTGGAATCCCGCGCCACCGCGCTCGGCGCCATTCCTGACGTCGCTGTCACCGGATCGATCCGGCCGCCGGCACGCGGGGCTACCGCGGATCCGGCGCCGTCGGGTACGCCAAAACCCTCCCCGATCAGCGACACAGTTATCTTCGTCGCACCACCGGATCGCGAGGCGCGCCTGGAGTCCCGCACACCTGTTACCATCAAACCCCAGCCGAACCAGTTCGCCAAGGTGCAGGGCATCGACAACGTTCTCGTTCGCCTGCAGACGTCGCTCGACCAGGTCGAGCGACGCCAGTTGGCGGCGCTCAGCTCGGCCGAGGAAAGCATCGAATCGCGCGTTAGGCGGATGCGCGGCGTCATCACCGATCTCGGGCTCGACATGGCGCAGCTCGAGGCCGCAACGCCGCGCTCGGGCGTCGGCGGCCCGTTTGTGCCCGTCAAGCTTTCCGCCGATGCGGGCACCTTCGAGCGCCAGCTCTACCGGATCAATGTGAACCGCACGCAGATGCAGCGGCTCAATGCGACGCTGGCGCTGGTGCCCTACCGCAAGCCCGTGATCGGCGAGGTCGAATTCACCTCCGGCTTCGGGGTCCGCAGCGACCCCTTCCTCGGCCGCCCCGCCATGCACACCGGCCTCGATTTCCGCGCCGCGAGCGGCGACCCCGTACGCGCCACCGCTAATGGCAAGGTGGTGTCATCAGGGTGGGCCGGCGGCTATGGCCGCATGGTCGAGATCGACCATGGCAACGGGCTATCGACCCGCTACGGCCATCTGTCGGAAATCCACGTGAAGGTCGGCGACATCATCAAGATCGGACAGGTGATCGGCGCCGTCGGCTCGACCGGCCGCTCCACCGGGCCGCATCTGCATTATGAAACGCGGATCGACGGCGACGCGGTCGATCCGCAGAAATTCCTGCGCGCCGGCGTAAGGCTGAGCGCTGGATAGGGTCAGTCGACCTGGTGACCGACCTCACCGTCGATTGCCTCACCAAACAATTCCCACGCCTCGCCGTTAAACTTCATCAGCTGCATCTGCTCGATCGGAAAGAAGTCGTCGGCCGAAGTGTTGACCATGATCCCCGGCAGCATCATGTCGGTATGGAAATTCTTCAAACTGGCGGCCTGCTTCATGACGTTTTCGCGCGTCAGATTGTCTCCGCACTGCTTGAGGACCTGCACCATGGCCTGCGCCTGGACAAATCCGTAGGTATTGTTGGCGTTGGTCTGGTCGCCGTCCGGATAATACTTCTTCATGAACTCGCGCCATTCATTTACCGCCGGATCGTCCTTCCACGCAGGGTCGCTCGGATCCTTCAGATAAGCCGTCGAGATGATATCCTTGGCGTATTCGAGTCCGGCCGGCTTCAACACCGAGGCGACGGAGGTCGCGGTATTGGCAAGGAAGAATTTCGGCTTCCAGCCGAGTTCGCCGACCTTGCGGATCGCCTGCGCCGACCCCTTCGGCGCGGCCCAGGAGACGAAGATGTCGGCACCCGAATCGTGCAGCGCGACGATCTGGGAGTCGATCGTGGGATCGCTGACCTCGTAGGATTTGTCGGCGATAATCATGTTGACCTTGTCGCCGAGCCCGTCGCGCAGGCCCTTGATCTGATCCTTGCCGGCATCGTCGTTCTGCCAGAACACCGCGATCTTGCTGTTGGGAAAGTGGTCGCGAATGTACTTGGCGTAGATCCGTCCCTCGCTCTGGTAGTTGGGCTGAAAGCCCATCGTCCAGGGGAAGTGCTTCGGATCTCCCCATTTGGTGGCGCCGGAGGCGACGAAAAGCTGAGGCACCTTCTTGGCGTTCATGTATTTCTGGATCGCGGAATTCGACGGGGTTCCGAGCGGCTGGAAGATCAAGAGCACCTCGTCGCTCTCGACGAGCCTGCGCGCCTGCTCGATCGCCTTTGGCGGGCTGTACGCGTCGTCATAGCTGATGAAGTTGATCTTGCGGCCGTTGATCCCTCCCTGGTCGTTGATCATCTTGAAAAAAGCCGCTTCGGTTTTGCCGATCACGCCATAGGACGACGCCGGCCCGCTATAGGGCATGATGTTGCCGATCTTGACTTCGGTATCGCTGGCGCCGGGATCGTATTTCTTTTGGGCACTGGCCGATGTCGCAATCAGTGCGGCGGTAGCAAAGGCGGCAAGGACAGCGAAATGTCGTGGACGAGCCAGCATGTTTTCTCCCGATTTTGTCGTTCTGTTGCGGCAAGTTTCGCAAGTCGCGCCTGCACTGGCAAGCTCCGCGTTATTCCGCCCGACGAAACAGCATTGTTGACCGCCGCCAATTATGATTGATGCAGACGGCATCGGCTGCAACGAGAAGGCTCGGGGTTGGCACTGAATAAACGAATTGGACCGCGACATCCAAAGCTCGCCGCGAATGGATTCCGATTCGCGCGCTGGCTGGCGGCGAAAACCATGGGCGCGGCCGGCTTCCATCAATTGGGATCGGATTTCGCTGAGGCGCGGCTCACGGCCATCCGTGGAAAACTGGCGCGCGGCGAGACCGTTTATCTCGCGGGGCTCGGGCTTCCCGGCACGCATAATTCGGGCGTCGCGCTGGTCGAGGTCACCCGGGCCAACGGCCCGCGCCTGATCGTCAACAACGAGGAAGAGCGCTTTTCCGGCAACAAGCATACGACCGAATATCCGAAAGAATCGATCGATGCCGCCGTCGCGACGCTGCGCGGCATCGGGCGCGATATCGGCGACATCGACGCCTGGCTCACGAGCTGGGATTACCCGACGCTGGCCGGCACGCTCGCGCGCTCGGTGCTGGAAGAACTGCCGCAGAGCCTGAAATTATTGCGTACCACGGAGGCCGCCGGCTTCGACGGCCGGCGCCTCGACCAGATGACCCGCACGCCAAAGATCCTCGCCCGCCAGCTCGGACTTTCAGAACGCGTGCCGCTGATCTGCATGCCGCACCACGACAACCACGCCTGGTTCTCATATGCCGCCTCCCCGTTCAAGGACGACGGCGAGCCGGTCGCGATTGCGGTGCTCGACGGCACCGGCGATCTCGGCTCGATCTCGCTCTATGTGGTGGAGAACGGCGCGATGCGCCGGCTCTATTGCAACGACAGCGTGTTCGATTCACTCGGCGCCTTCTACAGCGTGATCTCGTCGACGCAGGGCGGCTGGACGTGGCTGTCCTGCGAGGGACGTTATATGGGCGCCGCGGCCTGGGGCGACATGAACCGCGCGACCAATCCCTATTACGCGCGGCTGCGCAACGTGCTGATCTTCGGGTCCGGGGGCGAAGTCTTCTTGAATCGCGCCATGGCCAATTGGTATTGCGACCCGTTCGACAACCCGTACAAGCCTGCGCTGACCGACATCCTCGGCCCGCCGCTCAAGCCCGAGCAACTCTGGAATCCCGACGCGGTGCTGCGCGTCGAAGACATCCATCACCGGGCCGACACCAAGGATCGCCTCGACAAGGCCGCCGCGACGCAGCTGGTGTTCGAGGACGCCATGATCCACGTCGTCGACCATCTGTTGCGCGCGACGGGCGCGACCCGGCTGGTGCTGACCGGCGGCGTGGCGCTGAACGCGGTCGGCAATATGCGGCTGATCGAGCATTTCGACGAAGCCTGGTTTGCCGAGGCACAGCATCGGAAGGCGCGGCTGCATCTGTGGGTACCGCCGGTGCCCGGCGATCCCGGCGTCACCATGGGCGCCGCCTGGCTATTCGCGCATCTCGCCGGCGCCCCGCGCGGCGCAGCGATGACACATGCGTTCCATTGCGGGTTGCCGCCTTCGCAGGACGATATTGCGGCAGCCCTCGACTCCGATGGCATTGCCGCGCAGATGATCGGCGATATCTCGACACCGGATGGACGCGAGGCGGTCGCCGACCTGATGGCGTTCATGGTCGCGAAGAGCGGCGTCATCGCGCTCTATCAGGGGGCGGCCGAGACCGGCCCCCGCGCGCTCGGTCACCGCTCGATTTTCGCCAACCCTTGCGATCCGCAAGCGCGCGAGCGGCTCAATGAGCGCGTCAAATACCGCGAGGCGATCCGGCCGCTGGCGCCGATGGCGACGCTGGAAGCCGCGCAGGAATATTTTGAACTGCTGCAGGGCGCATCGGACGCGAACTACAACGCCTATAATTATATGGTTTTGACGGCGCGATCGAAACCGCAGGCGCGCGAAAGGATTCCGGCGGTGATACATGCCGACGGCACCGGCCGCATCCAGATCGTGCGGGCGGAGGACGATCCCCTCACCTACGCCTATCTGAAGGCGCTCGGCCGCCGCATCGGCGTCGAGATGTCCGTCAACACGTCGTTCAACGTCGCAGGCCCGATCGCGCAGACGCCAAGGCAGGCGATCGAGACGCTTCGCCGCTCGAAGGGCCTCGACGTCGTGCTGCTGGTCGCCGACGACGGTACCGTCCATGCCGCCTGGCACGGCGGCGAGCGCGACAGCGGCCGGTTTACGGGGTGGCTTTCGCAGTGGAAATCCGGTCGGACCTGATCTAACGCCTCAAGAAATTCAGCACCCGCCGTCGGTCAATAACAGCGCGCTGGCGCGCGGTTTTGCCTATTTCGGCCGCGAGACGATCTCGATCATCCTGGCTTCGTCGTCATCGGGCGCGTAGGTCCTGGCGCGATCATAGGCCTCCACCGCAGCTCGGCCCATGATGGGCGCGTTGGACAACAGGCTCTCGGCGAGCGCGACGGCGTAGGCGGCATCCTTGTGCCGCAGCGCTGCGGTGAAGGTCGCGCCGGCAAAATTCCGCGCGGCCATCCGCTTGGAATGACGGATCACCTGCGGGCTCGCGGCAACGCCGGTCTCGATCGCTTCCAGCACCAGCTTGATGTCGAGGCCGGCCTGCTCGGCGATCGCAAGCCCCTCGGCGATCCCGGCGATCTGGATCGCGCCCATCAAATTGTTGATCAGTTTGTAGACCGTGCCGGTACCGACGGCGCCGAAATGGCGGATGGTGGTTGAGAACGGCTCGAGGAATGGCCGGGCCTTTTCGAGATCGGCGGGCTCGGCGCCAACCAGCAGCGTCAGTTTGCCCGCGGCCGCCGCGTCCGGCAGGCCGGTCACGGGGCTGTCGATATAGATCAGACCGCGTCCGCGAAGTTCGCGCGCCATGTCGAGCGCGTGCTGGTAGGACACCGTGGAACATTCGATCGCAAGCGTGCCTGCCTTCATCGTCGCGGCAGCGCCATCCTTGGTGAGCCACACCTCACGCGACGCCGCGTCGTCGGCGACCATGGTCACGACGGCGTCGGCATCGATCGCGGCATCTTCCGGCGAGGTCGCCCATCGCGCGCCGCGCGCGATCAGGTCTTGCGCTTTCGCCTTGCTGCGATTCCACACGGTAACTGTGTAGCCGGCGTCGAGATAGCGGCCCGCCATCCCGTGGCCCATGCGACCCAACCCGATGAACGCGACCCTGGTCATGGATTAATCCACATCCTCGACTTGTCCCGGCGCGGTGCCGAAGGCGCGCTGCGCGAGCGTCGCCGCCATGAATTCATCGAGATCGCCGTCGAGCACACCGGAGGTATCGGAGGTCTGCACGCCGGTACGTAGATCCTTCACCATCTGATAGGGCTGCAGCACGTAGGACCGGATCTGGTGACCCCAGCCGATGTCGGTCTTGGCGGCTTGGTCGGCGGCGGCCTGCTCCTCGCGCCGCTTCAGTTCGATCTCGTAGAGCCGCGCCCGCAGCATGTCCCAGGCCTGCGCGCGGTTCTTGTGCTGCGAGCGGCCGGCCTGGCAGACCACCGCAACGCCGGTCGGAATATGCGTCAACCGCACCGCGGATTCGGTCTTGTTGACGTGCTGCCCACCGGCGCCGCCCGAGCGCATCGTATCGGTGCGCACATCCGATTCCTTGATGTCGATCTTGATGCTGTCGTCGACCACCGGGAAGATCGCGACCGACGAGAACGAGGTGTGGCGCCGCGCATTGGAATCATAGGGCGAGATCCGCACCAGGCGGTGCACGCCGGCCTCGGTCTTCAGCCAGCCATAGGCGTTGTGGCCGCTGATCTGGATGGTGGCGGATTTGATCCCGGCCTCTTCGCCCTGGGTTTCTTCCAGATATTCGATCTTGAAACCATGCTTCTCGGCCCAACGCGTGTACATGCGCAAGAGCATCTCGGCCCAGTCCTGGCTTTCGGTGCCGCCCGCGCCGGCGTGAACCTCGAGGTAGGAATCGAACCGGTCGGCCTCGCCTGAGAGCAGCGCTTCCAGTTCGCGGCGCGCGACTTCCTTCTTGAGGTCTTTCAGCGCCTTCTCGGCCTCGGCGACAACGCCTTCATCGTTCTCGGCTTCGCCGAGCTCGATCATTTCGACATTGTCCGAGAGCTCGCGCTCGACCTTGCCGATGCCCTGCAGCGCATCCTCCAGCGAGGTGCGCTCCTGCATCAGCTTCTGGGCTTTCTGGGGATCGTTCCAGAGATTGGGATCTTCGGCGAGCTTGTTCAGCTCTGCCAGACGCGCCGTGGATGCATCGACGTCAAAGATGCCTCCTCAGCAGCCCGACTGACTGCTTGATCTCTTCAACGAGTCGTTCGACTTCCGCGCGCATGGTTTTCCGGTCTCAGCTGCAATGGTCGCGAGGGATGTAGCGGCGGGCGGTGCAAAGCGCAATCCGCCCAGGTTGCTTTCCATGACGAAAGCCGACGCTAATACAGCCCGCCGGTTCCGGGACGCATGATATTGCCGGCGTCCGGTGACGTGCCCTGCGGGATGCGCCCGTCTGCATCAGCCACGCCCATCGCGGAGTAGTTATCCGGCGGCGCAGTACCCGGCTTGAAGGCTTCCAGAATGGTCCGGCCGCCATCGCCCGGGCCTGCGCGCATGCCGCTCTTGGAATCGACACGGATCAGTTTGATGCCAGCCGGCACCTTGAACGGCGTCGCCGGCTTGTCGGCGAGCGCGAGCTTGAGGAAGTCGCGCGCGATCGGTGCTGCGGTATGGCCACCGCTGGCGCCCCGGCCGAGATTGCGCGGCTTGTCGTAGCCAACATAGACGCCGACGACGAGGTCCGGCGAGAAGCCGATGAACCAGACGTCCTTTTCGTCGTTGGTGGTGCCGGTCTTGCCGGCGATCGGCTTGCCGACCTCCTTCACAACCGTTGCCGTGCCGTACTGAACCACGCCTTCCATCATCGACGTGATCTGATAGGCGGTCATTGGATCGAGCACCTGCTCGCGGCGGTCGACGAGCTGGGGCTCGGCCTGATTCTTCCAGCCGCCGGGCACGTCGCAGCCGCGGCACTCGCGGGAATCATGCTTGAAGATGGTGTGACCGTAACGGTCCTGGATGCGATCGATCAGCGTCGGCTTCACGCGCCGTCCGCCATTGGCGAACATCGAATAGGCCGTGACCATCCGCATGACAGTAGTTTCGCCGGCGCCAAGCGCATAGGACAAATAGTTCGGCAGTTCGTCATAAACCCCGAAGCGTTTTGCGTATTCGCCGATCAGCGGCATGCCGATGTCTTGCGCGAGCCGCACCGTCACCGTGTTCAACGAGCGCGTCAGCGCGTTGCGCAGCGTGGTCGGTCCGTAATATTTGCCGGTCGAGTAGTTTTCCGGACGCCAGACGCCGGAGCCCTGCCCCTGGTCGATTTCGATCGGCGCGTCGATCACCACCGTCGAAGGCGTGTAGCCGTTATCGAGCGCGGAGGAGTAGACGATCGGCTTGAACGACGACCCCGGTTGCCGATAGGCCTGAGTCGCACGGTTGAACTGGCTCTGGTCGAACGAGAAGCCGCCGACCATCGCCACCACGCGGCCGGTCCACGGGTCCATCGCCACCATCGCACCGGACACTTCCGGTATTTGCCGCAAGCGGAACTGGCCCTCGACCGTGTTGCCGTCCTTCGAGATCAGCGGGTCCGCATAGATGATGTCGCCGGGCGAAAGCACCTGCGAGACCGCGGTCGGCGCCCTGCCCCTCGCGGGGCCCGACGAGGCCTTGGCCCAGCGCACGCCATCGAGCGTAATGATGCCGGTCTGGCGTTCCTTGCTGACCGCACCGCCCAGTTCACGGCCCGGCTGAAAACCGACCCGCGCCGATTGGTCGCTGGTTTCCAGCACCACCGCCATCCGCCACGGCGAGATGTCCGAGAGCGATTTGACTTCGGCGAGCTTGACGCCCCAATCGCCCGAAATATCGAGCTTGTTGATCGCCCCGCGCCATCCCTGCGCCTCGTCATAATTGACCAGGCCGGCCGCCATGGCCTTGCGCGCCATCACCTGTATCTTCGGATCAAGCGTGGTTCGGACCGACAGGCCGCCTTCGTAGAGCTTCTTTTCGCCGTAGCGCTCGAAGATGTCGCGGCGAACTTCCTCGGCAAAATACTCGCCGGCGAAGATATGCGCGCCATTGGAGCGGTTGGTGACGATCAGCGGCTCCTTGCGGGCCTTGTCCGCGTCGGCCTGCTTGATCCAGCCGTTTTCCAGCAGGCGATCGATCACGTAGTTTCGCCGTTCGACGGCGCGGTCGCGGTTACGCACCGGGTGCAGCGCGCCCGGCGCCTTCGGCATCGCGGCCAGGTACGCGGCTTCCGCAATCGTGAGTTCGTTCACCGACTTGTCGAAGTAGACCAGCGAGGCGGCGGCGATGCCGTAGGCGCCCAGGCCGAGATAGATTTCGTTGAGATAGAGTTCGAGGATGCGGTCCTTCGAATAGGCGCGCTCGATGCGCATCGCCAGCAAGGCTTCCTTGATCTTGCGCGCGAACGACACTTCGTTGGTCAAAAGGAAGTTCTTGGCTACCTGCTGGGTGATGGTGGACGCGCCCTGCGGACGACGGTTGGAACCGTAATTCTGGGCGTATACTACCGCGGCGCGCGCCATGCCGGAGAAGTCGATGCCGCCGTGTTCGTAGAAATTCTTGTCTTCGGCGGCAAGGAACGCATTGATGACCAGCTTTGGAACCGCCTGGATCGGGAGATAGAGGCGGCGCTCCTTGGAGTACTCGCCGAGCAGCGCGCCGTCGGTGGCGTGGATGCGCGTCATCACCGGCGGTTCGTAATCCTGCAGCTGAGAATAATCCGGCAAGTCCTTGGAAAAATGCCAGATTGCGCCCGCGACTCCGGCGACGCCAACCAGGAACACGACGGTTCCGGCGGCGAACAAGAAACCCATGAACCGCACCAGCAAGCGCATTATCGAAATTCCGTTCCAACCCTTGCGCCGTCTCTCTCGGCGTCTGCCCTCGTGCGAATGCCCCGGTTCCGCGAGCCACCGGTGCGCCGGCGAACAATACAGAAGCCGGCAGGCAAAATCGTCCGATTCCGCCGACTACGCAGCGATTTTCTATACCGTTGCCGCTGTGGCCAAACTAGGGCTTCCCGCAGCGAAGCAATCCCTTTTCACTGGCTGTTCATTTGGCCGGTCCGGCCGTTGCGAGCCGTTTGGCGAAAAAAGCATCGACGGCCTCGGCCATCGAGCCGACGGTCTTGGTTCGCCAGTCCTCCGACACCAGGTGCTCAAGGTCCCCCTTGTTGGAGACATAGCCCAGTTCGACCAGCACCGAGGGCACGTCGGGCGCCTTTAAGACGCGGAAGCCGGCCGATTTCAGCGGGTGCTTGTGCATCCGTACCGTCGTCTTCATCTCGCCCATCAACAGATGCGCAAAGCGGTTGGAGAAGGTCCGGGTCTCGCGCTGCGCCAGATCGATCAGGATGTCGGCGACCTCGGTCGGCTCGTCCGTCAGGTTTACGCCGCCGATGGCGTCAGCCTTGTTTTCCGTCTCCGCCAGCCGCTCGGCTTCCGCGTCGGAAGCCTTGTCGGAGAGCGTATAGATCGTGGCGCCCTGGGCATCTCCCTCCCGACGCGGCAGGGCATCGGCGTGGATCGAGACAAACAGCGCCGCGGACCGGTTGCGGGCGACTTTGACCCGGTCGTTCAGCGGGATGAAGGTGTCGTCGGTACGCGTCATGACAACGCGATATTTGCCCGATTTCTCGATGCGATCGCGCAGGGCCAGACCAAAACTCAGCACCAGATTCTTTTCCATCTCGCCGCTGGACTGGGTGCCGTTGTCGATGCCGCCATGGCCGGGATCAATTACGATCAGCGGTCGGGTGTCCGGCGGTTCGGCGGGTTTTGCTGCGGCGGCCGCGTCGGGCATCACTACGGCCGCCTTGGCTTCAGCAACGGCCGGCTTTAGCTCCGGCCTGCTCTCGGGCGACAGCAGCTGGACGAAATTGGCGCGATCGACCTCTTCGAGTTCGAGCACCAGCCGCGGCGGCTGGCCATTGGCGGCCTCCAGCATATAGGAATTGGCGATTTTCGCCGGCCCCGCCAGATCAAACACGAGGCGCGAGCCGCCCGGCATCACCAGGCCATAGCGGAACGCTTTCACCAGGCCGCGGCCCGTATTTCCCGTGCCGGGTGCGAGCTGGAAGCTGATTTGAGTGATATCCACAACGACCCGATACGGATCGGCCAGGGTGAACGCCCGGAATGTAATCGTCTTGTCGAGGTCGAGGATGAAGCGGGTCTGCTTGGCGTCGCCGGCCAGCCGCGCATCGGAGGCGACCGGCAGATTGGCAGCCGCGACCGGACTTGGCGGCGGTGCCTCGGCGGCACTTGGACCGGTCGGCTCGGCGCACAGCAATGCTGCGGCGCACAACAGCCGGCACCCCAGCAAAACACGGTGATTCGTGCGGTCCGCCAACGATTCAGTGCCTCCGAGAGCAGCCTCTTACCGCATTAGAACCACAGGGTTAATCAGACCTTAACGCGCCACAGGCGAAAACGGCCAAGTGTTGCCGCGATGCGACGCTTCCCTTGCGCGCGCCGGTCAATCCACGTATGTACAGAGTGCTGACGGCTAATACTCCCGGTTGTGTCGCGTTCAGCCTCCCGGTGCAGCGCCGGAATCATCGAAGTCGACGGTTCCAGCGTCTTTCCCGATCCCTCCACAGCCAGCGCTGCGCGCGGCTGACAAGGAGCGGCGGTTTCGAGCCCGAGCGGCGTCCGGTCCCAGGCACTTTCCTGTTCCAGGGACGGTTTAAGACACGGCAAAACTGATTATCCGGACCTCGAATCGGTCCGATATGCGATGGCCGGCGAGCGCTTTGGCGCCGCGCCGGGCTTTCAGCGAATCGATGCGGCGGTATCCCTTGCCGCCAACATGTTTAGACGGGCCGACGCTTGATGCGCCAGACTGTGTTGCCGACCAAGATCCACGGAACAACCGCGATGCGGCAAGCCGAAAGCTTCGCACGTCGCCTCGTTCCGGTGGGCCCCCGTTCGGCGTGGCGCGCGGATTTGCGTTTTGGCCTTCCCCTCACCCCCGAATCAGGTGGACCGTCGCGTCACCGGGCGGCGCAGTTTGCGCGCGCCATGCACCGCGCCCGCCGCCGTCAAGAGCTCCAAAATGCCCAACAAGATGTTGATCGATGCCACCCATCCGGAAGAGACCCGGGTCGTCGTGGTCCGTGGCAATCGTGTCGAAGAGTTTGATTTCGAGACCGCCCAACGCAAGCAACTGCGCGGCAATATCTACCTCGCCAAGGTCACGCGCGTAGAGCCGTCGCTGCAGGCGGCCTTCATCGAGTATGGCGGCAACCGCCACGGCTTCCTGGCCTTCAGCGAAATTCATCCCGACTATTATCAGATCCCGGTCGCCGACCGACAGGCGTTGATCGAGGCGGAAGAGCGCGCCCATCGCGAGGCCGAGGAAGAGAGCGAAAACCGCTCCAACCACCGCCGCCGTTCCCGGCATCGCAATGCACGCCGCCGCGGTGGCCACGGCGATCGCGTCCAGAGCGAGGTGGTCGAGGGCTCGCCGCTCGATCCGTCGCAGGCCGCCCAGCCTTACGAGGATCACGAGCCTCACGCCGAGGGGGAGCCTCATTATCATGAAGCGCATGAGCATTCGGCCCATGATCATGAGCACGCGCCGCATGATCACGAGGGTCACGAGCATTCACACGACCACGATCATGCGCACGACCACCACGGTCATGATTATGACGAGCACGGTCACGCGCCTGCTTCGGTTGAAGTAGCTCCACCCGAAACTCCGCTCGATCCGGTCGCCGCAGCCGTCGAGGCCTCCGTCGCCAACACCGCTTCCGCCGCGACTTTCGGCGCCGAGGTCAACCATGAGCCGGACCGCGCCCATGAGGAACAGGCGCAGGAGAACGCGGCCCATGCCGAGGATGCGGGTCACGACGAACATGGCGACGAGGAACACTCGACCGAACCACGCGCGTCAGAATATGCAGCCGCGGAAGAACACACTTCGGAACAAGCCGCTTCGCCCCGTGACGAGCATGCCGAGGAGTTGCATGGCGACCATGACGATGACGACGACGACGAGGAAGGTGAAGACGCCGAGGAGGAAGTCGTTGAATCCGTCGGCGGCGACGACGTGATGGAGGAAGTGCCGGAGCGTATGTTCCGGCCTCGCCGCCAGTACAAGATCCAGGAAGTCATCAAGCGTCGCCAGGTGATGCTGGTCCAGGTCGTCAAGGAAGAGCGCGGCAACAAGGGCGCGGCGCTCACGACCTATCTGTCGCTGGCCGGCCGTTACGCGGTTTTGATGCCCAATACCGCGCGCGGCGGCGGCATCAGCCGCAAGATCACCTCCGCGCAGGACCGCTCGCGACTGAAGGAAGTGGTGCAGGATCTCGACGTGCCCGAGGGCATGGGCATCATTCTGCGCACCGCCGGCGCCTCCCGCACCAAGCCCGAAATCAAGCGCGACTTCGAATATCTGATCCGCATGTGGGAAACCGTGCGCGACCTGACCCTGAAGTCGCAGGCCCCCACCCTCGTCTACGAGGAAGGCTCGCTGATCAAGCGCTCGCTGCGCGACCTCTACAACAAGGAGATCGACGAGATCCAGGTCGCCGGCGAGGCCGGTTACCGCGAAGCGCGCGATTTCATGAAGATGCTGATGCCGCAGAATGTGCGGGCGGTGAAACAATACCGTGACGGCCAACCGCTGTTCTCGCGGATGGGCGTCGAGAGCCAGCTCGATGCGATGTTCTCGCCCACCGTGCAATTGCGCTCCGGCGGCTACATCGTCATCAACCAGACCGAAGCGCTGGTCTCGATCGACGTCAACTCGGGCCGTGCCACCCGCGAGCATCACATCGAGGATACCGCGCTCAAGACCAACCTCGAGGCCGCCGAGGAAGTCGCGCGACAGCTTCGCCTGCGCGACCTTGCGGGGCTGATCGTCATCGACTTCATCGACATGGACGAGAAGCGCAACAACCGCGCGGTCGAACGCAAGCTGAGCGACTGCCTGCGGCAGGACCGCGCGCGAATCCAGGTCGGGCGCATCTCGCATTTCGGCCTGTTGGAAATGTCACGCCAGCGCATCCGCGCTAGCGTGTTGGAGAGCTCGACCGAGCCCTGTCCGCAATGCGGCGGCTCTGGCCACGTCCGTTCGGTATCTTCGGTGGCGCTGCAATTGTTGCGCGGCATCGAGGAGGTTTTGATGAAGGGCGCGACCCACAATCTCGTGGTGCGCACACGGACCGACGTCGCGCTCTACGTCCTAAACCACAAGCGCGGCCACCTGCGTGACCTCGAGAACGCCTTCAAGATCTCGCTCGCCGTCGTCGCTGATGCGACCGTGACCGGCCAGCAATCGTTTGTCATCGATCGCGGCGAACAGGTGCACACGCTGGAAGCGGCGAAGGCGCTGCTCGCCGCTCAGGCCGCCGCCGCGCCGTCGCAGACCGAGGAAACCTACGACGACGAAGAGCCGTTCGATATCGAAGCGGAAGTCGAAACCGAAGAAACCGAGGGCCTGACCGACGAGGCAGCATCCGCTGAGGAAGCCAACGGCGAAGCCGAGGGCGATGGCCATCGCCGCAAGCGGCGCCGGCGCCGGCGCGGACGCGGCGGCGAGGCGCGTGAAGGCGCTTTCCCCCGTGACGAAGGCGATGCCGTACGTGCCTCGCCCGAGATGGCCGAAGGCGCCGTTTCGGACGACGCCGAAACCGAAGAGGATGAAGGCGACGAACAGCCCGGCCTGGCCCGCGCCGAACAGGGCGCGAATGGCGAGCGGCGCCCGCGCCGCCGCGGCCGTCGTGGCGGACGCCGCCGGCGTGGCGGCGGCTTGGAAGACGGTCTCGTGGGATCGATCAGCGACGAACTCGGACCGCCATCGACGCCGGAAGCAAGCGACGCCGTCGCCGATTTCGATGGTGGCTCGCCCGAGCCGGCACCTTCGCTGGTAGAACCCGAAGCCGTCGTGCCGCAGCCGCAACCTGAGGAGCGCGCGCAGCCCGAAACGGTCGGCGCGTCCGGCGAAACCGAGGCGGCCCAGGAGGCCGAAGGGGCTGCCGCACGTCGACGCTCGACGGTGCGCGAAAAGGTCAGCTTCTTCACCAGCCCGCAGCCTGAGGCGGCTCCGACACCGGCGCCCTTGGCTCACAGCCAGCCCGAGCCGGCGCCCCCCGCCGCTCCGGCAGAGCCCGAGGCGGCAGCTCCGAGCCAAACGCAACCACGCAAGGCCGGATGGTGGTCGCGGCGCTTTGGCGGCGGCGAATAACAATCGCATTCAACAAAAAACCGCCCGGCCAAAACCGGGCGGTTTTTCTTTGGGCGGACGCGATCGAGCTATTTGGGCATGATCTTCTCGGAAGACCGGTGCCTGCCCCGCATCAAGCGCGGGGCAGCTTTTCCCGGATCATGCCTTAGCCGGTGGTGAGCGCGGTTTCGACGTCGGACGGATCGATCTGCTTGTTGAGACCGGCGTGCAGCTTGTCGTAATCGAGTTCGCCTTCCCACCACGACACCACCACGCAGGCGACGCCGTTGCCGCACAAATTGGTCAGCGCTCGGCATTCGCTCATGAACTTGTCGACGCCGAGCACAATGGCCATACCGGGCACCAGCCGCGGATCGACTACGGCAAGCGTCGCGGCCAGGGTGATAAAGCCCGCGCCCGTGACGCCGGACGCCCCCTTCGAGGTCAGCATCGCGACCAGGAGGATGGTCAGTTGCTGGCCGAAGCTGAGATCGAAGCCAAGCGCCTGGGCGATGAAGAGCGTCGCAAGCGTCATATAGATATTCGTGCCGTCCAGGTTGAACGAATATCCGGTCGGCACCACTAGGCCGACGACCGATTTCGAACAGCCAAGCCGTTCGAGTTTTTCCATCAGGGTCGGCAGCGCGCTTTCCGATGACGAGGTACCGAGCACGATCAGCAATTCGTCCTTGATGTAGGCGAGGAACTTGAAGATCGAGAAGCCGACCGTACGCGCGATCAAGCCCAGCACCACGAACACGAAAAGCGCTGCCGCGACATAAAACGTCGCGATCAGGCCAATCAAATTGAGCAGCGCGCCGGTGCCGAACTTGCCGATGGTATAGGCCATGGCGCCGAACGCACCGATCGGAGCGGCCTTCATGACGATGGCAACGACGCCAAATACCGCATGCGCCGCGTCGTCGACGAACGCGCGGACGGTGTGCCCGCGCTCCCCGAGGCCCATCAGCGCAAAGCCGAACAGGATCGAAAACAGCAGGACCTGCAAGATCTCGCCAGTCGCGAATGCGCCGACCACCGTGTCCGGAATGATGTGCAGGAACAAGTCGACGGTCCTTTGCGATTCCGCCTGCTTGGCGTAGGTGGCGACCGCCTGGGTATTGGCCGCGGCGCTGCCGAAACCGGCGCCCGGCCGGACCACGTTGCCGACTATCAACCCGATCATCAGCGCGAAGGTCGAGACGATCTCGAAATAGACCAGCGCCTTGATGCCGATCCGACCGACCTTCTTGGCGTCCTGGATATGCGAGATGCCCGACACGACGGTACAGAAGATGATGGGCGCGATCACCATCTTGATCAGCTTGATGAAGCCGTCGCCAAGCGCCTTGATCCACTCATTGGTGGCAAGGCTCGGCCACAGCCAGCCCAAGAGGGCGCCGAGCACGATGGCGATCAGCACCTGAACATAAAGCACCCGATACCAGGGCTTTGCCCCGCGTGCCGGCACAGGCGCCGGTACATCAGTCGCGATCGTTGCTGCCATGACGTTGCCTCCTCCCAGACAGCGCGGACCGCTCCGTCGCGTTTTGCGCTGCGCGGAATATAGCCAAAATCATTTGGACCGGCTGAGTCAATGGCATCGCCGGCGCAGGGCCGATTTAACCGCGGCGGTCGGCCAGCCGCCGGATCGCCGGCACGAGCGCTGCGCCCAGCGCGTTCTTGACCATCGCGGGAGCAATGAACGGCGCTATTCCAACCAGCCATGCCTTCTCAAAGCCGAGCTTCATGCCGACCGCCAGCCAGGCATATCCGGCGCCGAGAATGATGATGTGTCCAAGCGCCATCGCCACGAAGAGCCACGGCACTGACCGGTCCCAGCCGCGCTCGCTCAGCCAGCCTGTCGCGAAGGCCGCCGGCACGAAGCCGACGAGATATCCGCCGGTCGGACCGAACAACGGCGCAAGGCCGCCAATTGGACCGGCAAATACCGGAAATCCGATCGCCCCTTCCGCCAGATAGGCAATGACCGTTACGCAGCCGAGACGCCAACCGTACGCCGCGCCGATCATCAGCACGATCAGCGTCTGCAGCGTCATCGGCACGTATGGCAGCGGCAGATTGACCTTGGCGGACAAGGTCAGCAGCGCCGTTCCCAGCGCGATCAGGATGACGGCACGAAGAGTGGAGGAAATTCCATCGGCCCGCCGCGGCCAAAGCACTGCGGCCAGCGGAAAATGCTTGATAGTGACCGCCTCCGGTATCGAGCTGGCGGACAAGGAAAATCCTTCCAATTGCGGTTTGTATCTGCAGATGTCGGCTGACGGATTGCGCCGCGCTATGCGAGCCAGCGCGCAATGCGGCGCACCGCCTCGTGCATGTCCTCGGCCGAGCGCGCGTAGGAGAAGCGGATGAAGGCACGGCCGTGGATCGGATCGAAATCGACGCCCGGCGTCGCCGCGACATGCGCCTTTTCCAGCATCTCGCGGGCAAACGCGAAACTATCCGACGTGAAATCGGAGACGTCGGCATATAGATAAAACGCGCCATCCGCAGGCAGGAATTTCGTCAGCCCAGCCTTGGGCAGGCCTTCGATCAGGATGCGGCGGTTTTCTTCATAACCATGCTTGATCGCCTCCATCTCGTCGGCTCCCTCGAAAGCGGCCTCGGCGGCGATCTGCGACAGCGTCGGCACCGAGATCGAGAGATTTTGCTGCAGCCGCTCGATCGGGCGCACCAGCGGTTCCGGCACCACCATCCAGCCAACCCGCCAGCCGGTCATGCAGAAATATTTCGAGAATGAGTTGATTACCAGCGCCTGCGGCGAAAGCTCGGCGGCGGTGACTGCGGGAAACGCGTAATCGAGACCGTGATAGATCTCGTCGGAGATGAAGCGGATACCGGCGCCTTCGGCAGCGCCGATCAGGCTCACCAGCGCCTCGCGCGACATCATTGTTCCGGTCGGATTGGCGGGGCTGGCGACCAGCACGCCTTTCAGCGGTGCCTTGCGATGCGCAGCCAGCAAGGCTTCGCCGGTCAGCGCGTGGCGGGTGTCGCTCGAGGTCTCGATCAGCACCGGCTCGCAGCCGAGCGCGGTCAGGATATGGCGATAGGGCGGATAGCCGGGCACGGTGACCGCCACCCGGTCACCCGGCTCGAACATCGCTAGGAACGCCAGGATAAAACCGCCGGACGAGCCTGTTGTGACCACGATCCGCTCGGCGTCTACCGAACAGCCATACGTATCGCGGTAGTGTTGGGCGATCCGCGCACGAAGCGAGGGAATGCCGAGCGCGGAGGTGTAGTCGATGCGTCCCTCATCGAGGGCCTTGTGAGCCGCCGCGATCGCCGCTTTCGGCGCCGGCGCTGCCGGCTGCCCGACTTCCATGTGAATGACGTGCCCGCCGGCTGCTTCGATCTGAGCCGCCGCCGCCATCACGTCCATCACCATGAACGGTGGAACTTCGCTCCGCGCCGAGGCGGCCAGTAGGTGGTTCACGCGGTCTCTGAGTGTCGCATCAAGCATGGATATCTGCTATCTGGGCGGGCGCCGCCGATTTGGGGGTATCCGGCACCGGTTACCGCCCCAGACTGGCCGCATTCGGCGGCTTGTTAGGCCATATCGGGGCCGCCGCCAAGCCATCACCAAAAGACACCTCATGCTGCTTCGCATCGCGCTACTAAAAAAGACCTTGAGATTGACCGCGCTCACCACCGCGCTCGCTTTGGCGATCGCGCCGATGTCAGCGCTGGCACAGGAAAACAAGGGTCCGCCGATCCTGCGCGACACCGAATCCGAGCAATTGCTGCGCGACTATACCCGCCCGATCCTGCGCGTCGCCGGCCTCGAGAAGCAGAATATCCAGATGGTGATCATCAACGAGAGCGCATTCAACGCTTTCGTCGCCGACGGCCGCCGCATCTTCGTGAACTACGGCGCGATGATGCAGTCAGAAACGCCGAACCAGATCATTGGTGTGCTAGCGCACGAAACCGGCCACCTTGCCGGCGGCCACCTCGCCAAACTCCGCGAGCAGCTTGCGCAGGCCCAGACCCAGATGATCATCGCCATGCTGCTTGGCGCTGGCGCAATGGTCGCGGGCGCACGCAGCGGCGGATCCAACAGCGGTCTCACCAACGCGGGGGCCGCCGCGGTCTCGGCGCCGCAGGAAGTGCTCCGACGCACCCTGCTCTCCTATCAGCGGCAACAGGAAGAGAACGCCGACCGCGCCGGCGTGAAGTTTCTGACCGCGACCGGCCAATCCGCCAGGGGCATGTACGAAACCTTCAAGCGCTTTGGCGACGAGAGCCTGTTCGCCGCGCGCGGCGCCGATCCCTACGTGCAGTCGCACCCGATGCCCATCGAACGCGTCCGCGCGCTGGAGGAGATCGCGCGCACCAGCCCCTACTGGGAGAAGAAGGACGATCCCGCCCTGCAGCTGCGCCACGATATGGTGCGCGCAAAAATCTCCGCCTTCATGGAGCGGCAGGACACCGTCTACCGGCGCTATCCGCTGTCCAACAACAGCCTGCCCGCACGCTATGCGCACGCTATCACCACCTATCTGCACGGCGATCTGCGCAACGCGCTCGCGCAAATCGACGCCTTGATCCAGGTGCAGCCCAACAACCCCTATTTCCAGGAAGTGCGCGGCCAGGCGCTGCTCGAAGGCGGTCGCCCGGCGGAGGCGATTGCACCGTTGCGCAAGGCGGTGCAGCTGTCCAACAAAGCGCCGCTCATCGAGATGTTGCTTGGGCAGGCGCTGGTGGCATCCAACAATAGCGCCTATACCGACGAAGCCATCAACATCCTGCGCGCCGCGGTGGCCCGCGAGTCGGAAGCGCCGATCGGCTACACCCAGCTCGCCATGGCCTATGGCCGGAAGGGAGATTACGCGCAGGCGGATCTGGCTTCCGCGCAGGCGGCCTACCTTCGCGGCGACAACAAGACCGCGCGCGATCTGGCGTCACGGGCGAAAACCCGCTTCGCGATCGGTACGCCCGGATGGGTCAAAGCTGACGATATTGTGAGCGCCCGGCCTCTGCCGGGGCAGAAAAACAACTAGAATTAGACTGGATTAACCTACAACGATTGCTGAAACCAGCCTTCGCCCCTAAGCCGAATCAAGGATTTGAAGATGCCCTCGCTCCGTTTCCTCGCCCCCGCCCTGTTCGCGCTCGCCCTCTGCGGCGCGCCGCTGTCCGCTTCGGCCGAGAGCTTTTCCGATGCACAGCGCGGCGACATCGAGACCATCGTCCGCAACTACCTGATCGCGCATCCCGAAGTGCTCGAGGAGGCGATGAACGAGTTGAGCAAGCGGCAGGCCGCCGCCGAAGCCGAGAAGCACCAAGCGAGCGTCGCCAAGAATGCCGATACGATCTTCAACTCGCCGCGCGGCGTCACCCTTGGCAACAAGGACGGCGATGTCACCTTCGTCGAGTTCTTCGATTACAATTGCGGCTACTGCAAACGCGCGATGACCGACATGCTTGACCTGATGAAATCGGATCCCAAGCTGAAGGTCGTGCTCAAGGAATTCCCGGTGCTGAGCCAGGGCTCGGTCGAAGCGGCCCAGGTTGCGGTTGCGGTCCGCATGCAGGATCCAAGCGGCAAGAAATATCTCGACTTCCACCAGAAGCTGCTCGGCGGCCGCGGCGCGGCCGACAAGGCGCGCGCCATGGCGGTTGCCAAGGAGGTCGGCCTCGATATGGCGAAGCTGGAAAAGGACATGGCGAGCCCGGAAGTGAAAGCAACGATCGAGGAGAATTTCAAGCTCGCCGAAGCCATGGGCATGAACGGCACGCCGAGCTACGTGATCGGCAAGCAGGTCGTGATCGGCGCGGTCGGCGTTGATAATCTCAAGGAGAAGATCGGCATCGCCCGCTGCGGCAAAGCGACCTGCTGAAGCGAGGCAGCGAACTGCATTCGATGAAAAGGCCGGCTCGCAAGCCGGCCTTTTAGTTTGTGCGCTTTTGCGGGCAAAACTGTTCATCACGCATTCACAAAACAAATCTTGTGGAACCGCAAACGACGAGGAACTCCACCTACCTCCTTTCGTTGTCGGCGCGGGCAATGCAGACACCTGAGGAGAGACTCAATGACTAATCGTTTTTTGATTTCAGTCGCGGCGGTGGCCCTAATCGCCGGAACCGGTTTTGCGAACGCGCAGAGTGCCGGCGGCGGATCGCCGTCCGCCGGATCGTCAGCGCAGCAGAGTGCGCCGTCGTCGGACCGTGGCGCAGCGTCGTCGGGGACGATGCAGCATGACACCGGCGGCGCAGCCGGCATGAAGAATTCGGAAAAGGGCTCCGACTCTTCGGGCATGAAGGCGGACTCCGAGAAGGCCGCGCCAGGCGCTAGCAAGAGCGCGCAGGACAACAACATGCAGGGTCAGAAGTCGAAGAGCATGAGCTCCGAGACCGAGACCAAGGGCGGCAAGGACATGAAGGCCGAGAGCCGTGACAGCAAGACCGGCAACATGAACGCGCAGAAGAGCACGACCGACAGCAAGTCGCAGACCACGACCGGTAACGCGGCTACTTCGGCGACCGCGGCACCTCCGCCCGAGAAGCGCACCCAGATCGCTTCCGCCATCAAGTCGGAAAGGATCGAGGAGACCACCAATGTGAACTTCAATATCTCGGTGGGCGCGACGGTGCCGGCAACGGTTCGTTTCCACCCGCTTCCGGCCCGGATCGTGGAGATCTATCCGGAGTGGCGTGGCTATGACGTCATCTTCGTCCACGGCCGATACGTCATCGTCCGTCCGCAGACCCACGAGATCGTTTACATCATCGAGGGTTAACCGCCGGCTCTGAGGGCGGCTCCGGCCGCCCTGAGGTTGGAAGTTCTACACAGGATTGCGCGAGCGGGCGGGCAGAAATGCCCGCCCCTTTGCGTTTGCGCCCATCATTGAAACCTTGGTTAATCAGCGATTTCCGTAGGTTCCGCCGGACTTCTCAGTGACCAGATGAGGCGCCTCGAGCCCTTTCGGCGCGCCTTGACGGCTTCCCCTGCGGCCCGTTGTTACCTATAAACCCGCCACCCAACGCCCTATTGCTGGAATTGTGATGGCCCAGGCCTCTGCCGCGACGATTTATGTGCTTAACGGCCCGAACCTCAATCTGTTAGGGACGCGTGAGCCCGAGACCTACGGCCATGCCACCCTCGCCGACGTCGAGAAGCTGTGCGCGGAGACATCGGCGCAATTCGGCCTCAAGGCCGATTGCCGGCAATCCAACCGCGAAGGCGAATTGATCGATTTCATCCATGAGGCGCATGCGAAAAAGGCCGTCGGGATCATCATCAATGCCGGCGGATATTCCCACACCTCGATCGCGCTGCACGACGCGTTGGTCGCGGTGAAAATCCCCACCGTTGAAGTGCATATCAGCAACATCCACGCCCGCGAGAGCTTTCGGCATCATTCCTTCACTGCTAAAGCCGCCTTCGCATCGCTGTGCGGCTTCGGCATCGACGGCTATCGGCTTGCGATCAATGGCCTTGCCGCCAAAATCGGCGTCAAGGCCAGGAACTGATGCCAAGAACCGATGCTGAAGAACTGATGCCCAGAGCCTGACGCAACTCCCGTCACAATCAAGAAAGTTTCGGATCAAAGATCATGGCGCGCCAGCCTGACGACAAGACAGCCGCAAAGTCCGGGAATAACGACAGTGCGCTCATTCGTGAGCTGGCGCTGCTATTGGCCGAGACCAATCTCACCGAGATCGAGATCGAGCGCGCGGGCCTTCGGGTGCGCGTCGCGCGTAACGTCACTATCGCCGCGTCGGTACCGGCGAGCGTTCAGCCCGCGCCGATAGCCGCCGTTGCCGCGGCCCCGGCTGCCGCCGATCTGGGGAAACACCCGGGCGCGGTCCCCTCGCCGATGGTAGGCACCGCCTACTGGGCACCGGAGCCCGGCGCAAAGCCGTTCATCGAGGTCGGCACCAAGGTATCGGCTGGACAGACCCTTCTGATCATCGAAGCGATGAAAACGATGAACCAGATTCCCTCGCCGCGCGCGGGTACCGTGACGCAAATTCTCGTTGAAGACGGCCAGCCGGTCGAATTCGGCGAACCGCTAGTGATCATTGAATGAGCGAATGGCGAATAGCGAATGGGGAAGAGAATGAATCCCTTCCATTCGCTATTCACAATTCGCTACTCGCCACGTGGGACAACATGTTCGACAAGATCCTCATAGCCAATCGCGGCGAGATCGCACTGCGCGTCCTGCGCGCGTGCAAGGAGCTCGGCATCTCCACCGTTGCGGTGCACTCCACCGCCGACGCCGATGCCATGCATGTGCGCCTGGCCGACGAGAGCGTCTGCATCGGCCCGCCGCCGTCCAAGGACTCCTATCTCAACATTCCCGCGCTGCTTGCAGCCTGCGAAATTACCGGCGCCGATGCCGTGCATCCCGGCTACGGCTTTCTCTCCGAGAACGCCCGCTTCGCCGAAATCCTTGCCGAGCACAATCTGGGCTTCATCGGCCCGAAGGCCGAGCACATCCGCCTGATGGGCGACAAGATCGAGGCCAAGAAGACCGCCAGAAAGCTCGGCATTCCTGTGGTGCCCGGCTCCGACGGCGCGGTCACTTCCGACGACGACGCTATGGCCATCGCCAAGGCGATCGGCTTTCCCGTGCTGGTGAAGGCGGCGGCCGGCGGCGGCGGCCGCGGCATGAAGGTCGCCCAAACCGCCGATGACCTGATGATGGCGCTGACGACCGCGGGCAACGAGGCGAAGTCGGCGTTCGGGGATGCCTCGGTCTATCTGGAAAAATACCTGCAGAAGCCGCGCCACATCGAAATCCAGATTCTGGGCGACGGCCGTGGCGGCGCGATCCACCTGGGCGAGCGCGACTGTTCGCTGCAGCGGCGCCACCAGAAGGTCTGGGAAGAAGGCCCCTCACCGGTTCTAGGCGCCGCCGCCCGCGCCAAGATCGGCGAGACCTGCGCCAAGGCAATGCGGGACATGAAATATCTCGGCGTCGGCACCATCGAGTTCCTGTACGAGGACGGCGAGTTCTATTTCATCGAGATGAACACGCGCATCCAGGTCGAGCACCCCGTCACCGAGAGCATTACCGATATCGACCTGGTGCTCGAACAGATCCGGATCGCCGCCGGCGGCGACCTGCCGGCGAAGCAGGAAGAGATCACCATCATCGGGCACGCCATTGAATGCCGCATCAATGCCGAGAACCCGCAGACCTTCCGCCCCTCCCCGGGCCGTATCTCGCAATACCATCCGCCGGGGGGCCTCGGCGTGCGGATCGATTCCGCAGTTTATCAGGGTTACGTCATCCCGCCCTACTACAACTCCCTCGTCGGCAAGCTGATCGTTCACGGCAAGACGCGCGGCGAATGCCTGATGCGGCTGCGCCGGGCGCTGGACGAAATGGTGGTCGACGGGATCGAGACCACGCTGCCGCTGTTTCGGGCCCTGGTCCGCGAGCCCGACATCATCGACGGCGATTATCATATCCACTGGCTGGAGCAGTATCTCGCCGGCCAGCCCCCGGCCGCCTGAGAGCCGCAAAAAGACGCAGCTTGACGGAACCCCGGCCCCTGACCGACGTTAGCTGACATTGGGGAGATTTCCCCGTTGGGGCCTGTCCAATTCCGCCTGTCTTGGATTCTGTGACACCTTACGCCACGCGACGGCGTGCCATCTTTCAAATCCTGCTGCTAGCGGCGGGATTCTTGGCGCTGGTGGCGATCAGCGTCGCATCCGTGCTGCTCGTCAACAAGGCGCGGAAAGACAATGCGATGGTGGTGCACACCGTCGAGGTCGAGAACCAGATCGACGCCCTGCTGCTGGAGATCCGCCGCGCCGAAAGCGCAGCCCGTGGGTATCTTCTGACTTTGGGCTCGGACTTCCGCAGCGATTACGAGAGCGCCCTGGCGAACATCATTCCCGACGCCGACAAGCTCGCTCAATTGACCAGCGACAATCCCGTGCAGGTCGAGAACGTCAAAAAGCTGCGACTGGCGATCGAAACGCGATTGGACCAGTTCGGCTGGCAAATGAACTTCGTCAATCCGAACCAACCTGCCGACGCCGCCGCGTTGGTTCGGGAGGCCGCTGCCGGAAATACCAGCGCCACCATCCGCGAGATCGCAAACGCCATGCACGCGGAAGAGGCGCGGCTGTTCGCGATCCGCACGGAAAATGCGGATCGCAGCCAGATCCTCGCCTCTAGCGTGACCATCGCAGGCTCCAGCTTCGTGATCGCGCTGGCCGGCCTCTCGATCTTCCTGGTACGGCGCTCTTCGCGCGCTCGGGACCAGGCCGAAGCAAGATTGCGGGACAACAATCTCAACCTCGAAGCCACCGTCGACGAGCGCACCGCCGATCTTCGCGAGGCCAACGACGAAATCCAACGGTTCGCCTATATCGTCAGCCATGATCTGCGCTCGCCGCTCGTCAACATCATGGGCTTCACCAGCGAGCTCGAGGAATTGCGCGGCGACATCTTCAAGCGCATCGCGTCGCTTGCGCGTGCCGAAGCCTCCGCGCCGGCGATGCCCGACAATGCGACCGACAGTGCCGAGCCTGCGCTTGAAGGCGCCGACAGGCAGCTGTCGGAGGATTTTTCCGAGGCGCTCGGCTTTATCAAATCCTCCATCGCCAAAATGGACCGTCTGATCTCGGCGATCCTCAACCTCACCCGGGAGGGACGGCGCGAATTCAAGCCCGAGCGGATCGATACCCGCGAACTGATGGAGGCGATCGTAACCACGGTTGCGCACCAGGCGGCGGAGGCGAACGCCCAGATCCGGATCGAGCCGCTGCCGAATATCGTCAGCGACCGACTGGCATTGGAGCAGATTTTCTCCAATTTGATCGACAATGCGCTTAAATATCTGAAGAACGGCGTCCCCGGCGACATCTCGATCCGGGGCCGCACCAAGCTCGGTTTTGCGATTTTCGAGATCACCGACAATGGCCGGGGCATAGATCCCAAGGACCATCAGCGGATTTTTGAACTGTTTCGCCGGGCGGGAACTCAGGATAAATCCGGCCAAGGCATCGGCCTAGCACACGTCCGTGCCCTGGTGCGCCGGCTCGGCGGAACCATGTCAGTCGCGTCGGAACTTCACAACGGCAGCACATTCACGATTACACTGCCTATCAACTGGTCAGGCAATAACCGGAACAAGGCTATATGAATAATCCAGTTACCATCATCATGATCGAGGATGATGAGGGCCACGCGCGGCTGATTGAGCGGAATATTCGTCGCTCCGGTGTCAATAACGACATCAAGCCGTTTACCAATGGTACAGCGGCAGTGAACTATCTGTTCGGCAGCGACGGGACCGGTCTGGATCACAAGGGCCATGCGCTCTTGATCCTGCTGGATCTTAATCTGCCCGACATGACCGGCATCGATATATTGAAGCGGCTCAAGGAGAACAAATATCTGAAATCGACCCCGGTGGTGGTGCTGACCACCACCGATGATTCCCAGGAAATCAAGCGCTGCTACGAACTTGGCTGCAACGTCTACATTACCAAGCCGGTGAATTACGAAAGCTTTGCCAACGCCATTCGCCAGCTCGGCCTGTTCTTCTCCGTCATCCAGGTGCCTCCAGCCGCCGCATGAACAACGCCACGCCGACACTGCTGTACATTGACGACGACGCGGCGCTGGCCCGCCTGGTCGACCGCGGCCTGACGCGGCACGGCTTCAAGGTCGTCCATGCCGCCGGCGGGCAGCAAGGCCTGGAGCGCCTCGCCCAGGGCGGCATCGACGTCGTCGCGCTCGATCAGTACATGCCCGGCCTCGATGGCCTGGAGACGCTCGAGCAGATCCTGAAGATCCCCAATGCCCCGCCGGTGGTGTTCGTCACGGCCTCGCAGGATTCCGCGATCGCCGTCACCGCGCTGAAGGCGGGAGCCGCCGATTATCTGGTCAAGGATGTCAGGGGCGATTTCATCCCGCTGCTCCAGGTTGCCGTCGACGGCGCGCTGCGCCAGGCGGAACTTCAGAAGGCCCGCGACGAAGCCGAAGCCGAAGTCCATGCCTCGCGCGATCGCTATGCGGCGCTCGCAGCCGAGCGCGAAGTGCTGCTGCGCGAGGTCAACCACCGCGTCGGCAACTCGCTGCAGATCATCGCCTCGCTGCTGCACCTGCAGGCCAATTCGTCGACGCAGGAAGGCGTCAAGGCTGCTCTTACCAATGCCATGGGACGCGTCGCCGCGGTCGCGCAGGTTCATCGCCGGCTCTACACGTCGCACGATCTGAAGAGCGTGTTGCTGAATCAGTACCTCGAGTCCCTGCTGGAGGATCTCAGGCGATCGGCGGAAGGCAACAAGATGTCACGGCTGACGCTGAGCGCGGAGGCGATCGAGATCGATCCGGACCGCGCGGTGGCGATCGGCATCATCGTCAACGAGCTCGTGATGAATGCGGTCAAATACGCCTATCCCGACGGCGCCGGTCCCATTCACGTCGAGATCAAGGCGCAGGGCGACGATCTTGTGCTGGCGATTTCCGACGACGGGGTCGGGGTCGACGATGCGGCCGATCCGCGTGGCACCGGCATGGGCCAGCGCATCGTCTCGGCGATGGCGTCCAAGCTGGACGCGAGCGTCGAGCGTGACCCCTCGCACGCCGGCACCCGCATCTTGGTGCGGTTTCGCCGCGTCGATACGAACGTGGCGAAGTCCGCCAGCGCCGCGGCGAGCTAGATAATCTGCAGCCACGGCAGCACGACCACCAGAAGGCCTATAAAATAGATCACGCCGAAGATCAGGCCGAACTTCCAGAAATCGCCCTTGCCGATGTAGCCGCTGCCGAAATACATCGGCGCAGGTCCCGTCGCGTAGGGCGAGATCACGCCCATCAGCCCCAGCGAATAGACGCACAAAAGCGTCAGCGTCGGCACCGACAGGCCGGGAATGCTGGTACCCACCGCAAGCACCACCGGCAGCACCGCCGCCGCGTGCGAGGTGATGCTGGAGAAGAAATAGTGAATCCAGAAAAAGAACGAGACCAGGAGGATCATCCCCATCAAGGGCGTCATGCTGGCGAGCGGTTTGGCGTATCCTTCCGCCACCCATTTGATGAAGCCGATCTCGTTCAGCCCGGACGACAGCGTGAGCAGCGAGGTGAAATAGAAAAACACCTCCCACGCGCTCTTCTCGGTGACGATGTCCTCGAATTCGATCACGCCGGTGACGAGCATAAGCGAGATGACGACAAACACGACCGTGGTCGGGTTGATGAAGTTGGTCCCGAGGAACGGCAGGCTGATATTCGGGTTGGAGCCGAAAATCCAGAAGAACATGGCTAGCAGCACCAGCGCCGCCATGATCCATTCATGGCGGGACGGCGGCCCCATTGCCTCGAGTTCGCCGGCGCTCCACGTCACGATCTCCGGGCTTTCCTTCACCTCGGGCCTGCACACCAGATAGCTGAGTAGCGGCACCACGAGCAGCAGCAGGATGCCGAGCGGCGCGAAGCCGATAAACCATTGCGACCAGCCGACATCGACATTGACGATCTTCTTGGCGATGGAGAGCGCCGCCGCGTTCGGCGCCAGCGCGGTCAGGAACAGCGAGCTTGTGACCGCAGTCGTCGCAAACGCGGTCCACATCACATAGGTGCCGATCTTGCCCGCGGTCGGGCCCGGTTCGGAGCCATAGATCCGCGGGATGTTGCTGACGATCGGATAGATCGTGCCGCCACTGCGCGCGGTGTTCGAAGGCGTCGCCGGCGCCAGCACGAGATCGGAGAACGCAACCGCGTAGCCGAGTCCGATGGTGCGGCGGCCCAGGCTGCGCACCAGCATCAAGGCGAGCCGCCGGCCGAGCCCGCTCTTGCGGTATCCGATCGAGAATACGAACGCGCCGACGATCAGCCACACCGTGCTTTCGGAAAACCCGCTGAGCATCCAGCGCAGCGCCTTGTTGGGGTCGGATTCGACATAGCCGCTGACACCGGCAACCGTCAGGCCGATCAGCCCGACCGCGCCGACCGGCATCGATTCCAGGATCAGGCCGGTGATGACCGCGGCGAATACCGCGAAATAGTGCCACTGGTTGGCATTGAGGCCGGCCGGAACCGGGATCAAATAGAGCACAAGCCAGACGGCCAGCGGGGCAACGGTTTTCCAGGTGATTTTCAACAGCTGCCCCTTTGTTTCATCCCAACCGGCGTATCATCCCATCCGCATCTTGCGGAGGCGCCGCCATTTTCTTGCAGCGTAGCACGGCGTCGTGACCATCGCACCGTCCACGTCAGCCTGCTATTCTCGCCCCATGACATCGCGCGACTCCGCCTCTTCCGAGATTACGCCCGAAGTGCTGCTGCGCGCCTATGCCTGCGGCATCTTTCCGATGGCCGAAAGCGCCGACGATCCGACGCTGTTCTGGGTCGAGCCGGAAATGCGCGGCGTGATCCCGTTCGACGGCTTTCGCATCGCCTCGCGCCTCGCACGCACGGTTCGTTCCGATGCCTTCACCGTGACCGTCAACACCGCCTTCAAGGCCGTTATCGCCGGCTGCGCGGCGCCGCAGGCGGGCCGTGACGACACCTGGATCAACAAGCGCATCCGCGATCTTTATTTGGGCCTGCATCAGCTCGGCCATTGCCACAGCGTCGAGGTCTGGCAGAACGGCGAGCTGGTCGGCGGATTGTACGGCGTCAGCCTCGGGCGCGCCTTCTTCGGCGAGAGCATGTTTCACCGCGCCCGCGACGCCTCGAAAGTGGCCCTGGTGCACCTGGTGGCGCGACTGATCGCCGGCGGCTTTCTGTTGCTCGACACGCAATATGTCACCGAACATTTGCGCAGCTTTGGCGCGGTCGAGATCCCGCGCCGCCGCTATCGCGCGCTGCTCGATAAGGCAATTACCGGCGAGCCCGCGGAGTTTCTGAAGCTGCCGGCCGATCGTCCAATCGAAGGCGCCGACGCGCTGGCGATTATCGCCGGGCTTGGTTAGCTCAGTTATTGAAAATCCCGAACAACCCGCCGGGCCGTTGCGGCGGGGGTGGCGGAGGCGGTTGTTGCTGCGGTTGCTGCTGGAATTGCGGCGGCGGCGGACGCGGGGCCGCCTGCTTCTGCGGCGCCGGACGCTTCTGTGCGGGCGGCGGCGGAGGCGCCGGCTTCGGATCGGGCGCGGCGTTGACGATGGTCTGGTCGGGCCCTTTGCAGTCGGTCAGCCAGATATCGTAAATCGGGTGCTCGACGCCGTGCAGGCCCGGACTTGCGGCAAACATCCAGCCGGAAAAGATCCGCTTCACCTCGCCCTGCAGCGTGATCTCGTCGACCTCGACAAAGGCGTCGGTGTTGGCGGCTTCGGTCGAGGGACGCGTGTAGCAGGCGTCGGTCTTCACCCGAAGCGCGCCGAACTGCACGGTCTCGCCGATATCCTCATCGAAATTGATGATACGGCCCGTGATCTTGTCCAGGCCCGAGAAGCTGGCCTTCTTGTTGGTGATCTTTTGCGACGGCGGCTCTGTGACAACTTCATCGCCGGGTTGCAGCGGCGCCGGCGACTGCGGCACCCCCTTGGGCTGGCGTTGCCCCGGCAGAGGAGCGGCTCCGGGAGGCGCATTGGCGACGTTGGGGCTGCCCGGCTGCGGCGGCTGCACAGCGACCGCCGGCGGGTTATTTTGCGGCACCTCGGATGTCCCGGGCGGCGGCGCCAGCGGCTGCGACTGCACGTTGCCGGGCGGCGGAACGCCCTGCCCCGGCAGCGGACGGTTCGGGGTCGGCAGCAAGCGGCCGCGCGGCAGCTCCGGCACTTCCTCCTCGTCGTCGGCGGGCGGAGGCTGATTGCCGCGGGGAATGGCCCCGGGCGGCCGCGGCGCCGGATCGGAAAAGATATTACCGATCTGCGCGCGCGCCGGCGGCGCAAGCGAGATGGATGTGGCGGCCAGCAGGACCGCAAAGCCAGTCAGGGCAATGGTTCGAAACATCTCGCGCGGCTTCAAGGGGGCGAATCGGGCTCGCGACATAGTAATCTTATCGGCCGCTCGCAGAACCACCGGTTAACACGCCGAATACGGCGGGGAAAGGGCGGTTTCTGCCCCCTCCGCCCACTAGTCAGCCCGCGCGACCCATGAAATAGTTCGCAGGTGAATGCCGCGCGGCCCCGCGCGGAAACCAGCAATAAGTCCGGACATAACCGGACGAGGCGAAGGAAACCTTACGAAAATGGCCGATCGAATACGTCTGGATGGCAAGGTCGCCGTCGTCACCGGCGCGGCCGGCGTCATCGGAACCGCAACCTTGCGGCTTCTCGCCGAGCGCGGTGCCCGCATTGTCGCGGTCGACCGCAGGGAAACCGACCTCAAGGAAGCCATCAAGGATTTGCCGGCTTCGACCGAGGCGCTTGCGCTCACCGCCGACGTCACCGAGGAGGACGAGGTCGCCGGCTACGTTCGCGCCGCGGTCGAGAGGTTCGGCACCATCGACGTGTTCTACAACAACGCCGGCATCGAGGGCGAGGTCAAGCCGATCACCGAATACTCGCTCGCCGCCTTTCGCAAGGTGCTCGACGTCAACGTGGTCGGCGTCTTCCTGGGCATGAAGCACGTGCTGCCGGTGATGCTGAAGCAGAACCGGGGCAGCATCATCAACACGGCCTCGATCGCCGGCTTGATGGGATCGCCGCAGATCGCCGTCTACAGCGCCAGCAAGCACGCGGTGATCGGGCTGACCAAGAGCGCGGCGTGGGAATGCACAGGGAAAGGCGTGCGCGTCAATTGCGTCTGCCCGGGGCTGATCGACAGCCGGATGCTGAGCGCGATCATCCAGGGGCGCACGCCGGGCAACGCGCCGGTGCCCAACGACAGACTCGTCGACCGGATTCCGGCACGGCGACTTGGACAGGCGTCCGAGGTCGCCTCCATCGTCGCATTCCTCGCCTCCGATGAAGCGAGCTATGTCTCCGGCTCCGCCTACACCGTGGACGGCGGCCGCACCGCCGCCTGATGTTCAATCCAGCCTTGAAGGTATTTCGCTGATGCCCGCCATACTCGACCCCGATGCCGCCGCCGTCTACAAAGCCGCTCAAGAGGCCGGCCGGCCGAATTACGAAACCGTGACGCCGGCGGAAGCGCGCGAGCTGTATCTGAAGGGCCGCGTCGCCAATCCCGAACCGCCCGAACTCGAATCGGTCAGGCCGCTGTCGATCCCCGCGCCGCACGGCGCGATCCCGGCCCGCGTCTACACGCCGAAAACCGTGCGCAAAACCGCCGGCGGCGCACCATGCCTGGTTTTCTTCCACGGCGGCGGCTGGGTGATCGGCGATCTCGACTCGCACGACGTGGTCTGCCGCCAGCTCGCGCATGAAGGCGAGCTGATCGTCATTTCCGTCGACTACCGCCTCGCCCCCGAGCATAAATTCCCCGCCGCCGTCGATGACGCGATCGCCGCGACGAAATGGGTTGCAAGCAACGCAAGGCAGCTCGGCGTCGATGCCTCGCGCCTGACGGTCGGCGGCGACAGCGCCGGCGGCAATCTCGCCGCCGTGGTTTCGATCGCGGCGCGCGACGGCAACGGCCCGGCGATCGCCGGCCAGGTGCTGATCTATCCCGCCACCGATTTCACCATGGCGCATCCCTCGCACCGCGAGCCGGAAACCAGCATTCTTCTGACGCATACCGTGATCCGCTGGTTCCGCGATCACTATCTCAGCGGCGCCGCCGACATCAACGACTGGCGCGCCTCGCCCGCGCGCGCCACGACGCTGATCGGCTTGCCGCCTGCCTACGTGCTGACCGCCGGAGCCGATCCCTTGCGCGACGAAGGCGACGAGTACGCCCACGGTCTCAAGGAAGCCGGCGTGCCAGTCACCTACAAGCACTTTCCCGGCCAATTCCACGGCTTCTTCACCATGGGCAAATTCTTGCAGCAGGCCAATGTCGCCGCGAGCGACATCGGCGCCTGGCTGAAGGCGCTGAACTAACCCGCCCGGGCCGCGCGGCGGAGCGATTGCGGCGGCTGGCCGAAGGCGCGGATAAAGGCGCGGCGCATCCGCTCCGGATCGCGGAAGCCGGTCAGTTCCGCGACGCGCTCGATCGCTTCGCTGGAGGATTGCACGCGCAGCCGCGCCACCTCGATCCGTAGCCGCTCGACCGCCTTCGATGGTGTGGTGCCGGTCTCCGCAATGAAGGCGCGGGTGAAATGCCGCGCGCTCATGCCGGCCTGCTCGGCCATGTCCTCAACCGTCAACGGCGCTTCGAGATGCTCGCGCGCCCACGCGAGCAGCGGTCCGAAGCGGCCGTTCGGCGCCTTCAGTTCCAGGAGCGAAGAGAATTGCGACTGGCCGCCGCTGCGGCGATGGTAGAGCACCAGTTGCCGCGCGGTTTTCTGCGCGATCTCCTCGCCGTGATCCTCCGCGATCATCGCCAGCGACAGGTCGATCCCCGCGGTGATCCCCGCTGAAGTCCAGATGTTGCCGTCACGGGTGAAAATGCGGTCCGGCTCCAGCTTCACCTGCGGATAGGTCTTGAGGAAATGTCTGGTGCGCTGCCAGTGCGTGGTGGCGCGGCGGCCGTCGAGCAGCCCGGCTTCGGCGAGGATGTAGGCGCCTGAGCAGACGCTGGCGATGCGGACGCCGCGCTTCGCCATGCTCCGCACGAAGGCCAATGTCTTCGCGAATGTCGCGGCGTGGCGCACGCCCTCGCCTCCCGCGACGATCAAGGTGGTGATCGCCGTTGACGGTCTTAGCCCCCGCGCCAGCATCTCGACGCCCGACGAACTGCGCACCGGTCCCGGCGTCACCGCCAAAACCTTGATCGACGGCGCGTTATCGGCAAAGCGCGCCGCGATCTCGAACGCCGAGATCGGCCCCGCCGCATCGAGCAACTGGAAATCTGGAAAGACGAGGACGCCAATCATTGGAGCCATGTCCTGAAATGAGGGAAATATGGCATTTCGGACAGGAGCCGATCATGGCACCCTGGCGAGGTCAAGCAATTTCTCGGAGGTTTCGATGTCCGCGCCGCTTCAGATTGGCCTACTGGTATTTCCGAAGGTGACCCAGCTCGATCTCACCGGACCGCTGCAGGTGTTCTCCAGCGTGCCGGGCGCGAAGCTGCACCTGGTCTGGAAACGCATCGAGCCGGTCCAGACCAATTCCGTCATGGTGCTGACGCCGACCACGAGCTTTGCGGACTGCCCGCAACTCGACGTGATCTGCGTGCCCGGCGGGTTCGGCACCGATGACATGCTCAATGACGAGGAGATGCTCGATTTCCTGCGCAAGCAGGCCGAGGGCGCCAGATACGTCACCTCGGTCTGCACGGGGTCGCTGGTGCTGGGCGCCGCCGGCCTGCTGAAAGGTTATCGCGCGGTGACGCACTGGAGCGCGATGGACATGCTAGGTGCGTTCGGCGCGATCCCGACAAAGACGCGGGTCTGCATCGACCGCAACCGCGTCACCGGCGGCGGCGTCACCGCGGGAATCGATTTCGCATTGACGCTGGTCTCGATCCTGGTCGATCGCCAGACTGCGGAGGCAACTCAGCTCCGTCTCGAATACGATCCTGCGCCGCCGTTCAATGCCGGTTCACCCGAGACCGCGCCCCCTGAAATTTTGGCACTGTTGAACGAAAAAATCGCGCCGTTCAAACAACACCGGTACGAGGCGGTCCAACGCGCCGCGGCGCGCCTATAGCGTTTTCGAGCGAAGTGGATACCAAAACAAGAAATCTGGAGCTTCGGTTCTGATTCAATCAGATCCGAAGCTCTGGCGTAATGCCATCGGCGAGCACAAACGAAAAAGGCCGCCTGGTTTCCCAGACGGCCTTTCCTGTCTCACGGCGGCGCCACATTGGCGGGCGATTTCAGGACCTCTGCACCGGGGGCCTATCTCCCGGCCGGATCCTACTCGGGTGCCGCTGCAAATCGGGGCAGTCGCGAACTGTTGCCCGAACCGACGCGATGGTTTCCCACCTCCGTAAGATGACCCTATTGAGCCGCGATATCGCACAACGTGCAAGGACGCCGTCACCGGCGTCCCCGCTGTTCCCGTTGTTCACAGGCTGAAATTCGAATGCACCGGCATGTAAAAACGCCATCACGCACAGCGCGCGACGGCGAGGCTCAGTTGCCGGGGGTCCAAGGCTGGTAGTCGCCGGTGGCCTTGGGACGGCGGCCGCTTGCCAGCGTAGAACCCGAGGGCCGGTAGGCGGCCGGTGTCCCCGTCATGTTCGGGACATGCGGCTTTTCCCACTCGCGCGGCACATATTTTTCTTCCGTCGGCGGGAGATCGACGGTGTGATGGATCCAGCCATGCCAGGACGGCGGTATGCGCGACGCCTCGGCATAACCGTTATAGATCACCCAGCGACGCTCGAAGCCGAGCGTCGGATCGATCTTGCCGCCGCTCGTGCGATAATAGCGATTGCCCTGCTCGTCTTGTCCGACCAGTTCACCGAACCGCCACGTCCACAATTGCGTGCCGAACGTCTGGCCATTCCACCAGGTGAAGAATTTGAGCAGAAACTGTTTCATCAGGGCTCGGCCGGTTCGAAGACGGTCCGGCTCTGATGCCATCCGCGAGCCGACTTGTCCAGATTGGTCTGTTATCGCCGTACCGACCCCGTGATGCTGCAAATCAGCCGTTTTTTGGCGACGGATTGTCGCGGAATGGCGACCTGTTCATCCCGCGTACAGTTCCCATTTGACAGGCTCAAGCCACGCACGATCTGTGCGCGGGCGCGGGAACGACCGCCTTTCCAAAGGGTTGGAAAACATCCCGTAAATGGAGCCAATAATGATCAGTCTTAAGGTTTTGAGCACGGCCGCAGCGGTCGTGCTTGCGCTGCCCCTGTTTGTGCCGGGCGAGAGTTTTGCCCAGGAGCGTCCCACATTCGGCGGCGGAGCGGCTGCCCGTCCGACATTCGGTGGCGGCGGCGCGGCCGCCCGTCCCACATTCGGTGGCGGTGGCGGCGCGCACTTCGGAGGCGGCGCCGCATCCCGCCCGACCTTCAGTGGCGCCGCCCGTCCGACCTTCGGTGGCGGCGGCGCTTTCACTCGTCCGACTCCCAGCGGCCCCGCCGTTGCGTCCGGGCCGCGGTACAGCGGCGGCGGATGGCATGGCGGATATAGAGGCGGTTACCGGCATCACGGGTACGGTGGTGGCTTCATCCCCGGCGCGGTTGCCGGTGCGGTGATCGGCGGCGCGCTGGCCTCGTCGAGCTATGGCTATTACGGTCCGAGCTACGGCTACTATGATGACGGCTATTACGATGACGGAGCGGTCGCGGTCGCGCCGCCGGCAGGCGACGATTCGGTCGCTTACTGCATGCAGCGATACAAGTCCTACGATCCGGCGTCGGGCACCTATCTCGGCTACGACGGTCAGCGGCACCCCTGCCCGTAACCGGCATCAAAATTCGTGAACCGAGGGGCGGCCGATGTGCCGCCCTTTTTCGTTTATGCGCGCAGTGCTACCGCGACGCCGCCCAGCGTGAACGCCAGCGCGGCGATTTCGCGCAAGCCCAACGGCTCGTTCAGCATCGCACTGGCACCCAGCACGCCGACGACCGGTACCAGCAAGGTGCCGATCGATGCGGTAGCGGCGGGCAATCGCTCGAGCGCGGCGAACCAGCAGACGTAGCAGAGACAAAACTGGATCAGCGTCATGTAGACCATTGACGCCCAGCCGACCGGCGAGAGCGCCGCCAACTGCGGTCGCTCGAGCGCAAGTCCGACGATCGCGATCGGCGCGCAGCCAATCCCGATCTGCCAGGCGGCGAGCGAAAGCGGCGGCATGGCCAATGGAAAATGCTTTGTCAGCACCGTACCCAGCGCGACGCAGACCGCACCGGCCAGCGCGCACGCTATTCCCGGCAGCTTCTCCACGCTGGCGCCGATGCCGTTGCCGCCGATCAGCACGGTGATGCCGGCGAGTGCAGCCGCCAGCGCAACAGCACGCAAGAGCGATAGTCGCTCGCCGAGGATCGGCCGCGCGAGCAGCGCGACCCACACCGGTATCGAGATGCCAAGCACCGCCGCCTCGCTGGCATTGAGCCACAGCAAGGCAATGCCCATAAACGCAACCCAGCCGCCGATTGTGAGCGTCGATACCAGCGCGAGATGGAGCCGCATCTTGTCGGGCACGCGCAGGCTCTGTTGCCGCAAGACCGCGATCAGGGCCAGCGCAACGGCGCCAACAATGCCGCATAATCCCCGCGACGACAGCGGCGGCCACTCCGTCAGCAGGTGCTTCATAATAGGGAAATTGAGGCCCCACCCCAGCGAGGCGATCACAAGCAGGACAAAGCCGAGCGGTGAGATCCGGACATGGCTCGCGTGGAAGGTGGTCATGGGGGGCGAACAAGTCGGGCGGGCAAGAAAACTGTCCTCGTCTGACACAGCTGGCGATATTCGCCAGCAAGCAAAGGCTATGTGCACCTTAGCATACAGACGAACGTCGCGGTTCCGCCTTAATTGCAGCATGGGTCCGTGCGAATTGCTTGCACAGCAGCCTGGAAAGAAGGATCGCCGGTGCCGGCCGTTCTCGTGGTCGACGACGACCCGATGGTGTGCGTCGCCATTGAGGCCTGTCTCAAGTGTAAGGGCTTCGAGGTCACCGTCGTCGACTGTGCAGAGGCGGGGTTGCACGCGCTCGAAAAGCAAAGCTTCGACGTGATGCTGATCGACGTGTTCGTGCAGTACATGCGCGGTTTCGAATCGATGCGGATCTTTCACGTACGCGCGCCCGAGGTCCCGATCGTTGCAATGGCCGGCTATGCCTTCGCCAACATCGAGCGCGCGCCCGACCTGCTGCGGATGACTCTGGAACTCGGCGCGGCACGCTGCCTGCGAAAGCCTTTCGCGCCAGACGCCCTGTTGACCACCGTGAATGAATGTCTCACCAATTCGACAACTTCGGCTCGCTTGCTGAAATAACAAAATAAGTCCTCGATGCCCTCTCAGCGTGTCACTCTCGGAATTGGTTTTGCTATCCTCCTCATCATCAGCGCCGCCTCGATCGGGCTCGACGTCCGATCGCGAGGCGAAACGGGATCGGTTGACCGCACGCTCGCCGTCCTGAAGAATATCTCGGACTTGCGCCCCCTGCTGCGCGGTGCGGAAAGCGCGGCGCGGGGTTTCGCGCTGACCGGCGACGCCAGCTTCGTGGACGAGTACCGCAACGCCAGCGCGGTCTTGCTTTCGGCGTTCGACGACCTGATTGCGGCGGTGAGGGAAAATTCCGGCGAGACGCAATTGGTCGAAGAGACCAAGGCGCTCGTGGCCGACGGCATCGCGGCGAATGGTGAATTGATCAGGATGCGGAGCGCCGGCGACAAGGCGGGGATCGAAGCGTTGATGGCCGGTCGCGAGGTCCGCGCCGCGATGGAGAAGGTCGGCAGCAATATCGAACGGCTTACCGCCGAAGAACGAAGACGCCTTGCGGTGCGAAGCGCTCGATCCAATACCAGCGGACGCTGGCTGCTGGCGATCGACCTCGCCGGCGTGGTGCTGATCCTGCTGCTCGCAATGCTCCTGATCGGCGAAACCCGCCGCTCGAGCCGCGAGCTTAGGGCCGCCAACGAGAAGCTCGAAGCCGCGGTCGCCGAGCGAACCGAGCATCTGGTCGTCGCCCATGAGGCGCTGCGGCAGTCGACCACGGTGCTGGAAAGCACCTTCCACAGCATGGCCGAGGCGGTGCTCGTCATCGACGCCAATGGAAAGATCCTGCTGTCCAATCCGGCCGCCGAAAATATGCTGTATTACAAGCCCGGGATGACGGTTGAATTGTTGGGCGCGCTGAGCACGTTCTTCCAGGCCGACGGCGTCACGCCCCTGCCCGCCAGCGAGTTGCCCGCAGCCCGTGCGCTGCGCGGCGAGCAATTCGACGATACGGAAATTATCGCACGCCCGCGCAGTGGCAACGATCCGGTGCACCTCGTGATCAGCGGTCGGCCCTTGCGCGATGCCTCAGGCGCGATCAACGGCGCGGCGCTGGTCTATCATGACATCTCAGCCTCACGCGACACCGAGCGCAGGCTGTTGCAGTCGCAGAAGCTCGACGCGATCGGCAAGCTCACCGGCGGCGTCGCCCATGACATCAACAACATGCTGACCGTGATCACCGGCACCACGGAGACCCTGGTCGCCGGCTTCAAGAACCACCCGTCGCTGTTGAAGACCGCCGAATTGATCGATCAGGCCGCCGAACGCTGCCGCGAGCTGATCCAGCATCTGTTGGCCTTCGCGCGCCGCCAGCCGCTGCAGCCGCGCAATGTCGATATCAACTCGACGGTTCTCGATATCGTAAAACTGCTTCGCCCGACCATCGGCGAGCAGATCGAGATCAGTTCGGTCCTGGAACCCGGCGCGACGATCTCGCATGTCGATCCGTCGCAGCTGGCGCATTCGGTGCTCAACATGGCGATCAATGCCCGCGATGCGATGCCAAACGGCGGCAAGTTGTTGCTCGAGACGAAGAATGTGGTGCTGGACGAAGCCTATGCCGCAGCCAATCCGGACGTGAAGGCGGGCCCCTACGTGATGCTCGCGGTCAGCGACACCGGCACCGGCATGTCGCAGGCGTTGCAGGAAAAGGTGTTCGAGCCGTTCTTCACCACCAAGGACGTCGGCAAGGGCTCGGGGCTCGGCCTGAGCATGGTCTACGGCTTCGTCAGGCAGTCGGGCGGCCACATCAAGATCTACAGCGAGGAAGGCCAGGGCACCACGATCAGGCTCTATCTGCCGCCGGCCCGCGGCCCGGTCCAGACGGCGACGAAGGCGGTTGCGCCGATATCGGGGGGCACCGAGACCGTCCTGGTGGTGGAAGACGATGCGCTGGTGCGCAACTTCGCCACCACGCAATTGCAGAGCCTCGGCTACAAGACGATTGCCGCCGCCGACAGCCGGGCGGCGCTGACGCTGCTCAAGAACGACCAGCCCTTCGACCTGCTGTTCACCGACGTAATCATGCCCGGCGGCATGACCGGCCGCCAGCTCGCCGAGGAGATGGCCAGGCAGCGGCCGGGCATCAAGGTCTTGTACACATCAGGCTATACCGACAACGCGATCGTTCATCACGGCCGCCTCGACGAAGGCGTGCTGTTGCTGACAAAACCCTACCGCAAGTCGCAGCTTGCCAAGATGGTGCGACAGGCGCTGAAAGGCGAAGCCTCGACGGGTTAGATCACGACCGCGTCGCCAGCACGACGCCGGCGAGCGTGAAGAGGAGCGCGGCGACCTGGGTCAGGCCGAGCGGTTCGTGCAGCGCGGCTGCCGAGGCAACGACGCCGATGACCGGCACCGCCATGGTGCCGATCGCTGCCACCGAGGCCGGCAAGCGCGCCAGCGCGGCGAACCAGCTGACATAGGCGACACAGAACTGGATCACCGTCGAATAGACCAGGAGCCACCAGCCGAGATGGGTGACCTTGTCGAGATGCGTGGTCTCGACCAGCAGGCCCACGATCGCGACCGGAAAACAGCCGAGCCCGATCTGCCAGGCCGCCGCCGGTATCGGCGGCAGCGTCAGCGGCAGTTTCTTCGCCAGCACCGTGCCGAGCGCAAAGCCGACCGCGCCTGTGAGAGCCATGATGATGCCCGGCAACTGGACCGTGGTCGCGGTGAGGCCGTTGCCGCCCATGATCGCGGCGAGGCCCGCGAACGCCATCACCAGCGCGAGGGTGCGCAACAGCGTCGGCCGCTCGCCGAGCACCGGCCAGGCCAGAATCGAGGCCCAGACCGGCATGGTGTAGGCGATCAGCGCCGCCTCGCCCGCCGGCAGCCAGAGCAGCGCGAGCCCCATCAGCACCATCCAGCCCGTGACGTTCAACAGCGCCGCCAGCATCAGCCGCGGCCACAGCTTTCGCGGCACGTGCAGGCTCTGCCCGCGCGCCAGCGCCAGAGCGGCGAGCAGACAGGCGCCGACCACGCCGGTGGCGCCCCGGAAAGTCAGCGGCGGCAATTCGCTCAAGAGGTATTTCGTGACGGGCCAGTTGAACCCCCAGCCCACCGAGGTGATGGCGAGGAACATCAGTCCCGCCGGCGCGAGACGCGCAGGCGCGGTCGGTTTTGATTCTGTCATGAAGCCCGGCAACGGGTGGAATCACCGGCACCCTGCCCGCGATCCGCCCCCAAAACTATCATCTGCTTCACATGGCTGCTCCGACATTTCCATAGCCTTACGTGAGTCCCGAAAATTCAACCCGGTAACGCGAATAAATACCTGGCCTGTGAACAGCGGTACGAAGCGTTCCTCCACAGGTCCCGCGAGATTTTTTTCACTTGGGAATCCCTGAGGACTCACTGATACTTGGCGCGATCACAGGCACGGCACCGCCCCTGTTTTCCTCCCTTTTCCACCATATTTAGTATTTGATTCAGGAACTCGTACTAGTCCTTGACGGACACAACGGAGATGGCCTAGTTTTCCTTCTGTTCGGCGCGAGTGTGTTTGGGTCCCGCCGGTCGCTCCCAAAAGGGTTCCAAAATGACCATTCCGTCGGCCGAAGCGGCAGCGGGTGACGGCTTTCTGCCCCCTAAATTTCAGGGGGGTCAGGGACGCCAAAGCGGGCCGGAAACGGCCTGAACAATCGAGCCGAAAAGGCTCGGATGACGAAACGTGTAACAAGTTTTGGGGCGTTGAATGCATGCCTGACGGGCCCGGGCTGGGTTTGGTCAGGATATGCCGGCGCAAGGGCGGTTTTCGCACTCCGCCTGCGCTGAGAGAAACTGGGCCGGGTCCACCGGCTTAACCGCGGATTTCCTGGGGTCGGTCGCGTGACCGTACCTGGAGAGAATTCGCTCAAGGAACATCAGCCGGCGCCGCCACTAGCGGTTCGGCCAAAGAAAACGGGGCACGATCAATGCGAATCGAACGACGCAACACCACTGCCGGACAATCACCCTACGCCGGGATTGATTTCAGATTGACGACATCGGAGATCCGCAATCCCGATGGCTCGGTCGTGTTCCGCCTGGAAAATGTCGAGGTCCCCGAGTTCTGGTCGCAGGTCGCCTCCGACGTGCTGGCGCAAAAGTATTTCCGCAAGGCGGGCGTCGCCGCGTGCCTGAAGAAGGTCGAGGAAGAGACCGTGCCGTCCTGGCTGTGGCGCTCCGTGCCCGACACCGAGGCCCTCGCCGCCCTGCCCGAGAAGGCGCGCTTTGTCAGCGAGCTCTCGGCCAAGCAGGTGTTCGATCGCCTCGCCGGCTGCTGGACCTATTGGGGCTGGAAGGGCGGTTACTTCTCCACAGAGGAAGACGCGCAGGCCTTCTTCGACGAACTGCGCTTCATGCTCGCCAAGCAGATGGTCGCGCCGAACTCGCCGCAATGGTTCAACACTGGCCTGCACTGGGCCTACGGCGTCGATGGCCCCGGCCAGGGCCATTATTACGTCGACTGGAAGACCGGCAAGCTGACAAAGTCGAAGTCGGCCTACGAGCATCCGCAGCCGCATGCCTGTTTCATCCAGGGCATCGAGGACGACCTCGTCAACGAGGGCGGCATCATGGACCTCTGGGTGCGTGAAGCCCGCCTGTTCAAATATGGCTCCGGCACCGGCTCCAACTTCTCCCGCCTGCGCGGCGAAGGCGAGCGCCTCTCCGGCGGCGGCCGCTCAAGCGGCCTGATGAGCTTCCTGAAGATCGGCGACCGCGCCGCGGGTGCGATCAAGTCGGGCGGCACCACCCGCCGCGCGGCCAAGATGGTCGTGGTCGACGCCGATCACCCCGACATCGAGACCTATATCGACTGGAAGGTGAAGGAGGAGCAGAAGGTCGCCGCCCTCGTCACGGGATCCAGGATCAACCAGAAGCACCTCAAGGCCGTGCTGAAGGCCTGCGTAAACTGCGAAGGCTCGGGCGACGATTGCTTCGACCCCGAGAAGAACCCTGCCCTTCGCCGCGAGATTAAGCTCGCGCGCCGCGCCATGGTGCCCGACAATTACATCAAGCGGGTGATCCAGTTCGCCAAGCAGGGCTACAAGGACATCGATTTCCCGATCTACGACACCGACTGGGATTCGGAAGCCTATCTCACCGTCTCCGGCCAGAACTCCAACAACTCGGTCTCGCTGAAGGATGATTTCCTCCGCGCGGTGGAAACCGACGGTGACTGGAATCTGATCGGCCGCACCAACAAGAAAATCATGAAGACGTTGAAGGCCCGCGAGCTCTGGGAAAAGATCGGCTACGCCGCCTGGGCGAGCGCCGATCCCGGCCTGCACTTCAACACCACCATGAACGACTGGCACACCTGCAAGGCGTCCGGCGACATCCGCGCCTCCAATCCGTGCTCGGAATACATGTTCCTGGACGACACCGCGTGCAACCTGGCCTCGGCCAACCTGCTCACCTTCTACAACGTCGAGGGCAAGCGTTTCGACGTCGAATCCTACGAGCACCTCTGCCGGCTCTGGACCATCGTGCTGGAAATCTCCGTCATGATGGCGCAGTTCCCGTCGAAGGCGATTGCGGAGCTCTCCTACGAATTCCGCACGCTCGGCCTCGGCTTCGCCAATATCGGCGGCCTCCTGATGACCATGGGCCTGCCCTACGACTCGCAAGGAAGGCCGTTCGCTGTGCGGCGCGCTGACCGCCGTGATGACCGGCATCGCCTACAAGACCTCGGCCGAAATGGCGGCGGAGCTCGGCACCTTCCCCGGCTACAAGAAGAACGCCCAGCACATGCTGCGCGTGATCCGCAACCACCGCCGCGCCGCCCACGGCCACACCTCGGGCTATGAGGCGCTCGCGGTCAACCCGGTGGCGCTCGATCACGCCTCCTGCCCGCAAGCCGACATCGTCGCGCGCGCCACCACGGCGTGGGACGATGCGCTGGCGCTTGGCGAGGCGCACGGCTACCGCAACGCGCAGACCACCGTGGTGGCGCCGACCGGCACCATCGGCCTCGTCATGGATTGCGACACCACCGGCATCGAGCCCGATTTCGCGCTGGTGAAATTCAAGAAGCTCGCCGGCGGCGGCTACTGGAAGATCATCAACCAGGCGGTGCCGGCGGCGCTGCGCGTGCTCGGCTATCGCGAAAGCGAGATCGCGGAGATCGAGGCCTACGCCGTCGGCCACGGCTCGCTCTCCAACGCGCCCGGCGTCAACGTCTCGACCTTGAAGGCAAAGGGCTTCACCGACGAAGCCATTGCAAAGGTCGAAAAGGCGCTGCCGACCGCGTTCGACATCAAGTTCGCCTTCAACAAGTGGACCTTTGGCGAAGACTTTATCCGTGACACGCTCGGCATCGACGCGGAGGCCATTGCGGCGCCCGGCTTCGACCTGCTCGCCGCGGTCGGATTTACGAAACGCGAGATCGAGGCCGCCAACGTGCACATCTGCGGCGCGATGACGGTGGAAGGCGCGCCGCATCTTAGGCCTGAGCACTATCCGGTGTTCGACTGCGCCAACCCCTGCGGCAAGGTCGGCAAGCGCTATCTGTCGGTCGAGAGCCACATCCGGATGATGGCGGCCTCGCAGCCGTTCATCTCGGGCGCGATCAGCAAGACCATCAACATGCCGAACGACGCCACGGTGGAGGACTGCAAGTCCGCTTACCTGTTGTCCTGGAAGCTGGCGCTGAAGGCCAACGCGCTCTACCGCGACGGCTCGAAACTGTCGCAGCCGCTGAACTCGCAGCTCATCAGTGACGATGACGACGAGGAAGATGCGGTGGAGGCGCTCTACGAGAAGCCGATGGCGGCGCGTGCCGTCCAGGTCTCGGAGAAGATCGTCGAGAAGCTGGTCGAGCGCATCGTGGTGATGCGCGAGCGCGAGAAGATGCCGGACCGCCGCAAGGGTTACACCCAGAAGGCGGTTGTCGGCGGCCACAAGGTGTACTTGCGAACCGGCGAATATGACGACGGCCGTCTCGGCGAGATCTTCATCGACATGCACAAGGAAGGCGCCGCGCTCCGCTCCTTCATCAACAACTTTGCGATCGCGGTCTCGCTCGGCCTGCAATACGGCGTGCCGCTGGAGGAATATGTCGACGCCTTCACCTTCACCCGCTTCGAGCCCGCGGGTCCCGTGCAGGGCAACGACAGCATCAAGTACGCGACCTCGATCCTCGACTATGTCTTCCGCGAGCTCGCGGTCAGCTACATGTCGCGCTTCGATCTCGCCCACGTCGATCCCAACGAGACCGGCTTTGACGCGCTCGGCAAGGGCGTCGAGGAAGGCAAGGAGCCCGACGACAGCCAGGGCCACCAGGCGACGAAGTATTTGTCGAAGGGCCTGACCCGCTCGCGCACCGACAACCTCGTCGTCATGCGCGGCGGCTCGATGCCATCAGCCTCGGGTGACAACGCCGGTGGCCGCGTCACCGCGCTGGCCTCGCACGGCGCAACCTCCCGCGCCGGCGATGCCGTCGAAGGCGCGGTCGCGCTGAAGCAGGAAACGCAGCCACGATCTGTCGCCGACCGAGAAGCTGGGAGCCCTGCAATGGAGCAAGGCCGGCAGCACCCAGGCCGCCGCCCCCTCCAAGGCCGAACGCCGCGCCGAAGCCAAGGCAAAAGGCTACGAAGGCGAGATGTGCGGCGAGTGCGGCAACTTCACGCTGGTGCGGAATGGGACGTGCATGAAGTGCGATACGTGTGGGTCGACAACAGGCTGCAGTTGACAGTTCGGAGTTACGCAACTTCCGGCAGTTAACCAAGACTCGACGCGGGAAGATCGGGGTCCGAAAACCGTTCCGAGTTGCAGCCAATCGAAAGCCCCGCCGGCTACGGCGGGGCTTTCTTCTGACGGTGATGCACGCCTCCCCATCACAACTCGCCTAGCGCCGGGCCAAATTAACCATGCCGAAAAAAGACTCTGACTTCGGCCCTTGGAACATGCAGTTTATAGCACCAAATGGACACCAATCCATGAGGCTAGAAACGCGTGTTTGCCGCGATGACGAGGGAGCAGCGACGGTTGGTGGAGGCCATGCGTGCCACCACGACCGAATTCGCCGCGCTTGCCCGCTCGCGGGACGAGTTCGCCGGCGGCATGCAATGGCTCACCGTGAAGGGCAACGAGTACCTGACGCGCTACCGCCGTGATCCCGTCACGGGCGAGCAGAAGTCGACCTCGCTCGGTCGTCGCTCTCCGGAGACCGAGCCCATCTACAAGCGCTTCATCTCCGGCCGCGCCGACCTCGACCGCGAGATCGAGGAGATCAAGCCGGCCGTCGCCGAACAGACCCGGATGGCCAAGGCGCTGCGGCTGTCCCGCACCCCGTCCGAGATCGCCGACGTGGCCCGAGCGATCGGGTTGTCGGATCTGATCGACCACGTCAGCATCGTCGGTGAGGCGGCGGTCTACGGATACGAATGCGAGCTCGCAGCGCTGCTACCCCGTGAGCTTCTACCGAGTGACGGTACGGACCTGCTCGTCGCCGGCGTGGATCCCGATGACGTCATCGATGAAGTCGCCTCCGTCCTGCGCCGCGCGCGCGTCGCGGTCCGCCGGCGCGGCGAGGCCGAACTCCGGACAGAAGAAGGTCTGCACATCCGCCTCCTGACCCCGTCCATGCTCTACCGGATGGCCGAGCGCTATGCCGAGGACGATTACGGCGGCGGCGAAGCGGCGCGGTGGGCGCTGGAGCAACCGCCGCTGCGGACGATTTTCATCGATCGCCAGGGCCGCCCCGCGCCGGTCTCGCTACCGGACCCCCGCGCCTGGTGCATCCTCCGCTACATGGCCGTCGACATCGGCGAGATGTCGGTAGGCGCGCGGGAAACCTCGCTCGAACTCAATTCAATGATGGTCCGCCTGGTCCAGGAGCGCTGGCCGGAGCCGTTCGTCGAACACCATGTCCATTCGTTCGGCCATCTGCACGAAGCCCTTGAGGCAGGGGAATTTCACCCGCCACCAAGATTTTAGGCAGATCAGTTTTCAAGGATTCGTTGACCACGCGGCAACGTCGCCGCGGTTGCTAACTTCCAGTTGAGTTTTGGATGTGATGTTGCGTCCCGAGTTCATTACAGGGAGCAATCCGGCAAAGACCGGAGCGTTTCGTTGCGAGCCGATCGGCGTCCGCGCGGCATGCGCGGCGGCGAACCGCCGCGACCACAGGCGCATCGGGTCAGGCGTTACCGCGTCCCGCGGGCGTTCGGCCGATCATCGAAATATGGCAACCGTCTTTCATCCAGATCCCCAGCGGCTGGCCAGCCTGGGCTATGCGCCGCCGGTCACTCATGTGCCGGTCCTCTTCGATTGGCGTCCCGGTACTGCCGCGCCTACAACCGCTACCTGCGCGAGCGCGCCCTGCTCGAATGGCATCCGGGCGCGGGCTCCGACGTTCCGCGCGTCCGGACACTGAAGAACATTGCCGACAGCCTCTGCAACTTCGTCCAATGGTGCGAGCAGCAAGGAACGTCATGGCAGGAGGTCACGTACGCCGGGGTGCTTCGGGTATCAGAGGGAGCAGATCAGCGGCAGGTGGTCCTCCCGGGGCGAAAAGCTCGAAGCGTCCACCGCCAACAAGCGGGCCGACGAGGCAACCAGCTTCCTGCGCTGGGCCGCCGAGCGCGGCTTGAGGGGTCCCTTCGACGCGAAGATGTTCTTCCGGACCATACGGACGAAGTTCGGGACCACGCAAACGATGGTCCGGGCCGGCCGCGCGAAGGAGAACGTCACGACCAGGACTGAAAAAGCACTTCAAGCTTCCGAAGGCCACCGCCGTGAAGGCGTGGTTGGACGCGGTGAGGCGGCAGCGGGGATATGCGAAGTATCTCGGCTGCCGGATGATCCTTGAGGTCGGAGCACGACGGAAGGAGGTCGAGGCGCTGCAGGTGCATCAGTGGCCCTCCGCAGCCGCGATCGAGGAGGCGTATCTGCTCGCGCACGAATCCGTGCCGATGGACCTCGTCGAAACAAAGGGCGGCCGTCCGCGCACCGTCTGGGTAGACCCTAGCATATGCCCGCCGGGTGCGGCAGTGGATCGACGAGAAGCCCTCGACCTATGCGTACCGCTACCAGGCCAAGCACCAGAAACGCACCAACGCACTCTTCCTGAGCGACGTACCCACGGCGTTCGGAAATCCGGTCAGCGCCCAGACCCGCTACCGCTGCTTTGCCGAGGTGAAGCCGCATCCGAAGCTCTGGTCGCCGCACAAGGGACGCCACGCCTTCGCCTGCTTCTTCGTCCTTCACGCCCCTTTGGCGGAGGCTCTGCCGGACGGCGGCCTGTCTGCTAAGGGCGCCGACTGGGTGATGCACCGCGGCGACTTCTGGCTCCGGCTGCTCCGCACGCAGTTCGGGCACATGAGCGAGGATACCACCCAGATCTATCTGCGATGGTTGAGGTCGGCCTGCGGCCTGACCGAGCTCGCTTCCGGCTGGCATCGATTGCTGGAGGGGAGCCAGGATGACTGACAATCTCGTCTTGTGGATCGCGCCAGCGCAGGCCGCGCTTATGAGACCGATCTCTCCGAGTTCGCGCTCGGCGGCGCCGCCACGGCCGGGAAAACCACGTCATGGAGCGGCGACTATCGCGGCCGCCCGCGCTTTGCACGGAAAACGACCTGTTCTTCCTGACCAATCCTACCGAAAAGTCTTCAAGCTCGACGCGCGCCGCCATGAGGCACTTCTTCCGCTTCCTGGACGAAAGCGCCGCATCCGGCGAAACGGTGGAATGCTCGACCGAGGTGACCGACGGCCACGGTCCCGCATTCGCCCGCTGGCTCGACGGCGACGAAAACAGCTATCGCACCGCCAAGAGCATCCTCAACCAAATGAGGGCGCTCGCTGGGGGCCGCCTCCTGTTCTGGCCCACCCGCCGCCGTGACCTTGCGGTGCGCGAGGAGCCGATCGACGACCAGGCCATGAAACGTTTCTTCCATGCGCTCAGGCACGAAGCGCGCGGCATCAAGGCCATGCTTGCCGAGGGCGACCGCCTCTCGATGATTGGATCGGATCCGCGGGGCGGCACCACCGATGATTGGCTCGCGCGGGAGAACCGGCTTTGGCTGGTCAAATCGATGTTGCAAGAAGGCTTGCCCAATCGCGAGACCATTCGTGCCGGCGGGGGTGCGCCGGCTGCAGAGCCTGGCGGCGGAGGGACCGGCCGTATCTTGTCCCCGGCGCGGAAGACCGCAGCAGCCGAGGCCTGTCGGGATTGTTGCGGTGGCTACTGCCCGGTTTTCCGAAGAGTGTCGGTATTCTTCTGGCTCTTCCTGCTCGGCACCGGCTGGAATTTCTCGACCGCCTGCGCGGTGGACGCCACGGATCCGGAAGGCTGGGCGCAGCCCCACCCACAGAGCGAGAAATTCTCCGTCATCCACGCGTTCAAGAACCGCGCCGGGCGGCATCAATTCGCGATCTCGCTAACGAAGC
>CAWAYC010000007.1:0-116096 GCA_963786115.1 uncultured Alphaproteobacteria bacterium
TGAGCGACGTCGGCCAGCCGCGGCACGTTGTCCAGGATCAGGGTGTCCTCGGTCAAAAGCCCCGCGATCATCAAGGGCAGCGCGGCGTTCTTGGCGCCGGAAATCGCAATGGTGCCGTTGAGCCTGCTGCCGCCGACGATACGAATGCGGTCCATCTCGCCTCCCCCTGACGATTTTCGAAGTATAGGGCGAACGCCCTGGCGGCAAAAGCCTTGATATTTGAGGCGAATTGATGAGGTGAAGGACCGAACGCATCGTCGTTCCGGGGCCGCATCAGTGCGAGCCTCAGATGTGCAACTGCGCATCGTAGTTCGATGCTTCGTATCGCCCCGGAATGTCAGCGAGACTAGAGCGCGTTGATATCCTCGCTCTCCAGCACCGGCTTCGGATAGCCCCCGCGCGCGACCTTGATCATGGCGCGGCCGAGTTGCTCGCTGGTGGTCATGTAGTGCGGCGCGACGCGATGGAGGTAGGACAACAGCGGCGCCGATACCACGTAGATCGCCTGAACCCAGCCGGTCTTCGAGCGCACGCCATGCAGCGGCTGGATGCCGGCGGGACGGAACATGTAGGCCGCCTTGAACGGCAGCTTCAACAGATCGTTCTCGGTCTTGCCCTTGACGCGCGCCCACATCACCCGGCCCTGCTCGCTTGAATCGGTGCCGCGCCCGGTGACGTAAGTGAACACCATGCCGGGATTGAGCCTCGCCAGCGTCGCGGCCGCGGCCATGGTGATGTCATAGGTGAGATGCCGGTAGCGATCTTCGCGCATGCCGACCGAGGAGACGCCGAGGCAGAAGAAGCAGGCGTCGTATCCCGTCAATTCAGATTCGATCGCCGAATAATCCAGAAAATCGTCGTGAATGATCTCGCGCAGCCTGGCATGCCTCTGGCCGGTCGGGCTGCGCCCGACCGCGAGCACGGTCTCGATGCCGGGGTCGAGCAGGCATTCGCGCAACACGCCCTGCCCGACCATCCCGGTCGCTCCGAACAGGATGATTTTCATCCCTTGATGAACGCGAGCAGGTCGGCGTTGATGGTGGCTGCTTCCGTCGTGGGCATGCCGTGCGGAAAGCCCTTGTAGGTCTTCAGCGTGCCGTTCTTCAAAAGCTTCGCCGACAACGGCGCCGAGTCGGCATAGGGAACGATCTGGTCGTCGTCGCCATGCATCACGTGTACGGGCACCGTGATCTTCTTGAGGTCATCAGTGAAATCGGTCTGCGAGAAGGCGACGATGCCGTCATAGTGCGCCTTGGCGCCGCCCATCATGCCCTGGCGCCACCAATTCTGGATCACGGCCTCGGAGGGCTTGGCGCCCGGCCGGTTGTAGCCGTAGAACGGGCCCGTAGGCAGATCGCGATAGAATTGCGTGCGGCTGGCCGCAAGTTGCGCCTGCAATCCGTCAAAGACTTCCTTCGGCAGGCCGCCGGGATTGGCCGGTGTCTGCACCATCAGCGGCGGCACCGCGCTGAGGATCGCCGCCTTCGCCACCCGGCTCTCGCCGTGGCGGGCAATGTAATGCACCACCTCACCGCCGCCGGTGGAATGGCCGACGTGAACGGCATTCTTCAGGTCGAGATGCGCCGTCAGCGCCGCAAGGTCGTCGGCATAGTGATCCATATCATGGCCGTCGGCGCCCTGGCTGGACCGGCCATGGCCGCGGCGGTCATGGGCGATGACGCGAAAGCCTCGATTGAGGAAGAACAGCATCTGTGCGTCCCAGTCATCAGCCGACAGCGGCCAGCCATGGCTGAAGACGATCGGCTGACCGCTTCCCCAGTCCTTGTAATAGATATCGGTGCCGTCTTTGGTCGTTATCGTGGGCATGGCGCAACCTCTCGCGAGTTGAATTATACGCGTAGCCAATCGGACGGGCCCCGGGTGTCAAAAAAACTTGATGCCGGTCAGGCGAACGCCATCGGCTTGAAACGCCGCCAGGCACCAATGATCACGAGCACAAAGAACACCAGTACGATACCCTGCACGACCGCGAACACCGGCCCGGCCGGCGGATTCCCCGGCGCCACGGCGCTCAGCGCCGATATCTTGAGGAAGCTCTGGATCACCAGCACGAACACGTTCAAGTAGAGCGAGATCAACGCGGTCAACACATAGATCCAGCGCCACGGACCGGACAGCTTCATGACGTAGAGCGCGACGCAGGCGATCGCGAGCAGCACGAGCGAGAGAATGCCGACCATGTGCGATGGCAACAGCTGGGTGAACGGAAACAGGAAGCCGGTCACGCTGGTCAGGATCGTGAACAGCAGGAAGATCGCGGTGAGGCCCGGCTGCGGCCGCGAGCCGAGCATCCCGAACATCACAACCAGGCCCGCGGCAATGGCGATCAGGCTGATGATCACGTGAAGCAGGGTGAACGTTGCCAAGCTCATACCCAAGACCATGCGAAGCACTCCCCGGTGAGAACCGACGGCACGTTACGACGCAACAGCGAAAAACTCCATATGCATCCATAGCAGCATAATCAGCCTGTGATGGGGCGCTTCAACCAAAGTACGGATTTGCCCGAACCGTTTGCAGTGCTGCCGCAATTCGCAGCACACGCGCGCTTTGAATCAATAATAGCGCGGGATCGGGCCGTTATGCCGCGTCTTGCGGTCCGATAGATCGAACAGCACCTGGTCGACGTAACACCAGCCCCAGCCCTCCGGCGGATCGTAACCCTCGATGATGGGGTGACCGGTTGCGTTAAAATGCGCGGTCGCGTGCTTGTTCGGGGAATCGTCGCAGCAGCCGACATGGCCGCAAGAGCGACAGATCCGCAAATGCAGCCATCGGCTGCCACTCTTCAGGCATTCCTCGCAGCCGAGCGCGCTCGGCGTGACGTTCTGAATGCCGGCGATATGCGTGCAGGCTTTGGCCGTCACCGACGTCACACCTCCCGGGTCTCGAAGAACATCATGTCGGCGCCGCCGCTTGCGAATTTCGGCAGGTCGGCCTGCGATCCTAGAGCGCCGGCTTTGCCGCGTCAGCGAGAAAACCGTGCAGCGCCGCCACCACCTGCGCGCCCTCGCCGATCGCGCCGCCGACCCGCTTCACCGATCCCGAGCGCACGTCGCCGACCGCGAACACGCCGGGCACGGTGGTTTCCAGCGGGGCGACCGGCCGGTTGCCCGGTTCGCCCTGGACGCCGGTCAGCACGAAGCCCGCGCGATCGACCTTGACGCCGCAGCCGTCGAGCCAGCCGGTTGCCGGATCGGCGCCGACGAACAGGAACAGATTGCGGACGCCCAGGCGATATTCTTCTGGGGAGAGCCGGCTGCGCCAGCGCACGCAATCCAGCGAGGCTTCCTCAGCGCCTTCGAGACCCGTGATCTCGGTGTTGAACATCAATTCGATGTTGGGCGTCGCCTCGATCCGCTCGATCAGATAGCGCGACATGCTGGCGCCCAGACCGCCGCCGCGAATCATCATGTACACCTTGCGCGCGTGGCTCGAGAGGAACACCGCGGCCTGGCCCGCGGAATTGCCGCCGCCGACCAGCGCGACATCCTGGCCCACGCACAGCTTCGCTTCGATCGGCGAGGCCCAGTACCAGACGCCGCGGCCTTCGAAGAGCGCGAGATTTTCGATCTCCGGCCTTCGATAGCGCGCCCCGCTCGCCACAACGATCGACCTGGCGCGCAGGGTGTGGCCGCATTCGGTGACAAGCGCGAAGGCGCCGTCGCGCTGCGAACAGTCGAGCGACTTCACCGAAACCGGGATCAGCATTTCCGCGCCGAACTTCTGCGCCTGGTTGAAGGCGCGTCCGGCCAGCGCCTGGCCGGTGATGCCGGTCGGGAATCCCAGATAGTTCTCGATTCTGGCGCTGGCGCCGGCCTGGCCGCCAAAGGCGCGCTGATCGAACACCGCGACCGACAATCCTTCGGAGGCCGCATAGACCGCGGTGGCAAGGCCGGCGGGGCCGCTGCCGACCACGGCGACGTCGTAGAGCTTGTCGTGCGCGCGGCCGCCGATCATGCCGATCGCCATGCCGAGCGAGGTCTCCGACGGATTGCGCAGCACCGTGCCGTCGGGACAGACCACCAGCGGCAGATCTTCACGCGCCGCCGAATAGCGCGCGACGAGATCGGCGGCGTCCTTGTCGGTCGCGGGATCGAGCAAATGGTGCGGCTGGCCGTTGCGTGCCAAAAAGTTCTGCAGCCGTGCCATGCCGCCGAATGAGGCCGGACCGATCAGCACGGGACCGCCGACGCCGCCCTGGATCAAATTGACCCGGCGCAGGATCAGGGCGCGCATGAGTCGCTCGCCCAGATCGGCTTCGGCGACCAGGAGCGCGCGCAACCTCTCCGGCGGGATCAACAGCGTTTCGACCTCGCCTTCGGCATGGCCGTCGACCAGCGCGACGCGGCCGGAGAGCTGGCCAATTTCGGCCAGGAATTGGCCAGGGCCCTGATCGATCACCGGCGTGACATGGCCAAGGCCGTCGCGCAGGGTGATCGCGATCTGACCCGACAGCACGACGAACATGCCGGGCCCCGGCTTTCCGGTTTCGAACAACGTTTCGCCATGCCGATAGGTGCGCAGCTCGCCGAAGCGGCGCATGCGGTCGATTTCATTGGGAGTGAGCGTCGGGAAGGTCTGCTCGTGGCGCTGAAACGCAAACGACCTTAGACCCCTTGGCGAGCTCGCCACCGTACCGTCTGCCGCCATGTTTGCTACTCGCTCCCGAACGAACCACGGGTCAGGAAATAGTGCCGACCACTACCGGTCAGGCTCTTTTCCGCTCGCGTCATCTAGTGCGGCATCCCCGTGTCCGGAAGGGGACGTCGCGGGATCGCTGCGCCCCCTCGCCTGCGATTTCCGCCGCTTGAGATTTTCGCGCAGCGCCAGCTTCAGCCGGTCCTGTCGCGAATCCCTCGCGCCGGCGCCGACCTGCCGTTCCCGTTTGTCCTGATCGTCCTTCATGCTGGCCCCGTTCGAATGCCCTGAGGTGGAGGATAAACGATTGGACGACACTTATGCACTGCCCGGTCGAGCAGGGGGACGCCGGAGGGCATGCGTCGCCCTGGCCGAAAGATGGGGAACCCGGGAGGAGCAGACGCGAGCGAATGGAGGCGGGCGCTGATCTTGGCGGTTTTTGCAGCGTAATCACCCTGCCCACGCGCTTGCGCCAGCGGGGTCCTTGTGGCAAGAACCGGCACGCCTGTAGGGGCCTTAGGGCCAATTCTAGCAATTCCCGGGCATGCTGCCGTAGCTCAGTGGTAGAGCACTCCATTGGTAATGGAGAGGTCGACAGTTCAATCCTGTCTGGCAGCACCATCCAACCCATTGAATTTGCTTGAACTGACTGGAATCACAGTCATAAATCCCGTTTAAGCGCCACAAATCGGCGCCACAAACTGACCACCGCTGACTGACCGCCGACAATTCGATATCCTGCCACGCTTTCCCGGCGAATTGGCCGGTCGCATTTCCTATACCGAGCCATCTGCAACAAGGTCGTCCCTCGTTCACACAGCTTTGACGCGGTGCTTTGAATGCGGCGCTGGTTTCTTAGTTTCAATTCCTCGGATCGGGCTCTGGCGGAGGGGCTCAAGGCCTCGATCGAACGCAAGGATGCGGGTTCGCGCGTCTTCTTCGATGCGACGAGCCTGCGGGCGGGGGGTTACTGGCAGCCAGCGCTTGCCAAGGGGATCGACGAGGCCGACGCCTTCGTGCTGCTGGTCGGCGAGAAGGGCCTCGGCCCCTGGCAGACGCTCGAATTTTACGAGGCCCACGACAAGCACGTGAGATCGCCGGAATTCCCGGTGGTACTGATGCTGCTCGACGGCCAGGCCGCGCCCGGCCTGCCGTTCCTGCGCCAGCTGCATTGGATCGTAAGCGCCGATCCGACGTCCGAGAAAGACGTGGCGCGGCTCATCGATGCCGCGGCCGGCACCGGGGCGCAGCCGGGCGAGCTGTGGCGCTATACGTCGCCCTATCGCGGCCTGTCCGCGATGGAGGAGAAGGATGCGGATTATTTCTTTGGCCGAAGGCGCGAGACTGTGGATGTGCTCTTGGCGCTGGCTGAAGGGCCAGACAAGCTGCCGGTGCTGCTAGGCAACTCGGGCGTCGGCAAGTCCTCGGTTGCGCAGGCCGGCGTGCTGGCGGCGCTAAAGCGCCAAGCCTGGCCCGAGGGCGCCGATATGACGCCCGAGTGGCCACATGTTTTTCGGGAGAGCCGACGCTGGTGCTTTCTGACGCTCAAGCCCGGGAGCGAGCCGCTCAAGGCGCTGGTGGAGGCGTTCCTCGACACGTGGCGGCTTGGCTCGACTGATCCCGAGCGGCTGAAGCAACAGACTGGCTGGATCGAGCTATTGCGCGACGGCAAGGCCATGCTGCGCGATCTGCTCGACGCCAGCGAACGCCGCTACAAGGAACTGGATCGGACCGAACCCCCGGCGTTTCTCCTCTATGTCGACCAGGGTGAGGAGTTGTACGTGCGCGCCGAGGATCGCCAGCGCCGACGGTTTTCGGAGGTGATTGCGCAGGGCGTTGCCGATCCGCGCCTGTACGCACTGATGAGTATGCGTTCGGATTTTCTCGGCGAGTTGCAGAAAGACGAACCGCTTTACAAGGTGCATCTACAGATCAACGTGCCGCCGTTACGCGAGGCGGAGCTGCGCGAGGTCGTGAGCCGGCCGCCCGAACTGCTTTCGGCACGGTTCGAGACCGCCGGACTCTTGGACATCATTACTCGGCGCACCGCTGAGGATTCGGTCAAGGACGTGGGCGCCTTGCCTCTGCTGTCCTATACGCTCGACGACATGTGGACCGATATGGTGAAGCGCGATGATGGCGTGCTCCGCCTTCCCGCTCAATCTTTCGAGCTTGGTGGCGTGCTGGTCGACCGCGCTGATGCCTTCCTTGCCGCCCACCCGAAATTTCAGGAAGAACTTCGTCGCATCTTCACCCTGAAGCTCGCCATGGTGCGTGAGAGCGAGGAGCCGACGCGGAGGCGCGCGCTGCGCACCGAGTTCTCCGATGACGAATGGCGGCTGGTAAGCGAGCTCGCCTATGATCCGTATCGCCTTCTTGTCACGGCAACATCCAAGGGCGGGGAGACCTATGCGGAGGTGGCGCAAGAGACGATCTTCCGGCGCTGGGGCAGGCTGCGTGGCTGGATTACTGCAGAGCGCGAGTTTCTGGCCTGGAAAACAGGTCTCGAAGCTGCATACCGTTCTTGGGAAGCGACAGAGGGCAGGTCGAAGAACGACGCACTGTTGATGGGGCTGGCGCTTGCGCAGGCGCAAGGCTGGCTCTCGAGTCGCGCCAAGGATATTCCGCAAGCCGTCCGGGAATTCATTGTGCTGAGCCGCAAGGCGGCGCAGCGGCGGAGAGTGAGAGGGCGAACGCTCGTTGGCGTGCTGGCGTTTGCCGTCATTGCCGGGCTGCCGGCGCTCTTGATGGCCGGATATTTGATATACGGAAAGATGCGTTTGCTGCCGATGTTCTGGGCGCTCTCGGAATCCCCGCTGACAGCACAAGCCGAGCAGGCGTTGAAGTCCGGCGACACGTTCAAGGAATGCGCGACGTGTCCCGAGATGGTCGTCGTGCCGGCGGGTAGCTTTACGATGGGGTCACCGGCAAACGAGGGCGAGAGGCCACAGCACGACGTTGCCATCAGCCAGCCGTTCGCTGTCGGCAAGTTCGAGGTCACTTACGAGGATTGGGAAGCCTGCGTGGCGCATGGCGGCTGCAGTTTTTTTGCTGGTGGAGCATTGTGGGCTGGTCGGAAGCAGCCGGCGGTCAGCTTGAGCTGGAACGACGCCAAAGAGTATGTGGCCTGGCTGTCCAAGCTGACCGGGAAGACCTACCGTTTGCCCTCCGAGGCGGAATGGGAATATGCCGCACGCGCCGGAACGCAGACGGCGTATTCATGGGGCGACGGGATCGGAAAGGGCAACGCCAATTGCTGGGTTTGCGGCAGCGATTGGGACCGGAAACTCGCCCCGGTCGGCTCATTTGCGCCGAACGCGTTTGGCCTCTTCGACATGCACGGCAACGTTTGGGAGTGGGTCGAGGATTGCAACAACAACAACTACGATGGGGCGCCAACGGACGGATCGGCCTGGACCGTGGATATAACGCAGCCCCAAGGAGGTAGCTGTGTGTTCCGCGTGAACCGCGGCGGTGCCTTTAACAACGATTTTCGAGGGCTCCGCTCGGCCAACCGGAGCTTCAACTCCCCCGAAAGCCGCTGGGAGACCGTTGGCTTTCGCGTCGCGCGCACGCTTTCCGCCAGAGTCGGTGCGGTCAGGATCGCGCCGGGCGAGCACCATTAAGCATCCAGGGCCGTCCGTGGCGTCACAACAGCCCCGCGCGGGATCGGGCGCCGAGCCCGGCTGTCGAATTGCGATCAAGGCGCGATGCGACTGAGCGGCTGCCATTCGGCCATGCACGAAAAATAAATTAAAAATTTATAAAATTATTTTTATATATTTAAATAAATATTATTTAAATTTTTTATAAAAAATAATTAAGTAATAAAAAAAAATATAAAAAATTATATAAAAATATTTAAATAAATAAAATTAAAAAATTTATATATATATATAATTATATTGAAATGAAAAATAAATTTTTATTAAATTTTTAAAAAATATAAAATATAATTAAATAATTTAAATAAAAAGGAGCCGGCTGTCAAATCGCGATCAAGGCGCGATGCGACTGAGCGGACGCCATTCGACCAGCGCACGCATACTCTGCAAAACCGAAAAACCCCCGGCAGGGCATTGCCGGAGGTTTCGGAGGTTTAGCATTAAGTTGGTTCCGTCTCTTGCGAGACTTAACAGGCCGGTCACGCTAGGCCGACATGATGATTTCATAGCTTAGAAAATTACCTGAGTAAATCATGTTTTTTCGACAGTCTCCCATGCTGCAATGCGGGGCCTCCGTTGGGCATCGACACGAGATGCGTATTGTCGTGAAGAACAATCATCGCGCGCCACAAACGAAAACCCCCGGCAGTTTCCTGCCGGGGGTTTCCTTATGTGAGTCTCAGACGATCGGGATCAGAAGTTACGCTGAACGCGGACGTTCAACGAAACGGCGTCCTGGTCCTTGAACTGGTAGACCGCAGTCGGCTTCGGAGCCGTCGGGCTCAGGGTACCAGAACCAGTGAACTTCTGGTCGAGGTGGAACCACTGGACTTCGGCCGAGAACGCCAGGTTCTTGACAGGAGTCCAGCGGGTGACCAGGCCGAGCTGCGAGACGTTGAAGTCCGGGTTGCAGCTGTAGTCTGCGCTCGGATTGCCAACTCGGGCTCCCGTATAGGCAGTGCACATGTTGGCCTTCGCCGTGCCGTCGTAACGAACCGCCGAATAGCTGCCGAACAGGCTCGACGACCAGTACGGATCCCAGTTGTGGTTGAACGCACCGCGGACACCGAACGCTTGGGTCAAATGGAGGCTGCCATCGCCGCCAGCGGCCGCCGGAAGCCAGACAGCATCCGTGGTCGCCCCGAAGCCGATGCTCTGATAAGCGCCGTTGCTGCCGCCACCGAACATCGTGAAGCTCGGCGAGGTCGAAGCGGTGGAGATCACGTTCTTGGTGTCACCCTTCGCCCAGCTCACGTCGATCTTGATGTCGTCGCCGGGACCGGTCGGGATGTTCTTGATCTGCAACGCAGCCATCACCGAGCCGCCCCACTTGGAATCGGGGTGACCGGAGATTTCCGACGCACCGGTCGGAGATGCACCTGCAAGACCGGTACCGCCGGGAGGAGCGGCAACCGTGTTCAGGGTGTTGTAGGAGCCGGAGACTTCGTGCAACGCACCCGAAATCTGGAACAGACCCCAGGCCTGGTCGACGCGGATGTTGCCGACGACGTCGGGAGTATGCGTGCCGGCGTAAGCGTTGGCGATACCGCCGGTCGGCGTCAGACCGAGGGTGAGATTGCCAACAACCGTACGATTGAACACGGTCGGATCATCGAGGCCGATGGTGCCGGACACGCCGTTGCCGAACTGCGCGGTGTACTGGATGTTGTTCACGCCGGTGACGGTGTCATGACCGCCCATCAGGTAGGACGTGTTGTTGCCCGGAAAACCGTTCCACGGCGTCGCGTAAGCCGAAGAGGACTTACCGAAGGTGAAGCCGGCGAATTGGAGGAACACGTACTCGACCGCGACATAGCCGTTGCCGGGGGTGTCAAGGAGCTGCACGCCGCCAACCGGAGACGTTGAGTTGATCGAAGTCGGATTGTAGGTGTTGCCGCCCACCGTCGAGAACTGGAAGTCGCCCTGACCGAAGGTGCGGACCACGCCGTATTCGGTGGCGGTGCGGGTATCAATCGTCAGCGCCATACGGGAACGGGCAGCGAAGTAATCGCGATAGCGATTGCCCTGGGCGATATCGCCCGACCACGCCGGGCCATCGTAGATGTTGCCGTTGAACGTGGTGTCAACGCGCAGATAACCACCCAGCTTGATGCAGGTGTCGGTGCCCGGAATGTAGAAGAAACCGGCACCATACAGCGAGCAAACCTTCACGTACTCGACCGCCTTGGCCTTGACGGGAAGATCAGCTGCCTGCGCCCCGCTCATGGCGATCAAACCCGCCGCCGAGCCGAGCATAAGGCTCTTAACCAACTTCATGTTAACCTCCAAGTGAGTGCCTTGCACAAACCCCATGCAAAGCGGATTAGATCGCCATCGAAAAAACGCTGAAGATCAACGCATCTTCTGGCTGGTGGGACTTCGCGAACCACCTGAGCAAGACGGTTTGAGGAGCCCCCCTCCGTCACGAGAAAGTTATGCCAGTGCCTGTTCGATAAGCAAATTAGTTTATTCACTCAGCTAATGATTGGGGAACCGCTGTGTCTTTTCGGCAACTTGGCCTCTGCGCTTTTACGGAGTTTCCGGCAATAAATTTGCCTGGCGAGCCTGGCCTCACCGCAGGAAGCCCTCAGCGAATTCATTTTCGCGGAGTTTGGACCTCGCGAGATCGAGAATCTCGCCGCCGGGCTTGCGGCGCTCAGGAGAAGGCCTGTCTGAAGGCTGCAGTGGATTTCTAGAGCGTGATCGCGTCCGGCGGCTGAACTCGCACGGCCGACGCACCCGCCTTCAGCACTCGACTCCGACGCGGGATGCGATCCAGTCGAAAATGAACTCATTGGCGAGGGTCGGATTGTCGATATGACCCTGCGTAGCCGCGGTCTCCGCCGTCTCGAATACCTTCAGCGTGATGTCGCAATTGCCGCCCCCGAGCTGACTGGTCAGTTCGGCGACCCGATCCGTCTTGAGCCAGCCGCGCTCACCGGCCGTAATCAACAAGGGACAACTGATATTGCGCAGGACGCGGCTGGTCTCGGGAGACCAGCCCTCCATGCCGAGCGGCCCTATGCGCCGCTTCAGGAAGGCCTGTTGATGTAAATCCCAGATGCCGCCGTCACAGACTGCCGCCGCGAACCGCGGATCCAATGCGATCCCCCGCGCGACAAAGGAAGAACTCCAGCCATCGGCAAGGATCGCGACGCGACCCTCGTCGACATCGTCCCTGCCGAGGACATAGTCCATGACGGATGCGATCGCCTGTTCGAGCCTGTGGCGCTTGGCCACGTTCTCAAATTGCTCGCCGGTCCCGTCGCCCAGGACGTCGACCGCGAGCAGCGAAATTCCACGCTCGAAGGCGTGACCTGACAGCTTGGCCAGGAATTCTTCCTTCCGGTGACCGGGCTCGCCAATGCAAATGACGACCGGCGCAGGATTTCCTGTTTCGCGCGCAGGCAGGAAGTAGCCTTGCAGCGGAAATCCATCGAGCCAGGGAATCGAGACGACCTCGCCGCGAGGTTTGCAGTAGCGCAGGTAGTTCGCCGCGCATTGGCGCATCGCTGATATCGCGGCCTGCTGCTTGTCCGGCGAAAGATCGAGAGGATGCGCGGCCGCCAGATAGTAATTGACGGCACGAAGCCAGTTGCTCCTCGCCGTGGCCGGATTACCTTCAGCAATTGCGGCGTTGGCGCGCACATTGTTGAGATCGGCGGTCTTCGCCCATTCTCCATACCAGGAATCGTCGTCAGCGAGATCGATCCGGCTCGCGGTCAACCAGCATTCGGAAACCGTGGAGCCGCCTTCCTGCGCCGCGGCCAGCAACCTCATGAATTCGAGTGAGAGGTCTTCCCGTTCGGGCCACCAGATCCACCCTTCCGGGTTTAAATCAAACCTCATGGCGGGGGACGCCGGTGCAGGCGACAAGGGATCGGGACGGCCGCGATCCTGACGACCGGCCACCGGCGGAAAGAAAGAGCGCATGCGCAACGAATATGCCCACCAACCGTACTCTGCCCAACCGAGCACTCATCCAAAATTGGCGGCGCGCTCTATTCCCGTTAAGTGGCATAGAAGCCCGACACCCGCGACGCAACTCAGATCGCAATTAAAACCAGACGGTGCATCGCGGGATTCCGTGACGCGAGGGCGCGCAAGCCACAAAATCAAGGGGATCGGTGCGATCGCGCGCACTGTTTACGGCAGCACGACAAATTGTCGCAGGCTGATGTGACGACCAACTGACTTCGTGAACATCGCCGGCGTCAAAGGGCCGTCATTGCGATGACGGCGCGCGGCTGGCCGGCAACGGCGGTCGCGATCCCCGGCTCCCGGGTCGGATTCTTCTGATACATGGACGGATGCGCGTCGTATAACCCGCCCCCCGGGCAGGGCATGTGACGTTGTTCCCACATGTCACCTCGGAAACGAAGAACCAGTGACCGGTCCAGAACTGAAAAAACTGCGCGAGGATTTGGCTGAGGCGATCGGCAGGCCGCTTACGGCGGCCGACATGGCGAAGCTGTGCGGATTGCCGCCGGCCGATGGCGCCACCACCATACGCAAATGGGAAGTCACCGGCCCCACCAACCCGGCCCGTGAACTGTTTCGTATCCTGGCGATGGCCAGCGACCGCTATCCGATCCTCGATATGTTCAATGTGTTCGACCGCCACGACGTCGACCCGAAAGACCGTCCCGCACGCCGGCAGGCCTTCCGCGAACAGATGCGCGAGGATGTGCGCCGCCGACTTGGTTAAGCGAATCTTTCCTGGTTAAGGGAAGGTTTCCGCGCCCGGTGCGCAGGGCCCAAGATTAAGCCTTCCTTCACCCTTCATTAGGACTTCGTTAAGCACAGAAAACGTTTGTCTGCCAATAGGTTGGGTTATCCATCGCTGTAGCGCTGGAGTGACAGCATTTTATTCAAATGCTGCTAACTGCCGCAATGGATGGCGCCGGCACGCGGTGTCTCCAAATGGATTGTCGGAGACCAGACCAATGAAGAAGTTCCTGCTCGCAACCGTGGCCCTCGCTGCCATCGGCGCGCCCGCGCTTGCCGCCGATCTCGGCGCCCGCCCCTACTACAACCCGCCGCCCGCCTATGCCGCGCCGATCTACAACTGGACCGGCTTCTATGTCGGCGGCCATATCGGCGGCGCGTTCTCCGGCAGCAACAGCTTCAACGGCCTCGTGCTGAACGACCACAACTCCCGCCTGATGGGCGGCGTGCAGGCCGGCGCCGACTGGCAGTTCGCGCCGAACTGGGTCGTCGGTGTCGAAGGCCAGTACTCCTGGCTCGGCAGCAACAACGTTAACGCGGTATTCCCGGGCGGCTTCTTCTACAACAACGATCAGCGCGGGATTGGCTCGATCACCGGCCGCGTCGGCTGGACCTGGGGTCCCGGCCTTCTTTACGTGAAGGGCGGCTACGCCTTCTCCGACAATAATGAGACGCTGACCTTCGGCGGCGTACCCGTTGGCTTCGCGCTCGATCGCAACCACAGCGACGGCTACACCATCGGCGCCGGCGTGGAATACATGTTCGCGCCGAACTGGTCGGCCAAGGCCGAGTATCAATATTACAATTTCGGCGACGCCCGCTTTCTGGCCCCGGCCCCGCTGGTGCCGTTCGGCAGCTTCCAAAATGACGAGCATACTGTGAAGGCCGGCATCAACTATCGCTTCAACTTCGGCGCCCCGGTCGCCGCGCGCTACTGATCAGAATCGTTTTCCCGCGAATGGAAAAGGCCGGCATCGCGCCGGCCTTTTTTATTTTGCGCCTTGTTAATTTTGACGGGTGACGCGGCGGAGGACGCCCCCTGCAATCCAAGCGGGTAAATTCCGACGCGCGGAACAAAGCGTCAGAGCAGCGTTCGTGCCCGGAAAATTGCGCAAATCCGGCGCGCATTCCCAACTTTATTAACCTGGTACCACGATACTGCCGCGCGAGGGAACATCCAAGGGTAGTGCGGGGCAAGCATATGGCAATACGATTTCGCATCGGTAAATTTAAGCTTAAGGGCATCCGCTTTCCAAAATGGGGCGTCAGGGGCAATCTGTTTGCCGCCTTCGGGGTGATCGCCGGCATGGCGATCGTGATCAGCGCCGGTGCCGCGATCGTCCTGGGGCAACTCGGCAATACCATGGTCGATCTGAGCGGAAGGGACATTCCGCGTCTCGCCGCCAGCCTGCAATTGTCGGCACAAAGCGCGAGCCTGGCGAGCCAGGGACCGGCGCTGCTCGCCTCGCGCAGCGAAGAATCGTTGAGCGAACGCTCCAGGAAGATGAAGGAGACGCAGGCCATCGCGCTGCAGAAGCTCGGCGAGATCATCGAGCTGGGCGCCGACAAGACAGTGGTCGCGGCGCTGACCGAGACCGTCAAGAACATCGACGAGATGATCCAGAGCCTCGGCTCTGCGGCGCGCGAACGGCTGGAGACCGCCGCGCTGCACGAGAAGCAATATGACACGCTGGGCAAGGCGCAGGCGGCGTTCGTTGCGGCTTCCGCTCCGGCGATGATGGACGCGCAAGGCCAGCTCAACGCTATCCTGAGCTCCGCCGATCCCTCGTCCGACGACGCCACGCGGGCGGCACGCACCGTCGAACAGCTCGGCAACGTCATCGCCAGCAGCAATCTGATGGCATCCAACATGGCGGCGGCGCTGTCGGCAACCAACAGCGATACGCTCGAAGCGATCGAGAAGGAGTTCAAGGAGACGCTGGAGCGGGTCAAATCAAACTTCGATCTGCTGCCCAAAAATGCCGGCACCAAGGCCCTTTTGGACGCGGCGTCCAAGCTGCAGGCGCTCGGCCAGGGCAAGGAGCGCATCTTCAAGATCCGCCAGAAGGAGCTCGACGCGGACGACTACGGCCAGACCATTCTGGAAGAAACCCGCAAGCTCAATATCGGCCTTGGCATCAGCGTGCAGCAACTGGTCGACGGCGTGCAGAAGGCGACCGACGCTTCCGCCTGGCGGGCGCGGCAGGAGATTTCGTTCGCCACCATGGTGATGCTGGGGCTCGGCGTCGCGACGCTGATCGGATCGATCCTGTTCGTCTGGCTCTATGTCGGCCGCAGCATCCTGCGGCGGCTCCGCAGCCTGCAGAGTTCGATGCAGCTTCTGTCCGACGGCGACCTGGTATCGCCGATCTACCAGAGCCACCAGGACGACGAGATCGCGGCGATGGCGAACGCGCTGCAGGTGTTCCGCGAGAGCATGATCGAGGGCCGCGCGCTGTCCGCCGAACAGGACAAGGACCGCATCGCCAAGACCGAACGCGCCTCGCGCATGGAAGCCCGCATCGTCGAATTCGAATCCACCGTCAGGAGCGCGCTCGACAGCCTGCAGAGCGCGGCGAACTCGATGCAGACGACCGCGCAAAGCATGTCGGCGACCGCCGACCAGTCCAGCGCGCTGGTGAGCGCGGTGGCGTCCGCCGCGGAGGAAACCTCGGTGAACGTGCAGACGGTGTCGTCGGGTACGGAGGAACTGTCTTCGTCGATTTCAGAGATCGGCCGTCAGGTGGTCACCTCGGCCGAAATCGCCCGCAAGGCGGTGGATGAAGCCGGCGCAACCGACGCCACGATGCAGGGGCTCGCCGACAACGCGGCCCGGATCAGCGTCGTGGTCGACCTGATCCAGACCATCGCCTCGCAAACCAACCTGCTTGCGCTCAATGCGACCATCGAAGCGGCGCGCGCCGGCGAGGCCGGCCGCGGATTTGCCGTGGTCGCCTCCGAGGTGAAAAGTCTCGCCAACCAGACCGCGAAAGCGACCGACGAGATCCGCCAGCAGATCGTCAGCATGCAGGAGGTGACGACCTCGGCGGTGTCGGCGATCCGCAATATCTCGAGCACGATCGGCGAGATCAACGACGTCGCCACCGCGATCGCGGCGGCGGTCGAAGAACAGGGCGCGGCGACACGCGAGATCGCCCGCAACATTCAGCATGCCGCCGGCGGCACCAGCGAGGTCTCCAGCAACATCATTGGCGTCAGCAGCGCCTCGACGGAGGCCGGCGCCGCCGCCACCGAAGTGCTCGGCGCCTCGGACGCGCTGCGCCGTGAGGCCGACGTGCTGCGCGCCGAAATCGACGCATTCCTGTCGAATATCCGGGCGGCGTAGCTCCAGACCCTGTCATTCCGGGGCGATGCGAAACATCGTGCCCGGAATGACGGCTCGAAGAGCCATGCCTTTTATCCCTGCGGCCATTTGTTTTTCGGCTGGCGCCGCGCCGCATGTCCCGCTAAGCCGGTAACATGAATTTGCGAACCGATAGCGTGCACTCCTCGGCTGAGGCTTTGAAATACCCCTGGGAAAACCACCCCGGACCGGACCAGGTCGTCGAGGTGATGCCCGGGGTGTTGTGGGTACGGCTGAAACTGCCGTTCCGCCTCAACCACGTGAACATCTACCTGATCGCCGACGGCGACGGCTGGGCGATGGTGGATTCCGGTTTCGGCGACGAAGAATCGATCGCGGCCTGGACCGCGCTGTTCGAGGGCCCGCTCAAAGGGGTCAACGTCACCCGTCTGATCGTGACCCATTCGCATCCGGATCACGTCGGGCTCGCCGGATGGATCGTCGAGCGTTTCGACTGTCCGCTGCAGATGTCGCAGGTCGAATACCTGCAATCGGTCTATCACCAGAACCGCGGGACCGAGGAGCGGCGGAACGCACAGCGGCTGTTCTTCCGCCGCCACGGCATGGACGAGAGCCTGACCGACAAATTGCTCGGCCGCGGCCAGGACTACCTGAAGCAGGTTTCGGTGCTGCCACCGTCCTACGCCCGCATTTCGCATGGCGACGAGATTTCGATCGGCACGCGGCGCTTCAAGGTCATCACCGGCGGCGGCCATGCGCTCGATCAGGTGATGCTGTATTGCGCGGCCGACAAGTTGTTCCTCTCGGCCGATCAGGTCCTGAGCAAGATTTCGCCCAATGTCAGCGTCTGGGCGGTCGAGCCCGACCAGAATTCGCTCGGCGAATATCTGGCCTCACTGGCGAGCCTCACCACCACGCTGCCCTATGACGTCATCGTTCTGCCGGGCCACGGCGTGCCGTTCTACGGCCTGAAGACCCGCATCAAGCAATTGGCCGATCACCACGAGGACCGTTGCCGCCTGATCGCGGAGGCGTGCCTGGAAGTGTCAAAGACCTCGAAGGAACTGGTGCCCGTGGTGTTCCACAAGCACGTCCTGGACGAACACCAGCTGGGTTTTGCCGCCGGCGAACTGGTCGCCCACGTCAATTACATGCTGGTCGAAGGCCGCCTCACTGCCGAGAAGGTCGACGGCGTGCTGCGCTTCAGGACGACCTGAGCGGCCGCTCGGCCGGTTGATCAGGATCAAATGCCGGCCCCCTTCGCGAGCTATGCTGCGCGCGCCGATGTGACCTCTCCGGAGGCCTTTTCGGCTCGACATCAAACCTGGAAACGCCCTAAAATCTCCAGGCCGCTCCAGGCCAAGCCTCAGGTTTCATGATGGATTACAGCAAGTTCTTCAGTGCCGCCCTCGATCGCCTGCATAACGAGCGGCGCTATCGGGTCTTTGCCGATCTCGAGCGGATCGCGGGCCGGTTCCCGCACGCTGCCTGGCATTCGCCGAAAGGCAAGCGCGATGTCGTGATCTGGTGCTCCAACGACTATCTCGGCATGGGCCAGCATCCAAAGGTGGTCGGCGCGATGGTCGAGACGGCGACGCGCGTCGGTACCGGCGCCGGCGGCACCCGCAATATCGCCGGAACCCATCATCCGCTGGTACAGCTCGAGCAGGAACTCGCCGATCTGCATGGCAAGGAATCCTCGCTGCTGTTCACCTCGGGCTATGTCTCGAACCAGACCGGCATCTCGACGCTCGCAAAGCTGATCCCGAACTGCCTGATCCTGTCGGATGCGCTCAACCACAATTCGATGATCGAAGGCGTTCGCCAGGCCGGCTGCGAGCGGCAAATCTTCCGCCACAACGACGTTGCGCATCTGGAGGAACTGTTGATCGCGGCGGGTCCCGACCGGCCCAAGCTGATCGCCTGTGAAAGCCTCTATTCCATGGACGGCGACATCGCGCCGCTGGCCGGGATTTGCGATCTCGCCGAGCGCTATGGCGCGATGACTTATGTCGATGAAGTCCATGCGGTCGGCATGTACGGCCCGCGCGGCGGCGGCATCGCCGAGCGTGACGGCGTCATGCATCGCATCGACGTCCTCGAGGGCACGCTGGCCAAGGCGTTCGGCTGCCTCGGTGGCTACATCGCCGCGAAGGCCGAGGTTATCGATGCCGTGCGCTCCTATGCGCCGGGCTTCATCTTTACGACCGCTTTGCCGCCGGCGATCTGCTCGGCGGCCACAGCCGCGATCCGTCACCTGAAAACCTCGAATTGGGAGCGCGAGCGCCACCAGGACCGCGCCGCTCGCGTCAAGGCGATCCTGACCGCCGCCGGCCTGCCTGTGATGTCGAGCGAAACCCATATCGTGCCGCTGTTCGTCGGCGATCCCGAAAAGTGCAAGCGGGCGTGCGACATGCTGCTCGAGGAGCACGGCATCTATATCCAGCCGATCAACTATCCGACGGTCGCCAAAGGCACCGAGCGGCTGCGGATCACGCCCTCGCCCTATCACGACGACGGCCTGATCGACGCCTTGGCCGAAGCGCTGCTACAGGTCTGGGAACGGCTCGGCCTGCCGCTGAACCGGAAAGCGCTGGCGGCGGAATAACCTTAACTTCTCTGCTCGCAGAGAACCCGGACAATGGGCCGCGGCGCACGATGCGCCGCGAGGCCGATCCAGCTATACTCCCGCGTACCGGCCGACCCTCAAGGCCGAGGAGGGAGAGAAGCAGCGATGCTGCAGGACTGGGGCGTGATCGCCGCCGCATTCGCCTATATCGGGCTGTTGTTCTTCGTCGCCAGCCGTGGCGACCGGCTGTCGCCGGGCCAGCGCGGCCGCGCCGGCATGCTGATCTATCCGCTGTCGCTGGCGATCTATTGCACCTCCTGGACCTTCTTCGGCTCGGTCGGATTCGCCACCCGCACCAGCGTCGATTTCCTCGCGATCTATGTCGGCCCGATCCTGATGATCGGGTTTTGCACCCCGATCCTCCGCCGCGTCATCGCGCTGGCCAAATCGCAGAACATCACCTCGATCGCCGACTTCATCGGCGCACGCTACGGCAAGAGCCAGGCGGTTGCCGCCACGGTGGCGATGATCGCGATCGTCGGATCGGTCCCCTATATCGCACTGCAGCTCAAGGCGATGGCCTCCTCGCTCGAGACGATCCTGGGCGATGACAAGATCTTTTCCTCGATCCCGATCATCGGTGACATCGCGCTCGTGGTGACGCTGGCGATGGCGGTGTTCGCGGTGCTGTTCGGCACCCGCCAGACCGACGCCACCGAGCATCAGCACGGGTTGATGCTGGCGGTCGCCACCGAATCCATCGTCAAGCTGGTGGCCTTCATTGCCGCCGGCGCCTTCGTCACCTTCTGGATGTTCAGCCCGCACGAACTGATCGAGCGCGCGATGAAAACCCCGGAAGCGGTGCGCGCGATCGAATATGTACCCTCGATCGGCAATTTCCTTACCATGACGCTGTTGTCGTTCTGCGCGATCATGCTGCTGCCGCGGCAGTTTCATGTCAGCGTGGTGGAGAATTCCAGCACTGCCGAGGTCCAGCGGGCGCGCTGGCTGTTTCCGCTTTATCTGGTCGCGATCAACCTTTTCGTGATTCCGATCGCGATCGCGGGGCTTGTGACCTTTCCGTTCGGCGCCGTCGATGCCGACATGTTCGTGCTGGCGCTGCCGATCGAGGCGAACGCCAACCTGCTCAGTGTAATCATCTTCATCGGCGGCATATCGGCGGGAACCGCGATGGTGATCGTGGAGTGCGTCGCGCTGTCGATCATGGTTTCCAACGACATCATCGTGCCGCTGGTGCTGCAGCGGAGCCGGGAAACCCGCGCCGCGCAACAGGACTTTGGCGACTTCCTGCTCCGGGTGCGCCGCTTTGCAATCTTCGCCATCATGGTGATGGCGTATTTCTACTACCGCGCGCTCGGCAACACCCAGCTGGCGGCGATCGGCCTGCTGTCGTTCGCGGCGATCGCCCAGCTTGCGCCGGCGTTCTTCGGCGGATTGTTCTGGCGGCAGGCGACCGCGCGCGGCGCCATCGCCGGCATGCTGGTCGGCGTCGCCGTGTGGATCTACACGCTGTTCCTGCCGAGCTTCCTTGAAAACAACACAGCCGGCCTGCTGCTGCTGCAGCATGGCCCGTTCGGCATCGAGGCACTGCGGCCGCAAGCGCTGTTCGGGGCCGATCTGCCGCCCTTGCTGCACGGCGTGCTGTGGAGCCTGTCGCTCAACATCCTGACTTACGTCTTCATGTCGCTCGCGCGCGCTCCGTCGTCGATCGAGCGCCTGCAGGCCGACCTGTTCGTGCCCAACACCTTCACCCCGATCGCGCCGACCTTCCGGCGCTGGCGGACCACCGTCACGGTTCAGGATATCCAGACCACGGTGGCGCAATATCTCGGTCCCGAGCGCGCCCGCAACGCCTTCGAGGCTTTCGCAGCCGAGCATCGCGGCACGCTCGAACCGTCGGCTCCGGCCGATTTCGAATTGTTGCAGCATGCCGAGCGCCTGATCGCGTCCTCGATCGGAGCGGCATCGTCGCGCCTCGTGATGTCGCTGCTGTTGCGCAAGCGTACCGTCTCGGCGAAAGCCGCGCTCAAACTGCTCGACGATTCCCACGCCGCGCTGCATTTCAACCGCGAAATCCTGCAGACCGCGCTGAACCATGTGCGGCAGGGCATCGCCGTGTTCGACGCCGATCTGCAGCTGATCTGCTCCAACCGGCAATTCGGTGAGATTCTCGGGCTGCCGCCGCATCTCGCGCAACTCGGGATTCCCCTGCCGGAAATCCTGGAATTCATGGGCGCCGTCTCGCCCGGCGCCGGCGACAGCAATACGCTGCTGAAACGGCGGCTCTTCGCCTACACCACCGAGGGCAAGCCGTATCTGGAACGCCTGCCCGATCGTCATATGGTGATCGAAGTCCGCTCCAACCGGATGCCGGGCGGCGGATTTGTCGTCACCTTCTCCGACGTCACGCCGAGCTTCGAGGCGGCGGAAGCGCTGGAGCGCGCCAACGCGACGCTGGAAAAACGCGTGCGCGACCGCACCGAGGAACTCACCCGGCTGAATTCCGAACTGGCACACGCCAAGAGCACCGCCGAGGACGCCAGCATATCGAAGACCCGGTTTCTGGCCGCCGCCAGCCACGACATCCTGCAGCCGCTGAACGCGGCCAGACTCTATGTAACGAGCCTCGTCGAGCGCCAGAACGGCGGCGAGGATTCGCGCCTGGTCGAGAACATCGACGACTCGCTGGAGGCGATCGAGGAAATTCTCGGTGCGCTGCTGGATATTTCGCGGCTCGATGCCGGCGCCATGACGCCGTCGATCACGCGGTTCAGGATCGGCGATCTGATGCGTTCGCTGGAGATCGAGTTCGCGCCGATTGCCCGCGCCAAGGGGCTGCAACTGACCTTCGTGCCATGCTCGCTTCCGGTGGAATCCGACCGCTCGCTGCTGCGGCGACTGCTACAGAACTTCGTCTCCAACGCCGTCAAATACACTCCGCGCGGGCGCGTGCTGGTCGGCTGCCGCCGCCACGGCCAGTCGCTGCGGATCTGCGTCTATGACACCGGCGTCGGCATCCCCGTGCAAAAACGCGGCGAGATCTTCAAGGAATTCCACCGCCTCGAGCAGGGCGCGCGGATTGCACGCGGCCTGGGCCTTGGCCTGTCGATTGTCGAGCGGCTGGCGCGCGTGCTCAACCATGGCATCGCGATCGATGCCAATGCCGGCGGCGGCTCGGTTTTCTCGGTGATGCTGCCGATCGCGAAAGCGATCAATCACACCGGGGCCGTCACCAGCGCAACCCCGCTGTCCAGGACGCCAATGAGCGGCGCGCTGATCGTGTGCATCGAGAACGATTCGGCCATCCTCGACGGCATGAAGACGCTTCTGACCGCATGGGACGCCGAGGTGATCGCGGTGGGGGATCCGGAAACGGCGATCAGTGCGATTGAAGCCGCGGGCGATCGTGTCACCGGGCTGCTGGTTGATTATCATCTCGACCGCGGCAACGGCGTCGCCGCGATCCGCGACATCCGCCGCCGCTTCGGCGACAACATTCCCGCGATCCTGATCACCGCCGACCGCAGCCCGCATGTCCGCACCGCGGCGCGCGAAGAAAACATCGCGGTGCTCAACAAGCCGGTCAAGCCAGCGTCGCTACGGGCCCTGATAGGCCAGTGGCGGACCCAGCAGATGGTGGCGGCGGCGGAGTAGACACCGCGTTGCACGTCACCAATTCATGGCCGTCCCGACGTGTCTGATCAGTTCCGGATCGTCAAAGGCGCTGGCCGTCGTGAAAGCGCCGGCCGCGACCATATCGGCATGGCCAAGGCTTGTCCTTATCCCGATCGTCGCAATACCTGCCGCCGAGGCGGACTGAACGCCGGAGCGAGAGTCTTCGAATGCAAGCGACATATTCGCCACCGCGCTGACCGCGCGCAGGCCTTCCAGATAAGGCATCGGGTGCGGCTTGCCGTGCGGCAGCTCATCGCCGATCACGATGGCTTCGAACCGATGCATGATCCCAAGCCCGGAAAGCAGCATTTCCGCATTCAGGCGAGGCGCGTTCGTGACGGCGACCATCGGGATATCGGCGCGGTCCGCGAGGGCAAGCAGCGACATCAGGCCGGCCACCGGCTGAATTTGCCCGGCAACCAGCTTACGGAACGCAGCTTCCTTCTCTCCCATGATCGCCGCCCGGCGCTCAGGCGTTTCGTCCGCCAGAAATCGCTCGCTGATCGAGAGGTTGGAAAAGCCCTGAAGCTCTTTCGAGAAGCGTGCGTGATCGAAGACGTGACCACGCGGACCGAGCACTTGATTGAACGCCGCCAGATGAAGCGGATCAGTATCGGCCAGTGTGCCGTCAATGTCGAACAGCAGCGCCTTCCCTGAGTGTACCCCCATCTAACAATTCTTCCGGGCCATCACGCCTGTGGCGTGCCCTGGCGCCATTGGCCGCCGGCGATCTTGGCGGCGGCGATCACGGCTTGCGTGCGGCTTTCGACGCCAAGCTTCTGCAGGATCGCCGAGACATGGGCCTTGATGGTCGCTTCCGACACACCGAGTTCGTAGGCGATCTGCTTGTTGAGCAGCCCCTCCGACAGCATCATCAGCACCCTTACCTGCTGTGGCGTCAGCGTCACCAGGCGGTCGCGCAGGCGCGTCATGTCGGGGTCGTTGGCCGATGAGAGGTCGGTGTCCGGCGGAACCCAGACGTCACCGTCCATCACTTTCTGGATCGCATCGCGCAGCGTCTCGACCCCGAAGCGTTTCGGGATGAAGCCGGAGGCGCCGAAATCGAGCGAACGGCGGATCGTGCCGGCATCATCGCTGGCGGACACGATCACCACCGGGATCGCCGGATATTGCGCACGCAGGTAAATCAGGCCGGAGAAGCCTGAGATTCCCGGCATCGTCAGATCGAGCAGGACCAGGTCGACGTCGGAGTCCTGCTCGAGCAGCTTGGTGAGATCGTCGAATGATCCGGCCTCGCTGATCGTGGCCGAGCTCACGACGCTCGCGACCGCCTGCCGCAACGCATCGCGAAACAGCGGATGGTCATCGGCAATGACGAGATGGGTCTGGGCGTCAGCAGTCATCTATTTCTCGCGTGCGGGTCTAGGCGGAGCCGTCGCCCCTTTGTCCCCCGAGCAGCGGCGGCGCGCAAGCGCCCGATAATACGGTATGCCAAAGCAGTTAATCCGCCTGCTTGTGCGCCGCAATAAGCATCCGGCGGACATGACGTCGTACGCCCTGTGTTTCAACTTGGCGGTGCCGGCCGTGCAAAGGGCCGAAAGTCGTATTGGGGCGGGTTTCACGCCGATGTTACCTTATGGGCAAGGCCACAGCGCAATCCAGCCGACCTCGGCGGACGGGCGAGCCTGGCGTCAATAAATTCAGGGGGAGCGACCCAGATGTCGACAATGACAGCAACAACGGCGCGATCGGGAGGGATGACGAAGGACGAACGTTTCGTCATTCTCGCCTCCTCGCTCGGCACTGTTTTCGAATGGTATGATTTCTATCTCTACGGATCGCTAGCCAGCATTATCGGCGCGCAGTTCTTCTCGGACTATCCGCCGGCGACCCGCGATATCTTCGCGCTGCTGGCCTTTGCCGCGGGCTTCCTGGTCCGCCCCTTCGGCGCCATCGTGTTCGGCCGCGTCGGCGACATCGTCGGCCGCAAGTACACCTTCCTTGTCACCATCCTGATCATGGGTCTGTCGACCTTCATCGTCGGCCTGCTGCCGAGCGCCGCTACCATCGGCATCGCGGCGCCGATCATTCTGATCGCGTTGCGCCTGCTACAGGGCCTCGCGCTCGGCGGTGAATATGGCGGTGCGGCGACCTACGTCGCGGAACACTCGCCGCAGGGCAAGCGCGGCTACTACACTTCGTTCATCCAGACCACCGCGACGCTCGGCCTGTTCCTGTCGCTGCTGGTGATCCTGTTCACCCGTACCGCGATCGGCGAAAAGGACTTTGCCGAATGGGGCTGGCGCATTCCGTTCCTGGTATCGGTGTTTCTGCTCGGCATTTCGGTCTGGATCCGGCTGCGCTTGAATGAATCTCCGGTGTTCCAGAAGATGAAGGACGAGGGCAAGAGTTCGAAGGCTCCGCTGACCGAGGCCTTCGCCAACTGGAGCAACGCCAAGATCGTGCTGCTGGCGCTGATCGGCGGCACCATGGGCCAGGGCGTGGTCTGGTACACCGGCCAGTTCTACGCGTTGTTCTTCCTGCAATCGATCCTGAAGGTCGACGGCTACACCGCCAACTTGCTGATCGCCTGGTCGCTCTTGTTCGGCACCGGCTTCTTCATCGTGTTCGGCGCCCTGTCGGACAAGATCGGCCGCAAGCCGATCATCCTGGCGGGCTGCCTGATCGCGGCGCTGACCTTCTTCCCGATCTTCCGGATGATCACCAGCAACGCCAACCCGGCGCTGGAAAAGGCCATCGAGTCCGCCAAGGTCGAAGTGGTTGCCGATCCCGCCGGTTGCGGCGATCTGTTCAACCCGGTCGGCACCCGCGTCTTCACCTCGGCCTGCGACACGGCGCGCGCCTTCCTCGCCCAGTCGTCGGTCAAGTACGCGACGAGCTATGGCCCGGCAGGCTCCGGCGTGAAGGTGATGGTGAACGGCAAGGAAGTGCCGTACGCCGACGCCAAGACCTCCAATCCGGCAGTGCTGGCGGCGGTCCAGGCGGCCGGCTATCCGAAGACGGGTGACGCCGGCATCGTAAAGATGTCGAGCCCATTCGATATCTTCCGTCCGCAGGTCGCGGCGATCATCGGACTGCTGTTCATCCTGGTGATCTTCGTCACCATGGTCTACGGGCCGATCGCCGCGATGCTGGTCGAACTGTTCCCGACCAAGATCCGCTACACCTCGATGTCGCTGCCCTATCACATCGGCAACGGCTGGTTCGGCGGATTGTTGCCCGCGACCGCGTTCGCGATCGTGGCATCGACCGGCGATATCTATGCCGGCCTCTGGTATCCGATCGTCTTCGCAACGATCACCGCGGTCGTCGGCTTCTTCTTCCTGCCGGAGACCAAGGACGTCGATATCAGCAAGACCTGATCGGCGGCAGAGCTGCCCAAATCAGCCGGCCGCGGAGCGATCCGCGGCCGGTTTTGTTTTGGCTCGCAACGCGATCAGGTTGATCCGATGAATTGCAGCACGACCTCGCGCCGATGCGGCCGCGCGCGATGCTCGATCAGATAAATCGCCTGCCACGTTCCAAGCGCGAGTTCACCGTTCAAGACCGGAACGTGCAGTGAGGTCGCCGTCAGCATGGTCTTGATATGCGCCGGCATGTCGTCCGGGCCCTCGGTGTCGTGGCGCCATCCACCGTTCTCCGGGGCAAGCCGTTTGAGCACCGTCGTTAAATCCTCAAGCACCGTTGGATCGGCGTTCTCCTGGATCGTCAGCGAAGCCGACGTATGACGGATAAACAGCGTCACTCCGCCTTCGCGCGCATGGGCGTCCCGTATGAATTTCGCGACTTCGGCAGTGAGGTCGGTGAAGCCCGCGCCTCGCGTCTGCACCGTCAGCAGGGACGACACGACAGTGGTGGCGCTGATTGTGGACGGCGCTGTGCGGGAGAGTGATCCGGGCGAAGTCATCAACTAACCCTCCGTCGTCCCGGCGCACGCCGCAACCCGTACTCCGCGGCCTCTCGATTTCGGGCGGTCGGAGTTGATAGCTTGCATAATCAACCAGCAGCGCTGGTCAAGGATCCCAGCGTTCGCCGGGACAACTCGCTGAGGGAGCACGACCAACATCAAATCTTGCCATTGACGTCCCTCTGCATGCGGTTGGCCATGTCGATCAGGCGACGCCACGCGCGTTCCAGGAACGACATCACGCGATCCATATCGCGGTCGCTTGGCAGCGGGATTTCGATCTTGCGCTCGCCCTCGGTGACCTTCGGCTCCGGCTTTTTCAACGAGTCCGATTTCGGCAGCGGCTCCTCGCTCTTGCCGGTGACCGTGGGCTCGCGCTCCGCAAGCTGGGCCTTCAACTTTTCATTTTCGACCTGCAGCCGGCCGATTTCCGCATCGAGTGCGGTGCGCTCGTCGGGCACGGCGTAGCAAGCCCAGCCGCCACTCGAACGGTTGTTGCAGGTTGAAAGCGCACCGGTTCGGGTGTCGAGCCGCAGCACCGAGTTGGCGGCCGGCGACAGCGCATATCGGCCGTTCTCGGTATCCGGCATCGATTGCGCAAGCGCCGGGGCCGCGCCGCAAAGGCCGATCATCAACGCCAGCGCCGAAATGGAAGGAAGGACTTTCGAGGGCGATGATGTGCTCATGATGAACTCCGGCTCGAAGCTACCGGGATGCGCGATCCTACACCTGTGAGCGATAGGGCGCTCGGCCCGACTTCAACGCGTCCGCCAGCAATTCGATCCGATCCTGCCCCCAAAACACCTCTCCATCGAGCACGTAGACCGGCGAGCCGAACACGTCGGCCGCCAGCGCATCCTGGCGGTTCTGCTCATAGGCCGCGCTGACCTCGTCCGTCCCCGAACGCTCCACCAGCTTTTTGCCGGGAAGCCCGGATTCATCGGCAAGTCTTGCCACTGTCGCGGGGTCCGCGAGATTGAGCTGGTCTTGCCACACCGCGGCAAAACCGCGCTGCAGGAAAGAGTCGGGGTCGAGGCCGGCCTCGAGCGCCGCGATCACGACGCCGTCGGCAAGCCTCGCATTGAACGGCCAGTTCGCCGGCTGCAGATGAAATTCCAGGCCGCGCTTGTCGCGCCAGCGCTGCAATTCGACCATCCGGTAGCGCTGCCGCACCGGATGGCGCTTCATCAGCGGCAAACCGCCGGTCTCGGAGAAGAGATCGACCAGCACCACCGGCTTGTGATTAACCTTGAGATCGTAGGTACTTACGAGCTGGCGAAACGGCTTGTGCCCGATATAGGCCCACGGCGATTGAAACGAGAAGTAGTAGTCGACCTGGCGCGGCATGCGGGCTCCCGACGGGAAGAATATTGGGATCGTCGACAAGCATCCCAACAGACGCGACACCACCGCGCAAGATCGACCGCCATGCGGCAAGCTGCTGCAGTGCGATGACAGCTCCGGCCATCATGGAATAACTTCAAATAAATCCAGCCAAATCAATGCGCTAACTGGTTTTTACGCAATCTTGACTTGATTGGACGCGGTAAGTATGGTCCGCGCGGCTTTTGAGGGTGGCGGCGCAATTTCCATCAACCGCAGCATCGTTTAGTGTCCGCCGCATGGCGGAAAACAAAAACGACGACGCACATGGGAATCGCGACCAAGCGCCGCCTGACGAAGCTGCGCTTTCCGCAAGGCTCGGAAGTCTGGATCATCGGTTGTCCGAAATACGCGACAGCCGGAAAATCAGGACTGATCAACCCGGAACTGAAGGCGACCCTGCTGCCAGAGCTTCCGCAATGGCGCTCGGTTTCCGCCTTTCGTCGGAATTGGTCGCGGGCGTTGCCGTCGGGGCGGTGATTGGCTGGGGGTTCGACCGTTTGTTGTCGACATCGCCGTTCGGTCTCATCGTGTTTTTTCTGCTCGGCTTCGTCGCCGGCGTGGTCAACGTGGTGAGGTCTGCGGGCGTGGCTTCAGGCAAGCGCTGAGCGCCGACGGAAGTCATGACATCTATAATTCGATTGCCGGCAAGATAGCCGGGGGACCAAGAGCCGCGCGGATGAAAATCGACCCGATCCATCAGTTCAATATCGAGCCCCTCTTCACGATCGGCCACATCGGCCATCACACGATCGCCTTCACCAACGCTTCGCTCTACATGTTCGTGGCGGTGGCGGTGATCTCGATCCTGATGATCGGCGGCGTTGCTGGGCGGCAGTTGGTGCCCGGGCGCTTCCAGTCGATGGCCGAAATCTCTTACGAGTTCGTGGCCACCACGATTCGCAGCACAGCCGGTGCGGAAGGCATGAAGTTCTTCCCGCTGATCTTCTCGCTGTTCATGTTCATCTGCGTTTCGAACCTCATCGGCATCATCCCCTACACGTTCACGGTTTCGAGCCACATCATCGTCACCGCGGCGCTGGCGCTGCTGGTCTTCTTCACCGTCCTTATCTACGGCCTCTACAAGAACGGGTTGAAATTCTTCAAGCTTTTCGTGCCCTCCGGCGTTCCGATGTACATCCTGCCGCTGGTCATGTTCATTGAAATCCTGTCGTTCTTCCTGCGGCCGGTCTCGCACAGCGTGCGTCTGTTCGCCAACATGCTGGCCGGCCACATCGCGCTGAAAGTGTTCGCGGGCTTCGTCGCAATGCTCGGCGTCTCGCTCGGTGCCCTCGGCTGGGTCGGCGGCGTGCTGCCGCTGGCGCTCACCGTCGCGCTGACCGCGCTCGAACTTCTGGTCGCGTTCCTGCAAGCCTACGTGTTTGCGATCCTGACCTGCATCTACCTCAACGACGCCATTCATCCGGGACACTAAGCGGTCCGGGGAATTTCCACCCACACCTTGTCTTTCTTCCTAAGGAGCTAAAAATGGAACCGGCAGCAGCAAAACTTATCGGCGCGGGCATCGCGTGCATCGGCATGGGCGGTGCAGGCGTCGGCGTCGGCGTGATCTTCGGCAACTACCTCGCCGCGGCAGTGCGCAATCCTTCGGCAGCCCAGGGCCAGTTCGGCAACCTGATTTTCGGCTTCGCCGTTACCGAAGCGCTCGGCATCTTCTCGCTGCTGATCGCGCTGCTCCTGCTGTTCGTTCCGCTCTGAGCGGCACCCTATCGCGCCGCCTTGAGGCGGCGCGCATGACAGCAACAGGAGAACTCCATGGCTGAGAGTCATGGCGATGCAAAAGGCCACAAGGCCGGCGCCCACACCGAATCCGATGGCGGCCACGGCGGAAGTTTTCCGCCGTTCGACTCGTCGACCTTCGCTTCGCAATTGGTGTCGCTGGCCATCGCCTTCGTCGCACTTTATCTGATCGTGTCGCGCATTGCGCTGCCGCGGGTCGGCAGCGTAATCGATGCACGTCAGAATGCGATCGAGGGCGATCTAGCGGCAGCGCAGAAGCTGAAGGACGAGTCCGACGCTGCGCTGAAGGCTTATGAAAGCGAACTGGCGGCCGCGCGCTCCCGCGCGCAGGCTATCGGCAACGAGACCCGCGAGAAGCTGAACGCGGCCTCCGAAGCCGAACGCAAGACGCTGGAAGAAAAGCTGGCGGTCAAGCTCGCCGATGCCGAGAAAACCATCGCGGCAACGCGTCAGGCAGCGATGAGCAATGTCCGTGGCATCGCCGCGGACACGGCCGGCGCAATCGTGCAGCGGCTGACCGGGGTCGTGCCGGACGGCAACTCCGTGAACAGCGCCGTCGATGCCTCGTTGAAGGGATAGACAGGATGTTTTACGAACCGGAAACCTGGGTCGCGATCGCCTTCGTCATCCTGATGGTGCTGTTTGCCTATCTCGGCATTCATCGCACGGTGCTGAAGGCGCTCGATCACCGCGCCGAGCGCATCAAGGCCGAACTCGATGACGCCCGCCGTCTGAAGGAAGAGGCCGCCAAGCTGCTCGCGGATTACAAATCCAGGCGCGCCAGCGCCGAGCGGGAGGCCCAGGAGATCATCTCGGGCGCCCAGGCCGAGGCCGAGCGTATCGCGGCCGAAGCCAAGACCAAGATGGAAGATTTTGTCGCGCGGCGGACCAAGACCGCCGAGAGCAAGATCGCCCTGGCCGAAGCCCAGGCTGTGGCGGACGTCCGTGCCGCGGCGGCGAATGCCGCAGTGGCCGCCGCCTCCACCATCATGTCGCAGTCGGTGAAGGGCTCGGTGGCCGACGACCTGCTCTCCAAGGGCATCGCCGAAGTGAAGGCGAAGCTGAACTGAGCGGTTTCAACGCAAAACAAAAAAGCCGGCGCGAGATGATCGCGCCGGCTTTTTTGTTGGCCGGGCCGGACCGCCCCTCCTGCCCTACTTCTTCTTCGTCGCCCTTGGTTTCGGCTCCGGCTTCAAGGCCTGCGGATCGAAGCCGATATAGAACACGTAGTTGTCGGCGACGGCGCCAGATGGCGCCGGGTAGACCAGATCGTCGGCCACCAGCGTAAACGGCTCGCTGCCCCCTTCGCTCATGGTGACGGTGGTCTGATAGGCCTTGGTGGCGATGGTCTTCTCGGAGATGCCGGTCTGCACCACGGCAACGCGCAGCGGCACCTGTACTGTCTGCGGCGCGCCGGCAGGCCCCGCGATCACGCGTCCCTGGATGCCGATCCGCGCCGTGATCTCCGAGCCGTTGATCGAGCATTCGCGCGCGGTGCGGGTGATCGTCGCCTGGAAGCGCAGATCGTTGCCGACCGGCTGCTTGCCCGGTGCCGCCACGGCATAGGTAGAGGCGCCGGCACGGATCGACACCGGCGGACAGCTCAAATCGGGATCGACCGGCGGCTGCTCCGACGGCGCCGCATTCGCGGGCGGCTCTTCGGACTTGCCACCGAACAGGCTCTTGAAGCGATCGCCCAACGATTGCGCCGACGCCGGCGCAGCCATCATGGCGCAGCCGAGCCCGGTCAAAATCGCGGCCGCGACCGCGGCGTTGACCAAACGATATTCACCCATACGACGTCCCTGACATCCTGTTTCCCGGCGGCCTTATAGCAGCGCAATGGCGGCGAACCCAAGGCGTACGATCAGGGCACACGATCACAAGCGAACCGGGTTAACCGCGGAAATCCTCGTGCAGCAGGCCGAACAGCAGATGGTCCTGCCAGACGCCGTTGATGCAGAGATAGCGCCGCGCCAGGCCCTCGCGGGCAAAGCCGCATTTCTCCAACACCCGGATCGAGGGCGTATTGGAGGGGATGCAGGCGGCCTCGATGCGGTGCAGGTTGAGCTCGCCGAACAGCGACGGCAGCAGCACCCGCAGCCCCGTCGTCATGTAGCCGCGATGCGCATGCGGCTGGCCGACCCAATAGCCGATGGTGCCGGCCTGTACGATGCCACGGCGCACATTGGCGAGCGTGATGCCGCCGATCATCACCCCGTCGGACTCGCGGAAGATGATGAAGGGATAGGACCGGTCGGCGGCAATGTCCTCGGCATAGCGGCGCAGCCGCCGCCGGAAGCCCGCCCGGGTCAGGTCGTCGGACGGCCAGATCGGCTCCCAGGGCGTGAGATAAGCGCGGCTGAACTCGCGCAATTGCGCCCATTGCGGGAAATCCGCCATCTGCGGGGCGCGTAGCAGAAGACCATGGCCGCGCGGCATCAGCGCAGCCGGTCCGCTGGATGGCAAACGAAACAGCGCCATGCCCAACTCTCCGCCGGTACCGGGGCAAGCTCGCCCTAGTGCAAGAGTGTCTTCGCCTTCGACCGGTTCAATCCTTCCGCAAAAGACACCGCCGTGTCCAGACCCCTGCCGCTGCCGATCGCGACCACTGCCGGCCGACTACGCGACAATAGCCCCTGCGCGGCGGTACGGGTCGATTCGACGCTGACCGAATCGATCCGCGTGACCAGCTCCTCCACCGTCAGCGGCCTGCCATAGGCTAGCACGTGGCGTGCCAACTGCTCGGCCCGGGAGCTGCAGCTCTCCAGAGCCATCAACAAACCGGCCTTCATCTGCGCCTTGGCACGGGCGACCTCGGCCTCGGTCAGGGTATCGACGGCGTCATTGATGACGTCGACGATCACTTCCATCATCTCGGGTGCGTCGGCGGGATCGGTGCCGGTGTAGAGGCCGAAAAAGCCGGTGTCGGTATAGGGCGCGTGGAAGGTGTAGATCGAATAGCAGAGCCCGCGCTTTTCCCGCACTTCCTGGAACAGCCGCGACGACATCCCGCCGCCGAGCGTGTTGGTGAACACCTGCAGGGAAAACAGCGACAGGTCGGTCTGCGGCACGCCTTCGAGCGCCAAGGTCAGATGCGCCTGTTCGAGATCGCGATGCACCACGCGGGAACCGCCGTTGCCGAACATCGCGGCTTGCGGCTTGGGCGCCGGCGTCGAATCGAAGCTGGCGAACTTTTTCGCGACTTCCTCGACGACCTGCTTGTGATCGACCGCGCCGGCGGCGGCCACCACCATGTCCGGTCCGCGATAATGCGTCGAAAGGTAGTCGCGCAGCATGTCGCGATCGAATTTCTTCAGCGTCTTGGCGGTGCCGAGCAGCGAGCGGCCCATCGGCTGGTCCGGATAGCAGAGCTCGTTCAGATGCTCGAACACGACATCGTCAGGGGTATCCTGCGCCGCGCCGATCTCCTGCACGATCACGCTCTTCTCGCGCTCCAGTTCGTCCGGCACGAAGGACGGATTGGTGAGAATGTCGGAGAGCACGTCGAGCGCCAGCGGCACGTCGGCCTTCATTACCCGCGCGTAAAAGGCCGTGGTTTCGGTCGAAGTGCCGGCATTGAGATCGCCGCCGACCGCCTCGATCTCCTCGACAATCTCGCGCGAGGAGCGCCGCGTGGTGCCCTTGAACGCCATGTGTTCCAAGAGATGCGAGATGCCGTGCTCGTTGGGCTTTTCGTCGCGGCCGCCGACGCCGGCCCAGACGCCGAGGGCCGCCGTCTCGAGATGCGGCATGGTATCGGTGACGACGGTAAGACCGGACGGCAGCTTGGTGACATCGACGCTCATCCGGCAACTCCCTGCTTGGCGGCGCGGCTCACCGACATCACGAATTGTTCGACTTCCGCTGAATCGTTCTTCATCACCTTGATGTGTTCTGATTTCGTCATCAGTCCGTCGAGCCACGCCGGCAATTGCGGCCGCACGCCGCAGGCGGCCTCGACCGCATCGGGGAATTTCGCCGGATGCGCGGTCGACAGCACGATGTTGGGGATCTTCGAATCCGGTGTGTCGCGATCGGCCACCGCCAGCGCCACCGCGGTATGGGGATCGACGAGGTCGCCGGCCTCGCGCCAGGCGGCGCGGATTGCGGCTGCGGTCTCGGTCTCATCGGCGCGGCCGGCGTCGAATTCCGCGCGGATCGCCGCGAGCGTCGCATCGGGCAGCACGAAACGGCCGGACTGCTTCAGCGAGCCCATCAGCCGGCGAACGCCCTCCGCGTCGCGGCCGGCAGCCTCGAACAGAAGCCGCTCGAAATTTGACGATATCTGGATATCCATCGAGGGCGAGGCGGTGGCGTGAACCTCGCGCACTTCGTAGATCCCGGTTTTCAGCGTGCGCGGCAGGATGTCGTTGACGTTGGCCGCGATGCGCAGCCAGCGGATCGGCAGGCCCATCCGCTTGGCGACGTAGCCGGCAAAGATGTCGCCGAAGTTTCCGGTCGGCACGGTGAAGTCCACGGTACGGTCGGGCGCGCCGAGCGCAACCGCCGAGGTGAAATAGTAGACCACTTGCGACACGATGCGGGCCCAGTTGATCGAATTCACGCCTGACAGCGAGACCGCGTCGCGGAAACGATGGTGGTTGAACAGCGCCTTCACGATCGCCTGGCAGTCGTCAAAGGTTCCCTCGATCGCCAGCGCATGGACGTTGCCGGCACCCGATGTCGTCATCATCCGCCGCTGCACCTCGGAGATGCGCCCGTTCGGGAACAGCACGACCAGATCGACATTTTCCAGCCCGGCGAACGCCTCGACCGCGGCGCCGCCGGTATCGCCCGAGGTCGCGACCACGATCGTGGTACGCTGCGAACGCTTCGCCAGCACGTGATCCATCAGCCGCGAGATCAGCTGCATCGCGACGTCCTTGAACGCCAACGTCGGACCGTGAAACAGCTCGAGCAGGAATTCGTTCGGTCCGACCTGGTCGAGCGGAACCACTGCAGGATGGCGGAAAGTGGCATAGGCCTCGTTCGCCATGCGGCCGAGATCGGCATCGGATATCTCGCCGGCGGCAAACGGCCTGATCACCTCGACCGCGACTTCCCAATAAGGCCGGCCAAAGAAACCGGCGATGCTCTCGCGCGAGAGCTGCGGCCAGGTCTCGGGCACGTAGAGACCGCCGTCGCGGGCAAGCCCGGTCAGCATCACGTCACAGAAGCCCAGCACGGGGGCCTCGCCCCGGGTCGAAATATACCGCGTCAAACCACCCTCCAAAGACCAAAGCCCCTGCTCAAGCCCTTGATTTTCTTGGAATTTATTGAGCCAACCGGCGGCGGACTCGCGCGCACCATAATGGGTTTTTCGGGGGATGGGAAATGCCGCGATGGCAAAAAGGTCAACCTTCGGGTTGGCACATCGGTGCGCTGACCCATGGCACCCGCGGCCCGCGCGCATTGGTAGCAAGCACACGGCAGTCACCACAGGTACTCCGGGTCAGTGAGAGATCGCAGCCTCAAGCTGCGCGCTGCATAGCGCGGTCGGTCTGCACTCATGGGACCACGACCTGCCCAGTGAAGTGGTGGAATATCTGCATGAGCCGTCAAGAGCACATCAGCAGTGGCGCTGCGGCCTCGCTGCTCAAGGGCATCGAGCGGCTGGTGCCGATGAACGTGTTCTGCGATTGCCTCATCTCTTTGCTGGCTGGCATGCTGGTCATGAGCGCCTTGGAGACGAAGATCGAGCGGTTGTGTGAATTATTCCGCGACAAGCTGACAGTGGCTGTGGGCCAGAACCCGGTGCGCCACGCGTGAGCCATCAAGAGGAGTAGGCCTTCACGATTCTTGCCGGCTGCGTCGTGTTAGCGGGCGTGGTTCTCCGTTTCGAACAGGGGGTCTGGAGATGGCCGTAACCCCGCCACCGACTCGAAAAGAGAATGATAACTGGGCTTAAGGGTAAGTGTGCCGCACATTGGCCGTGCATCATGCGGCAGACCGCGCAGCATCGATCCTAAGAGCTTTGACCCTGATGGGCACCCGTCGGCGGCACCCGATCCCTAGAACCGGATCCGGTCCCAGTTTTCGCACAGCGTTACACGGTACCATACCCGCGCGTAGTCCGAATAGCGGACGAGGATTACTATCCACTTGCCGTCTAACATTTCGCTGGCAACAGGTCGTACGTCCGCTGGATTCTTCCTCTGCATCAAAACCACACCCTCCGCAAAGCAGCGGTGGAGGTCCGCACGAGATATTCTGAGCATTTTGAGATCGGCGTTGCCGATTGACGCCAGTTCGTCCTCACGAATTCGCACGTCACCATGATCGGTGCCAATATACAGAGTATTCAACATCGGTGAATCTCCCTGCTTGGTTGGTCTAAAATTGAAATCAAAACTGTGTAGGGTCAGTAATCCGTCGCATCGACGCGGCCACGCCGATCCCACCGTTCAAACGGTCCCGCCGCCGATGCCCGGTGGCCGTGGGAAGCCCTTAGCCGCCTGGATAATGCGTCAGTTTCATTACCGGAAAACGACAGATCGCCGGCGCATACTTAGCTGATGTGGAAATCCGATATTATTTGTCCTGAGTGCGGAGCCGGCTACCGCCGCGTGGTCATAGCCTCCTGCAAGGGGGCAAGGGCGAATATCGTTGCCTGACCTGTGATCACGTCCTTGAGGTTTTTGACGGCTCCTTCGAAGTGCTCATCCGTCTCACGATGCCGCCGGCTGGCTCAATTGCCCACGTCCTAGGGACGCCCTAGCCAGTGCGGAATAGCGCCGCGTCACATCTAGGCCTATCCGTGCAGGATCGCATTGATGGCGAACCATGCCACACCGACCCAGACGATGGTGACGCCCGTAATCACGAACACCATGGCGAAGCGTTCACCTGCAGGCTTGACCGTAGTCATGCTGTCTGTCTCCAAAGAAAATACCGGCGTTCCACGCCCCGTCTCCAAACAGGGAAAATCAAAGGTCTGGCGCATAAAAATAGCAGGGCCCATGTGCGTCGTGGGCAAGACGACCGCGCTGGCGTCGCCTGAAACAGGATTTAGGCGGGGGATCGCATGCGATCCTGTTTTCGCGTGCCAATCATTTGCTGTTCTCCGCCATCATGCGTGCTCTGCGACGAACGAAATTGCGTTGGCTCGGCCGGGCCGCGTTACCGGCTTCTGACATCCTTGGAGAAAATGCGAATAGTCTCGCCTTTCGGTCTGCCTCTCCGCTCGAACGTATCAGACGCGATGCGCTCGATCTTGTCGCGCAGGCGCCTGAATTGCGCCTCCCTTTCGGAGTGCCGGGTGCCCTTCTCGCCGTCAAGATCGTCCAGCGCGGCGCCGCTTATTTCACAGTCGACGATCCTTGCACCATGCATGAGCGTAAACAGGAAGGCCATTCGCTCCGCGTCATAACCCAGGAGCCGGCCGCTCGTCAGCATCACCGGTCCTTCCCGATTCTCCGCTTCACAGGACGGTCTCGGCGCACGCGACAACTCTCAGTCTTTCTTTCCGCTGTCCGCGCACCGTGAGCATTCGTTCAGGTGTCTGGCCTGAGACTCAAAAGCTTCGAACGCGGCCACGGCCGCTCCCACGTCGTAGCAACCGCCGCTGTCGAGCGACGACAGGGTGCAGAGATCGAACAGTTCCATCCAGAACAACGGCGCCCCGACGGAGCTGGCTTCCGGCGTTTCGAACATACGGATCTCGCAATTTCCGATCCGCTCGAGCACAACCACGCGCGCACCATGGGCAATATCCGGAAGACCCAGCAGCTTTCCGTAGCCCCGGGTTATCTTCAATTTTGCGGACACGTCATCGCCAATGCTGGACATCATCAAGGAACATCGGATTCTTGAGTGGGGGGCGGCACTGAGGTGCGACAGCCGGATTTAGGCGACATGGCGCCCGGGTTCTTGCTATCATGCGCCAATAACTTGATTTTGCGCGCCGCGAATTGCGAGCCGTCGGCCACAAAACGCAGGCGCAGCGGAAACGAGAGAGGCTTTCTTGCCTGCTTCCGGATCCCCCCACTTTCAGGCGATGCCGAGCGCCACGGGCGGGATTGCTCGCCTGGTGTGCGCGCGCTTGCGGGAAGCCGGCGTTCCACTGGGCCCGTTGCTGTCCAAAGCTGGATTGACCGCCGAACAGATCGACGACCGCAAGGCGCGGCTCAAGGTAGCGAGCCAGATCAGGCTTCTGGAACTGGCGGCCGAGGCGTTGCACGACGACGAATTGGGCTTCCATCTGGCGCGAGACTTCGATCTTCGCGAGGTTGGTCTGCTCTACTAGTATTGGCATCCTCCCAGACCGTTGCCGAAGCCTTGTCCAAGGCGGAGCGTTACAGCAGAATCACGAATGAGGGAATTTCGTTGCGATTTGGCGCGAAAAATGAAACCGCCATTACGCTGAGATATGTCGACGTCGAGCGGCGGTCGGATCGGCAACAAATCAAATTCTGGCTGACCTCGATAGTCCGGCTGAACCGCGTCCTGACAAATCGACGCCTGGTGCCGAGCCGGGTCAGAGTAGCCCATCACCGTGCAGCGACGCCTGCAGAGGTCAGGTCTTTTCTGGGATGCGAGATCGAGTACGGCTCCGATGTGGATGAGGTTGCCTTTCCGGAAGCTGTCAGGCTGATGCCGGTCGTCAGCGCCGACCACCATCTGAACGAGCTGCTGGTAACGTATTGCGAAGAGGCGCTTGCGCATCGAAGGCCGGGTTCGGTCACGCTCAGGTCGAGCGTGGAGAACGCGATCGCTCCCGCGCTGCCCCACGGCAAAGCGCGGGCTGAAGAAATTGCCCGCCAGCTCGGCATGAGCCAGCGCACGTTCGCGCGGCGTCTGTCGTCGGAAGGACTGACCTTCTCCAACATACTCGACGAGTTGAAGCTCGACGTCGCGAAGAGCTATTTGAAGAACGACGAGCTGCCGATTTCGCAAATCGCCTGGCTTCTCGGCTATCGCGAAGTCAGCGCATTCACCCACGCGTTCAGGCGCTGGACCGGAATGACGCCAAGACAGTGGCGAGGGACAGGCGATCTCGAACGCGCGGACGACTTGGAGGACAGGCGGCCTGCGTCACAGGCCGGACGCCCGGGCAACTTCCGGCGATAATGCCAAATCGTCAGGTCCGCCCAACTTCGACGCGCTTCATCCACCTCGCTCGTCATGCAGCGAGCGGCCAGTCTTCTTGCGTGAAGTGAGAGCCTTTTTGATTGCGGCAAAATAGGGCGTGAACCCGTCAGAGTGGTTGGCGGACGTCCGCTTTGGTGCGCATTCGCGCTTGATGACGCGGCGCCCTTGGTGCGGCATCTCCGCGAGACAGAAATAATCTCGTCATCTCGCAGCGAAGCGCGCCTCGAGCAAATCGACCTCTCTGACCAGCTTGCGAGCGATCTCGTCTGGGAGTTTGCGGGACCGCGCGATCCGATAGAGTTCGGCTCGCTCGGCGCGAAGCCCGGCGAGACGAAGCTGGCGTTCGATCTCGTCCTGCCGTCGAGCGAGCGCGCCTTCCTCCCCGGTCTTCGAACGCCCGTCGATACGCTGGCGATAGAGTTCCATGATCCGCGCGCCGGCATCTGCATAAAGATCCGCATCGTCGCGGCCTTCGCCCATATCGTGCTGTGCTTGCTCCACCGCATGAATCGCGGCCTCCGCCGCGGCGATGCGCGCTCGGTCCTCGTCTTCCTGATGTGACGGCTCTGGAGGTAGTTTCAGTCCCCTCAAAAGGTACGGCAAGCGCACGCTCGCGGCAATCAACGATACGATGATGACTCCGGCGGCAAGGAAAATGGCAAGGTCACGGGCGGGAAATGCCGATCCATCGTTCATCGTCAGCGGCAGTGTCATAACACCCGCAAGCGTGATGGCTCCGCGGACTCCGGCCAAGGAGGTGACTGCGATCAGGCGCCAGCCTGGCACGGTGAGCTTTTGTGCTTTCAGCGTAGCTCGTAGCAGCGTGAACCGCAGCGAGGTCCAGACCCAGAGGAACCGCAACGCCGCAAGAGCGGAGTTGATGGCGATGACATATATCAATAGCCAAACCGGCTCATGGTGCCCGGTGTCGCGCACCACCCGCGCCGCGCCGGTGACGATCTGTGGAAGTTGCTCACCGAGCAGCACAAAAATTATGCCGTTGGCGGCAAATTGAACCGTGTCCCAGACCGCGCTGCGACGAACCCGGGTGACGGCGCGAACCTGACCGCTCTGCTCGACGTAGCTCATGGTGATGCCAGCCGCGACGGCGGCGAGAATGCCGGAACAATGGAGATGCTCGGCCAGAATGTAAGCGCCGAAGGGTATCAGCAGGCTGATCAGAATCTGCGAACCGGTCTCCTCGCCGAAACGCCGCGATACCCAATACTTTGCGAGATATGCAATCCAGGTGACGCTGACTCCAATAGCGATGCCGCCGATCGCGACCCACAGGAACGTGCTTAGGGCATCAACGAGGGAGAACGTGCCGGTCAAAGCCGCGGCGACAGCAAAACGCATGCAGACCAGACCGGAGGCGTCGTTGAGCAAGGACTCGCCTTCAAGGATGTGCATCAATCGCTTGGGGATCGGCACGCGGGCACCGATCGCGGATACGGCGATAGGATCGGTCGGAGAAAGGATCGCGGCAAGCGCGAAGGCGACGGCGAGAGGTATCGCCGGGATCATCCAGTTGATAAAGTAGCCGACGCCGAGGACCGTAAACACGACTAGGCCAAGCGCGAGCTCCAGGATCGTCCACTTGTCGCGGAACAGACCTTCCTTGGAAAGGCGCCAGCCGTCCAGAAAGAGAAGCGGTGGAAGAAAGAGCAGGAAGAAGATATCCGGCTTCAGCGCGACGCCGAGATTGACCACGGAGGCGATGACCGCACCGAGTGCGATCTGAACGAGAGGAAGCGGCACGGGCACCGGAGACATGCGCGCGAGCGCGCCGCTAACGACGACGGCCAGAAGGAGAAACAAGGCAACGGCAATCGTCTCCACGCTCTATCTCGCGATGCATGACGCGGCGTGCTTCATCTTCTTTGGAGGTCCCCGTGCACGGACGACCCTGAGTGGCCAGGTTGCCGCCGCGCTGCGAGCGTCATGAATTCTCGCCGTCGCATGCCCGCCTCCGAGGATCAGGCCAGCATTGTAGGCGCTCAAATGCACCCTCGGGAAGGGGTTGCGGTTTGCTTCCGCGCACCTCCGTTTGGCCAGCGAACAATGTCGCATATCGGTCATTTGCGTCGATTTTGGCATGTCCGCAGCATGTCCGGTTAGGGGGGCTGGCATAGGTGGCGGAACAGAAGAGCTTCTCGAAGGCGGCCGAATTGCCGGGGGCTCGCCGTCTCCCCTCAGTCGGACCGTCAAGTCGTTCGATGAGGCGCACAAGATCCGCGCCAGACGGCGCCGGCGCTGCGCGCCTTGATCGATTTCATGAGGGTATCCTGACATGACGAAGCGCCCGTCCGCCGGAGCACGGCGGACGGGCGCTTCAATCTCGTCAAGCAGCAACAGCCTGCGCTTCGGGAACGGAATCGGTGTGCAGCTTCTTCGCGCCGGACAGGCGCCGCACCACGACGTAGAATACCGGCGTGAAGACCAGACCGAAGAGGGTCACGCCCAGCATGCCGAAGAAGACGGCGATACCCATCGCCTGGCGCATCTCCGCGCCCGGCCCGCTCGAGGTGACTAGCGGCAGGACGCCCAGGATGAACGCGAAGGACGTCATCAGGATCGGACGGAGCCGGAGCCGTGCAGCCTTCACGACCGCCTGCACCGTCCCCTTGCCTTCGGCCTCCAACTGGCGGGCGACCTCGACGATCAGGATCGCATTCTTGGCGGCCAGGCCGACGAGAACGATGAAGCCGATCTGCGTCAGGATGTTGATGTCTCCACCCAGCATGCGGACGCCGGCGGATCCGGCCAGCAGACACATCGGCACGATCAGCAGAATCGAGAGCGGCAGGCTCCAGCTTGCGTACTGCGCGGCCAGAACGAGATACACGAACATGACGGAGAGCGGGAAGATCAACAGACCCATGTTGCCGGTCGTGGTCTGCTGATAGCTCAGATCGGTCCACTCGAAGCTGATTCCAGGCGGCAGGATCTTTCTGGCAAGCTCCTCCATCTTGGCCACACCGTAAGCCGCAGCGACACCTGTCGACGTGTCGCCGTTTATCTCCGTCGCCGGGAACAGATTGTAGCGCGGCACGCGATCGGCGCCGAACGCGTCGACGAGCGTCGCGACATTGCCGAGCGGCACCATGTCGCCCGTCGCGTTGCGGACCTTGATCCGCGTCAGATCGTCGGCACTGTTCCGGAACGAAAGATCGGCCTGCGCAGTCACGTGATAGGTGCGGCCGTACATGTTGAAGTCGTTGATGTAGCTGGATCCGAAGTAGGTTTCGACGGCCGTGTTCACGTCCTGGCTCTGGACGCCCAGCATCTCGGCCCGCTCCCGATCGAGATCGACCTTGATCTGCGGCGTATCCGCCGAGAACGTCGTGTAGACGCCGACGAGGCCGGGAGTGGAGTTGGCCGCGGCGACGAGATCGTCGGTCGCCTTGGCGAGAGCCGCCGTGCCGAGACCGGCGCGATCCTCCAGCCGCATCGAGAAACCGCCGGCGCTGCCGAGTCCGGAGACCGAAGGCGGCTGGACGACGAGGATGTTCGCACCGTCGATGTGGGCTACGCGCTTCGTCAGTTCCGCCTGGATCGACGCGGCAGTCTGGCCGTGCTTCATCCGCTCTTCGAACGGCTTGAGCACGACGTAGGCCGCCGCCGAACTCGACGAGATCGTCTGCGTCGCTCCGGAAAAGCCGGCGAAGGTCGGCAGATGCGACACGCCCGGAATTTCGAGCGCGATGCGTCCGACTTCCTTGGCGATCTCCGTGGTGCGCTCCAGCGAAGAACCGGCGGGAAGCTGCGGTATGGCGATGATGTAGCCGCGGTCCTGGCCCGGGATGTAGCCCTTCGGGCTCTCGATCAGCAGGTAGGCGGTCCCGCCGAGCAGCACCGCGTAGAAGGCGAGCATCGCCTTCGAGTGGCGTATCAGGCGCACGACGAGCGAACCGTACATCTTCGAAAGCTTGTCGAAGCCGGCATTGAATCGGTCCGCGGCCTCCCCGCCAAGCCTCTTCAACACGCCTCTCCGACCATTGCCGTGGTCGTGAGCGGCATGCCGCTTCAGCATCAGCGACGACAGGGCCGGCGACAGCGTGAACGAGTTGAACAGCGAGATCACGGTTGCGACGGCGATGGTGATGCCGAACTGGCGGAAGAACTGTCCCGACAGGCCGGGCACGAAGGCCGTCGGCACGAAGACCGAGGCCAGCACCAGCGCGATGGAGACCAACGCTCCGCCGACCTCGCGCATCGTCAGCAGGGTCGCTTCCTTCGCGCTTTTGCCTTCCGACAGATGCCGTTCGACATTCTCGACCACGACGATGGCGTCGTCCACAACCACCCCGACGGCGAGCACCAGGCCGAACAGGCTGAGATTGTTGATGGAGAACCCGAACGCCGCCATGACGGCCATGGTGCCGACCAGCGAGACCGGGATGGCCAGGATCGGGATGATCGACGGACGCCATCCCTGCAGGAAGACGAGCACGACCACGACAACGAGCACCATCGCCTCGTAGATGGTCTTCACCAGTTCGTGGATGCTGTCGGCGATGAAGCCCGTCGGGTTGTAGCCGATTTCGTACGCGATGCCCTTCGGGAAATCCCTGCTGAGGTCGGCCATGGTCCTGGCGATCTGGTCCTGGGTCGCAAGAGCGTTCGCGCCAGGCCGCTGCAGCACGGCAAGCGCCACCGCCGGCTTGTCGCCGAGGTAGCCGCCGGTGGAATAGGTCAGCGCGCCGAGTTCGACCCGCGCAATGTCCTTCAGGCGCACGATGCGACCTCCGCCGGCGGCCTTGACGATGATGTTGCCGAACTCCGCCGGCTTCTTCAGGCGCCCTTCGAAGACGAGCGTCGACTGGAAGGCCTGATCGGTTATCGGCGGCTCCGCGACGACGCCGCCCGCAACCTGCGTGCTCTGGGCGTTGATCGCCTTGGTGATGTCGGCGGGCGTGATTCCGAACGACGAAGCGCGGTCGGGATGGAGCCAGATGCGCATCGAATACTCGCGGACGCCGAAAAGCTGGATGTCGCCGACGCCATCGATGCGTTTGAGCACGTCGACGACACTCCGCAGCGCGAAGTTCGAGACGTAGAGCTGATCGTAGGTGCCGTCCGGAGAAAACAGGAAGACGCCGCTGAGGATGGTAGGCGACGACTTCTTGACCGAGATGCCGTTGCGCTGGACCGGCTGCGGCAGGCGCGGCAACGCGAGCGCGACGCGGTTCTGGACGAGCACCTGGGCCTTGTCGAGATTTGTGCCGGGCTTGAACGTGACCGTAAGTGTCAGGCCGCCGTCGGAAGTGGCCTGACTGTACATGTACAGCATGTCCTCGACGCCGTTGACCTCTTGTTCGATCGGCGTGGCCATGGTGTCGGCAACGGTCTGCGCGGACGCGCCCGGATAGGTCGTCGAGACCACCACCGTCGGCGGCACGACGTCCGGATATTCGGTGACCGGAAGCGTGAAGTAGGCGATGCCGCCGACGATGATGGTGACGATCGACAGAACGATGGCGAAGATCGGTTGTCTGACCGAGAGTTGTCCGAGGCTCATAACACTTCTCCCTTCGATGCGAATTGTTCCGGCTTGATGGCTTCCATGCGAACGGTGACTTTGGTGCCGGCCTGCACGCGCTGGATGCCGGAGACGACGACGCGATCGCTGGCCTCCAGGCCGCGGGTGACTTCGCGCATCTTTCCGAACATGCGGCCGACTTCGACGGGGCGCGCGGCGACGCGGTCGTCCTTGCCGACGACGTAGAGGATCTGGCGCGAGGCGTCGCTCGCGACGGCCGAAGCCGGAACAAGTACGGCCCGGTGGGTCGGCTCCGCCGCCAGCGAGACGCGCACGAACTCTCCGGGCTTGAGAACATGGTCCGGATTGGCGATCCGGGCGCGGAGGCGCAGCGTGCCGGTCGAAGCGTCGAGCCGATTTTCGCTGAAGTTAAGCGTGCCGGTGAAGCTCGGGCTCTTGTCGCCTGGCAGCGCGACTCCGACCTCTCCGCCGGTTTCGAAGGCGACCGCCTGATTGCCTTCCCTGCCGGTGCGGCCGTAGTGCAGGAAGCTCTGTTCGTCGATGTCGAAGTAGGCATCGATCGTGTCGAGCGAGACGATGGTCGTCAGCAGCGTCGCGTTGGCATCACCGCCGGCTACCAGATTGCCTTCGCCGACCAGCTTGCGGCTGATGCGTCCCGTGATGGGGGCGCTGACCTGCGTGAACTCGAGGTCCAGCCTGGCGCGCGACAGCGCCGCGGACGCGACGGCGACGGCGGCCTCCGCCCCCGCCTGATTTTCCTGACGCTGGTCGAGCACGTTTGTCGCGATCGCTTGCGTCGTGATCAGTGACCTGGCGCGCTCCAGATCCTTGTTGGCGAGAACGAGTTGCGCCTGCGCCTGGGCAAGCTGTCCCTCGGCCTGCTTCGCCGCGGCCTGGTAGGGGCGCGGATCGATGACGAACAAGAGATCGCCCTTTTGCACGTAGTCGCCGTCGCGGAACGCGACGCGCTCCACGTAGCCGTTCACGCGCGGACGGACCTCGACGGTGTCGACCGCCTCGAGGCGGCCGGTGAACGTGTCCCACCCGGTCACCTCCTTTACCATCGGCGTGCTCGCCGAAACGGAGGGAGTGGCGGGCGGCGCGGCCGTGCCGGGACTGCAGGCGGCGACCATCAATGCGACAAGGCTGGCCGCCGAGAGCCTCGTCAGAAAGCGCGCGTAATGCATGGTCGAAACCTTCGAATATTGGAGCGAGCGACCGGGTCCGGCGTCCTGGTGGGCGCCGGGGTGTCGGTCTTCGCGACTGGGGTCGTGAGCGAATTGGTTGCAGACAGGGCGACCCTACCGGGCCCGACGCCCTAAATAATCAGGCTCGATCGGCATGACTTTTTGAGGCTGGCTACACAATCGGCGTGACGGTTGCCGGCGGCCCTGATGAAGCGCATCCATCGCATGGCTCAGGCCTCCCGCGCCGTCCGAATGGCGACGACTTCGACCTCGATCCGCTCGAGGTCGGGATCCGGAATGCCGTGTGCGCGCAGCCCCTCGCAGGTCCGGAACAGATAGTCCGCGGAGCTCCCCAGCGCGCCCGCCGCCGTCGCCAGTCGCCGGATGACCAGATCGCGGGTCAGATGGCCGGCGTAGTGTTCGCCGTCGCGATCGATGGTGAAGGCGATCCCGCATCCGAACCGGCGATCGTCCTTGTCGAGGAGATCGAGCCAACGCGGGACGTATGCGGCGGATAGCATCTCGCGCTTCCACAACGTGGTCAGTTCGGATTCGACGATGTCTCCGGAGATCCGGAAGGCGACGCCCTCGCAGTGTCCCTCCTCGTCGAGACCGAGGACGAGTCCGGGATTTTCGACCGAGCCGCGGCCGGCCGGGGTCGCGAGGCAGAACGCACGGTGCCAGCCGGTCACATGCGCGACGCGGCGTTCCACAAAACGCACCGTCGGATTCCAGATTAGCGAGCCGTGGCCGAACAGCCACACGTCTTCCCGAGGCTTGGTTGCCAGGGTTTTGCGCAGCGACTCCCTGCGCTCCGCCTCCGAAAGGATCCGGACGGCGGGCGCATCGCGTGCCACCATGGCATCGATCCCACCGGCTTCGATCGTCTCTCGGGTCAACGGGTCCAGCTGCATGATCGGTTCCTTGTGTTCGAGGATCGATATCCAACCGGCGGATCAAGAGATAAACGCCGGGTGAGGATACGGTTTGTTTCCCAAGAGGATACAATCACACGAAGCCGATTTCGCTTTACCTACAGAAGCTTAGGAAATCAGCGACGATCGACCACCCACCCGAGAAAGCGCCGGGGCTGGCAATGGGCTTCCAAGAGAGCTAATTACCGCAAAGAGACCGCTTTTGTCGCCATGGAGTTGACAGATGGCCGCCGGTGAATTGCCGATCCACGACATTGCGACGTTCGTTGCCGTGGCTCAAAACGCCAGCTTCACCAAGGCAGCCGAGAGGCTCGGCACCAGCAAGTCGAACGTGGGCAAGGCCGTGCAGCGGCTGGAGGTACGGCTCGGCACGCGACTGCTGCAGCGCACCACCCGCGCGGTGCGTCTGACAGAGGACGGCGAGCTCTACCTGGAGGCTGCGCGCACCGCCCTCGATGGATTGAACGAAGCCGAGATCGCGCTGTCTGCCCGACGCGACGAACCGGTCGGACGCGTCAGGCTCGACATCCCGATCGGCTTCGGGCGCATGCTTCTCCCCGTCTTCGCACTAGTCCGCGAACAATATCCCAAGGTGACGCTCGAACTGTCTCTGAGCGACCGTCAATCGGATCCGGTCAAGGACGGGTGGGACATTGTGATCCGCGCCGGCGAGCTGCCCGCTGAAGGCGAGATGACCGTCCGGAAGCTCTGCGACATCCGGCTTGGGCTATACGCGTCGCACGACTATGTGGCGCGGCACGCGCCGCTCACCTCGATCCACGACCTGACCGGGCACGAAGCCATCATCTTTCGGGCGGGATCGGGCAAGACACGGCCTTGGACCGTGACCGACGGCAACCGCGCCTTTGAGACCGCGCCCCCGGCCAGCGTGACTACAGGCGACGGCCGCGCCTTCATCAACTCGGCCATCGCCGGCATGGGCATCGCCCAGATCTTCGACCGCGTCGCAGCTCCGCACGTCGAAAACGGCGAACTGCAGCACGTACTGCCGCAGGCCGACGTCGAGGGGCCGCCGGTTCATGCCCTTATTCCAGCCGGTCGCCGCATGCCGCCGAAGACGCGCGTCGTGCTCGACCACCTCGTTGAATTCTTCCGGCGTCCGCTGTAGGGCCGCGCTCCCGAGCCGAAAGCTGGCAGCACTACTTCGGCCACCATGGCACGCGCCAGGGCACTCTGTTCGTTGAGCGGTTTGTGATAGTTGCCGCAGTTCATTGCGACAATGAGGTCAGGAGCGATAGCTCGAGCCGGCCGTTCCGCCGTCAATTTTCGACCTTGATCTGGGCGTCCCTGATCACAGGTCCCCATTTGTCGATTTCCGATTGCAGGAAGGCGGCCAGTTCGGCTGGCGTAGAACCCTTGGGGACCGCTCCGAGATCCTCGAACCGCGATTTGACCGAGGGGTAGACCAGCGCCGAGTTGGTCTCAGCATTGATGTTCGCAATGACGTCTTGCGGCGTTTTCGCCGGAACGAAAAAACCGAACCAGGAAAACACGTCGAAGCCGGGCACCGTCTCCGCGATCGTCGGCATGTCGGGCAGGATGGGGACACGTTGCGCGGTCGTGACCGCCAGCCCGCGCAGGCTGCCGCTCCTCACATGCGACACAATCGACGGAAGGTTGTCGAAGATGACGTCGATGCGGCCGGGGATCAGGTCGTTGATCGCCGGCGCGCCACCGCGATAGGGGATGTGCGTCATCTCGACGTGAGCCAGCCGCTTGAACAGTTCGCCACTCAGATGCAGCGTGGTGCCGTTGCCGGACGAGGCGTAGGTGACCCTGCCCCTGTTCTGCTGGCAGAAGGCAATGAACTCCTGCACCGACTTCGCCGGCGAAGAATTCGGCACGCACATGAGGTTGGGCTGGGTGATCAGCAGCGTCACCGGCGCGAAGTCACCGACCGGATCGTAGCTCAGCGACGGATACAGGAACTTGTTGGTAGCCATTCCCGGACCGACGATGAAAATGGTGTAACCGTCGGGATCGGAATGGGCGACCATGTCGGCGGCGATATTGCCGCCGGCGCCCGGCTTGTTCTCCACGACAACCGACTGGCCCCAGACCTCCTGCAGCCGGTTGCTGACGAGGCGCGCGGTGATGTCGGTCGAACCGCCCGGCGTGAACGGCACAACGACGCGGACCGGCTTCACCGGCCAGTCGGCACTCAAGGCCGGGGATGAAAGAACGGATGGGGCGGCGACGGCAGCCGCGACGCCGAAAAAGCGGCGACGATTCAACATGGGCTACTCCCCTCGCAGGTGATCGCCCGATTGTCTCAGGTCGTGATATTGCGCCCAGTCTGGAGACAAGTCCGGCCAAAATCAATTGCGGCAGACAGTTCGGCGCCGGCGGATCGCGCCGACGCCTCGTTTGCTTTATCGAGCAGGGCGGAACGGATCAGCCCGGTCCCGCGCCCTGCGTGGCGGTATACACGGCGTAGAGCGATTGGCTCGCGGCCATGAACAGTCGGTTCCGCTTGGGGCCGCCGAAGCAGATGTTGCCGCACACTTCGGGCAGACGGATCCGTCCGATGAGCTGGCCGGACGGCGTCCATACCGTAACCCCGCTATAACCGACGGCGCGGCCGGCATTGCTGGAGGCCCACACATTGCCGCTGACATCGCAGCGCACGCCGTCCGGTCCGCATTTCACGCCGTCAATGATGAAATCGCTGAACCGCTTCTGGTTGCCGAGCTTGTTGTCGGCGCCGACATCGAACACGAACACGTCGCCCTTGCCGCCCGGCCCCGTATCGCCCGGCCCTTTGCCCGTGGAGACGACGTACAGCTTTTTGTAGTCGGGCGAAAACGCCAACCCATTGGGGTCCGGCACCTGGTCTTCGGTCACCATGAGGTCGAGGCGGCCGGTGGGATCGATCCGATAGCAGTTGGTCGGCAGCTCGCGCTTGCCCGGCACGAAGCCGGCCGGCTGGCCGATCCGCGGATTGAGCTTGCCGCCCGAGTTACTGGGGCCTCCCGGACCGTCCGGCTCGCCCTCGTAGAGCTGGCCGCCATAGGGCGGGTCCGTGAACCAGTAGCTGCCATCCGGATGGGCGACGACATCGTTGGGCGAGTTGAGCTTCTTGCCGTTAAAGTTATCGGCGAGAACCGTTACGGTGCCGTCATGCTCGTAACGCACCACCCGGCGGGCAAGATGCTCGCACGAGAGCTGGCGGCCCTGGAAGTCAAACGAGTTGCCATTGGAGTTGTTGGACGGCGAGCGGAACACGCTGACGCGACCGTCGTCCTCCAACCATCTCATCTGCCTGTTATTGGGGATGTCGCTCCACAGCAGATAGCGGCCCTGCGAGCTCCAGGCCGGACCCTCGGCCCACAACAATCCGGTATAGAGCCGCTTGATCGCGGTGTTTGGCTGGGCGAGGTCGTTGAAGGAAAGATCGACCGCGATGATGTCCGGGTCCCAGAAATAGGTGGTCGGGGCGCCGCCAGGACCGAAATCGCGCGGCGGGCTGGTGATCGTCGACGGCGGCCCCAGTTGGCCGCCCTGCTGGGCCAGCGCGCCGCCGGCCCCGACCACGGTGGCGCCGGCAGCGACCGCCATTCCGTGGACGAGCGTTCGTCGTGAAATCGCAGCTCCTGGATCGCGCGGCTCCTTGCGTTTCATCGCATCCTCCCAAGTTGCTCGCCGGCCGGTTGATCCGGCCAGGCAACCTGAGGTTAAACCGGTCCGTGTCCGGTTGCGAGGCTCCGCTATCCCGCGGGCGTGGAGCGACGTGGCAAATCTGCTTGCATCAGAGCAGGATCGGTTCTGATTGAATCAGAACTGAAGCTCTGGATTCTTGGTTTTGACGCGTGTTCCTCACGCGAACCGGAATCCACTTCGCTCGAAAACGCGACAGGTGAAAGATCAGCCCAATCCCATCTCGACCGCGATGCGGATCAGGTCGGAATGGTTCTTGGCTCCGAGCTTCTGCTTCAGGAGCGAGGTGGTGTTGGCCACCGTCTTGTAGGAAATGCCCAGCGCTTCGGCGACCTCGACGATCTTGTCGCCGCGACCGAGCAGCCGCAGAATTTCGAGTTCGCGCGCCGACACCAGCGACGCCGGGTTCGCCTTGATCGCCGCGCCCGAGAAGGTCACGGCCTCCGCCAGCTGCGGCGAAATGAAGTTGTCGCCGGCGGCGACCTTGCGCACGGCCTTGACCAGCATCCTCGGATCGTCGGACTTGGAGACATAACCCTGCGCGCCCATCTCGACCGCGCGGACCACGAAGGCCGGATCGTCGTTCATGCTGAACATGATGATCTTGGCGTCCGGATCATCCTTGCGGATCCGCCGCATCAATTCGAAGCCTGATACGTCGGGGAGGTTGATATCGATGACGGTGACGTCGGGACGCTTGGAGACGAATGCCCGGTGGCCGGACTTGGCGTCGGTGGCCTCGTCGATCTTCACCGAATTATCCGTGCCGAACAGCGATCGGCATCCGGACAGAATCACCGGATGGTCGTCGACGATCAATACCTTGGTTGCCAGTTTTGCCGTATCCTGCATCATTCAACGTTTCTTTTTGAGAAGATTATTCTCCGGCATTAATTGGAAAGAGACAAGTCGTGAGGGGGAATTAGAGTAGCGCAATGTGGAAAAAACTTTCACTTCGCACGCGCCTGTTTCTGCCGCTCGGGCTGATGTTCATTGCCGTATTGCTCGCAGGAGGTGTTGCGCTGCAGATGCTCGCGCCGATTCACCTGATGGATGAACACGAGCCGGCGGAGCGGTCCATCAAAGCGGTGGCGAATGCGCTCAACAGTGCGTTGCATACCTCCGCCAATCCGCAGGCGACACTCGACGCCTTTATCGAGGCGCTTGGCACTTCCGAGGCCATTCGTTTCCGCCCGGCTGACATCCCCCCTTCGGGGCATCCGCCAATCGAGGTGCAAACCCCGGTTGGGCGGGTGCCCCGCTGGTTTGTCGAGCTGATCGGCGTCCCCACGATCGGCGCTTCGTTTCCCGTGACGGTCGGAGAGAAGCGGGTCGGAGACATCGTCTTTGCGCCAGACCTGTCGAACGACCTTTTCGAGAAGTGGATCGTATTTCTGGCGATGGCGTGCTCCGCCATCGCATTCCTGGTGTTGACGGGCGTCATCGCCTATTTCTCGGCAGGGGCAGCCATCCGGCCGCTGCGCAATCTCGGCGAAGGGCTGACCCGGATGCGCGAGGGGGATTACGCCCACCCGATCCCCGTGTCCGGACCGCTGGAGATCGGGCGGAGTTGCGAGGAAGCCAACGAACTCGCCCGCACCTTGCACCGGTTGAGCCAGGACAACCGGAATCTGCTGCGCAAGATCGTCTCGCTGCAGGACGACGAACGGCGCGACATCGCGCGGGACCTTCACGACGAATTGGGCCCGCTGTTGTTCGGCATCCGCGCCAACACGGTTGCGCTGCTCGAAGCCGTGCCGCCGGATCAGGAAGGCCTCGGCGGCCCGGCCAAGGGAATCCTTCATTCTGTCGAGGCGTTGCAACAGGCTAATCGCCGGGTCCTGGACCGGCTGCGGCCACTTCACATCGAGGAATTGGGCCTGGAGAGGAGCATCCAGACGCTGCTGCGGAATGCGCAGACACAGGTGCCGGGCCTCAAACTGACGTCATACATCGATCCGCGGCTGACCGCCGTCGATGGCCTGCTCTCGCAAACGATTTATCGCGTGATCCAGGAAGGCGTGACCAACGTTCTCCGCCACGCCGGGGCCCTTGCAATGAATGTGGAGGCGGCTCTCAGCGCGGGACAATTGACCGTCGAGATTTCCGACGACGGCGTCGGTTTTCCATCCGGCCGCAAGTTCGGCCGGGGCCTGACCGGCATGCAGGAGCGGGCACGCGCGCTGAGCGGAACGCTGGAGCTGCTGCGCGATGACGGCCGAACCCGTGTTCGCTGCCGATTGCCGATCGGCGATGCCGCGCTCGGCGCGGCGTCCACCGAAGAAGCGTGACCGGACAAGTCCGATCAGGCCTCCGCGCCAACGAGCCAATGCCGGCGCCGCCGATGGCGATCACTGCCAGCACGGCCACCATTGCCACTTGTTTCCAATTGTCCGATCGAAATCTGGAGCGGAGATCGTTTCGTCGTCCAGCTTGATCCCGGCGGTGTAGCCGTCCGGGTCAGATCACGCAGCGCATTCGCGCGATCTTTCCATCGGCGGTGAAGCTGAAGAACACGCGGGCGGTCTTGCCGAAGGCATCCAGGTAATCAAGCTCCACGCCGTCTGCGATCGGCGCGATTTCCTGCAGTTTATAGGCCGTCGGATCGAGGTCAGCGAGCAGCGGACGCCAATAGGCTTCCAGGGCAGCGCGCCCCTGGTGAAGCTGTCCTCCGCTGCATTGGCATTGGAAGCTCGCGTCCGGCGCGTAGAGATCCAGCAGAGCCTCGATATCGCGCCTTCTGCACGCATCCAGCCAATCGACGACAACAGCGATCTGATCAAAATCTTCGGGCAAATCCGATGCACCATCCATGTGACTGAATTCGGCCCGGCTTGCCGAAGCCCGCGACGGGGTAGCGCGATCGTCGTGAATGGACACCGAATGGCCCGTTACGGAGAATTCACCGTGGAACCCGAACACTCTCGAAGCCAGTAGGTTCCAGGCGGGAATAAAAAGCAATTGAAGAGCGGGTGCCCCCCGGAATCTTACGGGGCAACATAAGTGGAACGCTGGGCCCTCATCCACACGCCGAACGCGATCACCACCGCGCCGGCCAGCGCAAACCACGTGACCGCATATTGCAGATGATCATCCTTGAGATGCACCTCCAGCGGTCCGGGTTTTGGAATGCCGCTTTCGGGCAGCGGAGCCTCGAGGTCGATGTAGAACGGCGCGAGAGACTTGCTGCCCTCGTTCCAGCCGAGGCTGCGCGCCATGGCGAGATGATCGCGGGTGAACCACAGCCGCTTGGTGGAATTTTCCGGCGGCGTAAGCGCGCCGCCGGCTTCAGGGAAGCGGATATAGCCGGTCAGGTGCACGGGCTCGCCGGTGATCAACCGGCTCACCGTGCGGTCCTGGTAAAGGCGATCCTGCATCGTGTTCGGCACGAAGCCTGTGTTGATCACAACGATCTCGCCGTCCGGCAACCGCGCCGGCAGAAAGGCCCAGGTGCCGGGACCGGAGATGTCGTCGCGAACGGCAGAGCCGGAACTGTAGACCATCGCGTCCGGAAGCCGCGCATAGGTCGCGGTGAAACTGACGCGGCGGAATTCGTCATCGGCTTGCGTGAGCGCGGACCATTGCGGCGCTTGCGGCAGCGCAGCGGGCGGAGACGCCAGGCGCTCATTCAATGCCGCGATCAGCGCGTGCTTCTCGACCCGGCGCTGCAATTGCCAGATCCCGAGGCCGAGGAAGACCGCGACCAGGAAAAGCGTGAAAATGCCGAAGCCGGCGATATGACGCCGGCGCGAGGCCGTTGCTGTCATTTCGGCTCGCGATCGATCAAGCGTCCGGGCGCCGCCTTGTGATGAAATTGCAGCGCGATCAGGAGCGACTTCATCGAGCGCAACGGCAACAGCGTGGTGACGGCGATCAGCGGCAGCCAGAGCGCGGCGTGCACCCAGAACGGCGGCTGGTATTTGACTTCAACGATCAACGCGCAGGCGACCACGATCGCGCCGGCGATCATGATGATGAAGATCGCGGGGCCATCGCCGGAATCCATGAAGGCGTAGTCGAGCCCGCACGATTCGCAGCGCGGCCGCAGGTTAAGAAAGCCCGCATACAGCTTGCCTTTGCCGCACCGCGGGCATCGGCAGAAGATGCCGCGCAGCGCGCTCTCGGTCAGGGTTGGCAGTGTCTCGCCTGGCATGCGTTCAATCTTTCGCGCTTCAAAAAACAGAAGGGGCGGCCCTGCGGCCGCCCCCTTGTAGCATATCGGGCCTAAATCAGTGCGCGGCGTGAGCCATGGTTTCCGCGCCGTGGCCCCAGACGTAAATGCAGATGAACAGGAACAACCACACCACGTCGACGAAGTGCCAGTACCAGGCGGCGAATTCGAAGCCGAGATGCTGGGTCGGCGTGAAATGCCCGGCATAAACCCGGAACAGACAGACCAGCAGGAAGATGGTGCCGACCAGCACGTGGAAGCCGTGGAAGCCGGTCGCCATGAAGAAGGTCGCGCCATAGACGTTGCCGCCAAACGAGAACGTGGCGTGCGCGTATTCATAGGCCTGCACGCAGGTGAAGAGGGCGCCGAGCACGACGGTGAGGATCAGGCCGTATTTGAGGCCCTGGCGATCGTTCTCCAGCAGTGCATGGTGCGCCCAGGTCACGGTGGTGCCCGAGGTCAGGAGCAATAGCGTGTTGAGCAGCGGCAGATGCCAGGGATCGAAGGTCTCGATGCCCTTCGGCGGCCAGGTGCCCGGCACGCTGCAGGCGCCCATTTGCGTTCCGACACCGCAGCCGAACACCGCGTCGCGGGTGGCCTGTACCGCATCAGCCGGGAACAGGGCCGAGTTGAAGAAGGCCCAGAACCAGGCGACGAAGAACATCACTTCGGAGGCGATGAACAGGATCATGCCGTAGCGGTGGCTGATCTGCACCACGCGGGTGTGGTCGCCCTTGTACTGGGCTTCGCGGATCACGTCGCCCCACCAGCTCGCCATCGTGTAGAGCACGCCGATGGTGCCGGCACCGAAGATGATCGGGGCGGCGGCGAACATATGGTGCATCCAGGTGATGGCGCCGAACGCCATGATGAAGGCCGAAATCGAACCCACGACCGGCCACGGGCTCGGATCGACAAGGTGATAGTCGTGGTGCTTGACTTGCGCCGTAGCCATTGCGGTCTCTCCGTTAGCGGTGCCGTTCCCTTCGGCACATCTTCGTCTCAAAAATCAAATCCCGAAATCCCGGTTCAGCTGGATTCCGGCCTCAGAGGTTTCCCTTGCCCTTGTCCGGCTCGCTTGCCGCCAGCGGCTTCGCCGCCGGATCGCGCACGGGATAGAATGTGTAGGATAGCGTGATCGAGTTCAGGCCGTCGTTCTCATGGTCCTCGACCAGCGCCGGGTCGACATAGAACACCACGGGCATCTCGCGTTTCTCGCCCGCCGCCATGGTCTGTTCGGTGAAGCAGAAGCAGTTGATCTTCTGGAAATACGCGCCGACCGTCAGCGGCGCCACGTTATAGGCCGCCTGGGCCGTGGTGATCCGCGCCGACTGGTTGGTCACGGTATAGAACACGGTGACGACCTGGCCGATATTGACCTCGATCTCGGTCTGCTCGGGCTCGAACTTCCAGGGCAGGCCCGGCGCCACATTGGCGTCGAAGCGCACCGCGATCTTGCGCGACAGCGGCGCGGCTGTCGGGACCGAGGTCGCGACCTGGGTGGTGCCGTTGAAGCCGGTGGTGCGGCAGAACCAGTTGTAGAAGGGCACGGCGGCGTAGGCCGCGCCGACCATCAGCACCACGACGAATCCGCAGATCGAGGCGATCACCGCATCGCGCGTCAGCGCGCGGCGCGAAGCCTTGCGGCTTGCGGTCGGCTCTTCGGGAGTGGTCGGCTGGTTCGTCATGTCAATCACATCGGCCGCACGAGCACGCCCGGCCCCTTGACCATGGTGACCGCGAAGAACAGCACGACCAAAACGCCGAGCGCGAGCGCGATCGCGATCGAACGATGCCGGCGGCTTTTCCGCTGCGCCTCGGTGAGGACAATTCCATCTGGTTCGCGCTTGTCATCCATTGCGTCGCCATGCGCCCCCTACCCGATTAATGGTGCAATGGCGCGGACGACGACCTCGAGCAGGAGAACGGCGAACAGCGCGAACAGATAAAGGATCGAGAAAGCAAACAGTTTTCGGGTGGCGCGATTGGCCTCGACGCCCTCGCGGCGGCGATAGACGTTGATGGCGAGCGCCAGCATGCCGGCGCCGAGCACCAGCGAGGTCACGCCATAGACCGCGTCGAAATAACCGAGCGGCCACGGCGCGAAAGCGACCGCGACCAGCACGATGGTATAGAGCAGGATCTGCAGCCGCGTCGCGTCGGGACCGGCGACCACGGGCAACATCGGCACGCCGGCGCGGGCGTAATCGTCGCTGCGGAACAGCGCCAGCGCCCAGAAATGCGGCGGGGTCCAGAAGAAGATGATCAGGAACAGGAGGATGGGCTCGATCGACAAGGAACCGGCCGCCGCCGCCCATGCCACCACCGGCGGCAGCGCGCCTGCAGCGCCGCCGATCACGATGTTCTGCGCGGTCCAGCGCTTTAGACATATCGTATAGATCACGGCGTAGAAGAAGATCGTGAACGCGAGCAGCGCGCCGGCGAGCCAGTTGACGAGGATGCCGAGCGTCATCACCGAGAAGAACGCCAGCGTCATGCCGAACGCGGTTGCCTCGGATCGCGTGATTCGTCCGCGGGGGATCGGCCGGTTGGCGGTGCGCGACATCAAGGCGTCGATGTCGCTCTCATAGGCCATGTTCAGCGCGCCGGAAGCGCCGGCGCCGACTGCGATGCAAAGAATGGAGGTGAAGGCCAGCACCGGATGGACATGGCCGGGCGCGATCATCAGCCCGACAAGCGCGGTGAAGATCACCAGCGACATCACCCGCGGTTTCAGCAGCGCAATGTAGTCGCCGACTTCGGCCTCGGAAATCCGGGGGCCAAGCTCGATGGCGTTGTGATCGACAACCGACAAGACAGGTCTCGCTTCGTTAAGGGCACGGCGCGCTTCAGGAGCGCGCCGCGCATTCTCAAATTACTGCACGCGCGGCAGCACTTCGAACTGGTGGAACGGCGGCGGCGACGACAGCGTCCATTCCAGCGTGGTGGCGCCGGGGCCCCATGGATTGGCGGCCGCCTGCTCCTTGCGCACGAAGGCGTCGATCACGCCGTAGATGAAGATCAGGACGCCGAAGCCGGAGATGTAGGAGCCGACCGACGACACCAGATTCCAGCCGGCAAAGGCGTCGGGATAGTCGACGTAACGGCGCGGCATGCCGGAGAGGCCGAGGAAATGCTGCGGGAAGAACACCAGGTTGACGCCGATGAAGGTGACCCAGAAGTGCAGCTTGCCGATGGTCTCCGAATACATGTAGCCGAACATTTTCGGGAACCAGTAGTACCAGCCGGCGAAAATGCCGAACACCGCGCCAAGCGACAGCACGTAGTGGAAGTGCGCCACCACGTAATAGGTGTCCTGCAGTACGCGGTCGACGCCGGCGTTCGCGAGCACGACGCCGGTGACGCCGCCGACCGTGAACAGGAAGATGAAGCCGATCGCCCAGATCATCGGCGTCTTGAACTCGATCGAGCCGCCCCACATCGTGGCGATCCAGGAGAATATCTTCACGCCGGTCGGCACCGCGATCACCATCGTGGCGGCGACGAAATAGGCCTGCGTCGCCGAGTTCATGCCGACGGTGTACATGTGGTGCGCCCACACCACGAAGCCGATGCCGCCGATCGCCACCATCGCATAGGCCATGCCGAGATAGCCGAACACCGGCTTGCGCGCAAAGGTCGAGACGATCTGGCTGATCATGCCGAACGCGGGCAGGATCAGGATGTACACTTCGGGGTGGCCGAAGAACCAGAACAGATGCTGGAACAGCACCGGATCGCCGCCACCGTCGGGGGAGAAGAAGGTGGTGCCGAAATTACGGTCGGTGAGCAGCATGGTGATCGCACCGGCCAGCACCGGCAGCGACAACAGCAGCAGGAACACCGTCACCAGGATCGACCACACGAACAGCGGCATCTTGTGCAGCGTCATGCCCGGCGCGCGCATGTTGAAGATGGTGGTGATGAAGTTGATGGCGCCAAGGATCGAGGAGGCACCGGCCAGATGCAGCGCCAGGATCGCGAAGTCGACCGCCGGCCCGGGATGGCCCGTGGTCGACAGCGGCGCGTACATGGTCCAGCCCCCGCCGACGCCGTTGGCGCCCGGTTCGCCCTCGACGAAGGTCGAGATCAGAAGCAGCGCGAAGGAGGCCGGCAAGAGCCAGAACGAGATGTTGTTCATGCGCGGGAACGCCATGTCGGGCGCGCCGATCATCAGCGGCACGAACCAGTTGCCGAAGCCGCCGATCATCGCCGGCATCACCATGAAGAAGATCATGATCAGGCCGTGCGAGGTCACGAACACGTTGTAGGTATGGGTTTCGTGGAAGAACTGGATGCCCGGATACATCAACTCGATGCGGATCATGATCGACATCGCCGCGCCGATGATACCCGCTATCACCGCAAAGATCAGGTACATCGTACCGATGTCCTTGTGGTTGGTCGAATAGACGAAGCGGCGCCATCCGGTCGGATGGTGCGCGTGATCGTCATGGGCATGATCGGTATGTGTCGCTGCGCCTGTTGCCATGTCTCAAATCCTGCCTTGCAGTCCTTTGGACCCTTGAGGTCCCGTCACCCTTGTTCCGTCGCGCTTAAAGCTTGCCGCCTACTGCGCCGCAGCGCCAACCGAAGCGTATGAATTCGCCGGATTGGTCGCAAATTTCTTCTTCGCGGTTTCGACCCAGCTCGCGAATTCCTGATCGTTCACCACTCGCACTGCGATCGGCATGAACGCGTGATCCTTGCCGCACAGTTCCGAGCACTGGCCGTAGAACATGCCGGTCTTGGTGGCCTTGAACCAGGTCTCGTTGAGCCGGCCGGGGATCGAATCGATCTTGATGCCGAAGGCCGGCACCGCGAAGGAGTGGATCACGTCGGCGCCGGTGGTCTGGATCCGGATCACCTTGTTGACCGGCACCACCATCTCGTTGTCGACGCCGAGCAGCCGCGGCTGCTTGTCCTGCGCCAGCAGCGAGTCGAACTCGAACTTGCCGTTATCGGGATAGGCGTAGCTCCAGTACCACTGCTTGCCGGTCGCCTTGATGGTCAGGTCGGCCTTCGGAAGGTCGAGCTGTAGAAACAGCAGCCGGAACGACGGCACCGCAATGGAGACCAGAATCAGCACCGGAATCAGCGTCCAGGCCACCTCGATCAGGGTGTTGTGTGTGGTCCTGGAGGGGACCGGGTTGGCCCTGGAGTTGAACTTCACCACCACCATGATGAGCAGCACCAGCACGAACAGCGTGATTACGGTGATGATGGCAAGCAACAGATTGTGGAACGAGGTGATGTCCTCCATCACCGGGGAGGCGGCTTCCTGCAGCCGGAATTCCCACGGCGCCGGCTGCCCCAATTCGGCAAATGCCGTCCCGCCGGTCGCGAGCGTCATGCCCGCTACCGCAAATCCCAGCAACCGCTGGCCCTTCGACATCTTCATGCCGCTCGCGCTCCCTTGAATAAGTCCCCAAAGCATTATCAGCCGGATGGCCAACAATGCTGCACGATCCGCCCTGACAAACTGCCTTCCGGAGCCACCTCAGGCGTGCACCTTGGAAGCACACCCCAAAAGTACTTGGGCCAGATCGTTAGAACGCGTCGAAATCCAGCCTCTCAAACCATAATTCGCAGGGTCTCGCAATGCAGTAGTGGGGTGCGAAGCCATGCTTCAGCGGCTAATCTTCGGATGTGACATTTTCCTGCTAAATCAAGCAAAAGCCGCCGACTTGCCGCCTGGCGCCGCTTGACAGCCGGATTGCCGGATGTACGGACGTGAGGGGGACTTCGCAGGAACCTGATTCGCGTCATGGAGACCTCTTCCGGCGCGGGAATCGCTTGAAGATCGCCTTCAAGGCGCCGTCATTGCGGTATCAGTCGATCGGGTGCTGCCGGCTGCCGAGGAATATCGGGCATGGCCTTAGGGAAAATCAGAGGATCGACCCGGATGGGCGCTTTGAAACGTCAAGCAAGATATCAATTGGGCTGCAAGCGCTGGCTGGGGGGCGTTTTGGCCACCGCCTTCCTGCTCGGCCTGACCCAGGCGGCAGGCGCGCAGGGCGCGGTGCGCTCCGTGCACGGCGACTGGCAGATCCGCTGCGATACCCCGCCGGGCGCCCAGGCCGAGCAATGCGCCCTTATTCAGAGCGTAGTCGCCGAAGACCGCTCCAACGCGGGCCTCACCGTGATCGTGCTGAAGACTGCCGACCAGAAGAGCAAGCTGATGCGGGTGGTCGCTCCCCTCGGCGTCCTCTTGCCCTCCGGCCTCGGCTTGAAACTCGACAACCAGGACGTCGGCCGCGCCGGCTTTGTCCGCTGCCTGCCCAATGGCTGCGTCGCCGAGGTCGTGATGGACGACAAGCTCCTGGGTCAGCTCCGCAGCGCCAAGACCGCGACCTTTATCATTTTCGAGACGCCGGAAGAGGGCATCGGCTTTCCGCTCAGCCTGAATGGGCTCGGCGAGGGATACGACAAGCTGCCGTGAGGCTGTACGATCGCGTTTTCGAGCGATGCGAATGCCGGTTCGCGTGAAGAACGTGAAGAAAACGCGTCAAAACGAAAATCTGGAGCTTCTGCGTTACCGCTTGCGGCAACAGGCGCAGCATTGCGCTCGGTGCGATCACCGCGCGTGGGGGCGATCAGCTTGGCGGCTTCTGTCGCGCTGAAGACGGTTTAGAACAAAAAAACATGAGACGGTTTGGAACCCAAGCAATCATGGTGGATTGACTTCAGGTTCCGTAAAACCAAGGGAGAACGACCATGAAACTTGCGACAATAGCATTGGCTTCTGTGTTCGCACTCTCAAGCACGTTCGCACTTGCAAAGACATACACTCATCATCATCATCATTATCATTATCATCATTACGCCAGTCATCCTCATCATCATTACGCAAGTCATCCTCAGTACTACCAGCCGGGCGTCAGGCCCTACCAAGGTACGGTCGGCATGGGGAACTACGGAAACCCGGGCATGGGGGGCTACGGAAACCCGAACAACAGAGGCGGCTTGGTTGGCGGCTCGGACGCCGGTACCTACAGGCCCTAAGGGCTGGCACCAAGCGGACATATCGAGAGAACGCAATTTATGATGGGGTGGACGCCCCGCCGACGCCCTAGAACAGCAGCGCCATGCAGATCAGGTTTTCATGGGTGCCGTCGACATGAATGGCATCGCGCTGCCGGCCTTCGATCTCGAAGCCGACTTTCTTGTATAGTTCGATCGCGCCTGAATTATCTTCCCGCACGGTCAGTTCGACCCGATGCAGCCCGAAGGCCCGGGTGGCGGCGACCGTTTGGCGGATCAGACGCTCGCCAATCCCCTGCCGCCGAAACCGGGGCAGCAGTCCCATGCCGAGAACACCGCTATGGGCATGAATCGGCCTGGGTTCGGGCAGCACATCGCACTACCCGATCACCTCGCCGCCGGACAAGGCGACCAGTTGCGGATAACCCTGCTTGATATTGTTGAGAATGAACGCCCGGGTCAATTCCAGCGGCGGCGCTTCCTGGAAGGCCAGATAGCGCCCTTCCCGCGCGACAATATCGAGGGTTTGATGAAAACTCTCGATATGATCCTGCGCTATTGGAACAATTTCGACCGCGTCCATCGTCTCGGCAACGTGTTGGCCCCGCCCCTCGCGGAATACCGGGAAAACACCTATGTTGCACCCATCCCTCGGACAACGGACTGATTTGATGACCAATCTCGCCACGGCTTCCCTGATCGACCGCGCCAACCTCGACCGCGATTCCGTCCGCCGCGAAGTGGCGCGGGGGCTCGAGGGTGCCGACGACGGCGAGTTGTTCCTGGAATATGGCCAGACCGAAGCGCTGGTATTCGACAATGGCCGGCTGAAGCAGGCGACCTATGACACTTCGCAGGGGTTTGGTCTGCGCGCGGTGAAGGACGATGCGGTCGGCTATGCGCATTCCTCCGATGTCTCGCTGCCCGCGCTGATCCGCGCCGCCGACGCCGTGCATGCGGTGCGCGGCGGCTATAGCGGGTCCCTCGCCGCCGCGCCGGCGCACACCAACGTCAAGCTTTATGGCGACGACAATCCGCTGGATGCGCCCGGCTTCGAGGCCAAGGTGAAACTGCTTGCCGAGATCGACGCCTATGTCCGCGACAAGGATCCGCGGGTGCGGCAGGTTTCCGCCAGCCTCACGGCCACCTGGCAGGTGATCGAAATCCTGAGGCCCGACGGCGAGAGCTATCGGGACATCCGCCCGCTGGTGCGTGTCAATGTTTCCGTGGTGGCCGGCCAGGGCGACCGTCAGGAAAGCGGCAGCAAGGGCTATGGCGGCCGCGAGGGCTATGCGCGCTTCATCGAGACCAAGGCGTGGCGCGACGCCGCCGACGGCGCGCTCCGCGAAGCGCTGGTCAATCTGGAATCGGTGCCCGCGCCCGCCGGCGAGATGGACGTAGTGCTTGGCGCCGGTTGGCCCGGCGTGATGCTGCATGAAGCGGTCGGCCACGGGCTCGAAGGCGATTTCAACCGCAAGCAGACTTCGGCTTTTGCAGGATTGATGGGCAAGCAGGTCGCGGCCAAGGGCGTCACCGTGGTCGACGACGGCACCATGGCCTCCCGCCGCGGCTCGCTGTCGATCGACGACGAGGGCACGCCGACCAACCGCACCGTGCTGATCGAGGACGGCATCCTGGTCGGCTACATGCAGGACCGCCAGAACGCGCGGCTGATGAACATGAAGCCGACCGGCAACGGCCGCCGCCAGAGCTACGCGCACGTGCCGATGCCGCGCATGACCAATACCTACATGCTGGCCGGGCAGCGCGATCCCGCTGAAATCCTGGCCTCGGTGAAGAACGGCATCTACGCCGCGAATTTCGGCGGCGGCCAGGTCGACATCACCTCGGGCAAATACGTCTTCCAGTGCACCGAGGCCTACAAGATCGAGAACGGCAAGCTGGGCGCGCCGCTGAAGGGCGCGATGCTGATCGGCAACGGCCCGACCGATCTGCACAGAATAACCATGATCGGCAACGATCTATCGCTCGATACCGGCATCGGGACCTGCGGCAAGAACGGCCAGGGCGTACCGGTCGGCGTCGGCCAGCCGACGCTGCGGATGGAACGGATCACGGTTGGAGGAACGGGCTAGTGTCTACCGAAAGCGAGACATCCGCAGCCAAGCCTGCGAGCTGGCGCGCGCAGGCCGCACAACTGGCCGCGATCGTCGCCGTGGTGTTCGTCGCCAAGGGCGCGATCGCCGAGCCGTTCTACGTGCCGTCCGGCTCGATGGAGCCGACGCTCCTGATCGGCGACGCGCTGGTGGCGTCAAAATACCCTTACGGATACGGCGCCGCCTCGCTGCCGATCCAGATCACGCTGCCCGAGACCGGGCGGCTGTTCGGCGAAACGCCGAAGCGCGGCGATGTCGTGGTGTTCCGCTGGCCGGGCGACCGCTCGCAGGCATGGGTCAAGCGCGTCGTCGGGCTGCCCGGCGACCGTATCCAGATGCGGCAGGGCCGGCTCTTCATCAACGATCACGCCGCCACGCTTAAACCGGACGGCGTCGGCGAGTCCGAAGACGACCGTGGCGGCAGCGAGCACGCCAATCGCTATGTCGAGACCCTGCCGAACGGCGTCAGCCACGCAATCTTCAAGATGCGCGACAACGGCCGGCTCGACAACACGCCCGAAGTGACCGTGCCGCCCGGAGACCTGTTCGTGCTGGGCGATAACCGCGACAATTCCGCCGACAGCCGCGTCTCGGTGCGCGACGGCGGCGTCGGGCTGTTGCCGATCGACAATCTGATCGGCCGCGCAGACGCGGTGGTGGGTTCCTGGGACATGGGCATGCGCAGCCAGCCGGTCTGGACCTGGTTGTCCGGTTTTCGTCTCGCACGGTTTTTCACCTCGGTGCATTGAGCCCGCCGCCATGACCTTCGACGACGTCAGGAAGCTCGCACTGGCGTGGCCGGAGGTTGAGGACGGTACATCCTACGGCACGCCCGCGCTGAAGGTCCGCAAGAAGCTGTTGGCACGGCTGAAGGAGGACGGCGATAGCCTGGTGATGCCCGGCGTTCCGCAAGACGAGCGCGACATGCTGGTGGAGAGCCAGCCAAAGCTGTTCTATTTCACCGATCATTACCGGGATTTTCCGATGGTGCTGATCCGCCTGTCGAAGGCCAAACCCGCTATCGTCGAGCCACTGCTGCGCCGGCACTGGCGCACGCTCGCTTCAAAGGCGGCGGCGCGGGAATTCGATTCGCCGCAAAAGCCATGACCGCGGTGTCCGGCCCGTGAACGGAGACCAATTTCTCGCCGCCGCGCTGCGCAATCCCATCAACGAAATCATTGCGGAAGAATTGTTGCGGCGCGCGCTGCCGGATGCGTGGATCGTGGCGGGATGCCTGGTGCAGACCGCCTGGAACGGGCTGACCAGGCGCGCCGTCGACTACGGCATCAATGATTACGACGTGTTCTATTTCGATCCCGATACGACATGGGCCGCCGAGGACGCCGTGATCCGCCAATTGCACGACGCCTTCGCAAATCTCGGCGTCACTGTCGAGATACGGAATCAGGCGCGCGTCCATCTCTGGTATCCCGAAAAGCACGGCGTGCCCTACCCGCCGCTGCATTCTTCAACGCAAGGCATCGACCGTTTCCTGACCCGGAACACCCAGGTCGGAATCCGTCGCACCCGCAACGGACACGAGGTCTATGCGCCGCATGGCTATCACGATATCGCCAACATGATCGTGCGGCCCAATCCGGGCGCGAATTTTTCGGCGGCGAATTACGAAAGGAAGGCGGCGCGCTGGAAGTCGTTATGGCCGGAGGTCACGGTGCTGCCGGCCGCCGCCGAGTGCCTCACCGTACCACGCCGGACGTGAAGCCCGCCTTGCGCCGCGGCGGTTTGATCTCTTTCTTCAGGAAGCAATGCGCTTCCTTGCCGGCATAGCCCGGCCGGGCATAGGTCCAGGCCCGGCATTTGTTGTCGGCGGCGCAAGCGGCCTTGCAGGCCTCATCGCCCTCGCCGCGTTTGAGATCGAAGTTCTTGTAATCGCCGCCGAAGCGGTCGATCGAGGTTTCGACCGAGCCGTTCCGCGGCTCGATGACGCCGGCGCCGCGCACGCCGGAGACGCAGCAATTGTCCTGGACGCGCTCCGGCACGCTGTTCTTCAGCCAGCACACCGAGCCGCTCGTCATGTCGGTCGGATAGTTGAAGCTCCAGGCACGGCAACGGCGGTCGCGCTCGCAGACCAGCGCGCAGTCGGCGGGATCGCCCGAGGTCACCGGCGCGCTCTGATAATCGCCGCCCGGACGGTCGAAATTTGCCTGCGCCAGCGCCGGTCGCGCCGATATCGCCGCTGCCAAAAAGGCGAGCGTCACCACACACGCTCTGAGCCGGCGGCGGATTTCCATGTCCAATTACTTTCGACGCGCTTTCGAAGGGAGCGCCATTTGAGCGCCACCAACCTGTACGGCCGATGAACGGATGATGAATGCGGCATCGGTCATACCGCGCAGCCGAAGCCCGACCGGCAGCTTCGATAGCGTTTTCGAGCGAAGTGGATACCGGTTCACGTGAAGAAGACGCGTCAAAACAACAATCTGGAGCTTCGCTTCTGATTCAATCAGAACCGAAGCCCTAGAAGGCGTATTCCTGGTAGGCTGGTTCCACGGAGCCGCCCCAGGCACCGTTGAATTTGTCCAGCATCTCTTCCGCCGGCGTCCGGCCGGAGTCGATGATCCGCTCCAGCGGCTCGAGATAACGGCTCTCGTCGTGGCCGGAATGATCGATACGATTACGCCGCCGCAAACCGCCATGCGACAGTTTCAGGCATTCCTTGGCGATCTCGAACAGATAGCGATCCCTGATCCGCGCCTTGAAGCCGAAGCGCGGCACATCGTCGCGCAGAGCCTGACGCTCCTGCGCGCTCCAGTGCCGGACGATATCCCACGCTGCATTCAGGCTGGTGTCGTCGTACAACAGCCCGACCCAGAACGCCGGCAGCGCCGGAAGCTGTCCCCACGGCACGCCGTCGGCGCCGCGCATTTCCAGATAGCGCTTCAGCCGCACTTCCGGGAAAATCGTCGACAGATGATTGGCCCAGTCCGACAGCGTCGGGCGCTCGCCCGGAAGCGATTTATTCCTGCCCTCGAAGAATGCACGGAACGACGAGCCGGAGACGTCGATATAGTCGTCACCGCGCTTGACGAAGTACATGGGAACGTCGAGCGCGTAATCGACCCAGCGCTCGAAACCCATGCCGTCCTCGAAGGCCCACGGGATCATGCCGGCGCGCGCATTGTCGGTGTCGCGCCAGATTTCGGAGCGGAACGACAGGAAGCCGTTGGGCCTGCCTTCGGTAAACGGCGAATTGGCAAACAAGGCGGTGGCGATCGGCTGCAGCGCCACCGATACCCTGAGCTTCTTCACCATGTCGGCTTCTGAGGAGAAGTCGAGATTGGTCTGCACCGTGCAGGTGCGATACATCATGTCGAGGCCGTATTGGCCGACCTTCGGCATGTAGTTGGTCATGATCTTGTAGCGGCCCTTCGGCATCATGGGGATTTGCGCCCGCGACCAGGACGGCGTCATGCCGAGCCCAAGGAAGCCGATCCCGAGCGGCGTCGCGATCTCGCGCACCTGGGCCAGATGCGCCATCAATTCGGACTGGGTCTGGTGCACGGTCTCGACCGGCGCGCCGGACAGTTCGAACTGTCCGCCCGGCTCGAGCGAGATCGCGCCGCCGCCGGTAACGTCGTAGAGCCCTATGATGTTACCCTTCTCCATGATCGGTTCCCAGCCGAGCAGCAGCTGCATGCCTTCGAGCAGCGCGCCGATGCCGCGCGCGCCCTCATAAGGCACCGGCTGGTGGCCCTGCAGCGTGAATGGCGTCTTCTCATGCTCGGTACCGATCCGGAATTCGGACGGCGGCTTCACGCCCGCTTCAAACCACGCGACGAGTTCGTCGCGCGACTGCAGTGGCGTCATATCGATCTGGTCACGCGCCATACGAATTCCGAATCAAGGGCGCTTCGATCGAATGCGCGCGGTGGCAGGGCCATCCGCGAACCTTTTGGCTCGCGGATGCTGGTGGCAACAACGATATCATCGAGCCGGCACGCCGTCGCTGGCTGCAACCGCCTTGGCCTCGCTGCAGGAGCAGCCCAGCCGGTCGAGCAGGCCGCAAAGCTTCATGGCATCGGCATCGGACAGTTTGGAGCCGACGTGCTTTTCGATCGCCGCCGAGTACGCGTTCCACATCTTCTTCTGCAGCTCGCGCCCGGCCTCGGTGATTTCGACGAATTGGCCGCGTTTGTCCATCTTGCATTCGCGCCGCCCTGCCAGCCCCTCGTCCACGAGGCGGTCGATCAGCCGCGAGGTCGAATATTGCGGGAGCAGCATCTGCTTCTCCAGTTCCACGGGGCGCATCTCGCCCGACGGCGCGCGCGACAATTCCAGCAGCGCGTCATACCAGGCAAGCGGCGGAAAGCCGGCCTTCTTCAAATCCTGTTCGACGGCGTCGAGCACACGGCTCTGCACCCGCATCAGGCGGATCCAGGCGGCCGTCGCCTCGGTCGATGGTTTGCGTTTCATACTGTTAGCCACCATGGTCGGGGATTAGTGTACCGCACTAAATGCAGCTGCATCAATCTTGACTATTTCATGCAGATGCATTTAGTCGTTCCCCGCCCCAACACCAATAAATTTCCTGGGAAGGAAAATCCGATGAAATTGTACTATTCCCCCGGCGCCTGCTCGCTCTCGCCCCATATCGCCCTTCTGGAGGCAGGCTTGCCCTACGATCTGGTCAAGGTCGACCTCCGCGCCAAGAAGCTCGAAAATGGTGACGATTTCCTGAAGGTGAATCCGAAGGGCCAGGTGCCGGCGCTCGCGCTCGATACAGGCGAACTGATCACCGAAGGCCCGGTCATCGTGCAGATGATCGCAGACCAGGTTGCGGGCAAAAACCTCGCCCCCGCCCGCGACAGCGCCGAACGCTACAAACTGCTGGAGTGGCTCAACTTCATCACCACCGAACTGCACAAGAATTTCAGTCCGATGTTCTCCCCGGTCCTGGCCGACGACGCCAAGGCGTTCTTCAAGGACCGCTTGATGGGCAAGTTCAAGTATGTCGACAGCCAGCTGGCCGGCCGCGACTACCTGATGGGCAAACAGTTCACCGTCGCCGACGGCTACCTGTTCACGATGCTGTCTTGGGCCGACCGGCTGAAGTTCGATCTCTCCGCCCTGCCGAACCTTCTAGCCTACAAGGCCCGCGTCGCCGCGCGCCCGAAGGTGCAGGAGGCGCTGACCAAGGAAGGCCTGATGAAGGCCGCGTGAGGGGAGGCGTCATTCCGGGGCGATGCGCAGCATCGAACCCGGAATCTCGAGATTCCGGGTCTGGTGCTAGCGCACCATCCCGGAATGACGGCAGATAGACAGCTTCGTCGCCTTGCGTCTCGCACCGACGGCGGTGGTCACGCCGCCGCCTGCTTCTTCGGCGGGAAGCGGCCGTAGAATGTCTCGCCCTTCGCCGCCATGTCGATCAACAGCTTTGGCGGCGTGAAGCGCGAGCCGTATTTGGCTTCGAACTTGTGGCAGAGTTCGACGAACTTCTTCGTGCCCATGAAGTCGATATAGGACAGCGTGCCGCCGGTGAACGGCGCGAAACCGAAGCCCAGGATCGAGCCGACGTCGGCCTCGCGCATGTCGGTGATGACGTGATCCTCGACCGTGCGCGCGGCTTCCACCGCCTGCACCACCAGGAAGCGCTGCTTCAGTTCCTCGACGTCGAGCGTATCGGGGTCGAGATGTTTCGGCTGCAGCGCGGCTAGTCCTGCCCACAGACTCTTCTGGCCCTTGCCCTTTTCGGGATAGTCGTAAAAGCCCTTGGCGTTCTTGCGGCCGAAGCGGCCCTGCTTCTCGACCATTTCGACCATCAGCTTCTTGTGCTCTTGATTGATGGCGTTGGCACCGAGATCGGCCTCAGTCGCCTTCATGATCTTCAGGCCGAGATCGAGCGCGACCTCGTCCGACAGCGAGAGCGGCCCGACCGGCATGCCCGCCATCTTCGCGGTGTTCTCGATCATCGCCGGCGGCACGCCTTCGAGGAACATCTCGTTGCCCTCGGAGATGTAGCGCAGCACGCAGCGGTTGGCGAAGAAGCCTCTGCTATCGTTGACCACGATCGGCGTCTTGCCGATCACGCGGACATAATCCAGCGCGGTCGCCAGCGCGACGTCGCCGGTATTCTTGCCCACGATGATCTCGACCAGCATCATCTTCTCGACCGGCGAGAAGAAGTGGATGCCGATGAACTTGCCCTGGTCCTTGAATTCTTCGGCCAGCGAATTGATCGGCAAGGTCGAGGTGTTGGAGGCGAAGATCGCATCTTTCTTCACCAGCGGCTGCGCCTTGGCGTAGGTCTCCGCCTTCACCTTGCGGTCCTCGAACACGGCTTCGATGACGAGATCGCAATCCTTCAACACGCCGTAATCCGCGGTCGCGCTGATACGCGACAGGATGGCGTCGCGGTCGCTCTCCTTGGCACGGCCCTTCTTGATCAGGTCGTCGATCACGGATTGCGCGTGACCCTTGCCCTTGTCGGCGCTCTCCTGGTCGCGGTCGATGAGCACCACGTCGATGCCGGCGCGCGCCGAGACGTAGCCGACGCTGGCGCCCATGAAGCCTGCGCCGATCACGGCGAGCTTCCTGACCTTGGTCGGCGGCACGTTTTGCGGACGCCGCGCGCCCTTGTTCAGTTCCTGCATCGACAGGAACAGGCTGCGGATCATCGCCGCCGCTTCCTTCGAGCGCAGGATCTGGGTGAAGTAGCGGGATTCAACGCGCAGCGCGGCGTCGATCGGCAGCTGCAGGCCTTCATAGACGCAGCTCATGATGGCGCGCGCCGCCGGATAATTGTCATAGGTCTCGCGGCGGTAGATCGCGTTGCCCGCGGGGAACATCTGCATGCCGGCCTTGGAGAACACGGGGCCGCCGGGCAGCTTGAAACCCTTCTCGTCCCATGGCGCGACGGCCTTGCCGCCGCCCTTGATCCAGTCCTTGGCCGCCTCGATCAGGTCGGCGGGCGGAACGATCGCGTGAATCAGGTTGAGCGCCTTCGCCCTGGCGAGATTGACCGCCTCGCCCTTGAGCAGCAGCTGCATCGCATCCTGCGGCGGCACGATACGCGGCACGCGCTGGGTGCCGCCGGCGCCCGGGAACAGGCCGACCTTGATTTCCGGCAGGCCGAGCCGTGTCTTGGGATTTTCCGCAGCAACGCGATAATGGCAGGCGAGCGTCAGCTCAAAACCGCCGCCGAGCGCGAGGCCGTTGATCGCGGCGGCCCACGGCTTGCCCGAAGTTTCGATGGAGCGGAACACCTGCGAGAACCTGCGGCTCTGATCGAACAGGGCCTGGTTGGCGGCAACCTCGCCCTTCTCCTTCAACAGCGCGGCGTAGTTGCGGCTCATGCCCTCGAGCATCGAGAGGTCAGCGCCGGCCGACAGCGCTTCCTTGGCCGAGGTAATGACGACGCCCTTCACCGCGGCGTCCGCCGAGGTCTGCTTGATGATCTCCTCGAGCTCGCTGACCGAGGTCTCGTCCAGCACGTTCATCGAACGTCCCGGAATGTCCCAGGTGACCAACGCGATGCCGTCGGCGTCGGTCTCGACTTTGAAGTTCTTGAAGGCCATGTGGTGCTCCCTCGATGCCGGCTGCCTGATCGGCGCGGCGGTTGTCTCTCGATCGCAGGGTGGGCAAAGGCGCGCTTGCGCCGTGCCCACCTCCTTAATCCGGCAATGATTGGCGGGCACGCTTCGCTTTGCCCACCCTACATTCTCTCTGCGTTAAACCCGCTCGATGATCGTCGCGGTACCCATGCCGCCGCCGATGCACAGCGTCACCAGCGCGGTCGACTTGTTGGTGCGCTCGAGTTCGTCGAGCACAGTGCCCAAAATCATCGCGCCGGTGGCGCCGAGCGGATGGCCGAGCGCGATCGCGCCGCCGTTGACGTTGATCTTCGAAGGATCGATCTCGAAGGCCTGCATGTAGCGCAGCACCACGGACGCGAAGGCTTCGTTCAATTCGAACAGGTCGATGTCCGACTTCTTCATGCCGGAGCGATCGAACAGCTTTTCGGTGACGTCGACCGGACCTGTCAGCATCATCGCCGGCTCCGAGCCGATATTGGCGAAGGCGCGGATTTTTGCGCGCGGCTTCAATCCATGTTTCGCGCCCGCCTCCTTGCTGCCGAGCAAAACCGCGCCGGCGCCATCGACGATGCCGGACGAGTTGCCGGCGTGGTGCACGTAGTTGACCTTCTCGATTTCAGGGTGCGACTGGATCGCGACCGCATCGAAACCGGCCATCATGGCCATCGCCGCAAACGAGGGCTGCAGCTGACCGAGCGACTGCATGGTCGTGGTCGGCCGCATGTGTTCGTCCTTGGCGAGGATGGTCAGCCCGTTGACATCCGTCACCGGCACCACCGACTTGTTGAAGCGGCCCTCGTCCCAGGCCTTCGCCGCGCGCTGCTGGCTCTGCACCGCATAGGCGTCGACGTCGTCGCGCGAAAAGCCGTATTTGGTCGCGATCAGGTCGGCTGAGATGCCCTGCGGCATGAAATAGGCCGGCACCGCCATCGAGGGGTCCATCGGCCAGGCGCCGCCGGAAGCGCCGATGCCGACGCGGCTCATCGATTCGGCGCCGCCGCCGATCACGAGCTCATGCTGGCCGCTCATGATCTGGGCCGCGGCAAAATTCACGGCGTCGAGGCCGGAGGCGCAAAAGCGGCTGATCTGTACGCCGGGGACGGCTTCGCCGAGACCCGCCTTCAACGCCGCGAAACGCGCGATATCGGAGCCGGCCTCGCCGACCGGATCGACCACGCCGAGAATGACGTCGTCGACGACGTCTTCACCGAGGTTGTTGCGTTGCTTCAACGCCTTGAGCGGCACCGTCGCCAGCGCCAGCGCCGTGACTTCGTGCAATGCACCGTCGGACTTGCCTCGGCCGCGCGGGGTGCGAACGTGATCGTAGATGTATGCCTCAGGCATGACGCCCTCCTGATATGAGGATCATAATATATATAGCCAACCGGAAGAAGTCGCAGGCTTGGTCGAGGGGAAAGGAAAGAATCTTCAGAAGGCTTCCGCCGCCAATTCCATGGTGGTCGCGCTGCCGGTCTGGACGCGCGCGAGGTGCAGCGCTGTCTCCGGCAGCATCCGCTCCATGAAGAAGCGGCCGGTCACGAGTTTGGTCGTCAGATAAGGCGTGGCGCCGCTGGCCGCAATCTTGTCGTTCGCCACTTTCGCCATCCGCGCCCACATGTAGGCAAAGGTGACGAGGCCGAACAATTGCATGTAGTCGGTGGCAGCGGCGCCGGCGTTGTCGGGCTTCATCATCGCGTTCTGCATCAGCCAGCCGGTGGCCTGCTGCAAATGTCCGAGCGCGGTCGAAAGCGGGGTAACGAACGGCTTCATGGCCTCGTCGGCGCCGTGCTCCTTGGCGAACGCCCCCACCTCGCCGAAGAACGCCATCACCGCGCGACCGCCGTCGCGCGGCAGCTTGCGCCCGACTAGGTCGAGCGCCTGAATGCCGTTGGCGCCCTCATAGATCATCGCGATGCGCGCATCGCGCACGAACTGCTCCATGCCATGCTCGGCGATATAGCCGTGGCCGCCATACATCTGCTGCGCCAGCACGGCGTTGGAAAATCCGACGTCCGTCATCACGCCCTTCATCACCGGCGTCATCAGGCCCATGTGATCGTCGGCCTCCTGGCGGTCCTTGGGATCGGAGGAACGGTGGGCGACGTCGCTCTTCAGCGCTGTCCAGACCACCATGGCGCGCGCCGCTTCATTGAAGGCGCGGATCGTGAGCAGGGTGCGGCGTACGTCTGGATGGACGATGATGGGATCGGCGGGCTTGTCCGCGGCCTTGGCACCCGTCAGCGAACGGCCCTGCAGGCGCTCGCGCGCATAAGCTACCGCGTTCTGATAGGCGACTTCGGACTGCGCCAGACCCTGCACGGCGACACCGAGCCTCGCCTCGTTCATCATCACGAACATGCCCTGCATGCCCTTGTTTTCGTCCCCGATCAGCCAGCCGGTGGCGCTGTCGTAATTCATCACGCAGGTGGAATTGCCGTGGATGCCCATCTTGTGCTCGATCGAGCCGCAGGACACGCCGTTGCGGGCGCCCAGCGAGCCGTCGGCATTGACCAGGATCTTCGGCACCACGAACAGCGAGACACCCTTGATGCCGGCCGGCGCGCCTTCGATTCTGGCCAGCACCAGATGGATGATGTTGTCAGCGAGATCATGCTCGCCGGCGGAGATGAATATCTTGGTGCCCGATATCTTGTAGCTGCCGTCGGGCTGCTTGACCGCCTTGGTGCGCAATAGGCCGAGATCCGTGCCGCATTGCGGCTCAGTCAGGTTCATGGTGCCTGTCCATTCGCCGGCCACCATCTTCGGCACGAACATCTTCTTCTGTTCGGGCTTGCCGTGCACGATCAGCGCCGCGGTCGCGCCCATGGTGAGGCCGCCATACATCGAGAACGCCATGTTGGCCGCGCTCTGGAATTCGGTCACGACCTGGCTCAGCGTCACAGGCAGTCCTTGCCCGCCATATTCTGCCGGCGCGGACAGGCCCAGCCAGCCGCCTTCGGCGACCTGCCTGAAGGCTTCCTTGAAGCCCTTGGGCGTGGTGACGCTGCCATCGTCGTGCCGCTTGCAGCCTTCGAGATCGCCGACGCGATTGAGGGGCTGCAGCACTTCTTCGCTGAGCTTGGCCGCCTCGCCCAAAATTGCTTCGCGCACATCGGCCGAAGCGTCGGTGAAGCCCGGGAGATTGTCGTAGCGGTCGATCTGGAAAACGTCGTTGAGCAGGAAGCTGACGTCTTCGACGGGGGCTTTGTAGATCGGCATGATGTTCTCCCGGCAGGCACGATTGGTCGTGGAACGGTTTATGCGAAATTCGGCGGCGCAGCTATCGTTGAGTGCGCCGAAGGCAACAGTGCCTCACTGTGTCGCGAGCTGTTCGCCCATCAGCCGATGCAGCAGATTGATGGCCTTGAGCGGGCGCACCATCACCTTGAAGTGCGTGAGCCGTCCGTCCGCGTCGAAAGTGATGATGTCGACGCCGTTGATCTTGATGCCGTCGATCTCCTTCTCGAACTCGAGCACCGCGCCGCGGTCGCTGCGCCATTCACCGACATAGGTGAAGCCGGGCCCACCCAGAACTTTCTCCGCGCTCGACAAATATTTGAAGGTGATCTCGCGGCCGCGCTGCGGCGTATGCACGACGGGACTTTCGAACACCGCGTCGGGGTGCAGCAGGTCCCAGAGCGCCGTGCGGTCAGGGGACTTCATGTAGGCGTACCATTTGTCGAGGCCGGTCATGCTCACAGGACGTCTCCTCCAGGCAAGCGTGCAATATCACTTGGGGGTCTGTTCAGGCAGCCCTCATATGCATATTGACGCATATGCATCTATGTGCATAAAGTCAAGCATGCTGGGGCAAATCGACAAGGAGAGTCGGCCGGTGGCTCTGGGTGACGCAATCCTCGCATGTCTGACCGAACATCCGATGACGGGCTACGAGCTTGCCAAGACGTTCGATTCCTCGATCGGCTTTTTCTGGAAGGCCGACCATCAGCAGATTTATCGCGAACTCTCGAAGCTTCGCGACCGCGGCCATATTCAGGGCCGCGAAGTCGTGCAGTCGGGCAAGCCCAACAAGCTGGTCTACACCCTTACGGCCGAGGGCAGAGCGGCGCTAAGACACTGGGCCGCCCGGCCGAGCAGTCCGCCGTCGATCAAGGACGATCTCCTGGTGCGGCTGTACGCACTGGATAGCGTCGACATCGAACCTTTGCGCGCCGACCTCATGGCGCGGCTGGAACACCATCGCGACCGGTTCCTGCGCTACGAGCGCATTCTCAACAAGCGCTTCCCCAACGGCACGGCTTCGCCTGCCGATACCGGCAAGCTGCTCAGCCTGCGCATCGGCCTGCGTCATGAGCGTGCCGTGGCGGAGTGGTGCGAGGAGGCGATCGTTGCCTTGTCTGCCGTCGCCCACGGCGCAAGTGTCGTGGCCCTCGAAGACGGCGGGCGCGAGAACAACGGATGACGGTTGTCCCGGGCCGGCAGTCGCAAGGTTCCAGCGCGATTCCAACTTTAAGGCGCCGCAGCCGCATTCCTTAACCGGTTATTTACCGTAACGCGAAAAAGTCAGCACCTGAGGCAGACGACCTGCGCCGGATTCGATTGTCTCTTCACTGGGACGCGCGGGGAGGCTGCAGGCGCAGGTGTCGCGCCGGCGTCGGAACCGGATCTGAGCATGAATTCGCGCGTATTGTGGAGTGTTGACGGCATCGACCCATCCGTTCGCGACCGGGCCGAGGCCGCGGCGCGGCGAGCTGGCATGTCGCTCAACGACTGGCTGAATTCCACCATCGGCGCTTCCGCACCGCCGGATTTTCGCGCGCCTTACGATCAGCAGCGGCAATCGATGCCGAGCGAAGCAAGCCGCGACGTCGCCGACATCCATCAGCGGCTCGACGCGATCACCCGCCAGATCGACCAGATTTCGAAGCCCGCGCCGCGCAACGACGCGCCCCGCAGCGAAGTTCCGCGCGGCCAGCCCACCGTCGCCCGCCAATTGAACGACGCCATTTCGCGGCTGGACGCCCGGTTGTCGCAGATCTCCAATCCGGCTCCTGCGCGGCAGACACAGGCACAAGACGAGCAGCGCCAGACCGAGGCAGTCGAGCGCGCAGCCGCCCAGGTCTACCGCGCGTCGCCGCCGCTCAGCCCCGCCTCGTTCGATTCCGCGATCGCGGAAATCACCGCGCGCCAGAACGAACTGGACGGCCCGCCGCCGCGCAGCGCGCCGCCGATGCGCTCTCACGCGCCGCAGCCCTCCAACGCCCCGCCTCCCCTGCCGGCAGCACCAGCTGCGCCGCCCGGCCCGGATTTCTCTTCGCTGGAGCGGTATCTCATCAAGATCACGAGCCAGATCGAGGCGCTGCAGCGTCCCGATCATGTCGAGCAATCGATCGCCGCCTTCCGCAGCGAACTCACCGAGATCCGTCAGGCCATCACCGAGGCGATGCCGCGGCGGGCGATCGAGTTGCTCGAGAATGAAATCCGCGCGCTGCACCATCGCATCGACGACAACAGGCAGAACGGCACCGACAGCCAGGCGCTGACCGGCATCGAACGCGCGCTTTCGGAAATCCGCGAAGTGCTGCGTTCGCTGACGCCTGCCGAACAACTCGCCGGCTATGACGACGCGATCCGCAATCTCGGCGCCAAGCTCGACCTGATCCTGCGCGCCAATGACGATCCTTCCACGGTTCAGCAACTCGAAGGCGCGATCGCGGCGCTTCGCTCGATCGTTTCCAATGTCGCCTCCAACGACGCGCTGGCGCGGCTGTCCGAGGACGTCCACACGCTCTCGACCAAGGTCGATCAGCTCGCCCGCACCGACGCTCACGGCGATTCCTTTGCGATCCTCGAGCAGCGCATTTCCGCGCTGGCATCGACGCTGGAAAGCCGCGAACGCCCAGCAGCAAGCGACAATTCCGAACAGCTCGAAAATGCGATGCGCACGTTGTCGGAACGCATCGACCGCATGCAGGTCGGTTCCGACAGCGCCTCCGCGTTCGCCCATCTCGAACAGCGGGTGTCGTATCTGCTCGAGCGGATCGAGACCTCCTCCGGACCTGGCTCCGGCGATCTCGGCCACGTCGAGGAAGGATTGCAGGACATTCTGCGCCATCTCGAACGCCAGCACGCCAACCTGGTCGCGCTCGCCGAGAGCAACCGCCAGATCAGCGCGCCGGCGCCAACGGCCATCGACAGCGACCTGATCGACATGGTCAAGCGCGAGCTGTCCGACATCCGCTTCAGCCAGTCCGAGACTGACCGCCGCACGCAGGACTCGCTCGAAACCGTGCACAACACGCTCGGCCATGTGGTCGATCGCCTCTCCATGATCGAAGGCGATCTGCGCGCAGTGCGTTCCGCGCCAATCGCGCCGGCCCAGCCGGCCCCCACGCCGGTCGAACCGCGGGCGGAGGCGCCGCGCGTTGCGACGCCGCCGGCGATGGCGCCGCAGCCGAAACCTGAATTGCCGAATCCCGCGGCCCGAGAGGATTTTAGAGAGCACCTTCAAGAGCCTCCGCAAGCCCATTTCGCCGCCGCCCCGCGCGAATTCCTCCCCGCGCAGCCGCCGGCCGCGCCGGCTCTGCCGCCGCCGCCACGCGCCATCAGCGAGATCCTGGAGCCGCACGCCGGGCCGCCGCACGTTGCGATCGAACCGGACCTGCCGCCGGATCATCCGCTCGAGCCGGGCACGAGACCGACCGCGCGGATGTCTTCGCCCTCCGAGCGCATCGCCGCCTCCGAGAGCGCGATCAGCGAAATCTCCACGGGGCCGAAAAAGCCCGTGAGCACCTCGAGCTTCATCGCTGCCGCGCGCCGCGCCGCTCAGGCCGCCGCCGCGCAGCCGGTCAACGAGAAGGCCGCACGCGCGGCAAGCAAGGCTGCGGCAAAGGCCAAGGCGGGCGACAAGCCGAATGACGGCCAAGAGCCCTCGACCATCACCACCAAGATCCGCTCGCTGCTGGTCGGTGCCAGCGTGGTCGTGATCGTGCTCGGCACCTTCAAGATGGCGATGACGCTGCTCGATACCGGCAGCGCGCCGCCAATGCCGGCGCTGGAAAAATCGAGCGAACCGGCCCCCTCGGCCGCGCCGATGCAAGCGCCCGCGGACAATACCGCGGCGCCGGCGCCCGCAGCGCCCTCGATGACCTCGCCGACCCCGATCGGCCGGCAATCCAACAACACTTACGCGCCCAATACGCTGGATAGCGCGCTAGTGACGATCCCGCCGGCCCCGGCGATCCCCGCGGCCCCGCCGGTCGCCGCGAACGATGTCACCGGCGCCATTCCGACCCCGCCGACCGCGCCCGCCACCGGCAAGCTCGCGATGGTGCAGGTGCCGCCGGGTGAACGGCTGCCTGACGGCATCGGCGGCCCGGCGCTGCGCGCCGCAGCGCTGAAGGGCGACCCGGCCGCGGCCTACGAAATCGGCATGCGCTTCGCCGAAGGCAAAGGCGTCGCGACCAACCTCGACGAAGCCGCGAAATGGTACGACCGTGCCGCGCAGGCCGGCGTGGTGCCCGCGATCTTCCGGCTCGGGACCTTCTACGAGAAGGGCATGAGCGTGACGAAGGATGTCGATATCGCGCGGCGCTACTACGTGCAGGCCGCCGAGCGCGGCAACGCCAAGGCGATGCATAATCTGGCCGTGCTCGACGCCGATGGCGGCGGCAAGGGCGCCGACTACAAGAGCGCCTCGCAGTGGTTCCGGAAAGCCGCCGATCGCGGCGTCGCCGACAGCCAGTACAACCTCGGCATCCTCTATGCCCGCGGCATCGGCGTGGAGCAGAACCTCGCCGAATCCTTCAAATGGTTCAGCCTCGCGGCAGCCCAGGGCGACGCCGACGCCGGCCGGAAGCGCGACGATATCGCGAAGCGCCTCGACGCCCAGTCGCTGGCGGCGGCCAAGCTCGCAATCCAGACCTTCACCCCCGAGCCGCAGCCCGACGACGCCGTCAATGTCGCCAGCCCGGCGGGCGGTTGGGACCAGGCCCCGGCGCAGCCCAATTCGACCAAGGGCGCGGCCAGGCAGCCTCCCAAGCGCACCCTCGCCGCCGCTCACTAATCTCGACCCGTTTTCCATTCTCGCCCGTCATAGATTCCGGCGACGGAGCCGTGTAGACAAGCGCGCCGCCGCGCGAACGGCCATTGCCGCAGGGGGTCGAGTTGTCTGCCGATGAACGCGAGGATGAGGGACGAGCCTTCCAGGGGTCGCCAACGGGTCCCCGGGTCGCGCCGCCGCGCCGGCCGGCGGATCAGCTTTCGCCGCGGCCTCCGCGTCTTGGCGGCAGGCGGCGGCCTTATTGGTCGGTGCTCGTCTTTGTTCTCTTGGCTTCCGGTGTCGGCATTCGCGCCTACTGGGACCTGTCGAGACCGGAGGCCTGGGCTTACTGGAAAGACCAGTACGTCTCGCCGAGCCTGACCTCGTCGCAAATCGCCGAGGTCGATATCGCTGGTACGGGCCGGGGCAGGCATGCGCTCGCCCTGAGCGGCAGGATCGGGGCCGCCGCCGCGGACTGGTTTCGAGCTCGGCTCGATGAGGCCCACCTCACGGCAGGCGACGCCGTCTTGCTCTCCTCACCGGGCGGGGATTTGAACCAGGCCATCATCATCGGCGAGATCATCCGATCGCGCGGGCTGGTGACCGCCGTCGGCACCGCCGATGCCTCGGGCCGTGTCCGCCCCGCATATTGCGCCAGCGCCTGCGTCTTCGTTTTTGCCGGCGGCAAGACCCGCTATGGCGTGGAGGGGTCGATGCTGGGTGTCCACCGGTTCGTGACCACGGCCCCGGTGGACGACCCCGTCGCCGATACCCAGCGCGTCACCGGCATGGTATTGAATTACATGACCAGGATGGGCGTCTCCTCGACCGTCGTCGAGGCCATGTCGCAGACCAGGGAGGTGCGCTGGCTCGGTGCCAGGGAAGCCTCCGCGATGAACCTCGTCACCGATCCCGTCGGCAGACCCTGAGGCGTCGCAACCTGCATTGGTCTGAATTATTCACCACGCTTCACGGCGCGTTGCAGACCTGCGGCAAAAAAGCCGGCTTGAGCGGATTCTTTAGTCCCTCCCCTCACCGATTTCGGCTATTCAAAGGTGCGGCAGTCGATCCGCACCCGCCCGCTTTCCGCGCGTGAGATTTCGGATTCCACCGCGGCAAAGGCTCGATCAAGAAACCACGCCGTGAAGCGGCCCCGGCCGGCTTTGCGGCCAATTGCAAAAGCAACCGCGCGTGCAGCTCTACCTTCCGATCGCCGACATTCCGGTCAATGTCTTCCTCGTCCTGGCGATGGGCGCGGCGGTCGGGTTCGTCTCCGGCATGTTCGGGATCGGCGGCGGCTTCCTGATGACACCGCTGTTGATCTTCATCGGCATCGCGCCGGCGGTGGCGGTGGCCTCGGTCGCCAGCCACATCGCCGCCTCGTCGTTTTCCGGCGCGATATCCTACTGGCGACGCCGCGCCATCGATCCGGTGCTGGCGCTGATATTGTTGAGCGGCGGCACCGTCGGTACCGCGCTCGGGGTATGGACGTTCACGTTCCTGCGCTCGCTCGGCCAGCTCGATCTGATGATCGCGCTGTCCTACGTCATCCTGCTGAGCACGGTCGGCGGGCTGATGTTCTGGGAAGGCCTGAGCGCGATGATGCGGGTCCGCCGTGGCGGCGTGGTCACGACGCGCCGCTCCGGCAGCCATGGCTGGATCCATGGATTGCCGCTGAAGATGCGCTTCAAGCGTTCGAAGATCTATCTGTCCATCATCCCCGTCATCGTGGTCGGCCTCGTGATCGGCTTCATCGGCGCGGTGATGGGCATCGGCGGCGGCTTCATCCTGGTGCCGCTGATGATCTATCTGCTGCGGGTGCCGACCTCGACCGTGATCGGCACCTCGATGGTGCTGACCCTCGTCACCATGGTGTTCGCGACCATGCTGCATGCGATGACCAATCATCTGGTCGACGCCGTGCTGGCGCTGATCCTGATGGTCGGCGGCGTGACCGGCGCCCAGTTCGGCGCGCGCGCCGGGCAGAAAATCCGCGGCGAACATCTCCGGCTGCTGCTCGGGTTGCTGGTTCTCGCGGTCGGCATTCGCTTTGCGATCGAGCTGGTGATCCGCCCCGAGGATCTCTTCACCATCCGTGAAACCGGGGGCGCACCATGATCGCCCGTGCCCCGCTGGCAATCGCTGGCCTGCTCGCTGCGATGCTCACGGCGTCGCCCGTCAGCGCGGAACGGTTGATCGTGTCGGTCTCCAACCACCGCGTCACCGTGACGCCGAATTATTCCGGCGAGGAGCTGGTGCTGTTCGGCTCGGTCGAGAAGGACGCCGACACGCCCGCCACCCGCACCAATTACGACCTCGTGGTAACGGTCGCCGGCCCGCGCGCCGACATGGTGACGCGCCGCAAGGAACGCAAATTCGGCATCTGGATCAACACCGACTACCGGCAATTCCTCAAGGTCCCGACCTACCTCGCGCTGTTCTCCAACCGGCCGTTCGACGCCATCGCCTCCCCCGAAGTGCAGCGGCGGCAGCAGCTCGGCCTGAACAACGTGCTGCTGACGCAGCGCGTCGGCCCGGATTATGCCGACGTGGTGCCCGACGACGCGTTCCGCAGCGCCTTCGTGCGGCTACGACGCGAACACGGCCTCTATCGCGAGGAGACCTCGGCGGTGACGTTCCTGACGCCGACGCTGTTTCGCACCGGCATCCCCCTGCCGGCCGAGGTGCCGATCGGCACCTACGACGTCGAGATCAAACTGTTCGCCGACGGCGCGCTGGTGACCAAGACCGAGACGGCGTTCGAGATCGTCAAGGTCGGCTTCGAGCAGTTCGTCGCCAACACCGCGCGGCAGCACGGTTTCGTCTACGGGCTTGCGACCGCCTTCATGGCGCTGATGTCGGGCTGGATGGCCTCGATCGTGTTCCGGAAGGATTGAACGGTCGCCATACGTCATTCCGGGATGGTGCGTTAGCACCAGACCCGGAATCTGAGATTCCGGGCGCGATGCTTCGCATCGCCCCGGAATGACGTCATACAAAGAACCCCACCCCCATCGCCAATACGCTGAGCAGCATCGCCGCGGTCGACAGCCATCCGAGCCAGTATAGCGGACCGGTGATGACAAAACGGTCCATCACGTCCTTGCGGCGCGCCATGAACATCAAAAGCACCATCACGGGGACCGCGAGCACGCCGTTGACGACAGCGCTCCAGTACAGCGCCGAGATCGGATTGATCGAGGTGAAATTCAGCGCGATTCCGAAACCGGCGGACAACGCCAGCACGCCATAGAACGCGGCCGCTTCTTTCGGCTTGCGCGCCAATCCCACCGGCCACCGCCGCCCCTCGCCGACCGCATAGGCGGTCGCACCCGCGAGCACGGGGATCGCCAGCAGCCCGGTGCCGACGATGCCGAGCGCGAAGACGACTTCGGCGAATGTTCCGGCGATCGGACGCAAGGCTTCGGCCGCCTGCGCCGAAGTCTGGATGTCGGTCTTGCCCGCGGCATGCAACGTTGCGGCGGCGGTAAAGATAATCGACAGCGCGATCAGGTTGGAGAATGCCATGCCGACGATGGTGTCGGCACGGATGCGATTGAATTCCTTTTGCGCGCCATAGTGCCTGTCGATCAGCGGGTGCTTGCGCGGATCGACCCGCTGCTCTTCGGCCTCCTGCGAGGCCTGCCAGAAGAACAGATAGGGCGAGATCGTGGTGCCGAAGATCGCGACGATGGTAGTGAAGTAATCCGCGCTCCAGGTCAGTTTCGGGATCAGCGCGCCGGCCAGTGCCTCGCCCCACGAAACATGTGCAAAGGCCAGTGCGGCGACGTAGGCGAACAGGCTGAGCGTCAGCCATTTCAGCACCGATACGTAGCGTTTGTAGTCCATGAAGATCTGCGCGACCACCGACGTCACGCCAAAGAACAGGACGTAGAGGATGGCATGTCCACCAACCAGAAGCCTGGCAGCGTCCGCCATGGCGGCGAGGTCGGCTGCGATATTGATGGTGTTGGCGATGAACAGCAGCGCCACGACGACGGCCACTAGCCAGGAAGGATAATGCCGGCACACATTGCCTGAAATGCCGTGACCGGTAACGCGGCCGACCCGCGCGGAAATTTCCTGGATCGCCGCCATCAGCGGAAAGGTCAGCAGCATGGTCCAGCCGATGCCGTAGCCGAGTTGCGCGCCGGCCTGGCTGTAGGTGCCGATCCCGGAGGGATCGTCGTCGGATGCGCCGGTGATCAGGCCGGGCCCGAGCGATTTCAGGAAGAGCTTGAACCTGAACGGCTGCGGCGGCTCCGCTTTTGGCGCGGCCTTCCCGCCGGATTTCTTGTGATTGTTCTTTGCCTTGGTCTTGCTCTGCGCCATGTCCGATCCAGCCCCGCGCGACAACGAGCCGAACAGGGTTCGGTTCCCGGACCGTAACGAGGCCCGGAGCGGCGTCAAGCATCACCGGTCACGCCGCGGATGACGGCTCGATGACGGTCGCGACGCCGGGCTTAAGGATCTTCAGGCGTGATCCGAAACCGAGCGCATCGAAGGAGGCCCGCAGGTCGCTCGCGCTCTGGCGGAAATGCGCCCATCCGTCGGTATGAACAGGCACGATCACCGCATCGGGAAACGCGCGCGCGGTCTCGATGGTGTCGTTGGTGTCCATGGTGAGATGAAAGGGACCGCGGGTCTGCGCTGCGCCGGCGAATGGCAGCACGACGCCGCACCTGAAGCGTTTTGCGACCTCGGCGACGCCGTCGAACCAGACGGTGTCGCCGCTGACATAGACCGGGCGGCTGTTGGCCTTGTTCGACGACACGACGAAGCCGATGACATCGCCCGACAATGGCTCGATGCCGGCCGGCCCGTGCCGCGCGGGTGTCGCGGTGATGGTGAGCGAATTCCCGTTCTTGCCTGCCAGCTCGGTGGCCGCCCACGGCGCCAGCCCCTCGGCATGGCCGCCGAGCCGCTTTGCACCCGCCTGCGTCGTCAGCACGCGCCTGGCTTTGGCCAGGAAATCCCGCCCCGAATTGTCGAGATTGTCCGAGTGCTGGTCGTGGCTGAGCAGCACGGCATCGACATCGCCGATGTCCTTTGCGCTCAACGCGGGTCCGGTCAGTTTCTCCAGCTTCACGTGCGGCAATTGATAGGCGCCGGGCGCATCAAAGGTCGGGTCGGTCAGCAGGCGAAAGCCGTCGATCTCGATCAGCGCGGTGGGACCGCCGATCAGCGTGATGGACAAGGTCATGAATTGCTCCTGTCGGAAGAGCCTGAAGGGGTTGCGGGACGGGTCACGAGATAGATGCCGAGCGCCACCGGAACGATCCCGAGCAGGTCGCGGAATTCGACGTGCTCGCCGAGCACGAGGAAGGCAAACAGCATGCCGAGCGGCGGCATCAGGAAGTGATAGGCACTCGCCGCGGTCGCGCCACACACTTTCAGGAGATGAAACCACAGGAGATAAGCGATGATCGAGCCGCCGAGCACCAGGAATGCAAAGGCGCCCAGCAGCCGCGTGCTCGGCACGATGTCGCCGATGCTTGAGAGCGTGAAGGCGAACGGCAACAGCGCCAATCCGCCGGCAAGATTCTGGATGCCGTTGCCGATCCACAGGCTTCCCTTCGGCGCAAGCAATTTGAACAGGATGGTGCCGGCCACGATCGAGGCGAGTGACGCCAGTGTGAACAAGATGCCGTGCAGGCTGTCTGAGCCGACCGATATGCGATGCCAGACGATGAAGGCGACGCCGGCTATGCCGAGCAAGAGGCCAGCGACCTTGCGCCAGGTCAGCGTCTCGCCGAGGAACAGCGCGGCCAGCACCGCCGTGAAGACCGGATTGGCACTGACGATCAGACCACCGAGGCCGGCGGAGACCGTCTGCAGCCCGGTATAGCCCAGCCCGAGATACAACGCGTTGTTGGCGACGCCAAGGATCGCGAAGATCGCCGCGTCGCGCCAGGTCATCGTCCACGTCTCGCCGCGGATGGCGAAGATGCCGAGGATCAAGATCCCCGCCAGCGAGAACCGCGCCGTCAGCAGGATCAGCGGCGGACAATCGGTGACGCCGATCTTGCCGGCGACGAAGGCAAAGCTCCAGAGCAGGCAGAACAGCCCGATAATGAACGGCAGCGGATTGAACCGGGCAACGGGAACGGAAATCGACGGCGCGAGCGACATGGGATGTCTCCTTTGCCCATGATCTAGGCTCGCGCGTTGATATTTGGAAATTAAATGATAGACTGACTGTCAGTGGTTTTGTAAATGTCTCCATCCCGCGCAAGGGAGCCGTCACATGTTCGATCTGGAGCTGCTGCGCAGTTTCGTCTCGGTGGTCGATGCCGGCGGCTTCACCCGCGCCGGCGAGCGGGTTCATCGCACCCAGTCGACCGTCAGCCAGCAGATCAAGCGGCTGGAAGATGACGTGGGCCAGCCGCTCCTGAACCGCAACGGCAAGGACGTGACGCCGACCGAAGCCGGCGAGCGGCTGCTCTCCTATGCGCGGCGGCTGTTGTCGCTCGCCGAAGAAGCCCGCGACGTGATGGCGCGGCCGGGCAACGAAGGCGCGATCCGGCTCGGCGTGCCCGAGGATTTTGCCGCCTACCGGCTGACAAAACTGCTGGCGTCGTTCTCGCGCTCGCATCCTTCCCTGCGGCTCGACGTGCGCGCCGATCAGAGCGCCAATCTCAAGCGTGACCTCGAACGCGGCGAGCTCGATCTGGCGCTGTTCAAACGCGCGGCCGGCGAAAAAGGCGGCATCGCGGTGTGGCCGGAGCGCGTGCACTGGGTCACCAGCAAGAGCCATCCGCGCGATACGCGCACCGGCTCGGTGCCGCTGATCGGATTTCCCACCGGGTGCCTGTACCGGGCGGGCGCGATCCATGCGCTGGAGAGCGCGGGGCGTACCTGGCACATGGCCTACAGCTCCTCGAACCTCGCCGGCATCCAGGCCGCGGTCGCCGCCGGCATGGGCTTGAGCATCTTGTCGGAAATGGCGATCCAGGCCGATCACCGCATGCTGACGGCGAAAGACGGCTTTGCGCCGATCGACCGCACCGAAGTAGCGCTGGTCGCCTCTCCCGACGCCAGTCCCGCAACATTGCGGCTCGCCGATCGCCTCGCCGAATTCTGCGACACCGTGCAGGCGAAGGCGGCGTAGCGCATCGTCGTCCTCGCGAAAGACGCAATCGTCATTGCGAGCGTAAGCGAAGCAATCCATTTCTCCGCGCGCTGAGGCGTGGATTGCTTCGTCTCTGCCTCTCCTCACAATGACGGGGCTGAAACGCTGGATTCAATTTTCAAACAGTTTCGTAGGGTGGGCAAAGGCGCGCTTGCGCCGTGCCCACCATTTAACACCTTGCTCGAGATGGTGGGCACGCTTCCGCCTCCGCTCGTTGAGCTACGGCGGACAAGTCGCTTTGCCCACCCTACGGCGCCGTGGCAAATTTCCGAACCAATTTTCAAACAGCGAGAGGATGTGCGTTCGCGTTCTCGCGGCCTGATGCACCCGAGGTTTGCCTGACGTTCCACCCTCCAATGAAGGAGGGCGCAGGGAAAGCCGGGCGCCGATTGCACCCGCGGTCGTGCGCACAGGAAGCGCACGAGTGGACCACAGGTTCAACCGGATCGATCCGGCTTTCCCTGCGCGATGGGTTACGGCTTACTTCGTGCTCTCCTCGGTGACCGGCTTGTTTGCCACCGTCGACTTGCGGAATGATGATGCCTCACAACCCGGTTGGGTGGATGCATCTCCGCAAGGCTTGACGCCAGCATCGGGGCGCCAGGACCACACGACTTCGCCGTCCGCGACCGTCTCCGCTGAACGCTCGCCGGGCCTCGTGCGATCCGGCAAAACTCTGGCGAAGGCGGGCTGCAGCGCCGTTCGTCCGCGCGCCGGTCGATCGCTCAAAGCCCTCTCGGGCTCCCCTGCGATTCCCTTTGCGCGCCCGACGCTGTCGCGTCCACCGCATCCCACCGCGCGTTCGTGACGACTCGCGATCCGCCCCTTTTGTCGGGTGGGACGGCGCGAGCTGGTAGAACTGATTTGCCCGTCGGCGAAAGTGAAATATTTTTGCTGATAGGGCTGGACAGGTTTTTGTCGCGAAGACTGATTTGCCCGTCGGGTGCTGTTCTTCTCCCTCCCTCTCCCCGTTCTTACGGGGAGAGGTGAAGGACCGTCCACCATCTTTGTCGCGGACGAACGGCGGGTTACGCGTCGCTGACCGACCCTACAACGTCAGCAGCACTGTTCATCGCCTGCCAAGCAACGGGTCAGCCGCGGATGGCCGCGTTGCGCATACATCTGATCAGCTTCCGGTCGCAGGAGGGCAAACATTTGTTCTGATGGCCTCCCCAGTCGCCTGCTCCCCCTGTCCTGTCGGCACATCTGCCCACGCAATTCGCGGCTCTGTCCTCACATTGCATTGCCCCTGCTTCCACCGGTGAGTTGAGGAGAACTCCGATGCCCATGAGGGCGATCGCGAAAAAAAGCTGCCGTGTCATGGTCGAACCTCCTGAGAAAGGCGCGGGCCGTTTTAGATCCTAACCTCTTGACGGGGCTAAATCCAGCAAGGCGATCGGTTCGCTAACCCGCCCTTCGACATCAGTAACAGCGAGACGCGGCGATGGTGTGCTGATGCAAAGTACGGTCGCGAGTTTGTCGATTCGATCTTCGCCCTGGTGGAGATTGGGCATGGCCAGCGAGCGCTTCCAGAGACGAAAGGGCCGCCGTGGAACGGCAGCCCTAAAGGTGAATGCACGGATTTGAGAGATCCGAGTGGAGGTGTGCCATCAATACCGACCGCTCATGGCACGCATCAGGCCTATTGTATCGTATGTACGTTGCGTCGCACCATCCTGCAAAGTCGCCGCCTGTCCTGCCAGATTAGAACTTGATGCCGGACAAACACGGACATTCGGATGAGAGGTCAAATACCGGATTTCTGCTTCCGGGTTAGGTTTCTGCGGGAATCTGACGCAGTTCGCCGCAGGATCATATTGCTGGGCCTGAACTTGGATCGGCGCAATCAGCGTAGCGATAGTAAAGCTTAGAAATGCGAGACGTTTCATCGCAAAGCTCCTTCGTTAAACGTTACGAGGCTGCTCTGAAATCAAAGCAACTCTATCTTTAATCCCAAGCGCAGGCTGGCTTTGTGGGGTACGCCACACGGTATGGTTATTGGGCACTCACAGCTACGTGAGGGCGTGGCGATGCTGGACCGCAGAGGCGGATGGAAAATAATGTCGCGACGGGAACGCTTCGCCATAGACCCGTGCCATTACGCCGGTCATAGCACAACGGCACACCAGCACCCGACGGCACCGCCGGACACCGCCAGCGCGGCGGAATCCGCTCCAGCACGCCGCGTGGCGCGAGATCTCGGCCGAGGTTGGCCTGTTGCGTGCCGACATCGAGATCGCGACGGCTCATGCGAGCGGTGATCGTGCTGCCAAGGTTTTCGATTTGCCCACGCGGCTCATACGCGTATCTCGAAAAAATTCAGCTTCGCCAAACCCACTCTACAACATCAGTAGCATCGCGAGGCGGCGATGGAATGCAGTCTGGCGTCGCCGAGCACATGCGCCATGAAGCCGGGGGTGCCGAAGATCTTGGCGAACGCGGCATCGCGGATGCTCAAGCCGCCGGTATAGGCGCCGAAGGCCGGCATCACGGCGCGGTCGCCGTCGGTGGCAAAGCAGCGCCGCTCCATGGTGCGCCCGCGCGTCGGCACGCGGGCCTTCGGATGCAGATGACCGGCGATTTCGCCGAAGGCGCCGGTCGGCTCGTGGCGGAACGCGATCCGTCCGATCGCGACTTCGGTCGCGACCATGCCGCCGAGATCCGACGGCAATGCCGGATCGTGATTGCCCGATATCCAGATCCAGTCGCGCCGCGCCTGCAGCGCCGTGATGGCGTCGCGATCCTCCGCGGAGAGCCGCTCATGCGCGCGCTGTCATGAAAACTGTCGCCGAGCGCGATCACCATGCGCGGGTCGTGGCGCGCGATCACGGCGGCAAGCCGGCTCAGCGTCGCCGCGGTATCGTAGGGCGGCAGCAGCACGCCGCGCGCGGCAAAGCTGGAACCTTTTTCCAGATGCAGGTCGGAGACGACGAGCAGGCTCTGCTCTTCCCAGAACAGCGCGCCGGAGATATCGGCGAGCAAAGGTACGCCGGCGACTCGAATGCGTTCGGGGTGGCGACGGAAAGCGCAACATTCTCCGTCATGGCCGGGCGTCGTCCCGGCCATCACGTCTTGAACGCAAAGAAAGGCGTGGATGCCCGGCACAAGGCCGGGCATGACGATGAAGGGAATGGTGCCTGCAATGCATTTTCTCACGATGCCGTCACTACGACGTCGCCTCTTTGACGAGTTCGTCGGCGGCTTCCGCCAGCAACTCGTCGGATGCTTCGCCATAAACTGACTCGCGGCCGATTTCCAGCATCACGGGGACGGCGAGCGGCGAAACGTGGTCGAGTTCCCGATGGGTGATTCGCCCATGGATTCGCGCGAGCATATCACCCAACCGGCGAAGATCGAGCAGGCCGGTGGCGGCATCGGCGCGCGCGGCGCGCAGCAGCACGTGGTCGGCCTGATGCTTGCGCAGGACGTCGTAGATCAGATCGGTCGAGAACAGCACCTGGCGGCGGGATTTTTCCTCGCCGGTGAAGCGACGCGCGATCAGGCCGGAGATGAGCGCACAGTTGCGGAAGGTGCGCTTCATCAGCGCGGATTCGGCAAGCCACGCTTCGAGATCGTCGCCGAGCATGTCCGGATCGAACAGCGCGTCGAGATCGAGCTTGCCCTGCCGGATCATGGACGACATGTCGCCGAGCCCCCAGACCGCCAGCGCATATTCATTGGCGACAAAGCCGAGCGGCCGCACGCGGGCGCGCTCCAGCCGCCGCGTCAGCAGCATGCCGAGCGTCTGGTGCGCCAGCCGTCCCTCGAAGGGATAGCAGACGAGGTAATGCTTGCCGCCGCGCGGAAAGGTTTCGACCAGCAGCTCGCGCACCGCCGGCACGCGGGAAAAATTCTTCTGCAGCGACAGCCAGTCGCGCACCTGGTCCGGCAAGCCACTCCACGCGCGCTTGTCGTCGAGCAGTTTGCGGACGCGCTCGGCGAGATAGGTCGAGAGCGGAAACTTGCCGCCCATATAGGACGGCACTTTTGCGTCCTTGTCGTTGGCGCGCGAGACATAGACCTGGTCTTCGACCAGCGCCTCGTAGCGCACCACCTCGCCGCCGAACACAAAGGTGTCGCCGACCACGAGGCCCTCGATAAAGGCTTCCTCGATCTCGCCGAGCATCCTGCCGCCGCGCGCGATCGCGCCGGTCGAGCCCGAGCCGCCGCCGCGCGAGCGCACCAGCCGCACCTTCAGCATCGTCTCCTCGACGATGGTGCCGACATTGAGCCGGTAGCTTTGCCGCACCCGCGGATTGGCGACGCGCCAGCGGCCCTGCTTGTCCTGCTTGATGCGCGCGAAGCGCTCATAGGTCTTCAGCGCGTAGCCGCCGGTGGCGACGAAATCGACGACGTCGTCGAAATCGCGTCGCATGAGGCTGGAGTAAGGCGCCGCCGTCAGCACCTCGGCGTAGAGTTCGTCGGAAAGAAACGGCTCGCCGCAGGCGCAGCCGAGCACATGCTGCGCCAGCACGTCGAGCGCGCCGGTGCGCAGGGGCGGCGTGTCCTGCGCATTCTCGGCGATGGCGTCGATCGCGACGCGGCATTCCAGCACCTCGAAGCGGTTGGCCGGCACCAGCACGGCGCGCGAGGCTTCGTCGATGCGGTGATTGGCGCGGCCGATCCGCTGCATCAGCCGCGACGAGCCTTTGGGCGCGCCGATGTTGATGACGAGATCGACGTCGCCCCAGTCGACGCCGAGGTCGAGCGAGGAGGTGCAGACCACGCCGCGCAGTTTGCCCGCCGCCATCGCGTCCTCGACCTTGCGGCGCTGCGCGACGTCGAGCGAGCCGTGATGCAGCGCGATCGCGAGGCCGTCGTCGTTCATGCGCCAGAGATCCTGGAACAGCATCTCGGCCTGGCTGCGCGTGTTGACGAACACCAGCGTGGTCTTGTTGCGCTTGATCAGCTCGTAGATTTCGCCGAGCGCGTGGCGCGCGCTGTGGCCGGCCCAGGGCAGCCGCTCGCTGGTGTCGAGCATCTCGACGACCGGCGCCGCGGCGCCGCCGGCGACAACGATGTCGGCCGATTCGCTTTTGTCGGGAGGCTGCGGCACCAGAAACCGCGCCAGCGATTCCGGCTCGGCGACCGTCGCCGACAGCCCGATCGCGCGCATCTCGGGCGCCAGCCGCCACAGCCGCGCCAGGCCCAGCGACAACAGGTCGCCGCGCTTGGACGTCACCAGCGCGTGCAGTTCGTCGAGCACGATGCGCTTCAGCGAGGAGAACAGGAACGGCGCGTCGTCGGACGAGAGCAGCAACGCCAGCTGTTCCGGCGTGGTGAGCAGAATGTCCGGCGGATAGCGCCGCTGCCGCTGCCGCCGCGACACCGGCGTGTCGCCGGTGCGGGTCTCGATCTTGATCGGCAGGCCCATCTCGGCAACCGGCGTCTCCAGATTGCGCGCGATGTCGACGGCGAGCGCCTTCAGCGGCGAGATATAGAGGGTGTGAAGCCCGCCGGTGCGGCGAACGCCGCGGCCGGTGGAGATCAACGTTGGTCGCGCTCTCTCTCGCTCCCTCCCCCTTGCGGGGGAGGGTTGGGGTGGGGGGTAAGCCGTATCGTCGGGAGCAAGCGGCACACCCCCCTCCCGCCGCCCTTCGGGCGTCGACCTCCCCCGCAAGGGGGGAGGTGACGAAGCGCGTTGCGTGGCACTCAGCTCCACCAAGGTCGGCAGAAATCCCGCCAGCGTCTTGCCGGCGCCGGTCGGCGCGATCAGCAGGGCCGAACGGTCCTCGCGCGCCTTTGCCAGCAGCGCCAGCTGATGCTCGCGCGGCGACCAGCCGCGCGACGCGAACCATTTCTGGAAACGGTCCGGCAACAGGGCTTCGGCTTCAGCCTGGGAGATCTGACAGGACAGGGGGCGGCACAGCGTTAGAGCTAAGCCGTCAGGGGCGCTTCGTCGAGGGCCTGGAGAGTCACCTCGCCCCGCTTGCGGGGAGAGGTCGGATTCGAGCGCAGCTCGAATTCGGGTGAGGGGGAGTCTCCGCGAACACATCTCTCACCGTCGCTGCGGCGCGAGCCCCTCACCCCAACCCTCTCCCCGCGAAGAGCGGGGAGAGGGAGAGATCGCAGCGCGGCTTCGCCTACTCCGTCACCGGCCTGTCGGAGATGTCCCAGTCCTTGCCGTTGAAGATCGAGATGTAGAGCGTCTTCATCGGCGTGTAGTCGTCGGGCGTGTAGCTGTAGTTGATGCCGTCGAGGAAATAGGGCGAGTGGAAACCGGCTAGCGTCGTCGCCTGCTTCAGGACGTTGGCGCGGGTGAGCTCGTCGCCGCAGCGGCGCAGGATTTCCGCCATCGATGCGACCTGGCCATAGCCGGCAAAGGCGATGGTGTTGTCGGGATCGACGTTGGGCAGATACTTCTTGCGCAATTCCTCGAACGCCATCACGTCCGGATCCTTCTCCCAGCGCGGCACGCCGACTTCCTTGGCGTAGCGGATCGCGACGATGCCGGTCGCGTTCTCGAAGCCCGCGGCATTGAGAATCGAACGGCCGGTCGATCCCGCCGACAGGAGTTGCAGCGGCTTCCAGCCGAGCTCGACCACCTTGCGGATCGACTGCGACGTCGCCTTGCCGGTGGTGATGTTGTAGAAAACGTCGGCGCCGGATTTCGAGAGATTGATGAGCTGGGAATCGATCGTCGGATCGGTCAGGTCGTAGGTCTGCTCCATGATCACCTTGGCGGTGCCGCCGGCATCCTCCAGCACTTTCTTGAAGGGGCCGAGGAAGTCGCGGCCGAAATCGTCGTTCTGGTAGAGGATGCCGATCTTGGCGTTCGGCTTCACCGCCACGACATGCTTTGCCAGGATGCGCGCCTCCGTCGGATAGAGCGGCAGGCCGGCCATGGTCCATTTGTTGTTCTTCGGATCGTTCCATTTCGACGCGCCGGTGTTGAGCAGCAGCTGCGGCACGCCCTTCGAGTTGAGGTATTTGTGCACGGCAGTCTGCGGCGCGGTGCCGAGCGAACCGAACAGCGCCAGCACTTCCTCCTGCTCCACCAGACGCCGCGTCGCCTCGACGCATTTCGGCGCGCTGTAGGCATCGTCCATGGTGAGGAACTTGATCTTGCGCCCGTTGATGCCGCCCTTCTCGTTCAGCATCTGGAAATAGGCTTCGCCGACACGGCCCAGTACGCCGTAGAGCGATCCGGGGCCGGAATGCGGCACGGTTTGCCCGAGCTTGATTTCGGTGTCGCTGGCGCCCGGATCGTATTTCTTGTCCGCGGCCCAGACATAGGGCGCGGGCATGACGGAGGCGGCGATGGTGGCAAGCGCGGTGGCGCTGAATTCGCGCCTGGTCTGTTTCTTCATTGTTTCCTCCCTGGATTGTCCGCAATGATACCATTTCCGGGAGCATCGCAAAAGCGCGGCGGCAATTCAGGTCTCTCGTCGTCGTTGCGAGCGAATGATCCAACATCGTCATGGCCGGGCACAGCCGTCTGAAGGACGGCGTCGCTTCCGCTCGCCTATGCCCGGCCATCCACGTCTTTCTTGCTTTGCGGTCACCAAGAACGTGGATGCCCGGGACATCTAGCGCGAAGACGCGCTTCGCGCGTTTGCCCCGGGCATGACGAGTGGAGAGTTTTGAAGCGGGAGAAGAATCCCCAGCCTACTCCGTCATCGGCCTGTCGGAGATGTCCCAGTCCTTGCCGTTGAAGATCGAGATGTAGAGCGTCTTCATCGGCGTGTAGTCGTCGGGCGTGTAGCTGTAATTGATGCCGTCGAGGAAATAGGGCGAGTGGAAACCGGCGAGTGTCGACGCCTGCTTCAGGACGTTGGCGCGGGTGACATCGTCGCCGCAGCGGCGCAGGATTTCCGCCATCGTTGCGGCCTGGCCATAGCCGGCAAAGGCGAAGCTGTTGTCGGGATCGACGTTGGGGAGATACTTCTTGCGCAATTCCTCGAACGCCATCACGTCCGGATCCTTCTCCCAGCGCGGCACGCCGACTTCCTTGGCGTAGCGGATCGCGACGATGCCGGTCGCGTTCTCAAGGCCCGCGGCATTGAGAATCGAACGCCCGGTCGATCCCGCCGACAGCAGTTGCAGCGGCTTCCAGCCGAGCTCGACCACCTTGCGGATCGACTGCGACGTCGCCTTGCCGGTGGTGATGTTGTAGAAAACGTCGGCGCCGGATTTCGAGAGATTGATGAGCTGGGAATCGATCGTCGGATCGGTCAGATCGTAGGTCTGCTCCATGATCACCTTGGCGGTGCCGCCGGCATCGTCCAGCACCTTCTTGAAGGGGCCGAGGAAGTCGCGGCCGAAATCGTCGTTCTGGTAGAGGATGCCGATCTTGGCGTTCGGCTTCACCGCCACGACATGCTTCGCCAGGATACGCGCCTCGGTCGGATAGAGCGGCAGGCCGGCCATGGTCCATTTGTTGTTCTTCGGATCGTTCCATTTCGACGCGCCGGTGTTGAGCAGCAGCTGCGGCACGCCCTTCGAGTTCAGGTATTTGTGCACGGCGGTCTGCGGCGCGGTGCCGAGCGAGCCGAACAGCGCCAGCACTTCCTCCTGCTCGACCAGACGCCGCGTCGCCTCGACGCATTTCGGCGCGCTGTAGGCGTCGTCCATGGTGAGGAACTTGATCTTGCGCCCGTTGATGCCGCCCTTCTCGTTCAGCATCTGGAAATAGGCCTCGCCGATGCGGCCCAGTACGCCGTAGAGCGAGCCGGGGCCGGAATGCGGCACGGTCTGCCCGATCTTGATTTCGGTGTCGCTGGCGCCCGGATCGTATTTCTTGTCCGCGGCCCAGACATAGGGCGCGGGCATGACGGAGGCGGCGATGGTGGCGAGCGCGGTGGCGCTGAATTCGCGCCTGGATTGCTTCTTCATTGTTTTCTCCCTGGATTGTGCATGACACCATTCGACCGCGAGCCGCAATAGGCGGCGTCAGCTTTGCGACGCAATGCCGCTTGCGGTTCAAAGCAGTTCCGCAGGGCGGAAATCGTAGCGCCTAAACTCAAGTTTTCGCGGCGACCACGACGAGGCCGGGCACCGGCTCGTTGTTCTCGTTGCGGCGGCGAGGCTCCAGCAGCGACAGCTTGAGGCCGGCGCTTCGATCGCGGCGCGGACGAAATCCGCGCCGTGGGCATAGCGCAGGCCCTCGCCGAGGATCACGGCCTCGCCGTCATGGGTTTCCAGCGTGAACGCCAGCACGCCACCGGGCGCGAGCACTCGCTTGGCCTCGGTCAGCACCGGCGCGAGATCGGCGACATAGACAAACGCATCGGCGGCAAGGATGAGTTCGGCGCTGGCATCCGGCTTGCTGCGCAAGCCCCGCATCATGTCGGCGACTTCGAGCTCGGCGTAGAGCCCGGTTGCGCGCGACTGCTCGATCATGCGCGGCGACAGATCGATGCCGATGAGATGATCGACGTTTCTGGAAAAGGCGGCGGCCGCAAGCCCGGTGCCGCAGCCGAGATCGATGGCGCGCTTGAAGAAGGCGGGCTTCTTCGCCGCGACGCGCGCCGACAGCACCGCCTTGAACAACAGCTCCGGCGCGCGATAGCCGAGCTCGTCGACCAGCGCGGCCTCGAAGCGCGGCGCATATTGATCGAACAGCGTCTGCACATAGGCCGAGGGCATCGCCGCTATGTCCTCGGCGCCGAGCCGCATCAGATGCAGGCTGGCGCCATGCCGGTCGTCGGGATCGGCGGCGTGCGCATTGCGAAACGCCGCGATGGCCGCCTCGCGCTCGCCGAGCTGCCGGCGGATTTCGCCGAGCGTGAACCAGGCCGAGGCAAATTTCGGCGCGAGCTCGATCGCCTGCAGAAGCAGATCGGCGGCGGCGGCCAGATCGCCCTTCAACTGCAGGTCGCGCGCGAATTCGAAGCGGCGGTCGGCCATCAGATCGCCGGAGGACTGAAAAATCGCGCGGGCATGCTTCCAAATCGTCCGGGGAGGCCCCGGCAATGCATCAAAAAGGAAATTCTTTAGAGCGATGGATACGCGGGTCAAGCCGCATGACGGCTAAAAAATCGCGGTGAGCGGGCCTATATGTCCAAGATGCGTCCGCAAGACATCCTGATGCCCGTTCCCGCCGGCCTGTGCTGCAAGCCCGGCGGCTTTCATATCGATCCGGTGCGGCCGGTCGAGCGGGCCGTGATCACCCACGGCCATTCCGACCATGCCCGCGCCGGCCATGGCGCGGTGCTGGCGACGCAGGAGACGCTCGACATGATGCGGCTGCGCTATGGCGACAACTTTGCCGGCAGCACGCAGGCGATCGCCTATGGCGAGGAGATCCGGCTCGGCGACGTCAAGGTGAAGTTTCACCCCGCCGGCCATGTGCTGGGCTCGGCGCAGATCGCGGTGCTCCTGCAAGGACACCTGCATCGTCGCCTCCGGCGACTACAAGGACGCGCCCGATCCGACCTGCACGCCGTTCGAGCTGGTGCCGTGCGACGTCTTCATCACCGAGGCCACCTTCGGCCTGCCGGTGTTTCGCCACGGCGACGCCGCCGACGAGGTGAAGAAGCTGCTGGCCTCGGTCGCGCTGTTTCCCGAGCGCGCGCATCTGGTCGGCGCCTATTCGCTCGGCAAGGCGCAGCGCGTGATCGCGCTGCTGCGCGAGGCCGGCTACGACGCGCCGATCTATCTGCATGGCGCGATGGAGAAGATCACGCGCTATTACGAGAGCCGCGGCGTGGCGCTCGGCGAGCTGCGCCCGGTGAAGGGCGTGAAGAAGGCCGATCTCGCCGGCACCATCACGCTGGCGCCGCCGTCGGCCACATCCGATCTCTGGACGCGGCGCTTTCCCGATCCGGTCACCGCGTTCGCCTCGGGCTGGATGCGGGTGCGCGCCCGCGCCCGCCAGCGCGGCGTCGAGCTGCCGCTGGTGATCTCCGATCATGCCGACTGGGACGGCCTGACCGCGACGATCGCCGCGACCGGCGCCGGCGAGATCTGGGTCACCCATGGCCAGGAAGACGCGCTGGTGCATTGGTGCAAGACAAGAGGCCTTGCCGCGCGGCCGCTCGATCTCGTCGGCTATGGCGACGAGGAGGAAAGCGAAGCGCTGCCGCGGACGAGGACGCCGAGGCATGAACCGCTTCGCCGAACTGCTGGACCGCCTCGCCTATGAGCCCGGCCGCAACAACAAGCTGCGGCTGATCACGGCCTATTTCCGCGAAGTCGACGATCCCGACCGCGGCTATGCGCTGGCGGCGCTGACCGGCGCGCTGTCGTTCAAACACGCCAAGCCGGGATTGATCCGCGACCTCATTGCGGATCGCACCGATCCGGTGCTGTTCGGGTTGTCCTATGATTACGTCGGCGACCTCTCCGAGACGGTGGCGCTGATGTGGCCGAAGGCGGCCATGGCGGCGAGTCTTTGCTGGGCCACCCCTCTCCCCCGCCCTCCCCCGCAAGGGGGGAGGGAGCGCAGCGGAGTGCGGGGCATCAGTCCGAACGATCGGGTCGAACAGCCAATGAGCCGCCACCGCTCTCTCCGTTCCCTCCCCCCTTGCGGGGGAGGGTCAGGGAGGGGGGTACCGCACGGGTGGTGCCAATGATGAGCAACGCGGCCACAACAACCCGCCGCCGCCCAACTCTGACCGAAGTCGTCACCACGCTGCGCACGCTCGGCAAGACCGAGCTGCCGGCGCAGCTCGCGCGCTGGCTCGACGAACTCGACGAGACCGGCCGCTGGGCGCTGCTGAAACTCGTCACCGGCGCGATGCGGATCGGCATTTCGGCGCGGCTGGCCAAGACCGCGGCGGCAGCGCTCGGCGACAAGGATCCGCACGAGATCGAGCTGATCTGGCCGGGGCTGACGCCGCCCTATCTCGACCTGTTCGCCTGGCTGGAGGGCCGCAGCGAAAAGCCGGTCAATCGCGATCCCGCGCCGTTCCGCCCGGTGATGCTGGCGCATGCGATCGAGGATGCGGATTTCGCCAGCCTCGATGCCGCCGATTACATCGCCGAATGGAAATGGGACGGCATCCGCGTGCAGGCGGTCACCGGCCGCGACGAACGCGGCCACATGCAGGCGCGGCTCTATTCGCGCACCGGCGAGGACATCACCAAGAGCTTTCCGGACCTGCTGCCCTCGCTGCATCTGCCCGGCGCCATCGACGGCGAGTTGCTGGTGCTGCGCGACGGCCGCGTGCAGAGCTTCAACGTGCTGCAGCAGCGCCTGAACCGCAAAGTCGTGTCGCCGAAACTGATGAAGGATTTTCCGATCCATCTGCGCGCCTATGATCTGCTCGGCGACGACGAGAACGATCTGCGCGAGCTGCCCTTTGCCGAGCGCCGCGCGCGGCTGGAAACTTTCGTCAGGAAGCTCGACGATCCCCGCATCGACCTGTCGCCGACGATCGCCTTCGATAGCTGGGAGGCGCTGACCGCGGCGCGCGCCGATCCCGCCAGCGCCGGCGCGGGCGAGGATGCCGATGCCGTCGAGGGCGTGATGCTGAAGCGGCGCGATGCGCCCTATCTGCCGGGCCGGCCCAAAGGGCCAATGGTGGAAATGGAAGCGCGATCCGCACATCATCGATGCCGTGCTGATGTATGCGCAGCGCGGCCACGGCAAGCGCTCGTCCTATTATTCGGACTACACGTTCGGCGTCTGGACGCACGGCGAGGACGGCGAGCAGCTGGTGCCGGTCGGCAAGGCCTATTTCGGCTTCACCGACGAGGAGCTGCTGCAGATCGACCGCTTCGTCCGCCGCAACACCACGGAGAAGTTCGGCCCGGTCCGCCATGTCGTGCACGAGCCCGACCAGGGACTGGTGCTGGAGGTCGCCTTCGAGGGCCTGCAGCGCTCGCCGCGGCATAAATCCGGCGTCGCGATGCGCTTTCCGCGCATCAACCGGCTGCGCTGGGACAAGCCGCCGCGCGAGGCCGACCGGCTGGAAACGCTGGAGAGGATGCTGAAAGATGACAGCAAATTAACTGCATAGCGTTTTCAAGCGAAACGACCGCCGGTTCGCGTGACGAAAACGCGTCAAAAATGACAAGAGCGGCGCGGTTGGCCGCCATTGACGGCACAAGCGGGTTCCCCATGTGCCCTCGCCGTACTACAATGCGGGCGGCCCGCAGGAGAGACCGATGCCCAACGACATCAGAGATTTGCCGACCAGCAATGACGGCCTCTACCGCTTTCTCGGCGGCTCGCCGCTGGCGGTGGCGTTCCGGCTGATCCTGCTGTCGATCCTGGTCGGCGTCGTGCTCGCCGCGATCGGCTTCGATCCCTGGAACATCCTCAACAGCATCCGCCTGCTGTTCCAGCGGCTGTGGGATCTCGGCTTCGACGCGGTCAACTGGCTGTGGCGCTACTTCCTGCTCGGCGCCGTGATCGTGATCCCGGTCTGGTTGCTGTCGCGGCTGTTCGGCACGCCGCGCGGCCGGTAGCATTCACGAGGCGGCGGCTGGATAGGCTCGCCCATACCGCTGCGAACGACGGCATGGTGATCGAGATCTAGATGGATTCGCCGCCGCCACAGTCGAAAGTCACGACCGCGCAGGTCTTCGCCATCGCCGGCCCCGCGATGGTCGCGAACCTGACGACGCCGCTGATCGGCATCGTCTCGACCACGGCGATCGGCCGGCTCGGCGATGCCACGCTGCTCGGCGGCGTCGCGATGGCCTCCGTGCTGTTCGACTGCCTGTTCTGGCTGTTCGCCTTCCTGCGCATGAGCACGGTCGCCTTCACCGCGCAGTCGCTCGGCGCCGGCGAGACGCGGGAATTGCGCGCGATCCTGGTGCGCGGGCTTATCGTCGCGGCGGTGATCGGCACCGCGCTGATCGCCCTGCAGATCCCGCTCGCCGCCGTGCTGCTCGGCGCGATGGGCGGCAGCGAGGGCGTCACGCGCGCCGCCAAGACCTATTTCACGATCCGGATCTGGTCGGCGCCGCTGGCGCTCGCCAATTACGTCGTGCTCGGCTGGCTGATCGGCCAGGCCCGCGCCAAACTGGCGCTGGCGATGCAGGTCGCGATCAACCTCATCAACATGGCGGCGACGGTCCTGCTGGTGCTGGTGCTCGACGCCGGCATTGCCGGCGCGGCGATCGCCGCCGTGATCGCGGAAGCCGCCGGCCTCTTGCTCGGCCTCCTGATCGCGTCCCGCCTGACAGGCGGAAAGCTCGACATCGACCGCGCCACGCTGTTCGATCGCGACAAGCTGATGCGCATGCTGGCGGTCAACCGCGACATCATGATCCGCACCGCGTCGCTGATCGCGGCGTTCCTGTTCTTCACCGCGCAAGGCGCGCGCGCCGGCGACGTGACGCTGGCCGCCAACGCGGTGCTGAACAATTTCCTGCTGGTCAGCGCCTTCTTCCTCGACGGGCTCGCCAACGCCGCCGAGCAGCTCTGCGGCCGCGCCTATGGCGCGCGCGACCGAACCGGCTTTGCCGGCGCGGTGCGGCTCGTCATCGTCTGGGGATTTGGCTTCTCGCTCGCGGTCACCGCCGTGTTCGCGCTGTTCGGGCCTTCGCTGATCGACATCATGACCGCGAGCGCGGAGGTCCGGCACGCGGCGCGCGATTTCCTGCTCTTCGTCATCCTGGCGCCGCTGCTCGGCGTGTTCGCCTTCGCCTATGACGGCATCTATATCGGCGCGACCTGGGCGCGCGACATGCGCAACCTGATGGTCCTGTCGCTCGGGATCTTTCTCGCCGCCTGGCTGGCGCTGCGCTCGTACGGCAATGCCGGCCTGTGGGGCGCGCTGCTGTTTCACTATGCCGCGCGCGGCGGCCTGCAGGCGTTGCGCTATCCGGCGCTGTTCAAGGCGTCGTTCAAGACGTGAGGGGCCTGTTTGCCTCTCCTTCGCCCCGCTCTGCGGGGAGAAGGTCGGGATGAGGGGCTGCTGTCCAGCAGTCGGGACTTGCGGAGAGTTCCCCCTCACCCGGATCGCATCTTCGATGCGATCCGACCTCTCCCCGCAAGCGGGGTGAGGTGAAGAGCTACCACCGGCCAGTCCTCGGCCGTGATGGTCGCGGCATCGGCGCCGACGATTTCCGACAGCGACTCGCGGCCGGTGCGCAGCAGCGTCGAGGCGAGATCGCTCTTGATGCTCTCGACCAGGCCGAGACCCTTGTAGACCAGCGACGAATAAAGCTGGATCAGGCTGGCGCCGGCGCGGATTTTTGTCAGCGCGGCGCCGCCGGAATCGATGCCGCCGACGCCGACAAGCGGAAACGCGCCCTCGGCGCGCACATAGGTTTCCGCCACCATCCGCGTCGACAGCCGGAACAGCGGCCGGCCGGACAGGCCGCCCTGCTCCCTGGCGCGGTTCTGCTCGCGCAAGGTCGAGGGGCGGCCGATCGTGGTGTTGGCGACGATCATGCCGTCGACGCGGCGCGAGCGCGCGATGTGCACGACGTCGTCGAGTTCGGCGAGACTTAAGTCCGGCGCGATCTTGAGCAGCACCGGCGAGTCGCCGGCATTTTTCCGCACGCGCTCGCGGGCATCGATCACCTTTGCCAGGAGATCGTCGAGCTGCGCGGATTGCTGCAGGTTGCGCAGCCCCGGCGTGTTCGGCGAGGAGACGTTGACGGTGAAATAGCTCGCGACCGGCGCAAAGGTTTCGATCAGCTTGACGTAATCGGCGACGCGGTCGGCTGAATCCTTGTTGGCGCCGACATTGACGCCGACGATGCCGCCGTGATGCGCGCGGCCGGCGAGCCGCCGCAGCACCGCGTCCGCACCGTCATTGTTGAAACCCATGCGGTTGATGACGGCCTCGTCGCGCTCCAGGCGGAACAGCCGCGGACGCGGATTGCCGATTTGCGGGCGCGGCGTCACGGTTCCGATTTCGACAAAGCCGAAGCCGAGCCGCAGCAGCGCGTCCGGCGCCTCCGCGCTCTTGTCGAAGCCGGCGGCCATGCCGACCGGATTGGGAAAGTTCAGGCCGAAGGCGCGAACCGCAAGTTTTGGATCATCCGGCTTTGGCCGCGTCGGCGGCAACAGCCGCAAGCCCTGGATTGCCATGCGATGCGCGTCTTCCGGATCGAACCAGCGGAGCAGCGGCAGTGAGAACGCATCGAATGCCCGGATCATGATGTGAGCTCCGGGATGTCGTGGCCGCCGTCGGAGCGCGCGCGGAGATCGAGGATGTCGGTGACCGCGCCGAGATCGAGCTCGCCATAGAGATGCGGGAACAACTCGTCGTTGCGCGACGGTTCCCAGCGTAGTGCATCACCCAGTGCGTCGGCGTCGACCGCGATCAGGAACAGCCCCGTCTGGCCGGCGAAATGCTTCCTCACGGTCTCCGCCACCTGCGAAGCGGTGGAAAAGTGGATAAAGCCGTCGCGCATGTCATCGCTACTGCCCCGAAACACTCCCTGCCGTTCGGCCTCGCGCCAGGCCGAGGCGGGGCTGATTTTATAGATCGTGCGCACGTCCCGGCGGTCCCTGCTTATCGTTGAGTCTCTTGGGGGTTTTCCCGGAATTGCCGGGCCAGCAAACGACCGTATCGGCGGCCGGGACGCAACTCAAGCCGCGGCATCGAGGGGGCGACCGCAGATTTGCGCAAACCGCCCGATTGAGGCAATAATTCCTAAATCCGATCAGGGATTTTGATGGTCAAACAGTCCAAGACGCCCCGCCCCCTCACCCACGGCCAGGTCTGGGCCGCGCTGGACCGGCTCGCCGAGCGCGCCGGAATGTCGCCGTCGGGATTGGCGCGGCGGGCCGGCCTCGATCCCACCACCTTCAACAAGTCGAAGCGCATCACGGCCGACGGCCGCGAGCGCTGGCCCTCGACCGAATCGGTCGCCAAGGCGCTTGCCGCGACCGATGCCTCGATCGACACCTTCGTGCAGTTGATCGGCGACGGGGCGGCGCGAGGCGCGCAATCGGTGCCGCTGCTTGGCCTCGCGCAGGCCGGCGCCGGCGGCTATTTCGACGACTCAGGTTTTCCCGCCGGCAAGGGCTGGGACGAGATCCCGCTGCCCTCGCCCAATGACGAGCACGCCTACGCGCTGGAGATCTCGGGCGATTCGATGCGGCCCGCCTATCGCGACGGCGACGTCATCGTGGTGTCGCCGGGCACACCGATCCGTCGCGGCGACCGTGTCGTGGTTCGGACCACCGGCGGCGAGGTGATGGTGAAGGAATTGAAACGCCGCACCACCAAGACGCTGGAACTGGCCTCGCTCAATCCGGCGCATGCCGATCGAGTATTGTCGGCAGATGATGTGGAGTGGATCGCAAGGATCGTGTGGGTGAGCCAGTAGCAAGTGGAGGTATTTAGAGCGTTACGATCAATGACGATGATCGAGGCTTGCTCACTGACGTAGAATGAGCAAGGGTATGATGCTACGAGCGCGTTGCGGAAATGCTGGCGGAGTGTGTAAAATGTTAACGGACAATCCGCGCTAGGAGCTTGCAAAGCTAATTGATTGGTCGCGAGCAATACGGTTGCTGAAGAAACGCATTGAGCGAGTGTAATCAGTGTACACGAAGATAGAGCATTTGTAAACACGGGTGAAAGAAAAGCTTCAGTCACTTGATCGAACGCTCATGTGTCAAGCGGTTATAATGCGATAGAGGCATTAGGATATGTCTAATCGAGGCGGCGTCGTTTTATGAGACACGCAAACGTCGTCATTGCCGGGCTTGACCCGGCAATCCATCGATCTGAAAAGGCATTTGCGAAGCGTGATGGATGCGCGGGTCAAGCCCGCGCATGACGAGTCGAGCCTACGTCGCGTAATCCGGCTCCTTGCGGTCCAGCATCCGCTTCAGCGCATCGAAATGCCGCTGCGCCGGGGTCGGTCCCTTGTAGAGATGGTCGTCCCTGAAATCGCGCCGGGTCTTCTCGACCACGGGCGCGGGAAGCTGCTTCAGTCGCTGCCCGGTCCACATCGCGTAGATCTGCACCTGCGCGGCGCGCTCGACGTAATAGAGCTTGTCGTAGGCGTCGGCGACGGTTTCGCCGACCGTCGAGATGCCGTGATTGGCCATGAACAGCACGGTCTTGTCGCCGATGACTTTCGCCAGGCGCGCGCCCTCGGCGGGATCAAGCGCAGGCCCGGTGTACTCATCGTCATAGGCAATGGCGCCGGAAAGCCCGACTTCGGTCTGGCCGATCTCCTTGATACGCGGGTCTTCGAGGCGCGTCAGCGCACTCGCATAGGGCATGTGGGTGTGGAACACCGCTTTCGCCTGCGGCAGCGCCTTGTGGATCGGCGCGTGGATGCAATAGCAGGAGCGCTCCACCTCGCCCTCGCCGCGCCTCACCTTGCCGTCGTCGATGCCGACTTCCATGAAGGAGGAGGCCGTGACCTCGGACCAGTGCGTCCCGAACGGGATCTGGTAGTAGCGGTCGCTCTTGCCCGGCACCACGAAGGTGAGATGGTTGAAGATGCCTTCGCTAAAGCCCTGGTTGAAGGCCAGCCGGTGCGCCGCCGCCAGATCCACCCGCGCCTGCCATTCCGTGGCGCCAAAGTCCGAAAGCGTCGTCGGCGAAACCCTGAACTGCATGAGCGTTCTCCCTGTTTCCGGCCCTTCGAAGGCTTTTATGGAGGGGAGTGTAGCGCAATTCGGAGCGGCGGCAGGCGAAATTGCCTTGGGCCTGCCATCCCGATTTGCAGTTCAGCATGCCGGCGTCGCGGCCTTCAGGCCTCGTCCCGGCCTTCACGGGACGATGCCTGAACTAACTGGCGCCGTCGCGGTTGCGCCTTACCTTTCATCCGAATCAGATACTTCGAATTAATTGAACAATCGGGGGCTGCCCATGGACCGTCGAAATTTGTTGAAAGCACTGGCGGCACTGGCGATTTGCCCGGTCTGCACCACCAAGGGGTTTGCCGCCGAAGGCGCGCATTGGAGCTACGAAGGCGCGGAAGGGCCGGCCAAATGGGGCGAGCTCGATGCCGCCAACAAGGCCTGCGGCATCGGCTCGCAGCAATCGCCGATCGATATCGAGGCCACCATCAAATCCCGGCTGCCGGCGCTGAAACTGGCGTGGAGCAAGACCGCCGACACCATCGTCAACAACGGCCACACCATTCAGCTCAATTTTGCCGAAGGCAGCACGCTGAAACTGGGCAATGCGACTTACAAGCTCATACAGGTGCACTTCCATCGGCCGAGCGAGCATCAGGTAGGCGGCAAGAATTTTCCGATGGAGGCGCATTTCGTCCATCGCGCCAACTCGGGCGAGCTGGCAGTGGTCGGCGTCCTGATGGCGGAAGGCAAGCGGAACGCGGCGTTCGGCAAGATCGTCGCGACCATGCCGGCCGAGGAAGGGCCCCCGGTGAAGGCCGATGCCGGCATCCATCCGGGCGGCCTGTTGCCGGCGAAGCTGAGCTACTATCGCTACCCGGGTTCGCTGACGACACCGCCGTGCTCGGAGGTCGTCGAATGGCTGGTGCTGACCAATCCGGTGCAGGTCGCCGCCACCGACGTGGCGAGTTTCGCGAAACTCTATCCGATGAATGCGCGGCCCGTGCAGAAGGACAACCGGCGTTACGTGCTGCAGTCGAGTTGAGTGGCAAGACACTCCCAAGACCGTCGTTGCCGGGCTTGACCCGGCAATCCATCAATCAAAAGAGTCTTTCGAAACAAGATGGATGCACGGGGCCCCGCTACGCCAACCGCCTTCGTCCGAAGGCGGACTTCGGCGGTCAAGAGGCTCCGCCGGGCGCTCCAGTGTCAGGCCGGCGAAGCCATAGCGAAGTCGGCAAGCCCGCGCATGACGAACTGAGAAAACTACGCCGATCTTGCCAGCGCCCCGTCGATCATGTTGACCGCGTTCGTGATGCCGTACACCGCGACGAACGAGCCGAAGCGCGGGCCTTTTTCCTGACCGAGCAGCACCTGGTAGAGCATGTTGAACCAGTCGAGCGAGACGCCGGGGCGGCCGTCCTTGCCCTTCTTCACGGTATCGAGGAACGGCTCGCGGCGGCCGATCTCATAGACCACGTTCTGGATATCTTCCGCCGTCGATGACGAAGACAGGTTCGACAGCGCGTCGCGCAGATCCTGCAACGCCGCGCGTTCACTCTCCGTCGGCTCGCGGAATTTCTTGGTCGGCGCGACGAAGTCGCGATAGTAATTGATGGCGTAGCCGACCATCGCATCGAGCTTGGGATGCGTCTGCGGCGACACGCCGGGACGATAGCGGCCGATGAAACCCCACAGCGTCTCGGCATTCTCCGCATTCGACGACGACACCAGCGTCAGCAACAGCTGGAAGGTGACGGGCATGTCGACCTTCGGCGGATGGCCGGCGTGGATGTGCCAGACCGGATTCTGCAGCTGCTGCCTGCCGTCCTGACGCGGAAAGCCGTCAAGGAATTGCTGATAGTCGTCGACGTTGCGCGGGATCACGTCGAAATACAGCCGCTTCGCCGCCTTCGGCTCGCGGTACATGAACAGCGACAACGATTCCGGCGAGGCATAGCGCAGCCATTCGTCGATCGTCAGCCCGTTGCCCTTCGACTTCGAGATCTTCTGGCCCTTCTCGTCGAGGAACAGCTCGTAATTGAAGCCCTCCGGCGGCGTGCCGCCGAGCGCAGAACAGATCTTGGCCGACAGTTTTACGGAGTCGATGAGGTCCTTGCCGGCCATTTCGTAGTCGACGCCGAGCGCGAACCAGCGCATCGCCCAGTCCGGCTTCCATTGCAATTTGCAGCGGCCTCCGGTCACCGGAACCGTGACGCTCTCCTTGGTCTCGGGATCCTCATAGGAAATCGTGCCGGCCCTGGCGTCATGCGCGGTCACCGGCACGTAGAGCACGAGGCCGGTGCGCGGACAAATGGGCAGGAATGGCGAGTAGCTCGCGGCGCGCTCTTCGCGCAACGACGGCAGCATGATGGCCATCACCTTTTCGATCCGCTCGAGCATGCGCAACAGCGCGGCGTCGAATTTTCCCGACATGTAATAATCGGTCGAGCTGGCGAACTCGTAGTCGAAGCCGAAGGTGTCGAGGAACGCGCGCAGCCGCGCATTGTTGTGCGCGCCAAAGCTTTCGTGGGTGCCAAAGGGATCGGGCACCCGCGTCAGCGGCCGGCCCAGATGCTGCTCCAGCAGTTCCTTGTTCGGCACGTTGTCCGGCACCTTGCGCAGGCCGTCCATGTCGTCGGAGAAGGCGAGCAGCCGTGTCTTGATCTTGTCCTCGGTCAGCACGCGGAAGGCGTGGCGCACCATGGTGGTGCGCGCGACCTCGCCGAAGGTGCCGATATGCGGCAGCCCCGAGGGACCGTAGCCGGTCTCGAACAGCACCTCGTCCTTCGGTGTCTTTTTCAGCCGCGCGACAATCGCTTTCGCCTGCTCGAACGGCCAGGCGTTGGATTGTTCGGCAAGCGAGCGCAGATCGCTCGGGCTGAAGGCAAGGTCGAGAGTGGACATCAGTTTCTCCAAGGCCGCGGAAACTAGCGCTTCCGCGGCAAAATGCAAAATGACGGTGAAGCCGTCATTCCGGGGCGATGCGAAGCATCGAACTTTGATGTGCGATTGCACATCAGGAACTATCGAGATTCCGGGTCTGGTCCTGGCGGACCATCCCGGAATGACGGAGTGTGAAACTCCTAAAACGGGCTGATGGAAAAATAGCGCAGCCACAAATCCGTGTAGCGGCCTTTTTCCCAGAGCCGGAACAGGGCCCAGTTCAGCGATTGCCGCAGCAGATCATTTCCCTTGCGGACGGCGATGCCGATGCCTTCGCCGAAATAGCGGCCCTCCACGAACGGCCCGCCGGAGAACGCGCAGCACTCGGCGGAATCGGTGCCGTTGATCCAGAACGCCAGCGCGATCGCATCGCCGAAGATGAAGTCGACCTCGCTGCGCCTGAGCGCCGAGCGCAGCGCGTCGTCATTGGCATAGGTGCGGATTTCGGCGTCGGTGAACATCGCCTTCAGATAGGCTTCATGCGAGGTGCCGGCGATGACGCCTACTTTCTTGCCCTCGAGATATTCGGGGCGCACCTCCGGCAGCACGGCGTCGCGCCGCGAAACGAAGCGGGCCGGAGCGCGGTAATAGGGATCGGTGAAATCGACCTTGGTGCGCATCTCCGGCGTCGCCGCCATGGAAGCGATGATGGCATCGCCGCGGTTGGTGGCGAGCGCATCGACCAGCGTCTCGAACCGGCGCATCTGGATGGTGCAGGTCACCTTGATCTCGTCGCACAGCGCGCGCGCCAGATCGACGTTGAAGCCGGCCGGATTGCCGTCCGCCCCGGTGAAATTGAACGGCGGATAATCGGTCTCGGTCAGGAAGCGGACTACGGTGAGACGCGACAGATCCGGCCGGTCCGGACGACGCCGAGGGTCCCAGAAACCGGGCACGGCCTGCGGCGCCGCCCCGACCGTAGGCTTCGGGGGCGCTTGGGCGTGCGCCGTGCCCATCGCAACAATCGCCAGCCCGGCCGCGATCAGCCATCCAGCCGCAAGGGCGCGGAAGGTGCGAGGCGTGCTGACGTGGGAGAGCAAGGCGGTTTCGGGCATTTGCCGGGATTTTCGATGAAATTGGACGGCCTTATAGACCATCCGGCAGGCGATGCGAGGGCCGGCACGTTAGTTCGGCGCTCATTTTGGGGGTCAAAGATAACGCTTTAGGTCGCTGGCCGCCTCTTCCGGCGTGCGTTTGAGGTTGAACGGCGAAACGAAATGCCCATCGCGATCCATCAGATAGATCAACGCGGTATGGTCCATGGTGTAGTCGCCATCCTTCAGCGGGACCTTTCGGGCGTAGACCCGGTAGGCCGAGAGCACCTTCGCCACCGCTTCCGGGTCGCCGGTCAGCCCCTTAAGGTGCGGATCGAAGCTCGAGAGATAGTCCTTCATCGCGGCCGCAGTGTCGCGCTCCGGGTCGACCGAGACGAAATAGGCGTTCACGCGGTCGGCATCCGTGCCCATCGCCTTCAAAACCTCCGATATCTCGAACAGCGAGGTCGGGCAGACATCCGGGCAATGGGTAAAGCCGAAAAAGATCAGCGTCGGCCGGCCCTTCATGTTCTTCTCGGTCACGGTCTGGCCGGTCTGGTCGGTCAATTGGAAGGGACCACCGATCGCGGCCGGTGCGGTGACGGTGCGCAGGCCTCCCATCGCCCATAGCATCAGCACCAGCCCGACCAGCAGGCTGGCGGCAAAGGCCGTGAAAATCACCAGCGGGCGAGCGGTCCGGGGCATCATGAGTTTCCTTAGCCGATCAGAAGCAGGCCGAGATGCCGGCGGCAATCATCTCAAAGAACACCGCGGTCCCGTAATGGAACCAGAGCGCTACGGCGCCGAGCGACACAATCGCGCCAAGGCTGGTGGCGCCCCAGACGATCGCCGATGCCACCCGGCCGCGAGGCTGGGCTGCCGCGATCATTCCGTGCGGGGTGGAAATCGGCTGAACCATGGGGTTCAGATAGGGTCAGTTCCGTGCGCGGGCAAGCATAATGCCTGAAAGCCCAATCACGTCACGCGGAGGGAAGCCGCTGTTTCAGCGCGAGGACGGCCTCGTCGCGGAGGCTTGGGCATCAAGGTAGCAGGGCCTGTACATTGCCTGCAGCTGCTTGCCGCGCAGGAAGATCATGCGCGGGGTGAGGCCGCCTCGCGCGGCGATCCAGCGCCGGATCTGCGACGGATACATCGAATACAGCATCTGGGTCGCTTCGGGATTGGTCACGGCGCGGCCGTTGGCGCCAAAGTCCCAGGCGGCGTGGAAACCTAGATTGGCGTGCGAGGTGACGCAGATCTTGTCGCGGGGAACCGCGCCGAGGATGATGGTGCAGGCCGAGGCGCAGAGGCCGTCGATGATGACGGCTTCGCCCGAGGTGCGCAGGCCCTGATATTTGTCGACGTAAGTTCCGATCCGCCCGCCGCGATCGTCGGCAATCCGGACCACGGCCTGTGAAGCCCCTACGCCCGCAAGCAGGAGAACCGCTGCGAGCAATCCCGTTATCAGCCTCATTAGCCAGCCCCAGTCGAAAGTGTCGAAGCCGAATCGGATCGTCTTCGTGATGCAAGACCAGTGGCAGGGTCTTTCGAGACTCGGATTTTGTCTAGGCGGCGAGGGCCCCTAAAAACAAATTCAAATCAAGTGTTGCGCCGGCGCTGCACCCGCGCCGGCAAAAGGTCCCGAACTGGAACACGTCAACGAATCCTTTCGATGCGCTGCCGCCACAGGCGAACGGGATTTGGCGTTGACCGCACACAATGACGCGGTCTTGAATCGATGCGGGCATGGGGGAGGACGCGATGGCTGAGGACGCAGACGTAATTGTGGTCGGCGGCGGACTGGCGGGGCTCGTCGCCGCAACTGAGATCGCGGACGCCGGCAAACGCGTCATCCTGCTCGACCAGGAAGGCGAGCAAAGCCTTGGCGGACAGGCGTTTTGGTCGTTCGGCGGATTGTTTCTGGTCGATTCACCCGAGCAACGCCGCCTCGGCATCAAGGACAGTTTCGAACTCGCGCTGCAGGACTGGATGGGCAGCGCGGGATTCGATCGTGACGAGGATTGCTGGCCGCGGCGCTGGGCGGAAGCCTACGTCGCGTTCGCAGCCGGCGAGAAACGCGACTGGCTGCGCGCGATGGGACACCGTATTTTCCCGGTGGTCGGCTGGGCCGAGCGCGGCGGCTATGACGCGATGAGCCACGGCAATTCGGTGCCGCGCTTTCATGTCACCTGGGGCACCGGGCCCGGCATCGTCGAGCCGTTCGAGCGGCGGGCGCGCGAAGCCGCGAAGAGCGGCCGGCTGATATTCAGGTTCCGCCATCGCGTCGATGCGCTGTCGATGACCAATGGTGCGGTTGACGGCGTCAGCGGCGCGATCCTCGAGCCAGATCGTGTCGAGCGCGGCAAGAGCTCGTCGCGCAAGGTCGTCGGTGACTTCACGCTGAAAGCGCCGGCGGTGATCGTGGCCTCCGGCGGCATCGGCGGCAACCATGATCTGGTCCGCCAGAACTGGCCGAAGCGGCTCGGCGTACCGCCGAAGTTCATGATCTCCGGCGTGCCCGAACATGTCGACGGCAGGATGATCGGCATCACCGAGTCCATCGGCGCGCGGCTGATCAACCGCGACCGGATGTGGCACTATGTCGAGGGCATCCAGAACTGGTCGCCGATCTGGCCTCGTCACGGCATCCGCATTCTGCCCGGGCCATCGTCGATGTGGTTCGACGCCACGGGCAAGCGGCTGCCGGCGCCGCTGTTTCCCGGCTCCGACACGCTCGGCCAGCTGAACTACATCATGTCGACCGGCTACGATTATTCCTGGTTCATCCTCACGCAAAGCATCATCAAGAAGGAGTTCGCGCTTTCGGGCTCCGAGCAAAACCCCGACCTCACCGGGAAAAGCTGGCGCATGACCATCAAGCGCGCCACCAACAAGGGCGCGCCGGCACCGGTGGAGGCGTTCAAGAAGAACGGAAAGGATTTCATCGTCCGCGACAGGCTGGAAGACCTCGTCGGCGCGATGAACGGGCTCGCCGGCGACAATCTGTTGAAATTCGAATACATCAAGGCGCAGATCGAGGCGCGCGACCGCGAGATATCAAATCCTTACGTCAAGGACGCGCAGGTGATGAACCTGCACAATGCGCGCAGATACATCGGCGATCGCCTGATCCGCACCGCAAAACCGCATCGTATCCTCGATCCCGCGCACGGACCGCTGATCGCGGTGAAGCTGAACATTTTGACGCGCAAGACGCTCGGCGGCTTCGAGACCGATCTCAACTCGCGTGTGTTCGGGCAGGATGGCCAGATCATCAAGGGGCTCTACGCGGCCGGCGAAGCCGCCGGATTCGGCGGCGGCGGCGTGCACGGCTACCGTTCGCTGGAGGGGACGTTTTTGGGTGGATGCTTGTTTTCGGGCCGGAATGCCGGGAGAGCCGCGGCGAAAGCGGTGGGGTGATCGGTGAAGCCAGCGCGCGCTTGTTTGTACTAGCCGTCGCCCTTGCGATTGCATGTTTTGCGTCCTCCGCGAAAGCGGACTCCATCGACATCAACGGGCCGCAGAATGGCGCCGCTCGGGCAAATCCAAGCCCGTGGTATGGAGATGGCAGGCCACGGTTCATGGCGGAGGGCGTCGAAGGGCTGACGCGCGACAAGACGCGCAAGCCCGGCAAACCACCACTGCCGACCGGCGACGCGTGCAGAGAGTGGTCGACCTGGCGCTCGGGCCGCCGCCGGGACGAAACAGAGCTACACTGGACCGGCCGGATGCTGAGCGAAAGCCGCAGGGGTGAGCCTGCGTTCGGTGCAACGTATTCTCGAAGCCCACCAACTCGCGCCGCATCGCATCCGCACGTTCAAGCTGTCGAACGACCCGAAGTTCGCCGAAAAACTCAAAGACGTCGTCGGCCTCTATGTCGATCCTCCCGCCCATGCGGTCGTCCTCTCGGTCGACGAAAAGAGCCAGATTCAGGCGCTCGACCGCACCCAGCCAGGGTTGCCGATGAAGCCGGGCCGCGCCGGCACGATGACCCACGACTACAAACGTCACGGCACCACCACGCTGTTCGCCGCCCTCAACATTCTCGACGGCACCGTCATCGGCCGCAACATGCAGCGCCATCGCCACCAGGAGTTCATTCGTTTCCTCAACACGATCGAGGAGCAGGTCCCGGCAGGGAAAGTAATCCACGCCATCGTCGACAACTATGCGACCCACAAGCATCCGAGGGTACGCCAATGGCTGGCCCGGCATCCCCGCTGGACGTTCCACTTCACCCCTACCTCTGCATCCTGGCTCAATGCGGTCGAAGGCTTCTTCGCCAAGCTCACCCGCCGTCGCCTCAAGCGAGGCGTGTTCCGATCCGTCGTTGACCTGCAAGTCGCCATGAGCGCATACCACTTCGTCGCCGAGACAAACGCCGATCCCAAGCCCTTCGTATGGACCGCCGATCCAAAGCGCGTCCTCGCCGCTGTCAAACGCGGGAAACAAGCGTTAAAGTCGATCACATCGATGGCGCCGAGACGATCTGGACGTTCTTCAGCAAATTTCCGTGACCCTCACCGCAAATGCGCAGTGGTGTACGCCGCCGAGGCGCGCTAGGTAGTGGCCGCCATTCAATCGGAGAACCCCATGAGCATTCAGCGTTTCGAAGCCGGCCCCCGGATGAGCCAGGTCGTCGTGCACGGCAACACCGTCTATCTCGCCGGCGTCGTCGCCAACAAGACGGCCGGCGAAAGCGTCACCAAGCAGACCGAGGAGATCCTTTCGATCATCGACGGCCATTTGGCCAGCGCCGGCAGCGACAAATCGAAACTGCTGACAGCGACGATCTACATCACCGACATGAAGACGTTTCCCGAGATGAACGCGGTGTGGGACGGCTGGGTATCGGCAGGCAACACCCCGGCCCGCGCCACCGTCGAGGCCAAGCTGGCTGCGCCGAAATACAACGTCGAGATCATGGTAACCGCGGCGAAGTGAGCGCGGTCCGCAATGCATGATGCACGTCACCCGCTGAATCTTGCGGGTGACGACAGACTTTGACCTGCGAGGTAATCGATCGGCCGCCGCAAACCTTCGATAGTCGAACAGCCGAAAAGTCCGGCTTTATCGAAGGAGAGCATCATGATCGACCACACCACCATCGCCATCCGCTACATCGATCTGTGGAATGAGCGAGCGCCAGGCCGCCGCCGCGAGATGTTGGCCGCGAACTGGACCAGCGACGCAAGATATGTCGACCCGCTGATGTCGGGCGATGGCCATGACGGCGTCGACGCGCTGATCTCGGGCGTGCAGCAGAAGTTTCCGGATTTCAGGTTCAAGCTGATCGGCGAGCCGAACGGATTCGGCGACCACGTCCGCTTCTCCTGGGGGCTCGGCCCCGACGGCGCCGACAGCCCGATCAAGGGGACCGATTTTGCGGTGCTGAAGGACGGACGCATCAAGAGCATCACAGGTTTCCTCGATCAGGTGCCGCAGGGCGCATGAGGTCTGCCGCCGCGGCTGTGGTTACCCCGGGGGCAGCCGCTCCCCGGGGGCAGCCCCGCTTCCCAAATATTCCGGGAACCTCTCTGGCCTTGCCGCATCCAACCCCAATATCCCTGATATTGGTGAGAGCTATGCGCCAGGCCCAACAACCGCAGATCCCGCCCCGCGGCACCAGCGATGCCGACCTGGTTCGGCGCGCGCTTGCCCGCGACGAGGCGGCGGTCCGCGCCATCCTGCAAGCGAACAATCGCAGGCTTTACCGGCTTGCTCGCGGCATTTTGCGCAACGACAGCGAGGCGGAGGACGTGGTGCAGGAAACCTACGTCCGCGCGTTTACGCATCTTGAGACGTTTCGCGGCAATTCTTCGCTTTCGACCTGGCTCGGCCGCATCGCCATGAACGAGGCGCTCGGCCGGTTGCGGCGCCGGCGGCCGGGCGTGGAATGGTCGTCCCTGCTGCAGGAGACGCCCCAGGCACAAATCATCCAATTTCCCCTCGCCGCCGCAGACGATCCGGAAAAATCCATGGCCCAGCGTGAAATTCAGCATGTCGTCGAGCATGCGATCGACGAACTGCCGGAAGCGTTTCGCCTCGTCTTCATCACCCGCGTAATCGAGGGAATGAATGTCGAGGAGACCGCCGAAATCCTCGGATTGAAGCCAGAGACGGTGAAGACCAGGCTGCACCGCGCCCGCAATATGCTGCGGGAGAATGTCGAGAAGAAGATCGGCCCGGTGGTGATGGAAGCGTTTCCGTTCGCCGGCAAACGCTGCGAGCGGCTGACGGACGCCGTGCTGAAGCGGTTGGAATTTTGATTTTCTCGGGAACCTCCGCGTAGCAGCGCCATCCAACTCCTGTGCAACCAACATGCGCCGGCCCTCGCGACCGGCGCCACAGGAGTGTCTAACCATGTTCGTTCGATTGAGCGCGGCGATCGCCGCACTGAGCTTGCTCGCCGGCAGCGCGCTGGCGCAGGGTGCAAAACCTACCGATCCGCAGATCGCGCATATCGCCTATACCGCCGGTGTAATAGATATCAACGCGGCGAAGCAGGCGATTTCCAAGGCGAGCAACAAGGACGTCAAGGCGTTCGCGGAAGACATGGTGCGCGACCATGAGGCCGTGAACAAGCAGGCGCTCGACCTCGTCAAGAAGCTCAAGGTCGCGCCGGAAGATAACGACACCAGCAAGGCGCTGTCGAAACAGGCCACCGACAAACTAGCCGAGCTCAGCAAATTGAAGGGCGTCGAATTCGACAAGGCCTATGTCAATAACGAGGTCGCCTACCACAAGGCCGTCAACAGCGCGCTGGAGACGCAGCTCATTCCATCGGCCAACAATGCCGAGCTGAAGGGCCTGCTGCAGACCGGCCTGAAGATCTTTCAGGGTCATCAGCAGCACGCCGAACACGTCGCCGCGGGCCTGAAGTAGGGAGGCCTTCATGCTGCCGGGACGCTATCTGCCTGTGGTGACAGCCCTGCTGCTCGGCGCGATAGCCGTCCCGGCGCAGGCGGCGACCATTCAAATCATGATGGAAAATCTGGTGATCGCGCCGGCAGAGGTTTCGGCCAAAGTCGGCGACACCGTCGAGTGGGTGAACAAGGACATTTTCGCCCACACCGCGACTGCGCGAAACGGCGACTTCGATGTGACGATACCGCCGAAAAAGACCGTGACTTCGGTGCTGAAGAAAGCCGGTACGGTCGAGTATTACTGCCGCTTTCATCCCAACATGAAGGCCGTGCTCAACGTCGCGCCGTAGGCGCGGCGTCTCACATCTTGCGGAATGGCAAGGCCGGACCGTCGAGCTTGCGCAGGCCCGGCTCGCGCCGCTCCAGCCACCAGCCATATTGCTTCGGCCAGGAGCCGAAGACCTCGTCACTCTCCCCGCCAAGCGCGAGTTCGGCGTGCAGCAGCCAGTTCGGATCGAACAGCGCCTCGCGCCCGATCGCGATCAGATCCGCGTGGCCGCCGGCCAAAATATCTTCGGCCTGCTGCGGATGGAGAATGAGGCCGACGGCGATGGTGGCGATATCCGCCTGCTTCCTGATCGCGTCGGCAAAGGGCACCTGAAAACTGTAGCCGCGCGGAATCCGCGCCGCCGTCGCCGAGCCCATCAATCCGCCGGAGGAGCAGTCGATCAGGTCGGCGCCGCGCGCCTTGGCCTCGGTCGCGAACGCCACCTGGTCGGCAAGTTCGAGGCCACCTTCGACGCCGTCGACCGAGGAG
>CAWAYC010000008.1:0-120380 GCA_963786115.1 uncultured Alphaproteobacteria bacterium
AAGGTCCTCAGGTCATGAGCGGCTATTGGCAAAGGCCCGAGGCAAACGCCGTTGCATTCACCCCGGACGGCTACTTCCGAACCGGTGATGTCGGCGTGTTTGATGAGCGTGGCTTTCTCAAGATTGTCGATCGCAAGAAGGACATGATCATCGTCTCCGGGTTCAATGTATATCCGAATGAGGTTGAGGCCGTCGCGGCAGCGTGTGCCGGCGTCGCCGATTGTGCCTGCGTTGGTAAGCCGGATGAGAAGACCGGAGAAGCGGTGCGGCTGTTCGTCTCGAAGGCACCCGGTGCGACGCTGACCGAAGCCGATCTGCTCGCCCACTGCCGGCGCGAACTCGCCGCCTACAAGGTACCCAAAGAGATTCGCTTTCTCGAAGCGCTACCAAAGTCCACCGTCGGCAAAATTCTGCGCAAAGATCTCCGCCCACTCGCCTGAGAAGCAGCGAATACCATGGCAATCCCCAACTACAGTATGGCGACGGTGCCGCAGTTTGTCGGCCGCTCCCTGGGCATATCGGAATGGGTTACGGTCGGTCAGGACCGCATCGATCAGTTCGCGAGCTGCACCGGCGATCGGCAGTGGATCCATGTCGATGTCGAGCGCGCAAAACGCGAAAGCCCATTTGGCGCACCGATCGCCCATGGCTACCTCACCTTGGCCTTGGTCGGTGCGCTGGTGACCGAGCTTGGCGTCATTCCCCCGGATGCTGCCACCGGACTAAATTATGGTTTGGACAAGGTTCGCTTTATCGCACCGGTGAAGTCAGGAGCGCGCGTTCGCCTGCAGGCCAACCTAATCTCCGCCGAACCGCAGAGCGATCGCCGCATGCTACTCAAACTGCAATGCGGGTTGGAAATCGAGGGTGAGGGCAAGCCGGCCCTCGTTGCTGAAGTACTGTGCATGCTGGTCGGTAAACCCGAGGGTTCTTGAATAGGCTATGCTTTGAGTGAGGATTGCCATGGCGAACGAAGTTCCTGCGCCCGTTGTTTTTGACAACGATCTGCGCGAACAGGCTGCGCAGAACACGCTTGCGGCCAATCCGCTGGTCGGCGTCCGACTCGAGGATATTCTTGACTCGGCACGCTTGCTGGTCGGGCAAATGCTGAGTAGCCCCGGCGTGGCGGCACAAGAATATCTTCGCCTCCTTGGCGAGCTTGGCCGTATTGCGACGGGCGGGTCAGAACTGGCTCCCGATGCCAAGGACAAGCGTTTTGCCGACTCCGCGTGGAAAGACAGTGCTACCTACCGCGCGCTTGCCCAATGCTATCTCGCTTGGGGCGGTGCCCTCAACCGATTCGTCGATGAGGCCAAAATGGAGAAGCGGGATGCCGAACGCGCGCGCTTTATCGTCTCTCTCCTGATCGACGCGATGGCGCCGACCAATTCAATTTTGGGCAATCCGGTTGCCCTCAGGAAACTTGTCGAGACACGGGGCGCGAGTTTCGTCCACGGCCTGGAAAATCTCACGCGCGATCTGGCCCACAATGGCGGCTTGCCGGCGCAAGTCGATAAACATAAGTTCGCGGTTGGTAAGAACCTCGCAACTACTTCCGGAGCCGTGGTGTATCGCAGCCCGGTGTTGGAGTTAATCCAATACCGACCTATGAGCAATGAGGTCTATACGCGGCCGTTGCTCATCATCCCCCCACAAATCAACAAGTTCTATGTATTCGACCTTGCACCCGAGAAAAGCATCGTCCAGTTCGCGTTGAAAGGCGATTTGCAGACCTTCGCCATCAGTTGGAAGAACCCCACTGCTGATGAACGCCATTTCGGTCTAGATACGTATGTGCGTGCGCTAGAAGAGGCAGTGGATGTCATTCGCGATATCACCGGGAGCGACGACGTCAACGTCTGGGGCGCGTGTTCGGGTGGCATCACGATGTCGGCCTTCCTTGCGAATCTGGCGGCACGAAATGAAGCCAAGGTGCATAGCGCAACGGTCACAGTTTGCCTGCTCGACATGGCCTCGACGCCAGACACACCAGCGGGGATATTCGTCACCCCGGCATCCGTGGTTGCGGCGAAGCAAGCTTCACAGCTCGCCGGCGTTTTAGAGGGTCAAGAACTTGCCCGTATGTTCGCCTGGATGCGACCGAACGACCTGATCTGGAACTATTGGGTGAACAACTACCTGCTCGGGAATGCACCGCCTGCTTTCGACATTCTATATTGGAACAATGACACCACCCGGCTTCCCGCCCGCCTACACGCCGACTTCCTCGATCTGATCGGTGTCAATCCGTTCGTCAATGCTGGTCAACTTGAGATCCTCGGAAACCCGCTGGACATGCGGAAATTAAACCTGGACAGCTATGTGGTTGCCGGCGTGACTGACCACATAACGCCTTGGCGGGGATGCTACAATACCGCGAAGCTTTATGGAGAGCGGAGTACGTTTGTGCTCGCGAACAGCGGCCATATTCAAAGTCTGATCAACCCGCCCGGGAATCCGAAGGCGGTTTTTTGGACCGGCCTCGCGCAAGCGGTCACCGCGGAGGAATGGTTCGAGCACGCGAGCAAGGAGTCCGGGAGTTGGTGGCCGCACTGGCTCAGCTGGGTTCAGAATCGATCGGGGGAGAAAAGGCCGGTGCCCGCCAAACTGGGCACGGCCGAGATCCCGCCGTTGGGCGAAGCCCCTGGCCAGTATGTGATGGAGAAATAATTGAAGATCGGCTTACGCGAGGTGGGCGGACAGACTTTGCGGGTCGGCATTCGCCCCGGTGACAAGTCACAAGCGCCGCTCCTTCTATTCAACGGAATTGGCGCGAATATCGAACTGGTCGAGCCACTTCTCGATATTCTGGATGGTCCTGAGGCAATTATCTTTGATGTGCCCGGTGTCGGCGGCTCGCCCCCGCCACGCGTGCCTTATCGCCCTTGGCACTTGGTGCGACTGAGCGCTCGATTACTCGATCAGCTCGGCCACGATCGCGTTGACGTTCTGGGCGTGTCGTGGGGAGGAGCGATTGCCCAACAATTTGCGTTTCAGCAGGCGAAGCGCTGCCGGCGCCTGGTACTTGCGGCAACCTCCCCGGGCCACATCATGGTGCCGGGAAAGCTTGCCGTGCACCTCAAGATGGCGAGTCCCCGCCGTTACCGGGATCCTGCGTACATGGGCAGAATAGCGGGCGACATCTATGGCGGCCGAATGCGCAACTCGCCCGAACTGGTGCAAAAACACATGCGCCATGTCCGAGGATCAAGCGATTATGGCTATTACCTGCAGCTGATGGCGTTTGTCGGTTGGACCAGCTTACCTTGGTTGCCTTTTCTTCCTCAGCCAACGCTTGTTATGGCGGGAAGCGACGATCCGATCGTGCCACTTGTCAACGGTCGCATCATGGCCAAGCTCATTCCGGACTCCCAAATGGTGACCCTTGACGACGGTCACCTGTTTCTCCTCACAAGCGCTCAGGAATCCGCTCGACTTATCACCGAGTTTTTGGGAAAGAATTAGTCCGTTACGCGGTTCGCGACTGTATCAACTCCACGTTAATGCATGCTTGCGTTCGCATGAACGGAGCCGGATGCGCAGGTCGGCCCTTCATCCATGATCCGCTTGATGGCGTGAGCGCAGCGGCCGCACTGGGCGCTGCATCCGAGGCAGGCATAGACCTCGCTCATGCGGGGCCGTCGCGCCTCTTTTGCGACCACTGACCGCACCTGGTGGTCGCTGAACACATTGCAAGAACAGACGATCATCGCCTTCTCCTAACCAATGAATCGGATGAAGACCGAGAGGGCAAGGACCACCACAAGCGCGGTGCTCCACCCAGCCACAAGCCCGATGAATTCCATCCGGGTCATATCGGCGTGGCGTGCGCGCCAAGAGGGCGCTCGCGGCTTGGCCATGGCGGCCACAAACGATTGAGAGACCAGATGGTTGCGCATTTCAGCTCCCTCCGAGGCGTCGCCGAAAAGCGACGACATCGCGACGGAAGATAGATGAATGCTTACACCGGGGTTTAACCAATGGGGACAGACGCTTTTACATTTCGGGACATCTCCATTATTCAGCATGATGCCCTAGTTCTAGTCGATTGACATCGCCGGGCGCCTGAAAAACCCCACGTGGCATCGCTGGCTTGATCAACTACGGAATAGGACCGTCTTCGATCCGAGGTCCTGAGGAGACGGGGGTCGGGCATCGCGCCTGCTCAGACGGCCCCACAAGGCTCCTGCCGTGTGTGAAGGATAACGAACGGTGACGGCGCGGGTTATGCGAAGCGCTGTGGCCGAGCGAGTGCGTTACGCGGCTGTTAAAAGCGGTCGAGGTCGAGCCCGACAATGCACATCCCAAGACACGGTCTTACGAGCGGAAGCATGTTTGGTCGATCCGAACCCGACTGCTCTCGAGGGCTGAACCCGTGACCTGGCCATGTTCAACTTGGCCATCGACAGTAAGCCTCGCGGATGCGACGTCGTCGCCTTGAAGGTCGAGGATGTTGCTCCAAATGGCTATGCGATCGATCGCTGCTTTGCATTTGACCGAATGGTCGAGTCTTGGAGGTTTCCGGGCAATCACACTACGGGCGCGTGCCCGCGTAAGCCCGCTGGCGCGACGTGGCTCGCGCGCCACTCCGACACGCAGCAGCCAAACACTGCGCGAAACCATCGCGAGAAGGCGCTGAGGGCGGAAAACCCAAGCAGCTCCGCAACGGATGCGAGCGGACGATCGCGATTTTCGACGTAGCGCGTTACAAGTTCGGTTCGCACCGAGTCGATCAGGGCGGAGAACGTCGTGCCCTCTCGCTGCAGATGCCGATGCACTGTACGACGGTCGATGCCCAATCGCGCAGCGACGCTATCGGCCGAACATAGGCCCGATGGCAGCATCGTATAGATGCATTCGCGCACGGTCGCACTCATCGTGGTATTGCGTCGGGAGGTCAATGTATCGAGGTATTGCTTGACATGGCGGACCATCTTGGAATCTGCCGCCGGCACGGGCACATCGAGATCGGCCGACGCGCAAATGATGCCGTTGAAGTCCTGACTGAACCTGACCTCGGTACCGAAGAACTTGCGATAAACGTCTCTCTTCGCTGGCGCTGCATGGGTGAAACAAACAGCTTCCGGTTTCCAGTGCGCGCGAAATAACTGCTGAAAGCTGCGGTGCAGAAACCCAATGCCGAGCTCGATAGATTGCCGGATCGGTACCGGTCGATCGACCTCGATGGCAAGACTCAACACGACGAGTCCATTTTGCTCTTGCAGCCTAATGACCAACAACTCGCTGTGCAGGAACATGTAGCCGACGAGCACTTCAAGTGCCTTGCGAATCGTCGGTTGTTCGCGGACCAGCAGCGCCAGTGCGCCCAAATTTGAGAGTGTTCGCCGGTCGGCTAGCCGCAAGCCGAAATCGATTTTCCCGGAGCGCTCCGCTGCTGCTTGGAACAGGCGCCCGACCTTGCCTGTCGAAATCTTGATTTCGGAGTCCGTCAGGCATGCGGCGGGAAGATGGAATTCGGTGATCATGCGATACGGATCGAGGCCGACTGAGCGGGCCACCTCGACGAAGTTATTCAGAACGGCACTGCGGATCAGCCGTGGCATGCTGGCGTCTCAGCTCTACCCGATTAAGCTCATTTCTCGACCGGGCACTCGAATGTCCCGAAATGTTAAGCTTTGTTTTCCCAATTGGTCAAGCTCATCAACCTTAACTCCGCCTAAGTTCAGTCAACCGCTCAAGAGCGCCGGTCGAGCGCTATCGGAGCGGCAAAATCCAAACAGTTCGATGACACGCCGTGGCGACTGCAGTGCAGAAAGTTGACGCCCCTGGCATTTCCGCGTTGACGGTAAGGGTCGAACCGCTGACCGCTCGATCGGAGCGGAGGTCGGCAACGTGAATCTCGGGCTCCCGTGATCCCGCTTTGGCGCCTTGCCATCGAAAAATGTTGCATGCCGGCATCACTGGCGACACGTCGTACTGATCATCGGCAAATCTCCCTTGAAACTCAGCTAAACCAGAATACAAAGAAAACAGGCGGGGGGTTCAGGGGATGGACCAGAAAGCCATACTTTGCCGTGAGGCGCGAGGGGGTGCGTTTCGCCTCGTCATGGGATTGGGCGGCCTAAGCATGGCGGCGCTGGCCGCAACTGGCGCGCGCGCTGAGGAGTACAAGATCGGCGATGTCGATCTCACTGTTTCGGGCGCCGCGACGGTGGGCACGGAAGTCAGGACGACGCCGCGCAATCCCGCGCTGATTTTCGCGCCGAACGGCCGCAAGATGGGCGTTCCCGCGACCGCGACCAGCGGCGCCAACCAGGACGACGGCAATCTCAACTATGCGCCAGGGTCGCCTGTGTCGTCGGTCGCCAAGGCCTTTGCCACCGTTGACGCCCGCTACCAGGATTACGGGGTCCTCGTCACTGGCAAGGTTTGGGGAGACTTCACCCAGCTCTATGGGGACGTGCCGTGGGGCAATTTCGCCAATGGCTACACGCCGTTCACGCCGCTCGGACAAGCGGGCTTCGGACGCGGCAGCAATTCGCCGGCTTCGCCGTCCAACAAGCCTATGCCTATACCAAGCAAACGATCGGCGGCGTCACCGTCGACGGCCGCATCGGCGAGATTAACGTCCCGTGGGGGTTGCAGACCGCGATTCCGGGTGGTTTGGCCTTTGCCGTCAATGCTTTTGATTACGCCGCCATCGTTCGGCCCGGCGCGCAGGCCCAAGAAGCGCTGATCCCGACGCCTGGCGTCTTCACCCGATGGGGCTTCCTGCAGGACAAGGCCACGCTCGACGTATTTTACCTGTTCCAGGGCCCCCAAAGCCAACTCCCCGGCTGCGGCACGTTCTTTTCGGGAGCCGACTGGCTCCCGCCTGGCTGCAACAATGTGTTTTTCAGTCCAGCGTTCCCCGATCCGACGTCCTTCGCGACCGATTTCGCGTTGAACCGGATGGGCGCGCCCGTCGTCCACGACGCGAATTTCGGCGTCGGCGGCTCCTATCAGGCCGATCCCCTGCTCACGAAGTTCGGGCTCTATTACGCCCATGTCGATCAGCCAACCCCTGTTGGCACAACCGTGAAGACGTTGCGCACCGGAATTGTTGGTCCTTTCGGCTTTTTCGTTCCCGGCAATCCTGGAAATCTCAATCCCGGCTATACGGTCGCCTATCTCGGCGCAGTTGATACGTTCACGTTCAATTTCACGACGAAGATCGATCGCACCTCGCTTTACGGCGAATATACCTTCAGCCCGAACAAGCCTGTCAATTTCAACGCCGCGGATCTCGTCTTCGCCGTGGTCGGGCCTCAATTCCCGACTCCGCTGCGCGGCATCTACAATGCGACGCCGCTCGGCGGCATCATGCCGGGCACTGATCGCCTCGAGGTGGGCAATCTAGACCTCGGCGTCCGCCAGGTCATGCCGCAGGCGTTTTCGTCGGCGTTCAATGCCTCGGCGTTGACCCTCGACGCCGAATTCGGCCTCAAACAGGTCTATAACCTGCCCTCCGACCTGCGCTTCGGACGTTCGGAAGTGTTCGGGCAGGGGCCGGTTGCCGGTTTTCCTTGCGGCGTCGGGGATACCCCGCAGCAGCTCGCCGTCCAGTGCACCATGAAGGGTTACGTCTCGTCCGACGCCTATGGCGTTCGCCTGAATGCCGCGCTCCAGTACGAGAACGTCTTCATTCCGGGATTGAAGCTGACGCCATCGATCGGTTTGATCTGGGACATCAGCGGCTGGTCCTATGACGGCATCTTCAACCAGGGCCGCGTCGCGATGCCGCTCAGGCTCCGGGCGGACTACGGTAAGAATTATTTCGCCGAAGTCACTTGGGTTCCCGCGCTTCATGTCGCGACTTACGACAACCTTTCGGATCGTCAGTTCGTAAGCTTCGCTGTTGGCGTACGCTTCTGAGCCGAATTGGCGCTCCGCCCGCACTCGTACGCCGCGCGTGGCGCCCGAATCGGCTTACCGATGGAGGATAACCAATGAAGAACAGCACGGCTTTTGCGGCCGCCGGGCTCATTTCGCTTTTTGCCTGGGGCGCGGCGTTCGCCCAGTCTCCCAGCCAAATTCCGGTCGGCGCAGGCGCCAACGTCACACGGCAACCCGCAGGTTCTCGCTTCCGCAATCCTGCCAATCCTCCGCCAGCTGTCGTCGCGCCCGTTCCCGTCGTGGCGCCGACGGCCTTCTCCTGGACCGGCTTTTATGTCGGCGGCGACTTCGGCGGCTCCTTCGCCTCGACCTCTATCGCGTCCGCCACGACCGGCTGGGCGTCGCGGAGCCTGAACTCCGCGGGTGTGATGGGCGGCGCCTACGCCGGCTACAATTATCAGGTGAGCCCGAATTTCGTGCTCGGCGTGGAAGGCGACTTTCAAGGCAATTCCAGCTCGGCTAGTTTTTATTACCCGACTTTCGACGTCACGCCGAGGGTCCAGCAGAATTGGCTTGCCTCGCTCAATGGTCGTCTCGGGGTCGCCTATGACCGCGCCCTGTTCTATCTGATTGGCGGCGCCGCCTCCGCCCAGGGCAGTGTGACAGTCACCCCCGGAATCCTGCTGTTCCCGCCGAGCCTCCAGCCGGTCAGCCGTACGGCCAACTTGTCCGGCTGGGACGTCGGCGCCGGCGTCGAATATGCCTTCGACCCGCGTTGGGTTGGCCGGCTTGAATATCGCTACTACAATTTCGGCTCCTTTAACGCGAGCAATGTCGGCGCCTACCTGCCGCTCCATGTGCAGACCTCAGTCAATACCGTCCGCGCCGGCTTCGCCTATCTGTTCGGTGCGCCGGCTCCTGTCGTCGTTACGAAGTACTAAGACAAAAGAGGACCAAGGTTTCCGAGCCTTCCTTCGCAAGTTTCGCCGCTGACGTGCGTTTCCAAGACAAGCTGGCGCCTCGCTCGCAGTCATCCGGCGCGCGGGTTCTGTTTAACGAGGGAACATTGCCATGAAAATCAGTCGAATCCTTCCGGTCGTCGGAATCCTGACCCTGCTGGCCTGCGGCGCGGCTTTCGCTCAGTCGCCCAGCCAGATCCCGCCGGGCGCGGGAGTCGGGGTCGATCGGCAGCCTCCGGGTTCCCGCTTCCGCAATCCCACGAATCCTCCGCCGGCCACCGCTCAGCCCTCGCCGACAAGTCCCGGCAAGCGGGCGATTTCGCAGAGCTGCTCGCAGCAGGCCAACGCCAAGGGCTTGCACGGTAAGGCCCGCAAGGCTTTCCGCAGCCAATGCATGCGAAGCGGCGGTCACTGAACACGCGATTCCGGCCAGAATGAACTCCCTCAGGCCGAGATCGACTGTATAATTTCAGATAGGGACCATCAATCACCTGATTTCGCTGGTGGAGGCCAACCTGCAAACGTTGGTGGCGAACACTTGACGTCGGGAAGGGTGAGCAGCGGCACCATCAGTCCCAGCATGATTGGGTCGGCAACACCTTCCAGTTCGACATCGAGGCGCTGATCCCGATCAATCGCCCAAGCGGCAGCAACGGCGTCATCGCGCAGACCTCAATGATATCGACCCTCGCGGCACCGACAAATCGCTGTTCGGCGGCCCCGTCCAGCCTGCAAGCCCTTTCCGCGGAATTGATCAGCCGCACCCGATCGCCGTCTCGGCAACGATCAATCCAAGCCATTTACTTCACGGAGCGCGCACTCGATCGCGCCATTCCGGGCTTGGGCAAGGTAGCAAGTAGAACGCCAATGTCGGTGTTGCCGCCGGCGTCGGTGCGCTCGGTACCGAAGCTGTGCTCGCAGGCAAGAAGGCGCGGGCCTTTCCATTGCGCTTTGTCGCGCGCCGTGTCTTTGGGGCCCTTGAAAGGAGGGAACGTTCCGCCGCTATTCTGAAAGCTCTTTCGTGGTGCTGGCGAACAATCCTGCATGACCACCGATGGATATTGCGGTATGCTTCCTGGGTAGCAGTCACGTCGTGCTCGCAGGAGCGTGATGATCTCGGCTCTTTCTCTCGGGAATGTCAGCGCCCAGATGTCGGTCTAGCCTTTAGAAGGCCCTACATCAGTCGCGGACCGGACGCAGGAGAAGACGGATGACCAGCTTAAAGTTAGTCGGCGCAGCCTTGTGCACGCGACAGGATGCCTGCCCCTCGAACGAGTAGCGATCACGTCCGAAGTCGTCAGCCCAGCGGCACCCTCGAAGGAGCAGAGCATGAAGGGCGATAAAACGTTATCGAATTCCTCAATAAGGCGCTGCGCCACGAACTCACTGCGGTGAACCAGTACTGGCTGCATTACCGCCTGCTCGACAATTGGGGCTACAAGGAGCTGGCCAAGACGTGGCGCAAGGATTGATTGAAGAGATGTGGCATGCTGACAAGCTAATCGAACGCATCATTTTCCTAGATGGAGCTCCCAATATGCAGACGCTGGATTCTCTTCATATCGGGAAGACCGTGAAGGCCGTGCTCGATAACGACTTGCGAGACGAATTGTCGGCACATGCCCTCTACGCTGAAGCCGCGACCCATTGCCATTCGGTCAAAGACTACGTGACGCGAGATCTGTTTGAGCAACTCTTGCATGATGAGGAAAAGCACATCGACTTTCTGGAAACTCAGATCGAGCTCGTCGCGAAGATCGGCCTTGAGCTATATGCCCAGCATCATATCGGAGAACTCGGCAAGGACTGAAGCGTTGATGATTGCCTCCAAGCTTCTCTGATCACCTGTGCCGACGAGGGTGATCGAGCGGAGTCGCTGCGCCGCATGAGTCCGGAAATGGCCTCGCGCAGACCTCCACAAACTCTGCCCTCATGTCCGCTTCTCTAATCGGCCCTTCGGGGTCAAGCACTTTCAGACTATCCATCAATGCGATGTCGATGTCGCTCGCGGGCTCGTGCTTCTCTTCGGAATCGGCACCGGGGCCTTTCCATCATGGGATTCGAGGACGAGGCGGAACAATCTGGTGGTCGGCCTTGCCGTTGAAGAACGGCGAGCGACATCTTTCCACCGCTCGGTGGAGCTCTAGTTTTCTCCTATCGGGTTCATGCTGCTGCCGTGGCTTGTTCTCTGGTCCAGCAGAACTCGGTGCCGTCAACCCAGATGCGGTGCATAATCACGGCCAGCCGGCGTGCCAGAGCCACGATCGTTCTTTTTCATCCCGCGGCGCCTGGCAATCTGCATGGCCCACGCCTTGAGCCAGGACCAAGCTTGACCGCCTCGTCGATGTCGCCTTCCGCGAGCGAGGAGATGAAGGCGCGGTCGAGCAGTTCGTTGTTCTTCGGATCGGTGCGCAGCGCGGAGCGATAAAACGCCGCGGCGGAAGCCGCGTCGCGCTCGACGCGGGCGTGGCGGGCGGCGAGATAGCTGCCGGAGGTGGTCAGCGATTTCAGGTCGCTGTTGCTCGGAAACTGCGCCGTGTTGTCGCCGTATGGTCCGGCGTCTGCGCCAGCAATGCACGGGGCGCCACCAGCACGGCAATGCCGCTTTTGGCCTTCAACCGCAAGGATAGGCGTGCCGAATCGAAGGCAGAATAGCTCTCTCGATCGCCGATTTCGCCAACCCAACGGAAAACGCTTCCACTGTGGCGGTATCGTGACCGGTCCACCGGTATTGCCCGGAGCCGGACGGCTCACGAAATCTTGGTCACATCCCCTGGTAATTCGGCCCGCCGCCGCCTTCCGGGGGAACCCAGGTGATGTTGCCGTTCGGGTCCTTCACGTCGCAGGTTTTGCAGTGGACGCAATTTTGCGCGTTGATCTGGAAGCGCGGGCTCGAGCCTTCCTCGACCCATTCATAGACGCCGGCCGGGCAATAGCGGTTGGAGGGGCCAGCATAGACGTCGTGCTCCGAGGCCTTCTGCAGGTTCATGTCGGCGACCTTGAGATGAACCGGCTGGTCCTCCTCATGGTTCGTGTTGGACAGGAACACTGACGAAAGCTTGTCGAAGGATATCTTGCCGTCCGGCTTCGGATAGGCGATCTGCTGGTGCTCTTTCGCGGGATCCAGCGTTTTGCGGTCGGGTTTGGCGTGCGACTGGGTACCGAACAGCGAGAAGCCCAGCGTATTGCACCACATGTCAAGGCCGCCGAGCGCGACGCCGATGATGGTGCCGAATTTCGACCACAGCGGCTTGACGTTGCGGACCCGGTGCAGGTCTTTTCCCACCGCGGAATCGCGCCAGGCGTTTTCGTAGTCGACGACCTCGTCGTTGGCACGGCCGGCGCCAAGGGATGCCCCGACATGCTCGGCGGCCAGCATGCCGCTGCCTATCGCGTTGTGGACGCCCTTGATGCGCGGCACGTTGACAAACCCGGCCGCGCAACCGATCAGCGCGCCGCCCGGAAAGGTCAACCGCGGCACCGACTGGTAGCCGCCCTCGGTGATGGCGCGCGCGCCATAGGCGAGCCGCTTGCCGCCCTCGAACACGGTGCGGATCGAAGGATGGGTCTTGAAGCGCTGGAACTCGTCGAACGGCGACAGATAAGGATCGTCGTAGTTGAGATGCACGACGAAGCCGACCGCGACCTTGTTGTCATCGTAATGATAGAGGAAGGAGCCGCCGCCAGTTGAATTGTTGAGCGGCCAGCCGAAGGAGTGCTGGATCAATCCCTTTTGATGCTTCGAAGGATCGATCTCCCAGACTTCCTTGAGCCCGATGCCGAATTTCGGCGGCTCGCTCTTGGCATCGAGCTGGTATTTCGCGATCAGCTGTTTTGACAGGCTACCGCGGGCACCCTCGGCGAACAGCGTGTACTTGCCGAGAAGTTCCATGCCGCGGGTGTAGGAGTCCTTGTGACTGCCGTCCCTGGCAATGCCCATGTCGCCGGTCGCGATGCCGCGTACCGCGCCGTTGTCGTCGTAGAGCACCTCGGTCGCAGCAAAGCCCGGATAGATCTCGACGCCGAGCGCTTCGGCCTTCGGCGCCAGCCAGCGGCAGACATTGCCGAGCGAGCCGATATAGCAATGATGGTTGTTCATCAAAGGCGGCATCATGAAATTGGGCAGCCGGATCGCGCCGCCCGCCGTCATCCAGTAGAAGCGGTCGTCCTTGACCCGGGTCTTGAGCGGACAATCGGCGTCCTCGCGCCAGTCCGGCAGCAGTTTGTCGAGCGAGACCGGATCGATCACCGCGCCGGAGAGGATGTGCGCGCCGACCTCGGAACCCTTCTCGACCACGACGATGCTGAGATCAGCATTGAGCTGCTTCAGCCGGATCGCCGCGGCCAGACCGGACGGCCCGGCGCCGACGATGACGATGTCGAATTCCATGGACTCGCGGGGAGGAAGTTCATCGTCACTCATGATCTGGTCTCAGCCCGGTTGAGAACGCTTCTAAGCTCCGGGGTGCGTTGTTTCCGATTTTTGCGGCGAGGACAACCACGGAAATGCCCAAAGAAGGCATTTCGCCAGGACGCAACGGGGCCTAGCTAGACGATCAATTCCATGAAACCATGCATCATGGAACCTATGGGTTGATGGCGGATTCCTTGTTTTGCGGTTAGCGAAACGAGGAACGGCATCATGGCAGGGTGGCGACGAGTAGTCGAATTGGCAATGTCCTGCGAAGAGATTGAAAGATTGATGGCTCTTTCGCGGTCGCGAACCGAGCCGGCGAGCCGGGTATTGCGGGCGCAGATGCTGCTGGCGCGACCGACTTTTTCTCGGCCTGGATTTCGGCGAGAAAGTCGGTGACTGCATCCTTGACGATGTAGGCGCCCGCGCCGCATTGTTTTTGTCGATCTTTTTGTTTTCTACTTACGTTCGGGACGCAGGGTCGCAGGTCGCGAAATCCCCGCAGGTCTTACTTCCAAACTACGTGGCTCTATAAGCCGTTGAGAAAAGGCTCCGATTGGGGGGCCGTCCGCCCGCTACCAACGGTTCCCCTCCCCACCCACGGCACGTTCAGGAATGGCGCGCCCCTCCGGGGGATGATTCCCAACTGCGGCTTGTCGAGTTTGGTCCTAACGGCGTATGGCGGAAGTCGAGGCGCGGCCGTCTATCCCAGAGTGCGACGCTCCCAGAGCAGACCCAAGCCGAACGGACACGCGCCAGACCCGAGAGTCATGCATGGACAGCACCATTTAGTTACCGCTGGACCGCAGCCAGTTCCTCTTTTAGTTCAGCAACCGTCCGGTCGATCATGCCGTGCGCGAAATCATCGATCGGCAATCCCTCCACGCGGCGATAGCCACCGGCGGTGCAGGTCACAGGCACACCGCAGATCAGACCTTCGGGGACCCCATAGCTTCCGTTCGATGCGATGCCCATCGAGACCCAGCGGCCGTTGCTCCCATGCAGCCAATCGCGCATGTGATCGATCGCTGCATTAGCCGCCGAAGCTGCAGACGAGGCGCCGCGTGCGTTCAGCACGGCGGTGCCCCGCTGGGCGACGGTGGGGATCAGCGTCTCGCGGTACCACGTTTCGTCGCCGATCAGTTTTGAAATCTGTTTGCCACCGGCGGTGGCGAACCGCCAATCTGCAAACATCGTCGGGGAGTGATTTCCCCAAACGACCATCCGCTCGATGTCGTGCACGGGAATAACGGCCTTGGCCGCGATCATCGAAACCGCGCGGTTGTGATCCAGCCGGATCATCGATGTGATGTTGTCCTTGGGAAAATCGGGCGCGTTCCTTGCCAGAATTGCGGCATTGGTGTTGGCAGGATTGCCGACCACTACGACACGCGCATCGCGCTTTGCCGCTTCGTTCAGCGCGCGTCCCTGAGTTTTGAATATTTCAGCATTTGCGGCGAGCAGATCGCTCCGTTCCATGCCCTTGGAGCGCGGACGTGAGCCCACCAGCATGGCCGCGTCGATGTCGCGAAAGGCGGTAACCGGATCGCCGGTCACGACGACGCCCGCGAGAAGAGGAAGCGCGCAATCCTCCAACTCCATCACAACGCCCCGCACGCTTGGCAGGACTTGCGGCAAGTCGAGAAGTTGCAAAATGACGGGCTGGTTTGGCCCAAACACCTCACCATGGGCTACTCGAAACAATAGCGAGTAGCAGATCTGACCGGCGGCACCAGTAATGGCGATACGCTTCGGTGTGGGACTTGTCATCGTTAGACTCCATGTTGAATTCAAATTTGTCACAAAGGACGGTGCGTCATCGGTTGGACCAATCAAGCACGACCGTTTCGCCGATATGTGCGATTTCAAGCTGTCGCACCGAATACGTCAAGCGCGACCGACCGATCTGAGGTTGCTTGGACGGAGGTCTCTATGGATCGCGCGCGACCATTCCCTGATGCAGCGCGGTCTATAGTCACACTGTCGAACCCGCAAACGCCCTTCGGGGAATCGGCAACTCATCGCCGTAAAGCATCGGAAGGCGCTGTTTCGCCTGGTTCGAGGGTGTTATAGCCCGCGCCGAAGGCGGAAGCGGACAGTCGCTCACGCTGACAAGCCTACCGGCGCGACGCACCACCCGCTGGCCGGCTCGGCCGCGCAAGGACCCTCGCGGACGGCATCGGATCAGGCACCCGGACATTTGTCATGGTCCAGTCGCTCTGTGAACCATGCGGCAATCCAAGCGACGGCAATCTGGTGGGCGTTCGTGACAGCCTTGACCGTCGGAAGCGCCCGTTCTGCGAACGCCCAGGCTTGCCCAGGTTCTTCGCCTGCTACGCACATTCGTCGTCAGTACGACTCGACGTGATAGCGACCCGCTGCGCGCATTTCTGACTTGCTGGCAAGCCAGTCAATGCCGCGCAGCCGACCAATGTCGACAAGCGCTTCGTCCACCCCCTCCTCAATCCCCTTTAAACCGCGCGGCGCATGGGGCGGCGAAGTCGATCTGGCGCCCGTTGACGGCGCCCGTTTTACCTGGATTGCGCGGACAGATAAATCTCTAGGGTTGTTAGGCTGATAGATTAAAATCTGCACGTGCATGGTGTTTTGGGGTCCGACAGATTTTCTACCTCCTGGTGAAGTACGCGCGCGGGCGGGTGCCTGGCCAGCCTCGGGTAGGGTGGTGGCGGGCGGGGTGGCAGTGCGCGAGCGCCGCCAGCAGGACGGCATGTGGCGGAATTCTCCAATTTACGAATCCGGTCTGGCAGAGCGCGCGATCTGGTTATGGATGGCGCGCAATTCGGCCAGCATCGCCGATTGTACGCCATCCAACCGCAAGGCGATGGCGGTCAGCACGTTCAGCCGATCAAGCTGATGGGTGATCGCGTCGGCCATGCGGTCGTCCTTATGGAAACTTTCCACATTCTAAGCCACTATGTGACGAGTTGACTGGTGGAACGAGGTAGAAAGCCAATGAACGCGCATCGTGTCGGAGCGACAACTCGTGCTGTAAAGTGGAAAGTCAAAGCCAAGCCCTATGGCGGCAGGCGCCAGGCGCTGACCCAGGACGAACTCGACCGGCTGTTTGCGGCGCTGAAGGGCAACCGGCACGGTCACCGCGACTACATGGTGGCGCTGGTGACGTTCCTGCACGGCTTGCGGGTCAGCGAGCTGATCGACCTGCGCTGGGATGATATCGACTGGCGCAAGGGCACCATCGCCATCCGGCGCCTCAAGGGCAGCATTGATGGCACCCATTACCTGGAACGCGACGAAGCCACTGGGCTGAAGCGACTGCAGCGCGAACAGGAGCCCAAGCGACCTCACATCTTCACCAGCGAACGCGGGGAGGCCTTCACCCGGTTCGCCATCAACAAGATGATCGGCACAGCAGGGCAGAACGCCAGGATCACCTGGCCGGTGCATCCGCACTGCCTTCGTCATACTACGGGCACGATGCAGGCAAACGGCGGCATGGATGCCTGGAGGCTGAGCAAGCTGATGGGACATGCCTCGATCGCGAACACCACCAAATACGTCAGGATGAGCCCGGAGCCGTTGAAGGATGCCTGGAGAGGCAAACGCTGACCTCCAGGAACGGCCCGCCAGTCGCCCTACGGAGACGACTGGTACGCTCAAAGCGGCGGCCGGGCGATCGAGGCGCCCCGCCAACCGCTCGCCAGACGGCCGCGCGCAGGCTATTCTCTCAGCCTATGCCGGAGGAGCCATGACGACCGACATCACAGCAGTTGAGGCCGATGGCCAGTTCTATGTCAACGTCAGCCTGGATGGCCACGACAAGCAATATGGACCCTACAGCACCGCCGACGAGGCTGAGATCATGGCAGCCCGGATGGGTGCGATCTGCCGCGGGGTGTTCCACCAGCAGGTCGCGATCGGCGCTACGTGCGCGGCAGCCGGCAGCCAAGCGCGCCTGAGCGGAGGTAGCAACGATGGGTGATGTGATCGATTTACGCGGCCAGTCGGCCCATCTCGAGGATGACGAGCTGATCGAAAATCTCGCACGGTTCGCCGACGGCACGTTGAGCGAAGCGGCCGTGAAAGCACGACACCACCTCAGCAACGAGGAATGGGCGGCGATGGGCGAAAACGACCGGCTGATCGAATTGGTCGAGGCCGCAAAATTACGGCGGATACGCACCGGCGCTACCAAAAGGGAACGCGCGCAAATCGAGATCGTCGACGGACCGCCAATTCTCGGCAAAATCATGCGCGACCCCGGCAGCAACGCAAGGCACGTCATTGACGCGGTCAAAGCATTGGATGGTCTTGCCAGCAATGGAGCCGAGGCCGCGGCAGCGGGGGCTCGCTTCGAAATAACCATCAATCTGGGGGCCGATCATGTCGAGCATTACAGCAAGAGCATCGCCGTTGACGCCAACGACACCGATCCCAATGATATCGACGCCGGCGTAATCGCGGCGATCGCGACAAAGAAACTACCAGGTGGCGGCGATGGCGGACATATTTAAGCGGCTGAGTGCGGGGCGGCCGGCGCCAGAACCAACTCGGGAGCCGGCTCCGCTGGCGGCAGGAAGGCTGCTCCACTGGATTCAAAACAATTGGACCCAGCCCATCATCCGCGTGCGGGATATCTGTATCTACGGCCCCCACCCTATCCGGGATCGGGAGAGCGCGATCAAAACAGCCGAAATTCTGGTCAAGCACGGCTGGCTCGTCCCCATGAAGCCCCACAGGTGCGACACCAAAAGGTGGCGGATCGCGATAGGAGATTGACCTCAGCGTAGCCAAACGTAGCGGCAGCTGGACGGGCGCCCCTACAAGCCGTACAATGCAACTAACGCTGCTTCAGCGCGTCCATGGTCGAGCTTGCGAGCGAGCAAGGCGTGACTCGCCGGAAATATTTCCAAGGCGCGCTGCCGGCTTGCTTCCTTCTCCTTGCCGGGCAGCTTGTGGAAACGCTTCCAAACGCTCGGCTCGACGATGGTCACCGGAATCCCACTCAGCGCGATCGCCGCTTCGATGGCGCCGACGGCGCGCCCGTATTTGAAACCGCTGCTGCTGCCCTGTTTCGGCATTGCTTGAGCGCGTTCTATGAAGGCGTGTTGGATGTCGTGCTTGCTGATCCACGCGCGAATTGCGATCGCATCGACGCGCTCTTTGGCGTTCGTGCCGATGACCGGAACGTCGACCGCCTCGACCAACCGCGGGGCTACGCCGTCCTCGACGGCGACGACGGCCAATCCGCCGCGAATACCGGGATCGACACCCATGATGATCATTGCTGTCCCTCCGACGCGAAAACGACGCCGCCCGCGAACGAACGGCGTTCGCTCACCTCACAAGCTCGGTGCGATTATTTCGTCGAACGCGGCGTCGACGCCGATCGTCTTTCCCAAGGCTTTCCGATCGTCCTGATCCGCGTCGCGATACGCCTGCAGGAGGCGCGTGCGCTTGCGGACAGAAGCCGCCGCGGCGAGAAGCGAGATGTGCCCCTGCAGAACACGATTAATGAGCGCAGGAGCTTCATTTTCGATCACGGTGGCCGCTGCGCCAACGTAGGCGGAGAAGGAGTGCACCTCGCCGGATCGCACCCGGCGGGTTTGCTAGGTGGTGTCTTGCTCGACGAAGGCGTCGAGACCGTCGTAGGGGTACGTTCCGTCCGGGTTGCGGGGAGGGCCATTGCCACAAAGCTCGCGCTGGCGAAGCCACTCGCGCGATTTGCCGATGTATTCGGCCGCGCGCCGCTGGCTGGCGTGGCCCCGGGTCGTCCTGGTACGGAGCCGCTCGAGGCGCTGCACCCGTGCGGTTAGATCATTAATGGAGGACTGGATTATTTCCAGGGACATGGTCGATCTCCGCGGTGTGAGCCAGCGCTGGCCGACTTTGGTCGCGGAAATAGAGCCATGTGCGGGTCAGATTGTCATTAATCGCAAATTCGCCGTCGTTATTTTTCGGCGAATTTCCCGGCGAATTTATCGGCGATTTTTGCGAGGGCGCCCGGGAGGGAGCGTCTCTGCCTGAAGTTCAAACTCAGCAAACAGACGTTTTCGCGTCGCGCCTGGAAGGGCATCTCGGGCCGCTTGATACAGTCCCTTCTTTGTCGGAATTCTTCCGGCGTCGGTGGTGTTCTTAATGAACCCTGCAACAAAGCCGTTTAGCTCTTTGTCGCTAGGCGGCCGTGCCAAGTTATGCGAACGCATCTCCGGGCCCGGTGTCGGATCGGCAACCGTCAGCTCATCCGGCTGCTTGCCAGGCGGCGGCGATTCCTCCTGCCCGGTCTCGGTACCAGGCGACACCGGCTCGGCTTGCGGCGACTGCGGCGATCGCGGCGGCTCGGTAAGTGGGGACCCCGAGGAGGCAGGCTCGGCCGGCGGGGCCCCCGCGGGGGCAAGCCCTGCCTCGGCGCGCGCGGCTGGCGTTGCCGGGATCGTGGTGAGTTTAGCGAGGTCGCAGCGGCAGACGTACCAGCGTCCCTCGTGGTAAGGCTCAATCCGAACGCCCTCTTCGAAATTGTGCGGCGCGTGGACGGTCAGTTTTTGGCGTTCCGAGGCGTCGGGCTCCCATTTCATGCCGTCGGGCGCTACCAACGCAAATCTCAGCTGCCCCTCGTGCACGTATCGATTGATACAGATGAGAGCATGGTCGCGCGCTTCGATGATGGACATGAACTGGCCGAATGCACGGGTCAGCGGCACCCAATAGCGCGGGTCGAAAATCGGCGAGACCGGCGGCGCTTGCGTCGTTTCAGGGAGAGGATTATCAAGCTTGTCGCGCATCCTTGCGCACTTTCTTTGGTGTGAGAGCCGAGGAAATCTTGGCCGCCAGTGTGATCCGCACTGGCGGCCATTCGTTTTAGCGCGGCAGCGCCGCTAGCTTCAAATGATTCTGAACTCGGGGCGCGCAATGGGTCTCACGGCCGCCAGGCATCGCGGGAAGTCCACCCATGTGTCCGCACCTTCGGCCGGTGTCCGGGAGGCTTCCGCCCGTTTCGCTCATGGGCGAGGCGCGGACGCGTGGGGCGCGGGGCATGTTTTCCGGACATCCGGCGGGGACGCAGGCTCTTGCCGTCATGCCCGCCTGAGCGGGGAGATGTTGGTGTCGCGGCCCTCGATCGCTGCCATCAGGTGCTCATCCCAGCGCAGCATGGCGGCGCGTTTGTCGGGCTCGTAAGCCGCCAGGTTGTAGACGCCCGCGACCCCACCCCTCGAACCGCTCACATGCCCGAGCACGGCCTCGACGATGTGCGGCATCACGCCGATCTCGTTCATATGCGTTGATACCGCGCGGCGGAGGTCGTGGATCACCCAAGGCTCGAGTTCGAGCTTCGCGTCGAGGCGCGCCTTGGACTGGCTCCAGCCGGAAAAACCGCCATGGCCGGTTCCGAACACAAAAGGGCGCTCACCGCGGTCGCGCGCTTGCAGGATCGCCACCGCCGTGGGCCCGAGATGAACGACATGCGGGCGACGATTCTTCATCTTCGCTGCCGGCAATGCGATCACGCCGCGACCGAGATCGACCTCCTTCCAGTCGAGCTGTGCGATCTCATCGCGCCGCTGGCCGAGCAAGGTGAGCAGCCGCAAGATGTCGCCGAAGTCGCCGGCGGGGAGGGCGCGCCAGATGCGCGCGAGTTCGTGCATGCTCAGCAGCCGATCGCGAGGGCGTTCCGGGTTCTTGTTGATGAGCTGAGCCGGGTTCGAATTGATGTAGCCTTCGCCGGCGCACCAGTTCAGGAACTTGATGACGGACGCCCGCGTCCGGTTTGCCTGCACCGGCCCGCGCTCAGTTGTGAAGCGACCGAGCTCCGCCGCGATCGACCGGCGATCGAGCTTGTCGATGTTGATGTTGTGGAGCGCGCGCAGATTCACGTTCAGATGGCGTTCGATCTCGCTCAGGGTGGTCGCGCGAAGCTTGCCCTGCGCCCGACGGTGGCGGAGGTAGAGACTCAGGCAATGCTCGAACGTCTCTCCCGCCCGCGCCCTGGCCTCCGCCTTCTCCCGTGCCGGATCGCGGCCGAGCTTGGTCTGCGCATGCAGTTGTTCCGCCTGCTCGCGGGCCTTCGCGACGCTCATCGCGGGTGAGGTGCCGAACGTCAGACGACGGGTGCGGCCGCCGACGGCGTACTGGAAGATCCACGCGCGCTTGCCGCCATCCCGGATGCGTAAACCCCAACCGGCGATATCGTCGTCGAACCAGATTTTGTCGCGCACGCCGGGCGCCAATCGGAGAGCATCGGCCGTCTTGACCGTGAGTTTCATTGGGTTTCCTGGGAACAGGATGGGAAGATTGAAGCGGTGTCTCAGGTCGGCCAAGCTTGGCCAGTACACCGATGGTATCTCATGAAATCGAGCGATTTGCAAGAAAGCTTGTGCCCAATTTGGCCGCCCTTGGCCAAGCGGCATTGGTTTTGTAAACCGAAGGTCGGGGGTTCAATCCCCTCAGCCGGCACCATCAAAACTGTATATTTATCAAGCCTTTAGCGCATTTTGTACCGCGGAAAACGCGGACAAGTCGGCGACCGACAGCGGTCGCAAGGGCTTCTTAAAGGATTGCCGACTGGAGCCGGCCCGAGAGGATCGAGCCGCCCCAAATGTCACAGGAACGTGTGCGTCCTGCGGCAATATTGTGACTACACGGTGTCCCACGTCCCACGCTAAGCTTACAACCATTGCTAGTTAAGCGTAGGTGATTGCCATGAAACACGCTCGGATAATTACTTTTGGAATTGGACTGTTGGCCTTGGCCGGTTTGGCGACGGGGGCCTGCTTGATCGCAGCTCCAACTGCAGCAATCGCCGGCTGCAGCGGAAGGTGTTAACCCGGGTACGAACCTGCCGTGAGCCTCAATTGGCTTCCTTGCCCAGACCGTCGGCCAGTTTGGTCCTGAACTCATCTGTGATGTAGCGACGTAGAAGATAGAGTTCGTGGCTAGGTACGTAGTTGCGATTCTGAAGTGATTTTTCGAGGTAGGCTTGCGCCTTCTGCTCGAGCCGCTCCTTCTCATCGCCCTTTTTTCCCAGCGCGAGCGCGTGCAACGCGAACGCGTATCTGAATATCAAGTCACCGTCTGAATTGGTCGCAACGATCCCAGGCTGCTCCAATAATTCTACGGCCTTTTCCGGCTGGCCTTCCTGCAGCAAAATGTAAGCCATCGTATCTGTAAAATTCGCACGATTTTTGGCGATCCAGGTTTCCGACTTTCCCTTGATTGTCTTGATCGCCTTGATTTCATCCAGGGCCTTTTGCGCGTAGTCCTTTGCGGTCTTCAGATCAGCCCCGTATATGGCGTAAGTCCAGGCAATTTCGTTCAACTTCTGCACGCGGTCTTCCGGATCGACCGCACTAACAGCTTTTTTCTTTGCCGAGTCGATATCTTCGTTGAAGATTTTGGCTTCCTTGATATTTGGATCGCTGTATTGAGCGGTAAATTTTTCGATCTGCGGAAGGGTCCAGCCGAAGGCAAGCCACCACGCCGTGCCGGTGAAAATGAGATCACCATTTATCCCGACGTTTCGAAACGACGCGGACCGAAGGTCGGCGTTTGAGAAATTATTGGCGTCGTTGAATTGCGCATGGTCGAAGATGGCACGATACAAAATTGCGCCAGAGAAATCCGTTTTCGTGATGACGGCTTCGTCAAATCGTGCCGATGACAATTCGGCGTTCGTAAATTTAACATCATCTATCTTGGTTTGAGAAAATGAAGCATACGGAAGGGCCGCGCCTGCAAGATTGACTCTGACAATTGCCGATTTGAAAAACTCCGCGATCGCAGGTGACTTGGCGCCAGCATATATTTTTTCCAGATTAAGACGCTCTAGAGGTTGCGATTGGAAATTGAGCGCCTTGCCAAATGAGGCCAGCTTCCGAATGCTTTCCTCCTTGAGCCGGATATCATCGGTCGAAATTGCAACCAGTACCGCCCTCGCCGCCTCGGCTTCCTGCTTCGCAGCCGCCCAACGATCATAGAGATATTTCGAAACGATCCCGAAAAATGGGAGCGCAACAGCGCAGACGATCGACAGGACAATCATCTTGCGGCGGCTGTATGACGAACTGGCTGCGATGAATACCCGCTCCAGCTCGTTAAGGTCGGCATAGTCCGCCAATGCCTTGTTGGCTTGTCCGGCGGATGCGAGCGCGTGGTTGGCGCTTCCCCGTTGCTTCCAGGATACCACCGTATCGCGAAAATCAACGCGCTCGGCGATCAAGGCCCGAAGCGCTTCCCACTCTTCCGTCAACGTCTCGTACCGCAGCGAGACTAGCGCTCCCGCCCCCTTAGGTTCGGCGCGCAGAACACCCGATGCGATAAGGGCATCAAGCACCTCGTTGGTCCGCCGGGGATCACCGAGCAGAAGAAGGTCATTGCGCTCGACTGCCACCGGCTCGCACGTGCGATCATCGTCCGACATACGAACTGTCCGCAGCAGAATCCGTCGCGCGAGGTCCTGGTAGCTGGCGCCATGATCGCCAAGCGAAGGAGCCACCCGCAACAGAATTTGGCGCGGGAATCTCTTGTTTTCATCGTCATCTTTCCGGCGGAGCGAAGCCAGTACCTTGTCGCCCTCAGCGATCGCGGCCGTCATCGCCGCAAGATCAAAGGGCCGCAGCAAGGTGTTGGCTCTCGCCGAGGGCCGTTGCCTGGTGTGCGTTTCGTGAGGGATCGCGTAGCTTTTCGCCAGCCAAAAATCGACGAGTGCCTGCGCGGCCTTTCGATCGTCGGGTGCGTCCAGCACGGTACCGGTCATGGTGGCTCGATCGATGAAAAGCGCTATCCGCTCGGCAATCGCATCACGGTCCGAGTCAGAAACTGAAAGCTCATCTTCGGGAAGGCTTGCGATCAAAGCATCGCTTGCGTCCTCAAGAGCCCTCAGCGAGGCGTAAGGCTGAGATTCATTCGCTGTCATGGTCATTGCGGTCAGATCCGGTTATTCGTTCAGGAGAGCGTCAAGCGGTGTCTCAAACGACGTGATCTTCTTGCAAAGCTCGTTCAGCTCATCGTCGACATCAATGAAGCGATCGACGCATTGTTTGTAGAAAGCGTAGAAGTCTTCGTCGAATTTCCTGATATTGGCCGGAATTTTCAGCTCGGGCGGCGGCTCCTCTGCCCATGCCTGCTTCATCATTTCCTTCAATTCGATCGACCACTCTTCCCGCGGGAACGCGTCGCACAACCCGATAAGCTTGGCTTTGAACTGCGGCCAGGACGAAAATCTGGCTTGGGGCTGAATTTTCCTTTGGGTCTTGGTATATTCGAGATCGGTATTGAGCGACTGCCACTCGTCATGCTCGGCGACCAGGCCCGCAAGGCGTGACCGCAGCCTGCCGACAGCAAGCGTGCCGTCGCGCAGGCGATTCAATGAATTCTCCGACATCGTTGCGCCAAGTTGCTGCTCGACCAAGCGCATAGTTTCGGCAAAATTATTGAGGCCGACGCTCTTTGCTGTGCCGACCAACTCTTTGTTGATGTGCGATGCTCTGGGCAAAAGATGCTCGAGGCGCTCGGGAACAAGCAGAACATTTTCGTTGATGACGGACGCGGCCACGGTCGCGCCCCTGATATCTCCGGCGCAGGCATCGAGCTCGTCGATCCAATCCTGCTCGTCCTCCGCGGTCGGAAGACCCACGATCTGGTTGCGAGCTTTTCTGGTTAAGTCTCGCAGGAAAGCGGCGTCTTCCTTCAGGTAGCGCCAAACGCTGTCGTCCAATTTGGGGCGTTTGAGGCGTGCGACGTTGTTGGCAATCCCATCGAGCCGCTTTTGGAGCTCGTGCAGGCAGTTATGCAGTTCCTTGTACTTGGCGAGGATGACGATCTGCTGGCGTGTCTTTTCGAAATCGGGCCGGTAGCTCGACATAATGTGATGGAGGTCGCGCGCCTGCCTTATGATGTTCAGGTCTATCAGCGCCAGTTCGATCTTGGTCTCCAACTCGTGATCATGGGCTTCCTGAACGTCCCGATCGTCACTCAGGGGCTGCAGCGCGTAAGGCGAAACCTGCTGTGCGAAGGCGCGCAGATCCTGGTCCGCCGGACGTGCCGTAATGGAGCCGCGCAACAGCACGCTGATTATGCCGGGGCCTTGCTGGGCCAGCGCTGGCAGCAGCGTGGACACGAATTCGTCGACGTCTTTGGCTGGCTTCACGCTACGCTCCGCCTCGGTACCGAGCGAAAACCTCACGGTGCGGCGCAGACCGTTGAGATTGTCCGCAAAGGCCGCGACCAGGAATCTCGCCAATTGGGCCATCTGCTCCGGCGTCACGAGGACGGTTGGCGCGAGCGGCGGGCGCAAGCTCAGCTTTTGGGGATCGAGCCCCACAATGTCCCTGGAGCTGCAGCCATAGAGTGTGGCGGCGACTGCACGACCGTCCTGCATCAGGGCGAAGCGCATCAATCCGATGGCCGCGGTGCCGACAATGATCGGAGCGCCGGAGAGCCCCTTCGGCGGGGCACCGGTGCCGGCACCAGCCTCCTCGCAGAAGAGTTGCAGGACCGGCTCGTAGGCAGATCGCCGCGTCGCGTAGAAGTTGGTCAGTTGCGCCGCGTAATCCCTGACCTTGCCAGCCCAGGTCATGCCATCGATCGGCTGCGCGTCGGGGTAGCCGCGCGTTTTGAACAAATCGTCGGAATGATCCAGTTCACGCAGCGGGATCGTCGGATAGGCGGTCAACGGCCCCGGATCAAGGCATCGAAGCAGAACGCAGTCCGCGTCTTGATTCCATTTATCGGGTATCACCTCGGCGTCGGTCTTGTGACCGCGGAATTCGAGATGGATCGTGCCGGGAAAAAAGGCGGGTGGCTCGACCTTTCGGTCGGCAACAACATGTAGTGCGGTTGCCACCATATCGGGCGCCACCAGGAAACCCGTGCCGCGCACGTTTGTCCCTTCGATGGTGATCTTGGCGATCGCGTCGCGAAATTCATCCATGGAGACTGTCCGACAAGCGCGGGGGGCCGGTATGCCAGAACGCGTGGGGAACGCACGGGCTCATGACGCTGCGGCCTCCAAATAAGTCAGCAGTTCGGCCTTCGAAACCTTGCTGTCGTCGCCGACCTCAAGATGGACATAGGTCGGACGAAACAACGTCCAGGCGGAAAAATCGCCGGCTTTCATTTGCGCCACGAAGGTTTGCAAGGCCGGCAGCGCGTCGGCGTCCGACTTCAAAATCTCATTGGGGAACCGCAAGACATCGGCCCACGTTCCGGAATTGAAGTAGAAACGGCCGTCCCCCAGGGATACGCGCTTGGCTTGATGGGTGTGGCCGAAAACGACATAGCGGAAGCCACCGCGATCGGCGAGCATTTGCGCAGCGTTCAGATATTCCGTCGCGCTTTCCGTGCTGAACTCGAAGGTGTCGGTGTCCTGCAAGCCGCGCATCGCCTTAAGCAGGGCGGGCAGTCGCTTCTCGAAGGGTTGAGAGGTGCGCCCGAACAAAAGAGCCGCGAAGCCGTAGATCCGGCTGGCGGTATCGGACGCCGTGACCTCGCCCCCGAGTTGGCCGAGCGGGTCGGCTTCGGCGACTTCCGCGTCGAGGTCGCGGAGAAACTCTTCGGCTTCGCTGCCCAACGAAGCCTGCAGCGTTTCCTTCAGTGCGGCGTTCTGTTCGGACCGGGCGGTACCCAGCGGCGCGCTTCCGTCCGCCGAGATATCCTCACCAAATCCGTCCTCGCCTGCAACAGTACGGCTTCCAATATCCTCGCCGGGGATGATGCCTATGTCTTGCTCGGATCGAATGTCGCCGCCGAATTTAGGGGTCACCGCATTTGCGAGCCCATGGCTGCGCGTTCGCTTGTAGAGAAGCGCAATCGTTGCAAGGCGCGAGCGAAAGCCCGGTTCGAGCGCGAGCAGCATCGGCACCACGGCGGCGGTCTCGGGCTTCAGCAAATCCACGAACGGATAGTCGAGCTTGATGGTATTGATGACCTCGGTGACCATCTCGCTGCCGGCGGGCGGGATGAAAACATGCTCCTCCGGTATATCCAGCAGGCGCGACTGAACCGAACGAACATGACGAAGCGCGTCATAATCGATCTGGTTCCAGTCGTCGTAGCGATTGCCATGCTCGATCAGCGCGTCGCCGACAATGTAAGCCTCGCCGTCATAGAGAAATTCGAAATCATGGCCTGCCTTGACGCCGAGCGCACGACGGAACGCGGTGCGCACCGCAGGCAGGCTCAATTCGATATCGTGATTTCCGAGCAGCACGACGAGACGGCCGCCCTGATCCAGAAAGCGCCCGATGGCGTCGAACACGGGCTGGTCCCGCTGGACGATCGCTTCGAGTTTTCCAACCGCCCGCCCGGGTTCTCTGGTGAAGGGAGACCATGTATTCGGCTTTTCGTCGTGCTCGGCCAGAAAGTCGACCGTATCGCCGTTTAGGACAAGTTCGCTCGGCCCTTGCTGCGCGAATTTCTGAGTGAGGCTATCGATGAACTGCGCAACGGCATCGGCGCGGGTGCACAGCCGGAAGCCGCGCTTGCCCGGTCCGCTCGGGTGCGGATAATCTCCGCCGAGATGCAAATCGGAAATGACATAAACGCTACGCACCTGGCCCTCTTTCAAATCAGACCAAGAAGCGCGTTCATCTTGCGCCATCAGAAGGCCGAACGTCAACGCGGGGTTGTGCCGCGCCCCCGCTTCGACCACGCCCGCCAGGCGTTAGCGGAAGGCGAAACAAGCTTGGACGCCGGCGCGGATTTCGGCTTTGAGCTTTCCGCTCCCTGCCACCCTTGAGACGAGGGCGCTATGCTGGCACCATCCGCCCAAGGGCAAGGAGACCCCGGTGAGCCGGTCGAGAGCCTGTCGGCACGCCCGGAGCGGTCATTTTCTGTTGTTCGGGGCGAGGCTTGTGTGTAAGCCAATGAAATAGGATTCAGCGATGACCTATTTCATTTACGCTCGCGACGGCACGAGCCAGATTGTTTTGAAGCGGGATAGCGAGGACGCGGCCCTGAAAAAGGCCCGCGAACTCAGGGAAATCGGCTGGTTCGAAGTCGAGATCCGCCGGGACCGGAAGCCCGCTGTCGCCTGAACCTTTGTACCTCAAACTTTACACATGTTTGAGGTGCCACATGTCCGACACAGCCCATTACAGGTTTCAATCCGATCAAGCGAAGCGGTTGGCCCGTCAGGTTACCGACGCCTCGGTTCGCGAAAAGCTCCTGGAAATGGCCGAGGAATACGGCCGCTATGCCGATCTGATTGAGGCGAGAGCCTCGGAGCCAGGGCCCGCAACAGTCGCTGCGACGAACTGATATCGTCGAACAACCTCTCTCGATTTGCCCCGGAGGACTATCGCCCCCGGGGAACCAAGGTGCGGCTCCCAGGTTTTCCTCCCCATGAGAATTCGGGAAGAAAACCGCAACCTGATTTTGCTGGTCATAGTTACGGTCGTCACCACCGCGATCGCAGGTGGCGCCACCCTGCTCACCCCCGCTCCCGCACCGCCCGCCATCGACAAGAAACCGGTCTATGTCGCTGAGCAAACATCGGTCCGCGTGGTTGGTGCGCCGTTTGTGCCCAACACCAATCCGCGCGAACGCTGATCATTGTATGATCGGACGGTGTCACCCTTTTGTCACCTCTGGACAAAATTAACCCTGGCGCCATCAGGCATCCCGGCAGCCCCTTGATTCCACACAGGTCCTTTGCTGGAGTGGCAGGTCCTGAGGTGCAGCATGAAATGGATGCAAGAACGCGATCTCCTGATCGCGCAAACCATGGCGTTCGTTCAATCGGTGACGGGCAAAAAGCCCGATGCCGACGCGTTCATGGCCGCTCCGAAAGCCGAACAGGCCCCGACGGTCGGCGTGTCGGTGACGGATATCGAGGCGATCCTGGTCGAAACCACTGTGATCGCCGAGCCGCCCAAGCCCGCCCGGCCGATCCAGATCGCGCTTCCTGATTTGCGCGGCGATTTCCAGTCCGAGATAAAGGCGCGGATCGCGAATTTCCGCGCGCATCAACAGCGCTTCCTGAAGGAGCGCGAGGAATATTGCAGCGCGACCATGGCCAAGGTCCGTGCCGCCCTCGACGAGCCGGACCCGCCTTCCCCCGGCAAATAGCCAGACCTGGAGATTGCCCTCAGCCTTGTCGTGCGAGCCGGGCGGCGGCCGGCTGCTCCAGAATTTTGCCCATTCCTCTTCGGAGGCCCGCAACGCGAAGGCCGATGACGGCATCACGAACGGCCCCGGTGTCACCGACACGAGGCGCCCCTCGTAGATCGAAACCAACCTCGCCGCCTGACCAATTTCCAGCAGGAATGCGGTCGTCAGATACCGCGCCGGACCAGTCCCGCATCGCGCCCTTGCAGCGCCTCGATCATTCCGTCCCACCCATCGATTGGCCGGCGGCTTTGTCTCCGTCGTACCCGACACACGCATGAACGGATGGAATGGGCGCCCCGTCAATCGGCTATAGCCAGGCGCATACCAGCGCTACATTGGCCGCACAGGCTGCCAGGAGGGCTACGGCAAGCGTCAGATGCACGCGCTCGCTGGAGGTATCGAGGGTCATTCTCATGCCAAAAACATCTGGCGATTCTAGTCCGGGAGTCTCGGGGATTCTTTTTTCCGGGATTTACCAGTCGTTAAGGACTCACGCCGTCGCCGAACCGGCCCAAACGCACCATTTTTCACCGATGCAGGGCCCGTGAGGCCGGCACGCGGAGCCCGCCTGAAACCCGAAGCGGGCAATGGCGTTAACGGTTTTTAGCGGAGCAAACCCATGCCCTATGCGCTGTTCTCGAACGACGCCAAGCTGAGCAAGACCTATCCGACCGAAGCCGACGTCTGGAAGGTTGCGAGGAAGAGCGGGCTCGTCATCGACGTGGTTTCGGAGGAGGCAAAGGCCGCCCCGTGCCCGGTGCTCGAAAATGATTACGAGATCAGGCCGTGCAGCCCGGATCCGCACGAGGATCCCGCCAAGAACCAGGCCGACGCCGAGCGTGAAGCCCAAAGCGACCCGCATTTGAATTCTTGAATCCGATCGTCCGGCGAACGACCGAGACAACGCGGGAGCGACCCTACGGGGTCGCCTTCGCCAGCGAGGCCTGCTCGGAAGCCAGCGATACGCAAGCCTTGCGGCGATGCAGCCCTCTGATTGCGCCGGTCACCTTGAGCACCTTTCCGGCCGGACAGGACGCATCCTGCACAAAGGCTACTTCATAGGGAGAAAGGATCAGAGGTTCGGATTTGAGAACGGTCTGGGCCAGGCAGGGCACTGCCACGACGGAAAAGACCAGCCCTAACGCAAAAGCACGCATGTTCGTTTATCCACCAACCCCGGCAACCGCATAATAGCGCAGGTCAGACGAAAGTTCCGTGCACTGCAAAAATTATTTTTCGATGCGCCGGACAGGGACCGGCTAACGTTGTGCCGATCGATTTGCTGCAAAAAGGCCGGCGGTAAGCCGGCCTTTTTCGTCTCGCGATAACCTCAGCGTCAGTATCGGCCGCCGACCGGTCCACCCCAGCCGAAGCGGTAATTCACGCCGACCTTGACGGTGTGCTCATCGTCCCGAAGGCGGGCGCCGGCGATATCGGCCGGACCGGAGGTGAAGTTGGTATTGCCGAAATTGTAGTACTGGTACTCGGCCTTGGCCGACCAGTTCGGCGCGAACATGTATTCCAGGCCGGCGCCGACGGTATAGCCGTCCTTGTGGTTGCCGTCGGTGGTGAAGGCCGCCGGCACGCCGCCGACGGAGACGCCGATATTGTTGTTGTCACGCCAGGCGTAACCGCCCTTGGCGTAGAGCAGCGCCGGACCCCAGGTGTAGCCCACCCGTCCCGTCACCGAGCCGAGCTGGTCGGAGTTTCCGGTCACCAGGGTACCGCCGGGAAACAGCACGCCGCCATTGTTGCCGCCGCCGAGCCAGCTGTACTGCGCCTCGATACCCATCACCCAGTTCGGTGCGAACTGATAGTCGAAGCCGCCCTGCACGCCGCCGAGGAAACGCGCGTCGCTGCCGAGCAGATTGGAGCCGTCCGTGAACGCCCCGCCGAGATGGCCGCCGATGTAGAAACCGGTCCAGTTGTAGACGACGGCCGGCGCGGTGTAGGCCGGCGCCTTCGAATAGGTGCGCGGCGGCATGTCAGCCGCAAAAGCCGGGCCAGCGAATGCGGCCAGTGCGGCGGCGCCGAGCAGAAACTTCTTCATGTTTGATCCCCGTTACTAACGCTGCGCTATCAATCCAAACAACGTGGCCTGAATTAGGTTGCTTCGCGGCAATGCCGGAGCAACTGTTTTTCGCAACTGTGACGCCGCAGCAACAAAGCGTTTTGGTTCCATCGCACAGAGGTTTTTTTGACCCGTTAAGTGCGCGCTTCATCTCTTAGCTGGTGTCGAATATGGCTAAGGCAAGGTTCAAGCCTCGCCGAAATGTGATCGGATTTCTGCAACAGCTCGACCGAGCCGCCCCCTACCGCGTCATTTTCTCCAGTTCGGGAAACGGCGCGTAGGTCGCGCCGGCGCAGGGTTCGCCGGCGTTCTCGACGACACGGTCGAGCCGGCCATCGACATAGACAATGGCGCGCTCGCGCGGCTGACCATAGCTGCCGTCGGATTCCCGCGGCGTAAAGCGCAGGCAGCTGACATAGCGCAGGCGTCTCCCCAACGTCCGCTGCACCGGCGCGGCCATTGCAGCGTCGTGCACGCCGACCGGATTGTTGAGATAGGTTCTCATGAACGCCAATATCTCGGCGCGATAGTTTTGCGGAAAGGGCTGGTCGGCAACGCCGCGATCATCGGTAAAGGTGATGGGCTTGCTCTCGTCGCTGCTCGCGCAGGCCGCGAGCAGGATCGGCAGCAACAAGACGCGTGCAAATTTCGCTGAGGTCCCCAAGTAACTCTTCAAGCGCAACTCTTTCGTTCGGCCCGCAGTCTCTTAGACCGGCCGCCGGCGAAATGGAATTGGCTTGTCGTTTCATCTTCCTGTGTTTTGGCGCGTTTTCGGCGTGCAAACCGGCGTAGACGTCGCGCGAAAACACGACGGGACGGCACCAACCCACGGCCATTGGGGAAGCAATGGCGCATGGGTCGGGCCGGATACCCGCTGGCGCGGCGGGGCAATGTAGATCGGACCACGCCAAGCGGATCGGGATCAGCCGCGCTTGGCGGCCGGAGTTGCGTGCTGCCTGGCGATCTTCGGCGCGGCATGCGTCTTGAGCGTACCCATGTGCTCGTGGTGGCGATGATGGCGATAGTGCTTGTCGCCCATGTTGGCGTTGGCGTTGGCGTTCATGAGCTTCGACTTCGCCTGGTCGGCCTTGATCACCGGCGCCTGCGCGGTCTTGTTCACGGGAGCCTGGGTCGTCTTGCCGGAGGTCTGGGCGAGCGCGGGAGCGGCGATGACAGAAACAGCAAGCAACGCTGCGGAAATGGTCTTGAGCATGGTTGTCTCCTTCTCCGGGGATCGCGGGTTGGCCGGTCGGTTGGCCGGGCTCGCTGATCATGCTGGCGACCCTAGGCGGCGGGCGCTGAACCCAGCCTGAAGTCCGCTGACGGGCTTCGTTCATCTGGATGACATCTTTGTCATGTTCCAGCGCGCCGAAATCTCCTGGAATTGAGCGACGGCCGGGAATGTTCACAACCGCCGGGTGTTCAAGTCAGCGGGCTTCGGCGTAAGATCAGCCGGCCAGACATCGGGAGAGATGCATGAGCAAGTTTGCGATCAGGCTTTTGACCTTGGCAATTTTCGCGGTGACACTCCTGGCCATGCCCGTGCTCTCGGCCTACGCCGCGGGCGGCGACAATCCGACGCCGCCGCCGGCCACCGACACCCATAAGAAGAAAGGCCACAAGAGCTCGAGCATCGAGGACCCGAAATTCCTCGCCGGTTATCGTGCAGCCTACGCCACGATCTATGATCGCAACGACTACGCCGCCGCGATTCCGCAATTGAAGGCATTGGGGCACGATGACCGCGCCGACGTCGCCAACCTGATCGGCTATTCCTACCGCAAGCTCGGCGACTACAAGGTTTCGCAGATCTGGTACGAGCGGGCGCTGAAGGCGGATCCGAACCACGTCAAGACCTGGCAATATTACGGTTTGTGGCAGCTCGAACAGGGCAACCGCGATCAGGCGGAATATCACTTAAACCGGATTGCCGCGCTGGCCGGCACCCGGAGCGACGAATATCGTTCGCTTGCCGCGGCGCTCGAAAAGCCGCCCGGCACCGGTCTGGTCTACTGATTTTCAACGGGAGAAACTGGTTATGAAGAAGTTCGCGATCCGGCTTTTGGCGCTCGTTGTATTGTCGCTGGCGCTGGCGGCGGCTCCGGTCGTCACCGCCGTGTATGCCGCCCCGGACAACGATCCGCCGCCGCCGCCACCGCCGCAAGGCAAGAAGAAAAGATCGAGTGAGGTCCATCCGGGCGGCCAGGAGACGGCCTTTGCGAACGGCTACCGTGCCGCCTTCGTCACGATCTATGATCGGCACGACTACGCCGGCGCGATTCCGCAGCTGAGGGCGCTCGGTCATGACGACGTCGCCGCAGTTGCCAACCTGATCGGCTATTCCTATCGCAAGCTCGGCGACTACAAGGTTTCGCAGATCTGGTACGAGCGCGCGCTGAAGGCCGATCCGGACCACGTCAAGACCTGGCAGTATTACGGCCTGTGGCAGGTCGAACAGGGCAACCGCGATCAGGCGCAATATCACTTGAGCCGCATCGCCGCGCTGGCCGGAACCAACAGCGAGGAATACCGCTCGCTCGCCGCCGCGCTGGAGAAGCCGCCGGGGACCGGGCTAGTTTACTAAACACCAAGTCCTGCTCTAATTGAGACCAACGGGTCGGGCGACCGCAAGCGGTAAACCCGACCCCTTTTTGTAGGGAATTGGGCCAATCCTCAAACCCGTGGCTCAGTTTGGCAGTGCACTGCCCTCATACATGAACGTCATCGGCTTGGGTCCGGGCATATAGCCGGTTTCCAGCCTATCAATCCGGAATCCCGCGCTTTCGACCATCGTCCGGATCGGTCGGTTGAGGTGACAGCCACCGCTGATGCGTTTCCACGCCGGCGTCAGCCAATCCTGCCATCGCCGCACGCGCTGGTCGGGTGCCAACCCATGCTCCACGAACAGGAGCTTGCCGCTCGGCCGAAGCACGCGGCGCATCTCGGCGAGTGCCGTGGCGGCGTGCGGAATGCTGCACAACGTCCACGTCGTAACAACGGTATCGACGCTGCTATCATCGAGCGGAATGGCCTCGGCGGAACCCTCGATGAAGCGGACGGGCATGTCCGGATGTGAGGCATGACGAGCCATGGCGATTAGCTTCGGCGCCGGCTCGAGCGCCAACACCTCCTTCACCGGCTGACGATAGAACGGCAAATTCCGCCCCGAACCGGTTCCGATCTCGATCACCCGCCCCTCAGCCCCGCCGATGACCCGGTCGCGATACGGCACGAGTTGCTTGTTGCGCATCGCAAGATCGCAAAGCCTCGGCAAGATGACGTCGTTGTAGAAGGCCATGGCCGTTTTCTCCGGGTCGCCACTCATGCGAAGCAAATTAGCCGACAGCACGCGCAAAGGTGTCAATAGCCCGCGGAGCGAAATGTCCCGCTCACCGGCTCTCGTGCGGAACGTTCTTCGGATTAGCCGACGACCCGGCGGCCGATCCGGTAAGGGCTCTGCTCAACGCGTGCTTCATGCATATGAAGCAGGGTAGAAAGGACAGTGCCGGAAATAGTCGCGAGACCGGGACCAAGCTCACGATCAGAGCAATGGCCGCTGCTAGAGCCACGCCTGACAACATCAACGCAAGCCGATGCCGCAAACCGAATGCAATCAAGCCGTCGCCGCGGTGGTCGCCCGGTACGGAAGTGTACAGGAGTGAAAGCATGTGACTGCTCCGTCATGTGCTTGCCTGAGACGGGTGGCGGTTCGCCACCCGTCTATTCCGACTGTCACGCGCTGAAAGGATGTGGGCGTCTGCAATTAGGATTGCGGCGTTCGCATTGTTGGCGACTTCGGTCCGCCTTGATAGGTCCAGCCGGGTTCGCGGAAGCTGTAGCTCGGCACTGTCTGATACCGAGACGAACGTCGATCAAATGCTAAGGCCGATCGCCAGTCTCCGCTCGATACAGGTGTTCTGTAAGTCGACCGAGTTTCACTTGGCCAATAGCTCTTGTCGGTAATCGTTGAACCCGCATTGGCTATCCCCGACATCGCCACGAGCGGCAGCAGAAGTGAAATCGCGAGAAGAATTTTTCTAGACATGGTCCGGCTCCATTCCCGTTTAGGAAGCGCGTTGACGTGCGCTTCCTAAGTGAGTTCGGAAGAACTCAATTGCCGGTTACAGGCTCACCGCGACGTGAACATGCGTCGCAGCTCTGGCGAGCCAAGACAGCAGAATTGTACGACGCACCAGTTCGGAAGAGCACGTCCCGGTGCCTTATAGTGCCTTCTGGGAAAGGATCTGACGCAGCGTGATCTGGTACTTGGGATAGCTGCGTCGATCAGGTATCTCCGCTCATAGTGGGGCGCAGTCCGCAGGCTACCAGCGCAATAGTCGAGGCCCGAGCATCGCCCCGGCCAATGTGCACATGGCAATCGTCCCACCGTACCAGATCGCGACAAACGGCAAAGAATCGTCGGTGCAATGCAGCGCGTAACCTAACGCGCTCATACCGCCGGCGAAAAGACCCGCAACGGCTCCCGTTCGCACCAGATTAGTCGGCGCCGTCTTGCGCACAGCCCAAACGGTGATCGCAAACGGAGCCACTGCGATGATCGGGATGGAAAGTACGCACTCAAGCCAGTCGGTTTCAGCGACCATTTTGTTCCAGTGAGAGCCCGGCGCCCAGAAAAGGCTGACGGCCGCGAGCAGCACGATAACCGCAAACGGCGCAATGATCGCAGCCGCGTTCGTCTTTCTCTCTCCGCCAGGACGAGCCAACCGTGTCAGATAAGTCGAAGCCACCGCGATGGTCGTTAATGCAAAAGCGATTTTTGTCAGCAAGTAAGCCAGAACCGTGCCATTCGCCAGATCACCGCGGACACCGAGTGCGAGCAGCACGCAGGCGATTGCGCATACGGACCCTCCCGCGATCGCAATGCCAATTGCCCAATTGACGGTGTGTCGCTTCACTGGAGTCACATCAGTGCTCAAAATATCCATCAGTTCTTCGGTTTTCACGCTCCGCTCTCCCGCCTGATCAGCGCCGCCAGCACCTTGAGCCCTCTGTGAATGTTGATCTTCACTCCAGATTCCGACATGCCGTAGCGGGCTGCCGTTTCCGCAACGGTCTTGCCCTCCAGTTTAACGCCCTCGATTGCCTGCCGCGCCTTGATCGGCAATTGCGCGAGAAGCCGTCCAATATCGTAGGTACTCTCAGCGGCAATATGGTCGTCAAAAGCCGTTACCTCGTCGGCAGCCTCGATCGGCAGCTCCGATCCGGATACGCGGGAGCGTCGCAAATAGTCTATCAGCTTATAACGCGCGACGGCGTGGACCCATGGCGTTAGCAGTGCATCAGTGTCATAGGTGTGACGCTTCAAATGGATCGCCAGCAACGATTCCTGTACCAGGTCTTCGGCCTCTTCCTGGCTCCGCCCCAATTGGGCAAGCTTTCGTTTGTAATATGCGCGTAGATGCCGGCTCAGCTTGTCCAGTAGCTGTCGGTGCGACGCCGCATCGCCATTCAGACTCGCAAGCATAAGCGGCTTGAGTACCGACTCGCTGGTTGTCATGCTGGCTCTATCTGCTGTTATTCGTTGGTTTTGTCTGGCCGGTTACGACCACGAACGCTTCTTGTCCAAAAATCCTGGCGCGCCGGAGGGAAGGACCGAAGAGTTATTTTTTCCTTCCAGGAGTCTAGCACCGGCGTTCGACGAATTTCATGATCTCTTCCGGCTCCGAAAAGATCACCGCCGCCCGATCGCCCAGCATCCCGGCGGGCATGATCGCCGGCGCATCCTTCTCCGGCCCATCCTTGCTGGTGTCGGTCATGAACCGCAAATTACGCTCCCAAAAAGCACGTGTCTTTCCGTCCGCCGTGGTGACCCGATAGGTGTCGCGGCAATAGCTGATGGTCTTGACCTGAACGCCCGGTTCGAGCTTTTTGAGATTTGGATCACCTCCGCCGCCCATCATCCCTCCCATGCGTCCCATCTGCCCTTGTTGCGCATTTTGTTGCGCCGCTGTCCCCGGGTTTGCTGCCTGCTTCAGGAACGCCAGCAGGTCGGCCCGTGCCGAAGCCTCCTTGATGCCTTCAAACGGCATTTCGTTACCCGGGACGAGGTGCTGCGGATCAGTCAGCCATTGATCCAGAGTTCGGTCGTCCCATGTCAGTCCGGACGATTTCAACGCGTCTGAAAAGCGATCAAAGCTTTGCAGCGTGCCGGCTTTGCGTCCCCATAGCTCGGCAAGGCTCGGCCCCGTCATGTTGCGGTCGCGCTCCAGCGAATGACACGGCGCGCAGACCCTGAAGTCGCGTTGACCGCGAGCTACGCTGCTTTGCTGGGCATGAAGCGGCGAGAGGCAAACTCCCGCCGCAAGCGCCGCCGCCAACCTGAACCAGCCAATTCTCCCAATTGTGCCCGGCATCGCATGGTGCATCATGGTTCACCTACTCGGCTGGCTCCGGAACGCGCTCCGGACTTTTCGAATGTTTCGCGATCGTTGCGGCCGGTAGCTCCCCTTCGGGATTGCCCGGCAATCCGAAGCCCTTGATGACACCGAATACCGCCGGGATGACGATCAGCGTCAGCAGCGTCGAGGAAACCATGCCGCCGATCATCGGCACCGCGATGCGCTGCATGATCTCCGAACCCGTCCCCGTGCTCCACATGATCGGCAGCAGCCCGGCCATGATCGCAACGACCGTCATCATCTTCGGTCGCACCCGCTCCACCGCGCCCTCCATGATGGCATCGTAGAGATCGCGTCGCGTGAAAAGGCGGCCCTCCGCCTCCCTGCGGGCCCGTCCTTCGTCGAGCGCCTGATTGAGGTAGATCAGCATCACAACGCCCGTCTCGGCGGCAACGCCGGCCAGCGCAATGAAGCCCACGACGAGGGCCACCGATAAATTGAACCCCAGCCACCACATCAGCCAGAGGCCGCCGACCAGTGCGAAGGGCAGCGAAAGCATGACGATCATGCTCTCGGTCAGGGAACGGAAGTTGAGATAGAGCAGCAGGAAGATGATCGACAACGTGACGGGCACAACGATCTTGAGGCGTGCCGCCGCACGTTCGAGGTATTCGTACTGACCGCTCCACATGAGGTATGAGCCTGCGGGAAATTGCACGCTCGCCTTCACGGCGGCCTGGGCGTCGGCGACATAGCCGCCGATGTCGCGATCCCTGATATCGACGTAGATATAGACCGCGAGTTGGCCGTTCTCGGTACGGATCGAGGTCGGCCCGCGCGCCGGTGCGACGCTTGCAACGTCGCCGAGCGGCACGGCTCCGCCACCCGGCATCGGAACGAGAACATCGCGGGCGATCGCCTGCGTGTCGCTGCGCAGGTCCCGAGGATAGCGCATGTTGACACCAAAGCGCTGGCGGCCTTCCACCGTCGTCGTCACCGTTTGGCCGCCGAGCGCGGTTGCGACGACGTCCTGTACGTCCTGAACCGCGATGCCGTAGCGCGCGAGCGCCTCGCGGTCGGGCGTCACATCGAGATAATAACCGCCGATGCCGCGCTCCGCGTAAGCCGACGACGTGCCGGGCACGGCCCGCAACACCTGCTCGATCTGCCTGGCAAGCCGGTCGATCTCGACCAGATCGGTACCGATCACCTTGATGCCGACAGGCGTCCGGATGCCGGTCGACAGCATGTCGATGCGCGCTTTTATCGGCTGCGTCCAGGCGTTGGAGACGCCGGGGAATTGCAGCGCCTTGTCCATTTCCGCCGTGAGGCTTTCGAGCGTTATCCCGGCACGCCATTCGGTCTTGGGCTTGAGATTGATAATGGTCTCGAACATCTCGGAAGGCGCCGGATCGGTGGCCGTGGAGGCGCGGCCGGCCTTGCCGTAGACGGAGGCCACTTCCGGAAAGGTCCGGATGATCCTGTCCTGCATCTGCAACAGCTCGCCGGCCTTGGTGACCGAAATTCCGGGCAAGGTCGTCGGCATGTAGAGCAGCGTGCCTTCGTTGAGATCGGGCATGAATTCGGTGCCGAGTTGCCGGGCCGGCCAAACCGTCACCGCAACAATGGCAAGCGCAGCCAGGATGACCAGGACCTTGGCGCGCATGACCGCCTTGATGACCGGCCGGTAAATCCAGATCAAAAAGCGGTTGATCGGGTTCTTGTGCTCCGGAACGATCTTCCCGCGCACGCAGACCACCATCAGCGCCGGAACGAGCGTCACCGACAGGATCGCCGCCGCCGCCATCGCAAATGTCTTGGTGAAGGCGAGCGGGCTGAACAGGCGACCCTCCTGCGATTCCAGCGTGAAGATCGGCATGAACGATACCGTGATGATCAGCAGGCTGAAGAACAGCGCCGGCCCGACCTGCGACGCCGCCTCGATCAGGATATCGACCCGCGATCGCCCAGGTTCTGCCCGCTCAAGGTGTTTGTGGGCATTCTCGATCATGACGATCGCCGCATCCACCATCGCGCCTATCGCGATGGCGATGCCGCCGAGGCTCATGATGTTGGAGCCGATCCCGAGCAGCTTCATGGCCCCGAACGCCATCAACACGCCGACCGGCAGCATCAGGATAGCCACCAGGGCGCTGCGGAAGTGCAGCAGGAAGACGATGCAGACAAGCGCCACCACGACGCTTTCCTCGAACAGGGTGTGCCTGAGCGTATCGATGGCTGCGTTGATGAGGTTGGAGCGATCGTATACCGGCACGATCTCGACCGATTTCGGCAGGCCGGAGGCGATTTCCGCGAAGCGCTTCTTGACGTTCTGGATCACATCGAGCGCATTGACGCCGAAACGTTGCAGCACGATGCCGCTGGCGACTTCGCCTTCACCGTTCAGTTCGGTGATGCCGCGGCGCTCATCAGGGCCGAGCTCGACCCGGGCGATATCCTTGAGCAGCACCGGCGTGCCGTTACTGGCCTTGAGCACGATATTGCCGAGGTCGTTGATGCCCTTCAAATAGCCCTTGCCGCGAATGACGTATTCGAATTCGGAAAGCTCGACGGTGCGGCCCCCGACATCGGCGTTGCTGGCGCGGATCGCGTCGCGAATCTTCTGCGTGGTGATGCCGAGATCGCGCATGCGTTGCGGATCGAGGATCACGTTGTATTGCCGGACGAAGCCGCCGACGCTTGCGACTTCCGCGACGCCTTCAGCCTTGGCCAGCGCAAATTTCAGGTTCCAGTCCTGGATCGCGCGGGTGTCGGAGAGATTCAATTCCTTCGACATCACGGCATATTGGTATACCCAGCCGACGCCGGTCGCATCGGGGCCGATGGTCGGGTTCACGCCGGCAGGGAGCCGGGATGTCGCGCCGTTGAGGAATTCCAGCACCCGGGAGCGCGCCCAATAGATATCGGTGCCGTCCTCGAAGATGACGTAGACGAACGACACGCCGAAGAACGAGAAGCCGCGCACCACCTTCGAGCGCGGCACGGTCAGCATCGCGGTGGTCAGCGGATACGTGACCTGATCCTCGATGACTTGCGGCGCCTGCCCCGGATACTCGGTGTAGACGATCACCTGCGTATCCGAGAGATCCGGAATTGCATCGAGCGGCAGATGCGTCAGCGCGTAGATGCCGGCCGCGGCGGCAAAGCCCGCGCCAAAGAACACCAGCAGGAGATTACGCGCGGACCACGCGATGAGGCGGGCAATCATGGCTGTGCTCCCTCGGCAAAGCCCTTCAACGCGGCCTTGAGGTTGCTTTCCGCGTCGATCAGGAAATTGGCCGAGACCACGACCGGCTCACCGTCGACGATGCCCTGCCGCACCTCGACATATCCGTTGCCACGGTTGCCGAGCTTGACCTCGCGGGGCTCGAAACGGCCCTCTCCCTTATCCACGAACACGGCCTGCCGGCTACCGGTATCCATCACCGCGCTCTCGGGCACCGCCAGCACCGGATCGCGGCTGCCGGTGTCGATGTCGGCATCGACATACATGTCATGGAGCAACAGGAGCTCCGGATTGGGCAACTCCACGCGAACGCGCGCGGTTCGCGTCTCCCTGTTGATCTCCGGATAGATGACGCCAATTTTTCCCGAGAAATCCCGGCCCGGGAAGCTCTTGGCTTTCACCGTCACCGACTGGCCGATCGAGATGGCCCCGAGATCGCGTTCGGCGACGTCGATCAATGCCCAGACCATGGAATGATCGGCGACCTTGAAAAGCACGGTGCCCGGCTGCGCGCGCATTCCCTCGATGGCGCCGCGTTCGAGGATGATGCCGTCCCGCGGCGACTTCCATTCGACCCCGATCGGAACGGTCCGGCTTTTCTCCATCTCGACGATGACCGCGTCCGGAACGTCGAGATTTATCAGCCGCTGCCGCGAACCTCTGCCGTACGCCCCCTCGCCGCCGGTTGTCTTGGAATTGATCGTTGCGATGTATTCCGCCGCCGCGGACGAAATTGCGGGACTATAGATTTCCATCAAGGGCTGCCCCTTGACGACATGCGCTCCTGTCGTGACGTCGGCAACCTTCTGAACGAAGCTTTCGGCCCGCATTGCGATGACCGAGATGCGGCGTTCATCAAGCTGAATGGTGCCGGGGGCACGGATCGTCGTGTGGATGATCCGCTTGGCTGCCGGCTCCGATTTGACACCGGTACGCTGGATTTTTCCCGGCGACAGCCTGACCGATCCGTCGTCGCTGTCGTCGCCCTCATAGACGGGGATGTAGTCCATCCCCATCGAATCCTTTTTAGGCACGGGCGAGACGTCGGGCAGGCCCATCGGATTGCGGTAGTGCCTGATCTTGCGATCAGCGGGCTCTACCGCCGCTTTGGTTTGCGGCGGCTCGTCAAAACTGACCTCCGCGCCGGCAGGAACGCCGCGATAGTCGCGTCCGTCAGGCGTTTTCTTTGGCGTGAGCGAATAAAGCGGCTTCCCATCGGGGTCCTGAAAGTAAATCGGATTCCCCGCATCTTCGGCTCGCGCTTGCGCGATGAAATGGTTCAGCTTTGTCGCACCGCCGGCCGGCGCGAATGAGCGCGCGACAATGCCGGCCACCGTCGCGGCCGTGACGGCGGCGACGATGGCAATCAGAACGGGCGGCTTCACTTGTCGGCCTGGATGACGAGCTTGTTTTCGACCGTGCCGGCCTCGCCCTGCACCTTGGCGCCGAGCGACAACTGCCACCGGCCAGCCATGCCGAGACTGGCCTTGAACCGGTAGGTGCCGGGCTCGGTCCCGGGCATCGGCGTGACCCTGGTGGCCATCTCCTGCATCCCGTCGGGCGCCATATCGAGCCGCGTGGCGAAGATCACCGCGTCCGGAACGGCCTTTCCGGTCGTCTTGTCGACGAGCTTCACGGTGATGGTCTTGTCGGGGCCAGCCTTGACGGTTGGTTCGACCAGTTCGAATTCGTAGTTCTTCACGTCTGCGAGCGCGAAGGTGGCGGCGCCGGTCGTGGCAGCACCAATGAGCGCAACCCGAAGGGCGCGCGAAAGCTGGATGGTCTTCATTTCGGTATCCTCTGTGTCTGGTCTGCCGCAAAAGCGGCACGCGTTGCAGGCGCGTCAAAGCGCCGCGAGACGTTCGGCGTTAAGCCGACTGGACCAGGGACCGAGGAGGTCTTGGAGGTGGCGGATGAGCCAGGCTTTCCGCTTCCGGATCGCTGCGGGGGGATAGCTTCCGAACGGCGACCGGCTGAACGTCAATCACTCCGGCCGACGGCAACGCCTGAAACGTCTTGGCCATGCAGATCGCCATCAACAGGCACTTGTCGCAATCCACCGGCGCCGATTTTTCCGGGCAGCATGGCATGTCATCGGACATCGACGCGGCAGCCATTGACGCAGTTGTCGCCGCGTTCGCCGGCGCGGAAAGCGGGGCGAATACGAGACCGACGATCAGGAAGAGCGCCAGCAGCCGGCAAAGGTGGATCGAGCGTTTCACCTGAATGTTTTCCCACAACGGGGCCACAATTGGAAGCCAGGATTCCATCACTAAATCGCGTACTTATAGATCGAGCCTGATTGGTGCGGGCTTGACCGATGTCCGCTATGCCCCGGTAGCGACCAAATTCCGCACCGCACCGAAATGAAGCGATGTGCCAGCAGCGGAAATCTAAGTCTGGCGGGATCGGTCTGGGCATCGGTATATTCTTACACCGGCGTGTCCAGCGCCGCGGCTGCCAGAGGCAGCGACCATGATCCACCCCGATTTTGAAACGCTGATTCGACGTAATCACCGTTTCACGGAATTGTTGCTTAAATCACAGCCTATTTGAGGATTATGTCATGCCTTCTGAACTCCGCTCGCCTCGTCTCGCTGTTCTAATCGATGCGGACAATGCTTCCGCAAAGATCGCAGATGGACTGTTTGAGGAGATCGCGAAGATAGGCGAGGCAAGCGTTCGTCGCATCTACGGCGACTTTTCCAATCCTCGCTCTAAGGGTTGGGCTGATACGTTATCGAAGCATGCTATCATACCTCAACAGCAGTTTGCCTACACCAGCGGAAAGAATGCATCCGACATAACTCTAGTCATCGATGCAATGGACCTGCTTCACAGTGGTCGGTTCGATGGATTTTGTCTGGTTTCCTCGGACAGTGATTTTACCCGCCTGGCCGCCCGCATCCGCGAGCAAGGCGTCGATGTTTTTGGGTTTGGTGAGCAAAAGACCCCGGAGAGCTTTCGGCAGGCCTGTCGCAGGTTTGTATACACCGAGAACCTACTTACCGGTGCGTCGAACAATCAGGATGCCGCCTCAGCTTTGAAATCTCTGCAGCCCCCTAGCGCGGCTACTCCCATCATTGAGAAGGTCATTACACAGATGGAAAGCGAAGACGGGTGGGTACCTCTAGGAGAAGTTGGAGGACAGCTTGCCAACTTGGCTTCCGATTTCGATCCTAGAACCTTCGGCTTTCGCAAGCTGAGCGACCTTGTGCGAAGGACAAATTCTTTCGAAATCGAGCACCCGAAAGGCGGCTCCATGCGCATTCGCCTAAAGTCCGCTTCCAGATTGCCTCCAAAATCGAAGACTTCCAGAAAAACTCCAACGTGAAAAGAAGCGAGCGAGCGGAGATGAGTATACCAAGATCGAAAGCACGGTCCGGTATCTCGGCATTGAGGTCGATGACGCCTTGGCAATAGCGGAACAGGTAGACGTCTGAAATACCTGGGCAGAGCGGACATGTTCTGCCCGCCCTCTAACCGCCGGTTTATGCTCCGCCACAAGCTGGACATCCATGGATTTTACTTGGGCGCTTTACCTGGGCACATTGCCTGGCTGCTTTTTGGCGTGCTCCGCCCGGATCGGACCGAATGGTCCGTACATGTGTTGCTGCTGATCGAAACCGTCGGCGTACGGGCCGTAGGGCGCATCGACGGGCTTGGTTAGAAGGTCGGGAAAATCCTTGTCGAGGCCCGCTTTTGCCGGACGCGGTTGAGAGATCATGTAGGCAGCGACGTCCCAGGCCTGCTCGACTGTGAGCTGCGGATTCAGGTAGTCCGTCCCGTGCGGCATATTGAAGTGCACGAAGTTCGCCGCGGTAATCAGCCGGGCCATACCGGCACCATCGTTGAAACTGTCCGAGCCCCACAGCGGCGGCACCATGTAGCCGAGATCGGTGGTCGGCAGGCTGCGGCGGATTCCGGAGCCATCGGTGTTGTGACAGGCGAGACAGGCATTCACGTAGATCGCTTTGCCGCGAACCGGATCGGCCGCCCGATCGAGTTCAGGCATCGCCCCAGCGCCGAGTCCTGACAACACTTTGCCGGCTGGAACCCCCGACGACAGAAACCTGATGTACGCCACCATGGCTTGCATTTCCGGACTATCGAACGGCAGCGCGCGGCCGTTCATGCTGCGCGACATGCACGAGTTCACCCGGTCCTCGATCGTGATTTCGGCGCCGAGGCGGGCGCTGTATTGCGGAAACAGCTCGACCAGCCCAAAGATCGGCAGGCCGAATTTCTTCGCGCCAGCTTCAAGATGACAGTTGCTGCAGGCGAGATTGTTGCCGGCAAAACGTTTGGCTGAATCCGGCACCTCCGGTCCGATATGGGCGTAGGTCGCGGTGATCAGGTCGCGCCCGCGCCGCACGAGGCGGCCATGATCGTCATCAGGCAGCGCGCCGACTTCCGGCACCGTCCAGACTGGAGGGGAGATCGTCTGCGCTTGCCCCGCATTTGTCGCGGCTATTCCGACGGTAACGGCCGCAACCGCACGGACCGTCCAGAAGAAGAGGAGTACAAAAGGATAGTGAATCATCGGTCTCTCGACACCAAAGCTGGATTTTGGGCATACGCCAGATCAACACCATTGTCCGCTGTCTGAGGTTAATGTCGGGTTCAGCGAACGACGATCAGCGCCAGCGGCCGACTTTGCCAATCCAACGATACGAGACACCTGATCGCTCCGAATGCAACGCGCCTCCATCTCGTGGCTCGTTGATCGATACTGAGCTAAGCAGCGTAGGCGGTTTGGCGTCCGGGCTACTCGTCCCTATTCTCTTCACTGCTTCCCGTTGCACGCTCCAAGCCACGAATATGCCGCTGAAGTAGCGCTGCGGCCTTGGCGAAATCGCGCTTCTTCAAAGCGTTGACAATCTGACGATGAGCATGGCCCGAGCCAGGCTGCCAACCGGCGGAGCGGATCGCGGAAAAGATAATCCGGGAATTGGCGAGTTGAAGCTCTTCGAGCATGGCAAGCAAACGGGGCATCTTGCAGGGGGCCACCAGCTCCCGATGGAACGCCCGATTGGCCTGCTCCCATTCGCTGATGGACTGCGCTTGCTCGCCAGCCAACAGCGCGCGCTCAATTTTATCCAGGCACGCCGCATTCAGTTTCGGCGCCGCATGCGTTAGCGCCAATACCTCAAGGGAAGCGCGAATTTCCACGATTTCCTGCATCGAGGCGTGATCGAGAGGCGCCACGCGCATGCCGCGACGCGGTTCGCTGATGAGCAAACCCTGCGCCCGCAGCAGCTGGAACGCCTCCCGCGCTGGAACGTGGCTTGATTCAAATTCCTCCGCGACACGGTCCTGCCGAAGTCGAACACCAGGAGCGAGTTCGCCCGAGACGATCCGCTCCGCAAGAACGCGCGCGATGCGCTCTGCCGTCGTTTGCAACATCATACTCCCATAGATTATCTATGATAAAAACGCGTGCGCCCGCAGAAAGCGCCTGTATGGTCCCGACATCATAGATCAGCTTGCAAAATTATCTATGATTTTCAGGGGGGCGACGTCGACACGCGAACGATCCTCTTCGCCCGTCTCACAGCCTCCGAGTTAAGGCACCGCCAGGTGCCCCGAAAGGACAAGATGCCAACACCTTCGCACAACACGCCCTCGGCCACGGTCCCCGCGCCCAAGTATAAGTCGTGGACGCAGGCGGACGCCCGACAGCTTTACGAATTGCCGTTTAACGATCTCCTGTTCCAGGCCCAGACGGTGCATCGGGAGTATTTCGATCCCAATCGCGTGCAGCTCAGCAAATTGCTCAGCATCAAAACCGGCGGATGCCCCGAAGATTGCGGCTATTGCAGCCAATCCGCGCACTATCCAACGGGCCTCAAGGCCTCGAAACTCATGGAGGTCGAACGCGTGCTGACGGAAGCGCGGAAGGCCAGGGACGGCGGCGCAACACGTTACTGCCTGGGGGCCGCGTGGCGCAGTCCAAAACAGCGGGACCTGGGTACTGTCATTGTGATGATTGAGGGCGTGAAAGCGCTAGGCCTCGAAACCTGCGTGACGCTCGGAATGCTGTCATCGTCTCAGGCGGATTCCCTCGCCGAGGCCGGACTGGATTACTACAACCACAATATCGATACCTCCGAGCGGTTCTATAAGGAGATCGCGACCACGCGGACCTTCGCTGATCGGCTGGAAACGCTTGGGCATGTACGGCAGGCCGGCATCAAGGTCTGCTCCGGCGGCATCCTCGGCATGGGCGAAACCGTCGACGATCGCATCGATATGCTGGTGACGCTGGCCAATCTGCCGGTGCCCCCGGAGAGCGTGCCGATCAACATGCTCATCCCCATGCCGGGATCGAAGCTGGCCGATGCTGCGCCGGTTGATCCGATCGAGTTCGTCCGAATCATCGCACTCGCGCGCATCCTCATGCCGCAATCGCACGTGCGCCTGACCGCCGGTCGCACAGCAATGACTGACGAGATGCAGGCTCTGTGTTTTTTCGCCGGTGCCAATTCGATTTTCGTCGGTGATACCTTGTTGACCGCGGACAATCCCGGAGACGACCGCGACTCCAGCCTCCTTCGCCGTCTCGGCCTGACGCCGATGGCCCTGGAGAGCGCCGAATAATGCCGGAACGGTTGGCGCGCTACGAGAGGATGTTAGGTCAGCTCGAGCAGAAAGGACGACGCCGGGCACTCGCGCAACAGAGCGGCATCGATTTCACCTCGAACGACTATTTGGGGCTCGCTGAATCGCCGCGCCTCAAAGCCGCTGTAGCAGCCGCGCTTGAGCGCGGTGTCGCCGTCGGTGCCGGCGGGTCGCGTCTTCTTCGCGGTAATCATCCTGAACATGAAGCGCTGGAAGCTGAAGCCGCCGCTTTCTTCCAATCCGAACGGGCGCTGTTTTTCGGCAGCGGTTATGCCGCCAACGTCGCCATCCTCTCGACGCTGCCGCAACGCGGCGACATCATCGTCCATGACACACTGGTTCACGCGAGCACGCATGCGGGAATAGCGGCCAGCCGCGCCGAAGCTGTCGCCGTGCCACATAATGATGTGGATGCTTTCGACGATACCATTCGCAAATGGCGCAAGGCCGGCGGAACGGGGCACCCTTGGATCGCGGTTGAAAGTCTCTATTCGATGGATGGCGACAGAGCGCCTTTGATCGAGTTGGCCGAATTGGCCGACCTGCATCATGGATTTCTTCTCGTCGACGAAGCCCATGCAACCGGGGTCTACGGCACCGATGGTCGTGGCCTCTCCGCAGATTTGGAAGGGCGCGACAATATCGTCGTGCTGCATACCTGTGGAAAGGCGCTCGGCACAGCCGGCGCACTTATCACCGGCAGCCGTCTGCTTTGCGATTTTTTGGTCAATCGAGCCCGCCCTTTCATCTATGCAACGGCTCCGTCTCCACTTCTGGCGGCAGGTGTACGCGAAGCTCTGAAGATATTGGCGGACGAACCGGAGCGCCGGGAAAAACTGCTGCACCTGATTGCCGTCTCCAATGAGCAACTCACCGGTCGCCTCGGGATCGAAGGCAGCGGATCACAAATCCTGCCGGTCATCATCGGCGATAACGGCCGCACCGTGCGCATCGCCGAGCGGATGCAGATGGAAGGCTTTGATATCCGTGCGATCCGGCCCCCCACGGTCCCCGAGGGAACCGCGCGCCTGCGGATCGCCATCACACTCAATATCGACCCTCCGACGATCATCCGCATGTTCGATCGGCTGTCGCAGGCCATGGCAGACGAAACGCCATGAATTCGCGCTTCGTCGTGACCGGCACGGACACCGGAATCGGAAAAACCGTCTTCTCCGCCGCTCTGACCGACGCGCTTGGGGCCTGCTACTGGAAACCGATCCAGTCCGGCCTCGACACGGAGACAGACAGCGAGACCGTCAGCCGGCTGGGTCAAATTCCGCTTCAGCGCATTCTTCCCGAAAAATGGCGCCTCAATACACCCGCTTCGCCGCACCTGGCGGCGGATATCGACAAGACAACACTCCTTCCCGACGAGCTCTCGCCGCCTGAAACCACCCTGCCCCTCATCATCGAAGGCGCAGGCGGCCTCCTCGTCCCGCTCACCCGCCGCGACGTGTTCGCCGATGTGTTCGCTCGCTGGCGGCTTCCGGTCATTCTCTGCGCACGAACCGGGCTAGGAACGATCAATCACACACTACTGTCACTGGAGGCGATGCGGAAACGCCTGATCCCCGTCCTGGGCGTCGCCTTCATCGGTGACGCACATCCCGATACGGAGCAGATTATCGTGGAGATGGGCCACACACGCAGCCTCGGCAGATTGCCGCAGCTCGATCCCTTAACGCCCGATGCCCTGCGCCGGAGCTTCCATGCGCATTTCGACATGTCTCACTTCCGGACGATCAACGCGTGATGCCTTCTTCCTCATCATCCCCGGTCTGGCATCCCTTTACCCAGCACGCGCTGGAACCAGCGATGAAGAGAATCGTCAAAACCGACGGCGCCCATCTCATCGATGAAGATGGCCGTTCGGTTCTCGATGCGATCTCCTCCTGGTGGGTGATTACCCACGGCCACCGGCATCCGGTCATCATGGAAGCCATCCGAACGGCCACCGAGACGCTCGACCAGATCATCTTCGCCGAGTATACCCATGAACCGGCCGAACAGCTGGCAAGGGGCTTGATCCGGATCGCGCCACCGGGCCTCACTCACGTTTTCTATTCCGACAGCGGCTCGACCTCGGTCGAGGTCGCGCTGAAAATGGCGCTGGGATTCTTCCACAATGCGGGCGCACCACGCTCACGCATCATCGTGATGGAACACGGCTATCACGGCGATACGATCGGCACGATGTCGACCGGCGAGCGCGGCGTTTTCAACGCAGCTTACGATCCGCTTCTGTTTGGCGTCGACAAAATTCCCTTTCCGTCGCCGGGGCGGGAACAAGATACGCTGGATGCATTCGAGCAGTTCTGCCGCGCCGGACAGGTCGCAGCCTTGCTGATCGAGCCGCTGGTGCTGGGTGCCGGCGGCATGCGGATGTATCCGCCGCATCTGCTCACCCAGCTGAAACTCATCGCCGAGACGCACGGCTGCTTGCTGATCGCCGATGAGGTCATGACCGGCTGGGGGCGAACCGGCACTCTTTTTGCCTGCGAACAGGCCGCTATCACGCCGGATATCCTGTGCGTATCCAAAGGCATTACCGGCGGCGCGCTGCCGCTGGCGGCAACACTTTGCTCAGCCCAAATCTTCGACGCGCATTTGTCAGCCGATCGTAGCCGCACCTTCTTTCATTCCAGCTCGTACACGGCCAATCCGATCGCCTGCGCGGCGGCGCTGGCAAATCTTGGAGTCTGGCAGCGCGAACCGGTTGCCACGCGCATCCAATCGCTGGAGAGCATGCATCGTGAAAGGCTCACGCCGTTCCACCATGATCGTCGCTTTGCCAATGTTCGGCAGATCGGCACTATCGTCGCGCTCGACCTCAACGTTTCGACATCGGGATACCTGTCAGATGTTGGGCCGAAACTGCGGGCATTCTTTCGCCAAGGAGACCTTCTCATTCGCCCGCTCGGCAATGTGATCTACCTGATGCCCCCTTACTGCGTCACGTCCGACGATCTCGACCGCGCCTATGCCGCGATCGATGAGGCCGCCGATACGATCGTAGTGGCCAAAGCCTGAGACCCGAGGCAATCGAGCTGCGCCGCCAGATTCGGCACGATGTCCCTCAAAACCGGATTAAAATGCCGGAATCGAAACGCAACAGACGCGGGAGGCTCTCCGGGCTCAACCCGGGGCCGGTGTCTTGCACCCCGAGACACACCTCGTTCGGATCCGTTTGGCTGGTAGTGATGAGCACCTCTCGGATGCCGTCAGTGACCGCACCCATTGCCTGGACGGCGTTGAGAACGAGATTGAGGACGACCTGCTGTAGCTGGACCCCATCCCCCTGGATGAGAGGCAGGCCGTCCGCGAGTTGCGTCCGCATCGAGACCCGGTTCTTCAGTGTTTCGCCATAGGTAAGCTCAATCACCTCACGCACCGCCTCGTTTACGTTTACGGTGTCTATCCGGGTCGGCGCCTTCTGCACGAGCGCACGAATGCGGCGCACGACGGTGCTGGCCCGGTCATTGTCCTTCGCAGCGCAGGCAAGCGCTTCCCTGACCTCCACCAAATCAGGCGGGGTTCTGTCTAAGAAGTTCAGGGCCGCATTGAGATTGTTGCGCGTTGCCGCAAGCGGTTGGTTGACCTCATGGGTAATCGAGGCGGTGAGCTGGCCCATGGTAGCGACACGGTTGGCATGCGCCAGTGCCATCAGCGCCTCGCGATATTGCCGCTCGCGGCGGGTGCTCTCCAGGGCAATGGTGGCTTGCGCAGCGAAGTCCCCGAATAAGGAAATCTGTTTGTCGGTGAACGGCTGCACCGGTTTGCGGCTCAGAGTAATTATCCCGACTATCTCATTGTCTTTGAGCAACGGCACAGCCAGGCCCGCTCGAAAACCTGCGTTCATCGAAAAATCATCCCGAAGATCGCCTTCAAGTGCTGCCAAGTCGGGGATGTGGGCGGGTAACCTGCTTGCGGCTAATAGACCCAGATAGCTCCCGGTTGTCGAGCACCGGGCGTGATGACCACGCCTGACTAACCAAAAGGGCGTCCCCTCGCACCGCCACGAGACGAAGGCCGCCTTCTTCGGAGAGACGTAAGGTGCCTATGTCTGCTCGACAGAGACGTGTAGCGCTGTCGAGGATGGCATCGAAGATGGGCTGCAAGTCGTGCGGCGAGCTCGCAATGGCGCGCAGCACCTCCGAGATGGCCGCCTGTTGCTTGATGAGCTCGGTCACCCGATCTTGCAGGTCAGAAGCTGTCGTCTCTCCGTGGGTACTCTCGTTCATGCGGAGCAGTTCCTCGGCTTAGACGGAGACGGCAGTATATCGGCTCCAGCCGCAGTTCGCGATAGCTCTCAGGGCCGTCCAGACCGAAGATGCGGCCAAACATCTAACGTGCCCTGGGTCAATCGCGTTGTTTTGACCGTCCGCCGACGACTTCCGGTCTACCCCGGGTGAACGGACATCGACAGAGCCGGTCGGCAGGTCCGTCCTTTATCTGTATCGTGCGAGCAATCTCGTCGAGCGGTTCTTAACAAGATCAAGCAATCTCGACGTGTGGCGACCCGATATGACAAACTCGCAGCCAACTATCTGGCATTCGTCAAACTCGCATCAATCCGAATTTGGCTGCGTGCTAATGAGTTCACGCCCTAAATCGCCATTGTACTTGACGGCGCGGCACCCCATTCTCTCGATCAACCCAGTGACCGGAGAGCTGCTGTGATTCAACTGGTTTCAAAGCTGACTTGCCCCCATTGCGGCCACAGCTCGGTCGAGGACATGCCGACTGACGCCTGCCAATTCTTCTACGACTGCAAGCATTGTGGTGCGAGGCTGAAGCCGCTGGATGGCGACTGTTGCGTCTTCTGCTCTTACGGCTCCGTGCCATGTCCGCCTGTTCAGGAAGGCGGCAAGTCGGCGTGTTGCTCCTGATCTCGCGCGCACTCATAAATCTCCAACTTCAGAGTTTCGAGCCACCGTCCACGCGGATCGTGTCGCCGGTGATCCATCGGGCATCTTCGGATGCCAGGAAGGCGATAACGCCACCGATGTCATCGGGCTGAGCAACGCGCTTCAGCGCCTGCATGTCCATCACGACATTGCGGCCCGCCTCCGTCTTGGTGAAGTTCGACATATCCGTCTCGACGACGCCCGGCGCCACGGCATTGACGCGGATACCGCGTTCGCCGAGCAGCGAGGCGAAATGCTTCACCATGGTGTCGATGGCGCCCTTGGTTGCTGCATACGCCGGGCTCCTGCCAACAACGGCATGCGCGGCGAGCGACGAGAGGAAAACAATACTGCTTCCTTTCGACATAATCGGAAGGAGCTTCTGCACAAGGAAGAACGGCGCCCGGACGTTGACTGCAAATAGCCGCTCGAAATCCTCGACCGACGTTTCTTCGATGGTCGCTACTTTCGAGACCCCCGCATTGGCGACCAGAATGTCGAGACGATCTCCGATAATGCCGCGGGTCAGCCTCGCAAGCTTGTCGGCTCCATCCGCGGCGGCAAGGTCCGTGGCTATGGCATCCGCGCGGCTACCGGCTTTGCGTATCTCTGCGACAACATCGTCGGCTTCCTTCGCACCACGGCCGTAATGCACGAGAACCTGGGCTCCGGCGGCAGCGAGCGCCAGTGCGCCGGCGCGTCCCATGCCGCGCGAAGCGCCGGTAACGAGAGCGGTTTTGCCGGTCAGAGTAGGCATGATCATCGTCCTGGTCGTTGCTGTGGGCTTGGTGAAATGGGGTGGTCATGGCGAGTGAAGATGGAGAAATTCATCAGGATGATCGCTGCCGCACCAAGATCGACGGCGAAACTACCGCGCGACGCGCCGGCAAGGCGGCGGTTATTTCCAGGCTCCGCGATGGGCTTTCTTCTATGAAGCGGTTTTGCCGCCGTTCACGCTGATGATCTGGCCGGTGATGAACGACGCCTTGCGGGAAGCGACGAACACGATGGCATCGGCGATCTCCGAGGGGGTGCCTACACGCTTGAGAGGTACTCCCGCGACCAGTCCGGCCTTTCTCTCGGCGGTGGCGGTGAACCGGTTCAGCATTTCGGTTTCGACAGGACCGGGCGCGACCGCATTGACGCGGATACCTGACGCCGCACCTTCGAGCGCCGCGGATTTCGTCAACCCTTCGACCGCGTGTTTGCTGGCGGTGTAGAGCGACGCGCCCGGCGCGCCCCGCTGTCCCATGGTCGACGACAGGTTCACAATGCTACCGCTGCCCTGCGCCTGCATCGCGCGCATCTCATGCTTCATGCTGAGGAGCACGCCGAGCACATTGGTATCGAAGGTGGTTGCGTAGCTCTCGGGTGTCTGCTCGGTCACCGGACCAGGCTTGCCTTCGGTGCCGGCATTGTTGACGGCCACATCGAGCCGGCCGAAGCGGGCCACAGTCTTGTCGACCAGGCTGCGCACGTCTTCTTCGTAGCGCACGTCAGCGCGGATGAATTCAGCTTCCACGCCGAGGCTGCGGAGCTCCTGGGTCAGGGCATGTCCCGCCTCGTCGCGACGGCCGGACACGACAATCCGGGCGCCCTCTTGAGCGAAGGCCAGCGCCGTGGCGCGGCCGATGCCGGTCAAGGCGCCGGTAATCAGGACGACGGGTGCACTCATGGATGTTCTCCTTTGACAACGGGCTGTTTTGCGGGCGGAATCTGCGGAAAGCACCACATCGAAGGACAAGGCGACCCGCCATTGCTTTGATCCCTTCCGTCTGAGGTAATGAGGTGCCTCTGGCGCACGCTACGAGAACGCTTGGTGAGTCACGGAATAATCCGCTCACGCCGAAAGTCTGAAAACATGCGAAGGAACATCTCCTCGGTGTCCACCAGTTCGTGGAAACCGAAACGGCGGGCCTTGCTCGTATCGGAGACGATGTCGTAATCGGAAGCGAACACGCCGTCCGGGTAGCCCCAAGCGGCAATCTCGTCGTAGCGAAATTTCTGCAATCCGTTCTTTTCGACGATTTTTTCCCAGATCGGGCCCTTGTCCGCCATGGATCGCGCAAGGTTGATGTGTCGTGGCGGCGCCAGTTCCATCTCGAAGAACCTGGCAAACTTGGGCCATAGGTTCTGCCACCTGATGAGATCACTGTTCGTGATGTTGAAAACCTGGTTCGCGCATTTCGGATCGGTCGCCATCCACTCGACGGCCTTTGCCAGAAGAGCGGCGTCCGTACACTGGTAGAGCGCAGTATACGCGTTTGGCTTGCCCGGAAAGCTGAGAGGCAGCCCCAGCGCCTTGCAGATGTTGGCATAGACGGCGATCGCCAGGGTTAGGTTCATCGGTCCCCCCGTGGAGAAACCGCAGACCGCGTGGGGACGCCCGACCGACCACGTCCAGCGCTTTCCTTTCTGGAATTCTTCCAGAAAGTCCTGCTGGTCGTAATAGAAATTCGGCGGCATGTGCCGTGGATCGTCCTCCTTGGTCGGAGTCTTGTAGGGACCGAGGTGATTTCCGTACCACCTGGTGCCCTGAGAGAGATGAACATGCTCGAGCACGGGTGAGGCTGCCTCGACGGTCTTGACGAGGTTGAAAAACATGTTGGCGTTCGCCGACACCGTCTCGCCGAGATCCGAGCGTTCCGTGATTGCCAAATAGAACAGGTGCGAGATATTCGTGAGCGGCCCGAGCTTTGTCCGGCAATCAGCGAGATCGAGAAGATCCACAGCAATGTGTCTGTAGTCACCGGGAATCCGCGGCTTGCGGCGCGACACCGCAACGATATCCCAGCCACCCTGCTCAAGCAGGTGAGCCAGCATGTAGCCGCCGGCCAGGCCGGAGGCACCTGTGACAAGTGCGGTACGCTTTGCCTTCGACATCTCTCTTCTCTCCTCTATGTCACCCCGGCGTGAGATCAGGGCCGCAATCTCACTTCGAACGACGCGTCCTCGCGCTCAACCGCATGCGCCATCAAAGCCGGGCCGCCGGGTCGGTCAGAAGATCTCGTCGACACGATCCGGGTAAAAGGCGACGTAATCCTTGATCTGCGCCATCGACTCAAATGGGGCCTCATAAGTCCACACCGCATTCAGGGAACGATCCCCGCCAGCCGGAATGCTGTAGTAGGAAGCGTCGCCCTTGTAGGGACAATACGTCGTGTGTTCGCTACGCGTGAGCGCGGCCATATCGACATCCCGGCGGGGGATATATTGAACGGCCGGATACGACGCCTCGCGAAGCGTCAACGCGTCGCTTGTGTCGGCAATAACCTTTCCGCCAACTTTGACCACGACGCGAGACGGGTTCACGTCGATCGAAATGGGGTGGTCGGGTCCCGGACTCTTGACCGGCTTGTCAGCCATGATCTGTATCCTTCTGAATTGGAAACGGTACCTGGGCATCCAGAAGCCGTCGTTGGGTATTGCCGCGATCAATCGGCGAAGCTATCGCCGAACATCGGCAGACCGCTCTTCGACTCCGCGCGAGCCGCCTCATCCTGGAGGACGTCCCAGTGCTCGGCCAACAATCCGTCGGCGATGCGAACGACGTCGGCGGCGATCCAGTTTCTCGGGCGTCCTGTGCCAGAGAATCGCCCGTGCACGATGACAAAGTCGCTTTCGGCCACGATCACGCCGGGCTCATATTTGAGGGACGCCGGAGTACCTTGATGAGGTTGAAGAGACCCTCGCGGCCCGGCTCGATGTGGCCGCTGTGCTGAATGTAGTTGGACGACCAGAAGCGTTCGGCGGCCGCATAGTCTCGTTTATTGAACAACGTGTCGAATGCCTCAAGGACGAGCGCCTTGTTCCTTGATTCCGTTGACTCACTCATTTCGTTCTCCTCACGACGCCTGTTCAGGGACCGCACCGGACTACGCAGCCATGCTGGGTCGGCTTGAAATGGCGTCGTACCAGCGCTTCAGCGAACGGTGCTCGTCCGGAACAGGAAAGTTGATCGCCTTGGCGGCGAAATCCACCGTCACCAACGCGGTGATATCGGCGACGGAGAAGCGCTGGCCAGCCGCGAAAGGAACCTCGCGCAATCGATCGTCGAAATCGGCGAAGAAATTCTTCACCCGGAGCTTGCTACGCTCTGCCAACTCGCGAATCTGTTCGTAATCATGAGGTCCGGCGATCGCGCGGCTTTTGAGACCGGGCGCGGAATTACGGATCGCTTCCATGACCGCGGCAAAGCCTTCCAGTTCGGCACGTCGCTCCCACATCGTCACCAGAGCTTTTTCCTTCGCTGTCTCGCCAAGCAACGGCGGCGTAGGATGGGCTTCTTCGATGTACCGGCAGATCGCCGGCACTTCGCCTATGGGGGTGCCGTCTTCCAGCACCAGCGTGGGCACCACGCGGCGCGGGTTGATCGCGCGGTAAGCGTCGGAATGTTGCTCGCCTTTGCCAAGATCGACTGTAACGAGGGGGATCGCGAGCCGCTTTTCGGCGAGGAATATGCGTACGCGCCGCGAATTGGGTGAGGAGGCGGAGTGGTAGAGTTTCATTGCGCTTCCTCTTCGGACAGGAACAGGGAAACGTGCTCGACGAACCGCTTTGGATATTGATATTGCGAACCGTGATTTGCGTCGGGATAGAGGATGAGTTGGGCGTTCGGCAGGTGCTGCTGCAGGATGAACGAATTCACGGAGTAGATGATCACGTCCTTGCCGCCGTTCACGACCAGCGTCGGCTGGCGGATCGACTTCAGATATTCGAACGGTTTCTCCTGCGGCGCGCCCCATTTGCCGATCGCTTCGATCTGGGCGGGCGCGACTTTCTCGTTGACCTCGGGATCGCGGTTCTCGCTGCGCAGCCGGAAGCGCTTGAGGAACTCACGTCCTGCAGCCTGGCTCTTCTCGGAATGCGTAAAGTGCACGTGAAGCCAAAGATGATCGGGATCGTTATAGGTGGCGCCGAAGATTTCCTGCGCCTTTGGAGTGAGTGTAGCCATGCCCTCGCCGCCGCGCGGGCCGGTGCCGACCAAAACCAGGCGTCTCACGAGATCGGGAGCCTGAAGGGTGAGTTCCTGCGCGACAAAGCCGCCGATCGAGAAGCCGAGCACATCGACTTTCGTCAGTCCCAACGCCTTGATGAAGGCCACCGCGTTGGCGCCCATTTTCTCGAACGTAGTGGGCACCTCTCCAGAGGAACTGGATACGCCGGCGTTGTTGAACAGGATCACTTCGCGGTCTTTGGCGAAACCGTCGGTCACCGCCGGATCCCAGTGGTCCATGGTGCCGGTGAAATGCTGGTTGAAGACGAGCGGCACGCCGGCTGCATTGCCAAAGCGGCGATAGGCAAAGCGGATGCCGTTAGCTTCGACGCAATGCGTCGGCGCAGCCTGGTGACTATGCTCAGTCATTTAGATTTCCTCTGGCGGTGGCGCTCAAGCCGAAATGCGAAGCGTTCGAAAGCGGGCGGCATCCGAACGCAGCGAAAGCTGCGAGAAAGGTGAAGACCGCCCCTTAACGGGGCGCGGAGCGAACCTCCGCGACCGGACAAGATCAATTGGCGCTGTGTCCGCCGTCGACGTTGAGGACGTGACCCGTGATGAACCTGGCTTCGTCCGACGCGATGAACACGATGCCGTCGGCGACCTCCTCGGAGAGGCCGAGCCGACCCAGCGGAACCTGGGTCGCCAGGGCCGCCTTGTTCTCCGCAGTGCCGGTGAAGCGGGTCAGCATGCCGGTGTCGGTGGGGCCAGGCGCGACGGCATTCACGCGAATTCCCGACTTGGCGATTTCAAGCGCCACCGACTTGGTGATGCCTTCGACGGCGTGCTTGGCGCCGACGTAGATCGAGGCATAGGCCGCGCCCTCGTGCCCATAGGTCGAGGAGACGTTGATGATGCTGCCGCTGCCCTGGGCCTGCATGGCGCGCACTTCGTGCTTCATGCTCAGGACCACGCCGAGAACGTTGGTGTCGAACGTCGCGGCAAAGCTTTCGGCGGTCTGGTCCGTGATCGGACCACCCTGGCCTTCGGTGGCGGCGTTGTTCACCGCGACATCGAGACGGCCAAACCGTGCGACGGTCTTGTCGACCATGGCGCGCACGTCATCCTCCTTGCGGACGTCGGCGTTGATGAACTCGGCCTCGGAACCCAAGGAACTTAGTTCCTTGACGAGCGCCTTTCCGGCCTCATCACGCCGACCGGCGACGACCACCTTCGCGCCCTTCCTGGCGAAAGCGACGGCGGCGGCGCGCCCGATGCCCGTAAGTCCACCAGTGATCAATACGACTGGGTTGCTCATTTGTAATCCTCGCAACTTTGCTGCCCTACCGGCAGAGTATGGAAGTGGAACGTCTGGCCGCGGCCTTAGAGACCGGGAACAGTCGAAGGTGCCTTTCGCTGAAAGCCATGTAGGCTTCGCTGGCGCCCGTGAAAAAGACTTTGTAAGCTGGGGGGCATGCCTTGAAGATATGGAAAGCGCTATGGAGCTACGGCACCTTCGCTATTTCATCGCGGTCGCCGAGGAGGGCAGCCTGACGCTCGCGGCTGAGAAAAGGCTGCACACGGCACAGCCCTCCCTCAGCCGCCAAATCCGCGATCTCGAATACGAGGTTGGCGTCCAGTTGATGAGCCGCAGCGTGCACGGCATCGAATTGACCGCCGCAGGCAAGGCCTTTCTCGACCATGCCCGGCTGGCGCTGGCGCAGGTCGATGCCGCCAAGGAAGCAGCACGGCGGGCGGCTCAACCCGCCAAGCCGACCTTCGCTCTAGGGTTTCTCACAGGGAAAGAAATAGATTGGTTGCCTGAAGCGATGCGCATCCTTCACGATGAACTGTCCAATATAGAGGTCACGGTCTCAAGCCAGAATTCCCCGGACCTCGCTGACGCCTTGATGCGGGGCAGGCTCGACGCCGCGTTCATGCGGCCGGAAGAGCGGGCGGACGAGCTGGTTTACAGGCGTGTGATAACCGAGCCGTTCGTCGTCATATTCCCCAGCGACCACCGCCTTGCCGTGCATGACGCCGTCGAGCTGCGAGAGATCGTGGACGAAACATTCATCATACCATCGAAGACGGCCCCGACCTCGCGCGCTGTGATCGAGGACTACCTGAAGCGGTCGGGCCTGGATATCATTCCGGATCACGAAGTGGATAACATTACCCATGCGGTGTCCATGATCGCGTCGACCGGCGCCGTAGCGCTGCTGCCCGCCTACCCAAATAATCTTCTTCCTTGGTCGGTGACCAGCCGTCCGATCCGAGGAGATGCCCCAACGATCGACTTGGTTGTCGGCTACAACAAGGCGAATAGATCGCCTATTCTCAAGCTGTTCCTCTCCAGGATTGATGAATTGACCGCCCGAATATCCAGCAAGGCTCGCCGAACGAGTGGAGCGGGATCGGCCGGCCCCGGGGGCGATGCGCCATCGCGCGATTTTCCGCAATGATTTCAGGCTGATTTGCCCTGTCCAGCTCGCCCGCAAAAAATATTCCGCTTTCGCCGTCGGGCAAATCAGTTCTACCAGCTCGCGCCGTCTCATCCCCCAAGAGGGGCGTTGGCCATCGTCACGAACGTGGGATGGGATGCGGTGGACGCGGCAGCGTCGGCGCGCTGGTGATCACAGGGCGAGCAAAACTCGTGAGCGATAAACGGCGCGCAGGACGAACGACGCTATTCGCGTACGGCAAAACCGTGTGGTCCCGACACCCGTTGCTGGTGCCAAGCTGTCGGTGGCGAATTTGATCCAACCGGGTCGGAATAGCCATCAAGCCGGCGGCGACGGTGACAAGACGAATTCGTCGCCGGGGAGAGCGCGGCATAAGCCGTAAAACCATTGCGCAGGGAATGCCGGACTGCCTCCGCTGAACCTGTATGCTCGTGTGCGTTTCTTTGCACATATTTGCACACGAGACCGCGGGTGCAGCGCGCACCCGGCATTCCCTGCTCCCTCTACTGTCGAGGGACAACGAAATGAAAACCTCGGACAAATCCTGCCGCGAGAATGTAAAGGCTCGTCCGTGCCACATCATCAACTGTCATCGCCCGGCTTGACCGGGCGATCCAGTATTCCAGAGACGGCAGTGAAAGAGTCGAGAGGCCGCGGCGTACTGGGTCGCCCGGTCAAGCCGGCCGACGACGAGAAGGAGTTGCGAAAAATGAATAGAAAAATGAATAGAACACGACCGCGGCAGCGGCCATCCCCCCGTCACTTCATCAGCGCTTCCACTTCAGAGCGAAACGCCTGGCGCGAAGCATCGCGGGAATAGAACATGTGCCCGCCGGAAAACACTGCGAGCTTGACGCGGTCGGGACTGCCAAACGCCGGCAACTGGTCAAGGATTATCTGCGAGGCGAAATAGGGCGTGGCGAGATCGAACAGGCCGTGCCCGACCAGAAGCTTCAGCTTCGGATCGAACGCGAGAATTTGCCGCAACTGGGAAACCGACTCGGCCGGAGTTTGCCCCCGCCCGAAATCCCACGCCCGCCCTACCGCATTGCTGAGCAATTGATAGGAACCATCCGGCCGCCAGTTCAGCTTGCGCGTGGTGAGATCAACTGCAGCGCTGGTCAGCGGCGCCAGCAGCGGATCGCCGGAAGGATCGCCCAAATGATGGTAGCTCGAATCGGGATAGGGATCGAAGCCGGAGACCGAGGCGTCGTAGCGTCCGGTCACCTTGCCGTTCTTCCGATCGAATTCCCGCCGGAATTCACCGATCTCGAAACGCCCGGCGAGCCGGCGACTCACCGCCTGATCGATGCCGGTCAGGCTCGCAACCTTATCGGCCAACCGCGTGGTGGCGTCGGCATCCGCCTGCCCCCTGAAAAGATCGAGCAGGAAATCGCTGCGCGCGTAACGCTCGACGTCGGCGAGGTCATTGCGCGTAACGGGCCCCTTCGCCTCGCGCGCAACGGCAGCCATGGTCGGAAGGCTTGCGACATATTGAACAAGAACTCGAGCCTCCGTAGTCGCGGAAGTCGAGCAAGGGAGAGACCAGGATAAGGCCCCTCACGCCGACGCCTTGCTCTGTCTGCAAGTTGCGCACCACTTTCGGTCCGCGGATGCCGCCGTAGCTCTCGCCGGCGACGAATTTCGGCGACAGCAGACGGTCGTATTTTTCCAGCCAGCGGCGGATCACGAGTGCGATTGCGTTGACGTCGCCATCGACCGAAAAGAACCGTTTGCGCACCTCTTCGCCCTGCGCGACGAAGCGGCTGTAGCCGGTGCCGACGGGATCGATGAAAACGAGATCGGTAAAGTCGAGCCAGGTCTCGGCATTGGGCAATAGTTCGGGTGGGGCGGAAGACACCGCGCCGTCGCCGACAAGCGATATGCGCCACGGGCCGGCGGCGCCGAGCTGCAGCCAGGCCGACGAAGCCCCCGGCCCGCCGTTGAACAGAAACGTCACGGGGCGACTGTCCCGATCGCCGCCGTCGAGCTGGTAGGAGGTGTAGGCGATATCGGCCTGCGGCTCGCCCTTGTCGTCGAACAGGCGAATCGAGCCCGCCGTCGCCGTGAAGTTGAGCGTGCGCCCGGGCAGCGCCAGCGTCTGTTTGGTCGTCGAATCAGGCGGCAGACGGTGCTGCTCGGCGGACTGCGGGTTGCTGGCGCTGGCGCTGGCGCTGCCGCCGCGCCCTCCCCCGCCTTTCTGGCCTGTCGGAGACGGAGACGGCGATGGCGTCGCTGCGGGCTGTTGCTGGGAGGATGGCTCTTTTACGTCCTGGGCCTCCTCGGCGCGCACGCCGGCGGCGAAGCACAAAACCAGAAGCGTGACAGCAAAGCGCGTGTGGCGCAGGGCTGCGAGACGAAAAGCCATGTCGTTTACTCCCTGGTCCCGCACTTCACGAAGCGCCGCGGTTTCCGGCTTGAAACTGCAACAGCCGGGCGGTGGTACACAACAGGAAGAAGGTGCCGGAAATCACAATCGCGACAGCGCCGGCCCGGGGCAATTCGCATGCCGCTTGATGCGAACCATGCGTATCGGCCGGTTGTTCTTGTTGACGCATGAGTGATATCGATCACATCCCCTGGCCCGAGCGGGCAATTATTTGATGTACTGACAAAACCAAAAGGCCCTGGCGCCGACTAACTATACTCGGCCAAGCAATGGGGATCCCGGAATGAAACGAACGATTGCTCTTTGTATCGGACTACTGGCGCTGGCGTCTCCCGCCGCGGCAGAGTCGCCGGTCGCGGTCGTCGAAGAGGTACAGGGCAAAGTCACCGGCGCCGAGTTCATGGACTACGTGACGCCCAAAGCCGTTATCAAGATCGGCGATGGCGGCTCCATCGTCATCAGTTACATGAACTCCTGCCAGCGCGAAAAAATATCCGGCGTCGGCACCGTGATCGTCGGCACTGAGGAAAGCGTCGTCGATCTGGCCGACGTCCAGCGCGAAAGGACCGATTGCGACTCCAGGCAGTCGCATGCCACGACCCGGGCCACCAGCGGCATCGCCGCCGCCGTGCTGCGCAGCGTGGACAACAGCAAAGCTGCTTCGTTGCCGGAGCCACAGCTGACCCTTTACGGCGCTTCGCCGCTCGTGGAGGCCAAAGGACGCGGCAGGCTGATCGTGCGGCGCCTCGACCTTGTCGGCGAGCGTCAGCAGATTGATCTGGGCGGCACTCAGCTCAAGGGAAGGTTCTTCGATTTCGCCAGCGAGAACGTCGCGCTGGTCCCCGGCGGCCTCTACGCAGCCACGTTCAAGTCGTCGCAGATCGTGTTCCGGGTCGATCCGCAGGCCAAGCCTGGCGCGACGCCGATCGTCGGCCGCTTGCTGCGCATGGAATAGGCTTTGTCGGGCGGTTCGTCTTGAAAATCCGGCGCACCACGCGCGACGTGATCGCACTCGCGGCCATCGCGCTGATCTGTGCGGCTGTCGCGGTCTCTCCCCCACTCCAACCGATCCACGGCCTCTCCATCGATATCCTTACGGCGCTGCGGTGGGAGGTGTTCGGTCGAAGGCAAGATCCAGCCGGCTCAGCTGCCGTCGTCATCGCGATCGACGAGGAGAGCGCTCGCGCCGCGCCGTTCAAGGGATCGCCGATGCTGACCTGGACCGGCGAAATCGGCCGCGTCCTGGCTGCCATCCTGGAAGGCGGCGCCAAGGTGGCCGGCTTCGACGTGGTGATCCCGATATCGATCGAGCAGTCCGAGATTCCGTTTGGCGAGGGCATGCTTGGCGAGAAGGTCCGCGGTTTCGACCGCGACTTTCTCCGCGCGCTCGCCACCGCTTCAGCCTCGAACAAGGTGGTGCTGGGCGAAATCCTGCGCAACGACCAGCCGATCAGGCCATCATCGGGACAGCGCATCGCGGTTCGCCAGCAGCAGAACATCCGGCCGCTCAACGTCCACACCGACAGCGACGAGATTGTGCGCCGGGTGCCGCTGACATTTTCCATCAACGGCACACCGGTGCCAGGAATGGCACTCGAGCTGGCATCGCGGGCATTGGGCGCCGCACCTGAATTCAAAACCGACGGAACGGTGAACCTTGGCGGCTACCGGATACCAGGCCAGGTGCCGAACACTCTGACCCTGAATTTCGAGGGCGGCGCGGACGACATTCCGACATTTTCGTTTGCGGACTTGCGGGCCTGCGCCATCAGCAACGACAAGGACTACTTTCGACGCTGGTTCGACGGAAAGGTGGTTATCTTCGGTACCGTTCGCGACATCGAGGACCGCAGTCTGACCTCGAAGCGATTTGCTACCGGGATCGAGGGGGCGCGCGCACCCCGCTGCACGGCGGAGACCGGGCCAGTCACCGCCAGCTTCAGGCACCCTTCGATCGCCGGCGTCTACATTCATGCAACCGCGGTCAATAACCTGATCAAGCGAAACGCCGCGGTCGAGCTCGGCCAACTGCCGATTTTCCTGATCACGGCCCTTCTTGCCGCCCTGACCGCGACGGCCGCATGGCTGCTGAGGCCCGTCAGCGCCTTCCTCGTCTGGGCGTCCATGACCGCGCTTGGTCTGGTGCTTGCCACGATCGCCTTCAACCACGCGCTGGTGCTTCCGCTCGTCGAACCGTTCCTTGCGTCCCTGACAGCGCTCGCCGCGATGATCGGTTTCCGCTTCGCGGTCGCCGACAAGGACCGCCGCTTGCTGCAGAAGAGCTTTGCGCTCTACCTCGCCCCGCACGTCATCGACCGGATGCTGTCATCGAGCAAATTACCGGAACTTGGCGGCGAGACCCGCAACGTGACGGTGTTCTTCTCCGACATCGAGGGGTTTTCGCTGATCGCCGAAAACATGTCGCCCGACGGCCTGATGTCGCTGATGAATGAATATCTCTCCGAGATGACCGATATCATCGAAAGCCACGGCGGCTATGTCGACAAATATATCGGCGATTCCATCGTGGCGGTGTTTGGCGCGCCGGCCGACGATCCCGATCACGCAGCCAATGCGGCGAGTGCCGCGCTCGACTGCTGCGCGCGGCTCGCAGAGCTCAACGTTTCCTCGGCCACTTTCCGCGAATGCAGACTATCGCAACGGATCGGCATCAATTCCGGCGAGGCGCTGGTCGGCAATTTCGGATCGCGGCGGCGCTTCAACTACTCGGTCATGAGCGACGCGGTGAACCTCGCTTCGCGGCTGGAAGGCACCAACAAATTCTACGGCACGACCATCATCGCTTCCGAGGCCACCGTTGCGCTGGCCGGCGAAGCTTTCGCCTGGCGCGAGCTCGACGCCGTGCGCGTCAAGGGAAGAGTCCAGGCGCTGAAGATCTACCAATTGCTGGCGCGGTCGGATGAGCTTACGGCGGCCCAGCAGGCATTGACCGGGCATTACGCCGAAGGCCTTGCGCACTGGCGTGCCCGCGAATTCGCGCTTGCCGCGACGAGTTTTGACCGTTCCGCGGAGATCGACCGGCCGTCCGAGCTGTTTCGCGAGCGCGCGCGGGAACTGGCGCAGAATCCGCCGGCTGAGGATTGGGATCCGGTCCGAACGCTGCAGGAAAAGTGACCATCCGGAGCCCCTCCCGGCCTGAACGGCCGGCTCGACCATCTCGACAAGCGCTGTCAAGGTGTATAGACGAGCGCGGCGCGCACCCGGCGCCAACAGTTGAGTTCGTCGTCCGATGACCAGCCCCAAGCGATATGACAGGATCGCCTTCGTTTCGAGTGCTGGCACCGAGGCGCAAGCGGCGCTCACGAAGCTGACCGCGCTTTACGGCAACCACAACGCCGCCGACGCTGATATCGTGGTCGCACTTGGCGGCGACGGCTTGATGCTGCAGACGCTGCATGCACACATGCTTACGGGCAAGCCGATCTACGGCATGCACCGCGGCACCGTCGGCTTCCTGATGAACGAGTTCTCGACCCACGACCTGCACACGCGTCTGGCCGCCGCGAAGGAATCCCTGCTCAACCCGCTTCTGATGCGCGCCACCGACGTGCATGGGAACGTTCATCTGCATCATGCCATCAACGAAGTCGCGCTGTTTCGCCAAACCAATCAGGCGGCGCACCTGCGTATCCTGATCGACGAACGCGAACGCATGGCGGAATTGAGCGCCGACGGCATCCTGGTGGCGACGCCGGCCGGCTCGACCGCCTATAATCTCTCTGCACAGGGGCCGATCCTTCCGATCAATGCGGCGCTGCTGGCTCTGACCCCGATCAGCGCGTTCCGGCCGCGGCGCTGGCGCGGCGCCTTGCTCCCCAACTCCGCCTTCGTGGTGATCGAGGTACTCGAAGGCGACAAGCGCCCGGTCGCGGCGGCGGCCGACCATGACGAGGTGCGCGACGTCAGCCGCGTCGAGGTGCTCTCCGACAAGACGATCTCGATGCGGATGCTGTTCGACCCCGGCCACAGCCTCGAGGAACGCATTTTGCGCGAGCAGTTCGGGCACTGACTCCGCCGCCGTCCCGTCCGGCAACCTTTCATTAACCCCCGCCGCGATATGGTTAATGATGGGTAATACCGCGTTGGCCCGGTATGCCCTTTGGGGCCGGACCATGTATCGCATCGACTTCAACAAGCTGCGATTTTTGATTTGCGACGACAATCCGCATATGCGCCGCATCTTGCGGACGCTGCTGCATTCGTTCGGCGCGCGCGAAGCCTATGAGGCCGAGGACGGCGCGACCGCGCTCGAAATGTACACGCATTATGTGCCCGATATCGTCATCACCGACTGGTCGATGCCGATCTTCGACGGCATCGAACTGGCGCAGATGATCCGGCAGCCGGAGTCCAAGGGCAACCCCTACGCGCCGATCATCATGCTGACCGGGCATTCGGAGAAGCGCCGCGTGACGGTAGCCCGCGATGCCGGCGTTACCGAATTCCTGGCAAAACCGATCTCGGCCAAGGGCCTTTACCAGCGGATCCTGAACGTGGTCGCCAATCCGCGCCCGTTCATCAAGACCAAGACCTATTTCGGCCCGGACCGCCGGCGCAACACCGTAAATACCTATATCGGCCCCGAGCGCCGCGTCGGCGGCGAAGTCGAAGTCATGCAGCAGCCCTCGCTGCTCGACAAGGCGCGCACCAGCGCCTAGCGCGCAAGCCCTGAAGGAAACCGAGACCATGGCGAAAGAAAAGCCCGGTACGCTGCAGATCAGGAGCTTCGCCGATCACCACGTCATCACCCAGCCAAATCCCCTGCGCAAGGTATTGCTCCGCGTTCCCGAGAGCGACCTCGACGATCCCGTCGCCCGTGCGGAGCAGGCGCTCGCCGGTCTCTCGGGCGAATTCAAGAACTGGATGACGATCGAGGCTGACCGGCTGTCAGCCGCCCATGCTGCGGTCCTGCGCGACGGATTCACCGACGAGAGGCGCGAAGAGCTGTTTCGCGCCGCCCATGACATCAAGGGCGACGCCGTCACGTTCGGCTACCCCTCGGCCGCCGCGGCGGCCGAGAGCCTCTGCCGCATCATCGAGCACGCGCCCGACCTCAACCAGGTGCCGGCGGACCTGATCGAGCATCACATCAATGCCATTCAGGCGATCGTGCGCGAGCGCACCAAGCTCGACACCGCCCTGATGGCGAACGCGCTGAGCCGGCAGCTCCGCGGCGTCGCGGATGAATTCCTCACCCGCGTCAATCGCGATCGCCCCGAGCATCTCGAAGCTATCCTCGCGCCCAGTCTCGCGCCGGGGGAGTGAGCCAAACGAGCCCTGATCTGTTCGGTGGGCGAAGGCACACTTGCGCCGTGCCCGCCAACAGCGTTCGGATTATGCGTTTGAAGATGGTGGGCACGCTTCGCTTTGCCCGCGACGTTGGCAGCTACGCCGCGATCAGATCGTGGCTATGAGGTGCAATCACCTCTTCCGCGACCAGCTCTTCGCAGAACGTGCGGGCTTCCTCGCGCGCCGATTCCGTCGCAAAACGCCGCAGCAGGATCAACAGCGGCTCGGCGGCCTGCCGATCGGTCTCGCAATGGGTCAGCACTCGCTCGACCATGCGGCGGCGCAGCCGCGCCACCCCGCCCAGGGTATCGACATAACCTGTTTCATGGCTGGCCTCGAGCGCGACGCGGAACGCCGCGAAGGTCGACTCCGGCAGGCCGGCCCGGATCAACAGTGCCTGCAGACTGGCGCCGCCGCGATCATGCAGGAGTGCTGAGACGCGGGCCTGCGGCAAACCGGTCAATTCCGCCAGCGACGCATCGAGCAATTCGACATTGCCCGACAACAGCGCACGCAGGATCAAACCGGCGGTGAGTTGCCCGGTGGCGCGCAGATGTGCGACCAACCCGCGCATGTCCTCGCCATAAGAGCGGGCCGCGATGTTCACGGTCGAGCGCTCGCGCGCCTCATCGGCGATCCGCCCTGCCCGGTCGGCTGACAGCCAGTTCCGCGCGACGACGAATTGCGCCAACGTATCTGAGAGTTTGGCGACCAGCGCGAGGCGGGTCGCAGCCGGCAGATCTTCCAGCACCAGCATCGCTTCCCGGATCGCGGCGAGATGGCCGTGGCGCTCGACGATGCGGTCCCAGGAGAACGGCGGAAGCTCGGCTTGGGCGTTCTCGATCAACTCCAGCGCCGCCGCGGCCGAGCCGACTTCGGCGATCGCCGCGCAGACCGAGGCCGGTAGATTGATCCGCCGTGCGATCGCGCATTGCATTTCGTCATTGCCGGTCGCGACGATATCGACGAGATCGGCATCGATCAGGAGCGGTGAATGTTCGAGGACGGGAAGCGCGATTGAGGGCTGGTCGAGCGCGAGCGCCTGCACGATGGCGGCGGGCGCCTCGGCACTACGCGCGAACACCTGCGCCATGGTCTGGCGCACCAGCGGCGACGGATCGTCGAGCAGCATCAACAGCGCGCCTTCGGCGGCGGCGCGATCGTCGTCGGACAAATCTGAAATCAACCAGGCTCGGGCCAGCGCCCGCGTCGCCTCTGCCCGCTCGCTTGCCGGAGCGGTCCGTATCCAACTGATGAACTGCCGAACGATCATTGCCCTGCCGGCCTACGCAACCGACACCCCAACCCGATGCCACTGTCATGGAAAATAAACCATGACACTTAACAAAGGGTTCACCATAACTGTTTGGGTTTATTGACGTTTCGTTAAGAGCGGATTGTCGCGCACCCATCGCGCGAGCGGTGCGTCGCGTTCGGGGACTCGAACGAGCTAGTCTAGCTGCTGAACGTGCCGCTGGGGTCGCTGAAGAGATCGAGCGGGCCCGGCGCGCGGACCTCCGGCGTCCTTCCCGACAGCGCCGTCACCGGTGCTGCCGTCGTCAGCGACGAGGAGTTGCCCCACAATTCCTGCACCGCCGGCGAGATCGGCTGGGTGCGGTCGCCGGCCTGGAACAGCGAGTGGAAGATCGGATCTGTCTGTGCCGATCCGGTCTGCGACGCCGCGGTTACCGGCGTCACCGTGCGAGAATCCGGAAAGCTTGAGAGATAGGCGGCGTTGTCGATCGGCGCGGTGGCCGCTGTTGCGCTGGCGACCGTCACCCGCCGGGGCACGTCGCCGACCGCGGCCATCGCGGCACGCGTGGCCCGCGAATTCGCGGCGCCGGCATACCGCGCGTTCAATACCGAGTAGACTTCGGAGACGCTGCGGGATCGCCCGGAGCGATCATAGAAGATCGACTGGTTGACGGCGGCGGCGTTCGGAAACATCGCGGCGGCGGAGGCTTGCGGGTTGTCCTCCGCGTTCGAGATCAATTTGGCCGCGCCGCCGACGCCCATGAAATGCGCCATATAGAGCTCGGCATCGCTCGGACGGCGGCCGATCCTGCCCGTGAGCTTGAAACTGTTGGACCGCGTCAGGACCGCCGCCATCGAGGAAGCGGCATTTGGATCGTCGCGCAGCTTCATGATCGCCGCGCGCGCCGTGGGGTCGCTGACCGAATAGCTGCCGTCGGGGTTCTTGCTGATCGCGTCGGCATATTTGCCATAGCCGAGCTGGCTGCCGGCTTCCTTGACCGTGCCGAGCCAGGTCTGGTCGATGAACTGAAAAAGCCCGCGCGCCGACGAGGTCGAGGCGGAGGCCTTCGGATCGAAATTGGATTCCATCTTCGCGGTGGCGAGCAGGTATTCGAAGCTGGCGCCGGTGGTCGAGGCGGCCTGCTTGATCGAGCCCGCGATCTTCACGCGCGACGGGTCAACACCTGCCGCGGCCGTGGCGTTTGTCGTATCGACCGACATGTGTTGCAGCCCCGCTCCTCGCGAACCGCGCGGCCTTGCAGGCGCCGGCGCTCGGCCCCCATTCAGGGCCAGACTGGGGCAGTTATGGTTAATGGGGAGTTAAGGCGCGGGCGGTCCTCCGGGAAGCCAGGGACGAGTGGCTTAAGGCTGCGCTTCGTAATAGCGGGCAACCTGGTCGATCTCTTCCGGGGTCATTTGCCGGGCGATATTGCGCATCTGCTGGCTGATGTCGTTACGGCGCGCTCCGGAAGCAAACGCCTGCAGCTGCGCCTTGATATAGACCGCGGACTGGCCGCCAAGCCACGGGCTGCCGGCCTTTGTGTCGATATCGCCATGGCAGGAGCCACAGGGAGGGATGTTGCGCATCGGCGCGCCCGTCACGACGATCGGCGGCGGTGCAAGCTTCGCATCAAGCTTGTTGGACGGCACCCGCGGCAAATAGGAGTAATAAGCCGCGAGATCGACCATGTCCTGATTGCTCATATTCACCGCAAACGGACTCATCACCGCGTTGACCCGCGCGCCGGTCTTGAAGTCGTTCAGTTCCTTGTAGGTCACAGCGGCAAATTGCCCGGCAAGGTTCGGCGAATTGGCGTCGCTGACCCCTTGCGGCCCGTGGCAGATCGCGCAGCGTTGCGCCAGCGTCGCGCCGCGGCCGATCGAGACCTGGCTTGGATTGGTCAGCATCTCCGACGTCATCACGACATTGGAGGTCTTGAAGTCCGGCTGGATCGAGGTGGCCTGCGAAGCAGCGCGCGGCACGCCGGCGGCGCTGCAGATCGCGTCCCAGATGCCGGCAATCTTCAGGTCGGGCTGCGCGAATGGCAGCCAGATCAGGCCGACGAACGCTGCAACGACGGCGATCGCCGCGGTCACGCCGACACTCGTGACGAACCATGGATTGCGCGTCGAGAACAGCGGATGGTCGCTTTCACTCATCGCGCGGCTCCGACATAGACCACGGGCACGCTGGTCTCCTTCAGCGCCATCAATTGCGCGATCGGATAGCCGTAATTGACGACCGTGAGGCCGATCATCAAGGCGAGCCAAAGCCCGAAACTGTTCAACGCGACCGGAATATGGGTGGGCATATGCAGCGGCACGCTGAAGCGATAAGCGCCCGCCTCGCTTGCCGGTGCCATCTGTCCGCGCACAAGGATACCGAGGAACAGAATGCCCGAGATCAGCAGGATCAAGCCGCCGACCGTCGACATCGATACCGAGAACGCCTGACCGGAGAGCAAGGGATTGAGGTAGTCATAAAACGCCATGCGGCGCGGCATGCCGAGAATGCCGACATAATGCCACGGAAAAGTGGTGACGATCATGCCGATGAACCACAGCCATAACTGGGTGCGCATCAATCCGAAATTTTCCAGCGCCCGGCCGGTCAGATGCGGCCAGAGGTCATAGGCGATCGCGAAATACATGATCACGATGGCGCCGCCGAAGATCAGGTGGAAATGTCCGGTGATCCACTGCGTGTTGTGCACGCTGGCGTCGAGCTGGTAGCTCATGTTGATCAGCCCGCCCGCGCCGCCGAAGCCGAGCATGACCAGCGACAGCGCGGTCGCCAGCATGATCGGGTTCTGCCAGGGCAGCGCCCTCACCCATCCGAATGCGCCCCGGCCGCCGCGCAGCCGGCTTCCGATCTCCGCCGAGGCGCAGATCGTGAACACCGTGAGCAGCGTAGGCAACGCAACGAGCGCGGTGAACACCGAATGCATGAACTTGAATCCGGCGCCGACCTGTGGATCGGCAAATAGATGATGCACGCCGATCGGCATCGCCACGACGACGAACAGGATGAAGGAAATCCGCCCCATGGCGTCGCTGTAGAGCCGGCCGCCGATCGCGCGCGGAAAGATCGTGTAATAGGCGATGTAGGTCGGCATCAGCCAGAAATACACGATCGCATGCAGCGTCCAGGAGAAGAACACGCGCGCCAGCCCCGCATCGATCGTCGCGGCGAGGCCGAGCGCCACCGGCAGGATCTGGAAGATCAGCTCGAGCGCGGCGCCAACCGCGGTCCAGCCCCAGAGATAGGAGCCCGCGACGTTGGCGAACATCGCAAGCGGCACCGGCTTGTCCGGATTGTCGCGCTTCCACGCCGCAAGGTTGATCGACATCAGCGCGACCCATATCCATGAGCCGACCACGACCATGACCACGCCGATGTAATAGAAGGGGTTGCCGATCATCGGCGGATAGAAGGTGTAGAGCACCGACGCCAGGCCCAGCGAGACCGGGACCATCGCGACCACGGCGCCCACGGCGACCAGCAGGAAGCCCGCCCATGCCCAGCGCCGCCCGATCAGCGGCCGTTCCAGCGCAGCCTCCGTGATGGCGTAGCCAAAACCCATCGCGATCAGGGTCGGAAACACATAGCCCATCGCCGAGCCGTGCGCCGTCACCGAGCGGTAATAGAATTCCGGGTTGAAGTGCCAGGCGTTCAACGGACTGCGCACGAACATCTGCCAGGCGCCGAGCACCAGTGCCGCGCCGAACACGATGAAGGCGAGCCAGAAATGCGCCAGGATCAGCCGCTTGTTAATCAACACAGCTCAGCCTCCGTCGCCCCGCTGCCATGCTGAGAAAGGCTGATTTGTCGACCACCTTGACCTTGCCCCACATCCCCTGATGACCGACGCCGCAGAATTCCTGACACGGCATCATGTGCTCACCCGTAGCCTTGAAGCTGATCGGCAGCTCGGAAACATAGCCCGGCACCAGCATGATGTTGATGTTGGTGCCCTCGATCAAGAGCCCGTGGACCACGTCGGCGCTGGTGGCGCGGAAGGTGACGGGGGTGTCGGACGGCACCACGACGCATTGCGGCGTGAAGGAATATTGCTGGCCGATCGCGCGCACGGTGATCGAGCCGTCGGGCTCGAGTGCGCTGCCGAGATTGCTTTCGACGAACTCGCCGGAAAGATGCAGCGTCTTGGGATCAGCGGTCTCGACGCGGCCCTGCGGCATCGTCGCCTGATGGATGCCGATGAAGGCCGCCATGCCGACCAGGACGCCGACGATCGCGATCGCCAGCGTCGCCCAGCGACGTTCGACCCGGGCGGCTACCGCTTCGGCGATCCCGTGGTCGGACTCCGTCGTCATGCTCAGGCGCTCCGCGGCAGGAAGACCAGAAGATAGAACGCGAACCACAGCGCAATCACGATGGCGGTCGCGATGCCGGCCACCGCAATCGCACCGCCCGGACCGGAACGGACGATCGCGTTGACGCGCTCCTCTTCGGAGCCCAACGTGGAAGACTGCGGCGGGGACGAGTTGATCATGACGCGCCTCAGTTCAGCGTTGCCGCGCGAAGTTCATTGGCCTGCCGCGCCGAGACCGGCTCACCACGATTGCCCCAGGACGTCCGGATATAGGTGACGACGGCCGCGACCTCGTCATCGGACATCCGGTGCGCGAACGGCGGCATGCCGTAGGGCCTCGGATTGCCGGCGGTGCCCGGCGGATAGCCGCCATTAAGCACCATCCTGATCGCGTTGACCGCCGACACCATCTCGATCGACTGGTTACCGGCGAGCGGCGGATAATGCGGCGGCATGCCCAGCCCGGTCGCACCATGGCAGCTTGCGCATTCGCGGTCGTAGATCGTCTTGCCCAGGGAGACAAGCAGGCTGCTCTCCGCCGACGGCAAGGGAGTCGCCGGTTTTTCCGGCGAGGAGCCCTGCGCGAGGCCCTTCAGATAGACCGCCATTGCGCGGATATCGTCGTCGTTGAGGTATTGCAGGCTGTTATAGACGACTTCGGCCATCGGCCCGTAGACCGCGCCGCGGCTGGAAACGCCTTTGCGCAGATAATCGGTGATCTCCTGGATGGTCCATTCGCCGAGGCCGGCTTCCTTGTTCGAAGTGAGCGACGGCGCGTACCAGTTCTGCATCGGGATCAATCCGCCCTCGAAGGCCTGTGACTGAGAACTGCCGCCGAGTGCATTGATCGCGGTGTGGCACATGCCGCAGTGGCCGAGCCCTTCGACCAGATAGGCCCCCCTGTTCCAGTCCGCCGACTTGGTCGGGTCGGGCTTGAACTCGCCCTCCTGAAAGAACAGCGTCCGCCATCCGATGATCAGCGAACGGTTGTTGAACGGGAACGTCAGGTCGTGCTCGCGATTGCGCTGCTTTACCGGCGGCACCGAACGCAGATACGCATAAATCGCATCGCTGTCCTCGCGCGTGACCTTGGTGTAGGAGGCAAAGGGCATCGCCGGATAGACCAGACCGCCGTCGGGAAAACGCCCGTTGTGCATCATGTTGTAGAACTGGTCGGAGGTCCAGGTGCCGATGCCGGTCTGCGGATCGGGCGTGATGTTCGACGTATAGAGCGTGCCGAACGGAGTCTTCATCGGCAGTCCGCCGGCAAAGGTCTTGCCTTCGCGCGCGGTATGGCAGGCGATGCAGTCGCCGGCGCGGGCGAGATATTCACCTTTCGCGATCAGCGCCGCATCCTGCGCCCTCGCCGGCATCGCACCGACCAGCAACGAGACCGCCAGCGCCGGGAGCAGAGCTTGCAAGGTTCTCTGCATTAGCACGATTTCCTTTCAGTTCCGCTGGCTGCCGCACGCAAGCGGCATCGCAAGGCTTCCGCGCGGCGCAAACGTCGGATCCGCCGGCGCCGGCCGCGACGCGAGAAAGGCGGCCACCGCTCTCACGTCGTCTTCGGTGAGTGAACTCGCGACGATCTGCATGCAGTCTGGCGCGGCGGCGGTTCGCGTGCCATAGCGCCAAGCGCCGAGTTGGGCGCTGATGTAGTTGGCGCGCAGGCCGAGCAAGCCCGGGATCGCCGGCTCCATACCGCCGAACGTCGGTCCATGGCATCCGGAGCAAGCGGGGATGCCGTGTTGCGGGTCGCCGTTTTTGACCAGCAATTCGCCGCGCGCCAGGATTTCGCTGCTGACGGTCGGAGGCGCAGGCGGCGGAAATCCGGGTCGCAACGCGGCAAAGTATTCCGCCATCTCCTTCAGATACGCGTCAGGAAGAAACTCCAGGAGATAGTTCATCGGCGGGTATTTGCGCCGGCCGTCCGCGAACGCCACGAGCTGATTGTAGAGATAGCCGGCGGGCTTGCCGGCAAGCCGCGGGAAATAGACGTCGCTGGTGCCCTCGCCCTGCGCGCCATGACAGGACGCGCAGGCGAGCACGCGCGCAGCCATCGTATCGGGCGCACGTTCCGGCGTCTGACATTGCGCGACGTCGAACGGCAGCACGGCAAGGAAGGCAGATGCGAGTAGGAGACCCAACCTCACCGCAACAACCCCGGTTCGAATGACGAGATGGAACTCTTACATATCGTGCGGATCGAAGCAACGAAGCTTGCTCGACGAAGTTGCTATTCAAGCGTCGGTGAACAAATCCAGCTGTTTAGTCTATTTGCGATAGATCTTCGTCGGATCGAACAGCCGCTTCGCATCGATAAATGACAACCGCGTGTCGCCGTCAGGGGTCGTAACAGCACGATAGAAGCACGAGTGTCGGCCGGTGTGACAGGCCGCGCCCGTCTGCTCGACCCGAATCCAGACCGCATCCTGATCGCAGTCCATCCGCATCTCGACGACACGCTGGGTTTGTCCTGATGTCTCGCCTTTGCGCCACAACGCGTTACGCGAGCGGGAAAAATACCAGGCCTCGCCGCTGGCGATGGTCTTGCGCAGCGCTTCCTCGTTCATATGCGCGACCATCAGCACGTCGCCACTCACGGCATCGGTCGCGACGCAGGTGACAAGACCGGACGCGTCGAATTTGGGCTGGAATGCCAGCCCTTCCTCGCGATCGCTGATATCTTGAGAGGTGGACACGGGTAGCCTCGCAAATTGCAGCGAGGTTACCGGTTCGGTCCTCGCACCATGGAAAGGAAACGCGTCTGCTCCGCCGGATTATCCCGGAACATGCCGGTGAAGCGGCTGGTGAATGTCATCGCGCCGTGCTTGGCGACGCCGCGCACCGACATACAGGTATGCTCCGCTTCGAGCATCACCGCAACGCCGCGGGGTTTGAGCACCTCGTCGATCGCGGCTGCGATCTGCGCGGTGAGATGCTCCTGGGTCTGCAGCCGCCGGGCAAAGATGTCGGTCAGCCGCGCCAGCTTCGACAATCCAACTACCCGTTCGACCGGCGTGTAGGCGATGTGCGCCCTGCCATAGAACGGCATCATGTGATGCTCGCATTGCGAAGTGAACTCGATGTCGCGGATCAGGACGAAATCGTCATAGCCGGCGGTCTCGCCAAAGGTGCGATCGAGCACTTCGGCCGGGCACTGATGGTAGCCCTGGTAGAGCTCGTCGAAGGCCTCGACAACCCGGCGCGGTGTATCGAGCAAACCTTCGCGGCCCGGATTCTCGCCGATATAGCTGAGCAGCGTCTGCACCGCCCGTTCGGCCTCCGCACGCGACGGGCGCGGCAGGTCGGCGCGGACGGCAGCCGCCAGGAACTCGGCTGGATCGAGCTCGGCCGGGCGGGTTTCCGGGGCTTTCGCGTCTGATGGCTTGCCGGGGCGGATCGATTTGATCAAGGCGTCCATGTCTTCTCCGTTCGACCGGCCCTTCAGGCCGGAGTGTCACCGGGCAGACGGGGCAGCTTGGCCGCCGGACGCCTGAGTCCCTTCATCCTAGCACCGCAGCCGCAGAATTGGCTTCCAAACGGGCCGCGGTGTCAACATGGCCGGACTGTATTTCCGCCAATGCCGCTCTTATATAGGACGGTAGAACCCCAGCGCCAAGGGCGTCTTCGCCCCCTCGCCCGAGACATCTTTCCCCATGTTAAACGATATCTACAACAAACGGATCATCGAATTGGCGGGAAATATTCCGCGCCTGGGCCGGCTCCCCGAGCCCGATGCCACCGCCACCGCGCATTCCAAGCTCTGCGGCTCGACCGTCAAGGTCGACCTCAAGATGGAAGGTCCTGTCGTCACCGACTTCGCCCATGACGTGAAGGCTTGTGCGCTCGGCCAGGCCTCCTCCTCGATCATGGCCAGCCATGTCGTGGGATCGACGGCGGACGAGCTGCGCGAATTGCGCGAGACCGTCCGCAAGATGCTGAAGGAAAACGGCAGTCCGCCGGACGGAAAATGGGCCGACATCGCCCTACTCGAGCCGGTGCGCGACTACAAGGCGCGCCACGCCTCGACCATGCTGACTTTCGATGCTGTGGTCGACGCGATCGGCCAGATCGAGGCGAAGGCCAGGCAGCCGGCTTCGGCGTGAATTCACGGTCGTCGTTCCCGGATGGTCCGAAGGATCGGACCTCGGATGCGCAATTTCGCATCGGGGAACATCGAGATTCCGGATTCGACGCCATGCATCGCCCCGGAATGACTTCTCCGAAATCAGGCTTATTTCGCGGACTGAGCCAGCACCGGCGCGGCATTGCCGCCCGTCGGGACCACCGCTTCGGCGGTCTTGGTCGACTTCGCCGGCTGGCTCGGCACCTGCTCTTGGACCGCGCCGCTGACGAAACGATCCTGCGTCGGCTTGGAGGGTTTTGCTTCGGCCATCGGTATGGGCGCGCTGTCATGCGAGGGCAGTACGTCGGCAACCGCGTCCGTGGTCAACAGATTGGTCAGCCGCAACTCGGGCCGCGACAGCTCGTGCAGGTCTTCCCAAGGCGGCACGTTCAGCGCCAGCGACAGCAGATCCCCGGCGCCGCCCATGTCGAAGGTGTATTTGGCAAGGCGGCCGATGTCGCGCTCGACGATCATCAAATCCTGCGCGGTATAGCTCGCGGCCTTGGCATCGTCGGCGCGATCACCCATCCAGATCTGGTGCACACGGACATGCGCCACTTCAGGCACATAGCGCGTCTTGCCCGACAACAGCAGGAAGACGCACATCGACTCGCAATAGGCTTCCGGCATCACGCTGGCGCGTTCGCCGTCCGGGGTCTGGTTTACGACCGTGACGCCGACGGTCGTCAGTGCGCCGAGGCTGCGGAAGCGTCGCCCGAGCGCGATGGAATCATTGACCGAGCCGCCGCTGGAATCCAGCACGATGGTCGAGCCGCCGAGCTGGCGTCCCTGCGCAAACTCATCGAACTCCCGCGGGCTGTCAGCAGTGACGATGCCGACGGCCGAAATCCACCCCTTGCAACCGGGCTCGCATTCGACCCATTTGAAGTGCATCGGCAGTTTGCGTTCTTCGAGGGTGCCGCCGGCGTACGCCGAGTTGCCCAGCGTCGTGATCGCGCCGGGCAAGGCGATGCAGAGGGCGACAGCGCCGAGGAGCGCCATGCCGCGAATTCTGAGCGACGTCACAAGCCTCAATTTGGTTCCTTCCCCCAAGCCCACACGGCGGACAGCGGCAATGGTCCCATTCAACGCAACACGATTCTGTCGTCGACAGCGTTATGAAAAGGGTAAGCGTCCTGACGTGTCTCGTCCATAGAACCTTTGCAGCACCGCCGACCGAAGGATGTGATATTTGTGAAGTGTGGCGTAAATATCTGCGAACGCTCGGGTTCCCTGCGCAGGAACCACGCAAAATTACGGGTATGATTGCGGCATATCGCCCATGAAATGTTCACCGTCGAATTCATCCCGTTCGCATCCGTCGCGGTGTCCTGACTGCGCGAATGCGATCCTGCGGCTGCCGCGCAATGGCGGCCGCGCTCTGATCTGGATTTATCGGCATACGCTGTCGCCGCTTGTCGGATACAATTGCCGTCATCTGCCGACATGCTCGATCTATGGTGACGAGGCGATCGAACGCTTCGGATTATGGGGCGGCGGATGGATGACGCTGGCACGGCTGTTGCGCTGTCAGCCCTGGGGCACGTCGGGCATCGACAACGTACCACTGACGAAGCCGGCTGATGCGCGATGGTACCTTCCCTGGCGTTACGGGCGCTGGCGCGGCGTCAACGCGCCGTAGCGCGATCACCCGATCCTTTTGCAGTTGCTTCCAACGCAAGGGCGCATTGCGGTCGTGCGAGGGAACTGTGGCGGCGCGGCGGCATTGGTTTGTTGGGTCCGCAGGGAGGACACCAACAATGCGCTGGAAAATCAGCCATCACGGTCACGACCCGAGACAGATCGATCTACTGGCCATCGTCGCTCTCTTCATCGTCATCGTCGCCGCTTACCTCTATTTCACTCACAACCCACAGGCGCCAAACACGACAGCCTTCATCGTGCCGAGCCAGCACGTGCGGTGGTGAAGGAGCCTTGTGGCAACGGATCGCGGCCGCGGAGGAAGCCAGTCAGACGAGCTAGCGGTAAAACCAGAAGAAACCGCCGCGCTGCGGCCAGATCGACTCCGGCGGCCGGGGTACTCTCGGACGCTCCGGTTTTGGCGGCGGAGCATCCGTCGCCACCGCGTCGGCGGTGCCTGTACCGTCGTCGGGCAGATTCACGGCCAGCAGCAGGTTGGTTTCGTGGGTTCGCCAGCGATAGCCAATGCCGAAATCGATCGGCTGCGCGCGCCGGAACAGGTCAGCGTAGGATTCCTGGTAGCGGCCGGGGAACTCGGCGATAGGGCCGGCATAACGGCCGAACGGAAAGAAGCGCCAGCGCTTTTGATTGAAGTAGACGAGCGGGATGCCGGAATCGTCCTGGATGACGGTGGCGCTGTTCCGGAGGATGAAGTCGCGCACCGTGGTGAAGTTGCCGGAATGCAGGAGGTAGGACGCGCTCTTGAGCAGGCTGTTGCCGGGCGCCAGCGTGGCACAGAATTTCAGGAAGCCGCTCGCCTTGACGCCGGAATTGGAAAGATCCGTCGAGAAATAATACAGCGTCTTTTCCACACCATCGCTGCCGGCGAACATGATGCGCGCACCGCGCACCGCGTTCGGACCGGGATTTTCGTCGCCGATATGGGCCGCACCCTTGTCGTCGAGCGCAATCGGGCTGACGCTGCGGATGGTCTTGCCCGAGCGCGCCAGGAGCACATAGAGAATCGGCAGGGTGCCGCTCATCTGGCCGGCATGCAGATCGACCTTCATCTGCTTGGTGATGAAGAACGAGAAGTTCAGGATCGACGACAGCGAACGCTCGACATTGTAGAGCGCGGCGCCAACGCCGCCGCGCGGCAATCGCGTCAGGTCGGGCACCGAGCCCGGCGGCTCCAGCGCGCTCAGGACGTAGGTCGTCGCCCTGGAATAGAACGCGTCGGCGTAGAGGAAGTCAGGGCCGCTGAACATGTAAAACATAGTCGGCCGCGGCGCCGCCAGATTGGCATCGGCCCAGGCGCGGATATTCGACAGCTGACGCTGTTCGAGCTGCGCGAATGCCGTGTCAAAGAATCTTGCATGATGTTGCCAGGCCGGATCCCTGGTCAATGGCGTCAGCGGCGAATCCGCGGACGGCTGCATTCCCGCCAGGAAGCGCGCCGTATCATCCGCCGTCACGGTGTCGGTGGCACGCGCCGGCGAGGCCAACGCGAACAACACCGCGGCCATCACCAGCAATCTGAACGATAAGAACATCTTCATTGCCGACCCGGCGCGCTTGCGGTCGCGGGGCGGTCCGCCCGCTTGCGGAAAATGGCGTAAATCAAGAGGCCTGAAAGCATGATCAAGGTGCCGAGCGCCGACTGCAGCGGCCGCTCGGTCAGGAGATAGTACATCATGAAGGCGGTCACGAGCAGGAAAACCACCGGCGTAATCGGGTATCCCCAGGCGCGGTACGGCCGCGGCAGGTCCGGATGGGTGATGCGCAGCTTGATGACGCCGGCTACCGCGAAGAACGAACAGAACAGCAGCGCGAACTGGATAAAGTCGAGCACGGCTTCAAAGCTGCGCGTGAACAGCATCAGGCTCGCCACCGTGAGCTGGAACAGGATAGCGTAGGCCGGCGCGCCGCGCGTCGAGCGCCGCGCGAACAGCCGCAGCGCCGGAATATCCTCGCCCATCGTCATCATGACGCGCGGCCCGATCCACATCATCGCGCTGATCGAGGAGATCAACCCGAAACAGATCATCGCGCCGACGATACGGCCGCCGACGTCGCCGAAAATATAGCTGCCGGAAATGCGGGCGACGTCGAGCTGGCCGGCGAGCTTGTCGATCGGCGCGGTGTGGAGGAACACCGCGTTGAGCGCGACATAGAGCACGAGCACGATCAGCGTCCCCGCCAGCATCGCGCGCGGCAGGTTTCGCTCCGGCAGCCGCATCTCGCCGATGATGTAGGTCGCCGCGTTCCAGCCCGAAAATGAATACATCACGAAGACCAGGCTGATTGCGAACGGCGCGCTGGCGACATGCGAAAGATCGGAGAGTGACGGCGCGAACGACACCGGCTGCGGGTTGGCGATCGCGAAGCCCGCGACCAGAAAAGCGACGATGAGGACCACCTTCAGGATGGTCGCGATCAATTGAAACCTCGATGAATGCCGGATGCCGGTGAGCTGGACAATCGACACCAGCCACACTACGCCGATCGCCAGCAACAGCGGGGGCGCATTGGGAAGGATCGACCGGCCGTACTCGCCGAAGGCCATCGCGGCCAGCGCGACCGGGGCTGCGAAGCCGACGGTCGCCGAGACCCAGCCCGCAACAAATCCAAACGCCGGGTGGTAGGCACGGCCAAGGAAATTGTACTCGCCGCTCGAGCGCGGGAACATCGCGCCGAGCTCGCCATAGGAGAACACCCCGCACAGCGCGACAATGCCGCCGACCGTCCACAAGAGCAGGATCGAGAAGCCGGAGGGGATGTCCTTGACCTGAAAGCCGAGGCTGGTGAAGACGCCGACGCCGATCATGTCTGCGACCACGATCGCAATCGCTACCAGCACCGAAATCGTCGTGCCGCCAGGAAGCGGACCGGACCATGTGGCGCCCTCGGTCTCTGATGCCGCCATGTCGGACCGTACCTTCAGCGCCGCGCGCCTGAACCCTCATGCTGGCCAGCGCCCCCCTAATTCAAGCAGCGTTTCAATGGTTTAAATTGGGACAGAGCAAGGTATTTTTATACCTTAAAATACCGTCGGACACCGGGGCCACCACTGGATTGCGAAAACACCGTGGCCTTCCCACAATCGCGACACGATTGCGTGGTCTCGTAAATGCTTCCGGACGTGGGGAGATTTTCCGGAAGCTAACGTCACCTAAACACCAGCACGATCAGATGCATTGTTTGTGGCTGGGTCCGGGGCAATGGGTGGATGGTCGGGGCAAATCCCAAATTCCTGAGACATAATCGATGGCACTTTGTCGCCGTCGCTGCGCTGTTTGTGCCGCTGTCCGTCGTCCTGGTTCAATGCGGCAGGGCGCCGAGCGCCGGAATGCTGGCCGCGAACACGCAAAGCGCCAGCGGCGATACGTTCGAGGACCGCTTTCCCGCGCCCCAATTCAAGGATCGCTTCCCGACCGAAAGGGAAAGTTTCGCGCAGCGGCAAGCGCCCGCCCCATCGCCGCAGCAGAGCGCGCGCGCGGAGCCTTCGCCGGTCCGGGTGGCGTCGATTGCGCCGACTCTGACGCTGCCGCGCCCGAACGTGCGCGAGGAACTGACGACGCTGGTCAGCATGAAATCCTCCGCCTTCCCCTATTTCGGCAACAATCCGCGCTCCGAGGCGCCATTCCTCAACATCTCCAGGGGCGATCGAAAGGGCCACCGCGCCTACAACGGCCGGGTCTACTGGCAAGACGAGACCTACAATGACAGTCGCGTGCTGGTGCACGTCCCCGAGACGTTCGACGTCCGCAAGCCCGGCGTGATCGTGGTGTTCTTCCACGGCAACGGCGCGACGCTGGAGCGCGACGTGCGTGACCGGCAATTGGTGCCGCAGCAAATCTCGGATTCCGGCGTCAACGCCGTGCTGCTTGCACCCCAATTGGCCGTCGATGCCGCCGATTCCAGCGCCGGCAAGTTCTGGCAGCCAGGTGGCTTCAAGCGATTCATGGATGAATCGGTCAGCCACCTCGCCCGCCTCTACGGCGATCCGAAATCGGCGCAGGCCTTCGCCAACATGCCGATCGTCATCGTCGGTTACAGCGGCGGCTTCCTGCCGACCGCCTGGAGTCTCGAGGTCGGCGGCGCTACCGACCGCGTCCGCGGCGTGTTCCTGCTCGATGCTGTCTATGGCGAGTTGGACAAGTTCGCGTCCTGGATCGAGAACAACCGCTCCGGCTTCTTCGTCTCCTCCTACACCCGCTACACCAAGCGGCATGACGCGGAACTGATGGCGATGCTGAGGGAGAAAGGCATCACCGTCGCCCAGAACATGGACGGCCCGCTGCGGCCCGGGAGCGTCGTGTTCGTGCAGACGCCTGACGGCGTGACCCATCGCGATTACGTGACCCAAGCCTGGACCGGACGTCCGATCAAGGAAGTCCTCGTCAAGATGGCGGCGACACCGGCGCTGACCAGGATGGCAAGCGCGCCCTCACCCGCGGGCCGCTAGTGGGCGCGCCGAGCTTCCACCTATTCTAAATCCCAATGTTGGTGGCCGCGCGATTTCATGCGCGCCGGCATTGTTCGCCTGCGCCACAGGGTGTAGCCACCAGGGCAAACAATTTTCGGGGATGGATTTTGCAAGAGGGATTATACAAGGTTGAATTTCACACGGTTCATGGGACCGGCACCGGTGTGATTTGCGCGACTGGCGGCAAGCTCAGGGGCGGCAATTCGGCTTTCGCGTTCATCGGCAACTACGCCGACAAGAGCGACGGCATTCATGTCAAGGTGTCGACGCAACGCCACAACCCCGATCCCGCGTTCAAGCCGCTGTTCGGAACCGACATGATTACGCTGACGCTGAAGGGAAAGCGCCATGGCAACATGGTCGACTTCGAAGGCGCCGCGCTGCAATGGCCCGGCGTGAACTTCAAGGCGGTGCTCACCAGGATCAGCGACTAGCTTGCGGCAGCAGTCCGCCCCAATCCGGTGAGGATGGTCGTCGGGGCTGGTCACTTCGCACCAGGCCACCCCACACAGATTTAACGTGACAGGCGGACGACCTGCTTTCCGCGGCCCATTGAGCAACCGCGTGCGTGCAGCGACCACCGGCGTAAACCGTGCGCGCCGCCCGTGAGTGCATCATCAGCACTATCGCCAGCAAAACCCGGCGCCCCTTTTCTGTGGTTTGATACCGCGAGAGCCCGTTTTCATCCGACCGCGTTGTCGTTCGCCTCCGATCTTCCGGTTGCAACGCCCGAATCGCCTGCTATACCGCTGCATCCCGCTTACCTGCGCTCGTTCGCAGGAGTGAGCCACAGGAGACGATAATGCCCGATAGCAATGCCCCCGCATCCGGATTCCAATTTGGCCTCGCGAATTTGAAACCTGCCGAACCCTCCGAGAAAGTCGCCCTCACCTTTCCCGACGGCGCCACGCGCGAATTCCCCAAGGACACCACCGGGCTGGAGATCGCCAGGGGCATCTCGCCCTCGCTCGCCAAGCGCACCGTGGCGATGGCGCTGGATGGGGTGCTGACGGACCTCAACGATCCGATTTCGAACGACGCGAAGATCGAACTGGTCGCCCGCGACGATGCGCGTGCGCTGGAACTGATCCGGCATGATTGCGCGCATGTGCTGGCCGAAGCCGTGCAATCCTTGTGGCCGGGCACGCAGGTCACGATCGGGCCGGTGATCGAGAACGGTTTCTACTACGACTTCTTCCGCAACGAGCCGTTCACGCCGGAGGATTTTGCCGCCATCGAGAAGAAGATGCGCGAGATCATCGCGCGCGACAAACCCTTCACCAAGGAAGTGTGGGGCCGCGAAAAAACCAAACAGGTGTTCCGCGACAAGGGCGAGGCTTTCAAGGTCGAGCTGGTCGACGCCATTCCCGGCGATGAGCCGATCAAGATCTATTTCCAGGGCGACTGGTTCGATCTCTGCCGCGGTCCACACATGACGTCGACCGGCAAGATCGGTAACGCCTTCAAATTGATGAAGGTCGCGGGCGCCTACTGGCGCGGCGACTCGAACAATCCGATGCTGACGCGCATCTACGGCACGGCATTCGCCAGGCAGGAAGACCTCGACGCGTATCTCAAGCAGATCGAGGAAGCGGAAAAGCGCGACCATCGCAAGCTTGGCCGTGAACTCGACCTCTTCCACTTCCAGGAGGAAGGCCCGGGCGTGGTGTTCTGGCACCCGAAGGGCTGGACCATCTTCCAGGCGTTGATTGCCTATATGCGCCGTCGCCTGACCGGCGATTACAGTGAGGTCAACGCGCCGCAGATCCTCGACAAGGCGCTGTGGGAGACCTCCGGCCATTGGGACTGGTACCGCGAGAACATGTTCGCCGCGCAATCCGCCGGCGACGAGGCCGAGGACAAGCGCTGGTTTGCGCTGAAGCCGATGAACTGCCCGGGCCATGTGCAGATCTTCAAGCACGGCCTGAAGAGCTATCGCGACCTGCCCTTGCGTCTCGCCGAATTCGGCGTGGTGCACCGCTATGAGCCGTCGGGCGCCATGCATGGCCTGATGCGCGTGCGCGGCTTTACCCAGGATGATGCGCACGTGTTCTGCACCGAAGCGCAGCTCGCAGACGAGTGCCTGAAGATCAACGAGCTCATTCTGTCGACCTACGCCGATTTCGGCTTCGAAGGCGAATTGACGGTGAAGCTGTCAACGCGACCCGAAAAACGCGTCGGCACCGACGAGATGTGGGATCACGCCGAGCGCGTGATGGCGACCGTATTGGCGCAGATCGAAGCACAGGGCCACAATCACCGCATCAAGACGGCGATCAATCCCGGCGAAGGCGCCTTCTACGGTCCGAAATTCGAATACGTGCTGCGCGATGCCATCGGCCGTGACTGGCAATGCGGCACCACGCAGGTCGACTTCAACCTGCCGGAACGTTTTGGCGCGTTCTACATCGACGCCGACGGTTCGAAGAAAGCGCCGGTCATGGTGCATCGCGCGATCTGCGGTTCGATGGAGCGCTTCATCGGCATTTTGATCGAGCACTTCGCCGGCAACTTCCCGCTCTGGCTGGCGCCGGTGCAGGCCGTCGTCACCACGATCACCTCCGAAGGCGACGAGTACGCCAAGGTGGTCGCGGCCGCGGCACGCCGCGCGGGCCTGCGCGTCGAGATCGACCTGCGCAACGAGAAGATCAACTACAAGGTCCGCGAGCATTCGCTGGCGAAGATCCCGGCACTGCTCGTGGTCGGCAAGAAGGAGGCCGAATCTCATTCGGTTTCGATCCGTCGTCTCGGCAGCGAGGGCCAGAAGGTGATGCCGACCGACGAGGCGCTTGCGGCATTGGTCGAGGAAGCCACCCCGCCGGACGTCAAGCGGACGCGCGGAATGGTCTAGCCGGGCTCAGCCGGTCGCGATGCCGGGAGACCGCGCGAGCCCTGTGGCGGCGCGCGCGGCCTGTTCGGCACCCTCCTCGAAGTAGCCGAACAACGCCGCAAAGAACATTTCCAGCGCGTCGGCCGCGCGGGAGGATTGTCACTTCGTTGTTCGCGGATCCGCCGCGCACGAGGAGATGTTGCGCTTCGGCGTCGCTCAACAGCGTGAGCACATGTTTGCGCGAAACCGAAAACGATGTCGCCAGCGCATTGATCGACAGATTCGCGGGCGTGGTCGCCGGAAACGGCCCATCGTCAGGTCCCGACAGCGCAAGGCTGAACAGGATCATCATGCCGGCGTTACGTTCTGCAAAGGGTCCAAGGTTTGGGGCGTGATCGAGCAGTCGCAGCCCGGCGATATATTTTTCGGCGAGCGCCAGGATGAGTACCTTCAAGAAGTCAGGATCGGCGAGCGCTGATCGCCAGGACTCCGCCTCCGGCAGCACATGCCGCATGGCGGCAAAATGGCTGCCCCATCGCTCGCGGTGCAATGCGAACAGCTTTTCGGCCGGGGCAAGCGGGCGTCTGCGACGGTCAGGACCGGGCGCGGCGACGAAAAAGCCGGCGGCGCGCATCAAGGCCACCATGACCTCACAGCGGCCGCGACTGCAAAGCTTGACGTCGACGCACAGGTCCTTCATGGCGCCGACGGTCAGCCCCGGCTCTCCGTTAGCCGTGCCACGGTAATGCAGAAACAACGCCACATGCGCGAACACCGCCCGAGCGCGATCGCTCATCAGCGCATTGAGAAACCGATCGGCACGATACATCGGGATCAGGCTGCGCGCGGCTTCCCGTGCCGCGGCATGGAATCCGGGGTGGTTGCGCAACGCGGCAACGGCGGCAGGCGAAAGTGTCGACGCCGGGTCGGACATTCAACTCCGTAACAATCCGTCGAGGCTCAAACCGGGTCGGGCCGGCAGCCGCGTTCTAGCAATCCACCCAAATTTCCACAATTGCGATACCCCACGGGCTTCCGGAGATATGCCCCATGAATTGGGGATACCGACGTGCCGCGTAACGCGCGAAAATTTACCATATTTGATGAAGTTGAGCGTCTCGCGCGCCTTCGTTCAGTACGGCCCCAACATCATCGGCAGCATCAATTGCATGCCGGCGCCGCTCCGCTCCGGCAGGACGCAAGCCGTAAGGCCAATCACAATCGGTCTAAATTGGCTTTCGCCGGCATCGCCGCGCGCCTATCTAGTGACATGCTGTCAATCAAGGAAGATGCATGCCCGACGCCATTGAGCTGCTAAAAACCCGCCGGTCGATGAAGCCGCGCGAGATGACGGGGCCCGGCCCCTCCCCGGCCGAACTCGATACCATCCTGACCATTGGCGCGCGGGTGCCCGACCACGGCAAGCTGGCGCCCTGGCGCTTCATCGTGTTCGAGGGAGATGCCCGCGCCCGCGCCGGCGACGTCATTGCGAGCGTATTCGCCAAGAAAAATCCCGGCGCGCCGGCGGCCGATATCGAGGTCGAGAAGCGCCGCCTGACCGACGCCCCCCTCGTCATCGGCGTGGTCAGCTTCACAAAGCCCCATCCCAAAGTGCCGCCGTGGGAGCAGGAATTATCCGCCGGCGCCAGCGCGATGAATATCGTGACTGCGGCGACCGCGCTCGGCTATGGCGCATGCTGGCTGACCGGCTGGTTCGCGTTCGACCGCGACGTGCTCGATGGCCTCGGATTGAAGCCGGACGAAAAGCTCGCCGGCTTCATCCACATCGGCACGCCGACCAAACCGAGCGAAGACCGCCCGCGCCCGGCGCTGTCGGATATCGTGACTCGATTCTAGGATCCTCTAAAGACTCGTCATGGCCTGCCTTCGCCCGCGCGCTGAAGCCGGACAGCAACGTTGCGAGCTCGGACGCCGGCCGCGCCGCGCCGAACAGAAGGCCCCGCACGGAGACCGTGCGCGGCGCAGCGATTATGACAGTTTTAAGTCACACGATGGTTAGTGCGTGTTAGAGACTATGACAGCTCGTTGAAGGCGTTGTCCGCACGCTCATGAATCTAGTGCGCAACGACTTCAACCTCGCCATCAACGCCGTTGACGACGTTGAAGGGCCGCTCGAATACCTTGCCTTCGTTCTTGGCGATGGCGCGGTACTCGCCTTCGGACAGCACCACGCGGGGAAACGCGCCGATCAATTCCTTGATGACGTCGCCACCCGGCGTGATCACCGACCACGCCGTGTTCGCCAGCGCCTCGCCGCCCTTGTCGCTGACCAGTTTCAGCGTAATCACTGCCGCGCGATGGGTGATGGTCACGTCCGTCAGCTTGCCGGCCTGAACCCGGATATCGGAGCGCACCACGGAGTTGGCGTCGCCATAGTTGGAGATGATGTAGTAGGTGCCTTCCGGCAGCAGCGCGACGTCTCCGGCAGCGACGTTCGGCACCAGCGCGCCACGGTCGGATCCCTCGAACTGGCTGCCCTTGTAGATCGCGAACGAAATCTGGTTTTGCGGAATCTTGCTGGTGCCGACGCGGCCTTCGATACGCAGGCCACCCGCCGGAAGGATGAAGGATTCGCGATCGGTCTCCGACTTCAGGCTCACCGTCCGCACCGCGCTGACTAGGCCGAGCGCGACATGCACGACATAATTGCCCGGCGGCAGCACGATGTTCGGCGTCGCGCCGCGTTCCTCGCGGATCAGCTTGAACGTGCCGGTTTCGTCGGGCTTGTCGGCGAACACCCGCCACACCAGACCGCTGTTGATAAAGGGCAGATCCTTGCCGTAGCGCGCCGTCAGCGACAGCACCGCCTGCCCCGCGGTCGCGGCACCCGGCGGCGGCACTACCGGCGGGACGGTGGCGATGGACGGCTGCACGATCGTCGGTTGCGTCAATGGGGCCGGCAGGCTTGGGACTGAACCCGGGCCCGAGGACGGCGCGATACTCATCGAGGGACCCGTCGAAGCGTCCGGAACCGACGCCGGTGGGACGGGCGGCGGGCGGTCACTGAACATTTGCGCTGAAACGGAGGCGGGGCCCAAGGAAATCAACGTCGCGGCGAGCGCGAGCGCCGGAAGGAACCGCCAAGCCCGCCCGTTGTCACCGAAGCCATTGCCCCAACACGTCATAGTCATGCTTTTCACCGAAAACGCGGCAAATTCAAGCCTCCATGGGGCCTACGGGGCGGGCGAGACGGCGGACCGGCGGAACCCACGGCAAAACCCAGTGTTGATCCCATTGTCGCGGTCCAGTCACAATCCCTGCCTAGGCCGCTTATGCAGGGCATAAACCATGCATACGGACGATTCTGGTACGATACCGTCGCAGGGCCTAAGCTCGGACCTGCAGGAGAGAAGTTCAGTGTTGGATAGTTGGATGGGTCGCGGCCAAAAGGGCTCCGACGGTCGCGACAAGGTGGGGCTGGGCACGATCCGCCGTCCCGTGATCGGGCTGGCGCTGGGCGGCGGCGCCGCGCGCGGCTTCGCCCATATCGGCATCGTCCGGACGCTGGTCGCCCACGGCATCATTCCGAATGTCGTGGTGGGAACGTCGATCGGCGCCGTGGTCGGCGGTGCCTATGCAGCCGGACATCTCGATACGCTGGAGGAATGGGCGCGCAGCCTGCAGCCGCGCAACATCCTCGGCTATCTCGACATCCGCCTCAACGGCTCCGGCCTGATCGGCGGTGCCAAGCTCGCCGCCCAGCTCGAAGCCGCGATGGGCCAGAGCCTGATCGAGGATCTGCCGGTCAAATTCGCGACCGTCGCCACCGAAGTGCGCACCGGCCATGAGATCTGGCTGACCCATGGCCGCGTGGTCGACGCGATGCGCGCCTCATACGCGCTGCCGGGCATCTTCGCGCCGGTCCTGGTCGGCGACCGCTGGCTGGTCGATGGCGCGCTTGTCAATCCGGTGCCGGTGTCGGCGGCGCGCGCTTTCGGTGCCGAGATCGTGATCGCCGCCAATCTCTCCAGTGACGTGTTTGCGCATTCGACGACGATCTATTCGCACGGCCAAGCAGCCGAGCTAACGGTGTCGGTCGAGCCGGAGCCCGTCGTTGAGCCCGAACCGCCGAAACGCGGGTTTGGAAAATTCTTCTCGGCCGAGCGCACCATGAAGCGCGAGTTCTTCGGCAGCAGTACTCGGCCGGGCATCTCCACGGTGATGGTCGATGCCTTCAACATCATGCAGGATCGCATCACCCGCGCGCGGCTGGCCGGCGACCCGCCGGACCTGCTGATCTCGCCGCGCGTCGGCCAGATCGGCTGGTTCGATTTCCACCGCGCCGACGAGCTGATTGCCCACGGCGCGCGCGCCGCCGAGCGCGCCATCGCCTCGATCCAGGAGGCGATCGACATTCTGGTGCCGCCGGCGGCCCCATCGAGCGCGCCGGTCGCCAAGGCGGAAGACAAGGAATAGTTCAGGCCGTCTTGATGTAGTCGCGCAGCGCTTCCTGCTCCAGTTCGTATTCCTGGACACGGCGCTTGACGACGTCGCCGATCGAGATCAACCCGACCACCTTGCCGTCCTCGACCACAGGCAGATGGCGGAATTTGCCGAGCGTCATCATCTCCATGAGGCCGGAGACGGTGTCGGACTCCCGGCAACTGACGACCTTGCGCGTCATCACCGCGCTGACCGGCTCGTCGAGCACACCGGCCCCCTGCTCGCCGAGCACCCGGACGATGTCGCGCTCGGACAGGATGCCTTCCAAGCGGCCCTGGCTCATGACGAGCACGGCGCCGATCTTGCGTTCGCCCAGGATATTGATCGCGGCCGAGAGCTTTACGCTCGGCTCGACGCTCATGATCTGATGACCCTTGGAATTGAGAATGGAACGTACCGTCATTGTCGCCTCCCTGAATCCGTTCGTGCCCTCTCATGGGCCCGACCTTGTTCACGAGTTTTCAATCAACAGTTCCGCGCCCGTTTCGTTGCAGGGCGCATGGCGTCACAACATGCGTCAATGATGGATGAATTCGCCCTGCGCCGCAAGCGCCGATCAGATGCGGTCAGGCTGATCCGGCGACGACGCATCCGCAGCATGGCGAGCGGCCCGCGGCACCGGATCGAACAACGAGAACAGCATCAGGCCTGCGACGAAACCGCCGATATGGGCCTGCCAGGCGACGCTCGCGCCGTCGGAGCCGATCGCGATCGATCCGACGCCGAACACAATGTTGACACCGAACCAGACGGCGAGAAATCCAAGCACGCGGCCGTTGCGCAGCGCGCGCGACAGCGACAGCGCCGGCACTTTCGCCGCGACCTCGGCGTCCCCGCGGTTGAACGATAAAAAGCTGCCCCGCACGAAGGCAAAGCGGATCGCCGCCGCCATAGTGCCCGACACCGACGCCGAGGCGCCGATCATCGGCGCGATCGCATGCTCGTGGGTCAGGAGATGCGCGAGCGCGCCGGCCGCGGCCGTCACCGCCATGAATAGGTAAAACCTGACCGCCCCGAACCGCCGCGCCAGCGCGCTGCCGAACGGCAACAGCCACAGCACGTTGAAGAAGATATGGCTGAGATTGGCGTGCAGCAGCGAATAGGTGACGAAGGTCCACACCTTGGCGCCGTTGCCGCCGGGAAAGGTGACGTTCAGCAGCGTCGAATTGTAGCGCTTCGGGATGAAGCCGAAGACGTCGATGGTCCAGTTATCGAGTTCCGGCGGCAACAGCACCCGCAAGTGGATGACCGCGATCAGCGCGATATAGGCTGTCAGCGCTGAGGGCAGCGTCAGGAGCGGCTCGCGCGGGGCGTCCGGCGGCGGCACGGATGGGGATTTAGGAAAGGATTCCAAGGGGTCAACGACCTCAAGCGACCGCTCAGCCGAGCAATGCGCAGAGATAGGCGGCTTTGCCCCGCTTGTGCAAGTGCACAACGCCAAAAGAAGGCGCATCAAAGAAAAAGGAGAGCGCTGAGAACGCTCTCCTCTGTCTCGCTGGACCTTGTCGCGCTCTTGACGGGAAACGGGATCACATCCCCACCCCTCCCCGCGCGATGACCAAACTGTTTGATGCCACCTGTGTACGTCAGCGCCGGACCCTGGAGACATCAGGCGCGAACGGGAATGCCTGGATCCTAGCAGGTGTTCCGCGCAGGCCAAGGGCATAGTTAACTTAACGTTAACGGCGCAAAGTGGGGGCGCAAGTGCGACAAAACCCGTCCCCGGCATGGACGCTGCAAAGCTGATCCCACACAACTGAGATGGGAATTCGCTTGCGCGAAAGCGGGACAGAAGTGTCTCGCACAGGCAAGCGGGGAGGCAAGGCGATTACATGAAACATCCGTCGAACCGGGCGTATTTCGCTTATTGGGATGGCCGGCGCGGTCATGCGTCCGCGCCCGACCGTAGCGATATCGAACCCTCCGCGGTGCGCGAACTGCTCGGCGACATTTTTGTGCTGTCCTACGACCACGACGGCGGCCACCCCTTCCGCGTCGCCGGCACCCGCCTCTGCGCGCTCGCCGGCTGCGACGTGAAGGACACGAGCTTTGCGGCGTTGTTTACGCCGCCGAGCCGCCGCGAGATCGACAACATCATCACGGCCGTCTGCGAGGAAACGCTGCCCGCGATCGCCGGCATCACCGCAACGTCCGAAAAAGGCGCGACCGCGCATCTCGAATTGCTGCTCCTGCCGTTCAATAACCGCGCCCATGCGCCCCTCAGCCTGACCGGCCTGCTCGCGCCGTTCGAAAGCGATTTCGTCGCACTCACGAGTTTTCAACTGACCTCCTGGCGCTATCTGCATCCTCCGCCGCAGAAACTCATGCCGCGCGCCCTGCGCAAGCTCGCCATCGCGCGAGGGTTCATGGTCTACGAGGGGCTTCGATAGGCGGCTGGCGGATGGCGCCGGAGTTGCTATGCTCCCGGAAAAATCAATCGCCAGGGAGCTTCGCCAATGGACGCCGGGACGCCGCAGACCGCTGACCAGCATTCCCACATCGTTCGCCCGCAGGACATGGCGTGGCAGAAGACCCGCTTCCCGGGTTGCGAAGCGAAGACGCTGCTGTTCGATCGCAAGACCGGCCTGATGACCGCGTTGATGCGCTTTGCCCCCGGCGCGGTGTTGCCCGACCATGAGCACGTCAACATCGAGCAGACGTACGTGCTCGAGGGCTCGCTGGTCGACAAGGAAGGCCCGGCGCAAGGCATCGTTTGCGGTGCCGGCGAATTCATCTGGCGCGAGGCCGGCAGCCGCCACGTCGCCTGGTGTCCCGAGGGCGGCCTGATGCTTGCGATCTTCCAGGTGCCGAACAAGTTCTTCGAAGCCGATGGCCGCGTCGTCGATGCGAGCGGCGAGGACTGGGATGCGGCGTGGGGGCATACGCGGTAGCGCTCTCGCTCCATCTCCCCGCACGCGGGGCGAGGTGATCCGTGTCTCGGCACGATCCGACGCAACGACGATTGCGCGGCGCGCACCGGCGGTCTGGTGCCACCGGGCCGGCAGCCGCGTGAGAAAAACCGATGCGAACGCCGGTTCCCTGCCCGTCACCCCTCTGGCGCGAGCGAAATCTACCAGCGATTCCAAGGGTTAAATCTGGGTATCCCGCATTTTTCCGGGGTGGAACAGGCAATGACAAGGGCTAATTTGTAAAAAACGAGTTCGGACACCAACGCCGGCTAAGCATGGGGGCCAACTTTGCCACGCGACACGCTGATCAATCCATTTGAGATCACCCAGGACCGGCCGCAAATCATAGAGCGGAAGGCGAGCCGGGCCGGCCGCGCCACACCGATCTGCGGCAGTTGCAATTCGGACGACATCATCTGTCACGCCACGGCGCAGTGGAGCAACGAGGCGCAGGAGTGGCAGCTCGCCAGCACGTTCGGCCAGCCGGCTCACTGCAGCAGCTGCAACAGCGCCTGCAATCTGGTGTGGCTGACGCTGAACTAGCCAGGCGCTACTCACCATCTTCGCGACGCGCGCCCCTCCCCGCGAAGAGCGGGGCGAGGGAGAAGTTCACGCCGTGCTCTGGGCGGCGCGCCAGCGCGGCGGGAAGCTTTTCGCGACCAGCAACGCACCGCGCTCGTTGGTCTCGAGCGCAATCTTTTGCGCCAGCATGACATCGCCGGCGACGAGATTGTCCTTCGGCACGAAACACCACCCGGCCAGCGGGCGGCCGCTGGCATCCAGCTCGTAGATATTCATCCCGACGCCATGCCTGATCCGGTAGCGCTTGCCGCTGTGGCAACCCGTGACGTCGAAATAGCGTTGCGCATTATACTGCGCGAGCTGCTCGGGCGTGAGCCACTGCTTCAGCAGCACAAGCCCGCGCGCCTCGCTCTCGCTGTGCAGACCGAATTCCCAAAACCGCTCCCAAGCGGCGAACGCGCGGTGCGCGGCATCGGCGCACCGCCGCAGCAATGGCCTGATCATGACCAAAGCTAGCCGCCGACGAGCCGCGGGTAGAACAGGGTTTCCTTGGCCGCCGGATCGAACTTCCTGACGATGGTGGGGTCGCCGGTCGGCGAACGGACCGCCGCGGTGTAGCCGCCCTTCATCAGTTCGTTGAACCGCTGCTCTGCCTTCAGAAGCGCCGCGGCGTCTTCCGCATCGAATTCGTGCCTGCTGTCGCCAAAGTGATCCATGATGATTTGCGTCGCCATCCCTGCGCTCCTTGCGTCTTGCTGGATGAAAGCGAGAAAGCTAATGCGCCGCTGCGAGGAAAGTTCCATCGTATGACGACTTAAGTGGGTACCCATCCTTCTCCCGGAAGACATGATTGATGGGTATCGCTTCGCTCCACCCATGCTACGGGGGTCTGCGCGGCCAGAATGCAACAGGATGGACGGCTGGTCATTGGAGACTGTCCCACAAAGCCTTAAGCGGTATCCTGATCGGCGGTGACATGTCCTTTGAAGAACTGACCCGGCAGGTCATCGAATTTGTCAGGGAGCACGAGGCATGGGCGGCGCCGGTCGTCTTTGCCCTCGCCTTTGCTGAATCGCTGGCCTTTCTTTCGTTCTTCGTCCCGGCCTGGGCCGTGCTGGTCGGGATCGGCGCGCTGATGAAGACGGGCGGCGTTGCCTTCTGGCCCGTCCTGGTCGCCGGCGCGCTGGGCGCCGCGCTCGGCGACTGGCTTTCCTACTGGCTCGGCCACCACTGCAAGCGGGCGATCGTCCGGATGTGGCCGTTCTCGACCCATCCGACGCTGCTGCCGCGCGGCGAAGCCTTCATCAAGCGATGGGGCGCAATGGCGATCTTCATCGGCCGGTTCTCCGGCCCGCTTCGCGCCTCGGTGCCGATCGTTGCCGGAATTTTGGGCATGCCCTTGCGGACCTTTCAGCTCGCCAACTTCACGTCCGCCTTCGTCTGGGTCGCGGTGCTGCTGCAACTCGGCGATGTCAGCGGCATGATCTGGCGGTGGCTGTGGAGCGACGTTTTCGGCAGGTTCTGGACGTGAGTGGACCGCAGCGGACGAAATTCAATTGATCGCCGCGAGGATCAGCTGCGACCAGCTTTCTGGTCTCGATCGGCTTTCCATCGTTGGTGATCAACGCCGTGCTTATCCTGCCGAAAAACGTTAGCGAACCTGATCTCCGCCGGAGCCATTTTTAATCGTTGATTAGGTTTCCCGGCGCGTAATCGGCAGGCAAATTCCGATCATTTTGGTTTCGAAGCATTTCAGGCGGTCCATGACGGACTCCGCGTCGCTTTTGAGACAGCTGGACGAGTCGATAGCGCGAGGCTGCGACGAGAGCCGGCTGCGGGCCCTGTGGCATGCGACAGACGTCCTGATATCAGGACAATATTCCGAACAGGATATCTGGACTTTTGGTGAGATCATCGAGCGCCTCGCCCGCGGGATCGAGGCGGTGGCGCGCGCGGAGCTCGCCAGGCGGCTGGCACATTCCGGAAATGCCCCGTTCAATTGTATCAGGCAACTCGCCCGCGACGCCTCGATCGAAATTGCCGGACCCATCCTCCGGCACTCCGCGCGGCTCGACGTCAAAACCCTGATTGCGATCGCCCGTTCGAAAAGCCAGCCGCATCTGCTTGCGATATCCAAGCGGGAAACCGTCACCGAGCCCGTGACCGACGTTCTCGTCGTCACCGGCGATCAGGACATCATTACTTCGCTGGCCAAGAATGCCGGCGCGCGATTCTCGGATTTCGGCTTCCTGCGCATGATCGAACGATCCGAGCGTGATTCCATCCTCGTCGAGACGCTCGGCAACCGGATCGACATCCCCCGGCATATTTTCCAGCAGCTGATTGCCAAGGCATCGGACGACGTCAGAAGAAAGCTGCAGGGTGAACGCCCCGAGGCAGCGATCGAAGTCCAGCAAATGGTTTCCGACGCCACAGGCGAGTTGCATTCGATATTCGGGCCTGCCTCAAAGACTTATTTCGCCGCGAGAAAGGCCCTTTCCGCGCTTCACCGATGCGGAGGTCTGAGTGAGAGGCGGATTTTCGACTACGCACAAGCCCACGCATTTCCGGAAGTAACGATCGGGCTCTCGTTGTTGTGCGCCCTGCCCGCAAACGTCATAGAACGCGGGTTGGCCGATCCGACCGGCGAAATGCCGATCATCTTCGCCAAAGCCCTCGACTTTTCGTGGGAGACCACGATGTCGCTCTTGTTTCTCGGCGCGCCGGACCACAAGATTCCCGCTGGCGCTCTCGATGAATTGAAAACAAAATTCTGCCGGGTAACGGCCGAGACGGCCCAAGGCATCATCCGATTGTATCGGTCACGCAAGGCCGGGCACCGGTGAACCACCGCCCCGCATCCACCGCAGGGCAACCTCACCCCTCCAGCACCTCCACCACCTTCGGCGGCGACATCGGCATCACCCATTCGGGTTAGCGACTAACCCTTCCGAGGTAGCTGGACGGAATTCCCTCGACTCCCCGCCATGGCAGGACTTACGATTTTGAAATCACCTCACCGCACGCGCCATTCGATGGTGAGCGTGTTGGGTTCGATGCCGACGTCTGCAGGGAGGACAAGGGCTAGCGTGGGGTGCTGGGGAGGCGATGATGGACAATCGCGGGGCCAATTGTCAGACGGAAGATCTGATACTGTTTCGGCGCATTTTCGAGGAATGCTTGAGAGGCTTGCCTGACGATAAGCGCGCGGCCATCCACCAGGCACGTCTCGCCAAACAATTGCTGGATTGTGCGGCAGCGAGCGAACGCAATCCGGCCGAATTTCGAGTTGTCGCAGCAGCCGGCAGCGAAGAGGAAGAGACCGCCTTGGACAGCGCTCGCGGTCCGTAGGGGCGGGTGAGGCCAACGCGCTGTTGTCGGGACCCTGCCCCGCAGACAATCCTTGGGCGGCACTTCGCCGACGCCTTTGACGCCCCGCGGGTATTCTGGTTGCGGCCCAGCGACAATCGCGGTGTCCAGCATCGGCAGATCCTGCACGCGATCATCGAGGGGAGCCGGGGTAATATCCGGTCACGTCTCAGCATCCACCTCGCCCCAAATCCTCTGCTCAGTCCAGCCCAACTCCGAAAACTCTACAGCCCGTAACGGCGCTTCACCCGCCGAGAAGAACTCGTCGAGTTGGGGCGGCCTCACCGACGTGCCGCTCAACATGGCGTGCGCCTGCCCGCGATGATGCACCTGGTGCTGGAACAGGTGCAGGAGCAAGCGGTCCATCCGCTCTTGCTGGACGTAGGTGCCGCGATGCACGGAAACGATGCGCTTCAGTCCAGCCTCGTAAAGCCTTTCGACCACGCCGAGCAGACGTTGGTCTACCGCAGCTTGCGCCTCCTTGAGCGCAGAAACAGTCCCGCAGGGCTCCTGATCCGCCCAGGCGGCCGGCCCGAGCGTGCCGCCTTCCATGGCGTCCACGTAGAAGCGGTCGACGATCAAGATATGATTGAGCGTGGCGCGCAGGCTGGGAAAGAAGCCTGTTCGTTTCGCGATGAACTCGTCCGGCGAAAGGCCGGCACAGGCGGTAAGCAGCCGATGATTTGCCCAGGCGTTGTTGTACGCCATGGCACGATAGGGCTGCACATCGTCCATCGGCGCCGCCTTTCCCTCACCTCTCCAGCACCTCCACCACCCTGGGCGGCGACATCGGCAGTGCGTAGAACCGCTTGCCCAGTGCGTCGTGCACGGCGTTGGCGACCGCGGCCATCACCGGCACCAGCGGCACTTCGCCGACGCCCTTGACGCCCTGCGGGTGTTTTGGGTTCGGCACTTCGACCATGATGGTGTCAAGCATCGGCAGGTCGGAGCAGACCGGCATGCGATAGTCGAGGAAGCCGGGATTATCGACCTTGCCCTGCTTGTTGTAGATGTATTCCTCGTTCAGCGCCCAGCCGATGCCCTGCGCGACGCCGCCCTGCATCTGCCCCTCGACGTAGGCAGGATGGATGGCGCGGCCGACGTCCTGCACGGCGGTGTATCTGGTCACACGCACGATACCGAGCTCGGTGTCGACCTCGACATCGCAGACGTGGGTGCCAAAACCGCCCTCGGCGCCTTCGGTGTTGAGCTGCACGCCGGCGCCGATCGGCCCGCCCATCTGCGGTGCCTTTGCGGCCAGTTCGGCGAGGGTGAGCGGCGGAAATTCGCCGGCGTTGGGGCTTGCCGGATGCGCCGCGCCGTTTTCCCATTTCACCGCTTCGGGATCGATCTCCCAGATCTTTGCGGCGCGCTCGCGCAAGGTGGTGATGATCTTTTCCGTCGATTGCGTGACGACCATGGCGGAAGCAAACAGCACGCGGCTGCCGCCGGTCAGGTTCGAGAAGCCGACGGTCGCGGTGTCGCCGATCAGCACGGAGACACGGCGGTAGTCGATGCCCAGCAGCTCGGCACAGATATTGGCGATCGCGGCACGCGAGCCGCCGATATCCGGATGGCCCGTCGTGACGACGACGTTGCCGTCCTCGGTGATGTTGACCTGCGCGGAGGATTCACCGCCGGCGTTGAACCAGAAGCCGGACGCCACGCCCCTGCCCTGCAACTTGCCGGGATGCTTTTCGAGCGGCGCCGCGTAATGCGGCGACGCTTTTGCCGCCTCCAGCGTCTCGATATAGCCGATACGAGGGAAAACCGGGCCGTGCGCGGCCTTGGTGCCCTGCTTCGCGGCGTTCTTCAGGCGCAATTCCAGCGGGTCCATCTTCAGCGCTTCGGCAAGCTCGTCGAGCACGCACTCGACCGCATAGGCGCCGATCGGCGCGCCCGGCGCGCGATAGGCCGCGACCTTCGAACGGTTGGACAGCACGTCGAAGCCGACCGACAGCACGTTCGGGATGTCGTAGGGCGAGAAGCTGCAGCCGACCGCGCCGCGGATCGGCGAGCCCGGAAGCGCGCCGGCCTGCAGGTAAAACGTGCCCTGCGCGGCGACGATGGTGCCGTCCTTTTTCGCGCCGATCCTTACCGTGCTCTTCGAGCCGGAGGTCGGGCCGGTCGCGCGCATCACCTCCTCGCGGGTCATCACCATCTTGACGGGACGGCCGGACTTTTTGGACAGCAGCGTCGCCAGCGGCTCGAGGTACACGATGGTCTTGCCGCCAAAACCGCCGCCGATCTCGGCGGGGATGGCGCGGATGTCGCTCTGCGGGATGCCGGTGAGATGCGCGACCATGGCGCGCACCATGAACTGGCCCTGGCTCGAGCTCCAGATCGTGGTCTTGTTGTCGGCGGCAACCGAGATCAGGCAGGCGTGCGGCTCGATATAGCCCTGGTGCACGGGGCGCGTGCTGAACGAGCGCTCGATGATAACATCGGCTTCCTTGAAGCCTTGCGCGACGTCGCCCTTCTTGACCTCGATCCGGCCTGCGATGTTCGAGGGCTTGCCGTCGAACTTGTTGAACTCGTGAAGGATCGGGGCGTCGGGCTTCAGCGCATCGTCGATCTCGATCGCGAACGGCAGCACTTCGTAATCGACCTCGATCAGCTCGCAGGCCTTTGCCGCGATCGCTTCCGAGGTGGCTGCGACCGCCGCGACGGGATGGCCGGGGAACAGCGCTTTTTCGCGCGCCATCACGTTGCGGCACATCCAGCGCATGTCCTGGATGCCGAGCATGACGGATTTGTCGACCGGGAAATCGACAACGTCGCGCGCGGTGACGACGGCTTTCACGCCGGGCAACGCTTCCGCCTTCGAGGTGTCGATCGACTTGATGCGCGCGTGCGGATGCGGGCTGCGCAGGATCTTGCCCCAGATCATGCCGGGCATGGTGGTGTCGGCGGCGAAGGCGGCGCGGCCTGTGACCTTGTCGACGCCGTCGGGGCGAATGGTGCGCTGGCCAATCCACTTGTTGTTGGTGACGATAGTCATTGGACGGACTCCCGAGTTCCCTGCTCCCGCATTTCTTCAGCGGTCTCCAAAACCGCGCGAACGATCTTGTCGTAGCCGGTGCACCGGCAGAGATTGCCGGCGAGCCAGAAGCGGACTTCTTCTTCGGTAGGTCTTGGGTTCTTGCGCAAGAGCGCGTCGGAGGCGACCAGCATGCCAGAGGTGCAGATGCCACATTGCAGTGCGGCCAACTCCAGAAATTTCTGCTGCAGCGGATGCAGGTGCTCGCCCTTCGCCATGCCTTCGATGGTCCTGATCTCGTGGCCCTCGGCCTCGGCGGCGAGCATCAGGCAGGAGCAGACCAGCCGATCGTCGAGCGTGATCGAGCAGGCGCCGCAATCGCCGGACGCGCAGCCTTCCTTGGAGCCGGTGAGCGCCAGCGGCCCGCGCAGCGCGTCGAGCATGGTGTCGTTGGGCTCGCACAAAAATTCCATCGGCTCGCCGTTGACGGACGTGGTGACGTGCAGTTTTGCCATGGTGGTCAGTTTCCTTGCGCGCGCCGGGCGGCGATGGCGGCGGTGCGCTTGAGCAGCACGCCGGCGACTTTGGTGCGATAGGCGATGGTGCCGCGCTTGTCGTCGATCGGACGGCAGGCGGCACGGCAGGCGGCGGCGGCCTTTTCCAGCGCTGCGTCATCGAGTTTGCTGCCGATCAGGGCGTTGGCGGCGTCCTCGACCAGCAGCACCGTCGGGGCCACCGCGCCGAGCCCGACGCGGGCGGCGCTGACGACGCCATCCTTCAGCGTCAGGCTGACGCCGCAGCCGACCACCGCGATGTCCATCTCGGTGCGCGGGATCATGCGCAAATAAGCGTCGCCGGAGTTTTGTGGCCGCGGCGGCAGCTTGAAACTGACCAGGATTTCGCCCGGCTTGAGAGTGGTGCGGCCGGGGCTTGCCGGCACCTGCTCCACCGGCATTTCGCGGCGGCCATTCGGGCCCTGCACGGTGACGATGGCGCCGGCTGCGACCATCGCGGGCACGCTGTCGCCGGCCGGCGAGCCGTTGCAAAGATTGCCGCCGGCGGACGCCCGCCCCTGCACCTGTTTCGAACCGATCAGGTTGACAGCTTCCAGTACGCCCGGCCAGACTTTGCCGAACCGCGGATGATCATGCAACGCCATGCCGGAGACGGCGGCGCCGATGCGGAAACCGCTCGACGTCTCTTCAATGGAAGTCATTTCAGTGATCTTCTTGATGTCGACGATCAGGCCGGGCTTCACGCTTCCTGCGCGCATTTGCACCAGAAGATCCGTGCCGCCGGCCAAAATGCGGGCCGCGCTGCCGGCGGCGGCAAATGCGCCAATCGCCTCGTCGAGCGTTTCAGGCGCCAAATATCGGAGTTCCGTCATCGTTCCCCGCATCTCCCTTAGCTTGCACCCCATATGGGCAGCAGCCTTTTGGCTGGCCTGCGGGCCGGGAGCCTACACGGGCAAACGCTGATAGAACAGACGTTGCGGATGTTACGAAGTGGCAGGCTCCTATGCGCCACGCGGGTATTGCCGCCCTCTCCGGCCGTCCGCTGCGGGACTTCTCCACAACCGTCAAAGACGCCGCCGACGCATGCAGGCCGTGCTACATCAAGCTGAATGCGCGCGACAACGTCGCCATCATCGTCAATGATTTCGGCCTGTGGCGAGGACCAAATTCGAGGGCGGGCTCGAGGGCGCAAAATGCTGTGGGCTGACAAGTGGGGCTTGCACAACGACCATAGTTGTGTTCAACCCCGCGCCGGTCACGTAAGCCGTCGGATACGAGTTTCCGCGCTTACTCGACCAGCTCCGGCCACGGCACGATGGTCGACTTCACCGTCTTCATCGCCATAGCATCGGCCACTGCCTGTCCGATTCCCTCTTCCGAAAACGGATAGATCGTCTGCATTTCCAGCCACGGATATTTCTTGCGCGTGCGGTAGAGCATGTCGACGCCGAGCGGCAGGTCGTTGCCGGTAAAGCCCCAGGATCCGAGCACGTTGAGGTCCTTGGTGCAGATGCGATGCCAGGACGTCGTGATCGAGCCGGCATCGGTGAACTGACCCATCTCGACATAAGTGCCGCCGTCGCGCAACATCTCGATGCCTTCGGGGCCGGCGCTCGGATGGCCCGAGCAGTCCATTACCAGGTCGGCGCCGAAGCCGCCGACGATGTCGCGCACCGCCTCGATGCGCGCGTGCGGCCGATCGAGGTGCTCGATATCGACCGTCGCTTCCGCGCCGAACTTGCGAGCCAGTGCTAGCCGCGGCGTCTCCGGCGCGCCCACGGAGATCACTCTCCCAGCACCCATCTCCTGCGCGGCGGCCACCGCCAGAATGCCGATCGGGCCGGAGCCCTGAATGACAACGGTGTCGCCCCATCTGAATCCGCCGGCACGGGTGGCGCGGTTAAAGGCGCGGATGCAGGAGGTGAGCGGCTCAGACAAGGCGCCGAGACGAAGCGACATGTCGTCGGGCAGTTTGTAGATCTTCGTCCCCGGCAGCATGTCGAGATCGACATAGACATATTCAGCCCAGCCGCCCCAGAGATGCGGAGCCTTGTCGAAGCCGAGATAGCGGCCGTAATAGACCGGCGTCAGGCACTTGTTGGCGTTTTCGGGGTAATGGATGCAGTAGTAGCAGCGCCCGCACGGCATCAGCGGCGGGATCATCACCTTCGATCCGACTCCGAGCGGCTTGCTCATGAAATCTTCGGTGAATTCCGCACCGCATTCGACGATGACGCCGCCGAGTTCGTGGCCCAGCGTAAACGGCCACGGCAACGGCTTTGGCCAGTGCCCCCTGAGAATGTGCAGATCGGTGCCGCAGACGCCGCACGCGCCGACCTTGATCAGTGCCGCCTTCCTGCCGATCTTCGGCCACGGCACGGTGCGGATCACCGGCTGCGCGCCCGGGCCCTCATGTGTGCAAACGCGAATTTGTTCCATGGGATTTCCTCCGGCCCTTCGTTGATTATTGGCTCGAATTCTCACGCTAGCCCAAGGCGGTCGCGCAAGCTTCACGCAACCGCCGCTAATACATCATTAACCCTATCAGCCTTAGGGTCGTTCGGACGCCGAGTGACCGGTTGTCGGGTAGCAAAATGTCGTTTGCGCAGAAGAAAACCTCCAGTATTCCGGCAACCGAGGAGCGACGGCGCTTTCAACGGGTGAAGGTGCACCTGCTCGGCCGCTACATGCTGCCCGACCGGCGCGAGTTTCCCTGCCAGATCATCAATATGTCGCCGGGAGGCCTGGCGCTGCTGGCGCCCGGGATCGGCAATGTCGGCGACCGCGTGATCGCCTATCTCGACCATATCGGCCGCGTCGAGGGCCGGATCACCCGCATCATCGACAACGGCTTTGCCATGAGCATCGGCGCCACCGCGCGCAAGCGCGACAAGCTCGCCGCCCAGCTCACCTGGCTCGCCAACCGCGATATCCTCAACCTGCCGGAAGACCGCCGCCACGACCGTATCGTGCCGCGCAACCCGATCGCGCTGCTGACGCTCGAGGACGGCAGCAAGATGACCTGCCGGATCATCGACCTCTCGCTGTCGGGCGCGGCGATCGCCGCCGAGAACCGCCCGCCGCTGAAATCGCTGGTCATGCTCGGCAAGGTGCAGTCGCGGGTGGTGCGAAACCTCGAAGATGGCTTTGCGCTCGAGTTCGTTCGCGAGCAGGTCGCCGAGACGCTCGAAGACGCGGTTACCGCGCGGTAAAGCGCCAAGCCCCGAAAACTCAGCTCTTTCAGGCCTCACAAGGCGGCATCCACCTTTCCGGACGCCGCCTTTGACGCATTTGGCCCGCCGCATTCTCGGTTAACGCGCGCGGGTCTTGCCGCGATATCCCGCCGTTTGCCAGCGCTTGCCGCGTTAATACGTAAAATTTGAATCAATTGCAGTTGTTTCAAATTTTAGTCGAATTCGATTCAAGTATAGATCGAATTCGCGGCTCACTTTACTTGTATTCGCGTCAAATCTACTTCGCTGACTTAGCCGCGACGCAAAACCTTTGTGCGAAACATGGTCCCAACAAGAAACGGGGACCACAAATGTTGTTCAGGGGACAGGGGAAGGGATTGGCGGCTGCCGCCATCCTGCTGGGAATGAGCGCCTCTCTCAGCGTCTCGGCGAAAGCCGGCGACGCGCTCTATGCCAGCCTCGGCGACACCACGCGTTCGCCGATCGGCTGGGTCGAATTCTGCGCTGACAATCCCGGCGAGTGCCGCGGTGGCGCGACACAACCGCGCGACATCGTGATGTCGCAGACCGCCTGGCGCGACCTGTTGCGCGTCAACAAGTGGGTCAACGAGACCATCAAGCCGATGACCGACATGGATCATTGGGGCGTGATCGAGAAGTGGTCGTTGCCGACGGACGGCTACGGCGACTGCGAGGACTACGTGCTGTTGAAGCGCAAGATGCTGATCGACGCCGGCTGGCCGCGCGAAGCGCTGCTGATCACGGTGGTGCGCGACAAGAAGGGCGAAGGCCACGCGGTGCTGACGGTGAAGACGGACAAGGGCGAATACGTGCTCGATAACCAGAACGAAACCGTCGTCGCCTGGACCGAGACCGGCTACCGCTTCGTCAAGCGGCAGTCGCAGAGCGATCCCAACGTCTGGGTCTCACTCGGCGACAACCGCCCGGCGGTGGCTACTGCCAGCTCTCGCGATCGCTGAGCCAAGGCGAGGAATTATCTGAAACGCGACCCGGTCACATCCCCACCCCTCCCCGTCCCAGACCGGTTCGCGCGCGGCCAGCCTTCCCCCAAAGGCTGGCCGCAACTTTTTTGAGGACGCAATCGTAGCGTGATTCCGGGCAAGCGGATTACCGGAGCTCGATGACGAGCCAATCCAGACCTTTTAGGCCCGCCGAGGTTGTGCTAATCGGGAACTCTCCGATTAGGTCCGGTCTGGAGTCACATGATTGAATCGGTCACCCGGAATGCCGATCCCCGCCCCGTCCCGCGTATCGGCGTACAGCCAATCGCGATTGGCGCCGTCGCGCTGGCTTTGGTCCTGATCGGAATAGGCTCGATCGCGCTGTGGCGGGCCTACACCGGCAACGCGCCGGAGACCGACCGCGCCGTGGCCGTCCGCCTGTTGCAGGCCCGCGCGGCGCAGGCTTCCGAACAGCTGGTGGAAAAGACCAAGGGCCTCGAAGCGACCCAGCAGGAGACGATCGACCAGCTGCAGATGGTGCAGGACCAGCTACAAACGGTGCGCCGTCAGCTCGCAGCGCAGCAGACCGATACCAAGAAGCTGTCCGAACAGATCGGCACCCTCACCGAGGCGATCGAGGGCCTGCGGCAATCCTTCGCCAGCGCGCAGGCCAATGAACCGTCCGCCGAGTCGAATACCCGCAAGCGGTCAGCGACGGCCAGGCCGCGCGGAAGCCGGAGCGCCCACCGCAAGCGCGGCAAGTCGAACGGCTGAGCCCGTCCTCCACCTGACCATGTGCGGCGTCGGCTGCGCCCGGAAACGGCCAGGCCGCAAGCCCAGCGTCTCGCTCAGCCACGAGCAGGATTGGCGCTATCATGGCGCCCGGCCCCGGAATGGACGGATTCCCTCGGCCGCCGGTCGAAAGCGGCTCGCTTCGTCGATTAGGTGGCTGGCGGGGGTTCGACCCCGGCGATTAGGCCCATCGCAATTTTTTCGGCGACTGTGAACTGGTTCACATATGCCCATGTGATTCGGGGGCAAGCTGTCATTCACCGGATGGCGTGAGCCGATTTCAATGTCCGGGGCTGGCAAGGTCGTTGACGGTATATTGCGTCGACGGCCTTGTTTTTTTTGGGGCCCCCTCCAAAGCGTCGAAAAGCCCGATGCAGCTCGCGTCCGAGATGAAGGCGCCGGTGCTAGGCCTTTACGGCGAGGCCGATACCGGCATTCCCGTCGCCACCGTGGAAGCCTTGAAGGCGGCGCTTGCGGAAGACAAGAAGACCGCCGAGTTCAGATCTATCCCGCCGCCCCGCACGGTTTCCACGCCGACTACCGCGCGAGCTACAGCAAGGAAGCGGCCGAGGATGCCTGGAAAGAGACGCAGGCCTGGTTCAAGAAATATGGCGTGCTGAGCTAAAGAGGATATTTAAGAGCATGATCCAGCGGCCTGAATCATGCTCGTCCGGATCATGCGCTAGCTGACACCGTCACTCTTGCCATGCGGGTTGGGCGGGGCTCGCTCGATTTCCCAAAGCAGCCACACGAAGGCGGTTCCGAGGCTGACCACGATGCCCAAAAACACCAAGGTCAGCCCCGGAAGGGTGAGCATGTTAAGCATTTCCAATGCGAAGCAAGGGGCGGGCCAGCACGCCGACCATAAACGACGGCCTCGGTTGAGAAACCACCGAGGCCACAACAATCATCTTCGCGTCCGCCTGATGGCGCACCGCGGTCAGTCGCATACTTGAACTGGCCGGACACGCCAGCCATGCGGTGTCCACACGCGCTGGCGAACGAGGTAGCAGCCGCCGTCATCATCATCATAGTAAGCGTCGTCGTAGCCGTAGTCGCCGTAGTACGGGTAGCCATAGTCGTAGCCGTACGGATAGCCCAATCCCACTCCGAGCCCGACCGCCGCCACTGCGAACGGGAATCGCCGATGGTGCCGGAATCCTGGATGGAATCCGCCGTGGAAGGCGGCGTAGCTGCCGCGAAATGCGGGGCCGACCGTAGCCGCGCGAAAACCCGCACCGCCGATCGCCGCTGACCGGAAGCCGGCGCCACCAATCGCGGCCGCGCGGAAACCACCGCCGCCTAGGCCAACGCCGCCACCGCGGAAACCGCCGCCGCCGAAACCGCCGCCATGGAAGCCGCCACCGCCGAAGCCACCGCCGTGAAAACCGCCGCCGCCAAAGCCGCCGCGGGCTGACGCGGCATCGACGCCGAGAAGGCTGAGTGAGGCCATCGCCATCAACGCGACCATCGCTTTACGCAACATGATTATTCCCTCCTGGATCGTACGCTCTTGAATTCCAGCGCCGATGTCAGCGCCCGTCATTGCCCGTGCCAACTCTAGGACGACTTCGACAATGCCGCTCGTCTGATCTGCTCACTTCTACGCGACCGGCTCCACGTGCCAGAGCGCAGTCAGCAGTCACGGCAGATGCTCTCTTGATCTTGCGATCAACGTTTTTGTTTTCCTCTGCAATTTCGACAGTGCCCGGCCGGCGCCGCCTGGATCATTCCCGGAGTTGATAGCCGGTTCACGGAAAATCTCCTTTCCGTGCTAACGGTCGCGCGTGCGGCTGGTTCCTCCCCGGAACGATTTCCGCCGCAGGCGATTGCATCAAGTAGTCGCCGCCAGAAGGGAGCTGTCACGCTTGCGCAAGCTGATCGCCTTCGACGACGACACGGTCGACAAGCTCAAGCAACTCGGGCGCGACCGAATGGCAACTTTTCAGGAATTGGCGGATGAAGCCTTCGCCGATCTGCTTAGGAAGCACGGAGTCCCCATCGACCTGAAAGACGCGCTACGCAAGAGTGCCGGCGTCTCGAAGAAAGCGACGCCAAGAAAAACGAAGCACAAGACCCGAAAGACCTGGGAATGACGACCGACCCCGATCCGTTCGAGCAAGGCCAGCGCGCCGCGCGAGAAAACATTCCGGCCGAAGCCAATCCGTACCAGGACGGCACGGAGCAGCATTCGCTCTGGGCGACCGGTCATGAACAAATCGCCGGCGCGATCGAGGCCGGCGAGTCCGAGGGCAATTGAAGCGCGATCTTCAGCCGATCTTCTTCAAACCGTTTTTGAAACGCGGGCCGTTGATGGCGTAGAATTTCGCGGCGCTGCCCATCGCTTCAACCTGCTCGGGCGAAAGCGTGCGGATCACCCGGGCCGGCGAACCGATGATCAGGGAATGCTCGGGAAACTCCTTGCCTTCGGTGATGACCGATCCCGCGCCGACAATGCTGCCTCGGCGGACCCGCGCGCCGTTCATCACGATCGATCCCATCCCGACCAGCGCGCCGTCTTCGAGCGTGCAGCCGTGCAGGATGACGTTGTGGCCGACGGTGCAGTTCTTGCCGATGGTCAAGGGGAAGCCGCGGTCGGTGTGGCAGGTCGAATTTTCCTGCACGTTCGAGCCTTCGCCGACCTCGATCCATTCATTGTCGCCGCGCAGGACCGCGCCGAACCAGACGCTCGCCGAATCAAGCAAGCGGACCTTGCCGATCACGGTCGCGGTATCGGCGATGAAATAGTTTCCGTCCGCGGGCAGCTCAGGCCCCTGCCCGTCCAGTTCGTAGATCGCCATGAAAGTCTCCTTGTCGCGGAGACCTTGGCATAGCGGCTAACCCATTTTCAAGCGACGTCGATCAGGCCAACACGCCGGCGGCGCGCAGCGTCATCAGGAAGAACGTGCCGGACATCAGGCTCCAGAAGCCGGCGATGATGGTCGCCATCATCACGAACTCGAAGCGGCGGCGTTCGATGCGCGCACCGCGCAGCGTGTTCCGCATGATGATGAAGGGCGCAGCAAATACCAGGAACGGCACCGCGGCGAACGTCCTCGGCGCCACTCCCTCCTGCAGCAGGCCGAAACCCACGGGACGCTGCGCCATGGCCTGGTAGCCGCTGGCGAAGGCGCCGGCCAGGGCAAAGCCGAGGCAAAGCGAGAACAGGGAATTCAACGCGTCGGGGGACATGGAACACTTCCGCTACTCTTGGAACCGCGCCCCGCTTTCGCAAAATCGGCGGCCCGCCGCTACATCATCCTTAAGAAAAGGTTAACGGGCGCGGGCTGCGGCCGGCGTTTGCGCATGGCTCGCGGCGCCCCGACTGCCTCGGAATCATGCGAAAATCGGCCGCCGCGTGGCATATTCAATTCGAAGATGATTCGGCGCCAGCCACGAACTCACCCGATGCCTCGTTCATGACATTGCTTTCGACGGCCCAGCACCTCGCCCGCGACACGCGCAAAAATCCGCGTGCGCACGTGGTTCCGATTGCGATCGCGGGCACCCTGACCGCCGTCGCGATCGCGCTCGTCACCTATTTACTGTGGCCGACCTGGGGAACCGGTCCTTCCAGGGGGCCGGCGCGCCTTCCCGTCAGCGTCGGCGGCACGCTGTTCAACGTGCCGACGGCGGCGGTGCGCATGAAGATCCAGCGCCACACCGGGCCGCAGGAACGCGTCGATCTTTCCTTCGTGTATCCTTCGCTCGAAGCGCCCGAGGCGCCGAAGCATGTCAGCGCGGATACGGTCGAGGACAAGATACAGCCGATCGACCGCATTTTCCTGTCGATCTCGGCCCACCACGATTCGCTTGCGCCGGATACCCGCGTCCGCACGATATATCCGCGATATCTCGAGCAGGCTTCGACGCCTTTCGATGACGGATCGACAATGCGCGCATTCCGCGACGGCACGCCCTATGGCGGCGAGGATTTGTTCGCGGCGATCAGCCCGAGCCTCAACGCCCGCTGCTCGCGCGATGCCGCAACGCCCGGCATGTGCCTGGCCGAGCGCCGCGTCGATGGCGCCGACCTGACGTTCCGCTTTCCGCGCAGCTGGCTGTCGCAATGGCGCGACCTCGCCGGTGCGATGGAGCGTTTAACGGCACAGCTGCGAGGCCTGAGGGGTTAAGGTTTCGTAGCTGAGGGTTCGCAGGGTGCAGCAAAGCGCAGCGTGTCCACCATCGCAACGACGATCCGGATGAGATGGTGGGCACGGCGCGAGTGCGCCTTTGCCCACCGTACGACAACGCATCGGACGGAGAGACTATTCCGCTAAATCTTCCTCGAGGATCGCCATCTGAAACTGGAACGAGCGATCGTCATCCTCGTCATCGACGAACAGAACGCCGATGAACTCCTCGCCGATATAGACTTCCGCGGAGTCATCCTTCTTCGGGCGCGGCACCACGCGAATCTTGGGATTGCCGAATACGCGCTTGAGATAGGCGTCGAGCTTCCTGACTTCCTGAACGTCCACGACAGTCTCCAATCGGATCTAAGTTTTCCGGGGGGTTTTAGGACGGGACGGAGCAGATCGCCAGAGCCTTTTCGGCTCCGATACAGACCTATGTGCGCAAATATCGGGACGTCAGAATGAGTGTAAAATCAAAGCCCGGTCGCGTGGAGCATCTGATCCATGGTTCGTGACGGCTCGGCGCAGCCGGCTTCGCCGACTATCTTGGCGGGAACGCCGGCAACCGTGACGTTGTGCGGCACCGATTTGACGACGACCGACCCGGCAGCGATGCGCGCGCAATGACCGATCTCGATATTGCCGAGAATCTTCGCGCCGGCGCCGATCAACACACCATGCCTGATCTTCGGGTGACGGTCTTCGTTCTCTTTGCCGGTGCCGCCCAACGTCACGCCGTGCAGGATCGAAACGTCGTCTTCGATAACCGCGGTCTCGCCGCAGACGAAGCCGGTGGCGTGATCAAGGAAGACGCCGCGGCCGATCCTGGCGGCCGGATTGATGTCGGTCTGGAACACCGCCGAGGAGCGGCTCTGCAGATAATAGGCGAAATCCTTCCGACCCTTCTGGTAGAGCCAGTGCGCTAGGCGATGGGTCTGCAGGGCATGAAAACCCTTGAAGTAGAGCAAGGGATCAATGAAGCGCGAGGTCGCAGGATCGCGGTCGTAAACGGCGACCAGATCGGCGCGGAACGCATTGCCGAGATCAGGCTCGTCGCGCAGCGCCTCGTCATAGGTCTGGCGTATCAGATCGCCCGACAGCGCCGAATGGTCGAGCCGCTCGGCAATGCGATGCACCACGGAGTCTTCCAGGCGCTCGTGATGCAGCACGATCGAATAGATGAAGGAAGCGAGTTCGGGTTCGCGCCGGACGATGTCTTCGGCCTCGCCGCGCACGCGATCCCAGATCGGATCGAGCGCCGCCAACTTGCTGCCTTGCGGATGGACCTGATGCACTGACATGGGCTGCTCCCGCAAATTCTGTGTTTCGGCCTTATAGCACGGCGCCAAAAAGGTTGTACCGGTGGGCCTTTGGCGAAAGTAAACCCACCTGAACATCCCCTCGACAATATGCAAGTGGTCGGAATTTGCAGGAAATCAAGCCGGGCGCCTTGCAACTATTGACGAATTTCGGCGCGGCCGCCATTCCGGGCATGGTCGCGCCAAGTGGGGGAAAACGTCATCAACACACAGATTTTACGTGCGCGGATCGCCCATTCGCGGTCGGCCTGGATCGCTGCGGTCGCCATCCCGCGACCGCTACGGCGCACGCCTTGCGTGGGTAGCGACGCGTGTCGTGCTGATCGCCGCGGTCAGCTATTTCGGCGGCGTGGACGATGCCCCGACTTAGGCGCGGCGTGACAGAAACTCCACGACGCCGGTCTTGTAGACCTTGTCGCCGACCGCCCGCATGTGATCGCGGTTCGGGATGTCGAGCACTTCCGACCCCGGAATGATCTTGCCGAGCGCCTCCGCGGAGCCTGCGATATCGTCCGCGGTGCCGACCGCGATCAACACCGGCACGTCGATGTCGGCGGCCTCATCGCGCGTCATCAGGCGCCGCGAGCCGCGCAGGCAGGCGGCGAGCGCGCGGCGGTCGGAACGGGTCTGGTCGGCAAAGGCACGGAAGGTGCGGCCGACCGGATCGGTGACGTCCTCGAGCGACGGCGCCTCCAGCGCCGTGACGACGTTCTCGCCGGGGCCGCCGCCTTCGATCAGCCCGATGCCGATGCCGCCGAGGATCGCCGAGCGCAATCGCTGCGGCTCGTTGTACGCCAGCACCGCCGTCATCCGCGATCCCAGCGAATAGCCCATGATGTCCGCCTGTGGAATTGCGAGATGATCCATCAGCGCAATGACGTCGCTCGCCATGGTTGCGATGTCGTATTGCGCGGGATCGTACAGTTTCCCGGAATCGCCATGGCCACGATTGTCGAGCGCGATGACGCGCCGGCCGTCCTTTTTCAGGTCGGAAACCCACGTGGGATAAACCCAATTCACGTTCTTGCTCGACGCAAAGCCGTGCACGAGGAAAATCGGCTCGCCCTCGCCTTCGTCGAGATAGGAAATTTCAACAGCGCCGTGATGAAAGCTCGGCATCGTCAGTTCCGTTTCTCTTGTGGGGGATTGAGGGATTGGCGACCGGCAATGAACGCAATCTAGCTTTGCGCGGGTGCGCCCGCCAGCGATAGGTCGGACGGCGCGTTTGCCGCGGCGAGCTGCCGTCGCAACCGCCGCGCCTTCTTGCGGCGCAGCCACACCATCGTCGCCCGTTCGCTCGCCGCCTTGATCGACGACAGGAAGCCGAACAGCGCCAACAGAGCGCCGAACAGCCACATGCTAAGATTGAATGCGCCGGCTGCCAACAGCAGCGCGCCGCGACCGAGTAGTTTCAGGATCGCGCGGGTTTGGCCGCCCTTGGCCTCGGCAAGCCGCGCGGCGCGCGCGACATCCTTCGGCCCCTCGGCGATGCGCAGCGTATCGAGCGCGCCGCGCATACCGGCCTTCTCGCCGACGCGCCCAACGTCCTTGGCAAGGCGCACCAGCCCGCCGGCCTTCTCGGCGCGGAACGCCGCCTTGATGGCGCTCACCGTCTCTCCGGGCCGCAGCGCCGAACCTGATGCGACCGCCTGTTGCAGCATCGGCGTATCCACCACCTCGCGCGCCGAGCGGCCGGCCCATTGCGTCAGCCCCTCGCCGAGACGGCCGACCTTTCGCGCATCCTTGACCAGCGAAAGGCCGGCGCGCACCGGCGCCATGCCGCCGACCGAAACGTAAGTCGCCGTGGTCACGGCAAGCCCCGCGGCGGCAAGACCGAGCACAAGGCGGTCGGTGTCCTCACCCGTCGCCAGATGCTTGCCTTCGCGCACCACATCCCTGACGTCGCCGAACACGAAGAGATCGCCAGCCACGGTGCCCGACAGGCTCGCGACGTCGTCGGCGGTGCCGGTCACAAAACCCGTGGCAAAACGCTTGGCGAAATGCGCGGTCGAATTATCTTCCGCGACGGCGTCGCTGACGCGCGTCGACAAGGCATCGCTGACGGCGATGTTCTTTTCACGCGCGAGTTCCAGAAAGCTGCCCGCGAGATCGGCATCGCCTGCGGCCAGCGCGGCCTCGATGTTCTGTTCGATCACAGCCTGGTTATTCCGCAGAGCAGAATTGACCTGGATGTCGGCCAGTTGCTCAGGCTGATCCTGCGCCGCCAGAATGGCGAAGGCGTCACGGGCGTGCGGCCATAACGCCGCACCCGCGGCGACGCTCGCCGCCATCCCTGCCACCGCTAAACTGAGCCGTGCTAGCTTCATCCTGAAAACCCTGGATTTTCCTGCCTTCCAGATAGTGTGCCGCATTTACGACACAACTTCCCCGACGAAAGAAGGGCTTCTCTGGGACGACAAGATTGTGTCGAATTTGCATGAGCAAATGAGCGATTGGGGCTCTAGGAATCAACTGTACTCGCCGGTATGGTCCGCGGCATTTCGCACTGCCGCATCATGTTGATTGCGTCCGTTCGTCAGTGCCATTCAAGGTGAATAAAAATGTCCGACCATGTCGTCCCGCACTTTCACAACGATGCCGGGGTCTCGGTGATCGAGATCGGTTCGCAGGAGTTCATGTGCGTGGGCGCCAATCCGCCGTTCGATCATCCGCATGTTTTCCTCGATCTCGGCAACGACAACGAGATCATCTGCCCGTATTGCTCGACGCTGTATCGTTTTGCGCCGGATCTCGGGGCCGGCGAATCACGGCCGCCCGAATGCGTGGTGAAGGACAAGGTCGCCTGATCGACAAAAGCGTTTTCGGGCGGAGTGGGCCACGGTTCGCGTGAACAGAACGCGTCAAAACGCAAGATTTCAGCTCCGCTCTGATTCAACTGGAACGGAAAAGCTCTAGTGGCGATTACGCGCACCATCGTCGTCGCCGGTGCCGGAATCGGGGGATTGACGGCGTCACTGGCGCTCGCCGCAAAGGGCTTTCGGGTCGTCATATTGGAAAAGGCCGAGCGGCTGGAAGAGGCCGGTGCCGGCCTGCAGCTTTCGCCCAATGCCAGCCGCATCCTGGTGCAGCTCGGGTTGCAGCCGCAGCTTGGCTCGCGCGCGGTGACACCGGAGTCGATCAACATCATGAGCGCGCGGGCCGGCGGTGAAATCGCGCGGCTTCCGCTCGGCGAAACCGCGAGCTTCCGCGCCGGATCACCCTATTGGGTGATGCATCGCGCCGACCTGCAGGCTGCGCTGCAGGTGCACGTCAACGACCATCCCGATATCGAGCTTCGGCTCGGCTGCGAATTCGAGGACGTGACCAAGCACGCCGAAGGGCTGACCGTCGTCGGGCGCAGCGGCATGGTGCGGCGGCAGGAGTTGGCGGCGGCGCTGGTTGGCGCCGACGGCATCTGGTCTTCAGTCCGCAATCACCTGTTCCCCGATCTGCAGCCGCAATTCTCCGGCCTGATCGCCTGGCGCGGAACGATCGATGCGACCGCCTTGCCGCGCGAATATACTGCTCCATGCGTGCAACTCTGGATGGGGCCGGATGCCCATCTCGTCGCCTATCCGATCTCCGCCGCACGCCAGATCAACGTCGTCGCCATCGTCTCCGGAACCTGGAACAGCCCGGGGTGGAGCGCACCCGGCGAAACAAGCGAGATCAAGAATGCGTTCGCATCCTCGCGCTGGCCCGCGACCGCGCGGATGCTGGTCGGCGCGGTCGACGAATGGCGCAAATGGGCGCTGTTCACGCTGCCCGACATCGGCGCCTGGAACGCCGATTCGGTGGCGCTATTGGGCGACGCCGCGCATGCGATGCTGCCGTTTGCCGCCCAGGGCGCGGGAATGGCAATCGAGGATGCGGCCGTGCTGGCCAACTGCCTTGGCGACAGCGCGGGCGAAAATATTGGGGGGATACCGGCCGCGCTGAAGCGCTACGCCAAACTGCGCCGCGCGCGGGTGTTGCGGGTACAACGCCTCGCACGCCGACAAGGGCGCATCTATCACCTCTCCGGACCAGCGGCTTTCGCGCGCGACGTTGCGATCAAGGCGATGGGCCCAGACCGCATGCTGGCGCGGCAGGACTGGATCCATGACTGGCGGCCGTAAGACCTCGCGAGACCGGTGAGCGTCCTAGCGCATAGCGCTGCCGGACCGCGACGGACGCGCGCCCTTGGCGCTCGCCGACGGCGCGGCGGGCGGTGGCGGCGTGGCGGCCGCCGCCGGCGTTTCATGGCACTTGTTGCGCTGCCAGGCCTCGTCAGCCAGCTTCTGCTGGGCGCGGACGGAGATGTATTCGTTGCGATAGGCGAGTTCCGCCACCACGGGGCCCGCGACGCCGGTCTCGGCCTTCGCCATCAGCCCCTGGAGTTCGGCGGCGCGCACGGCAAGGTTCTTGCGCTCCGGCTCCAGCTGCTTGCATTCGTAAAGATCGTATTTGGCGGGATCGGCAAACGCCGAGGACATGTTCTCGCCGACGCTGGCGCACCCCGAAAGCCCGAAGCCGAGCGCCAGCAACGCCCCGATGGCGGCGGTGCGCGAAAACGGCAGAGCATAGGAAGTGCGAACGAACATGGGCCTCTTTTAGGTCGACAAGATTGAGATTGCCTAAAGCAGTCCCGGATGTCCGGATTGAGGCTTCGCCGTGCCGGCCGCTCATAGGGCCAACGGCGAAGCGGACACGCTTTTGCCCCCCACTACGCTAAACTATTGAAATAGCGTGCGGTCCGCCCGGATTATCCCAATTCCACTGCGGCGGAAAACACGCTAAGTACCGAATCTCCTGAGTCATAAGCGGACGTGGCGGAACTGGTAGACGCAAGGGACTTAAAATCCCTCGATGGCAACGTCGTGTGGGTTCGAGTCCCCACCGCCCGCACCAATTTCCACCGTTGCGGATTTGTTTAAATACCTGAAAATACAGACAAAATACAAGAAATCACATCCTGTCGCCCTAATTTTCCCGCTTTTTGTGATACAAATTGGGATACAAACGGAGATACAGGGCGGAGAATGGGATGCTGCGGAAGGCCGGACAGGACCGGTTTTTGGTCCCGCGCAATGGGATTTTGTACTACTGGCGACGCGTCCCCAAGACCCTTGTCGACGTCGATAGTCGTGCTCCGTTCGTGCGCCATTCGCTCAAGACGGACGACTTGGCCAAGGCGCGATCGCAGCGCGACATCCTCGAAAAAGCCGATAACGAACTTTGGGCGGCGATGCTGTTGGACGGCGCAGAATTGATGGGGGCACTAGAGACATACAAGACAGCTAAGCTTCTCTCCGAAGCGCTCGGCTTCAGCTATCGGCCGGCCGGCGAGCTGGCGCGCCAGCCGGTCGAAGACATCGTGCAACGCGTGACGGCCATCATGGACACCCGCACGCCGATTGTCGTCGAGACTGCTGTTTTGGGCGGCGAAGAAGTGCCGAAGATCAAGGTCAGCGAGGCATTCAAGGTCTATTGCGACGAGATTGTCGCAGACGAGATCGCCGGCAAGAGCCCGGCGCAGCGCAAGCAGTGGGAAAAGGTCAAACGTCGGGCCATCAATTCGTTCATCGCGGTAGTTGAGGACAAAGCCATCACGGACATCACCCGCGACGATGGCCGCGCCTTCCATAAGCATTGGCTGGGCAAGGTCGCACCGAAGGGCGGTGGCCCGCGCAAATCTGCGTCGATGGGAAATCGCATGATCGGCAACATGCGCGTGCTCTATGACGCGTATTTCACCCATCTCGATGAGCCGGATCGCCAAAATCCGTTCAACCGGTTGTCGTTTGCCGACAAATTCAAGAAGACTCGGCCGCCGTTTCCGTTGGAATGGGTGAAAACACAGGTGCTGCGGCCTGGCGCGCTGGCCGGGATGAATGAGGAGGGTCGTGCGGTCGTGCTAACAATCATCGAAACCGGCGCGCGCCCGAGCGAGATCTGCAATTTGACGGAGCAGGTCATCAAGCTTGGCGCATCTGTGCCGCACATCTTGATCGAGCCCCGGCTCGACCCCGACGATCCGAGAGAAATCAAGACCATCACCTCCGTGCGAGCCGTGCCATTGGTGGGACTGGCGTTGGCCGCCATGACGAAATTTCCTAAGGGCTTTCCGCGTTACAAGGAGAAGGAATTGAGCATGTCCAGCGCGCTTAACAAGTTCTTCCGAGAGAACGCACTGTTTCCGACTCCAAAACACAAAATCTATTCGTTCCGCCACACGTTCGAGGACCGCCTGAAAGAGGCTGGCATCGACGAGGAATTGCGGCGAATTCTGATGGGACATGCCATCGACCGTCCGAAATACGGCTCTGGCGGATCGCTGGAATGGCGTCAGGCCGAATTGCAGAAAATTGAACTACCCTTCGACCCGTCTATCGTTTGACGCGAGCCCGAATACGCGCGACGCGGTCCTCTTTGTCCTTGAGCGCCTTCAACTCCGCTTCGAGACGATCGTAGATGGGAAGGTACACCGCGCCCTTGTCGCCGGCTTGGTCTATCGCCAGCGCCACGCGATCGAGGCACTTCTCCAGGACGTCAACCGTGATGCAGACAGGAGCGGCGCGTGAGCGCCCGGCTGCCCAGTGGAGGCGGGTCATGCGGCCTCAGCTTGCGACGATTTCGCTTAGCTAATGCAACACGAACAACGATAGAAAGGCGCCGATCATCATGATCGCGCAATTGGCTACTACGGCGTGCAAATAGGAATATTCAGGATGCTAGTGTTGCGAAGGATGTGAACCGTCCTTCTACCGAAGCGCAAAATGTGAGGTGATCCGATCTGCGACGAAACCTTCCTAGCTCGCTGCGACACAGGTCGACCCACAACGGACAAATTGATCTACACTGCGAAGGGTGCTCGGTGGTCTTCGAGATCGCCCAAAGCCCTACGCCAAACTACGCCATAGCCGCTTTTTTTCACCGAACACCGCCGATTACCGCCACTCCACTCCATTGTCTCCTAGACGATATACGTTTGATTTTTAACGAGAAAACATTTCCTCATTTCTCAAATACCGTCAGAGATACCGTCAGAAAAGTGCGCCGTTGAGATTGCACATTTAATGTGACGCGGCGCGCGGCATCAATTTTTTCGGATCAATGGTCTACTGAACCGCCCGCCTGAATGGCCAAATCTCCAACTTTCGACCGAGCTCCGTCGCGACCGTCGCACCGCTCGCAGTTGACCGGCTAATCAGGAGATGGGGCCAACCGTGAGAGCCTGTCTCGGTGGTTGAGTTGATAGGATTTGAACCTATGACCTTCAGGTTATGAGTTTTATTAAAGGGTTTTCGCCAGAGCCTCGACCGTCCTCTTGGTGATCTTGATTTTCGCCATGCTCGTACCTGTTCGCGTAACGTTCCGACCCTAAGTTTCCTGGTCAGATGATGTTTCGTGGAAGCGTCGTGGAAGCGGCGCGACGACAGTCGTGGCGTAACGCCTCGCAGATAAGGTAGGAGCGGCCGCCAGAATAAATCAAGCCCGCTCAATGAGTTGTCGTAGAGTGGCGTGGAGAATGCGGCGCGTTCGTAGAGTGAACGAAGATTTCGGATCGGCTGGCTTTAGCTCTGCTCGGTGCGATCGATAAGCCGAGTGCTTGGAAAGCCGAGCAATCCGGTAGATCATTGAAAATGGGGACGACGAAGCAGCGGCGGCCTGATACGAAATCCTCTGCGCGATAATATAAGGTTGCGGGGGGCGACACGATCGCCAAGGCCCGACAGCGAGCACTTGAACGGTGATTATCCGCCGCCAGTTGAAGCGTCGCCACGTGCTGGCGTTCTTTGAGAAGCTGCCACCATGCCGGGTTGGCATCGAGGCTTGCGCCTCGTCTCACCATTGGTCGCGCGAGCTGCAGGCACTTGGCCATACCGTGCGATTGATGCCGCCAGCCTACGTGAAGCCTTACGTCAAACGGCAGAAGAACGACATGGCTGACGCGGAAGCGATTTGCGAGGCGGTCACCAGAGCCAACATGCGGTTCGTGCCAACCAAGACGCCTGAGCAGCAGAGCTGCCTGATGCTTCACCGGACCCGTCATCTGTTCATCCGGCAGCAGATCGCGGTGATTAATTCGATCCGAGCGCATCTCGCCGAGTTCGGCATTGTCGCGCCGGTCGGACGGAGAGGGGTTACGGAACTGCTGCATGTTGTTGCCGACCCGAGCGACCAGCGGGTGTCTGAGGTTGCCCGTGCGTGCCTTGCCGCGCTCGGTACTCAACTGCTCAATCTCAAGAAGCAGATCTTGGAGTTCGATCGGATGATCATGGCCTGGCACCGGTCCAACCAGACGAGCAAGCGCCTTCATTACATTCCCGGGGTCGGTCCGATGCTGGCGACCGCCCTGGTCGCGAGTGTTGCTGACCCCAGGACCTTCCGATCAGGACGTAACTTCTCGGCCTGGATTGGGCTCGTTCCCAAACAGCACTCAAGTGGGGGCAAGGAGCGGCTCGGCAGCATCAGTAAACAGGGTGACCGCTATCTGCGCGGCCTGTTCGTGGCCGGAGTGCTCGCCGTCATCCGCTACGCCAAGATCCATGGCACCAAGCATCGGCCCTGGCTCACGGCGTTGTTGGCGCGGCGCCCCGCGAAGGTCGCAGCCATCGCACTTGCGAACAAAATTGCGCGGATGGCCTGGGCGAGGATGGCCAAGGGCGAACGCTACAAAGAACCCGTCGCTCTTGCGCGGTGAACGAGATCGCGCCGGATACCCGGCGTGATGTGAAGGTTGGGAGGGCGAACAGCACGTAATGCAGAGCCGGTCGATCCGGCGATCAGGACAACCCACTTGTGCCATCGCATCGTCGAATGCGCGGTTTTGACCGGGACCTGATCCGCGGAGGGCATTATGGCCAGCGGTCATGTGAACCGCACCTAAAGGCCGAACACATGGCAGCACCGACCAAGCCTGCGACGTGAAGATTTCTCTTGCCAACCCGGAGGTCGC
>CAWAYC010000009.1:0-240475 GCA_963786115.1 uncultured Alphaproteobacteria bacterium
CAACATTTGGTTAGATACTAGGTTGGGTGAACGAGGCGTCAAGTGCTTTTGCGTGAGATGCCCGTTGAGGGTCATTTGCGTCGATTTTGGCATATCCGCCGCTTGTCCGGTTTGGGGGTGATTCCCGGAAATGCTGGGGTCGCGGTTGATGGCGTCGCCTCAGGCGTCATTCAAGCGCAAACCGGGGCGGCAATACGATCAAGCAACGTCGGTGTATCGTGACCTGATACGACGCGCCCTCGGTCGGCAGCATGGACGTACCGTGAAGGAAGGTCGCGCCTCCGACCTCGCCGGTGACGAATATATCCGGCAGGTCTATCTCGGCGTCTGAGCCCGTGCCCGCGGTAGATCCGCCGTGCCAAGTGCGCCGAGCGCGATACGCCGGTCGGCTGCGGCATGGTGGAATTGCTCCAGCGCGAGCCCGATCGCCGACAGGTCACCTTGCTCGATCGCGCCGTCTTCGTAGCAATCGAGCGCCTCGCGCAAGACGCCGTCCGCCGTGCACTGCATATCCGTCAACTCCTCGGCCGTTTCCACGCGGCGCACCCTGGAAATCAGCCCAAGCAGGTTGTCGCGATGCGCGGTGTACTGCTCCCGCTCCTGGCGCTTCCCGTAGTGCCGCAGCCAGGCGCCCGCCGAACCGAGGCCGGAGAGGAGCAGAATGACGCCCCAGATATAGTCGGAGTATTTCTCCATGAACGTGCGCTCGGTGCCGTCGATATAGGCGGCCGCGCCCTGATGCGCCGGCAGCGCGGCATCCTTGTCGGTATCCGGCTTCTCGATCTTCGACGCGGACGGCACGTCGTGTGCGATCTGGTGGCGAACGGTGAAGAGCTGACGGACGAAAGCGCCGACCGTGGTGTCGGACAGCGAGCTTGGCGCGATGATCAGATGATTGACGGCGACCGTCTCGACCTTGTCCTCGGGGCGGGCCGGCGAGGAAGAGAAGATGCTGCCGGCGATCTCGTCGGATTCATAGAGCGGGTGCTTCTGGGCCACCGCCTCCGACACTTCGATCGGCAGGAATTTCGGCTCGCCTCTCGCCGCGGCCGTGGCAGCGATCGCGTCCGCTGTAATCTTGCTGTCGAGCGGCCCCACCGCCATGAAGGCGTCGAGCGTCGTGTCGCGGGCCATTTCGGCGATCTGGTTGGTGGCGAACTGGGTGACGGTCACCTTGTCCGGGTTGACACCGGACTCGGTCAGGATCACGCGGAGCAGCGTGACGTTCGCCTGCGACCGTCCGATCACGGCGATATGCTTGCCGTCGAGATCGTCGATGCTCTTGATCCTTGGCGTCGGCTGTTTCTTCGAGCCCTTTGCCGGAAGTCCGGAGGGCGCCCACAGCACGACGACGTTCTTGCGCAGGATGGCGACCGACTCGGCGTTGGCCGGCAGGTTCAGGTCGCCGCGCGCGACCGCAAGGTCCGTCTTGCCAGCCGCGAACAGCGCGAGGCTTTCATTGGCACCATCCGTCGTGATCAGTGACAGCCGCACCGGGCTTCCGTCCTGGGCAAAGGTCTGTGCCAGGGCCTGGATCAGTTTCCGGTCGTCGCTTCCCGACGGCCCGACGGCGATCCGCAAGGTGACCGGATGCAGGACGTAATAGAGCGTGCCGGCGGCCACCGCGAACAGGAAAATGCCGGCAGCGAGGATCAAGAGCGAATAGTTCCTTCGCTTCCGCCTCGGGCGCGTCGACGCCGGATTTTCGCGCGTCTCTGACATCGTGCTGTCACGATACACGAAAAACCGTCGAAGCGGCGTGAAAAACTTCCTTACATATCGATGACGTCACACGCATGAAATATCCGTATCCGAACGTCAGCATCCGAGAATCACCCCTAACCCCGGGTTCCCTTGATGCGGATATTAGTTGCGACCGATGCATGGCATCCGCAGGTCAATGGTGTGGTCCGAACGCTGACGTCGCTGGCCCGCAGCGCGGCGACGCTCGATGCGGAGATGAGCTTCCTGACGCCGGACGGATTTCCGTCCATCGGCGTGCCGACCTATCCGGGCCTGCGCATCGCGCTGCCGAACCGCCGCGAGATCGCGCACAGGATCGAGGCGGCATCGCCCGATGCCATCCATATCGCGACCGAAGGGCCGATCGGCTGGGCGGTGCGTGCCTATTGCATGCGCCGCAAGCTCGCGTTCACGACCTCCTACACGACGCGCTTTCCGGAATATGTCGCGGTCCGCACCATGATTCCCGCCAGCGCCGGCTACGCCGTGCTGCGGCACTTTCATGCCGCTGCTGCGATCACCATGGTTGCGACGGCCTCGTTGCGGCAGGAACTCGGCGAGCGCGGCTTCCGCAAGCTCGGCTTCTGGACGCGTGGCGTCGATACCGGGCTGTTCAACCCCGATCATCCGGCAAGGCTCGATCTGCCGCGGCCGATCTTCATGACCATGGGCCGCGTTGCCGTGGAAAAAAATATCGAGGCGTTTCTTTCGCTCGATCTACCGGGAACGAAAGTGGTGGTCGGCGACGGACCGCAGAAGGCGGCGCTGCAGCAGAAATACCCGCGAGCCGTCTTCCTCGGCGAGAAGAAGGAGCAGGATCTGACCTCGCATCTCGCCGCGGCCGACGTGTTCGTGTTTCCCAGCCTCACCGACACGTTTGGCGTCGTGCAGCTCGAGGCCTTGGCTTGCGGCACGCCGGTCGCGGCATTTCCGGTCACCGGACCCAAGGATGTCGTTGCCGATCATCCAATCGGCGCCTGGATACCGACCTGCGCAGCGCCTGCCTGCGCGCGCTCACGATGTCGCGCGAAGCCTGCCGAAATTTTGCGCTGTCGCGTTCCTGGGAAAACAGCGCGCGGCAGTTTCTCGGCAATCTCACGGCGTTGCACCCGAGCCGTTCGCTGCGGCTGGTCCGCCGCGTCGCCAGCCGAAGCACCGTGCAAGGTTAACAACACACACGAGAAGGCAGACCAACCATGGCAGAAATCATCAAGCTGGACGACAGCGGACCGTTGGACTTCGACCGCGAGATGGTCGAGCAGGCCTACGACCGTTGGGCGCCCGTCTATGACCTCGTGTTCGGCGGCGTGTTCAGCAAGGGCCGCAAGGCGGCGATCGTGGCCACCAACAAGATCGGCGGCCGCGTGCTCGAGGTCGGCGTCGGCACGGGCATCTCGTTGCCGCAATATGCGCCAAATCTTCGAATCTTCGGCACCGATATTTCGGAGGCGATGCTGCAGAAGGCCAGGAAGCGCGTCACGGAACTTGGCCTGAAGAACGTCGAGGGGCTGGCGGTGATGGACGCCGAGAAGCTCGAATTCCCCGACAATTCGTTCGACGTCGTGATGGCGCAATACGTCGTGACCGCGGTGCCCAACCCGGAAGCCGCGCTCGACGAATTCGCCCGCGTATTGCGGCCCGGCGGCGAGCTGATCATCCTGACCCGCGTCAGCGCGGATGCCGGCATGCGCCGTTTCATCGAGCAGCGGCTGCAGCCGGTGGTGCGTCCGCTCGGGTTCCGCACGGCCGAATTTGCCTGGTCGCGCTATGCGAAATGGCTGGCCGGTGCGCGCGGCATGGAACTGGTGGAGCGCCGGCTGGTGCCGCCGCTCGGTCACTTCTCGCTGGTCCGTTTTCGCAAGATCGAGATCGCCGCCGCTGCTTGAGCCTGGCGCGGCGCTTGCGTCGCCGCGTCACGCTGCATCGTCATATGTCATCTTGATGATGTCACAAGCCGTACATCGAATCCCTGTATCGACATCCCGAACACATTGGGGGAAGATCATGATCAAGAATTTTCTGCAGGAGTTGCGAACCCAGCGCTGGGATGACCACCGCTATTACCATCACAGCCGCATCAACCAGTCGCTGCACTTCGTCAGCGCCGCGAGCTTCCTGTTTGCCTATGTGATGGTGTTCTTCGATCCGATGGTCTCGGCGCTCGTCGGCTGGCTGGTCTCCATGACCTCGCGTCAGGCGGGTCATTTTTTCTTCGAGCCGAAAGGCTACGACCACGTCAACGATGCCACGCATGAGCACAAGGAAGAAATCAAGGTCGGCTATAATTTGCAGCGCAAGGTCGTGCTGATGACGATCTGGGCGCTGTCGCCGCTGGTGCTCTATCTCGATCCTACGCTATTCGGGCTGTTCACGCCCTGGACTTCCCCGGCGGACTTCATGCGCCAGGTGGCCAAGATCTGGCTTGCGGTCGGCATCGGCGGTCTGTTGTTCCGCACCGTGCACCTGTTCTTCATCCGCGACGTCGAGACCGGCCTCGTCTGGATGACGAAGATCCTGACCGATCCGTTCAACGACCTGAAACTCTACCACAAGGCGCCGCTGTTCCTGTTGAAGGGCGAACTGATCGATCCCGGCCTGGAAAAGCACGTCAAGCACGCTTGAACGCCAGCTCGAATGCGCCCCGTCTTCGTCATGCCCGGGCAAAAGCGCGAAGCGCGTCTTCGCGCAGACGTCCCGGGCATCCACGTCTTTAGCGCCGTCATTCCGGGGCGATGCGAAGCATCGAATCGAGATTCCGGGTTCGGTCCTGCGGACCGCCCCGGAATGACGATGCAACTGAGCCGCGGATGTCGAACGCGTCGAGCAAGAAGCCAGAAGAAGGGCGCCTGTTCAGTGCCCGAGCTTCCTGGCAAGCATCTCTTTCAGGATCCGCCGCTTGATTGTCTTGTTGGTCAGCGACGCGTCGTGCCACCACCAACCGTCGCGCTTCATCTTCTCGGCCGCCGTGACGAAGCGGTCGGCCACGGCGGCGAAATCCGCGTCCGTATAGTTCAGGCTGAAGATCAGGCGGCCGGTGCCGACCCAGCTCAGCGCGAGCCCTTCGGCGCGGAGGTAATATTGCAGCATCCAGTTGTAGCGGGACGGCTCGGTATAATGGACCATCCAGATCGAGGACAGGTTGCTGACGCGAACCGGCAGGTTCAGCGCGGCCAGCCGCTCGTTCAGCAATTTGGCGCGACCGTTCCAGGTCTCGTCGAGACCGGTATAAACGGCGTTGAAATTCGGGCTGGCGAGCCTGGAGAGGAATTCGTCCATCGCCGTCATGACGTAGGGATGCGAATTGAAGGTGCCGCGGGCAAAGCAGATGTCGGCGGGACGATCGTCGCGAAAGCGGCGCATCAATTCCTTCTTCCCGCACACCACGCCGACCGGCAGGCCGCCGGCGAGGCTCTTGCCGTAGGTGACCATGTCGGCAGCCACGCCGAAATATTCCTGCGCGCCGCGCGCGGCGAGACGGAAGCCAACGAACACCTCGTCGAAGATCAGCACGATGCCGCGCTCGGTGCAGACTTCGCGCAGCGCCTTCAGCCATTCGCCATAGGCCGCGCGGTCGAAATTGCCGCGGCGCGAGCTGTCGACCAGCGCGGAATCGCCGGGCGCGCCGGCATTCGGATGCAGCGCCTGCAGCGGGTTGACCAGCACGCAGGCGATGTCGCGGCGGGTCTTCAGGACACGCAGCGTGCGTTCGGACATGTCGGCCAGCGTGTAGGTCTCGTGCGGCGAAACCGGGTTGCCGACGCCGGGCTGCACGTCGCCCCACCAGCCGTGATAGGCGCCTGCGAAACGCACCAGATGCGAGCGGCGGGTGTGGTAGCGCGCGAGCCGCACCGCCTGCATCACGGCTTCCGTGCCGGACATGTGGAACGAGACTTCGTCGAGTCCGGAAATCTCGCAGAGGCGCTGCACGTTGTCGGTGATGACGGGGTGATAGGGACCAAGCACCGGGCCGAGCGCGCGCGCCCGCTTTTCGGCCTCGGCGATGCACTCCTTGTAGAAATCGTTGCCGAAGATGTTGACGCCATAGGAGCCGGTCAAATCGTAGAACACGTTGCCGTCGACGTCGGTGACGGTGACGCCGGACGAGGACGCCATGAAGGCGCCGGTGCCGAGATGCTCGCGCACCAGACGGCTGTACTGGAATGGCACCCGGTAGGTTTCGGTGAACTGCAGGTCGGAGATGCGGCTCGCCGCCTCCGCGGTCATCTGCCGGCCCTTGGCGTAACGGTCCTTGTAGAGGCCGGCGAGCCGGAAGAAGCCGTCCTGGCGCGCCATCGCCAATTCGGGCGGGGCGCCATCGGTCGAGAAGAAATCGTCGATGTCGAATTCGTAATACGGCAAGAGCCGCGCGACCAGCCTGGACATCTTGGAATGGCCGGCCAGCGAGCGGTGTTTGGCGCGGGACAGCGCCAGCCGCGCCTGCATTTTGGGGAAGACTGCCGCTGAAACAGCAATCGCGGCGGCGGACAAAGAGAGAATCGGAAGGGGCGAATCCATGCCACCAGCGCTAGCTACTCCTGCTAACAGATTAATGACAATCAAAGGCCTGATCGCGGCCTTCACCCAGCAGGAGGACCTCAATTTCCTCCTGACCAACCGCATCCCGCGGGCGGCGCTCACCCGCTTCATGGGCTGGTTCTCCAAGATCGAGAACCCCCTGGTGCGCGACGTCTCGATCGCCTGCTGGCGGCTGTTTTCCGATCTCGATTTGTCGGAAGCCAGAAAGACCGAATTCAAAAGCCTGCATGATTGCTTTACGCGCGAGCTCCGTCCCGGCCTGCGCCCGGTTGATCCCGATCCTTCGGTGGTTGTCAGCCCAAGTGATGCGATCATCGGTGCGTTCGGCCGGATCGAGGATACAAAACTGTTCCAGATCAAGGGCGCGCCGTATTCGCTGCTCGATTTGCTCGGCGATCCCGCACTTGTCGAGCGGCATCGCAACGGGCGCTTCGTCACCCTGCGGCTGACATCGAGCATGTATCACCGCTTCCACGCGCCGTACGATGCCCGGATCGAGAAGGTCACGTTCATCCATGGCGATGTCTGGAACGTCAACCCGATCGCGCTGAAGCGGGTTGAGCGTCTGTTCTGCAAGAACGAGCGGGCGGTGCTTCAGACCCGCCTGTCGTCGGGCGAGGCGCTGACGCTGGTCCCGGTCGCCGCGATCCTGGTCGCTAGTATCCGCCTGCATTTCCTCGACGTCGTTCTCAACGCACAGAGCCGGGGGCCGGTGGAATTTTCCTGCGACGCCGGCGTGGCCAAGGGCGACGAGCTCGGCTGGTTCGAGCATGGCTCGACCATCATCGTGCTGGCGCCGGATCATTTCGAGTTTTGCGACGGCGTCACGGAGGGAACCCGTATCCGCGCCGGTGCGCCGCTGCTGCGGAAACCGCTGATCTAATCTCGATTTTGCCGCGGTGTGCTTTTATATGGACGCGGTCTGGCAAACCCCGGGGGGCGAGATGGTGCGGACGCCTGTTCAGGCGGCAGGAGGCATTGTGCTGCGGCGAGAGGCAACGCCGCTGATCGCGGTGGTGCGCCAGCGCAAGCGAAACGAATGGGTGCTTCCCAAGGGCAAGCTCGACGCCGGCGAGACGGCGCGCGCCGCCGCCGAGCGCGAGGTGCTCGAAGAGACCGGGCACACGGTTTCCGTCCACGAGTTTCTTGGCACGCTGGTCTATGATTCCAACGGACGCTCCAAGGTCGTGCACTACTGGCGCATGGAAGCCGGCCTAGCGCCGGTGCGCAAACTGATGCGTGACGTGGAGGCGGTCGACTGGTTGCCGCTCGATCGCGCCGTCAAGCGGCTGTCGCGCGACCATGAGCGCGCATTTCTTGAAAACGTCGGACCGCTCGCGCTTGCCGCCGCTGAAGGCTTAGCCGATGCCGACACGCCGGCGGATCCGGCGCTTGAACCCGCCATCATCGATACGATGAGCGAGGATCGCATCGAGCGGCGAGGTTTGGTGCAAAGAGTAAAGGACTGGCTGCGCCGCGCGGCCTGAGCCGATCCCATCTTTGATCAGCCGATAGTTCGAGCGAAGTGGATTCCGCTTCGCGTGAAGAAAGCCCATCGACCAAAGGCTGGGTCGGTGTTGATCCCATCAAAACCGATCTAGTGCCGCTCCTTCGGCGGCTTGCCGCCCTTTGGCGGAGCCGGTGCGCGGCGCGGCGGCGATGCCGGCCGGTTTTGCAATCCGGGCCGTTGCGAGCCGGGCACGTGAACGGCAGGAGGCTGCGAATGCGGCGACTGCGTTGCGCCGGATTGCCCGGGCGTAGGGGATGGCTGCGGCTGGCCCGCCCGAGGCGAGACGGCCGGCTGCTGCGGCGAACCGGGCTGCTGCGTTCCCGGCTGCTGCTGTTGCGATCCGTGCTGCGATCCTTTCTGTGATCCTTGCCGATTGGGTGCGCCCGGTTGCGGCGGCTGACCCGGTCGGTTCTGTTGGCCGGGTTGTTGCTGCTGGCCAGGGCGATTCGGACCGCCGGGCTGCTGACCGGGACGGTTCGGAATACCCGGCGGCTGCCCGGGACGGTTTTGTCCCGGCAATCCGTTCGGCTGCGGCGCGCCGCCCTGACCCGGAGGCCTGCCGCGATTTGGATTCGGCACGCCCGGGTTGGCGCGGCGGAAGTCGCGCTGCTCGGTGACGATCTGGCGGCCGACGATCTGCGCGGCGTGGACCTGGCGCACAAAACCCTGATCGCGCTCCACCTCTCTCGGCGAGATCGTCAGCGGCACCGCGGCGAAGCGCGCGCCGCCACCGCCGCCGCCGGCTCGGATCGCAAAACCGCTGGCGCCGCGCGTCAGCGTGCCGAGCTCGGCGCCATTGCGGTCGCTGATCTCGATCCGTCCGACCCTGCCGTCGGCGTCCGGATAGAGCTTGATCGCGACGTTGTTGACGCCGGCGGCGCTGGTGGCGGAAGCGCCTTCCGGCACCTCGATCAGGCCGGTGGTGCCGCGAATGCCGAGCGTCGCCGTCGGCATCGATATTCGCATATCGCCGGTCTTGGCGACCGAAGCGGCGACGAAAGCGACGGTGCCCCTGGCGACGTCGAACAGCGCGCCGTTCTTTTTGCCGCCTTCCTCGTAGATAAAGCTGTCGACGGTGATCCGCGAATTCGCCGTGAGATTGAAGGTGGTGCCATCGTTGAAGGTGACGCCGAGTGTCGAATCCGCCGACGTCCTCAAGGTGTCATCGGGAAAGATGTCGTCCTGCAGCTGGAGCGGCAGCGAATTCTTGTTGCGGATGACGGTGGCGGTGCCGGTCAGCGTCCCGACATTGCCGATCGGCTCATTGGCGGCGGCCGGCGCATCGGCCGCGGGCGCGGCGGGGGCTGGCGCGGCAGGCATTGGCGCAGCGGGATCCGGCGCTGCAGGTATCGCCGGAGCGGGCTGCGCCTGCGCCAGTTGCGGAAGTTTTGATGAAGCGTCCGCGGTACCGGCCAGCATGCAGCCGAGAACAAGCAGAAGCGCGAATGAAACACGGCGCCGCGTCACAATTGATTCCCGGTGAGGCCAGAACAGGCGAGACCGCTGATTTCAGCCGCGCCCGGCTGAATGCGCGATGAATGGGATCGCCTTGTTGTCATGACCATCCGAAACGATCAAGCGCCACCTTCCGGATCAACAGGGCCGGGGCCTGAACGATGGACAGATGTCATTCCGGGTCTGGTGCACTGGCACCATCCCGGAATGAGGACTTGAGCGGGACAGCGCCTTAGCTGACGCGCTTCCAGGTCTGGCCGCCGCAGAACATGCCGCCGAAGGCGCAACCCTGAACCCGCAGCGCGTTCGCTCCCTTCATCGCGATCGTCGAGTCGTAGTTCCTGCCGCTGTCGGGATCGTGAATGCGGCCGGTCCATTTCGCGCCCTGCGGCTTCATGTTGATCAGGATCTTTTCGCCGCTCTTCATGGCGTAGCCGCATAGGTTGGTGCCGCATTCTTCGATGCGCACGTTGCCCTTGTTCTCTTCGGTGGCCCAGATGCCGAGCGGGGTGGTCGGCGCCGCCGCTGGCGCCGCGGCAACCGGGGCCGGGCCGGGAACAGCCGCGACGGGAGCCGTCGCCGGAGCGGGGACGGACGTGTCGACAGCGGCAGAAGGCGCCGGCGCAGCGATCGCAACCGCGGTCGAAGGCGCAGCCGTTGCGACGGGCGCGGCCGGCGCCGGTGCGGCGGCCTGGGCAGGCGCGGGCGCAGGGGCGGGCGTCGGTTTCGCCGGCGTGGTGTCGGCGACGTCATCGTCCTTGCTCTTCGAGCCAAAGCCCTTGAGATCGATATCACCGATCGAGCCGGAATATCCGGGCGCCGTGATCCTGATGCAGGACAGCGCATTGCAATGGCGCGGCGCTTCGACATGGATGCGCTCGCCGTTGAGCTGGAAGGTAACGCCACCACCTGCATGGGCCGAGGTGGTAGCCATCAACAGCGCGGCGAGGACATAGAGCTTTTTCATGCGAGCCTCCTGGGCGGCGTGGGTGAGCTGACTTGCTGCGACCCTACGCCCCGCCAATGGCGCGTTCTGTGATGAGTGTCACAAGCCGGCAGCGGCCCGCCCACCGATCCATACGGTAATGGGCCGGCAATGTCTTCAGCCACGACAGCGGCGACCGCGTGCGCGGTTCTCCACTTCTATCGCTGTGGCAACGACTGGACGCGCATCAGGATCAAGCCGGTGCACTTGATCACCTCGCGGCAACCATCACAGGAGCCGCGATCGTAAGGATCTGAACGCGTCGCGCTTTCAAATTCTTTCCATCACCTGGATTGGATATTCTTTCCGTCATGGCCGCGGGCGCGTGATTTTAAATGGCCTATTGGACCGATAAGTCGATCGGCCAAAATGGATGATGCGTCATGACTGATCGGGTATTTGCGATCGAGGGTGACTGGGCCGGCCTCCTCCTGCGGCTTTGCCGATCAGGCTCACCTGACGCGCGTGTTTCGCTGCCGGCTGGGCACCACGCCTGTCCAGCTGCGACGAGAATCTCGGGACTGAGATTCACTCCGGCGCACGCGCGCCGCGCGCCACGGGTTGCGGGCATCAGCGCACGTGTTCGTTCAACGAATTGTCGGATTCGTTCAGAACTCCCGTCCCCACTATGCCTAACATTTCCGAACTTCAACGGTCCTGACCCAGAGGGCGTTCCCCTGGGGCTACGCATCGCCGTCCCGGCGGGCACCGAGCGGCCCGCTACCCACTAGGCTGAGGAGACGACCATGAACAGCACGCGACCCACCACCCAACTCGATGCCGTGATCATCGGCGCGGGCATCGCCGGCCTGTACCAGCTCTATCGCCTGCGCGAGCAGGGACTCAAGGTGAAGGCCGTGGAAGCCGGCGACAACGTCGGCGGCACTTGGTACTGGAACCGTTATCCCGGCGCGCGCGTCAATTCGCCGTCCCACGTCTATCAGTACTGGTTCTCCAAGGAGCTGAACGACGAGTGGAACTGGAGCGAGCGCTTTCCAGCCCAGCCTGAGACCGAGCGCTATCTGAACTTCGTGGCCGATCGCTTCGATCTGCGCAAGGACATCCAGCTCGAGACGCGCGTGACGGCGGCCAGCTACGACGAAGCGAGCAAGCGCTGGTCGCTCATCACCGACAAGGACGAGACCTTCCAGGCGCAGTTCTTCATCAGCTGCGCCGGGATGCTGTCAGCGCCGCTGATGGTGCAGTTCGCCGGGCAGGACGAGTTCAAGGGCCGGATCTTCCACACCGCGCGTTGGCCCAGGGACGTCGATTGCAGGGACAAGCGCGTCGGTGTCATCGGGACCGCCGCGACCGGCATCCAAGTCATCCAGACCATTGCCAGCCAGGTGGACCAGCTCACGGTATTCCAGCGCGACCCGGAGTACGCGATCCCGATGAAGAACCCCAAGCTGACCGACGTGGATCGGGCGTCCTACAGGAAGCGATTCAACGAGTTGCGCCACCGCGTGATGAGAACGTTCGCCGGCTTCGAATCCGACTTCATGTACGGTAGGTGGGCCGATCTGTCGCCAGAGGAGCGACGAGCGGATCTGGAAGAGATGTGGGAAGAAGGCTCGTTGAGCTTCTGGGTCGGTTTGTTCCCCGAGTTGTTCTTCGATCCGCAGGTCAACGAGGAGATCTCCGCCTTCGTGCGCGACAAGATGCGCGCGCGCATCAAGGACCCGAAGGTGGCCGAGAAGCTCATTCCCACCACTTACGGCTTCGGCACGAAACGGGTGCCGCTGGAAACGAAGTACTTCGAGGCCTTCAACCGCGACAATGTGGAGCTGGTCGACGTGAACGAGACGCCGATCGAGCGCCTCACCGAACGCGGGGTGCGGACCGCCGACGGCAAGGTGCGCGAGATCGACATCCTGGTCCTCGCCACCGGCTTCGACGCCGGCACCGGCGCGCTGACCCGCATCGACATTCGCGGGCGCGACGGGCGCTCGCTGAAGGACGAGTGGAGCAAGGAAATCCGCACCACGCTGGGCCTGCAGATCCATGGTTACCCCAACCTGTTCACCACCGGCGCACCGCTCGCACCGGCGGCGGCGCTGTGCAACATGACCACCTGCCTGCAGCACCAGGTCGACTGGATCACCGGCTGCATCGGCTACCTGAAGGCTCACGGCCTGACTGAGATCGAGCCGACCAGGCCGACGCAGGACGAATGGGTCAAGTACCACGACGACATCGCTAATGCGACGCTCATCGTGAAGACCAACTCGTGGTACGTCGGCTCGAACGTCGCCGGCAAGCAGCGGCGAATGCTGTCGTTCGCCGGCGGCGTCGGAACCTATCACCAGAAATGCGAGGAGCTCGCCATCAGGGGCTACCCCGGTTTTGCAATGAGCTGAACGAGCCCGTCACAACCCGGAGGCCGCAGCAGACTCGATGGAGACAGAACGTGATCGAGAACGGCCAGCGTGCTTCATAGCGCACGAAAGTGGATCGCATCTCCGAGGTCATCCGCGCAACTGCCAATATCGCCGCGACTTTGTCATGACGGCTTCCAAACCCGGACTTCCTCCTTGGGGGCCGTACGTCCGCTTCCGCCGGGTGCAGACATTGGTCCGGGAGGGCAGCCCGTTGGTTCGACTTCGCCCAACGCGCGGCGTTGCACGCGGTCGCGCCTCATCTGCAGGCGTCGGAGCAGCAGAATCTCGAACTGCAGAACCGGCTGGCGTGCGAGGCGCGAGCGCGGCTTGATGCGGCGGTCGAGTGCCCGGTGCCGAACTATCGCGAGATCGACCAGGACCCCCGGTGGCACAACTGGCTTCGGTCGGTTGATCCACTATCGGGACGTGTTCGACAAACGCTCCTGGACGAGGCTAGCGCCAGCGCCACCCCTCACCTGACCATCGTCAGGGCAATTGATGTGCAGAGGGCTCGGTCGTTCAGAGCTGATGAGTACGTGGCAATAGCCATCCCATGATCTTCTCATACGGATCGCGACGACTGCGGACGAACGCGTTCTCGTTCTGCCGCGCGGCGGTCCTGGCGAATTCAGAAATCTCTTTCGTAGACTGCCGTCTATCCTTCGGAAGCCCCGTCCATTGGCGAATAATCTTCCGGCGGGCTTCGCGTTGCTTTTTCATTAGGTCATGCATCGGTACGCTCCTTGGAAAGTGGATTATTCCGGCTCGGCCCTCACAGGAGGCGCTTTGCCACTTTTCGGTTTCTTCCAGTCGGCGCTGGAAGCTCTGGTCGCCTTCGAAGGTTAGTGGCCGCCGCTGGCGCTTCTAGAAGCCCGCAAAAGCGAGCTGACTTCCGTCAGCGTTCTGGTCGCCGCAGGTTTGCCTGCTGGGATTCACCTTCAGCGCCTCGCGCCTCAGCGCCGCCTTCGCAAGCATCGCATGATAGCGCGCCAACATCGAGCGCCGTGCGACTTGTTCCCGACTCAAACTCGGGTCCGCCCTGCCGTAGATCTCCGCCAGCCGGGCGTGCTGTTCTGAAGTCTCCAGCATCATTGCTGAACCGTTCGAAGGCAATGTTGACGCCTGGCTTGTCCACCGCCAATAGCCAATAGCCAACAGCCTATGAGATCATAAACTGCTGGTGCTTGATCGTATTAACAACGATGGTCCTTATGCCCCAGGCAACGTCAAATGGTCGACCTATTGCCAATCGAACAACAATAAACGTCCATCAAAACCAATTGGCCGCAGTGATCTGCGGGGTGTATACCCGGTCCGTGACCGTTGGGTGGCAAAGGTCCACTCTAACGACAAGTGCATCCACGTAGGAACGTTTGACGAGATCGAACCGGCATTCATAGCCTACTACCTGACCAAAAGAGCCTTGCAGCGCGAGGCCACATGATCGGAGGAGGGTGCAATGGCTCAATACTCCCTACCCGCCACCATTCCCGCCGGTCAATCACTTTCCTCAGCCGTCGCCTGTACCTCCCGCATCGCCCAGATTTTCATGCCAACAGACGACTGGACTACGGCTCCGTTAACTTTCCAAGTCAGTCTGGATGGGCTTGATTTTTTTGACCTCTACGACATTCAGATTGTAACAGGCTCGTATCATCCATTTGAGATTGTGGTACCGTCCGTCACCCCCCATACCGCCTATGTCCTGCCGCCTGACACCGGCAGTGCAATCTCCTGGATCCGGCTTCGTTCTGGAACGCGGCAAACGCCGGTTGCGCAAGCCGCAGATCGCACCTTTCAAATTTTATTCGATGTGGTGTGACGGAGTCGCCTTATGAAACCCGATACCCGCAATTACGGCAAGAACCATCCCCGCTTCCGGGCCTCCTTCCAGGCCGGAGGTGCAGTTGCGCCATTGGCACAACCACCCGGCACGGCCCCGTCCGGCGGTGCCGTTGCTGGTGGTCTGGAGGGGGCCGGCCAGGCGGGTGGTCCAGGACCTCAAATGTCCACAGCTCCGCCGCCAGAACGCCCGTTCGTTGCAGGATCACGCTCGTTTCAGCCGGGGTCGCGTTCGTTCGTTGCAGGGTCTCGCTCCTTTCAGCCGGGGTCCCGCTCCTTTCAGCCGGGGTCGCGCTCATACCAGCCGTGACGCCATATTTGGCACCGATGCAAAGTCAGGTCGCAGCGGTTTCCTCATCAGCCGGCAGCACTTCTCAAGTCCATGAGCCAACCGGGGGCGGGGTGAAGTGCTGCCGTTGCAGATCCCGAAGCACGCGGTGAAGTTCGCCATCGCCAGCACCCTCTCGATCGTATCAGCTTGATCCGTAAGGCGCTGAAGCACGCTGCTGTTGAAAAGCCAGCGCCCGCTCCTTGAGCCCGGTGCCTGATCGGGCGGTAGATCGATAGAGCAGTCAACCATCAGGGCCTCTCGCGCGAGGGCCCGTATTGTTACGGGTGGATCAAGTCGCGAACGCCCTTGCCATCGATTCGCGTCCTTGGTTAGCCTTAAGGCGCTGGGGGCGGAATTTCAGGGCCTGCCGGTGCGCTTTGATGGGATACATGGCACCCGACTTCACAACTATTCGACGCTTCGTTGCCTGGTTTAGTATCGCGGTCCTCGGGATCGCTTCCTGGCTACCAGCGGAAGAAATGATCCGTACCAGTGCCGATGCAAGGCTCGAACACGCGGCAGCCTATCTGATTTCTGGATTGGCGGTTTTCACCGCATACCCTCGAAGGCTGAAGTGGCTAATCGCAATTTTGATGACGTACTACGCCGGTATCCTTGAATTCGGTCAGCTTTTTTCCCCCGGTCGCCACTCGGCGATTTTGGATTGGGCATCTAGCTCCGGCGGCGTGCTGTGCGCGCTGTTGTTGTATGACACCTATCAACGAGTTTATGCGTCGAAAAGCCTGCAAGAATATGCTGAAGCTGCGTTCGATCGGCATTCGTGATTATTCCGTGCTCGAAAGCAAGCAGCTCACCGCACCGCACCGGGGCCTACCGGGGACGAAATCAGAATCGAAGGGCGACCTTGGCGACCTTTTGAACCAATTGCGCGGGCCTAGCGTGGGTCGCGCTCCGGCAGCTTTTCGTTGGGGGAGCGATGATACATCGCGATGGCGATGAAGCCGCCATAGCCGATGAGGTTGATGAGAATTTCCAGCCAGGCCGGCATGGCACACCTCGCTGAAGCACAATCTAAAATAGATTAGTTAACCGGCGCAAGCCCTAGTCTTTGGATGGTCCCGGCTGATCCATCTGCGGCCGCATCTCAACCTGGTGGCGCTGAACACCCTGAAGGCCGGGACCACGCCTTCGCTGCTCGCGGCAGCCTACAGGGACCTGAACCTTCGCGACGACGGGTAGGGCCAAGTCAGGTTTCGGCGTCAGTCTGGCGGCCGGAAGTATTTCCGCTGCAGATCCCGAAGCGTCCGTCCCAGCTCGGGCGCGGGGGATTAAAAACCATAAAAGACACCAATATCTGCAGGTGCACCCAAAAACGCACCCAAATCGGGTTTTTAGCGATTTTTCTCGACTGAAATCAGGATGTCAAAAATTCAAGAAGTGGCTGTGCGGCAGAGGTTTCTTGGTAAAAGGTGGACATAGCACGCATGAAAACGCCCGGCGGGGCCAAGCCGCCGGGCGAAGATCCAAGTCTGGAAGCCGGTCTGGACGGGAAGTCTAGAATACGCCGAGGATAATGGCCCCGACAAAGGCCAAGGCGACGTAAGCGGTGACAACGCTCAGTCTGCTGACGAAAGGACTCATGAAGGGCATTGGAGCGCTCCCTGGGTTCATGTCGTGCCCGTCCAGAACGTTTGACGTAGCAAAGCGTTCCCGGGCAAAAAAAGTCAGCGTTGCTGTCCATCCCGCCATCCCAACAGCGGCGCGGGCCACCCCGACATGGTTAAAAAATCGTGAAAACAACGCGTTGATAAGTCCTTAAATAAATTCGTCGAACGTGCGCGGATGACGCGCGGAGTTCGTTTGTATCTCGTCGGCTCCTTCGTCCTTGTCTCGTTGGCGGGTTGCGGCCGTGGACTTTTCCAGGCCGAGCGGGAGCCGTGGCGAGCCGAGGCCGAGGTTGCATGCCTGAAATCGGGTGCGGTCAAGGAAGGCCCCGAACTAGTCCGGATCGATCCGATTTCCGGTCCCGGCATGTGCGGCGCGCAATTCCCGCTCAAGGTCGCGGCCTTCGGCGAGGCCAGCGCTACCTTTGGCTATTCCGATGAGTTGCGGCCACCGGCGAGTATCGGCAACCAGCCGCGCTGGCCGATCTCGCAGCCTCCGCCGGCGCCCGCGCCCTATTCCGACAATGCGCTTCGCCAGCCGAATTATGGGGCGCCATCCAACGGACCGATTTCGCTGTCCGCGCCGGGCGTCGCCCCCCAGGAAGACGAAATCGAGCTGCCCGCCGAGGGCAGGCCGGGCCAGCCGCCTTACGCGGGCGCACCGGCCTATCCGCCGCGCGATCGTTATCCGGCCCCTGGTTCGGCTCCTTATTCGCAGCCATCGGCTCAGCCCCTGCCACCGCTCGGACCGGCGCGGGGCGATCCGGTCGCCGCCGTAGGTCCTGTGTCGGTCAAGCCGACGGCGACGCTGGCTTGTCCGATCGTGTCCGTGCTGGAACGCTGGCTTGCCGATTCCGTGCAGCCGGCGGCCATGCGCTGGTTCGGCGCGCGGGTGGTCGAGATCAAGCAGATCTCCGCTTATTCCTGCCGCGGCATGAACGGTAATCCGAGTGCGCATATTTCCGAGCACGCGTTCGGCAATGCGCTCGATATCGCCGCCTTCACGCTCGCCGACGGACGCCGCATCACGGTCAAGGACGGCTGGAGGGGCATGCCGGAAGAGCAGGGGTTCTTGCGCGACGTGCAGGCCGCCGCTTGCCAGCAGTTCAACACCGTGCTGGCGCCGGGCTCGAACCGTTTTCACTACGATCACATCCACGTCGACCTGATGCGCCGCGCGAGCGGTCGCGTCATCTGTCAGCCGGCCAGCGTCTCGGGCGAAGAGATCGCGGCGCGGGCAGGGGCCCGCAACCCCTACGCCTCGCGCGAACCCTATGTGACCGGCTCGCTCGGCGGCAGGAAAGCCGCGCCGCACTCACACAAGGGCAAGGTCAACGAGGAAGACGAGTTCGAGGACGAGTAGTCCCGTCCGATGCGAGCCGTCATCTTCATCAACTGGCTGCTCATAAAATCGCCTTGCGGGAACTCAATCGGCGAGCTTTGCTTTTTGCGCGGGTCCTTGGCGCGACACCCAGGCACGCATCTGGCCTCGATCCATCCATCCGCAAGCCCCTGCCTTCCTCGCGGTCGGCGGGGGTTTTGCTTTGACGGCTGCCAACCCGTGCTGTTCTGAAACGATCAGGCTTAAAACCGGCTAGCCCGGACTATTGCGCCTCCGTCCATGATCTGGCTAACCTGCCTGGGCGGGGGGAAGCCAATGAGATCCTCTGTCGTCCAGGAAGTGCAATTTCCGCAGCAGCCGGCGCTGCAGCTGATCTATGACACCGCGCCAATTGGCCTCGCCTACCTTTCTCCCGACTGCCACTATCTGCAGATCAACCAGCGCCTCACGGAGATCTGCGGTATCTCGGTTGAAGGCCATCTTGGGCGCACGGTGCGGGATTGCGTGCCCGCGCTGGCCTCATCGGTCGAAGCCATCGTTCGTTCGATCATGGAAACCGGCGAGCCCGTGACCGGCATCGAGGTCTACGGCCAGCGCCCCGGCCACAACGACGAGCGCTGCTGGATCACCTACTGGCATCCGCAGCGCGGGCCGAGCGGAAACATCGTCGGCGTCAACGTCGCCGCCGAAGAGATCACCGAGCGCAAGCGCAGTGAACGCGATATCCGCGCCGCGCGCGATGCGGCCGAGGCGGCGTTGCAACACCTGCAGGAGACCCAGGCGTCCCTGATCGAGGCGGAAAAACTCGCCGCGTTGGGCCGGCTGGTGGCGGGCGTTGCGCACGAGATCAACAGCCCTGTCGGCACCAGCCTGACGGTCGCCTCGGTGCTGGAGCGCAAATGCGCCGACTTCGCCGCCGAAGTCGCGCGCGGCAAGCTGAAGCGATCCAGCCTGAACGATTTCCTCGAAGTCGTGGAAAGTGCATCGGCCTTGCTGGTCGGCAATCTCAATCGCGCGGCCGAACTGGTGCAATCGTTCAAGCAGGCCGCGGTCGATCGCAGCTACCTCGATCGGCGCCAGTTCGATCTTGGCGAGTTCACCGAACAGGTGCTGATGACCCTGCGTCCGGCCCTGCCGAAAAACAACCTGACGCTCAAGGTCGATTGCGAGCCTGCTCTCGCGATGAACAGTTATCCCGGCCCCTATGGGCAGGTAATGACCAATCTGTTCCTGAATTCGGTCGCGCACGCGTTTCCGGACCGCAAGGGCGGTGAGATCGACATCAGGCTGCGTGCATACGGCGCGGACCACGTGGAGATCCTGTTCTCCGACGATGGCTGCGGCATGGGTCTCGAAGTGCGGCGTCAGGCTTTGGATCCGTTCTTCACGACCCGGCGCGACGGCGGCCGCATCGGCCTCGGCCTTCACATCGTTCATAACATCGTGGTCGGTCGCCTCGGCGGACAACTGCATCTCGACAGCGCGCCGGGGGCGGGTACAAGAATCCGGATCATGCTGCCGCGCGCCGCGCCCCGGCACGCCGCTGAAGAGCGATAGAAAGTCACGCGGAGGGACGGCGCATTGTTGCTGTTATTTTTCCTCCTCCATGGTGACCGCGACGGCGGCGTTCGCCGACAGACGGACCTTGTTGCCTTCCACCTCGGCGACCAGGCTCTTGTCGATGAAGTGATGATGTCCCCTGTGGCTGCCCTCGCCGCTGTCCTGCTTCGTCAACTTGATCCGGCTGCCTTCGACCTTGTCCACGGTGCCGATGTGGACGCCGTCGGCGCCGATTACTTCCATATGTTCCTTGATGTCGGTCATCTGCGGATCCCTTGTGGACCCTCTTAACGCGCAGGCAGCACAAATGTTCGGCCTGTGTCCTTAACCATCGCGCCATTGAGCAGGCAACAGCGGCGGAATCGGGCTATAACGCAGCTTTCCGAACGACGGTCATTGCAATGAACGACGAATTTTTCAAACAACAGGCCGCCCGCGTCCGGGCGATTGCGGATCGCGCCGATCCCTTCACCCGGAAGCGACTATTGGACCTCGCCGAGCGCTACGAGCTCAAGACGGGCAAGCCGTCGCGGGCGACCAGGAGTTCTCGATCGGCCGACTCCGCTTCCAACCGGAATGCTCAATCGCCAGAAGCAGCCTGAGCAGCCCTGAAGGAGTTTGGCGCACCGGGCCGACGAGGAGGTTTGATCCCCGTGGAATCACGGGGATCGGTGCCATAGGAAAGCCGCTACCCGCCATGTAATCTGACGCGCGCTTTTGGCCGATTCCGCCGGATGCCATCGCTGCTCACGGAGTGGTGTCCTGGCCTGACGCGATGGCTCGATGGGAGTGGAGCTTTGCCGAACTTGCCGGTCGTTCTGGTCATCGAAGATGACAAAGTCGTTCAGGCGCTCGTTGAAGACGCCCTGAGGGATGGCGAGTTCGAGCCGGCGACCGCCGCCTCGGGTGAGGAAGCCGTCACGCTTCTCAAGGCGTTCAGGTCCAATTACAGCGCGCTGATCACCGACATCAGTCTGCTCGGACAAATGGACGGCTGGCGCGTCGCGCGCGCCGCAAGGGAGATCGATCCCGATTTTCCGATCATCTACATCACGGGCGCCGGTAACGACTGGGACTGGAGGGGCGTCCCCGGCAGCATCCTGCTGACAAAACCTTTCGGACCGGACCAATTGATCGCGGCGGTTTCAAAGGTCCTCGGTTCAGCGCCGCAGGCGGAATGAAGGTGTCGGTGATAGTGGTGGCTTCGCTCTTCAGGCAGCGACGATTCACTCAAACGGGCAACACGTTCGTCGGAGCGATTTATCGCAACGATTCCAGGGTGATTTGGGTCGTCCAGCCTCTTCTCGAAAAATATTTCGCTTAACCCGTCGGGCAAATCAGTTCTACCAGCTCGCCCCGTCCTTTCCCGGCAAGAGGGGCGTATCGCGATCGTCACGAACGCGGGATGGGATGCGGTGGACGCGATAGCGTCGGCGCGCAAGGTGATCGCAGGGCAAGCCTTACGGCTTGTGAGCGGTTCACGGCGCGCAGGACGAACGACGCTATGCGCGTACGGCAAAACCGTGTGGTCCCGACACCCGTTGCTGGTGCCAAGCTGTCGGTGGCTGACGCGATCCAACCGGATCGTTTCAGCCTCAAGCCGGCAGCGACGGTGACAAGAACGAATTCGTCGCCGGGGAGAGCGCGGCATAAGCCGTAACCCATTGCGCAGGGAATGCCGGACTGCCTCCGCTGAACCTGTATGCTCGTGTGCGCTTTTCTTTGTGCATCTTGCACACGAGACCGCGGGTAACTCAGGTGACTGTTTCAGACTGTCACAGACTGTACAAGCAAAAGCGCTAATCATCTGCATTTCCCGCGATTTAGCTTGCGAACGCGCGCAGTCTGGCCCAAATAGGCACAGACTGTACAACCCCCCAAACGGTATGACGATCGGGATGACCGACGCCGCCCAAGACGAAAGCGAGAACGAGATGACACGCGCGCAATTCACAAGCTCACCGCCGCCGAGGTGAAGGCCTTCACCGGTCCCGGCCGGCTGCACGATGGCGGCGGCTTGTACTTCTATCGCCAGCGAGCGCGGCGGCCGCTCCTGGGAATGCCGCATCGAGCGCAATGGCAAGCGCAAGCTGATGGGCCTTGGGTCCGGGTTTCGTTGGCCAAGGCCCGCGAGCTGCACAAGGCCGCGATGGCCCAGGTGGAAGATGGGATCGATCCGATCGCGGCGCGCAAAGCCAACCGCCAGATCACGGCGGCATCGCCCACGGTGATGGAAGCCGTCGAGGCCTATCTCGCGGTGAAGGAAGTGGATTGGAAGACCAAGCGCTATCCTGACCGAGATCCGCAAGCGGATGAAGCGTTATGTTAGGCCAATCATCGGCGACATGGCGATATCGGATATCGGACTCGCCGAAGCCAAGCAGGCGCTGTCGCCAATCTGGAACACAATCCGGCCAACCGCGGACCGAATCCGTCAGCACCTCGAAGGTGCCGTCAACTGGGCGATCGCCGAGGGCAAGCGCAAAGACGAATTCAATCCGTTCGAGGTCAAGCGGCTGGAATTCTCGCTGTCGTTCGCCGACCAGGAGGTTAAACACCGCGCTTCACTGGCTTACGAGCAACTGGGCGAGTTCATGACCCTGCTGCGCGCCGAGCAGGAAAGCGTCAAGACGTTGGCGCTGGAGTTTGTAGTGCTCACGGCCGTGCGCGTCGCCGATATCTGCGGCGGCGGCAAGGCGCACAGCGAGCCAATGCGGTGGAGTCACGTCGATCTGACTGAGAAGGTGTGGCGCGTGCCTGACACCAAAATGGGCCGGCCGCATGTCGTGCCGTTGAGTGATGCAGCGTTGAGCGTGCTCGCCCGGGTAAAGCGATTCCGCGATCCGGCAAACGACGTCGTGTTTCCTGGCGCGGTCAAGGGCACCGTGCTTGCCGACTCGACACTGCGCTATCTGATCCACGACATGGGCTATAAGGGCTTAGCGACCACGCACGGGTTCAGGGCGACGTTCAAAACGTGGGCCGAGGAGGTCATGAGCTTCGACACCCTAGTCGCCCGAGTCACTCGAACTGAGGGTACAGTCTTTTCAGCTTGACGCGGGCGTTGGCAGTTGTGAATTGCCAGTCGGCTTTGGCGTGGCGCTTGTTGCGGTGGTCCTGCCATGCGGCGACTTCGCGGGCGAGGATTTGCTTGTCGGCGATGCGGCGATCCAGACATTGCGAGGCGAGAACGCCGAGTTCGGATTCGGCCAGATCGAGCCAACTGCCGTGCTTGGGCGTGTAGTGCCATTCGAAGCGCTCGACGAGCCGGCGCGCCTCGGGCGCGGGAAAGGCCTCATAGAGCGAGGCTGGCTTGTGGGTGTTGAGATTATCCTGCAGCAGCACGATTTTCGCCGCGTCGGGAAAATGCGTGTCGGACAAGTCCCTGAGCACGTGGGCATAATCGATGGCGGTGTGGCGGTCGGTGACCTTGACATGCCGCCAGCCTTCCAGCGGCGCGAACACCATGAACAGATTGGCGACGCCATTGCGTTCGTATTCGTAATCGTGACGCGCTGGTTGTCCCGGTTTGGCGGGGATCGGCGCGCGCGTCTCGATGATCAGCTGCTTGGAGGTTTCGTCAAGGCACACGAGCGGGCGCTGCGGATCGTGCGGTCGCTGATAGACTTCCAGCACGTCTTCCATGGTGGCGACAAACGCCGCGTTGGCGTCGGGCGGAATCACCCATTGCTGCTTGCGATGCGGTTTGAGTATGTTTTTTTTAGCGTCCGCCCGATCGTGTTGTCGCTGGCGCGCTCGACAATGTGCAGTTCGACGACCTTCTCCTCGAGCAGGCGCAGGCTCCAACGAGCGAAACCCTCCGGGGCCGGAGAGAGGGTCAGCGCGATCAATTTTGCTTCTGCTACGCCGTCGAAAATCCGCGGCCGGGCGGAATTGGGATTGTATGTGCGCCTCAACACCGCCTCGAACCCCTCCTCGACCAGCTGGCGCCTGGTCCGCTCGATAGTGGCGATGCTGGTGTCCAGCGCCGCGGCAATCCGGCTGTCGCTCCAGCCTTCGCCGAGCTCCGATACGTCCGCCTTCAGCAGGATGCGGGCCTTCGTCAGCAGCTGGGCGGAACGCTTGCCTTTGCGGATCAACTCGTCGAGTTGGGCGTGTTCTGCCGCGCTCAACCGCACTACGTACTTCTTGACGGCAATCTCTTTCCCGACCACGAATCACCTCCATCGCTGCCTTGCGGCGACAGAGATTCAGAAGTTGCCGTCATTTTCAATGACGGGAGCGACTAGTGATCGAGGCGGCCTTGGCGCACGCCAAGAAGGGCATGGCCGCGCCATACCACCGCGGGTCATATCTCGACAAGCGCCGACGGCTGATGGCGGCGTGGGCCACCTTCCTGGAAGGTGAGGCTGAGGCGACCGGCGCGGTGGTTCCGTTGCGGGAGATCGCCCTATGACACCTCCCGCCCAGGCGCAACTGATCCTCACGATCATGCCCGATGGATCGATGCAGGTGTCACTGCGCCGGGCAGACGGCACGCAAAGCCCGCCGCGGGCGGTTGCGGTTGACCAGGACGGGCGGCTTGGGGCGTTCGTCACCGAGATGCAGGCGCTCGCGAGGCAACATCTCGCGTCGGTCGAATCCCCGGCCATGCGGCACGCGGCTCGGCCAGATGGCGAACCATCGATCGCAGATGCAGCTGATGGCGAATAGGTTCGGCCGAGGTCTTGTCATGGCCGGGCAACGTAGGCGGCGCGCGGCGAAAACGCCAGCCGGGCGCCATCGATCGACGGACGCCTCACAGGACGTTCAAGATCCCTCGTACCTCCTGAAATACGGTATCCGGCTCGCCTGGCAGCGCATCGTCGATCGGCGGGTAACCGTTCATCAGCCGCAGCGTGATGATCCGCCCCGAGATCACCAATAATGCGGCTTGCCGTGCCGCCATCCCGGCTTCGAGCAGCCAGCGTCGTATGGTTGCGCCAGATGCAGCTTGATCTGCTGGCGTTGCCAGCGGCGATAATGACGCAGTTGCCGTGACCGATCGGCAACGTCCTGCCCGGTGGCCGACAGCTTCGTCGGCGCGTCGGCTTCGGCGCCGGAGGCGCTCACCGCAGCGCTCCGACTTCACGCAGGAAGCTGACCGCTTCTTCGTACGAGTACGCCAGCCCATAAGGAAGGTCGTCTACGACGCCGATATAGCCAATCTGTACCGCCGTGCAGGCGGCTACATCGATAAGCTTCTTAAAGGCAGCAAGCCTGCTGATCTACCGGTCGAGCAGCCGACCAAATTCCAGCTAGTGATCAACATGAAGATTGCCAAGGCGCTCGGCCTCACCGTGCCGACCCCGTTACTCCTTCGCGCTGATGAGGTGATCGAATAATGCTGTTTGCTGCGGCGCATGAGTCCGGCATCACCTTGGAAGTCCGCGCGGCGTTTTTCCGCAAGCTGCGTGGCCCCACGTACATTGCCGTCATCACCGACGAGTTGGCCTTCTGGTACTTCGACACGGTCTACGCCAACCCGGACGTCGAGATCCTGAACGCCGTTGAGCCCGGACTGGCGACGACCGGTGGTCCGCTGATCCTCGCCTCCTCGCCCCACGCACGTCGCGGGGCGCTGTGGGATGTATTCAGAAGCCACTACGGCGCAGATGGCGATCCGCTCATCCTCGTGGCGCACGGCGCGACCCGGACCTCAATCCGTCATTGCCGCAGCGCGCGCTGGAGAAGGACCGCGCCCGCGCGACGGCGGAGTATCTCGCGCAGTTCCGCACTGACGTCGAGGGCTTCGTGGCACTCGAAATCGTCGAAGCCTGCACTGGCGACTATCGCGAGATGCTGCCGGCCGCAAACAACTTTTACGAGCTTTCACTGATCCGAGCGGCGGCTCCGATGACAGCTTCGCGCTGGCCATCTCGCACAAGTCCGAGGACCGGATTATCATCGATGCAATTCGCGAGGCCCGCCCGCCGTTCACTCCTGATGCGGTGGTCGATGACTTCGCGACGCTGCTGAAATCCTATCGTGTCAGCCATGTGACCGGCGACCGATACGCCGGCCAAGCAGACCAAGAGTGAATTGTTCCGCGATCTGCTGCCGCTTTTGAACAGTTGCCGCATCGTCCTGCCGCGCAATGATCGCCTTCACGGCCAAATCGTAGGGCTTGAGCGTCGCACCAGCGCGGTTGGCCGGGACACCATCTCGCATCCCGACCGCGGCCACGATGACGTTCGTTCAGAATGCCATCCGCGAGTTTGGCTCCGCATCGGAGCCTAAGGTCACTCACTCCATCGCCGCATCCTTCGGATCTTCTAACGAACTGCAATAGCCTGGACTAGCTGCAGTGACCGGTGACACTGGACATCGCAAGTCGAGCTGGAATGGAGGTAGTTCGCAAGATTCATTGCGCCGCCAGCGACCTTGGCCGTCCACTATTCTATGATCTCGTCCGTCACCGATGCCGGTTTGCGCGCGCTGATTCGAGATCCGCGCTCGGTTCGGGTTTGGCCCGAGCAGCGGATGCCCAGCTTTGCCGAAGAGGACCTGAGCGATGAGGAACTCGGGCCAATCCTGTCGTATTTGAGTCACATGGCCGAGCAACGGAGGGCGGAAGCAGCAAACGCTAAGTAAAATCGTAAAACTTGATTACGGTTAGCGACGATGAGGGCGTAGTCGCCGCCGCCACGGGGCGGCAGAGCGCTGATTGCTTCAGCCGGTTGCGCTGAAGTTATTCAGAAAACCAAATCCACCTCGCACGTGGCATCCAGCGGTCTGAAACGGAGGTCTTCGCAAAAGTCATCTGGGGAGCCCAGTGCAGGAAATCTGCACGCTGGGTTCTGCTTGGGGAGACGAGTTCAAGAAGCCACGCTCGCTCGGTGAGGGCACTGGCGCGAAAGCGTCAGATAACAGCGAGGCTCCGCAAAGGGCTACCGCTTCAAGGCTCGTCTCTACCATCCTGCGTGTTTAATTTCCGACAGGCGAAACACCACCACTATGTCCGGATTTGATTCGCGACAGGCACAACTGTACTCCGTCCAATAAGACTGCATCCACTTTAGCTGCAGAGTGCGTGAACTTGACTCTCTGAACAATCGTGTAAAACACCGGCGCGAAGCAGAAACTAGCCCAAAGTCTTTATCAGACGCCGAGCCGCCTTCAGGTCTGCCGTATCAAAGCCCTCCGTGAACTGCTCGTACACCCGCTGTAGGAAGGTGAGGCCTTGTTCGGGCTTTCCACGACCGGCCCAGAGTGCAGCCAGATCTATGGCCGTGCGCAGTTCCCATGACCGGGCGCCCTGACGCCGGCTCTCTTCGAGCGACTTCATGAAGCAGTCTTCTGCATTTTCGATGCTAGGCTCTGGCTTCGAAAGAAAGAGGTTGCCTTTCACGCGCAGCAATTCTGGCATGTACGAAAGATCGCCATTTGTCTCCACCCCTTTGATCAATTCGTCGACCAGCGCAAAGCCTTCGGGGCATCGGCCGTTTGCGGTAAGTGCCTGAACGAGGGAAATGTTGAACGCCGTCATCAGCAATTCGTAACGTGCCGCGCGGAGCTTTTCCATGCTTGTCCGCAGCGTCTCAACCCCACCGCTTGCGTCGCCCTTGCGGATGGCCAGCTCCGCCCCGAATCCATGCGCGGCCGCGAGATACGGCGCCAGCGAATGGGATCTGGCGTGGGAAATGGACCAGTCTACGTGCTCTTCTGCGCTCGGAAGATCGCCAATCCAAAGGAACACCGAGATAGCCCAGATCAAGGCGATCGACAGTGTGACCGGATTGTCTATGCATGCAGCATCCTTGACGGTGAGGCGCGCGCGTTCCGCCGCCTGGGCCGGATAGCCTTGCAACCACAGATTCCTGGCCAGGTAACCACTTGCACCAATGTAGTAATGGAAGCCGTGAAAGATCGTGCTGGTCCGCAGGGGGCCCGGCCCATTTTGCAAGCATGCCTCAAGCTCCGCACGGGCGCCGCCAAGGTCTCCCATATAGATGAGTGAAATGCCCATTTGAGAATGGGCGAGCGCGATCGCAGCCGGAGACGCAATGGTTCCGGCAACCGCCACGCTGCGCTTTGCGTAATGCAAGGAGATTTTGAAATCCCCCCGCCGGTGGTGGAACATGTTTAGCTGGCAAAGCAGCTGCAGTTGGTTGAGACGGTCCTCACATGCCTCAGCAATCGAGAGGCCTCTGTTCAAGGCGGCACGCGCCGCTTCGCTCTGGCCGCCGGTAAACATCAAGGACATCCCCAATGCCGCCTGGAGACGCATCTCCTCAAGTCCCCCGCGAGTGGCCTCGTCGAGAGCGAGGATCGCCCGCTCCGACCACCGGTGACATTCGGTCAGCAGAGACATTGCCAGAAAGGCAGGCGCGGCCGCCGCGGCAAGTCGGACGCCGATTTCAGCATTGCCGTTCACGCCAAAGCACCACTCCAATGCCGCGCGGACATTGCCAATACCGGCGAGGTGGGGTGCCCGCTTCGCCGCAGTCGACGGGGTCAGCCACTCGGCCCCGGTCTGCTCCAGCCAGCGCTGGTAGAAGACCGCGTGGCGTGCCGCCAGATCGGCGAGCTCAGCGTCGTCGAGTTTGATGTCGAGGGCATAAGCGCGCGTGGTGTCCAAGAGCCGATAGCGCATCACTTCCCCCAACGGGCGCGTCGCGAGCAAGGATTTGGCGACGAGGCTGTCGGCGGCAGCCAGGACGACAGCGTGATCGATGGTCGCCCTCGTCACAACTGACAGCGCCGCTTCCATAGTGAAGTCTCCGACGAATATGGCGAGCCGTCGAAGCACCGCTCGCTCAGCGTCAGACAGGAGCTTGTAACTCCAATCCAGCGTAGCGTGCAGGGTCTTTTGGCGGGGCGGCGCGGTGCGCTGCCCAGGCCATAGGATGGATAGGCTTTGATCGAGGAGCGCGGCGGTTTTCTGAAGGCCGTACGCCTGAACTCGCCCGGCTGCCAACTCAATCGCTAGTGCCACGCCATCAAGCTTTCTGCAGATGCGCGCCACGATCTCTGCGTCCGCATCGCCGAGGTCCAAGCGAGCGCCGCTCGCCGCCGCACGCTCCACGAACAGTTGGATCGCGGGATACGTCTGAACAGTCGCCAAGGTTAGCCCTGGAGCGTCCGGCGGACAGTGGAGCGGCGCCAATTTATAGATGTGCTCACCTTCCACCCGAAGCGCCTCGCGGCTCGTCGCCAGGATGTGGACTTGCGGCGCTGCGTGGAAAATGCGTGCCGCCAGTTCTGCCACTGCGTCGATGAGGTGCTCGCACGTATCGAGTATCAAGAGGATACGCTTGTCCTGCAGATAGGCGATCAGACTGGCCGTTGCATCATCTGACTGAACGGAGAGTCCGAGCATGGAGGCCAAGGAAGTTGCCATGAGATTCGGCTCGCTTAGCTCTCCAAGATCGAAAAAGAGCGCCGCTCCCGCGAACTGCTCAATCAGATCATGCGCAACCGCGACAGCAACCGTGGTTTTGCCAACCCCACCAGCGCCTACAATCGTGACGAAGCGATCTGAAGTCAGCTGATTTGAAAGTGCAAGAACGTCGTCGTCGCGCCCAACCATTCGGATCAAGCGGCTGGGCAGGTTGGTGTGCGGAAAACTCGCGGCACGCGACAGGTGGATATCGCCCGAGTGGTTCGATCGCGAGATCGGCGCCACGAAGCTGTAGCCTCGCCCGCCTAGGGTGGTGATGTATCTTCCGTCGCCCAGCGCCCTACGCAGCTTCGCGATTTGCAATCGCAAACTGCCTTCTTCTACTGTGACATCGGGCCAGACACGAGCCAACAGATCTCTTTTGCTAACGACTTCGTTAGGGCGCGACGCCAGAGCGATCAAAGTGTCGAGTGTCCGTGCCCCCAATTCTACGGGAGCCCCTTCTTTCGTGAGAAGTCTTTCGCTTGCGACCAAGCTGAAAGGACCAAACGAGATGACCTCTCTGGTCTGGGTCGCCGGCTCAATCATGGCGTCTTCCATCGTAGCACCATCTTAAATTAGGCGCGAGTTCCGCGGTCATAGCGGGGTACCGTTCAGGGCAACGTATTTGAGCGACCGGTGATCGTAACAAATAACAAGCGATAACAGGCGATAACAGGCAATTCCTCGCATCTTCCCCTACAAAGCGGAAGGCAAAAGAATGCATTGGGCAAGGCCAGCACGATTCCAAGCCGGAGATGCGCCTCTTGGTTACTCGTTCTTACCGAAAGAGACGAAATGACCAGCCGGAGTAGGGATACCGCTAAGGACCCGCTCGCTAGAATGGGCAGTCTTGCTGGCTTAGTTGTACATGGTCGGAGATCATCGGCTGAAACGGATCCCCCATGGCGACTCCATTTCGGGCCGTTCAAGCTCACAGTCAGAGCGCACCCTAGAGACAGAGCTTTCTCCCGAAGCGATTAAAATGCTCCAGACATATGTTGCTTGGCAACCGAAAATCCGGAAGGCGCACGCGATGCCGCTTTGTGGTTGGTCACACTTCTCGTTTCACGGGTTTCTCTCAGTCGTCGAGAGTTCGAGGCGGCTTGCTGCCGTGGCAGAAGCGCAAGATCGAACAGTATCTGAGAACATCTCCAACATCCGGTACAAGTAGATGAGCTGGTGCAGCAGCTTCCTTTGAGCGTGAGCTATTTCTGCCGGGCGTTCAAGCAAACTTTCGGCACCAGCCCGCACGAGTACATCATCCAACTAAGGCTGGAGCGAGCACGAGAGCTCATGCTGACAACGACTGAGCCGTTAGGCCAAATCGCACTCGACTGCGGCTTCGGCAATCAGGCGCACTTTCAATTTCGGCGATAGACACCGACTGCACACAGAGTCTGTACCAGGGAGAATGATGATGGCCGTAGCTTCGCTCTCAAGTCGACGCGGCTTCCTCGCGAGCAGCGCGGCCACCGCCCATTCTGGCATGTTTCATATGGCTGCACTTGCCGGCGAAATCAGCAAGGTGCGTCCTTTCTGCTTCGCTCCGCGTCTCCGTTGGTGGCGGCCCAATTCAAGAGATCAATTATGTTAGCAGACGTCGGTCATATCATCGTTGTTGATGACGATCCCACGTTACGGCAGATGGTGATCAGTTATCTGGAAGAGCACAGTGTGCCGACCAGGGCTGCATCCAATCGAGCTGAATTGCACCGCCATCTTGAGAGAACACGGCCCAGCCTGATCATTCTCGATCTTCGCCTCGGTCAGGACGATGGGCTCGATCTGCTGCGGGAAATCCGTTCGAATTCCGATGTGCCTGTCATCATCACCACCGGGCACAGACCCGACGAAATCGATCGCATTGTCGGCCTTGAGCTGGGCGCCGACGATTACATCATCAAGCCGTTCAGTCTGAGAGAGCTTTTTGCGAGGGTCCGCGCGGTGTTGCGGCGTCAGGAGATGGGACGTGCCGCGCGCGCCTCTGATCCCGAGCGCGGCGGCTACCGCTTCAACGGCTGGACGCTCGAACGGCGTGGCCGCAAGCTGATAGACGCCAATGGTGCGCCGGTTCCCCTGAGCAAGGGCGATTATGCCTTGCTGCTGGCCTTTCTCGAAGCGCCGCAGCGCGCGCTGACCCGCGAACACCTGCTACAGGCAACCCGTGTCCACGAAGATGTTTTTGACCGGAGCATCGATGTCCAGGTGTTGCGGCTACGGCGCAAGCTCGAGGTTGATCCGGGCGCGCCGCGCGTGATCCGGACCGAGCGCGGCATAGGCTATGTTTTCGCATTGCCGGTCGAACCGTTCTGAGCGGGATCGAAATGTGGCAGCGCGCGGTTACGGTTGTAACCGAATTGTCTGCGCAGGTGATGATCGCGTAACTGGCGGCCATCAGAGTCACCGTATCAGTTAACGGAGAATCCCATGCTGAAGCGCCAGTTCTTTCCATTGCCGCCATCGGGCCCGCGCGAGCCGGCGGCATCGGGCCGCTTGCCAGCGCCGCCGTCGGCGCCGCGCGGCCAGCGAAGCTCACCGTCATTGGGCGGCATTCGAGGCTGACCATGCGATGGTTTGTCCACGTGCTCGCCAGGCCGGCGATCGCCGCGTCCTGCACAACCTCGGCAGCGGCGCTCGACACACGGGTCGAACCCGCAAACAGCCTTCCTTCACAAGCAGCTTGCCGGAGAATCTGATGTCGAATTCATCTCAGTCGGCGAACGCTATCCTCAGGCGGTACGGCGTTCCAGAACATGCGTTGCGCATTGGCGCGCGCGATGGGCGCGGCTTTCTGCCCGAAAGATCGAAGCAGATTCCGGAGTCTTCCGAAACCGGCGCGAAATCGCTTCCGGCCACCAGGCCTGCAACGGGCCGGGCCGACACGATCTGGCAGTCGGTGCTTTGGTTTTTCCTCGAAGGGTTTGCCCTCTATGGTGCTTCGTTGCACTGGGTTGCAACAACTGCGGTAACGGCAATCGCCAGCGAGGTTGATGCTCGGCAGCGCCAGAAGCTCGCCCGGAGCGAACGACGGAAATCTATTTCGCTCGTTTCGCCGGCCGCGCGCGCCGAGACAACGATACTTGAGCGAGAAGACGCAATCGATCGAACTGCGTTTGGAACCCGGATGCCATCCACCCGAGATGGCTTCGCATCTCCTGCGCGCGAGGTCGACCGATACCGATTTGTCCACCCTAGTTGGCTGGCCATGATCTGGCGCGCCATCCCCGTGGGCAAAGTGGCGTCGCGAGCGGGAGATCAAAAAGGCGGTAGCTGCCCCGGCGCAATACGACGACCGGACGCTGCGGGAATTCCCCATCGATCCCAGATCGTGCGTGATGGCCGGGATTACTGATCCAGCCAGTGGCAAGGTCATGGACCTGGCCGATGCGCAGCAGGGGGCTGCGTCCGCGTGAGCTTCACAATCTGCCAACAATCCCCACATGCCGGGCACGGACGGGGGCCAAATCTGAACGGAGGGAGTATGATTGCGTTGACCCGAAATCGCCAGGCATGCCGCGCAGAGACGCTTCGCCTCACTTGACCATGCGCGGCAAAGGGAAAATTGATCGGCCCGCCCATCGTTGGCGCTGGATCACGATGACTTGCGTCTTGATCCTGGGCGGCCTGTTACTTTCGTCGGCGGCACAGCAACCGCTCGAGCAGCCGCCTGAAGCGAACAGCATCTTCTCCGAAGAGCCGATCACTCCCGTTCCCAAGCCTCCCCAGATCGATCCCTTGAAGGTCAGGCTTGGCGAGCGTCTGTTCGGCGATCCTCGCCTGTCTCGCGATAACTCGCGCAGTTGCTCGTCGTGCCACGATCTTGGGACCAACGGCGCAACCAAGCTGAGCTACGACGCCGGCCTCGACGGCTCAAGCGTTCCGCTCAACACGCCGACCGTGTTCAACGCCGCGCTCAGCTTCCGCTTCGGTTGGGAAGGAAAGATCCGCAGCATCGAGTCGGACGTCAAAGCCTCGTTGGAAAACCCCCAGATCATGGGCGCCAACATCTCCGAAATCGCGGAAAAGCTCGGCACGGATCCCGGTCTGCGCCGGGAGTTCACGACCGTCTACGGCGGTGGCCCCGACGCCAAGAATGTCGTCGATGCCCTCGCAAGCTTCCAACGAACCTTGATAACGCCGGGTAGCCGGTTCGACAGCTGGCTAACGGGAGATGCCGCGGCTCTGTCGGCCCAAGAGCAGGACGGGTATAGGCTGTTCAAATCCTTGGGTTGCGTTTCCTGTCACCAGGGCGTGAACATAGGCGGCAATCTTTTCCAGCGGCACGGAATTTTCCACCCGCTCGGATCGCCGAAGCCGGAAGTCTTGCGCGTGCCCAGCCTGCGCAACGTCGCCACGACGCCGCCCTATTTTCATGACGGCAGCGCCGAGACCCTCGATGACGCCGTTCGAAAAATGGGCATGGCGCAGCTGAACTCGACGCTGACGGACGAGCAGGTCAAGGCGATCGTCGCCTATCTGGGAACCTTGACCGGAAAATATCGCGGCGCGCAGGTCGGAGCTGCACCATGAGAATGACGCCCGTAGTGGTTTTTGTGTCATTCTTGCTTCTGTTGTTGACCTGGCTATTGCTAAGCGGGTTGAACTTCAACTCGACGCGCTTTGACCAGCAGCTCGAGGCACTCGACCATTTTTCCAGACTCGAGCGCGCCTTGAATCGCGAGGTATTGACTGCACGCGCGGGTTTGTCGCGAAACTACGATGAGCTGGCGCGCCTGACCGACGCATACGATGACTCCGTCCATCAGTTGCGTGAGGCCGCCGGTTCAGACACAGAGGAGGGGGCCGCAATCGCCGTTCTGGCCGCGGGTGCGAATCGGCAGCAAAGTCTTATCGAACAGTTCAAGAGCAGGAACGCGCTGCTGCGAAACTCCTTCCTCTATTTTGGCATATTCAGCGCCCGTCTCGCCGCCTCGGACCACACGCCGGTCGTCGCAGCCGCCACCATGCTGTCGGCCGTCATGCTGCACCTCACGCTTGACACGTCGCCGGCCGCCGCTCGCGACGTCAAGGATCGATTGGAACAACTGGCGCAATTGCAAGATACCGGTGGCGACACCGCCTCGATACAGGAGGCGATCGCGCATGGTGGGTTGCTGCATGACCTTTTGCCGGCAACCGACGCCGCGTTGAAGGCGCTGATCGCCACGGCGACTACCCGAGAGCAGGATGCCGTGCGTGCGTTGATCATCAAGCGTCAGTTCGCCGCGCGGGCTTCGGCAGGCCAGTACCGTCTTCTGCTTTACGCCACGTCACTGCTGCTGCTCGGTGCGCTGGTGTATCTCGGGCTGCAATTGCGGGCACGCGCGATTGCCCTGCGGCGGCGTGCCGCGTTCGAGCACGTGATCGCTGGGATCTCGATGCGTTTCATCAACGCACAGCCGCAAACTATCGATGCCGGGATCGCTCAGGCTCTCGCCGATATGGCTGAGTGCATCGGCTGCGACCGTGCGTATTTTGTGTCGAGCGGTGCCGCGCCGCGGCAGCACGTCTGGTGCAGACCGGACCTAAGTTCTCCACCGGACTGGCCGGGGCGCGCGATGGCGCTGACGGCCCGGTTTGAGCCGTCCGCCGATGGAATTATCTATGTTCCGCGCGTCGACCGCCTGCCGATCGGCGAGAACAAGGAGGCCTGTGTCGCGCTTGGTCTGGGCGGATGGGCGTGCGCTACGAGCGTCACCAAGGACGGTGCCACTGTCGCCCTGGGGTTCGGCGCGATTGGTCGGGCCTGTCGTATCACCGCCGCCGGCGAACTCAGTCTGCTCCGAATGGCGCTTGATACGATCGTGTATGCGCTGGAGCGGCATACCATGGAGAAGGAACGCGCGAGGCTAGAGACACACCTGCAGCGGGCCCGTCGCATGGAAACAGTGGGCACGTTCAGCAGTGGTATTGCCCATAACTTCAACAATATTTTGGGCGGCATTCTCGGCCATACCGAGATGGCGGAAGAACATCTCGCTTCAAATGCCAGATCGCGGCGCAATCTGGATGCGATCCGGCGAGGCGCGGAGCGGGCGCGGGATCTCGTCGATCAGATTCTTACCTTCGGACGTCGCCGCGAGGGGAGGCGGGGACCCGTCTGCGTCAAGACGTTGGTCGCGGAAGCGAGGTCGCTACTCGCGCCATCGTTGCCTGCCCATATCGAAATCGCGGTGAGCGAAACGTCCGAGACGGCGGTCGTTTCGGCGGAGCCCGCGCAATTGCAGCAGGTAATCCTGAACATCTGCAACAATGCCGCCCAGGCGATGGACAAGCCTGGTGTCATCGAGATTCAGATCGAGACACGGGAGATGACCGATACGGCGATGATTGGCCGGATCGGGATCAATCCTGGTCGCTTCGTCGTGGTCTCGATTTCAGATTCGGGACGCGGCATGGACGAGGCCACGCTGTCGCGGATTTTCGAACCATTCTTTACGACGCGCCTAAACGGCAATGGTTTTGGGCTTGCCACCGCACGCGAGATTGTTTTGGAGCACAATGGCACGTTGGAAGTGCAAAGCGCCCCAGGGGCCGGAACACGTTTCGACATATGGCTTCCATCCGTCCCGTGCCTCGCGCCGATATCCATTCAGCGTGCATCCGGTTCCGCTGGTCGCGGCATCGGTGAGACCGTGCTGGTGCTTGAGACCGACCGCGAGCGCCTGCTGCGGCACGAGGAAATTCTGGCGGCACTCGGCTACGAGGGAGTCGGCTTCAGCGGGCCGCAGGAGGCCGTGCAGGCCTGTGCGGAGCGCGCACGCTTCGACGCGGCGCTCGTGTGTCACCAACCCGGATCGCGATTCGCCCTCGATTTCGCGACGGCGTTGCGGGGTATAGCTCCCAACCTGCCAATCATCCTGGCGACATCCTCGACGCGGGATCTGGAGGCGCCGCTGCTGGCAGCTTCCGGCGTTTCCGAAGTGGTCCATCATCCGCTGACCGCTGCGGACCTAGCCGGCGCCTTGTCACGCTGCCTGACGAACTCCGTAGGAGTACGGCTGCAATCGTAGATCGGTGCGCGATGGTGTTCGATCTTTTCAAGCATAACAAAAGTGCGGCGGCCGGGACTACAACGGTAATCCCATTTCTCGCGCCAGAGATAATGCCGTAGCGGATAGCCGACAAATTCTCCGCATCAAACTTGAACTGTGTTGGAGCACCTAATGTACCCTGAACAGAAAGCACTTGTGAAAGAGACTTGGCTGAAATTGGCGCCGATGGCAGACGCCGCAACGCGCCTGTTCTACGATCGGCTTTTCGAGATTGATCCAACAACGCGGTCACTCTTCAAGACGATCGACCTGGCAGACCAGCGCCGGAAGTTAATCCAGGCACTGACGATGGTCGTGCAGGGGCTCGATCGTCTGGAGGCGCTTGTTCCGACGATTGCAGATCTGGGCCGACGCCATGCACAACGGAGTCACGGACGCCCATTATGATACGGTAGGTGCGGCTCTGCTATGGACGCTCGAGCAAGGGCTAGGATCCGCCTGTACACCTGAGGTGAAGGTGGCCTGGTCATGCGCCTATGCCCTGCTGGCCGATGTCATGCGAGGAGCCGCTGGTGAGCCAGCATTCGCGCCTGCTCATTCCACCCAAAATCGCGAGCTCACCTAAGATAGTTTGCCGGCCACGACCGTCTGACTCGCCCAATTCTTTCGCTCGAAGTAAATCGTGTTGGGGCTGAAACGAACGCCGCTTTCTCATGCGACCGAGATGGCGGCGTCAAAGTGCATTCTGCTACTAATGGTGGCCGACACCGAATACGTCCAATTAATTGGGCAGACCAGAAGGGAAAGGCCGACTGTGAATAAGCTTCCAAGGGTGATCCCACCACCGCTAAATTAGACCGTTATCGTGCCTGTAGCGGGGAATTTGTTCTCGTTTGAGGATCACGCGGCTTTAAGCCGACGGCTTGGACGAGGGTATCGAGATCGTCGATGACGCGCTGATAGAGGCGATCGAGTTGAGACCGCCTCTGAGATTCGAGCCTTTTATCAGCTTTGAAGGGGCTGAGGAGACCTGCCGTGAGTGGGGCATAGACCCGTTCGAAGAGCTTCAGGAAGATGAGGCAGATCGAGTATCCCTGCGGAAGGAGTTGATAGCGTCGAGAGTTCGGGAGCTTGGCAACAAGACCTTTGGCACGGAGTTTTGATAGATCATAGCGGAGCGAGGCGAGCGTGTAGCTGTCGGGGACGCAGCCAAGCGCCTTGATGACGGCGGGATAGATTTCGGCAGTTGTGAATGTATTGTCGGCTGCGACGTGTGCGAAGCGTACAAGCGCGTGCATCAGTGCAAGTTGCCGAGGATGATCGAGCTTGAGGCCAGGAATGCGCTTTCCGGTCGATGTGATGGTCGGCTCCGCGAGCTTTCGCAACTGACCGCGATCAACGAAGGTTTCCAGAATGTCTTGCTGGACGTTGAGGTAGTTATCGTTGATATCCGACAGAGATTTTTGGAGAGCAGGCAGATTTTCGACGGCTTTGTTGACGCCGTAATCGTTGACGTTGTTGCTCGCGGCCTCGGTCCGCAGGATGATGTGATCACGAACGTATTGCTTGATGAAGCCGTTGCGATAGTGGCTGCGAACCACCGGATTTGGAAGGTTCATGTCCTCGATCTCGGTTTGCAGCTTGCCCCGATATTGCTTGGTGACCTTGCGACCGAAGATCACGGTGATCTTATTCGGCTGACCGATTGTTCGATTGGCATCGAGCAGGCGTTGGCCAAGATTATCCAGTGCCGCGCGGCGATGGAAGATGAGGTTGTCGCAATATTCGACTTGCGAGAAGAACAGCCGGTGCTGGCAGCCGGCGTGCTCGCGTTCTCTTGCGGTGAAGAAGGGCGTGAGGTGCGCCAGCCATTTTTGACCGCAGGTCACCAGATCCCGAGGGGTGAGCGAGTTGGCGAGCTCTTGCAAGCGATCAGGAACTGCGCATTTCAAGAAGGCATTGGCGGCTTGCTTAAATCCGATGCCGTGCTGGCGCATGCGGTTGGCCAACCAATGGTGCTGATTGAGACAGATACGGGCGGAGAATGGAAGGTACGGGCAGACCCGCACGAACATCCGTCCCCAATTCCGGTCATTGATGTAAAAGTTGTATTGAATGACCCAGCGCTGCGCGAACTGGAGGTGCCATCGGTTTGCGACCTTGTCGCCGATGGCAATCATGATCCGCGCCGGTTCTCGCGCCTTGAGGATGGCCACGACGGCATCAGGCTTGGCCCGTTCGAAATACGGGTCGATAAATTCGTCACGACGGCCCTTCGGCGCTTCGACAATCGGGATCTTGCGCTTCTCGGCCCGCTCTGTCACCCAGCGTTGAAACTGATCGGCGATGCCGCGCAGTGTTTCTCGGGTCACCGGGTATAGCTGGCGATAGGTATTGAAAAAGCCGACGACCCGCTCGGGCTGCTGGAACGGTTGAATCAACCCGTTCAGCAAAATCCTGTCAAAACAACGATAATGCCAATTGATGCTGTCTTTGTGGTGCTCGTAGAAGGAGTTCATCGCCAGCTCCCGGCTAATATTAATGTCTTAGCAACGGGATCGTAGAGGCAATTTCTGGTGTCTAAAACATGCCTCCCCATGATACCCAGCGATGGTCTACAGCACCCTCGTCACGCTCAGGCGCAAGGGATATCAAGGGCGGAGCCCTTGGCTAGTTAGATCTCGAACTCGATCTCGTCGAGGCGGGCGCCGTTCGGATGCGCGTTCGGCGCGACCTGCGCCTCGAGGCGCCGGGCTTCGATCCTTTCCCGCAACGCGACCTCGCCTTCGATCAATTCAGCCTGTCGCGCCCCGCGCTCGAGCGCATCTGCCGTCGCCGAGTTGAACGGGAGCGGAATATCGAGTTCAGACCGCCAACGCGCGTGACGGAGCTGACCGCCTCGCCAGACAATGGCGCGGTTGCGGGGGTGCGCTTCGAGGACGCGCGCGGAATCTCCGCTAATCAATGGGGGCGCGGCTTACGCCTGGTCCGCTACGGCATTGTTTCCGGTGCGAGCAAAGCGATTACAGCCGTAACGCAGGCCGCTGCTGTCGCGTCATGTTTGCTTCGTCGCCGCGATATCTCAGTGACTGTTCGAGAGCAGCCTTGCCGATGGCCGCGGTGCAGACTCGATGGCAGCGACGATATTGCGGGCGTGATATCGAAAGAGATCGAGCAGCGGACGCGCAGCCGGTCCGCGCGAGTCCGGCAGGCCGAGCCGGCGCGCGATGGCAGGTTGGAGCGACCTGCTGAGACGGTCTTCGGCCCGACCTGCGAGCAAGTGCAAATGACACCGCACCTGCCACAGGAAGCGGTGCGCCTGGACCAGCCGGGACGGCTTGAGCGGCATGGAGCGCCCCGAGGCGCAGGCGTTGGCCCAGAGTGCGCGCTGCAAGTCTCTGAGGCCACCGGGGCCTCGCTTCACGTCGGGCTGGTCCTCTAAAGCGTGCGCGTCGTGTGGTGCATGGCGACGAGTGGGCGACAGAGCGTTGCCGACCGCGTCCCGCCAGAATCCCGCGTCGGGTCCGGCGAAACGCGCCGCAAGCTCGGCATCCAGGGCAGCGAACAGGCCCTGACAGCCCCACAGGTGCCGCCGATCAACCAGGCCGGCAAGCACGGTGGAATTGTCCCTGGCAAGCTCGAGGCACTCCTGGACCGACCGCGCCGCATGATCCAGCACGAAGCCAAAATCCCAGAGGCAGGTTACCACGGCGCCGATGCACGCTCGTGTCGCCGGCGCGACAGCTTCGGCGCAGGATGAGCTGCTTTCGGGGAGGAGAAAGAGCAAGTCGAGGTCGGAGCCGGGGGCCAGTTCTCTTCGCCCGTAGCCGCCTGTCGCAATCGCGGCGAGTGGGGCGACCATGCTCCCATGGCGCATTCCGCTCGATATCGATGCAATGTGGAGCAGGCCGATCACCACGCTGTCCGCAAGTCGCGCCCGGCCCCGCAGATATTCCTCGGCCGAGCCGCCTGATTCGAACCGTTCGCGCAGGATGTCATGCGCCTGCGCCACCATCGGTCGAAGCCGTCTCACCCGATTGAGCCCTTCGCCGGGTCCGCTTTCGCTGGCAAGGGAGCGCAATGCGTGACGGATCGTGGCCGTCGGCGCCGTGCACGAGTCGGGGTTCGGAGGGCAGGCGTCGGCGCGTGGTGGCTGCGCCGCCATGCCTGGGTCGTCATCAGCCGGGGCAAGGCTCGTATCCTTGTCCGGAGAAATTGTGAGCAACGGAGCGAGGGCTCCTCCTGTCATCATCATGGTCGTTTCCTCTTCATCTTCGTTCGCCCTCGCGCTTCCACGCGATCGAGCCTGCTGAAATTTGGCCAGGCTTTCGCTACACGGCCGTTTCAGGGCCGGTAAATCCGGCTATTACTGGCGAGAGCCATGTCGAGAACATCAAACGTCAATAGTTCGATTTCGGTCCGCCATAATAACGGTGCGCATTGGGCTCGACCGTCTCTGTCGCGACGGCTCGATCGTAAGCACTGAAGGCGGAGACCGCTTGCCGGTCTGAGGGGGCGGTCGCTTTGGGCCAATACCGCGCCTTCGGTGCGGCCGTGCCCGCAAAAGCCTGTCCTGAGATAGCAACCAGCATCATTATCGATGCGGCTAAGGCGAGATTTTTCGTCATAGTTCTGTTTCCTTGCGCTGTGTGAGAATCGCTGTGAGAATCTCCCGATCGTCGGGTAATGCGCAGATTTTCGTGGCTGCGCGTTGCGACTTGATTTCTGCCGGCGAGAATTGGGTTACAGCCGTAGCAAGCAGCGGAAGCTTTGATCGCGTTGGTCATGCGTTTGCGGTGATTGCGGCCCTCACTGTGCGGGCACGCCGGAAACGAATCATCGAGCCTCTGCGGGCCGTTAGCGACGGCGCCAACCGGGCGCCCCGCACGTGCTAGTGGCTCAAGAATACAAAGGCGGCGAACGCCGCCGGCACCTCGACGAGAACCGTGCCGAGCGCCAAGAGGAAGATTTCCCGCGAACGACGAGGCATTGCGCCTCTTCAGCAGTGCGATCAAGTTCGATCCGGATTTTGCGTCTGCCTACGGTCATGCCGCCTCTTGCTACGCTCTAGCGAAGGCCAGTGGCTGGATCTCAGATCCATCGAACGCGATTGGGAAGCGAGGAGGCTCGCGGTCGAGTTGGGCAAGGATGACGCGATCACGATGGCCGCTAGCGCGTGGGCGTTAGCCTATGTTGTTTGCGATCTTGAGGTAGCCGCCGGCCTAATCGATCGCGCGCTTGCGCTCAATTCCAATTTGGCTGAGGCGTAGCTTCGCGGCTTGGGTGATCATCTGGTTAGGAGGGCCGGAATCGGCGATCGAGCGCTTCGCGCGTGCCATGCGTCTCAGCCCACTTCATCCGCAGGCGATAGGTATGCAAAACGGGGCCACGCATGCCCATTTCTTCCTGGGCCACTATGACGAAGCGGCATCCTAGGCTGCAATGGCCTCGTGGGAAAATCCGGACTTTGTTCCGGGATTACGTATTTACGCCGCATGCAATGGCCGGACGGTCGGAGCAAGCACATAAGGCAGTGGCCCGGCTGCGGCAACTGAGTCCCGCGCTACGTGTTTCCAATCTCAAGGACGTGCTGGGCCCTTATCGGCATGCCGAAGACCTCTCGCGATATGAAGAAGGATTGCGGCGAGCCGGGCTGCCCGAACGACCAGCGCAGCCAGGCGCCCGCCCGCACGGCAACGAGGTGATCGAACAAGAACGGCGACTTCCGTTGTTGTGCAGGTTTTTGGACGCCGGGATGCCGACACTATCCACGCGGTTTTGTGGCCGGCGTCCAAAAAGCGCCAAGGCACGAAATCGCGGGACGTAAGCGTGGGCGGTTGCGCGCAACAGCCGGTTTCGACGATGATCTGCGGCTATTTCAGCCTGTCGCGCCCATCGCAAAACAACGTGTTAGAACTGCTTCCGCCCATCTTGCACTTGAGGCCAGACCACGATTGGCTCGAGACGATCCTGCAGCGGATGGTGGGCGAGTCGGCGATTCAGCATCCCGGGCAGGAGGCTGTACTCTCGCGGATTACCGAAGTGCTTTTCGTCGAGGTGCTGCGCAGTTGGATCAAATCGCTTGGTCCGGGCGACGGCGGATGGCTAGACGCAATTGCCGACCCGCACATCGGCAAGGCGCTTCAGCTGATCCACGAACGGCCCGGGCAGCCCTGGACCCTTAGCGAACTGGGGCGCAGCGCCGGCCTCGGCCGGGCGGCCTTCGCGGCTCGCTTTACGAGACTGGTCGGCCAACCCGTGCACCGTTACCTGGTCGCGCGCCGGATGGACGAGGCCGCGCTTATGCTCGAATCTAGCGACGCCGCCATCGCTCGAATTGCAACCCGCGTCGGCTATGAGACGACGACGGCGTTTTCAAAGATGTTCCGTCTACACCACGGTTTATCCCCTGGCCGTTATCGGGCACGCAAGGGCACTTCATGAGAAGTCACCCTCTGCTCTGTCGCGCAAGCTTCATACAAGAGCGCCAGTACATCGGTTAGGCGTACTCGACCAGCGCGAGCTACAGGGTCATTACTCCGTAAGCCGGGACGGGACATCTGCAAACTTTCGCCCCAGCTGAAATTTGGGCTTGACGCCTTGTACTGATTGGTACAAGATGTACCTATCGGTACAGATAGAGAAGGAGCCGTTGCATGTCTCGTCCGCCGCTTCCCCCTTTCACCCGCGAGACCGCCGCCCAGAAGGCCCGCATGGCGGAGGACGCCTGGAATTCGCGCGATCCCGAGCGGGTGGCACTGGCCTACACCGAAGACAGCCGGTGGCGGAATCGCTCGGAATTCCTCGAAGGCCACTCCGCGATCGTCGCGTTCCTGACGCGCAAGTGGCAGAAGGAACACGAGTACCGGCTGATCAAGGATCTCTGGGCGTTCGACCGCAATTTCATCGCCGTGCGTTTCCAGTACGAATGGCATGACGATGCCGGACAGTGGTTCCGCTCCTACGGCAATGAGCAGTGGGAATTCGACGAGAACGGCTTGATGCGCCGGCGCGAGGCCAGCATCAATGATGTGCAGATCGGCGAAAGCAAGCGCCGTTTCCGGTGGGCGGCGCCGGGGCCGCGCCCCGCGGATCATCCGGGCCTCGGCACCAGCCCGAAATGAGAAAACTTGAGAGGGGTTGAAGGAAAATGATGGCGAGGTCGATAGCCGAGCGTGCTGATGTCTTGCCGCGACTGGCGGAAGTGTTTCGAGCCCATGGCTATGAGGGCGCGACGCTGGCGCTGATTTCGGACGCGACCGGGCTCGGCAAGGGCAGCCTCTACAATTTCTTTCCGGGCGGCAAGGAGCAGATGGCGATGGAGGTCCTGGACTCGATCGACCGGTGGTTCGTCGACAACATCTATACAGCCGCTGCGGACATCGACCGATCCGGCAAAGGGCATCGCCGACATGTTTGCGGCAGTCGATGATTATTTTCGCTCCGGACAGCGCGTTTGTCTCGTCGGGGCAGTGGCGCTCGGCGCCTCGCGCGATCTGTTCGACGACAAGGTCAAAACCTATTTCGCCGGCTGGATCGATGCGCTCGCAGCCGCGTTGCGGCGGCTCGGCGATGACAGGACCGCCGCCCGCCAGAAGGCGGAACAAGCGGTGCTGGAAATTCAGGGCGCGCTGGTGCTGACGCGCGCGCTCGACGACATCAAGGTGTTCTCCCGCGCGCTGGCGGACTCGCGCAAGCGGTTGATGAATATAAAATAGTGGCGCTGCGGGCGCTGCCGTAGATGCTACAAATAGATGGCCAGGGTTTGCTAGAATGAGCGACGACGATCCCGACGAAGGCTACGAGGTTGTGCTGATATACGCACACGCACAGCATGCTCCCTTGAGGAATATTATGACCGACATTCAATTCGTGACGGCTCTCGACGACCATTGTCACGGAAAACATGAGTAGCATGCCTGATTTCAATTTAGGACCGGAGATCGCCAAAACCCGCCACGTCGTTATCGTTGATGGCGATCCGGCGATGCGCGAAATTGTGGCCCGCTACTTCGAAGAACACAGTATTCCTGTGAGCGCGGTGTCGAACCGAGCGGGACTGAGTCGGCACCTGGCGGTCATGAACCCTTGTTTGATCCTTCTCGAGGTGCGGCTGGGTCAGGACGATGGACTGGATGTTCTAAGAGAAATCCGGACGCATTCGGATGTTCCGATTATCATGACGGGTCACCGCCTCGACGAAACTGATCGCGTCGTCGGTCTCGAAATCGGTGCGGACGATTGCATTGTCAAACCTTTTGGTCTGAGGGAATTACTCGCGCGCGTCCGAGCCGTATTTCGGCGGCAGGAAATGGGACGCGTCGCACGAACTCGCGATCCCGAACGAGGCGGGTACAGATTCGGCGGGTGGCAGCTTGCACGTCGCGGACGAAAACTACTGGATCCCAACAGTGCTCAAGTGTCGTTGAGTAAGGGCGAATATGCGCTGTTGCTCGCCTTTCTTGACGCACCTCAGCGACCCCTCACGCGTGAACAGTTGCTGCAAGCTACCCGAGTTCACGAGGACATCTTCGATCGAAGCATCGATGTTCAGGTCCTTCGGTTGCGACGCAGGCTGGAGGCCGATCCAAGTGCGCCAAATATGATCCTGACCGAACGCGGCGTCGGCTATATTTTTGCTCCCACCGTAGAGTCATATTGAAGAACTGCAGAATAGCGGGCGGACATACGTCGTGGCGAAAACCTGTCGGAGAACTACGATCGTAACTGTAACGTCCCCGATGGTAAGGTGTAGTTGAGATCGTCCGCCATCATGACTTCATTAATTCTGATGTAGTCCATCTGAAGATTCTCTGCAGGGCAGGCACATTCATCGGTGGTCAGTTTGTCGTCAGAGACTCCGTTCTGCCGGTCCGCCGGCAGTGGTGGTTCTCATAAACCCCTCGCCCTTCTGAAGCTCGCCCAACCTCTCGCATATCCGCAACGCGCGTTCATCAATAGGAACGTCGCCTCTTGGCGCGAAGCGGTCATTCGGTTTGAACGACTGACAAAATTCGGCCGGGGGTTTAGGAAGTCCTCCCTCTCTCGATGGATGCTCTGGTTTCCCGTCGCAGCCGCGAGCCTCTCGCACGGGCTCGGCCCGGCGGCTCCATCCTACGACGCGCATGCGGCCGTTAGGTGCTGCTCCATCACTTCAAGGACGGAAGGAAGCGGTTCGTAGCTCGTATGCATCAAATGGAGTGATCCGTTGATGGTTGCCGCCGAGATCAACCGCTCGCCTTCATAGCCAAGCAGAATGTATGGTCCCCAGATCGCTTCAAGCGTGAGCGCTCCAAACCGGGCCTCGAAGGGAATCGCTCCAAGATTGTTGACGCTGATTTTTGGTCCTCCAAGGTTGGCCAGAAAGGCGATGGCCTCGCGAGAGCTCGGGTGTTTGGACATGAAATGCTCCATGGGACCAAAGCTTCGCGACAATTCCTCCAGGGTCTTGGGTGGAACAAGGTCGCGGCGGACAAGACGGGCGGTTTGCCAGAAATCGGCCGGCTGCGTGGGCGGCTCCATTGTCATGGTCGCGCCGCCGGCCAATGGCGCGACATCCTCTCCGGCACCAAGCAGCGCCCTCATGTCGCTCGGTGAAATGACCGCGATCGACGCCTGCCTTAGTTTGATGAAAACTTGTCTGGCGGCCACGACCGCCGCCGTCACCAGCGCGCCATGGACCGTTGTTTTCTCGCTCCTGCACCGGTGCCGCAGCGCGCTTGTCAGAGCCGGAGGCAACGTCCGCCGGCTAATGCCGGGCGTCTCGCCGTCAAAACTTCGAAAGATGTCGGGCTCGCCGGAAACCGTCTGCAACGGCGATGCGTCGATTGCGTCGCCATCACCGGGCGTCGACCCGCGAAACAGCAAGCTTGTCAGCGACGGTGTCGGCGGAAGCTTCTCGACCGGTTGGCCCGACAGCGCGCGAAGTGCGTCGCGGATGGCAAAGAGAATGGACTTGGCATCCGCGATCGAATGATGCATCGCGAGGATCAGGGTCGACCGATTAACCTGATGGATCAACGTCGCCCGCGCAAGCGGTGCCTGACCAAGGTCCATGCGCGTTGTCATCTCCCTTGCGAGTTCCGAGTCCCAGGCTGCTGCGTTGCCTTCGACGACGCGCAGAGGGATCGGCGCGCCCGCGACGTGGTGAAACCACAGATTGGCATCCTCGTCCCTGCTAATCTTGCCGGAAAGATTGGGATGGCACCGCTGAATTTCGTCGAGGGCCGCGCGCCACCCATCGACGGTGGTCGGGCCGGCGACTTCGGCCACAAGGGTGACGTGGACCGGGTGGTTCTGGTCGATCAGCCACCAGAACATCTGGTCGGACCCAAGAAGACGCGGCTTGACGATGTCGTTCAGGACCAGGCGCCGCGGAGGGGAGTTTGGCTGCGCAGGACGCATGTGAAATCACGCCTCCCGGGATCGCATGATGGCGTGCTGCCCGACGTGGCGGCTGGCCGTCCAGAAAGAAATCAAGGCAAGAAAAGCGCAGAACGTCATGATGCCAGCCATCGAGAGCGCCGTCCGCCCGTCGAACAGAACCGCGGCAAGCGCGCTGGACAATGAACCTGCCGTCATCGCAAGGCAGTTGCTCGCGGCACTGACCGTGCCGGCCATTTGCGGCATTTGCTGCAGCGCCCCCTGCGTGATGCCGGGCGCTACCATCCCCCCGCTGAACGTGATGGTCGCGAACAGCGAAACCGCGATAGAGACCGGCATCCACCCGATCAACGCCATCACCAAAAGGGCGGATGATGCCGACACCACGATAACGAGGCCGATCGACAACGGGTAAAGCGGCGATATTCCTCGCGCGCTCAGCCGGCTGTCGAGAAACGCGCCACCTATGCTCGCCAGCGCGGTGAGGCCAAATATGATGGCGTATCGATCCGGACTCATTCCGACGATCTGAATAAAGAACAGCGATGAGCCCGTTGCGTAGGCCGCGACAACGCCGAACGACGCGGCGGCGGCGACCATGTAGGCGCGCGCGACCGGATGAGACAAAACGCGGCCGTAATCCTTGACGAGCGCCAGGAAGCTCAGGCGATCGGCTGAGCCGCGCCGCGGGTCCTCGTCGAAGCCGAACCGCACGCCGATCAGGAGCGTGACGCCGAGCGCGGCAAGAATCGCATAGATGCAACGCCAGCCGCCTAGGCGGAGCAAGGCGGCTCCGGCGATCGGGGCGGCGATCGGAGAAACATAAATCGCCATCACGATATACGATATCTTTTCGCGGACGACATTGTCGTCGAACGAGTCGCGGGCGATGACGATGGCGAGCGTCATGGCTGCCGCGCCGACGCCCTGGATGATGCGGTATGTTATCAATATCGGCAGTGAGGATGCGAGAACGCATCCGATGCCGGCGATGACGAAGATGATGCAGCCAAATGTCACGACCGGCTTGCGGCCCCATCCATCGGAAACCGGGCCGAATATCAGCGGGGCAATGCCGAAACTTATCATATAGCTGCTGATGGTCAGGCCGGCGCTGGGTGTCGGGACATCGAGAGACGCAGCAGTATTGGCGAGTGCCGGCAGCGCCATGTCGACCCCGAAGCCGGGCAGGGAGGCCATCAAGCCGAGAAGAAGAATGAATGCGATGGTGCCGGCTGGTTTGCGCAAAACCTGTTCTCTTGGCAAAAAACCTGGTCTCTTGTGATCGTGGGCGTTGAGGCTTGTGCCGCTCCGTCCGTGGAGCCGGTCAAGCCGGCGCGGAACATCGCAAGCGCGTTGATCCAGACCGTCGTCGGCCTAGCTTGCCGGCCCTCTGTTGCCCGCCAATTTCAATTCACGCGCGTTTTGTTACATCCGCAGCACTTGGGGCGCGCTTGGTCTGTTGCGCCTGCAACACTTTCTGCTGCTGCGGTTGTCGAATTGTAACGAAGTGCGCCGATCCTGATCGATGAAGGCCGCGCTTTGGGCGCGTCGCCGGAACGGCGACGGCGTTCGCCGCCGTCCGATCGTCTCACCAGGTCAACGGAGATTTACATGAAAGCACTTCTCGTCTCGACACCGGTGCTGGGCCATCTCAATCCGTTGCTGAGCGTCGGACGAATCCTGATCTCCGATCGTCACGAAGTGGTGGGTCTGTCGTCGACCTATCTGCGCGACCGTATCGAGGCGATCGGCGCCACATTTCGCGGCTTCCTGCCGGGGGCGGATTTCGACATCCGGAACGCCTCCGAACAGTTTGCCGAGTTGAAGGCGACCCCTCCCGGGCCAAAGCTGCTGCGCATGATCCTGGAACGTGGTTTCGTCGACTTCATGCTGCCGCAATATCAAAGCATCAAACAAGTCATGCGGGAGTTTCCGTTCGACATTGTCATCGGCGATCATCTGATGCTGGGCGTACTGCCGATGCTGCTCGGTCCCCGGTCGAAACGGCCCCCGGTGGCTTTGCTGGGAACGACCTATCTTTTATCGCGCCGCGATGATGGAGCGCCGAACGATGCCGGCATTCCGCCCGCGAGCAGCGAAAAGCAGCGCAAGGAATATGCCGACCTCTTCCAGGCCTTCGAAGACGCGGTCTTCGCGCCAGTGGGCGAGTACTTGAACAGCCGCATGGCCGGGATTGGCCTCGCGCCGTTGCGCAAGAATCTGTATGACGCGATGGTGGAACTGCCGGATGCCTATCTGCAGTTGACGGTGCCGCGATTCGAATTGCCGCGTCGCCAGCCGACGCCGTCAGTCCACTTTGTCGGTCCGCTGCCGATCACACCCGGTCAGGCCCCGATTCCGCCGTGGGCGCAGGACCTGGATGGTTCGCGTAAAGTCGTCCTGGTGACCCAGGGGACGTTGACCAATGACGACTTCGGCGAACTGGTGCTCCCCACGCTGGAGGCTTTGGCGAACGAGCCCGATATCATCGTGGTGGTGACGACAGGCGGCCGTCCGGTCGAGACCCTCGGTGGCCCCCTTCCGGACAATGTGCGCGTTGCGCAGTATCTGCCGTTCGAGTGGGTGCTGTCGAAAATCGACGCGTTTGTGACCAACGGCGGCTACGGCAGCGTCAATCAGGCGTTGAGTTTCGGCGTTCCCATCGTGACCGCGGGAACGGCGGCGGACAGAGGCGACGTGAGCGCGCGCGTGGCCTGGTCTGGGGTAGGTGTCAATCTCGCAACCAATGCGCCCACCGCGGCAGCGTTGCGTCCCGCGGTACGCTCGGTGCTGGACAATCCGAAGTTTCGTGCACAGGCGGCGCTATACGCCGAGGAGGCGCGCGGCATCGACACCCGATCGGAAATCCTTCGGATTCTCCAGCAGCAGGTTCCGGCCAGCCGCGATGACGAGTTGCAAGGTCGTAAAGCCGCGGCGCGACGCTAGAGGCAATGCGGTCGTCTCGGCCGACTCCCGAACGGCCTCTTCGTCGGGGACGTCGTCAATCGATATCGTCCGCAGCTTCAAGCGCCAAAAGCACAATCTCAACGGCTCGCACTTTGTTCACAGCCTTGGTCAAAAACCGACGTTCAGGGAACGGCCGCTTTTGGCGGCCGTTCATTCGCAAAACAGCATTCGGCCCTATTCCCCGACAAATGGTTTTCAAGCAGACGATTGAAGAAGATATCGTAGGTTCGACGGGTGTGGTGAAAGGCGGTAGCGCTCCCCCGCTGCTACCAAGGCCGGCGCACCCTGTTTTCGATCTCGCTTCGGGACAGCCCGATATCGCGGAGCATGCGGTCGTCCAGCTCGGCGAGCTCGGCCGCAGCGCGGCGGGCAGCCAGTTCAGCTTCGATGGCTCGTTTCACGATCGTCACAAACGCCACTATTCGCGCAACGAGGCGTCGCACGATCGGACGCGACCGCCCCCGTCGCCGCACGACGATGCCGTGTATTTCATAGAGCGATGCTTGCGAATGCATTTCCACTTTCTCCTGTCCTGCATTGCCGCAACGATCGACGCTCGCGCGCGATGAGCCGCTGCAGGCGCCGTCCGTCGCTGTCAAACAAACCGGTCTACGCGCGTGCGGTCGGCGCCACGCTTCTTGCCTGCCTGTGAAGGCTTGCGAGTTGCTCCGCGGCGGCAGGATTCTGATCCGGCGGCAGCGGGATCGCGGAACTGAAGACGTTGCCGGGATCGTAGTGCCGCTTGACCATGGCCAGCCGTTCGGCGTTGGGACCAAAGCTTGCGGCCGCGCGGTCCGCCTCGCCCGCGCCCAGCAGATTCGGATATCCGCCGGGAAGGGCGATCCGCTTGAAAGCCTGCCGCGTGTCGCGGACCCAGTGCTGATGCCGGCGCTCTTCCAGCCGGTCCGACCGGTCGGGGAACGACGCGAGGATTTCGATCAGCACGTGGTCGCGACGAAGGCCGAACGCCGTGGCCTCCACCGGCACGCGGGAGGCCGCGCCTCTGAATTCGTGGGTCAAGATCGCGCACCCGGCCGATACGGCCTTGGCCATGGCCTCGACGATGATTTCGGCGGCGTCCTCATTGAGCACCGGAAGCGAACAGGTTTCCATGAAGACCCGCTGCCCGTTCACGATAAAAGGATCGAAGACCGAGAGCGAAGCTCCGTAGCGGACCGCGTCCACGCTGTTGTCGAGCAGCGTCCCAAGCTTGAGCAAGGGAGCGATATGCGCGTCGCCGCCGCCTTGCCGACCCGACCATGTCGGCACGAGCAGGATCACCGGCGCGCCGTCCGGACCGGCGACCGCGCAGACCTGGACGGTCAACTCATCGGGCAGGGAAGGCGCTATCTCGGCAAAGCGCCGCAGAACCGTCCCGGCTTCAGAGAAGGGATAGACCAGCACGCCCGAGACGACGTTGGGCAGCTCGTGCAGACGAATGCGCATCTCGGCCACGACGCCAAAATTTCCGCCGCCGCCACGCAGGGCCCAGAACAGATCCTCTTCGTTGCCCGACTCGGCGGTGACGATACGTCCGTCCGCCAGAACGATGTCGGCGGCGATCAGATTGTCGAGCGCAAGACCGAAGCGGCCGATCAATGGCCCATAGCCGCCGCCCAGGGTGAGCCCGGCCATGCCGACCGCGCTGCATGAACCGGTCACGGCGGCAAGCCCAAGCGGATCGGTCGCCGTGAGGACATCGACGGCGCGGGCACCTCCCGAGATGCGCGCGCTGCGCCGGTCGGGGCTGACATGCACTTCCCTCATGCCGCTGAGATCGAGCACAAGTCCGTCGCACAAGGCGCGGCCGGCCCAGTCGTGTCCGCCGCCGCGCACCGACAGCGCGAGACCGGCGGAACGCGCGGCGGCGATGGCGAGCTGGATGTCCGCCATCGTGCGGCAATGAACGACCATGCGCGGCATGAGGCCGACCGGTTTGGCCCAGATCGCCGTCGCGGCGGCGTAACGGTCGTCGCCCGGCCTCGACGTGCGACCGGGGAGTTGTCCGCCAAGTCCTCGCAGTGTGCTTTCGATCAGATCAGTCATTGTCTTCCGAGCTCCTCTGTCTCGTTTGGTTGAAATGCCCCCTCCTGTTGCGCGGCAAACGACGACTTGCCGGGTAAGGCACAACCGGTCGCGGCCGGCTGGCTATTCGATCTGGCTTCACGCCGACGGACTGCGAGCGAGTGACCGTGCCGCAGCATGACTTCGGCGGCATGCAGCACGTGTGCGGCATCAAAAGCCGCGGCCGGGCTATTGCACGTCGCGGCGATCACGAGCCTGACGAGCAAATGAATGGACCAGCGCACGGCGGCCCGCGCGGAGCTGCCGCCTTTCAAGGCGGTGATGAAACAGAAGGCGCGCGGATCGGCGGCTGCCGCCGGCAGGCCAGACAAGTATGTCGACAATTGAAAAATCTCCGCTAATCAATGGGGGCGCGGCTTACGCCTGGTCCGCTACGGCATTGTTTCCGGTGCGGGCAAAGCGATTACAGCCGTAACGCAGACCGCTGCTGTCGCGTCATGTTTGCTTCGTCGCCGCGATATCTCAGTGACTGTTCGAGAGCAGCCTTGCCGATGGCCGCGGTGCAAACTCGATGGCAGCGACGATATTGCGGGCGTGATATCGAAAGAGATCGAGCAGCGGACGCGCAGCCGGTCCGCGCGAGTCCGGCAGGCCGAGCCGGCGCGCGATGGCAGGTTGGAGCGACCTGCTGAGACGGTCTTCGGCCCGACCTGCGAGCAAGTGCAAATGACACCGCACCTGCATCGCGGCGTGCCGCTGATCTCTCGGGCCGTCCTGGTCGCGCGGCTGCGTGAGCTCGAGGACCATGGTGTGATTGAACGCCGGCCGCGCGGCGACGGAGCCGGTCACGAGTACTGGCTCACGCCTGCTGGCGAGGGCTTGCGCGTGGTAATGCACGCACTCGGCCAGTGGGGAATGACCTACACCCACGACCGGATCAAACGTTCTGATCTTGATCCCGCCCTCCTAATCTGGGGATTGCGCAAGCGTGTCGATCTGAGCACGCTGCTGGATCGCCGCGTCGTCCTGCGCCTCGAATTTTCTGGCGTGGCGGCGAGCCGCACGAGAATCATGTGGCTGGTCCTCGAACGATCCGGCGTCGACGTCTGCATGAAGGACCCGGGATTTGCAGTCGATCTTACACTTCGCGGCAATATCCGTGATTACGTCGAAGTCTATCTTGGCCCCACGAAATGGCGCGACGTGGCCGGCACTGCGCTGCAGTTCGATGGCGATCCGCAGATTGCAAGAGCATTTCCTGTCTAGCTGCGGTTTGAAACGGTAAACCGAGGGCGGGTTGTCAACGTAAGAAGCGGCGCGGCGAAGCACGGAGGGAAGCCTCGCAAGATTGACGAAGGCCGAGCAACTAGGCCGGGCGCATCCGCTGCGCCCAAAGTCAGCGCCAAGTATAAAATACAGCTTTCGCTTGCCGCCCGTTGATCCGTGACGCTGAATCGCTGAATCTGGACATACCTGCAATTCCAAGCGCGCTTCGCGGCTTTTGCCGCGGGAGGTTTTTCGTTTTTTGCCTTGCCCCGCCGAACATAATCCGCCTCCAGGGAGGCAAGACTCCGGCGGTTATCATTTCTATAGCGGCGCCTCGTTAAGGCCATCACGCATTGCAGCCGTAACCATTTTTCGCTGTCTCGAAATCGAGGCGTAACTGCAAGTCTTCAGCCTGTCCCTGGTTCAGTCGGTCGACCGGACAACGTCCCGGACGGCGCGGCACCTTTCGACAACCAGAGTGACAGGTCTCATGAAAATCCTCCTTGCTTCGACGCCCGCGACGGGCCATCTCAATCCGCTGCTTGCAATCGGACACATCCTGATCGCTGAAGGCCACGATGTCGGCTTCCTGTCGGGCAGCGTCCTGCGCGATCGCATCGAAGGCATCGGCGCGAAATTCCACGCGTTTCCCGCGGATGCCGACATGGATCTGCGCTCCGTCGATTCGGTCTTCCCCGAACTGACAACCATGGTGCCGGGGCCGGACTTGTTGCGCACCATCATGGAGCGCGTGTTCGTCGATGCCGTCCCCGCGCAGCATCAAGGACTGCAGCAGGTTCTGCAAAGTTTCCCGGCCGACGTCATCATCGGCGACGACATGCTGTTCGGCGTGCTGCCGATGCTGCTCGGGCCGCGGTCGAAACGGCCGCCAATCGTGCTCTGCGGCACGTCGTTCCTGCACTGGTGCCGCGACGACGGCGCGCCGCATTTTATCGGCTTGCCACCTGCGACCACGCAAGTGCAGCGCGACGAGTACGCGGCAATCTATCAGGAGCATGACAGGCTGATCTATCAGCCCGTGGCCGATCGCCTCAACCGGTCGCTGGAACAGATAGGCGTCGAGCCGTTGTCGATGACGCTGTTCGATTCCGTCGTGCACCTTGCCGATGCCTACATGCAGTTGACGGTTCCAAGCTTCGAATTTCCGCGCGAGTTTCCCCGCTCGGTGCATTTTGTCGGCACACCTCCGATCATTCCCAATCAAGCGCCGCTGCCATCATGGGCCCACGAACTCGACGGCTCGCGCAAGGTCGTTCTCGTCACCCAGGGCACGGTAGCCAATCACAATTTCGATCTGCTGGTTGCGCCGACGCTGCGGGCACTCGCAAACGAACCCGATGTGCTTGTGGTCGCGACCGCCGGCGGACGCCCGATCGATGCGATCCCGGGCCCCATTCCTGGCAATGCGCGCCTCGCTCGGTATCTGCCGTTCGAATGGATACTGCCCAAGGCCGACGTGTTCGTTACCAATGGAGGTTACGGCAGCGTCAACCAGGCCATGAGCTTCGGCATTCCGCTGGTCACCGCCGGGCTGACCGAAGACAAGGCTGATGTCAACGCGCGGGTCGCCTGGTCAGGGGTCGGGATCAATCTCGCCACCAACGAGCCGACGCCACAGGCTTTGCACGCCGCCGTTAGGGCCGTGCTCGACACGCCGAACTATCGGTCCCGCGCATCGCTGATGGCGGGCGAATTCGAGGCGATGGACACCCGATCCGAGATCGTTCGGATCGTCGACCGGATCGCCAGCTCCGCAAATAGAGGGGCGCGACAGGTCGTGATGGCGGCCAAACAGAGTCAGCGCGGCGGCCGCCGCACCTCGCGCACTGCTCCGGTCTCGGGCGCGTAATGCCAGGCACCTCTCGCAATTGAAGGAGGATGCCAATGTCGCCAGCAGCTACGACCCTTACGGCCACCAGCGCCGGCCTCCGCGTCGCGCCGGCGCAAGCCGGCTTGATGATCCTGCGTGCGAGCCCCAAAGACGAACAAGGATGTTGACATGTCAGGTCCACTCAAGGGCGTCCGCGTACTCGATCTGACGGCCGTGGTATCGGGTCCGTACGCGACAATGTTTCTGGCCGACCAGGGTGCGGACGTTCTCAAGATCGAGCTGATCGGCGGGGACAGCGCCCGCCGTAGCCGCGCTGCAATCGACAAAGCCGGAGAGTTCTCCGCCCTCTTTATTTCGTCCAATCGTGGCAAGCGATCACTGTCGATCGACGTGAAGAGCGATGCCGGCCGCGAAGTGCTGGCCAAGCTCGTGGCGCAGGCCGATGTATTGGTGCAGAATTTCCGCCCGGGCACGATGGAGCGGCTCGACCTCGACGCCGACGAGCTTCGAAAACGTCACCCCCGCCTGATCTACGTATCCATCAGCGGTGTCGGCGATACGGGACCGTACGTCAAGAAGCGGGTCTACGATCCCATTGTCCAGGGACTTCTCGGGCTTCGCCGACATCCAGTCGCAGCCGGTCACCAACCGGCCCCAGATGATCCGCACCATCGTGTGCGACAAGACCACTTCGGTTTTCACCGCGCAGGCGGTGTCGGCTGCTCTCTACGCGCGCGAGAAGACCGGGCAGGGCGACCACATCCAGGTCGCCATGCTCGACGTCATGATCTCGTATCTGTGGCCAGAGGGCATGATGCATTACACGGTCGTCGGCGCGGAAGACGCCGCCGCGAATCCAAACGACCGGCCGGACCTCGTGTTCAAGACGAGCGACGGATACATCACCGCCGGTACGATCTCGGATTCCGAGTGGCTCGGCTTCTGTCGGGCTTCCGGCGATCCGGAACTCGCCAAGGATCCGCGCTTTGCCACGCCTGCCGCGCGTTCGGTGAATGCCACGGCCCGCATCAACAAGATGGCCGAATACATCGCGCAACGCACGACCGCTGAATGGCTGGAGCGTCTCGATGCGGCGGACGTTCCTTGCGCGCCGATCCTGCGGCGCAGCGAGATCATTCATAACGAACAGGTCGTCGCGCGAGGCATCATCGCCGAATTCGACCAGCCTTCGGTCGGTCGGGTCCGGCAACCCAAACCGGCGGCTCGCTTCGAACTCAACGAGGCCGTCATAGCCGGACCGGCCCCGAGAGTGGGGCAGCATTCGAAAGAGGTGTTGCGGGAGCTCGGATACAGCGACGGCGCCATCGAGAGAATGGTCGCCGATCGCGCCGTGCGCATTGCAGACTAAGGAAATGAACAGTTCGGAGAAAGAAACATGACGCAAGCAGCCAAGGTCGCCCTGCTTGTCGGTGCCGGCGACGCGATCGGCGCGGCGGTAGCAAGACGGTTCGCACGCGGCGGCTTTGCCGTCTGCATCGCCCGGCGGGATGCGGCAAAATCGCAGGCGCTGGTCGAAGAGATTAAATTGGACGGTGGCGAGGCGAGGGCCTACTCGACGGACGCCAGAGAGGAAGAAAACGTCAAGGCACTTTTTGCCGAGGTCGAAAGGGACGTCGGACCGATCGAGGTGTGTCTCTTCAATGCGGGCTCTAACGTAAGCAAACCCCTGCTGGATACTTCCGAAAAGCTCTTCTTCAAGGCTTGGGAACTGGCCTGCTATGCTGGGTTCCTGGTCGGCCGCGAGGCGGCAGCCTACATGACTGCCCGCGGGCGCGGAACGGTGCTTTTCACGGGTGCTACCGCAAGCGTCAAGGGCCGTACCGGTTTCGCGGCTTTCTCGTCTGCAAAGTTCGGGCTGCGTGCCGTGGCGCAGTCAATGGCCCGCGAACTCGGTCCGAAGAATATTCATGTCGTCCATCTGCTCATCGACGCGGGCGTCGATAGCGAGGCCATCCACCAACGCATGAAGGCGGCGAAGGGCGTTGACGCCTCAGAGATCCCGCAGGACAGCCTTACGAAGACAATCTCGATCGCCGAGGCCTACTGGTTCCTGCACGGTCAGAGCAGGGACGGCTGGACGCACGAACTGGATCTTCGTCCATCGGTGGAGACGTGGTGATGAGCGACAAGCTGGTTCTCTGGGGCGTCGGCACGACGCGTACGTTCCGAGCCCACTGGGCGCTTCACGAACTGGACCTGCCGTACGAGTCGCGCCCGATTCTTCCGCGCTCCGGCGAAACCAAGACACCCGAATATACGGCCTTGAATGCCAGGCAGAAGATCCCGCTTCTGGTCGACGGCGACTTCCGCATCGGCGAGAGTGCCGCGATCGTCGCCTATCTCTCCCAGAACTATTCTACGCCCGAGCACGCTCTGATACCGGAGGAAAAACTGCTTCAAGCCAAATGGCTCGAGTGGTGCTTCTTCATCATCGCGGAGCTGGATTCGACCAGCCTCTATGTTATGCGCCGCCACAGCATGAACAACGGTCTGGCTCACATCTATGGCGAGGCTCCCGCCGTCGTCTCGCAGGCGGACGAATATTTTCGCCATCAATTGCGGTACGTAGACCTCGCGTTGTCGGATGGCAGGACCTACCTCATGGGCGATCGATTCACGACAGCCGACATCATTTTGACGACATGTCTTACCTGGGCAATCGATTACGGCGTCGAAATCTGCAACAGCGCAGTTCCTTATCTGGAGCGCACTAAGTCACGACCTGCGTACCAATTTGCGGCGGCGGCAAATGCACCGAGGAAATGAGCGCGACTGCGATACGTCACGCACCCCGTCGTTGGGGAGCGCGCGGGTTGAGCCCAAGGGCATGCTTTTCCGGATCATGCTGTCGGCAATGAGAGCAAGCCCATCGGCTATCGAGTTTACACTTCGTTGCTTACCTCGTGTTCGCCCTGTGTTGGCCGCGCGCCTACATCCGTAACCCGTTTTCCCGAGACTGAAATCACGCGGTAGTGCAGGCCGTCGAATTTGGTTTCGCCAAAATGAGCAACGGGAGACCAGCCAATGAAGATGACTTTAACAGACGCGTTGATGCACCAGGTGCAAACCCGGCCAAGAAGCGCGGCATTTATCTTTCACTCGCGACGCGGCTTGCCTCGGTCCCCGACGGACTCGCTCCGCATCGCGCTGAGCAAGGTCGATCGCAACGTGCTGCAGGCCATGGCAGCTGCGACTGACAAGGCTCACCGTCGGCACTTCGGAGCTGCGCCTGAGCAGCCGATCGAGCCGTCGGCCGGGCGCGTTGGCCGGAGATGGAGCCCTCTACACAAGGCAGCCTGTGAACAGAAAACGGCGGCGTCGGCGATCACGCGCCGACCCGCGCCGCGAGAACGTACCCCAAACTGGCGAGATCGAATCATGCGAAACTTGATCAGAATAATTGTGTTGCTGGCTCAGCTCGGCAATCGCGCAACAATTGCGCAGACCGTCGGAAGCGCGACATCCTTTGCTGGGCCCGCAAGCACGACCGCGCCCCCGTCGCTGATGCAAAACACGCGATCGATCGGCGGCGCGCCGGTTGGCCACCGCCAACCGCATGCACGCGACGTTCCATCGGAGAACGCCGGCGATCTCGAGCATATCAGCGAGGAGGACGCCGCGATTGATCGCAAGCTCATTATTTGCCGCGGCTGCTGATCGATTCCTCAGCCAAGGGATACTCTACCCGTGCGCGTTCCGCCTGCCTCCATGGCTTTCACCTTGCTGTTGAGCTTTCTCGTCGCCTTGCCGTCCTTTGGCATCGACATGAGCCTGCCAGCACTGACGGCCATGGGTGCCGCGCTCCACGTCGCTCCTGCGCAGGCCGGCTTGATGATGAGCCTCTTTATGCTGGGTTTCGCCGTCGCGCCGCGAAGCGTAACCGTGATCCTCCAGCCTGTTCTCTGCTTGAGCCGACCCGTCGGACAATTCTCCGGATTGGAACTCTTTCCGACAAACCGCCCTAAGCCGAATTAGGAGTTTGGCACTCCGGAGTGCTCCGCGAGATTTGATCCGTTCTGCCCTAAATATATCATATTATCTATATCATATGTCGCATCCTATTTGTCTGGAACCGTCAGATATACAGCCGCATTTTATTGGGACGCCTATGGAGTGGTCGGCAAAACAGTGTCAAACGGATCAACCCTTTGGTAGTTGGGCTGACGATCTCGCGAACGCTTTCGTCCAGCTGGAGCCGCGCAAAATAGCCGAGCATCCTTTCCAAGGGACGATATCCAGGACTGACGCTACTCCGATCCGGATTTCCCGCGTCACCGCAACCAAGCACCGGGTTTTGCGGCTGCGTTCGCACATCGCGCGCAGCACGGACGAGCTGTGCTTCATTAATCTTCAGCTCGAAGGGGTGGGCCGCTACGCGCAGCGTGGTCACGAGCAGATCTGCGGGCCTGGAGATCTCGCCGTCGTCGACACGACCGAGCCGTTCGAAATCGCCAATGGTCGCGATTTTCAGCTATTTTGTTTTGCGATTCCAAGACACCTGCTGCCGCGCCATTTTTCCGAGCGGCCGCGGCTGACCTTGTCTAGTGACAGAAGCCGGCCGCGCCCTCTCGCGCACGCTCTGCAGGCTATGCCGAGCTTTGCCTCAGCTCGCAGGCGCCCTTGCCACTTGCGGCCCTTGGCGGCGGGCACATCGTCGACCTCATTTCTCATGCATCTGATGTGCTCGTGGGCGGGCCGTCCGAGCGGCTGAATGCACCCGTGCTGCTGTCGATGATGCTGGATCACATCGATCGTCACAGCGACGACCCCAGCTTGAGCGCCGCGACGCTCGCGCGACAATTTCACTGCTCGGAGCGCTACGTGCACAAGCTGTTTTCCAAGACAGGTCGCTCGGTTGGCGAGCACGTCAACCACAAGCGGATTCTCGTCTGCACCCGCGATCTGCTCGGCGATTCGCGAAGCAGGACGATCGCCGAAATCGCGTTCGCTGCGGGCTTTCGGGATATTTCGCATTTCAACCGGCTGTTCAAGCGCAGCAATGGCGCAAGCCCCCGCGAGTTTCGTCACACCATGACCTCAAGCACCGGACGAACCACGGCTGTCGCGCCCTAGAAGCCTTCATCACGGTCGCCCACCGACGCAAATAGGTGGAGCAGGTGCACCTGCCGTGGCCGCGCCGAAAGTGCCGATTTGGTGCAACCGAGCCGTCATTTTCCAAGGTGACGCCGGCGCCAGGCGCCCGGGGTTTCCTTGTAGGCGCGCACGAACGCGTGAGTGAAATGTGACAGCTCGCTGAACCCGGCCATGAAAGCTAACTGGCCAATCGTTTGCTCACGCATCGCCGGATCGGCAAGCCATCGCGCGACAGTTGTTATTCGCCTGTTCTGGATGTGTCGGCTGATCGCGTCTTGACGTTCGGCGAAGATATTCTGAAGCGTGCGCAGTGAGGTGCCGACGGCGTGAGCGACGCTACGGGGTGTGAGTTCCGGCATTCCGTGCGCTTCACCGATACACGAGACGGCACAAGCGTAAATGCCCGCCCGCACGGCACTTCGAGGCAAGGCGGCATCACCGTGACGCCGATCGACTTCATAGGCCACGAGCGAGAACAGGTGATCCATTGCCGAGGGGTCCCCTGTCGTCTGTTCGGTCTCGCCCCGTCGCCACAGCGTCTTGATGTAGCCGCTGAGAAGCTTGCCAATGTGGCTTGTACCGGGAATGTGGGTACCGCGCGCACCCTCCGGATGGCGCATTCGTTCCCAGAGGATCTGTCGCGGAACCTTCAGTGATATCTGAGTGACGCCGCCCTCGCAGCCAAGCTCGAACGGTCGCACCGCGTCGAGGATAAAAAGGTCGCCCGGGTTCAGAACGAGTTCGTCGCCCTCCTGACGAAATGAGCCTTCGCCACGCAAATGAAGGTTCAGGAAGACGAGATCGTACGGCGAGCGGGCAATTTCCCGTATCGCGCGGTGAACGCGCTGGGGCGCCGCGCTGTACGCGTGAGAAGGAATAACCCTCCAGTTGTTGAGCCTCGATGGTACTGCGAAACGGACCAAGCCCGACGCGCTCCGGACGCAAATGAACGAAATGCTGAGCCAGCACATCGCGCCAATAGGCAAAAGCTTCATGTGAGGGAGCGGTACCCGTCGAAAAAATCTGCATCGTAGACGGCCTAGCTGAGAATTTGCGCGCTGAACCAAGCGAACCGTGAGCAAGTCGGGTATGCCTTAAGAAATGTCAAGGAGCACACGAAAATGTGGAACAATGAGATTACGCGACAACTCGGAATCAAGTTGCCGTTTGTCGGGGCCGGCATGGCGATCGTTGGCAGTCCCGAGCTCACAGCAGCGGTGTCGAAGGCCGGTGGCGTCGGCCTGTTTTGCCTCGGGCCTGGCGCGCCGGAGATGCTGGCCGACGAAATTGACAGCATTCGTCGCCTAAGCTCAGCACCTTTTGGCGTGGACTTCATCGTCGAAGAGACTGGCTTCGGTCCTGCAACGACAGAAGCCCATGTCGAGGTCGCCATAGCGAAGCACGTCCCGCTCGCGGTCTTCTTCTGGAATCCACCGGAGGAGCGTTGGATGAGGAAGCTGAAACGCGCCGGGATCAAAGTATGGGGAACGGCTTACTCGGTGGAGAGCGCGCGGCGGCTCAAGGCGCTCGGCGCAGATGCGGTTATTGTTCAATCGCAGGAAGCAGGCGGGCACGTGAAGTCCGATCTCGGCGCGATGTCGCTTGTACCTGCGGTGGTAGATGCGCTGGACCGAACGCCGGTTATCGCGGCAGGTGGAATCGCGGATGGCCGGACAGCCGCGGCCGCGTTCATGCTCGGTGCCCAGGCCGTCTGCGTCGGCACCCGGCTGCTTGCGAGCGCCGAGAGCCTGGCGAGCGCCGAGTACAAGGAGCGCCTCGTGCGCGCGCACGCAGATGACACAGCCGTGACAACGATCTTTGGTCCGGAATGGCCTGACGCGCCGATGCGGGTGCTTAAAAATCGTGCTGTCGCCCGCTCCGGGCAAGGAAATATGCCCCCGATGCACCCGATCGGCGAGACGGTCGTCTTCGGACGATCCTACGAAATGCCAGTCAACAGTGCCGTGTTACCGACCACGCAAACGCGAGGCGATCATGAGGAGATGTGCCTCGCCGCAGGCGCCGGTGTGGCAGCCGTCCGCTCGATCGAGCCTGCGGAACAGATCGTACAAGGCTTGATGACAGACGCCTGGGCGCTCATCAGAGGAAACAATGTGGCCCAGTAGATGGGACAGGCCACTTGAAACTGCCGGGGGACGAGTTCACGCGCGGGATTTTGTACTACTGCTGAAACCGACGATCAAGAAATGACGTAGATCATTTAATCGGGCCTCGTTGCTCAAAATGCTCTCACGGCGTTTTGAAACCTTGTGCGGATACCGCACAACAAAAATACGGGCATCTCTGCTGCGCCAAGCGCGGCTACCAACTTATGGACGACCATGCGAACGTTCCTGATCAATTCGACAACAAGCAAGGCGAGCGATCCGAACGTGAGCGCTAGTCTTGTCGCCGCCGACGATGATTCCGCTCTAGTGCGCCATAGGCCAAGAAATCGGGCGCCAGCATCCGAGACTTTCCTGCTCCGATCCCATAGCGGTTTAGGGAATAGACAGGACCTATCAAACTCAGGAGAGTCTCCATGGCCATCGACTTTACGCTGACGCCGCAGCAACGTGAGCTCCAGCTTGAATCCCGTCGGTTTGCGACGGAAGTGCTTGCCGGGGCGAGGACGGCCGAGTTGCTGCCGACAGCGGAGGAGCGATTCCTTGCGACCAGGCCCGTGTACGAAGCCATGGTGGTCGCAGGCTTTTTGAGGAAATGCATTCCGCAACCTGCGGGTGGCGAGAACGCCGGCCTGATCGACATGGCCATCATAGCCGAGGAATTCTACAGCGTGAATGCGAGCGTCACCTTGACGATGCTCGGTACGGTACTTGGTCTTTTGCCGATCTTGCTGGGCGGCACGCCGGAGCAGTGTGGTCGGCTGCTCGCTCCGTTCTTGAGGAAGAGTGGAACGCCGTTGGCCGGCTTCTGCTCCAGCGAACCGGGCGGCAGCGCCAACGCCGCTTCTCCGCCGCCCGGCGAAGGCGTGCGCACCATTGCCAAACTTCACGGCGACCGCTGGGTCATCAATGGCCGGAAGAAATGGGTCTCCTCGGCGACCGGGTGGGATCGTAAAGGCGCGGATATCTTATGCGTGGTGTGCCGGACCGCGCCCGACGCTCCTCCCGAGAAAGCGATTTCCATCATCGCGGTCGAACGCCCGGCACCGGGTATCGTCTTCGAGCGCGCAATCGAGTCCGTGGGTCACCGCGCGCATCTCACGCCGCAATTCGGTTTCGAGAACGTTTCTGCGCCGCGGCACAATCTTCTCGGGAAGGAAGGCGGCGGCCTCGCCCTGACGGCCGCCAGCTTTACCGGCACCGCGGCGCTGGTCGGCATTTTCGGCGTGGCGTTGATGCGGGCGGCGTTCGACTTCGCTCTGCACTTCGCCCGGACCGAACGGCGCGGCGGCGTTCATCCGATCATCGAGCATCAGGCGGTCGGATACGCTTTGGCCGACGCGAAGACGACGATCGAAGCGGCGCGATATCTGAGCTGGCGCGCGTGCCACGCAGTCGACACGCAGTCTCCCGCCGCCGACGAACTTGCGATACAGGCCAAGATCTACGGCTCGGAGACGGCGGTTCGTGTGATCACCGATCTGATGTTCGTCGTCGGCACCGACAGCTATGACCATGAAGCCCCGCTGGGACGTCTTTTGCAGGACGCGCTCGCGCTTCCGATCTTCGACGGCGGCAATATGGGTGTCCGTCGGCGTCAGCTTCATTCCATGCTGAAGCGACCGGACTATGAGCCCCTGCTCGCGAGCGGTGCGGCTTGAAGCGTCACAGGTGTGGTCAGACGCCGGCCTCCCTCCTAATCTTTCGGTATAGCTAGTCAATAGATAGGTGAAGTCATGAGCACAGCACAAAAGGTGGCGGTCATAACGGGAGCATCGCAAGGGATCGGGGCAGCGCTCGTTCAGGCGTTCAGAAGCCGCAACTATAGGGTCGTTGCGACGTCCCGATCCATCAAGCCTGCCGCCGATCCGGATATCGCGACGGTGCAGGGAGATGTGGCCGACCCGAAGACCGCGAATCTGGTGTTCAAGGAAGCATTGGATCGCTTCGATCGTGTCGACACGCTGGTCAACAACGCCGGTATGTTCATGGCCAAGCCGTTTACCGCCTATTCGAAGGAGGACTACGCTGCCTTTATGGCCACCAACGTCACGGGTTTCTTTCACATGACCCAGCGGGCGATAGAGATCATGAACAAGCAAGGAAGTGGTCATGTCGTGACGGTCACGACCAGCCTGGTCGACCAGCCGATGACCAGCGTGCCGGCCGTGCTTCAATCTCTCACCAAGGGTGCCTTGAACGCCGCGACGAAATCACTCGCGATAGAGTGCGCCAAAAATGGTGTGCGCGTGAATGCAGTCTCGGCGGGAATCATCAAGACCCCGATGCATCCGCTCGAGGCCCATCAGTTCCTGGCCTCGCTACATCCGATGGGCCGAATGGGAGAAGTGTCGGACGTCGTGGACGCGGTAATGTACCTGGACTCGGCGGGATTCGTGACTGGGGAAATTCTCCACGTCGACGGAGGACAAGCGGCCGGTCACCATAAGATCTAGCAGGGACGTTTGGAGTTAAGGCGGTTTGTTATAGGCGGCGTGCGATCTCGCAGCAAAGCCCGGCTGGCTTCACGGCAGAGCCACTGTTCGGCCCGCTCGTAGCTCCACCCGTTCTCGTCAGGCAGGGTAAAGATCCGGAATAGCCGAAATAGAACCAGAACACATCGACCGCCTGGTTCAGGTCGAACTCCTCGCGCAGGGCGCCCAAATCCATAAGACGCCGGGCGATTGGAACGAACGCATTGCGGTAGCGGGTCGTAGCAATGTCCAAGCTCTCGCAAACGGCCTTGTCGTGCGGCGGCGTTGAGCAGCACGCGCACGACATCGCCGAACTGCTCCCGCATACTTCGAACGGTGGCCGCAACGAGACGCAGAATAGCTGAGGGATCGTCCAGCTTCTCAATACTTCCGATGGTTGCCTCGATGGCGGGATCTGTGGTCGCGGTTTCCGTTAGGGTGCGCAGCGGCCCTTGCTTGCCACCCGACACGGCATAGACGGTTGGGGGCGCTACCCGCGCCAAGGCGGCGACATCGTCCACTTTGGTCGCAAAATAACCGCGCTCGCTGCGGTACGGGATAAACTGCTCTATGATCGAACGGTGTCGGAGAAGCTGCAGATGATCCTAAACCGTGGTGGCGAACCGTCGGGCGGTGAAGCGAGTGGGTCCGGTAGAAACGGATTCGAGGCGTTTAGCCCATCGGTCCAAAGAGTTAGCACCGAGCGCAGTCAGCCGACATGCCTCGTTGTCGAAGACGACCACACCATGCGGCACCTGCGTGATGAACTACCTTGGGGAGCACGACATCCGGGCGATCTCGGCCTCCAGACGAGATGAAGTAGCCGGCTTGCTTGTTCGCGAAGAGCCGAACCTGGTGATCCTCGATCTGCGGCTCGGCCAGGAGGACGGGCTCGATCTGCTCCGCGAGATCAGGTCACGCTCCGATGTTCCCGTGATCATCACCACGGGTCATCGTCGCGACGAGATCGACCGGGTTGTCGGGCTGGAATTGGGCGCCGACGACTACATCACCAAGCCTTTCGGCCTGAGAGAGCTTCTAGCGCGTATCCGGGCGGTGCTGCGTCGGCGGGAAGCCGGCCAGGCGGCCGTCCAGCGCGATCCGGAAAGAGGGCGCTGCCGATTTGGCGGCTGGCAGCTTGACCGGCGCATCCGGCGCCTCACTGATTCCAGCGGAATCCCGGTTGCACTGACCAAGGGCGAATACGCGCTTCTGATTGCGTTTCTCGATGCTCCGCAGCGACCGCTTTCCCGCGAACACCTTCTGCAGGCAACCCGGATCCATGAAGATGTCTTCGATCGTAGTATCGACGTGCAGGTACTACGGCTGCGCCGCAAGCTGGAGACCGATCCAAACGCGCCGCGTGTCATCTTGACCGAACGCGGCGTTGGCTACGTATTTGCGCTGCCCGTCGAAGCACTCTGATGACGGCCTGTCGAACACACCGGCAAGTGAATGCCGGCCGGGTTCCGCGATACGCACCATTGTCCATTTCCGGAACCAGAGAAGCGGCGCGCCGCGTTACAACCGTAGCCTTAATCTTCAACGCCGGAATTTTGCGGCAACATACGCAAGGCAAGGTCTTCCGAGCCAATCGTTTTCGGGAGAGGTCAATGCAGTTCGAGAAGCAATTATCTGGCGGCCGGTCGCCATTCGCGCTTGCCAGGCGGAGAAATAAGGCGAGCCGAGATTCAATCCACTTGACGACGGAGATCAGCGCGCTCCCGGCGTCGTCCGAGGAGGATGCCCCGCGGCGCTCAACCGTCGCGGCGGCGTCGCAGCTGATAGTGAGGACTGTCGCGGGCTTTGCGGCGTGCGCTGAAGTCGCATTTCCGAACTTCCTGCTCGCAGTCGTGTCCTGGATATTTGCGCAGGCACTCGAGGGCTGCGCTGCCTATGGCGAAGCGATGTATCCGGGCCTTGTGGGCGTGGGTGAACCCGTAGATCAACGCGATCCGGTCCGCGGCGCGCCATCTGAGCACGGAAATCCGAATCAGCTTCCGAGCCGGACATCCGGTCAGAGCGAAATATCCCCGATTGCAAACGACGGGACCAGAGGGCGCGGGCCGATTTTGGTATCGCGTCAGACTCAGTCCAGCGCCGCGGCTCTTGTTAAGACCGAATCCGTCGAGCGATCGGAGAGGACGCGCGCCGAGGCGGCCTCTGCCAAGACCTTTGCTCGAACGGTCTAGCACGCGCACAGCACGCTTCGTTTCACTAGCGGGATATTTCGCTGCGCACGTTCGTTGCACGTTGGGCTTAGTGATTGTCATCATCGAAAAACTGCGAGGTCGCAATGTTGATTTGCTCAACGACCTCGATCTTGAGGCTGACCTGGTCGATGTCATCGATTGCATGCGTGGTCATACTAAAAGAACTACCGTAATACCCGCTCATAGGGGAGACGACATGCCTGAGGTGAATAACATTCCACCGTCCTTGTCGTACCGGCCAGCCGATCCGGCCGAGCCTGTCCTGGATATCTCCATCGGCGATGCGCTGCGCGCAGCCACCTCAACGTGGCGGACCCGTACGGCCCTGATCGACGGAACTTCGGAGGAGCAGACGCGTCGCCGATGGACGTTCGAGGAGTTGCTTACGGAAACGGAGAAGGTCGCGCGGGCACTGCTGCTCCGTTTCGTTTCAGGCGAACACGTTGCGATCTGGGCGGCCAATGGCCCGGAATGGGTGATGATTGAACTCGGCGCAGCTCTCGCGGGTCTGACACTCGTCACCGTCAACCCTGCGTATCTCGGCGAAGAGCTCGCATTCGTCCTAAGACAATCGCGAGCGCGCGGCATTATCGTTCAGGATGTTTACAGGAACCGGAATCTTGTGCAGGCAGTCAATGCTGCCCGTGACGCGCTTCCCGATCTCCGCGAGGTCATCGCTCTGTCCTCATGGCCGGAGTTCCTGAAGAGCGGCGAGGCGCGAACCGCATTGCCGTCGATCGAGGCCGACGATGTCGCGCAAATACAGTACACGTCCGGAACGACCGGTACTCCCAAGGGAGCGCGCCTGACCCATCGTAACCTCGCGAATAACGGGCGCATCTATGCGCGGACGATCGGAGCGGGGCCGCAAGACATCTGGATCAATCCGATGCCGATGTTTCACACCGCCGGCTGCGGGCTTTGCACGCTCGGCGCTCTGCAGACGGGTGGTGCCCAGGTTCTGCCGCCGGGCTACGATCCCGAACTTATGCTGAGCTTGTTCGAGCAAGAGCGCGGAACCATCATGCTCTGCGTTCCGACCATGCTCATTCGGATGCTCGACTCTCCATCCATCGCACAGAGAACCCTGTCGTCCTGGCGGCTGGTCACGCTCGGCGGCGCGCCCGTTCCTCCAGAACTGGTGCGGCGGGCGCGAGAGCAGGGCGTGAAGGTTGCGATCGGGTTTGGCCAGACCGAGGCCTCTCCGTATTTGACGCATACGCTGCCCGACGATCCTCACCCTGACTGGATTTCAACGGTCGGCCGGCCCATGCCGCAAACCGAAATCAAGATCGTCAGTACGGAAACCGGCGCGATTGTGCCGGTCGGAGAGATCGGCGAAATCTGCGCTCGCGGATACTCCATCATGAAAGACTATTTCGACAATCCCGAAGCGACGCGATCGGCAATCGATTCCGAAGGCTGGCTTCACACCGGCGATCTGGGGAGTCTCGACGAGCACGGATATTGCCGCGTTCAAGGCCGGCGCAAGGACATGATCATCCGCGGCGGCGAGAATATCTATCCCCGCGAGATCGAGGACGTTCTCTATACCCACCCCGCCGTCATGGGAGCTTCGATCGTCGGGATTCCGGATCGCGACTGGGGCGAAGTGCCCGTCGGATTTGTCCGGATCAAGCCGGGGCATGAGGTCGCCGAGCAAGAATTGTCGGAGTTCTGTCGAGAACGCCTGGCCTCTTACAAGGTCCCGCGTATTTGGCGGTTCGTCGATCAATTTCCGCAGACCGCATCTAGCAAGATTCAGAAGTACGTTCTTCGCGAACTTTACCTCGCAGAGATGGCCCCCTGACGCACTTGGGATGAATGCGGCCCAGTGCGCCGTTGATAGCTATGCCGCCACGACAGGAGAACTGCCAGTCCTCGGGTGTCGTCGGAAATACCAGGCGCATATAGCCTATCTTCTCGCTCCTTTACCCTGACGTCCCTCCCTCTGAAAAAACGGTGTCGAGGTGGGCCGAAACGAGAAGCGTCGGGCCATTGCTGGTTCCTTTTCGCGCCGCCACAACGTTTCCTTCGGGGTCGATCTGGGCGTTCGCCAATCCGATCGCTCTCAGGCGGGCAAGAAATTCTTCAGCCTTCTTCCTTTCACCAAATGGGGGCGCCTCAATCTCAGTGAGATCTCTCATGTCTTGGACTGCCCGCGCGTGGTCGGCCGACTGCCCGCGCGTGGTCGGCCTCAAGCGCTTGCTTTACGAGCGGAGTATCCAGCAATTGGTTGAACGCAATGTCGACTTCAGGGCGGACTATGTTGGGTGTCTGGGTCACTGCGGCCTTGGGCGTATGTTTTCCCAACTCCAAACGCCAGAGTAGACAGAGAGAAGAGCACCGCCCCGATGCACGCGCGTCGGGGAGAAAAGCGTAAGACGTTCATGGAGACCACCAGCGAGAAGAGCGCGTTATCGGTGTAAGTGATCTTTCGCGCGATTGAGGATTTCCTCGGACAAAGGGCTGTCCGCTACGATTCGAGCCAAAGTCATGGCGCCAATCATCGTGGAGAGGCCGACGATCGCCTGTCCTCGTGCCTCGGCTCCGGATGCGCCTCCTGCGAGCGTGGCGAATAGCCTCTCCAGAACCTCTGTCGCGGCGGCCTTGGTCTCTTCGCCGGCGCGAGCCATTTCGCTGCCCAGGGCTGCGAACGGGCAGATCGGGCTCGGTGAATCGCGGTGCGACGTCGACAGATAGCTGTCGACCGCAGCATTGACGCCGCCTTTCCCGATGTTCCGGCCGACGACCGCGATCGTCTTGTCGCCGGCGGCGGAAAGGGCCTCGGCGACAAGCTGCTCCTTATTACGGAAATGTCGGTAGAAACCGCCGTGGGTTAGGCCCGCTGCCGCCATCACGTCCGCAAGGCTCGCCTCCGCGATTCCTGTCCGTTTGATGTGGTCGGCAGTGGCCGCAACGATCGCCTCCCGCGTCTGCGCGGCTTCCTTGTTCGATTTTCTCACCAGTCGCTCCCTTCTGGCCTGCCAGCAACAAGGGCTTGACAAATTAGATGATATGTAACATCCATTAGGATGTCAAACAACATCTAATTTTTTCAAAAGCCGCAAGGAGTCAATGGGATGTCCGACATAAGGTTTCTCGTCACAGGTGCTACCGGCGCGACCGGCAGCGCGGCGGCCACTCAGCTTCTCGACAAGGGGCGGCGTGTTCGGGCCTTCGTGCACCGCGAGGACGAGCGCTCCGAGAGCCTCCGGCGGCGGGGCGCAGAGGTCGTCGTCGGGGATCTGCTCGATTTCGACGTCGTGCGAGAGGCCCTGAAAGGTGTGAACCGCGCCTACTTCGTCTACCCGATCCGGCCCGGCCTGGTTCAGGCGACCGCCCAGTTCGCACAGTCTGCGGTGGAGGCGGGCGTCGATGCGGTCGTGAACATGTCGCAGGTTTCCGCGCGGAGCGACGCCAAGAGTTCATGCGGCGCGTGAACATTGGCTCGCCGAACGGGTCTTCGATTGGTCCGGGCTGAATGTTGCGCACATCCGGCCCACCTATTTTGCTGAATGGCTGCTCTATTTGGCCCCGATGATCCGGCAGGGCGTCATGTACGCGCCGTTCACGACAGGGCGGCATGCGCCCATTGCGGGCGAGGATCAGGGCCGCGTCATTGTCGGCATCCTCGAAAATCCCGAACCGCACCGCGGCAAGATTTATCCGCTCTATGGCCCCGTCGAGCTGACGCACGATGAGATTGCCAAACTCGTTGGCGGAGTGCTCGGCCGCGAAATCACCTACCAGTCCATGCCGATCGAGAAGTGGGCGGAGGTAGTGGCCGGCGCCTCGGCGGGAAGGCCGCCGCGTAATGACGCGGGGTCGCTCTATCCGGAGGCCGATCGGATTACGGGCAGGCCGGGCAGCGAGTTCCTGGTGCAGCACCTGCGGGAGGTCGCCATCGACCATACCAACGGAATATTCGCCGGAACCAACGAATTCGTTGAAACGATCGGAGGGCAGCCGCCGCTTACAGTCGAGGCTTTTGTCGCCAAGCATCGCGACGCCTTTGTGTGACGTGAGGGGGCGATGATGCTCATGCGGCTGGATGCGTTCGCGGCGATCGTCGCGGTTTTGTGTGGATACCGCGCCTCGAGGGAAAGGCTTCGCAGCCGACCTCGTCCGATCGCTGGTCGCATCAGTCGTCGCATCTGCTCGTCGGTCGAGCCGATGACCCTGTGGGTGGCGGATATTTACGACCCATCAAAAGCATGAGGAGAGGGCAATGAGCCGACGCATTCTTGTTACCGGCGCGACGCGACGAGGTGATCGGATAAATTAGCCGACGTCGCCTCTTGGCACCCTGGCGCGACTAACCGGAATACCGCAAGCGAATTTACGACGCCCGCGCGGCGCGCCGCAGCGATTGCGGCGTCTGGCCGAAGGCGCGGATAAAGGCGCGCCGCATCCGATTCGGGTCGCGAAACCCGGTGACTTGCGCGACGCGTTCGATCGCCTCACCGGAGGATTGCACCCGCTGGCGCGCCACCTCGATCCGCAATCGCTCGATTGCCTTCGACGGCGTAGAGCCGGTCTCGGCAACGAAGGCGCGGGTGAAATGCCGCGAACTCATGCCGGCTTGCTCGGCCAGATCTTCGACCGTCAGTGGCGCATCGAGATGCTCGCGCGCCCAGGCCAGCAGCCGCCCGAAACGGCCGCCGGGCGCCTTCAATTCCAGCAGCTGAGGAGAATTGCGACTGGCCGCCGCTGCGGCGATGGTAGACCACAAGCCGGCGCGCGGTATTCTTCGCGATCTCCTCACCAAAATCCTCTGCCGACATCGCCAGCGCCAGATCGATGCCGGCGGTGACCCCGGCCGAACTCCAGATGTTGCCGTCCTGGACGTAAATCTGGTCGGGCTCGAGCTTTACCTTGGGATAAGAGCTGACGAAATGCCGGGTGTTCCACCAATGCGTGGTGGCGCGCCGGCCATCGAGCAGGCCCGCTTCGGCGAGGACGTAAGCGCCGGTACAAACGCTGGCGATGCGGACGCCGCGCCTGGCCATCATTCGCACAAATGACAGCGTCCTTTCGCACGTCGCTGCCGCGGGCACATCCTCGCTGCCCACCACGATCAAGGTGCTGATCGCGCGAGAAGACCCGAAGCCACTCGCCAATACCTCGACGCCCGATGAACTGCGCACGGCGCCTGGTGTCGCCGCCAAAATCCTGATCGCGGGAGAGACACCAGCGTAGCGCGCTGCAACCTCAAACACCGAAATAGGACCGGCCGCATCCTGCAACTGGAAATCAGGAAAAACGAGAACTCCGATCACGATCGTGCCCCTTGTCCTAAAATGACGGAAATACGCCATTTAAGACATCAACCCATCATGTCAGGGTGCCCACGTCAAGCTACCCATCAGTGAGATCAGGGAGAACGAAAGTGAATGTGATGAGCAAGATCTGTGACAGGCGGGCCAAATGTCGCCGATCACGCATCCGGCCGAAGTGAACCGGTTCATCCTTGAGCACCTCTCGAAGAACGGTGCTCCGGACGCAAATGAACGAAATGCTGAGCCAGCACGTCGCGCCAATAGGCAAAAGCTTCATGTGAGGGGGCGGTACCCGTCGAAAAAATCTGCATCGTAGACGGCCTAGCCGAGAATTTGCGCGCTGAACCAAGCGAACCGTGAGCAAGTCGGGTATGGCTCGAGAAATTTCAAGGAGCAACCCAGACCAACACGCGCGGGCAGGAAGAGAACTCCGCCGCTCCTTCCAGCGGTCGCTCCCGCGCTCTTGCGTGAAGCTTCCGTCGATCCGCAATCCATTTGCAAGCAGTTCAACAACCAGGAGAAAGAGAATGACCAAGACGACAGGTTCGAACGCCGCGAAGATCAACAACGGCGTCAACGTCGATGCGCTGTTGGGTGCCCGCGAGGCGCTCGAGCAGACGCCCGAGGCCGCCCAGTTCAAGTGGCGCGCAAGCTGCGAATGGGTGACCGGAACGCACAGCCGCTCCGTGATCGGCAACTACTTCGGCCTCGGCGCCGAGCAGTCCCGCGACAAGAATTTCCGCGTGGAAGCCGATCATCCGAAGGTCTTCGCGTCCGAGGACAACGCGCCGACTCCGGTGGAGATCGTTCTCTCCGGGCTCGCGAGCTGCCTCACTGCCGGTGTTGCCGCCGTCGCCCAGCGCCGCGGCATCCAGCTTCACTCGGTCAAGGCCACGGTCGAGGGCGACATGGACATCCAGGGCATCCTCGGCATGGATGACGACATTCGCAACGGCTTCGGCGGCATCCGCGTCCACTTCGACATTCGCGCCGATGCGAGCCCCGATGACATCAAGTCGCTGGTCGCCCAGTCGCAGAAGCGGTCGGCGGTGTTCGACATCGTCACCAACCCGACGAATGTCTTCGTCACCGTCAACTGACGAAGAGCGGAGAGGCGAGGAAGTGTCATGCGGTACGTAACGACCGTCATCATCGGCGCCGGCCAGTCCGGACTTGCCACGAGCAAGCACCTCAGCGACCGCTCGATCGACCATGTGTTGATCGAGCGGGGTGAGGTCGCCAACTCCTGGCAGACGGAGCGGTGGGACTCGCTTCGCCTCCTCACGCCGAACTGGCAGAGCCGCCTTCCCGGATACGCCTACGACGGCGACGATCCGGACGGCTACATGAGCGTGACCGAGGTCGTCGGCTATCTGAAGAGATATGCCGGCGCCTCGGGCGCCCCGGTCCACGCGCGCACAAAGGTCACGCGCGTGCGCCAGGTGGACGGCGGCTACGAGGTGGCAACCGACCAGGGTCCGTGGCGGTGTCGGACGCTCGTCCTTGCAAGCGGCGCCTGTAACATCGCGACTGTCCCGGCTGTCGCGGCGGGCCTGCCGCCGGAGATCGCCAGCCTCACGCCGATGCAGTACCGCAAGCCGGAAGAATTGCCGGATGGCGGCGTGATGGTCGTCGGAGCCTCGGCGACCGGCGTGCAGCTTGCACGCGAGATCAGGGCCTCGGGCCGAAGCGTCATTCTCGCAGCCGGTGAGCATGTTCGGGTGCCCCGCGTCTACCGCGGCCGGGATATCAAATGGTGGATGGATGCGATCGGCGCCATGGATCTGCGCTACGACGCGGTCGACGACATCGATCGGGCAAGGCGTCTGCCATCGCTTCAGCTGATCGGCACGCCCGGGCGCGAAACCATCGATTTGAACAGCCTGCGCAAGGCCGGCGTCGAGATCGTCGGGCGCCTTGCGGGTATGCATGACGGAAAGGTGCAGTTCTCCGCGGCGCTCCCGAATCACTGCGCGCTCGCGGACCTCAAGATGAACCGGCTGCTGGCGAGCATCGACGCGTGGATTCTCGCGAGCGGGCAGGAGGATCGCTTCCCCGCGCCGCATCGCTTCGAGCCGACAGAGATTGACCCGCAGACCAGGCTCGGCATGGACCTGAATGATGGAAGCGTCAGAACCGTGATTTGGGCTACCGGATATCGCCCCGACTATTCGTGGCTCGATGTCCCCGTCCTCGATCGCAAGGGGCGCATCCGTCACGATGGCGGCGTTGTGGCGGCGCCCGGGATGTACGTCATGGGCCTGCCGTTCATGCGCCGGCGCAAGTCATCTTTCATCGACGGGGCCGGCGACGATGCCGCGGAACTTGCCGCGCACCTGAATCTCGGCCTGCGTCGCTCGGCCGCCTGACGGAGCAGTTCAGATGGATACGCCTCGTCACTTCCAGCCGCACTACGACGCGGTGATCGTCGGAGCGCGATGCGCCGGGGCTGCCACGGCGATGCTTCTCGCGCGCGCAGGGATGAATGTTCTCGCGATCGACCGTCAGGCCTACGGCTCCGACACGATGTCAACTCACGCCCTGATGCGCACGGGAGTCCTTCAGCTCGAGCGATGGGGATTGCTGCCGGCAGTGATGGCCGCGGGAACACCGGAAATTCGCGCCACGACGTTTCATTATGGCTGCGAGTCGCTGCGTCTGAGCATCAAGCCGGAGTATGGCGTCGAGTATCTCTGCGCGCCAAGGCGGACCGTGCTGGATCGCATTCTCGTCGATGCAGCCCGCAGCGCGGGCGCCGATGTGCGTCACGGCGTGGTGCTCTCTCGCCTTCAGATCGATTCCAAAGGCCGGGTCGTCGCTGCATTGCTGAGGGACGCGGACGGCAATAGCACGGCTGTTCGCTCGGACATTGTGATCGGCGCGGACGGCAGGCAGTCCACGGTTGCCGCGCTGGTCAAGGCCGGGACCTATCTCAATGGCCAGAGCACATCCGGCTACGTCTACGGATACTACGAGGACCTGGAACGGTACGGATATCACTGGCACTTTGCGGAGAACGTTGCGGCAGGTGTCATCCCCACGAACCACGGGCAGCACTGTGTGTTTGTCGGCGTGCCGGGCACAGCCTTCCCGGCCACGTTTCGCGGAAATGTCGAGGGCGCCTTCCTCCAGGTCCTCGCGGCAAACTCGCCGCATCTCAGCGACGATGTCAGTCGCGCTCGCCTGGTCGGCCGCCTGCGTGGCTTCGCCGGCGTCCCCGGGCATCTCAGGCAGTCTCACGGTCCCGGTTGGGCGCTGGTCGGCGATGCCGGATACTTCAAGGACCCGCTGACCGCCCACGGCATAACCGACGCACTCAGGGACGCGGAGCTGCTGGCCCGCGCGATCCTCGATGGAAGAGCGGGCGCGCTCGAGGCCTATCAGCACGAGCGCGATGCGCTGTCGGAGCCGCTGTTCCACGTGACGGAGGCGATCGCTTCGTTCCGGTGGAACCTTGATGAGGTCAAGAACCTGCATGCAAGCCTCAGTGCATCCATGCGGGCTGAGTGTGAATACATGGCAGGCTTGCCTGCACTTGTACACGGCGAGCCGCACATTCGATCAGGAACGTCGGATCAAGAAGCGACACTGGCGTCAGAGGCCTGCTAGTTCCCCTTGATAGCTTAGGAGCGCGAAAAATGACGGTAAACAACTCTATCTGGAAGCAGACAATGTCCGGCCAGCCGCGGGTGGGTTCACGGTCCGAGCGGCGGCGTACGACGTCGATGCGTGACGTCGAGATGTTCACGGCAATGACGGGAGACAGGAATCCAATTCACTATGATGCCGACCTCGCAGCGAGGTCTCCGTTCGGCGGACTGATCGTGCAAGGCGGTGTCACGACCGGCCTGCTGAACGCTGTCGTCGCCGAGGATCTTCCTGGGCCCGGCACCGTCTTCCTCGAGACTAACTGGCGTTTCGTCAAGGCCGTACGCGTCGGGGAGACGATCACGGCTACAGTCGAAGTCGAACATGTCCGCAGCGACAAGCCGATCTGCAAGCTCAAGACGACAGTGCGCAATGAGGCAGGAGAAGATTGCGTTCTTGGTACCGCAACAACCTACACGATGCCCTTAGTTGATCGGCAAGATCGCGCCGCACGATAGGAAATCCCATGAGGGCGCAGGAAATCGGGAAGCCGCCCATGGCGCGGTCCGCTACCGCCCGCCATCGCGGCACGCTCGTGGTACTCGCCGCCACGCTCGTGATGGCGATGGGCAGGCCCGCCTCCTCAAGGGCTGGCGATAGTCAATCATACCGAAGGTTCGCGCGAGCCAAGCGAGATTGAAATGAAGAACACTTATCTCGAGCTGCCGTCCCATTCACCCGCATCTCGGACGATTGCATTGACAACGGTCGCCATGGTGGCATTCGCGGCAAATTCCGTGCTGTGCAGGCTGGCCTTTACAAGTGCATCGATCGATCCCGCGACTTTCACTTTGGTACGGCTCTCTTCCGGTACGGTCATGCTTTGGGTCATATGGTTGGTAATCAAACGAGGTGGCCAAGTGCGCGGCTCATGGAGCGCTGCAATGGCGCTGTTCGCGTATGCCTCTGCATTTTCTTTCGCGTACATTTCGCTGCCAGCGGGAGCTGGAGCACTTCTCCTTTTCGGGGCGGTCCAGGCGACGATGGTTATGACGGGTCTCGTGCGGGGCGAGCGCCAAACGTTAGCCCAATGGCTCGGCTTCGTGCTCGCCTTGGTTGGACTGGCGGCGCTTCTTGCGCCCGGTGCATCGGCGCCTCCGGTCATGGGCGCATTTCTTATGCTCGTAGCAGGTGTTGCATGGGGCGCCTATTCCCTTCTTGGTCGCGGCGTTGTGGATCCTCTCAGTGCGACAGCCGGCAACTTTCTGCGCACGCTCCCGATGGCCGTCGCTTTGTGCGTTGTCGTCGTAATATTCAGTGCCAAGCTCAGCGTGTCCGGACTGATCTATGCGGCGCTTTCTGGGGCGGTAGCGTCGGGGCTCGGCTATACTATCTGGTACGCGGCTATTCCGGGCCTGACGCCCACGCAGGGCGCATCCGTGCAATTGAGCGTGCCAGTGATTACCGCGCTGGGCGGAGCGTTGGTACTCGGTGAAGGGATTACGGTTCGTCTGACGGCATCTTCGCTCGCTATCCTCGGTGGCATTGGATTGGTGATCGCAAGCAAGCGTAATCCTGACTGGCGCGCCGAAGCTTCTGCAAAGCGAGCGACGACGCTAGGGTGAACTGCGAACCTCGCGACTGCGCCGGCGCTATCGACGTTCGCGAGTTTCCGGCAGTAACTGCAAAAGCGAAAATCACGGCTGGCTGGTCTTCTTTACAGTTCGATCCTTATGCCGCACGGCGGCTACCGGCACGCCGACAACATCATCGCCTGACGCTCATTGACCGGCGATGCGGTCGCCCTATTAATGCCGACTCGGTGGGCTCCGAAGGGGTTGAACCCATCCCCACCACCGCACTTCTGCACCGTGGTGGCTTGCCAACGACGATCCAACTGAGCCATCGTTCCGAATTGGGTTCGGGGAAGAGAGCTGTCCGCAAATGGTGCTCTCGGCGACGGAACAGATGATGCGACGATCCACATGAAACCGCAGCCGGAACCAACAAGCCGGGAAGTTCTCGCGGGCCTTGTTGAGCGCGTCACATACCACAACGACGGGAATGGCTACTGCGTTTTGCGGATCAAGGCGCGCGGCCACCGCGAACTGGTCACCGTAGTCGGGCACGCCGCGGTGATCTCCGCTGGCGAGTGGATTACCGCATCGGGCGAATGGGTCAATGACCGCACCTATGGCCAACAGTACAGGGCGAAGTTCTTAAAGACCTCGGAACCGACATCACTCGACGGCATCGAGAAATACCTCGGCTCCGGGATGATCCGCGGCATCGGGCCAGCCTGTGCCAAGAAGCTGGTGCGCGCCTTCGGTGAGAAGGTGTTCGATACCATCGAGGCGGAGCCCGAACGCCTGCGCGAGGTAACGGGCATCGGCGCGGTTTTGAGGCCAGGACGATCCACCGGCTGCTGGAGGTTGACCCAAGGGCGGCGGCTTCAAGCGCGGCGAAGACGATCCGCTCGACTGCGACCTGCTTGTTGTCGACGAAGCCTCAATGGTGGACGTCATGCTGATGCAGACGCTCATGAAGGCAGTGCCGGACCGGGCCGCGCTCTTGATCGTCGGCGACATCGACCAGCTTCCATCGGTCGGTCCCGGCCAGGTGCTGGCCGACATCATCGCGCCCGGCGCCGTGCCGGTGGTGCGCCTCACCGAGGTGTTCCGGCAGGCCGCCCAGAGTCGCATCATCACCAGCGCTCATCGCATCAACCAAGGCTCGATTCCCGATCTCAATCCGCCCGAAGCTGAGAGCGACTTCTATTTCGTGCAGGTGGAGGATCCGGAGACCGCCGTCGCCCGTATTATCGAGCTGGTCAAAACCAGGATCCCCAAACGGTTCGGTCTCGATCCCATCCGCGACATCCAAGTGCTATGCCCGATGAACCGCGGCGGCGCCGGCGCACGGTCGTTGAACATCGAGCTGCAGGCCGCACTCAATCCCGCCGGCGATCGCAAGGTCGAGCGGTTTGGTTGGACGTTTGCTCCCGGCGACAAGGTGATGCAGATCGAGAACGACTACGAAAAGGAGGTCTACAACGGCGATATTGGCACCATCGACGACGTCGATTCCAATTCGGGCGAGCTCATTGCCAGCTTTGATGGCCGGTCCGTCACATACGGATTTGGCGAGCTCGACATGCTGGTGCCCGCCTACGCTGCGACCATCCACAAAAGCCAGGGTTCGGAATATCCCGCCGTGATCATCCCGGTGCTCACCCAGCATTACGCCATGCTGCAGCGGAACCTGCTCTATACCGGCGTCACGCGCGGCAAGAAGCTGGTCGTACTGGTCGGACAGAAGAAGGCGGTCGCTATCGCGGTGCGCAACGTGTCGGGGCGGAGGCGGTGGTCGAAGCTCAGCGAGTGGCTGCGGCCAAAACCGCCTGTCTCACGACAGTTCGGCATGGCGAGTTGAGCCATGGTCGAAGAGACTCCATACCAGCGGATTCTGGTCCAAGAGGTGCTGGCGAGCCCGTCGAGTGTCATCGGGTGCGCAACCGGCACCGTCAGCGGGACGATGCAGGGCTCGGGCGCGATGCCGTGCCTGCGCATCAGGTGCTTGACCGTTAGCCGCATTTCGAGCGCTGCGGCCGAGATGGTCATTGGCGCTGTCTCACAAAGGCGCGCAATTCACCTGGGCGCGCTTGATCCGCTGCCGGATCTCGTCGAGGCTCGGCGTGGATGCAAGGCGATCGGCAACCGCGGCGGCCTCGTCGAAATGCTTGAGGTCATCCGGCAGCGGCTGGCGCTTGACGGTGTAGCCCGGCGGAATTGGTGTGCTCGTCAAGAAGGCGCCTTTCTTGATTCGGCTGCGATCGAGCGGCATCGGTCTTCCCTCTCCGTTGCTTTAAGCGGTCGACGACCACCCGAGGCCCTCTGGGTCAAAACCTCAAGCGGGCGCTCGCCTCGGACTCCACGGAAGGACAACCCGCAGAGGAGCACGCAAACACTTGGCCGAGAATGATAGCAGATTTCACGGACAGGAGATGAACTAGCGGGCGCTTGCTTTTCTCTTAGCGCTCCACAGCGCCGCCAGCGCCTGCAATCCGGCACGCAAGGCGTTGAGCTCGCTCAATCCCGCCGGCGCCCGATCCTGTGTGCAGACCTCGTCGGCGACACGCTCGGCGTCACGACCGGCGAGCCTCAGCACGTGACGACCCTCGAGATAGGCCGCGCTGGCTTTCTCGTGGCGCGCCACTTCCTTGGCGCCCGTCGCGGTGTCGGGGTCAATCGGCATATCGCGGGTGGCGTCCAGCGATAGTGATCGCGGCGGCGAGGGCGAGCGGCAGGCGATCGAATAGTTCGCGACCAACTCCGCCCAACGCTTGCCGGCGGCGAACTGCGCCGAATTGATCTTGCCGTCGCGGTAAAGTCGACCCAGCACCGTGGCCCAAACCGGATCGCGCAGGCCTGCGGAGGCGGCGTCGAACAGCCGACGGGCCTCGGTCGGCGAAAGCAGAGAAGTATCGGAGCTGCGCCGCAACCGGCCCGAGGGAGTGCGGGCAGCGAGATGCTTGCGACGGGACATGGGGGAATCTCCCGGGAGGCGATTCCCATGCATACGCCATCACGAAGCGAACGTCGCGGACAAAAGGCAGCCGATGGCGCAATGTGCGCGGCGCGGGAGCGCGGCAAAATCAGATTGTAGCTCCGTCCCGTAACAGTTGAGCAAAAGCACTATTTCCCGTATTGGTATGGGAATTTTCCAATAAGTTGAGAACAATTGGAATCCTATCTCAATTGTCTTCAAGTTATTGGAATCGCATTCCAATTTTACAGATTATCCGAATAGCACGTTACAGGTGCATTTTTGGCTAACAGCACGCTTACAAAACGAGGTCGTAACGGCGCTTTCGGCGCTATGCACGCGGCGCGCGAGCGCCGGATCCCCCTGAGAGCCGCGCATAAAGCTGTCTCAGTTCGGCGATCTGCGCCCGGATCTCGCGCAACTGCATCCGGTTATCGTCGAGCGGGCGACGATGACGACGACGGTGCCGCGCCTGACGGCAGCGATTCGAGCACGTGATCGCATCGTCACGGTCGGGGAAGAATTCTCGATTACATTGGGCGCACTGCATGATGCGAGTATTTGTTAGGAGCGATACGTGGTCAATCGTAACGCGCAGGATTTCCGTGAAACTCTGGCGAGATGTTAGAGTGATGGCGCAATAAGCGTAACAGATAGCTCTTAGCAAAACTTCGGAAAGGGCTCCCGCCCCAGCGAATCCAACAATCGAATCGCTCCTACCCCTCCCCCCTCTCTATCTCATCGAGAAGCCAAGCCGCCCGGCGCATTGTCCAGGACAATCCCTGATCCAGGCTCGCTTCACTCTCATCACGCGAAGCTTCGGCACGTCGCTCGCAGAAGGCATCCCACTGCTATTGCTGTGGCTGCTGGTGGGTCGCTGTGAGAGAACTGTTCAGTTGGAGCTTCGCTTTAAACGCTGCTCAGCGGGCCTCCCTGAGAGCCGTCCTGTTTCGACCGCACGAACAGCACTTTCAGCGGTCATTGGGCACCAAAACAACAGGCTCACAAACGGACTTTCCGCATTACAGCTAAAAACCGCCAGCTCCGCGCACCCCTGTTTTGAAGGGCTTCTCGCATGTTTTGCACCTACACTCTACACATAGTAGCTTAGAAGGTGGAATGTCGTTCTCATCATGAGAACATGCGCTTCAGCGATACCAATACGGATTGCGAGCTTCTTCCGGACTACGTGGCAGGCGTCGTGCTTTGCGCTCACGATCGGCGGCACGCATCATGCTGTCCATCGTGATGCCTGGTTGCTGAGATGGCCTCAATCGCGGCGGCTCCGGCTCTTCAGGCTCGGCGCGTGAAGGACGTGCAGTCGCGCCGGCCATCAGCGTGTTGGCGATGGCCATCAGGCCACGGGCACATCGGGCGATGACCGCGTCAGTCAGCATCGAGGTCAACTCCCACTGCTCGCGCGAGCGCTTCAATGGACGCAATCAACTGCGCCTCGGCCGGGGTTTGCGCTTCGATCTCCGGGACATCAGGCGCTTTGACAGGCGTCGGCTCTACAGGCGCTTGGTCGTGATCGAGCGTGAACGCTTCGCCGCGCCGGGTGCGTTCTATCTGCTCATGCGTTAGGTGAACGCCACTCGGAATGCTGACGATATTTACCTGGCCGATACCGGGACCAGGTGCGTTCTCGTTCAAATTCATCGGCAGCATCTTCCCAAGCAGAGCGAGATAGTGCCGGGGATGATGCTGCGCGCAATACAACAGGAAACCATCAACGCCGCCGAGACCCTTACCATCGTAACCGCAATTATGAGCGCCGAGCAAAACGCCGCGCTTCAAATCACGAGTTATTCGGTCGACTGAGCCCTTTTTCCTGCCTCTTCCCGCCGGCTGATTGTCGAGAGTGAAGCGATGCGGCTTCTTTGGCGGCTGCAGGACGGGCAATTCGAGGTCCGGCGGCAGTGATTGCAGCGTCATGCGTTGGGATCCCAGCGCGTTACGTTGATTGACTAACTTGTTTGAAGCTGAAATCTACGCCCCCAACCGCATCAAAGACAACCCTTTCACAGTTGACGCCGCCGTCCCACTAGCCCTTCCGCGCGGTTTTTTCCCGCTCTCCACCGTCTGCCTTCGCCGCTGCCCAGGTTGGCCCGATGCCGGGAATCGCCAGGAACCGGGTTGGCCCGTTCGGCAGCACATCGCGGAAAGCCTCAACCATGACCTCGGCCAGCAGGGAGCCGACCTGTTCGGCAGCGGCAGCGTCCACCTCGACGACAATCTCGTCATGCACGGTCAGCACCGGCAGCACATTCCCCGGCCAGCCGCGATAGCGCTCAAACAGCAGCCGCATAGCCCGGTGCATGACATCAGCCGCACCACCCTGCACCGGATAGTTCATCGGCCGGGTGTTCGCCGAGACGTCAGCATCAGCATCGTCGAGATAGTCAATCCAGCGCCGCGCGGTGCGCACGCCCTGCTCCGCAGCGTAGAGACGCGGCCGCTCAGAGCGCCATACCGCGCCGGTTGGAGCCTGCTCGTCCCAGCCGCGCAGATACTCGCCGGCAGTCACCTCATCGACGCCCAGCTCCGCCGCCAGTGACGCTACACCCCTCCCGAAGATGATGCCAAAGTTGATGCCCTTGGCCTGCCGCCGAGCACAGCCAACACGCTGCACGATCAGATCGTGATAATCCCAGCCGTCCTCGAAAGCGGCGATCATCTTGATGTCGTTGGAAAGCGCCGCAAACACCCGCAACTCCAGCTGGGAATAGTCGACGTCAACGAAAACACGACCACCAGAAGCACGGAAGAAGCCGCGAAACTCCGGATCGGTCGGGATGTTCTGCAGACTTGGATCGGTGCTGGTGTAGCGCCCGGTGACCGCACCGCCCGCATGCAGTTGACCGTGTAGACGCCCATCAACGACACGACTGGAGAAGGCCGTACCGAACGTTGTCAGAAAACGCGCCTGATCGGCACGCGCATAGAGCGCCTCGACCAGCTGCCGCTCGGCAGGCTGTAAACGATCGGCAATGAGCACCTTGGCAAGTTCCTCGCGGCCGAACGACAGCTTCCGGGTCTTCTCGGTTTTTGGCCACCCCAGCAAGGCCGGCCGCCGCTCGCGATCGGGATAGGATTCGAGACGCTGCCGGAACAACTGGTCGAGCTGCACCCCCGAAGCGATGCAGGCAGGGGAAAGCGCCGGATCGACAGCCGGCAAGATGCGCCTCAATGGCCGTCACCGGCTCCTGCTTGCGGGCAATCCACGCCTGATGGGCGACCACGTCGAAGCCGATGCCGGCGCACTCCATGCGACGCGCCATGGCGGCGGAGAAGCGCATATCCTCATAACCGGCAACAATGTCGACGCCGTACTGCTTGCGCTTGCGATGCAGCTCGGCCCGCAACGCCTCCCAGATCCGATGCGTGACGATGGCGTCGTTGAGGGCGTAGTTGAGCTGCGACGCCGACAGCACGGGCGCGGCCCAGTCGGAGGTCTGCTCGGACTTGTCGAGCGTCTCGCCGAGCACCATGGCGGCCAGGGCTTTCAGCGAAACGCGACCGCCCTCGCCGCGCTTGTCACCCTTCGGAGAGCGAGTTCCCCGCACGGCCGAGAACAGCAGGGCGGTATCGTCGAGAACCAGGTCGATATCGGCCTGCTTGCAGCCAGCTCGTCTCGAAGCGGGCGTTGTGGACGACGACGCGGCGACCACGAAGAAAATCGGCCAATACAACCAGCGCGCGCGCAGGAACTGGACGGTCGAAGAAATCACCAGGCGGCGCTCTCACCGTCGGCGAGCTGCACGGTGCGCAGCCCGTCGCGGGCCGCCGACAACCCGGTCGTTTCCACGTCGAGGGCGAGGAAGCGATCGCGCGGAAAGGCCGCTTCGAGATCGTCCAGCGTGGCGGGGAGAAGCGCTTCGAAAGCAGGGCGGACCCAAGCGACTTTTTCCCTGTACTACTTCAAAGCAAAAATTCTCTCCTGCACCCCCTGCAAAAATTTTACTTCGGAGGGTCGTTAATGGAGTTGTTTTGGGTCTGCCTTGCAGACAAGTGAAGTAAGTTGTTGATTGGGAATGATTTCTGACGTTATCGAGGCTGTCGACTGGCTCACCTCAGGTCGTACTTCGGCCCGTCACGCCCGTCACGCCCGCCACGCCGCCGGATGAACAGCTATCCGCGACAGAGTCCTGCGACGCTTTTCGGCCGAGGCATTCGTCTGGGTGGCATCGTCCAGTCGCCAGTCCGTCGCGTCTGCCCCTGCAGATGGGGTGTCGGGGCCCGCCAGACCACTACTTTCTGTCCGTCCGGCAAGCGCTTCTCCACGCGTCGCCAGCCTCTCTCGCGCAGCCACGTCGTGCAGTACGCGACGTCCTTCTTGGAGGCCCGGTCGAGCCCCTGGCGCTTCACCGCCGCGTAGCTTCCGAAGCATTTTTCGAAGAAGGCGTCGAGGTACAACTCTCTCAGCGGTTGTGGCCGCGGCTGCCATTTCCAGACGAAGTCCCCGCGGTTCGGCCGCGTCGTCAGCGGCTCCTCGACGACGAACCGCGCCAGGATGTCGAGAAGCTCGAGGGCCGCCTCCGGCATGTGCTTCCGCCGTTCAGGGACGATCAGGCGCTCTTCTTCCTCCCATGTCGGCCAGTGCTGCTCGCCGGCCTGTCAGCCGCGCCAGCGCCTCGGCCAGGATCTGATCGCGATCGCGGCGCAGCCCTTCGACGTCGATCATGCCGAGGATCACGGAGACAACGGCCAGTAGCGGCGGTCACCGGTCGCGTCCTGCATGAAGTCGATGTCGTTGAGGGTGAAGGCGAGGCAGGTCCGCCTTGGATAAGAGCGCGCCTCGTAGCCGTAGGCCGGCCGGCCGTGGTCGACGCAGCGGGTCATCACCGCCTTCCGCTCGTCGACGTCGGCCTTGCGCCATGTCGACATTTCGGCGGCGTGCGCGACGATCGCCCCGGCGATGCCGCGGGCAAAATCGGCTTGGCTAACGTGCGGCGATGGAATGCCCTCGCGATAGTAGGGTGAGAACAGCGCTTCGAGTACGAGGTCCTTGCCGATCCCCTGCAGCGCGGTGAAGACCAGCGAGTAGTCGGCCTTGGCGCCGGGGTTGAGCGCGCGGTTGAGCGCCTGCATGATGTACTTCGAGCCAACCAGGGCCAGGTACTCCGCACTGTGCGCCCGCGGGTCGGCACCGCCGTAGGTCACGAGCAGGCCGTCGGCGCGAGCGTCGTCGTCCCAGTCCGGAAGGTCGCCGATCCGATCCTTCAGCTCGTCGAACAGGTGATTCTCGGCCTCGGCGTGGATCGCGTTGCGACACGCCTGCATTGGGCAGGGGCCGAAGTCGTAGGTGCTGGTGAGATAGTTGCCTAGATTGGCCATGTCGGCGTCGCGTAGCGCCCGATGGCCGACCGGCGTCAGGCTCGACGATTCCCACCATTCCTCGACGCACCACGGCGTCTTGCGGATCGCCTCGACCCGATAGCGGAAGTCGTTCCAGGCGAAGCAGGCCTTGAGCCGCGGCTCGTATCTGAGCGCCAGCGACATGTTGTGGATGTCGCCGCGATAGCTGTAGCCCGCGTTGTGTCCGGCCATCTTCAGCTTACTGCGCCAGTCGAGCGCGTCGGCGTCGAACGGCGGTGCCTCGCCGATCAGTTCACTGATCCGCGCGTCGGGCTGCGCCTGCTTGGGGGCCCAGTCCGAGATGTCCTCCTTGGGCCCGAGTTCGGGCAGCTCCAGCCAGCGCACTTCGACGCCCCCTGCCGCCTGGAAGGTCTTGGCGACGCTGATGCCATGGTCGATGCCGGGCCCGTCGTTGTCGGGGCAGACCACGACCTTGCGCACCCCGAGTTTGATCAGGGCTTGGGTGTCCTCGACGCGCCACTTGCCGGCACCGTCGGCGTTGGTGGTGGCGAGCACGCCAAGCCCACCCGCCGTGTTGACGTCCTTTTCGCCCTCGACGATCAGCAGGGGTTGCTCCGGGTAGCTGGCGAGCACGGTGGCGACCGTCGCTAGGTTGAACAGCAGCGGCATCCCATCCGGCCTGCCGCTCGACCATTGCTTGGTGGTCTCGTCAAACACCTCACAGCGGAAGCGCTTCTTTCCAGCCTTGGTGACGAACCGGGTCTTGGTCCAGGCATAGGTCCCGTCGGGGTGTTGATAGCTGTAGCGGTCCTCCTTGTCGGCACGGCTGCCGCCAACATGGGAGCGCGGCAGCCCGCACTTGACCAGATGGTCGCGGATGGCCTGGAAGTGCTGGGCGTCGCAGTTCTGCGAGCGGCAGTGAAACAGGATCCGGTGCGTGTCGGTGATGGTCAGCACCAGCGACGGATTGTGCGCGCCGCTCGCCTCGTGGATCGGACAGCGACACAGGATGCTGCCGTCGCGCTCGAGCGTGCCGCCGACCGCCTTGGTAATGCTTTCTGCGGTGATGTCCTTGGCGTCCATGGGTGCCTCCCGAGAGCCGTAAAAGAACGGCGCGCCCACGGATGGGCGCGCCGGTAACGCGCGTAGTTAGACGGCCGGAGATTCCTTGGTCTCGCGGCGCAGCTTGGCCTTCGACGCCGTCGGACGGGTGATGATGTCGTCATCGGAGATGACATCAGCCTCCCGCGCCCGCGTGTCGGTGACGTAGCCGATCACGTTGAACTTCGGGTCGTAGATCGTCCGGTAGGAGTTCTCGTACGAGCTGGAAGTCAGCTCGACGACCGGGTGGACGATCTCACCGAAAGCGACGATCGCCTGGGTGGCGGTCGTCGCCAGGGCATTGACGCCCTTCTTGCCGCCCATCGAGTTGTGCTCGAACACGACGTTGCCGCCATCATCGAGCAGATAGCCGACAAAACCGAGCGTGAGCGTCGGGCCGTCGGTCTCCTTCTTGTAGGCGTTGGGCGACAGCGGCTTCGGCAGCAACTGCTCGGACATCGGCTCGTCGTAGTGAACGCCGAGCAGCTGCCGCTGGATCTTCTGCAGCGGCGACGAGTTGGCCCACTCGATGCAGCCTTCGAACAGGCCGTGCTGCGGCACCAGGATGCGGCCGACGCTGTTCGGATCGACCACTTCCTTGTTGAGCTTCCACTTGCCGGTGGTGCCGTCGAAGCCGAGATAGACGGCACCGGCAACGCCGCTGCCAGGCATTGCAGCTGCTACGCGCTGCAAATTCTGGGTGGAGTTGCGGATGAAATCCTCGACCGACTGGCCGCCGAGCGAGGCAGGAACAGAGTTCTTCAACGCTGGTAAATGCATTTGCATTCTCCGTTCTGAGCTGAAGCTGTTGATGTTTGGGAGAGCCCTCGAAGGGCTTCGGACCAGGGGCCCGATGTTTGGGAGAGCCCTCAGAGGGCTTCGGACCAGGGGCCCGACCACGCTTCGCCGTTTCAGGCGGAGCGGATTTCGACGACGGCAAAGCCGTCCGTAGCTGTCTTCAGTCGCACGGCGTAGCCGTTGCGCTTGATCCTGTTGGCGCCGCCATCGGTCAGCGCCGCGACGATTTCAGCTTCGGTTTCAGCGCGGGCCCGCACTGCCTCTTCCTCGGCATCGACGGCGCGCTGGCGGGCGGCGACAAGGCGATCGATCGAGTGCAGCGTCTCCTGGTCCAGGCCGCCACTGCCGGCGGCTGGAATGGCGCGCATCGTGGCGGCGGTGCAGTGGCTGCGGTGTGGACAGATCACGCATTGCTTGGTGACGACGCCCTCGGCGGTCACCGCCGCGGCGTTGTCGGCATCGAACGCGGATACCGCCTTGCCGAGCATCTCGACAAACACCGCCGGCCGTCGCTCGACGCGGTGCAGGGCGAGACGCTCGTAGTCCTCTGCGAGCCCGTAGATGATGATCCCGTCCTCGGGCCGATGTGTGGTGGTCTCGTGAAACAGCTCGATGTTTAGCTCGGTCTGCCGCACGTGCATCTCGGAAGGACCGCTGTCGTAGTTGTAAGCTGTGCCGTGCGACTTCACTTCGAGCACCGACTCCGTTTCGTCTGACCATTTTATCAGACCATCGGGCGTACCGGCGAGGCGGAAGTCGGATAGCACTAGTCGCTTTTGCCTGGTGCCGGCGTAGAGCAAACGACTTCCGGTGCGCGCGAGGCCGGCGGCGAGATAGGTGACGAGCCAAAGCTCGAAGGCGTGGCCACGGTCGAAAACGCCGTAGGGAGGGTGCGTCGTCTCGCCGGCGACGCTGTGCTTGTTGCCATGCCGGTCGAACCAGAGCCAGCGCGTGCAGCGGCCCGCTTCGGACGCATTGAGGAAACCGGTGCGGTTGTCGCCTGCGGCGACGCCGGACGGGAATGGCAGGGCTGCCGCCTCGCTGCGGCGCGCCTCGATGATCGTCTCCTTGATGGTGTCGAGTCGCATCATGATGCTGCCCGCCACAGTTCGGTGAGGCCGTCCTGCTTGCGGCGCAGCACCCGTATCACCGATTCGTCGATCGAGTGGCAGACCGTCGGCCACGAGATCAGTACCGGATTGCACTGGCCGATGCGCACGGCGCGGGCGACCGCCTGATGGTTGCTTCCCGGCGTCCAGCTCGGCTCGAGCATGATGATCCGGTTGGCGGCCTGCAAGTTGAGCGCCGAGCCGGCGGCGTCGATCTGCAGGATTGCTGCCTCGACGCTGCCGCTCTGAATTCCCGGAGATCACCGCCTGTCGCGCGGCGGCGGAAGTGTCGCCGTGGATGCGTCCAACCACGACATCCTGCTCATGGAGCAGCTTCTCCAGACGATCGCCGGTCATGCGGTAGGTGTTGAAGATCAGCGTCGGCGTCCGTTCCTGGTGGCTGCCACCGCGGCGGGACATCACCACGTCCTCGACGTAGGGCAGCTTGGCCATTCCGTAGGCGCGCCGGAGATGCGCCAGCGCGGCACCGCCGCCGATCGTCTGCATCAACCGGGTCATCTCGCGGTCGACGTCGGACTCCGGCACCAGACCGTCGCGAATGGCCGTCGCCAGCGCCTCGATGGAGGTCCGGATCTCCGGGTCCTCGATACCGGCAATTGCCGCCAGCTCCTCGAGCTTGACGTCCTCGCGGGCGATCGGCACCAGCTCGTGTCGTTCCGGAGGTAATGTCGGGGCGATCTCGCGCAAGGTAACGTGGGCGACGTGGGGATTGATCCGCTGGCGCAGCAGGCTGGAGTTGCGCGAGCCAACGATGACCTGGACCTCGCGGTTACCGGCGATGCGGCGGTTTTCGAACACGCAGAAGGTCTTCTCGAAGACATGCCGGCGCATGATCCGGCCGTGTTCGTCGATCAGTGCCGCCGGCGTCAGTGCGCGCAGATGCGGATAAAGCTCGCCGTTGTGCGCCGGAGCCAAGGTGCCGGACATTGCTATGACGAACGGCACCTCGTCGACGATTCCGCCGGCACCGTCGAGGGCGTCGCCATAGAGGGCCTTGGTGCGCGCCGCGGTCGCGGTTTTGTAGGCAGCTGCCTCGTCGATCACCACCACTACGGGGCACCAGCTGCGTAGTTGCTCACGATGTACGACAACCATGGTGGAATTTGCGACCAGCACGGTGTCGACGTCGGCTGGGATGACGTCGTTCCCGTGTCGCAGCACAAATGTCCGATAGCCGTGATCGATGAACTCCTGCTCGAATTGTCCCAACGCGGATCTTCGGACATGTATAGAGACATTTCACGATGTGGCCGGCTTCGTGCTCGACCAGGCGGCGCATCGCCAGGGCGACCAGAAATTTTCCACGTCCCGTCTCGCTGGCGTTCAGCGAGCGTTTTTGCTCGACGGCAAAGATGGCTTGCTCGATCTGATGCGGCAGCAGCCGGCGCTCTCTGGAGAATGCGGCTTGTGTCAGGAAATCTCGGCGGTCCATGGGATTACTCTGCTGCCGTTACGGTGGCGCCGGCTCGCTGTGAACGCCGCGCTGCTACGTATCTCGCCCGCGCCGCGATGAAGGCCGCGGTCGAGCCACCGTGGTCGGGATGCGCGTCGGCCATTGCCTGCTTCAGCGCGGCGAGATCGGTTGGATCGATCGGCTTCTCGTCATGACGACGAAGATCGGCAATCAACGCTTCCAGCGAAAGGTAGAGATGCCAGTCCGGCCACCATGTGTGGCTGGTCCAGATGCTGCCGTCGGTCTCTAGCTTGACACGATCGACGAAACCGACCTTGCCACGGCCGGACACGTCCCGCCCCATAGACGTGATCGGCTCGCCGTGCTCATCCACACTCTCGCACTCACGCGCGTAGAAGATCCGCTTTGCTGTGCGCTTGGTGATACGGAAGCGATGCAGATTGAGATTGCCGTAGCCGTAATCGCTGCGCTTGCCGCTGAACAGATAATCGACGACGCGCGAATCCGTTGTATCCGGTGGCGGCCGGGCCGCCCGCTTCGCCTTGTTCAACTCCTTGAGCGCGTGACTGGCGCAACCGTGGCTGACCTGGGCTAGAATTGGCAGGCCCTCGCGGAAGTCGCGTATGGCCAACATCGCGGCATCCATCGCCTCAGCGTCGGTGGCGACGAAACCGTTGGCGCACCGGCCGGTGCCGAAGGTATGTGCCGACCAGAACCAGCGCTGGCCTGACCGGCAGCGACCAAAGTAGGCCAGCGTGCGCTTATCGAAGTTGACCGAACATGCCGGACATGTGCGACGGTGCTCTCGCCCACGGGTGATATCGCGGTCACCTGGATTGCAGAACTGCCAGCAGATGTTGTCCGCAGGATCAAAGCCGCTTTGTCTCATCGTGATGTCCTTCAGCGGGGCGTTCATGGCTGCACCTTGGAGAGCATCGCGGCCCATACGCGCCACGGCATGTCACCAGTGGATCGGCATGATTCCGCCGCAGGAACAACAGGTCGAATTCGCCGAGCCACTTTTCCAGTTGAGCAAAACCTTCGCCGTTCTTTCGCGCCTTGACCTCGGCGACGAGCGGCGCGCTTTCTCGGCCAAATGGATAGATGTCGACGTCGTGGCCGCTACCGCGAAAGCGGCTGGCACCAGACAGCGGATAGCGTTCGCTGTGCACGCCGAGAGCGCGGTGGAGATCGACGATCTCTCTTTCCGCTCGATTCCCTTTTTGGCGATGCCGGGCGCCGCTCATGGAATGTTGCTCCTCTAATGCCCTAAGCCCGGTAAGCCTTTTGGGCTGCCGGGCGTGGGCGATGCCGGCCTCACGGCCGGCATCGAGATGAGGACGCCTTAGCGCGGCCCGTGCACGACGACGGGCTGCCCGACCGGGCGGCCACGCCGCGGGAACGACCCGTTGCCGCCGGCCTTGCCGTCGGTCTTGCTGTCGATGGTCTTGACGTTGGTGGCATCGACCGCGGCCGCGACGGTCAGGATGCGGTCGACACCGGCGACGCGAACGATGTTCGTGAGCACTTCGTCGGTGACCGGCTTCGGCGCCTTCGGCGACTTCAGCATGGTGCTGAAGCTGGTCTTGTCCTTGCCGGTGGCGATCGCATCGCGCTTTGCGCGCGGGAGCTGGGCCGCCAACCAGATGTAGACCGGGTTGACGCCGATGATCAGCGCCAGCTGGGACACCGTGAACTTGAAGTTCACGTCGCCCATCAGGATCGCGGCGGCCAGGGCGGCGCGCTGCGACTTGGTAGCGCGGCGATTACCGACGCCGGCCCCCTTGATGGTGGGAACGGTCATTGCGCCGTGCCCATTCTTGGTGGTATTCAACATCATATTGGTTACTTTCATATCGGCCTATCGGGCTGAGCCGGTGCCTAACGCCGGCTCCTCCCACCTTCTCCGCCCCGGGCTCGGCCGTTTCCCGCGAGCGCTCTCCGCACGGAATGCGCGGAATTCCTTCATCTCCTTATTCGGCCGCCTGCATGCCCATCAGACGCGACAGACTGCGGCGCGAGGTTCGCATCGTTCTCGTTCCGATCTGGATGCGATCCAGCAAACCGGTTTTCATGTACTGACGAATGGTGTTTTCAGAGACGCCGAGCGAATGTGCGGCGTCGGAGGTGCGGACCAACTGATCCTCGTCCTCGCCCGCGCCGGTTTCCGGCGCGACGTTCGGCACCATCGGCGTCGCGGTCGGACGACAACAACACCTTCTTAGTCGCCAGCTTGTTGCGCGGGGTCTTCACGGTGACTCTCCTTTCTGCGATCGATCAGTCGCTCAGTGTTGAGCGATGCACGGAAAGGTACGGCTTGTGACCGGATAGTCGTCGACGAATCACTCAGGGGGCAAACCCCGCGGGAAGCCCCCCTGAAACCCCCTGAGTGCCCCCTGAAGCCCCCTGAACAAACTATCTCGGGGGCGCACGCATTTTGCGCCCGTCGCGCCACGGCGGGTTTCTCAGATCGGCGTCGTTTTCGCGCATCGGCAGGCCGGCGAGATGACGTGCGCCTGCGGCCATCGCCCTCTTGTCGTAAGCGTTATCCGCGGTGATTTGTGAACCGCCGCATACATTCTGGTTCAAGGCCCTTCTTCGTAGCTTCGATTGCGGCCTTCCGCAGCATCCACGCTATCCACTTGGCGGCCTTGGCTCCCAGTCCGGCTCGTTGCCGAGAAACAGTCGCTGGGCGACAGATCGGCATTCTCTCGTGCCGTCTCCTTCCCGACGGCCGGCTTCCGAAGGCGGGAGAGCTGGAGCGGCCCTGCCAGCTGAGGGTCATTGGGAAAGTGGCAGCGAATCCGCGCGGGATCGCCCCACCTGTCGTCGGATGTCCTGATTATGATGTCGCGGTTTCGCACGCCATACGACCGCAAATGTTCAGGCGCGCTTTCCAGCCACCAGCCTTCGGGCAATGCTTCCGAGAGCACCATCTCGCCGCTCGCGAGCAGGTGGGCTGCATATTCCTGAACCTGCGGGAGGGAATACGGATAGTGGTTCCACCTCTCAAGGATGTCGGCAAGCGAATGTCCCGCATGCCCCGCGGGTCCCGACGGCAGCGAAGCGGCATCGCTCGCCGGTTCCTCCTCCACAATCGCCGGCGGATCGACGTCGGGCTGAGGCGGCTCCTGCTCGACGATCTGCTTCGGACGGACGGGCGGTGGCGGTTCGTGATAGCGAAATTCTCGAGGATCGCGTCGCTTGCCGTCGATGACGATCATGATCCGGCGGCCGCCCAGTCTCACCCAGCCGTCGCCCTCTTCGCGCACGCTGGCCCATTCCAGATACCAGCCTTCGGGAAGCTCCGGCGAAACCACGATCTCATGGTCGGCGATCTGGCTGGCCAGCAGGTCCTGCACCTCGCGAAGTGAGAGTAAGCCGACGGAGAAGCTCGTGAATCAGGTCGGCAAGCGAATAACCGCCGTGATAGGGAGAGGATGGCATGGTTCGGCGCTCCTAGTGTCCGAGTGATGCTCAGAGCCTTCCGTCCGGCTCGTACCCGGACGGAAGCTCGCCTGTCAGGCTTTTAGCTTCCTCTCAATCTGCGCGACCACGACGAGGGGCGCCGCGTCGGACGCCTCGTCGCGTCTTACGCCGCGCGGCTGGTTTCGATTGCCTTCACGACCTGCTGCAGAAAAATCACGACAGCCTTGAGCCTGTCAGCCGGATGCGCGGTGGCGGCGAAGCTCGACAGCGGCTTGGTCTGCAACTGCGCCAGCGTCGCCACCGCCGAATCGAACGGCGGCAGGATCACGTCATGGGTCGTTGCGGCTGGGGCCGGTGGTAATTCCGGCGGCGGGCCGTCGAGAATGTCGTCGACCTTCGCCCGCTCCGCCCGCTCGGCTGCGGCGCGCTTTTCCGCGTGAAATGCCAGCTCGGCTTCAATCTCCTCGGAGGTCCTGAGCGGCGGTGGTGGCAACAATGATTTGGCGATGTCGCATGCCCGCTCGGCGTTGACCCATTCGGTCGCGGCGGCTTTCAGGATCGCCTTGATTGCCTTGGGGGTGTACAGGCCGTGGGGGTTGTCCAGTTCCCCGCCGAGCAGGTAAAGCGCGGTCGGCCGCAGTTTCAAATCTGAAACGGTTTCATATTTGGCAGCGAAGTGAGCAGCGTTCATATAGTTTATGGCGGTTCTGTAGGTCGCACCGAAATTGTCTTCGAGCCACGAAAACCACTTTCCGTGCTCCAATTGTCCCTGGGCTTCGATCAGCAGAGCGCCAATCGTGACGATATCGGCGGTCTCGTGCTTCAGTGCGGTTTGCAATTCAGTGGTGATCAACGCGATGTCGCGCTTGATTTTCTTGGTCATAAATCAACCCTCGATCGACAGCGGCAGCGAACAGCCTGAGAGCCTGCAGGCTGATATGCCTACCTTCGAACAGTGGCATCGATCGTGGCGCAATCGCGCCAAACAATCTGCCGCGTTCGTAGCTCCAGAGGTTGTCCTCGACCGTGTCGGCGAACGCCCGGCCGGCGCGGATGTCAGCGAGACCCCGTGCGAAATTGGGATGCTGCATCACCTCCACAGGTGAGCAGCGGGTGGTCGCAATTTGCTCGCGCGCTTTCATCGTCGCAATCCTCCGTCGCGGATTGGGATTGTACAATGACGCTCAACATGCACGAGATGGACGTTTCGAGCAATAGGGTGTAGGGTCGGGATGCAAAGCCGAGGGAAGCAGCCGTGCCACCTAAATTGGATGATGATCTCAAGCGCCTGAATGTCGGCGTACAGCTGCACCTGATGCGCAGGATCGACGATTGGCGCCGGCACCAGACCGATGATGTGCCAAATCTCTCTGAAGCGGTTCGCCGGCTGCTCGAAGCTGGGCTGGAACAGCACGCGACGCCGGCGAAGCGCCGGCGCGCCTAGTCAATGGGGATCGTATCCGTCACGTCGAGCGCGAGAAGATTTGCAGTGCCGTCGCATCTCGCTTACGTCCTACGGGATGTCACAGTCGCTACCAGGCCTGTTCGCCATCCACGCTCTCGACAACGAGCGCTGGGTCGTCGTCTGGCGGGCACCGCTCGGCCAGGGGTTCATGCGCCGCGAGTTCTCTCCGCGCGAACGCCTCCATCCCACGGACGAAGCCGGCAAGCCTGTTGTTCAGGACAACTTGCCGCGGCGGCCCCGTCGGCGCGCCGTCCGCGCCCGCCCATGAGACCCACATCGCGGCCTCGCCGTCGGGGCCGCGTGCGATCGTGATGGTCATCGTCGGTTCGGGCATGAAAGGCCCTCCAGATCTGAACATCCGCACACTCATAAGCTGGCCGATCGCGCGCGCCAACGCCTCCAGAGCGCCGGGCCAATGCGGTAGGGCGGCGCAACGGTATGACCAGCGGTGTGACGGGATTTCCGCGAAACAGACAAGGCATTGAGGCGACAAGCGGATCTCGGTTTGTGCCTGAGACCGCGGGTGCAGCGCGCACCCGGCATTCCCTGCTCCCTCTTCTCGAGAGGGACAACGTTCAAACCTCGGGCAAACGATGCCGCGAGAATGCGAAACCGCGTCTCTCTCCACGTCATTGCGAGGAGCCCTTGCGACGAAGCAATCCATTCCTCCTTTTGCGCGGCTCGATGGATTGCTTCGCGGAGCCTGTCATCCGGCGGCGCTTTGCGCCGACCGGGTGGCTCGCAATGACCCAGAAGCAGCGTGCCACGTTCTCTGCGTCATCGCCTGCGAATGCGGGCGATCCAGTACGCCGCGGCTTCTCGGCTCTATCACTGAGGTCTCTGGAATACTCGATCGCCCGGTCCCGTCTACGCCAACCGCCTTCGTCCGAAGGCGGACTTCGGCGGTCAAGAGGCTTCGCCGCGGCTCTGCGGTGGTGGCGCGCCGAAGCTTTAGCGAAGGCGGCAAGCCGGGCGAAGACAAATGAGAGTAGTGCCGTGGATTGCTTCACGGAGCCTGTCATCGAGCGGACGTTCGCGACCCGTTGGCTCGAAGCGACGATCGTGAGGCCGGGCTCAAACCGCTTTCGCGCGATACGCCGCCAGAAACACATGCGTGGCCTTGTCGACGACTTTAGCGATCTGCTCCGCCGAGGGCGCGGGCTTGGCCTGGAAGATGAACGCCTGAAACAGCGTGGCCTGACACATCTGCATGAATTGCCACGCGGCGAGTTCGTAATCGTCGATCGCGAGGTCGCCGATCCGTGCCCGCGCCTCGAGATAGGTCGCGAGGCGATTGACGGTGCGGGCCAGCACCTGCTCATAGAAGCGGCGCCCGACTTCCGGCATGCGCTCGGCAATCGACATCACGGTGCGGATCGCCGATCCGCCGCCCGGGCGGCACAGCAACTGGATGTAGGCGCGGCCGAATTCGGGCAGGGTGATCTCGACGTCGCGTTCGGGATCGAAGTTGAACGCGGCCTTACTCTGTTCGATCGATTCCTCTTCGACGATGGCTTCGAACAGGCGGCTCTTGTCGGCGAAATAAACGTAGAGCGTTCCCTTGGAGACGCCGGCAAAGCGGGCGATCTCGCCCATGCTGGCCCCGTCAAACCCCAGGTCCAAAAACACCTTGCGGGCGCCATCCAGGATCTGCCGGCGCTTGGAAGAGTCCTCTTCGCCGACCAGATGAAGCGGATTGGGATTGACTGCAACCATTGGTTAGCTCTTCCGAAAAGCTTTCAACCCGCGATACCCGCCAGAAAGGATTTTTGTCCCATATCGCTCGTGTAGCAAATATACATTGACCGAACCGTTCGGTCAATGCTATTCGATAAAGGGTTGACGCCGTGGGGCCCAATTTCGGGCGGCGTGCGTCGCGCGTAAATGAGGAGGCCGCTAATGGCCGCAGCGAGAGATCAAGCGGCCCGCATCGTTCGTTCCGAAGCGGAAGAAGGCGAAGCCGCGCATGACGCGCCCGCTCAGCTGTCGGACCAGCTGCGGCCGCATGTTGCGGAAGAAGCCAAGCGCCGTCCCGCGGAGCAGCCGGCCACCGATAAACCCACCGAGCCACCGGCCGATAGCGCGAGTCCTGCCGCGCCCAAATCCGGCAAGCGCAAATTCGTCATGATGGGCGTCCTCGGATTGCTGGCGCTCGCCGCTGTCGGCTACGGCAGCTATTATTTCCTGGTCGGGCGCTTCTATGTCTCGACCGACGACGCCTATGTTCGCGCCAATAACACCACGCTGGGAGCCCGCGTGTCGGGCCATGTCGCCGCGATCCTGCCGGGCGACAATTCGATTGTCCGCGCCGGCGATGTGATCTTCAAGATCGACGATGGCGACTACCGCATCGCGGTCGATGCCGCGCGCAGCAAGATCGCCACCCAGCAGGCCACCATCGACCGCATCGGCCGCCAGGTCACCGCGCTGGAAAGCGCGGTCGAGCAGGCCAAGGCGCAACTCGCCTCCGCGGAAGCCGCGCTGAAGCGGGCCGGGCTCGATTTCGAACGCCAGCAGGCGCTGAGCACCAAGGGCTTTGCCTCGCGCGCGACCTTCGAAGTTTCCGAAGCGGGACGCGACCAGAATGCTGCGGCGGTGAAATCGGCGCAGGCAGCCTTCGACGCCTCGCGCGACAACGTCGAGGTGACGAAGGCGCAGCAAGCCGAAGCCCGCGCGCAGCTTGCTGAATTGCAGACCTCGCTCGCCAAGGCCGAACGCGATCTCGATTTCACCTCGGTGCGGGCGCCGGTCGACGGCACCTTCTCCAATCGCATCGCCAACACCGGCGACTTCGTCCAGGCCGGACAGCGGCTCGGCAACGTGGTGCCGCTCAACGACGTCTTCATCGACGCCAACTACAAGGAAACCCAGCTCAAGCGCATCCGCCCCGGCCAGCCGGTGACGATCAAGGTTGATGCCTACGGCTTCCGCAAGTTTGCCGGCGTCGTCGACAGCATCTCGCCTGCGGCGGGATCGGTGTTCACGCTGCTGCCGCCGGACAACGCGACCGGCAATTTCACCAAGATCGTGCAGCGGCTGCCGGTGCGAATCCGCGTGCCGAAGAGCGTCGCGAAGCAGAATCTGCTGCGTGCCGGCATGTCGGTCTACACCACCGTCGACACCCGTGAAGGCGCCGCCGACGCCGACAGCGACGCCGACCTCGACTCGTCGATGATGATCCATCCGCAGTGATTCCAGCGTCGGGCGAGCGGCCCGGGCGCACGTACCAGGAAGATCATGGCGAACGCGACAACAGCCCCTCCGACAATGATGAACGCGGCGGCTGCTCAGTCCTCCGAGCGCATCGCGCCGCGGCGCCTGTTCGCGTTCCTCATCATGGTGTTCGGGATGTTCATGTCGATCCTGGACATCCAGATCGTCTCGGCATCGCTGAATGAAATCCAGGCCGGGCTTTCCGCGAGCTCCAGTGAGGTCTCGTGGGTCCAGACTTCGTACCTGATCGCCGAAGTGATCGCGATACCGCTGTCCGGATTCCTGTCGCGCGCCTTCGGCACCCGCCTGCTGTTTGCGATCTCCGCCTTCGGCTTCACGGTTGCGAGCTTCCTCTGCGGCTTCGCGTCTTCGATCGAGCAGATGATCCTGTGGCGCGCGATTCAGGGATTTCTGGGCGCCGGCATGATCCCGACGGTGTTCGCGTCCGCCTACACGGTGTTTCCTCGTTCGAAATTCTACATCGTCGGCCCGATCATCGGCCTGGTCGCGACGCTCGCGCCCACCATCGGCCCGACCATCGGCGGCATCATCACCGATTGGATGTCGTGGCACTGGCTGTTCTTCATCAACGTCATTCCCGGCCTCGGCATCACCATCGGCGTGCTGGTGCTGGTCGATTTCGATCAACCGAATTTCGCGCTGCTCGATCATTTCGATTGGTGGGGGCTCCTGTTCATGGCGGGCTTCCTCGGATCGCTGGAGTATGTGCTGGAGGAGGGGCCGCAATATGAGTGGCTGCAGGATACCTCGGTCGCGATTTTCGCCGCGGTCTGTCTCGTCTCGGCGATCGCCTTCTTCTGGCGCGTGCTGACGGCGCGCGAGCCGATCGTCGATATCAGGACGTTCACCGACCGCAATTTCGGCGTCGGTTGCCTGATCTCGTTCTGCGTCGGCATCGGCCTCTACGGCCTGACCTATATCTATCCGCGTTATCTCGCCGAAGTGCGCGGCTACAGCGCGCTGATGATCGGCGAGACCATGTTCGTCTCCGGCATCACCATGTTTCTGACGGCGCCGATTGTCGGGCGGCTGATGACCAAATTCGACATGCGTTACATCATCGCCGCCGGCCTCTGCATCTTCGCGCTCGGCTCCTACCAGATGACCTGGATCACCCGCGACTATGACTTCTACGAATTGCTGGTGCCGCAGATCCTGCGCGGCATCGGCATGATGCTGGCGATGGTGCCGACCAACACCATCTCGCTCGGCACGCTGCCGCCGGAGCGGGTCAAGAACGCCTCGGGCTTGTTCAACCTGACGCGCAATCTCGGCGGCGCCGTGGGCCTGGCCGTCATCAACCAGGTGCTGAACCAGCGCACCGACCTGCACATTTCGCGGCTGCAGGACCGGGTCAATTGGGGCAATGCGACTGCGGTCGAGACGCTCGACATGTTTACCAAGCGCCTGAAGGGCATGGGCGATTCCGGGCTGATGGCGATGAAGCAATTGTCGCAGATCGTTCACCGCCAGGCGGTGGTGATGGGCTATGGCGACGCCTTCTTCATGCTGACCGTGTTCTATTTCAGCCTCACCCTTCTGGTATTGCTCCTGAAAAAACCCGCCGCGCTGCCGAGCGGCGGCGACGCACATTGAATGTGATGCACCGCTCACGCGGTTGTCATCTTGCAAATCACCCGCGATGCATCTATAAGCAGCGCGTTGTCGCTCGAACCGGGGAGGATTTGCATGATTTGGTCGCATTCGCAGATCGCGCGCCCGTGTCCGATGCTCATGCTGGATGCCGTCGCGTACTGAGCTCCAGCTCTGATCGGGCCTGATCCCCGATCTCCAAACTTCCCAACGCCTTACCGATTTCTTTCACGACGCCTGCGTTCGGTCATCTGCCGCCCGCGCGTCATTGCAGATGGAGCTGGACTTGCGCGAACGCGCAGCCGGATTGCGCCATGACCGCTGAAAACAAAAACCGTCCCGCCGCGATCCGCGTGGTGATCCCGTTCGTGTTCCGTCACTGGCTCGAACAACCGTCGCGCGCCGCCTTCGTCGTCGCCGGCTTTCTCGGCGCCACCGCGGCCGACCTGTTCATGCCGGTGTTCTCGGGACATCTGGTCGATGCGCTGACGCAAGGAGCCACCGATCCCGTGCCGCGCCGCGCGGCGTTGATCGCCTTTGGCGCGATCGTGGCGCTCGGCGCACTCTCCATGCTCCTGCGTTTCGTCGGGCTGCAGGCGATCGTGCCGTTCACGCTGAAAACCATGTCGGACGTCGCGCGCGATGCCTTCATGCGCGTGCAGCGCTTCTCGACCGACTGGCACGCCAATTCCTTCGCCGGCTCGACCGTGCGCAAGGTGACGCGCGGCATGTGGGCGCTCGATCTGCTCAACGACACCATCCTGATGGCGCTGCTGCCGTCGCTGACGGTCCTGGTCGGCTCGATGATCCTGCTCGGGCTGCATTGGCCGTCGCTCGGCGCGGTGATCGCGGTGGGCTCGGTGATCTATGTCTCGATGACGGTGGCGTTCTCGGTCGGCTACATCGCGCCCGCGGCGCGCGTCTCCAACGCCTGGGACACCAAGGTCGGCGGCACGCTGGCCGACGCCCTGACCTGCAACGCGGTGGTGAAATCGTTCGGCGCGGAAGCGCGCGAGGACGCGCGGCTGGCCGGCGTCGTCGGCCGTTGGCGGACGCGGGTGCGGCGGACCTGGCTGCGCTACAACTACACCAACATGGCGCAACTCGCAGTGCTGCTGTGCTTCCGCACCTCGGTGATCGGCGGCGCGATCCTGCTGTGGATCGCCGGCCGGGCGTCGCCGGGCGACGTCACCTACGTGCTGACCAGCTACTACATCATCCACGCTTACCTGCGCGATGTCGGCATGCACATCAACAACCTGCAACGCTCGGTGAACGACATGGAGGAACTCGTTGCGATCCATGGCGAGCCGCTCGGCATTGTCGACGCGTCTGACGCCAGGCCGATCGACATCGAGGGGGGACGCATCGTGTTCGACGACGTGACGTTCCATTACGGCGGCCATCGCACGCCGCTGTATGACGGCCTGTCGGTGGACATCCGCGCCGGCGAACGCGTCGGCCTCGTCGGCCGCTCCGGCTCCGGCAAGACCACCTTCGTCAAGCTGGTGCAGCGGCTCCATGACGTCTCCGGCGGCAAGATCCTGATCGACGGTCAGGATATCGCCAGGGCGACGCAGCATTCGCTGCGCAGCCAGATCGCGATCGTTCAGCAGGATCCGATCCTGTTTCACCGTACGCTGGCCGAAAACATCGCCTACGGCCGGCCCGGTGCCAGCATGGCGGCGATCGAACAGGCGGCGCGGCTTGCCAACGCCCACGACTTCATCCTGCGGCTGCCGAAAGGCTACGGCACGCTGGTTGGCGAACGCGGGGTCAAGCTGTCGGGCGGCGAGCGGCAGCGCGTCGCGCTGGCGCGCGCGTTTCTCGCCGATGCGCCCGTGCTGATCCTGGACGAGGCGACGTCGAGCCTGGATTCGGAATCCGAAAGCCTGATCCAGCAGGCGATGGAGCGGCTGATGAAGGGGCGCACCTCGATCGTGATCGCGCACCGGCTGTCGACGGTGCGCAGCCTCGACCGCATCCTGGTCTTCGACCACGGCAGGATCGTGGAGCAGGGCACCCACGCGGTACTCACCGCGCGGGCCGGCGGAATCTATCGCGGGCTGTTCGAGCGGCAGGCGACGGAGTTCGGCCAGATCTCCGCGGCGGAGTGAGCGGCATTGTGGCGCGTGGCCAATGGACATCCCGAAGCCACGCGCCAGGTATGGAATTGAAATGAAAGACCTCACGCACGGTTCTATCGCGAGCCATATCCTGCTGGCTCCTCCGATTGTCGCTGGCATGGTCACGATCATGATCTGCCAGCTGGTCGATCTGTATTTTGTTGCGGGCCTGGGCGATGCGGCCATTGCAGGCGTGGCGGCCGCCGGCAATGCGGGATTTCTCATCAACGCGCTGATGCAGGTGCTGGGCGTCGGCACCGTGGCGCTCATCTCACATGCCGTGGGTCGCAAGGATCGGGCCGACGCCAATCTGGTGTTAACAGTCGCTCGGCCGCGCGTGCGCTGGTTACATGCGGCACCGATCATCTGGCTATCCACCAGGCCTGGCTTTCGGATAGAGCAGGTGTGGTATTTGTCGATCGCCACGACCACGGCTGCAGGCCGGCTTGAGCTTGTGGCTGCTGCGCCGCGAGTTCAGGAAGCGGCTGGGAGCGCTCGTGCATTGATTTCACCTGGTGCTCGCCGGACGGAGGTCATTCCGGAGCTAGCCGCGCCCGAGCCGGCGGTAGCGGCGGCCGCGCGCGGGTCCGCGTAGAGATCGCCACCGTCGCGACGACGGCAGAGGCGAACAGCACGGTCTGCCACGTGATGGTCTCGCCGTTGAACGACGCGGCGAGCGCGAATGTGATGAACGGTTGCAGCAACTGCACCTGCGACACCCGTGCGATGCCACCCATCGCCATGCCGGCATTCCAGGCGAAGAAGCCGATCCATTGCGAAAACAGCGCGACGTAGAGCAGCCCCAGCCACGGCTTCAGGTCGATGTGGGCGAGGTCCGATGGCATCGTCAGTGCGGCTGCGGGCAGCGAAATCGGCAACGCAATCACCAGTACCCAGCTGATCACTTCCCATCCCGGCATTTCAGCGGTGAGCCGTCCCGAAAACGCGTAACCGATCGAGGATACGGCAACGGCGGCGAACAGCAGCAAATCGCCGGCAGATAGCGTGCCGCCGCCTTGCCGCAGCGCAAACGCAATCACCAGGGCGGCGCCCGCGATTGACGCGATCCAGAACAGCGGTCGCGGCCGCTCATGGGTGATGGCGACGGCGACCAGCGCGGTAGCGATCGGCAGGATGCCGAGCACCACGCCGCCATGGGAGGCATCGACGGTCTGCATGCCGAGCGACATCAAGAGCGGAAACAGGATGCTGACGCACAGCATCGCGATCGCGAGCTGCGGCCAGAGCGCCCGCGGCGGCAGCGGCCGCCTCAGTACCATGAGCAGCGCCAGCGAGCAGAGCCCGGCGATCGCCGTGCGCAGCGAGGTCAGTGCAATCGGATCAATTTGCGAAACCGCCATGCGTGTAGCCGGCAATGTGCCGCCGAAAATGGTCATGCCGACGAAGCCCAGCATTAGACCGAGGGACTCACGCGATGAGGAGCGGAACGACATGGCGCGCGTGGTTAGCGGCTTTGCTCACCCGCGTACAGAATTTTACGCTTGCCGCATGGCGGCCATGCGTCCGTTGTCAATGGCCGACACTGCTCCACACCAGTCCGGTGCCGGACAGAAACAGCAACCCGAGCACGACGTCGCCAAAATTCCTGTCGCTCAAGCTATGATAGGTTCGCGCGCCGGCCCAGGCACCGAGTATTGTTCCGGGGAAAGCGATCAACGCCAGCGGAAAGACTTCCGGCTTGACCAGGCCGCTGGCGATCTGCAGTCCAAGCGCGGTCGCAAGTACGGTCCAGTTGAAGGTCTGGAAGATGCCGCGCCGCGCCTCCTTGCCCCAGCCGCGCACGCTCGCCCACAGGATCGGCAGCGGACCTGATAGTCCGGCGAGGCCGCCCAGGATGCCGCCGGCAAATCCGATGGCGGTGTCCGCGATCTGACCGCCGAAGGTGATCGCCATCGGTTTGCGCTGGAAATACAGCGCTGCCGGAAACACCAGCAAGAACACCGCGATGGTCAGCTTGAATATCCTCGGGTCGGCCTCGGCAATCAGCAGCGTACCGACCGGCACGCCCGCGAGGCCGCCGATCAGGAAGGGCCACACCAGCCTGAAATCGATGGTTCGCCAGATCGACGGCAGCGTCGAGGTCTGCGCCACGACCGAGCAAATCAGGACCAGCGGCACCGCGATCGAAGGCGGCATCACATAGAGCCAGATCCCGAGCGCCATCAGCGCGGTGCCGAAACCGGCGAGCCCGGATACGAAACCGCCGGCGAGTGCGCCGAAGAACAGAAGCGCATAGGCGGTCGTGTCCAATTGATCTCTTCCTTCGTCATTTCCGGGGCGCATCGACGATACGCGGATATCGAGATTCCCCGATGTGCAATCGCACATCCGAGGTCTGGTCCTTCGGACCATCCCGGAATGACGAATACTCAAATTTGCAATTGCGCGCGACGTTTACACCACGCGGCAGGCGGGTACTATCGCAAATCCTTCAACGATAATCCCGAGGAAACGGCCGATGAATTCTCCCAAGACATTTCTGGTCTGTCACGGCGCCTGGTCGGCGGGATGGGCCTGGAAGAAGATGCATCCCTTGATGCAAACCGCGGGACATCGGCTGGTCACGCCGACCTACACCGGTCTCGGCGAGCGGGTGCATCTGGCAAATCCGTTGATCGACCTTGAGACCCACATCGAAGACGTGCTCAACGTCATCAAGTATGAAGACCTCCGCGACATCGTGCTGCTCGGCCACAGCTATGGCGGCATGGTCGCAACCGGCGTGGCCGATCGCGCCCGCGATCGCGTTTCCCAGTTGATCTATCTCGATGCGTTTGTGCCTGAGGATGGGCAATCGCTGCTCGACCTGAACGAACCGGCGCGACCGCGCATGCAGGAGCTTGCGAAGACCGGCTGGCGGGTGCCGCCGAACCCAACGCCGCCGGACACCGCGCCGGAAGACGTTGCATGGCTCACCGCGCGCCGCGTCGATATGCCGATCAAATGCTTTGAGATGAAGCTGGGGCTCAAGGGCGGCAAGCTGACATTGCCGCGCAGCTATATCTACGCAACGCGCATCACGCCGGCCGATACCTTTGGGCAATTCGCCAAACGAACCAGGAACGAGAAAGGCTGGCGCTACTATGAGATCGACGCCAGCCATTCGCCGAATGTCACCGCGCCGGAAGCGCTGATGGCGTTGCTGGAGAAGATCGTGGCGTAGCCGACAGACGTCATTCCGGGGCGCGCGGGAGCGCGAACCCGGAATCCAGAGGTCGCGGCGCGAGATTCCGGGGTTCGCATCTTCGATGCGCCCCGGAATGACGAGGTACCACCGACGGTCTCAGAAATGGCGAGGGGTCCGGCACGTTAACGCCGAACCCCTCATGGTCCAAGATATCAGCCAGCCTGTAAGCCGGGTTCTGTAGGGCACCATCCGCTTGCGCGAATGGTACGTGACGGCCATTCCTCTGGGGCAATGTTTGCACATTGCCTCGAGCAACCTACCCGGACGGCGAGCCTGACATCGCCCTGCGGTGTTATCGCTTTCGCGAACAGCCCGCGTTGCCGTCCCTATTCGGTTTTGCTCCCGGTGTGGTTTGCCATGCCGTTTCCGTTGCCGGACCCGCGGTGCGCTCTTACCGCACCTTTTCACCCTTGCCGCGCCGAAACCCCGAAGGGCGAAGGCGGGCGGTTCATTCTCTGTGGCACTGTCCCTGGGGTCGCCCCCGCCGGACGTTATCCGGCACCGTATGTCGATGGAGCCCGGACTTTCCTCCCCCGCAGCCTTTCGACCATAGCGGGAGCGGCCGTCCGGCCGACTGACGCGCTAGGCATGGGGTCTTAGCCCCGCCGCGTCAAGCGCTGGCGATGGTTAATCGGCCCGACCCCGTGATTTTGACATGGGCACAATGCGGGCATTTTATATCGACATCGTCGATTTGAGGATATTGCACCATGGACACCGAACTGGCCCGGACGTTCCTGACCGTGGTGACGGCCGGCAATTTCATTACGGCCGCCGAGCGCCTGCACGTCAGCCAGTCGACGGTCAGTACGCGCATTCGCACGCTGGAAGAGCAACTCGGTTGCACGCTGTTCGTTCGCAACAAGGCAGGCACCACACTGACGCCGGCCGGGCGCCAGTTTCAGCGCCACGCCTCGGCACTGGTCCGCACCGTCGAACAGGCGCGCCATGATGTCGGCCTTCCCAAGGGATTTAGCGGAACGCTGGTCGTCGGCGGCCGTATCGGCCTGTGGGAGGAATATCTGTTGCGCTGGGTCCCGCTGATGCAAGGCGCCAATCCGGAAATTTCGATCCGGGCCGAGAGCGCGCTCGAACCCGAACTGATGCAGGGACTGGTGGAGGGACGAATCGACATCGGCGTGATGTATACGCCGCAGAGCCGTCCGGGTCTCAAGGTCGAGCAGTTGTTCGAGGAGCATCTGATCCTGGTGTCGACGGATCCGAATAGCGCGGCTGGACCGCAGCCCGGGTATGTCTACGTTGACTGGGGGCCGGAATTCTACGCCCGCCATAGCGCCTTCTTCCCGAACTTCGCTGGTCCTGCGCTGACGGCGAACATCGGCTGGCTGGGGCTACAACACGTCCTGGAAAATGGCGGTTCCGGATTCTTCGCGCGCCGGATCGTCGAGCCGCTGTTGAAGTCCAGGCAGCTTCATGCGGTGACCGGCGCCCCGGAATTTTCGATGCCGGCCTATGTTGCCTATCCGCTCGACCGGGAGGGCGATCAGGTTTCGCGTGCGGTCGAAATCATGCACCGTCTGGCCGCGCAAACAAACGCCACGGCGGGCCCCAAGCGTAGCACGCGCATGCGGCGCTGATCGACCCTTGCGAATTTCATATCGGTCGGACCGATTGCAGGTATCGGGATTCCCAGCTTGTCAAAGTGGCTCGGCGGGTTCACATCAAAGCGACAGGCCTGAGCAGACAAGCATGATGAACATTAATCCCGGTCTCGGCAACGCGCTGCTCAACAGCGCCTCCGATGCGATCATTGCGACCGATTACGATGGTCGCATCACGTTCTGGAATCCCGGCGCGGAGCGAGTGTTCGGCTTCACGACCGAGGAGACGGTTGGCCAGTCGCTCGATCTGATCATTCCCGAAAACCTGCGCGCGCGGCACTGGAGCGGCTATCGCAATACCATGAAGACCGGAACGAGCCGTTACGGTCATGGCGATCTGTTGTCGGTCCCCGGTCTGACAAAAGACGGCCGACGAATCTCGGTCGAATTCACCATCGTTCTGTTGCGAAACGAGGTGCAGGCGGTAATTGGCACCGTGGCGGTCATGCGCGACGTTACGAAGCGCTTCGCGGAAGTCAGGGAACTGAAGCGCAGGCTCGCCGAATCCGGTCACCCTTGAAGCGCCACCAGGATTTCTTCCTGGTCCGCAGTAGTCGCAATTCGACAAATACGTAGCGACGCCGACGAGCAACATCGCGGCGACAATGTCCGATGTCGCGCCGAAGCCGAACGCGAGAATTGGCCTCGGTCGGCAGCGATTGCGCACGCGTCGAGGCTACGCTTGCGAACAATTTTGACAAACGAATAATATTAGGCATTGCTATCAGCTCTATCGATATAAAGAGTCGATCGGCGGATTGCTGTCGCGGCGTGCGATTGCCGGGGTCATCGGTGACCGGCTCCGCGCAAATAATTATCCTGAAGATGTCGTCTTGCGTGGATCCCGTTCGACTGGATGTCGGCGATCCAGCCGATCAAGAGGAGTTTTCGAGATGCAGTATCTGTTGATGATCTATCAGAATGAAGCCGAGTACGGCAAAATCGACGCGGCGACGGCCAAGAAGATGCTGGAAGAATACGGTGCCTTCACCCAGTCCATCATCCAGAGCGGCAATTTCAAGGCCGGCGACCGGCTGCAGAATACGCATACCGCGACTACCGTACGCGTGCGCGACGGCAAGACGCTGACGACCGACGGTCCGTTCGCGGAGACGCGCGAGCAGCTCGGCGGCTATTATCTGATTGAGGCCAAAGATCTCGACGCTGCGCTTTCGATTGCGGCGCGCATTCCCGGCGCGAGATTCGGCTCGATCGAGGTGCGGCCGATCTGGGTCTATAATTGACGGCGAGGCCGTCATTCCGGGGCGCGAAGCGAACCCGGAATCTCGAGGTTCTCCGATGTGCAATAGCACATCGGAGTTCGATGCTTCGCATCGCCCCGGAACGACGGTGAGCGCACCCCATGACCCCCACCGAGATCGAAAAAATCTTCCGCGACGAGGCGAGCCGGGCGCTGGCGACGTTGATCCGGCTCGTCGGCGATTTCGATCTGGCGGAGGACGCGCTGCAGGATGCGTTTGCGGTGGCACTGGAGCGCTGGTACGCCGGCGACATGCCGGATAATCCGCGGGCGTGGCTGGTCAATGTCGGCCGTAACAAGGCGATCGATCGCGTCCGCCGCTCGATCGCATTTCGTGGCAAGCAGCAGCAGTTGACGCATGAGCTCTTGCTCAACGCCGCGCCGCCCTGCGAGGTGGCGGACGTTACTCTCGACGATGACATGCTGCGGCTGATCTTTACCTGCTGCCATCCGTCGTTTGCCGAGGAAGTCCAGGTCGCGCTGACACTGCGCACGGTGTGCGGGCTCTCCACGGCGCAGGTCGCGCGCGCTTTTCTGACCAGCGAAGATGCGATGGCGCAGCGGCTGCTGCGCGCGAAGCAGAAGATCCGGCTCGCCGGCATTCCCTACGAGGTACCGGAGCGCGAGGCGCTCGAGCCGCGGCTGCGCGGTGTGCTGGCGGTGATCTATCTCGTCTTCACCGAGGGCTACGTCGCGACCTCGGGCGAGGATTTGATGCGGCCCGATCTCGCGCGTGAAGCGATCCGGCTGGCGCGGCTGATCGATGCGCTGATGCCCGGCCGTGGGGAGATCAAGGGACTCCTGGCGCTGACGCTGCTGCACGACGCCCGCCGTGCCGGGCGGGAAACCGCCGGCGGCGACATCGTGCTTCTCGAGGAGCAGGATCGCACGCTGTGGGATTATCGCCAGATCGCCGAAGGTGTGCGGCTCGTGGAGGAGGCGCTGCGGATGCCGGGGCGGCCGCAATCCTATGCGGTGCAGGCCGCGATTGCTGCCCTGCATGCCCGCGCGCCCAATTATAAAGACACCGACTGGCCGCAGATCGCCGGGCTCTATGAGGTGTTGCTGCGGATCAGCCCGTCGCCGGTGATCGAGCTCAACCACGCCGCGGCGGTGTCGATGGTCGACGGGCCGGCGCGGGCGCTCGACCTGATCGATACCCTGGAAGCCCGCGGCGGGCTGAAAGGTTATGAATTGCTGCCGGCCGTTCGCGCGGATCTGTTGCGTCGGCTCGGACGCAACGAAGCGGCGCGCAAGGCGTATCTGGCGGCGAGTGCGGCGACGCAGCTCGAGCCGCTGCGGCGGCTCTATGCGCGGCGGCTGGCGGAGCTGGATCCTAAAAGCGCGACCGTGGCCTTTCTCGTCATTGCGAGCGAGCGTAGCGACGAAGCAATCCATGATCTCCACAAGCGGCGAAATGGATTGCTTCGCGCGCAAGGATGGCAGCTACTTCGCCGCGACAGTCGCCGTCGCCTCTTCCGGCAAGCTCGCCAGCAGCGCGTGCAGCGTGGTCATGGTCGAATGATCGGCGACGCCGTCGACGCGCTCGGGGCGGAAGTGGCGCTGGAAGGCGGTGACGACTTCCATGGTGGCGCCGTCATATTGGCCGTGAGTCGGGATGTTGTAGCCATAGCGGGCGAAGGCGGTCTGCATGCTCGCGACGTCGTCGCTGATGGACCCCAGCTTCAGCGTCTCGCCGCGCACGATCGGCGCCGGCTGCACCCAGTGGCCGACGCCGGAGTTGGCCAGCGAATGCCACGGGAACTTCTCGCCAGGATCCTTCTTGCGTGCCGGTGCGACGTCGGAGTGCCCGAGCACGCGATGCGACGGCACCTTCCGGCGCAGCATGATACCGCGGCACAGCGCGATCACGGCGGCGATCTGGCGCAGCGGGAAATCCGGATAGCCCCAATCGTGGCCGCGATTGATGATCTCGACCCCGATCGAGCAGGAATTGATGTCTTCCTCACCGGCCCAGCAGGATACGCCGGCGTGCCAGGCGCGCTTGCTCTCCGGCACGCATTGCACGATACGGCCGTCCTCCAGCACGATGTAATGCGCCGAGACCTCGGTGCCCGCGGTGCAGAGCTGCGCGATCGCGCCCTCCACGTCGGGCATGCCGGTGTAATGCAGCAGGATCATGTCGGGCTGCCGGCCGTTGTTGCGCTCGCCGTAGTTCAACGACGGGATGACGTCGGAGGCGATCGAGGAATCCGGGGTAAAAGTTTTCATGTCCGCAATGGCCCCGGGGATCGGAAGGGCGCGTTGACGCTTCGAATCGCTACCAGCAGACGTGAACGAACCAGAGGACATCAGAAAGCTCAATCCGGGCAGGAGAACGGCAGCACCGCGCTCCCAAACGAATCTCCTTACTATTTCTTTACCATGTTGCCCGCGCAATCCGGCCAGCGTTCTGCAACTCGCATTTTACAGAACTGTGTGCGGTACGCATCACCAGGTTCCACGAGCGGTTAAAAAGCAGCGTAAACCGTTATCCGATTATCAACGCTTTCTTAACGCTAAGTGCCGTTACTAAGTGGTGAAGAGCCGAACCGGTTTTTTCGGACGGCCAAGGCCCGCTTTCGCGCGAAATCCCATGGCAACCGAGCAAATTCCGGTCGGAAATCAGGGTTTGCGGCCTGGGACATGGAACGGCGCTCGCGCCTCGCGGCGGCTTTTTGACCGGAATTGCGAGGCGGAGCTGAGGAATTTGAGGCGCAATGGGCCGGTTCGCGTCCAGTTTCTATTCGGCATATCGGAATACGCGGGGGGCGGGCGGATGACCGCGGCTGCCCCGCGCCATATTTCCGTGCTCGGCCGCGAGGCGGTCGAGATGCTCGATCCCCGCGACGGCGGCATCTATATCGACGCCACCTTTGGGGCCGGCGGCTACAGCCGTGCGCATCCTCGCGACGCCGGGAACCCGGGTCATCGGCATCGACCGCGACCGTTCCGCAATTGCCGGCGGCTTCGATCTCGTCGACGGTTCCGGCGGCAGGCTGACCCTGATCGAGGACCGCTTCTCCAACCTTGCCGAGATTTGTGCGGCTCAAGGCATCGATGGGGTCGACGGCGTCGTGATGGACGTCGGCGTCTCCTCGATGCAACTCGACCAGGCCGAGCGTGGCTTCTCGTTCCGACTAGGTGGCCCGCTCGATATGCGGATGGGGCGCGAGGGGCCGACCGCGGCGGATGTGGTCGCGAAGGCCTCCGAGACCGATCTGGCCAGCATCATCTACATCTTCGGTGAGGAACGTCATTCGCGTGCCGTCGCCCGTGCCATCGTTGCCGCGCGCAAGGAGGCGCCGATCGCAACGACACAGGCGCTGGCCGAGATCGTCGCCAGGGTGGTGCGTTCAAAACCGCACGAGATTCATCCGGCGACGCGGACGTTTCAGGCGCTCCGGATCTTTGTCAATGAAGAGCTCGACGAGTTGCATCAGGCGCTGATTGCGGCGGAACGCGTCCTGAAGCCGGGCGGACGGCTGGTCGTCGTATCCTTCCATTCGCTGGAAGACCGGATCGTCAAGAATTTCCTCTCCGAGCGCGGCAAGGCGGCCGGCGGATCGCGGCATCTGCCTGAGGTCGCGCAGGTCCCGCCGAGCTTCGACATCCTGACCAAGCGCCCGGTCACGCCTGATGACGCGGAGATATCGGCCAATCCGCGCGCGCGTTCGGCAAAGCTGCGCGCCGCCGAGCGCACCGCGGCGCCGCCGCATGCGGCTGGCGCCTTGCCGGCATGGCCTGTTCTCGCGACCGTGATGAGGGGAGGCTGATCGTGCGCATCATTCACCTCCTCGTGATTGGCATGCTGGTGTTCGCGGCGGCCTATGTCTACCGGATCAAGATGGAATCGACCTCGCGTACCGAGCGTGTGCTGCGGCTGAACGCTGAAATCCGCGAGCAGCGCGACGCCATCGCCACGCTGCGCGCCGAATGGGCCAAGCTGGACGCGCCACAGCGGTTGCAAGGCCTCGCCGAGCGGCATCTGCAACTCAAGCCGCTCAGCGGCACGCAATATGATTCACTGAAGAATCTGCCGGAGCGTCCTCCGGGCTTTGCGCGGCCCGGTGCGCCGGATCCGATCGGCGCGATGATCAACACCATCGAGGCTGCGGCCGACCCTGCAGGCGTTACCGGTTCGGTGCCGTCGTCAGTGCCGGCATCCGCGCCCGGAGATCAGCAATGACCGATCGGGCACCGACCACGAAGAAAGCAGAACCCTGGCGACAGCGGCTGATCCGTAGCCTGCTCTACGGGCGCAATGTCGACCGTGCCGCGAAGGCGCGCGCCCGCGTCGGATTTACGATGCTCGCCTTTGGCGCTGTTTATGCCGTGATCGCCGGACGCCTCGTGATGTTCGCGGTCGACGCCGACAGCCATGGCGCGCGCCGCACCGCGTCGCAGGACGCGATCGCAACCGCCCGGCCGGATATCGTCGACCGCAATGGCCAGATCCTCGCCACCGACGTCAAGACGCCGAGCCTGTTCGGCGAACCGCGCCGCATCATCGACAAGGATGAGGCGATCGAGCTCCTGACCGCAACGCTGCCCGACCTCGACACCGGCGAGGTGCGCGACCGCCTGTCGTCGCGAAAGGGCTTTGTCTGGTTGAAGCGCGAGATCACGCCGAAGCAGCAGCAGGACATTCATCGCCTCGGTATTCCCGGCATCGGCTTCCTGCGCGAGAACAAGCGGGTCTACCCGACCGGCTCCGAAGTCGCGCACCTGATCGGTCTCGTGAACATCGACAACCAGGGCATCGCCGGGATGGAGAAATGGCTGGACAATAACGGTCTGGCCGATCTGCACCGCGCGGGCTTTGCCACCGACCGGCTGCAGAAGCCGGTGGAACTGTCGGTTGATCTGCGGGTCGAGCACGCGCTGCGCGACGAATTGATGAAAGCCAAGGACAAGTACAAGGCCAAGGCGGCCTCCGGACTCGTCTCCAACGTCAAGACCGGCGAAATCGTCGCGTTGGTGTCGCTGCCCGACTTCGATCCGAACAATCCGAAGGAGGCACACGACCCTGATCGTATCAACCGCCTCACCACCGGCGTGTTCGAGATGGGCTCGACCTTCAAGACGCTGACGCTGGCGATGGCTTTGGATTCCGGCAAGGCGACGCTCAATACGCAGTACGACGCGCGCGGCGCTCTGCACTACGGCAAGTTCGCGATCCACGACACCCATCCGCTCGGACGCTCGATCTCGCTGTCTGAAGTGTTCACCTTCTCCTCGAACGTCGGCGCGGCGCGGGTCGCGCTCGGGCAGGGCGTCGAGGCGCACCGGGCATTTTTGAAAAAGGTCGGCCAGCTCGACCGGCTGCGCACCGAATTGCCTGAAAGCGCGGCGCCGATCGTGCCGAAGCGCTGGGGCGAGCTCAACACCATCACGATCGCTTTCGGCCACGGCATCGCAGTGGCGCCGCTGCAGGCGGTGATGGGCATCAACGCGATGGTCAATGGCGGCTATCTGATCCCGCCGACCTTCCTCAAGCGCTCGCAAGAAGACGCCAGGGCAATGGCCAGGAAGGTGATAAGGCCTGAGACCTCCGAAAAAATCCGCTACCTGATGCGCCTGAATGCCGAGATCGGAACCGCCAAGCAGGCCGACGTGAAGGGCTATTATATCGGCGGCAAGACCGGCACCTCGGAAAAGGTCGTCAACGGCCGTTATTCGAAGAAGCAGGTGCTGAATTCATTCACCGCCATCATTCCGGCCGATAATCCGCAGTATCAGTTGCTGGTGATGCTGGACGAGCCGAAGGCGCTGCCGGAAACCCACGGGTTTATTACCTCGGGCTGGAACACGGTGCCGACCGGCGGCAAGGTTATTGCACGCATCGCGCCGCTTCTGGGCGTAGAGCCGCGCTTCGATTTGCCGCCGTCCGACCGCCTTATTCTTGCAGCATCGAAGACAACCCAGTAAGGCGTTCGGAACGGGGCACGGGCAGCACCGGCCGGACTGGAAGATCATGAGACTTCGCGACCTTTTCAGCGATGACGCCACGATCGATCCGCAAGCGGAAGGCGCGTCGCCGGGTCAGCGGCCTCGCGGTAGACAGCCGCGTGGTGAAGCCGGGCGATGTGTTCTTTGCGCTTGCAGGCAGCAAGACCGACGGAGCGCGTTTCATCGATGCCGCCATCGCCGCAGGCGCGGTTGCGGTCGCGGCCGATCATCCGCCGGAAGGCGCGCGCAGAGTGCCGTTTGTGATCACGCCGAATCCGCGCCGGGCGCTAGCGCTTGCGGCAGCAAAATTCTATCCGCGGCAACCCCAAACGATCGCGGCGGTGACCGGCACCAGCGGCAAGACTTCGGTTGCTGCGTTCACGCGGCAAATCTGGGAGCGGCTTGGCCACGTCTCCGCCAGCATCGGCACCATCGGACTGGTGTCGCCGAAACGCACCGTCTACGGCTCGCTGACCACGCCCGATCCGATCGCGCTGCATCGCCAGCTCGACGAGATCGCAAGCGACGGTGTCACGCATCTCGCCTTTGAAGCCTCCTCGCACGGGCTCGATCAGTTCAGGCTCGACGGCGTGCGCATCGGCGCCGGCGGCTTTACCAACTTGTCGCGCGACCACATGGATTATCATCCTGATGTCGCGCATTACCTTGCCGCAAAACTGCGGTTGTTCCGCGATCTCGTCGCGCCCGGCGGGGCCGCGGTGATCTCGGCCGATCATGATTGCTCGGCGGAGGCGATCGACGCCGCGCGTTCGCGCCATTTGCGGATCATCGCGGTCGGCCGCAAGGCAGACGGCACGGGCGAGGGCATTCGACTGGTCGAGGCATTCATCGAAGGCTTCGCACAGCAGCTCACGCTCGAGCATCGCGGGCGCAAATACACGATCAGGCTGCCGCTGGTCGGCGAATTCCAGATCGAGAACGCGCTGGTCGCGGCCGGTCTCGCCATCGGCACCGGCAGCGAATCCGATGCCGTATTCGCAAGCCTCGAACATCTCGAAGGCGCGAAGGGGCGGCTCGAACGCGTCGGCGAGCGCAACGGCGCACCGATCTTCGTGGATTACGCGCACAAGCCCGACGCGCTGGCGAAAGCGCTGCAGGCGTTGCGGCCATATGCCAAACGCAAGCTCGTCGTGATCCTCGGCGCCGGTGGCGACCGCGACGCGGGCAAGCGCCCGATAATGGGCGCAATCGCGGCCGAGAACGCCGATCAGGTCATCGTCACCGACGACAATCCGCGCAGCGAGGATCCGGCAGCGATTCGCGCCGCCATTCTGGCTGCTGCGAAAGGTGCGAGCGAGATCGGCGACCGTGCCGAGGCCATTCGCGCCGGCATCGCGGCGTTGCAGCCGGGCGACGCGTTGCTGATCGCCGGCAAGGGGCACGAGATCGGACAGATCGTCGGCGACAAGACGCTGCCGTTCAGCGATCATGAGGCGGTGGCGGCCGCGTTGGCAGCGAGGGTGGAATGAGCGCATTCCCTTGTGGACGTTGCGGCGAAGTCGCGCGAGCGCTGGGATGATCGAAACGTATTCCGGACACGCGATCGAGTTTCGTCAGCAGGACAGCCGACTGGTGAAACCGGCGATGCCTGTTCGTCGCGTTGAGGGCACGTCCGAGGGACGGTCATTTCGAGTTTCGTCAGCGCGCGCGATGGCGGGAATTCGCCGACAAGGCGGATGCGGCCGGTGCCGTCGCGATGATCGTACCGCACAAATTGCGGGCGTCAGTGTTCCGCAACTGATCGTGAAGGACACGCTGGTCGATGGCCTTTGGGCGCTTGCGCGCGGTGCGCGAGCACGGTTTAACGGCCCGGTGATTGGCCTGACCGGCAGCGCCGGCAAGACCACCACCAAGGAATTCCTCGCCGCCTATCCTGCCGCCTATGCCAGCCCGAGCAGCTTCAACAATTTCTGGGGCGTGCCGCTGACACTCTGCAACGCTAGTCCGAAGGCGAGCGTGTGGGTCGTCGAAATGGGCATGAACCAGACCGGCGAAATCGCGCGGCTCAGCGAACTCACGAAGCCCACGGTCGCGCTGGTGGTGAACGTCCAGCCCGTGCATCTGGAAAAGCTCGGCAGCCTGGAAGCGATCCGTCGCGAGAAGGTGAGCATCGCGCAAGGTCTGCCAAAGGATGGCGTGCTGGTGCTGCCGACGGATGTCGAGGCGCCGGAATGGAACGGCAAGGAGATCCGCTTCGGCGAGGCGTCCGAGGTGCGTGCGTTGAAACGGATGCCGCGCGGGGCGAGAGCTGGGATGTCGCCGCCGAGGTGGACGGCAAACAAATCGAATTCAGCCTGACGCCCGGCGCGCCGCACCGCCTGCAGAATGCGCTGGCCGCGCTGGCGTCGATCCATGCCGCCGGCCTCGATGCGGCGGCGCTGTCGCAAAAACTCGACCATGTCGGCATCATGACCGGCCGCGGCGTCGAGCAGTCGGCGCATGGCATCACCGTGATCGACGACAGTTTCAACGGCAACCCGGCCAGCATGGTGGCGGCGCTCGGCAGCCTGAAGGCACGGCCGGTGCAAGCCGGCCGTCGCATCGCCATTCTCGGCGACATGCTGGAATTGGGTGCGGATGCGCCGACCTATCACACCAGGCTCGCCGGAGACCTACCCGGGATCGACGGCGTCTACTGCGTCGGCCCGCTAATGCGTCATTTATATGATCTCGTACCGGCGGAGCGGGCACTCGGCTGGCACGAAGATCCTGCCACGCTCGACCCGGAGAGGGTCGCCGCATTGCTGCGGGGCGGGGACGTGGTGGTCGTCAAGGGCAGCAAAAAGATGTTCTGGGTGAACAGGTTTGTGCCGAGGCTGCTGGCCGCCTTACAGGCAAAGGCGTAGAATGGCCGGGCCGGCGGCCGCGTTGTTCTCGCATGCCGATTCGTCAATACCCCATGCGTGACCAAGATTTGCTCGGTTTGAAGATGAAGACCATTGTCAAGGCGCTCGGAAAGCGCTTCCCCGCCAACGACGGCACGAACGAAGCGGTGATAGGGCATATTGAATGTTTTACTGGCTGATCGAGCTTTCCAACACCGTTCCCGGCTTCGGGATATTCAAGACGGCGCTCAACGTCTTTCGCTACATCACCTTCCGCACCGGCGGCGCCATGGTGACGGGCGCGCTGTTCGTATTCCTGTTTGGTCCCTGGATCATCGACCATTTGCGGCTGCGCCAGGGCAAGGGCCAGCCGATCCGCACCGACGGCCCGCAGTCGCACTTGATCTCCAAGAAGGGCACGCCGACGATGGGCGGGCTGATGATCTTGTCGGGACTCGTGGTAGCGACGCTGTTGTGGGCCAATCCACTCAACCCTTACGTCTGGATCGTGCTCGCGGTGACGCTGGGATTCGGCTTCGTCGGATTCTACGACGACTACCTGAAGGTGACCAAGCAGACCCATAGCGGTTTCGCGGGCAGGCTGCGGCTTGCGATTGAAGCGGTGATTGCGCTTGCCGCCTGCTACGCGCTGGTGCGGTTGGGGCGCGATGTTTCCTCCACCTCGCTGGTGATCCCGTTTTTGAAGGACATGGTGTTCAATTTCGGCTGGTTCTTCGTGATCTTCGGTGCCTTCGTCATGGTCGGCGCCGGCAACGCGGTGAATTTGACCGACGGCCTCGACGGCCTCGCCATCGTGCCTGTCATGATCGCGGCTGCCAGCTTCGGCATGATCTCCTACCTCACGGGTAACGCGGTATTCTCGGATTACCTGCAGATCAACTACGTCGCCGGCACCGGCGAACTCGCGGTGCTCTGCGGCGCGGTGCTGGGCGCGGGGCTCGGATTCCTGTGGTTCAACGCGCCGCCGGCGTCGATCTTCATGGGCGACACCGGCTCGCTCGCGCTGGGCGGCATGCTCGGCGCGATCGCGGTCGCGGTGAAGCACGAGATCGTTCTCGCCGTGATCGGCGGACTGTTCGTGCTGGAAGCCGTCTCGGTGATCGTGCAGGTCGCCTCGTTCAAGCTGACCGGAAAACGCGTGTTCCGGATGGCGCCGCTGCATCATCATTTCGAGCAAAAGGGCTGGACCGAACCGCAGATCGTGATCCGGTTCTGGATCATCTCGGTGATGCTGGCGCTCGCCGGCCTCTCCACGCTGAAACTGCGGTGATGATGTCTCGATCCCACCACCGTCATTCCGGAGGCCGCGCAGCGGCAATCCGGAATCTCGAGATTCCGGGTTCGCGCTTCGCGCGCCCCGGAATGACGTGCTAAATCATGATCCCCGTCACTTCCTTCGCGGGCAAGACGGTCGCCGTCTTCGGCCTCGGCGGCTCCGGCCTCGCGAGCTGCCACGCCTTGAAGGCGGGCGGGGCGGAGGTGATCGCCGGCGACGACAGCGCCGACAACATCGCCAAGGCCGCGCAAGACGGATTTACCACGGCGGACCTGCGCAAGGTGTCATGGGCGAATTTCGCCGCGTTGATATTGACACCCGGCGCGCCGCTCACCCATCCGGCGCCGCACTGGAGCGTGCTGATGGCCCGCCAGGCCGGCGTCGAAGTGATCGGCGACATCGAACTGTTCTGCCGCGAGCGGCGGCGCCATGCACCCGACGCGCCGTTCGTCGCCATCACCGGGACGAACGGCAAGTCGACCACGACAGCCCTGATCGCGCATCTGATGAAGGTCGCCGGCTACGACACCCAGATGGGCGGCAATATCGGCACCGCGATCCTGTCGCTGGAGCCGCCGCGGATGGGCCGCGTGCATGTGGTCGAGATGTCGTCCTACCAGATCGATCTCACGCCCTCGCTCGATCCTTCCGTCGGCATCCTGCTCAATGTCACCGAAGACCACATCGATCGTCACGGCACGCTGGAGCATTACGCCGCCGTGAAGGCGCGCCTGGTTGCCGGCGTACAGCCGCAGGGCACGAGCATTGTCGGCGTCGACGATATCTGGTGCCGCAATATCGCCGATCGCCTCGATCAGGCGGGAAAACGCGTGGTGCGCATCTCCGTGAAGAACCCGCTCCCGGACGGCATCTATGTCGAGCGCGAAACCATCGTGCAGGCTTCCGGCGGCGCGCGCAGTGAAGTCGCAAAGCTCGGCGGCATCGGTTCGCTGCGCGGCCTGCACAACGCGCAGAACGCAGCCTGCGCCTCGGCCTGCGCGCTTGCGATGGGCATATCGGCAGATGTCTTGGAAAACGGCTTGCGCAGCTTTCCCGGGCTCGCGCACCGCATGGAGCAGGTTGGCCGCCGCGGCAACGTGCTGTTCGTGAACGATTCGAAAGGCACCAATGCCGACGCCGCGGCGCACGCCCTGTCGTCTTTCGGCGAGATCTTCTGGATTGCCGGCGGCAAGCCGAAGCAGGGCGGCATCACCAGCCTCACTGAATATTTTCCACGCATCCGCAAAGCCTATCTGATCGGCGAGGCCGCGCAGGAATTTGCAGGCACGCTCGGCGAACGCGTGCCGCACGAGATCTCCGAGACACTCGACGTTGCCGTCGCCAACGCTGCCCGCGACGCTGAAGCTTCAGGTCTCGCCGATCCGGTGGTGCTGCTGTCGCCCGCTTGCGCCTCGTTCGACCAGTACCGCAATTTCGAAATCCGAGGCACAAAGTTTCGCGATCTCGTGATGGCATTGCCGGGCGTCAAGCCGGTGGTGTGAGTCGGCGCTTCACAAATGTCGTCACCCGCGAAGGCGGGTGACCCAGTATTCCAGAGACGTCGCCGATCAAACGAGAGGCTGCGGCGTACTGGATACCCGCTTTCGCGGGTATGACGGCGTTTGCGACGCGCCGTCGCGCCCATCTCAAAAGATAATTATTCCATTAACCCCTTAGAAACCATCATCGGCCACCAATGGGCGTTACCTCTGCCATTTTGGGGACGCCCATGCTCGCCCGTGACCAACGCACCCCGTTTTCCGACTGGTGGTGGACCGTGGACAAGCTCCTGCTGGCCGCGATCATCGCGCTGATCCTGGGCGGGGTCATTCTGTCGCTGGCCGCGAGCCCGCCGGTGGCGACACGCATCGGGCTCGATCCGTTCCACTTCTTCAACCGCCACGTGATGTTCCTGCTGCCGTCGTTCATGGTGATGATCGGGGTGTCGTTCATGTCGCCGCGACAGATCCGGCGCACCGCGCTGTTCGTGTTCGCGGTTTCGATCGCGCTGATCGTGGCGACCCTGCTGCTCGGCCCCGAGGTGAAGGGTTCGCGGCGCTGGATCACGCTGGTCGGCGTCAATATCCAGGCATCCGAATCGGCAAAGCCCGCTTTCGTCGTGATCGCGGCGTGGCTGTTTGCGGAATCGACCAGGCGGCCGGAAATGCCGGCGACCTCGATGGCGCTGGTGCTCTTGATGATGCTGGTGTCGCTGCTGGTGATGGAACCCGATTTCGGCCAGACCATGCTGATCCTGATGGTGTGGGGCGCGCTGTTCTTCATCGCCGGCATGCGGATGATCTGGGTGCTCGGACTCGCCGGCGCCGCCGGCGCCGGACTGTTCGGCGCGTATCTGCTGGTGCCGCACGTTGCGGGCCGCATCAAGCGATTTATGAATCCGGCTTCCGGCGACACGTTTCAGGTCGACACCGCGATGGAAGCGTTCTGGAACGGTGGCTGGTTCGGTCTGGGCCCGGGCGAAGGAATTGCCAAGCGCAGCCTGCCGGACAGTCACACCGACTTCGTGTTTGCGGTCGCGGCGGAAGAATTCGGCATCATCCTGTGCCTGGCGTTACTCGCGCTGTTCGCCTTCGTGGTGATCCGCACGCTGTCGCGCGCTTACTCGACCGAGGACATGTTTGCGCGCTTTGCCGCGTCAGGACTTGCGATCCTGTTCGGCGTGCAGGCGGCCATCAACATGGCGGTCAATCTGCAACTGATCCCCGCTAAGGGCATGACGCTGCCGTTCATCTCCTATGGCGGCTCGTCGATCGTCTCGCTCGCCTATGGCATCGGCATGATGCTGGCGCTGACCCGGCAACGGCCGCGTACCGAGCTGGAATCGATCGAGGACGCCAGCGCGGCACGCAGCTATGCCTGATTATTTCTTGTTCGACGCGTTTTCTTAAGCGCGAACCGGTGTCACTTCGCTCGAAAACGCTTTGGTAACGCTGTGCGGTCGGCTATTTGAAGCCATGGAAACTGCGCCTCTCATTCTCCTGGCCGCGGGTGGTACCGGCGGTCACTTGTTTCCCGCCGAGGCCCTCGGCGTCGAACTGATCAAACGCGGTCTGCGCGTGCGGCTCGCCACCGACGCCCGCGCGCTGCGCTACAGCGGCTTGTTCTCCAAGGACATTATCGACGTGGTGCCGAGCGAGACCGTGCGCGGCCGCTCGCCTCTGTCGCTGGCCCGCACCGCCTTCATGCTTGGCTACGGCACGCTGGTCGCGGCCAATCTGGTACGGCGGCTGAAACCCGCGGCCGTGGTCGGCTTTGGCGGCTACCCGACCGTGCCGCCGCTGATGGCCGCGCGCCTGCTTCGAGTACCCGGCATCATCCATGACGCCAACGCCGTCCTCGGCCGAGCCAACCGTTTCCTGTCGACCCGCGTCAATGCTATCGCGACCTCGCTGCCCGGCGTGCTCGATCGCGACCCGGCACTTGCCGTAAAAGCCACTACCGTCGGCACGCCGATGCGGCCGACGATCCTCGCCGCCGCCGCGGTGAACTATGCCTCGCCCGAACCGAACGGGCCGCTCCGCGTGCTGGTGGTCGGCGGCAGTCAGGGCGCGCGGGTGATGAGCGATATCGTGCCCGGCGCGATTGAAAAGCTGGAGTCCTCGCTGTGGAGCCGGCTGATCCTCACCCAGCAGGTGCGCGAGGAGGACATGGTGCGGGTGCGCGCGGTCTATGACCGCCTCAAGATCAACGCCGAGCTCGCGCCGTTCTTCACTGATCTGCCGGTGCGGCTCGCCTCGAACCATCTGGTGATCTCGCGCTCCGGCGCCGGCACCGTGGCCGAGCTTGCCGCGATCGGGCGGCCCTCCATCCTGGTGCCGCTGCCCGGTGCAATCGATCAGGACCAGTTCGCCAACGCCGGCGTGTTGTCGCAGGCGGGTGGGGCTTTGCGGATTCCGCAAGCAGAATTCACGCCGGACCGGCTGGCCGCGGAAATCTCCGCGCTTGCCGCCGAGCCCGCGCGGCTGACCGCGATGGCGGCCAGCGCGCGCACCGTTGGCCGGCTGGATGCTGCCGAACGGCTGGCCGATCTGGTGGTAAAAGTTGCCGGAATCTAGGCCGGAACGATGAATTTTGAGCGCTTTGACGTTATGGCCGGCCTTGTCCCGGCCATCCACGTCTTGCATGAAGTGACAGAGATTCGTGGATGCCCGGGATAGACCCGGGCATGACGAGGCAAACGCGAGACGCACCATGAGACTGCCGCGCGAGATCGGACCCATCCACTTCGTCGGGATCGGCGGCATCGGCATGAGCGGCATCGCCGAGGTGTTGTGCAATCTCGGCTATACCGTGCAGGGTTCCGACGCTTCGGAGAGCGGTAACGTCACGCGGCTGCGCGACAAGGGCATCACCGTTTCCGTCGGTCACAAGGCCGAGAACGTCAATGGTGCCGACGTTGTCGTGGTTTCGACCGCGATCAAGCGCGACAATCCGGAATTGATGGCGGCGCGCGCGCAGCGCATTCCCGTGGTGCGCCGCGCCGAAATGCTGGCCGAATTGATGCGGCTGAAAAGCTGCGTGGCGATCGCCGGCACCCATGGCAAGACGACGACGACCTCGATGGTCGCGGCGTTGCTCGACGCCGGCGATCTCGACCCGACCGTGATCAATGGCGGCATCATCAATGCCTACGGCACCAACGCGCGGCTGGGCGCCGGCGACTGGATGGTGGTGGAGGCCGACGAGAGCGACGGCACGTTTTTGAAACTGCCGACCGATGTCGCCATTGTCACCAATGTGGACCCGGAGCATCTCGATCACTTCAAGACCTTTGAGGCCGTGCAGGACGCGTTCCGCAGTTTCGTCGAGAACGTACCGTTCTACGGCTTTGCCGTGATGTGCATCGATCATCCGGTCGTGCAAACGATCGTCGGCAAGATCGAGGATCGCCGCATCATCACCTATGGCGAAAACCCGCAGGCCGATGCGCGGCTGATGGATCTGACGCCGATGGGCGGCGGCTCGAAGTTCAAGGTCGTATTCCGCAATCGCAAGACCGACGCGATTCACGAAATCGCCGACATCATGCTGCCGATGCCGGGTCGGCACAATGCATCGAATGCGACGGCGGCGATCGCCGTCGCGCATGAGCTCGGCATCTCCGACGAAGCAATCCGCAAGGCGATCGCCGGTTTTGGCGGCGTCAAGCGACGCTTCACCAGGACCGGCGAGTGGAACGGCGTCACCGTGATCGACGATTACGGCCATCATCCGGTCGAGATTGCCGCGGTGCTGAAGGCCGCGCGCGAATCCACCAACGGCAAGGTCATCGCCGTGGTGCAGCCGCATCGCTTCACCCGGCTGCAATCGCTGTTCGAGGAATTCTGCACCTGCTTCAACGACGCAGACGCCGTCGTCGTCGCCGAAGTCTATGCGGCCGGCGAGGCGCCGATTCCCGGCATCGACCGCGATCATTTCGTGCTCGGCCTGCGCGCTCACGGCCACCGCGAGGTGATTCCGCTGCCGAATGCCGGTGAACTTGCCAAAATCGTTCACGGCCTGGCCGGCCACGGCGATCTCGTCGTCTGTCTCGGCGCCGGCAACATCACGCAATGGGCCTATGCGCTGCCCGGCGAATTGAAGGCGCTGGGATAATGGTTACGATGTTCCGCACGGGAGTTGCAACACGGCGCGCTCGGCCCTCTCCCCCCTTGCGGGGGAGAGCTGGAGAGGGGGGTAGCCACGAGCATCTGTCGTGGGGCTCACCCCCCTCCCTGACCCTCCCCCGCAAGGGGGGAGGGAAAGGAAAGAGTGAGTCCGGCCAGGACGAGTTGAGAGGGCTCGCTTGACCTTTCCCGACATCACGCCGGATATCAAAGCCGCGATGCCGCAACTGCGGGGGCGGCTGTTGGCCAACCAGTCGCTGGCGGAACTGACATGGTTTCGCGTTGGCGGTCCGGCGCAGGTGTTGTTCACGCCGGCGGACGAGGGCGACCTTGCGTACTTCCTCAAATCTCTGCCGGAGAAACTGCCGGTCTATGTCGTCGGCGTCGGCTCGAATCTGATCGTGCGCGACGGCGGCATACCCGGCGTCGTCATCCGCCTGGCGCCGCGCGCGTTCGGCGAAGCCAGCGCTACCGGCGATGTCGTGAGCGCGGGCGCGGCGGCGCTCGACAAGCGGGTGGCGGAGACGGCGGCGGCGGCGAACCTCGGCGGCATGGAATTCCTGTTCGGCATTCCCGGTACCATCGGTGGCGCGCTGCGTATGAATGCCGGCGCCAATGGTCGCGAGACCAAGGATGTCCTGATCGAGGCTACCGGCATCGGCCGCGACGGCACCAGGCACGTCCTTGCGAACGCCGACATGAAATTCGTCTACCGCAACAGCGGCGTCGACCCCTCGATCATTTTTACGTCCGCACGTTTTCGCGGCACGATTGCCGATCCCGAGGCGATCCGCGCACGGATGAACGAGGTGCAAAACCATCGCGAGACGGCGCAGCCGATCCGCGAAAAGACGGGAGGCTCGACCTTCAAGAATCCGCCGGGCAACAGCGCCTGGAAACTGATCGACGCTGCCGGCTGCCGCGGTTTGCGGGTCGGTGGCGCGCAGGTGTCGGAAATGCACTGTAATTTCCTGATCAATACCGGCAACGCCACCGGGCATGATATCGAGACGTTGGGAGAAACCGTTCGCAAACGGGTAAAAGAGACGTCCGGAATTGAGCTACACTGGGAAATCAAGCGGATCGGAATCGAGCCAACGTAATGCGGACGACCATTCTATTCGGCGGCACCAACAAGGAGCGTCTCGTCTCGGTGGCGAGCGCCCAGGCGCTGCATCAGGCGTTGCCGGAAGCTGATCTCTGGTTCTGGGCTGTCGCGGATACCGTGCATGAAGTGCGGTCCGAGACCCTGCTCAATCACCAGCGGCCGTTCGAGGATGAATTTAAGCCCGGCAGCCACGGCGTCGCGCTCGAAGCGGCGCTGGATCGGGCAAAGGCCGAGGACCGTCTGCTGGTGCTCGGCCTGCATGGCGGCCGGGCGGAGAACGGCGAATTGCAGGCGATGTGCGAACTGCGCGGCATCCCCTTCACCGGCTCCGGCTCGGCGTCGTCGAATCTCGCCTTCGACAAGGTGGCGGCCAAGCGCTTTGCGGCGATCGCGGGCGTAAAGGCGCCGGCAGGCATTGCGCTGGACGAAATCGACGCGGCATTTGGCGAATACGGCAAGCTGATCGCAAAGCCGGCGCGTGACGGCTCGAGCTACGGGCTGATCTTCGTCAACGCCAAACAGGATCTGATCGCCGTCCGGAACGCCGCCAAGACCGAAGAATACGTCATCGAACCCTTCATCTCGGGCATTGAAGCGACCTGTGGCGTGCTGGAGCAGTCGGATGGTTCGGTCTTTTCGCTGCCACCGATCGAGATCGTCCCGGCGGAGGGTGGGTTCGACTACACAGCGAAATACCTGCTCAAGTCGACGCAGGAGATTTGCCCGGGACGTTTCTCACCGGAGATTTCAGCGCAACTGATGGACTACGCGCACCGGGCGCACCGGGCGTTGTCCTGCAGCGGCTACTCCCGGACCGACTTCATCGTCTCGGCGAAGGGACCGATTTATCTCGAGACCAATACCTTACCCGGCCTGACCAAGGCCTCGCTGTATCCGAAGGCTTTGAGGGCGCAGGGCATCGCCTTCGCCGATTTCCTGCAAGACCAGATTGTATTGACTGAGAAGGTCGCGCAGAAGTAGTTTTTGCGAAGATTAACGGCCTTTGGGCGTCGCCCGCCCGGTTCCATCGATAAATTTGTAACGAATGCACGGCAAAGTACTCACGGAGCACGGCAAAATACGCTCTGCCCGCATGGAATTTACCCTTTGTTTACCAGTAAGTCCGAAGGTTAACGCTGGCGGCGCATGTGGCGCTTTGGCTGCCGGGGCGTGAGCTGTTGCGGATTTCCGCTTCGACCAGCGCAACGAGGGAACAGGAAGCCTCTTCTGCCTTGAGGCAACCACCCGGTCCGGCATGACCGAGACGTCATCCGCGCCAGAACCCGCAAAATTCTTGCGGAAACAACGTTTTGACGAGCTCGTGCAATGGATGGTGCAGGACGCCTCGCCCGGTCGCTGCGATCGCTGAGGCCCCAAGCTGATCTGAGAGCAGCCGCTATCGGAGCGGTCGTGCTGTTGCGCGAGTATCTCGGCCGTATCAGCGCCAGACCGGCCCGCACAAGGCCGGTGATCGACCGCGAGCCGCAAAATCGTTTCATCCTGCTGATCGAACGCTATTTGCCGCGCCGCGTCGGCGTTGTCGCAACGGTCACCATCCTGCTCGGCAGCGCCGCGTTCGGTATCGTCAAGGGCGGCCACGTTGATGAACTGACCGCCGTGCTCAGTGACACCCGCAACGCGTTGGCCAATTCCGCCGGATTTCGCATCACCACGGTCGTCATCAACGGCCGCAAGCAGATGAGCCAGGACGAGGTGCTCGCGGTCGGCGGCGTCAATGGCCGCTCGTCGCTATTGTTCCTCGACGCCGCGACGGTGCGCGACAAGCTGAAAGCCAATCCCTGGATCGCTGACGCGACGATCCTGAAGCTTTATCCGAACCAGCTGCAGATCGATATCGTCGAGCGCTCGGCGTTCGCGCTGTGGCAGGAGGACGGCCGCCTGTCCGTCATCGCCGATGACGGCGCCGTACTGGAGCCCTATCTGTCGCGCCGCTTCCTCAACCTGCCGCTGGTGGTAGGCAAGGGCGCAGCAACCCGCGCCAAAGATTTCCTGACGCTGCTCGATCGCTATCCGCAGGTGCGTTCGGTGACCAAGGCCGCGATCTTCGTCGGCGAGCGGCGCTGGAACCTGCGGCTGAAGGATGGCCTCGATGTCCGCCTGCCGGAGAACGATGTCGGCAACGCACTGGCGGCGCTCTCCAGGCTCGACAAGGACGAAAGACTGTTCTCGCGCGATATCGTCGCCGTCGACATGCGCCTGCCCGACCGGCTGACGGTGCAATTGTCCGAGGACGCCGCCAAGGCGCGCGAAGAACTGTTCAAGGACAAGAAGTCCAAGAAGAAGGCCGGTGACGCATGACCGGACTCGACCGCAATCTGACGCCGAAGACGCGCCCGATGCCGCAGAAGCGCACCGCGCTGGTGGCTTCGCTCGATGTCGGCACCAGCAAGATCGCCTGCATGATCGCCCGGCTGAAGCCGTCGCCGCCGAACGATGCCTTGCGGGGGCGGACCCACGCCGTCGAGCTGATCGGCTACAGCCAGATCCAGTCGCGCGGCGTCAAGGCCGGCTCCGTCGTCGATCTTGCCGAATGCGAACAGGCGGTGCGCCATGCGGTGGCGCTCGCCGAGCGCATGGCCAAGGTCCGGGTCGAGTCCGTGCTGCTCTCGGTTTCCGGCGGCCGGCTGCTGGGGCAATTGGTCGAGGCTGCCGCCGATATTCACGGCGGCTCGGTAACGCCAGCCGACATCGCCCGGGTGACCTCGGCCGGCATGCATCACGCCACCGGCGTCGGCCGCACCGTGCTGCACGCGCTGCCGGTCGGCTATGCGCTCGATGGCGCCAAGGGTATCCGCGACCCGCGCGGCATGGTCGCCCGCCAGTTCGGCGTCGACATGAATGTCGTCACCGCGGACGCGACGGTGGCAAAGAACCTGATGCTGGTGGTCGAGCGCTGCCATCTCAACGTCGAAGCCATGGCGTCGAGTCCTTATGTCGCAGGTCTTTCTGTGTTGACCGACGACGAAGCCGATATCGGCGCTGCGGTCGTGGAAATGGGCGCCGGCTCGACCACGATCGCGACCTATTCCAGCGGACGTTTCGTGCACGCGAGCGGATTTGCGCTCGGCGGGCAACACATCACGATGGATCTTGCGCGCGGCATCGGCGCATGCATTGCGGATGCGGAGCGAATCAAGACTTTATACGGCACCGTGCTGACCGGCGGCTCCGACGCGCGCGAGCTGATGTCCGTCCCGACGGCGGGCGAGGAGCGGGACAATCCGCAGATCGTCTCCCGGGCCACGATCGCGAACATCGTCCGGCATCGCGCCGAGGAGATTTTTGAAATGGTCCGGGACCGGCTCGCGGATTCCCCCTTTGCGGCTGAGCCGAGGGCGCGGGTCGTATTGAGCGGCGGTGCTTCGCAGCTCAGCGGTACCGTCGAGCTTGCCACCCGCATTCTGAACCGGCCTGTGCGGATCGGCCGCCCGCTCGGTTTCGGCCGGCTGCCCAATGAGGCCAAGAGCGCGTCATTCGCGGTGCCCACCGGGCTCCTGGTCTATCCGCAATACGCACATCTCGAACATGTCGAACCGCGGCATACGCGGCAGCTTCGGACAGGGACGGACGGTTACTTTGGAAAGGTCGGACGATGGCTTCGCGAGGGCTTCTGATGACCGGTCTCCGGCCGATACGAATTTCACCAACTCCCGCGGCCGCCGGCCGGGGCCAACCCACGCGCGCGTAAACGAGAGGCAACCATGGCACTCAATCTGACCCCCCCTGACATCAGCGAGTTGAAACCGCGGATTACCGTGTTCGGCGTCGGTGGCGCTGGCGGCAATGCCGTCAACAACATGATCACCGCCGGGCTGCAGGGCGTCGACTTCGTCGTCGCCAACACCGACGCGCAGGCGCTCACCATGTCGAAAGCCCAGCGCATCGTGCAGATGGGCACCCAGGTCACCCAGGGTCTCGGCGCCGGCTCCCAGCCCGACGTCGGTGCGGCCGCCGCGCAAGAGGTCATCGACGAACTTCGCGACCATCTCTCCGGCGCCAACATGGTGTTCGTCACCGCCGGCATGGGCGGCGGCACCGGCACCGGGGCTGCACCCGTCATTGCCAAGACCGCGCGCGAGATGGGCATCCTCACCGTCGGCGTGGTGACAAAGCCGTTCCACTTCGAAGGCGGGCGCCGCATGCGCACGGCTGAGTCCGGCATCGCCGAGCTGCACAAGGTGGTCGACACCCTTCTGATCATCCCGAACCAGAACCTGTTCCGGGTCGCCAACGAAAAGACCACCTTCGCGGACGCCTTCGCGATGGCCGACCAGGTGCTCTATTCGGGCGTCGCCTGCATCACCGATTTGATGGTCAAGGAAGGCCTGATCAATCTCGACTTCGCCGACGTCCGCGCCGTGATGCGCGAAATGGGCAAGGCGATGATGGGCACCGGCGAAGCGACCGGCGAGAAGCGCGCGCTGACCGCAGCCGAAGCTGCGATCGCCAACCCGCTGATCGACGACAGCTCGATGAAGGGCGCACGCGGCCTGTTGATCTCGATCACCGGCGGAAAGGACCTGACTCTGTTCGAAGTCGACGAAGCCGCCACCCGGATTCGCGAGGAAGTCGATCAGGACGCCAACATCATCGTCGGCGCTACCTTCGACGAGACGCTCGACGGCATCATCCGCGTCTCCGTCGTTGCCACCGGCATCGAGCAGGCCCAGATCGCGCGCAACGCCGCGGCTCCCGCCGGTGCAGCTCCGGCTGCGCCTGCCACGCCGGACAGCCGGCTGGCCGACCTGACCGCACGGCTGCGCGCCGACAACCAGCGCCTCGCCGAACGGGCCCAGAAGCTTGAAGCCCCGGCGATGTCGGCCGCCGCTGCCCCGCAGCGCCAGGCCAACAGCGTCGAACGTGCCGCGCTGGCGGCGATCGCCGCAGCGGTCGCGCCGGAACCCCCGACGGCACCGCTGCAGCAGGCCTCTTACGGCGACGTCACGGTTCGTCCGATTGCGCAAAAGCCGTCGTTGTTCCCGGATCCGGACATGGCCAAGATCGAGCCTCAGGAGCCGGTAACGCCCGAGACCTTCATTCCGCCGACGGCCGAGCGTCCACCGCTCCGCGCGCCGCGGATGCCGAAGTTCGAGGACCTTCCAATGCCGGCCCAAGCCGAAATCCGCCAGGCGCGCGGCGAGGCGGAGGACGACCATCCGCAGAAGACCCGGCTGTCGCTGTTGCAGCGGCTGGCCAATGTCGGCCTCGGCCGTCGCGACGAGGACACTGAGCCGCCGATCGCGGCCCGCGCCTCCGGTCCGGCGATGGCGCCGCTCCCCGAGCGCAAGCCGCAGCGTTCGGTTGCTCAGCAGATCGCGACTCACGAACCGGTATCGGAGTATGCAAAACGTCCCGCGCCCCAGGGTCTGGACGTCCATGGCCGCCCGGCACCTGTTGCCGCGGCGCCACAGGGTGACGACCATCTTGATATCCCAGCCTTCCTGCGCCGGCAGGCAAACTGAGGTTTGTTACAATTCTGACGACCAAAAAGGCCCCGGCGGATCACCCCGGGGCCTTTTTCTTCGGCACTGCAGGCGGGGAGGCAAGCGATTGATATTAAACGATTAATTATGAATTACGTGATCAAATAAAGCTGGCCGAACGATGTTCATCGCCGCCCAAATTAGGTTAACCTTGGCGCGAATGCGGCAGAGTTAGGGTAACAATCGGTAAAAAAGCGTGAGTTGGCGTGCTTTGGGGCCGTGACTATGGTTTGCCGTGACTTGGGGATGCCTAGAGAGCGAGTCGGCCAGCAAAATCAGGCTGTTCGGCCTTCGGGTGTAAGTCGGGTAGTGGGCATTATCGGATGAAGTTCAGCCGTCAAACAACGCTTCGGTCGCAAGCCACCGTGACGGGCGTCGGCGTTCATTCTGGTTTACCTGTCAATCTTACCCTTGGACCTGCGCCCGTGGATGCAGGTTTTATTTTTGTCCGCACCGGTCTTGAGGGTGCCGACCGCGAAGTTCAGGCTACCGCTGATGCCGTGATCGCAACCGAGTTTGCGACCGTGTTGGGCGACCGCGATGGGCCGCTGGTTTCCACCGCCGAGCATGTGCTTGCAGCGCTGCGGGGCATGGGCATCGACAATGCCGTCATCGAAGTCGATGGACCGGAAGTGCCGATCATGGACGGCAGCGCAGCTCCGTTCGTCGCCGCAATCGACCAGGCCGGCATCGTCACCCAATCGGCCGTCCGCCGCTTCATCCAGGTGCTGAAGCCGGTGCAGGCCGCGATCGGCGACAGCTTCGGCGAGCTTCGTCCGTTTGCGGGCGGGTTCCGTGCCGAAGTCGAGATCGACTTCGCCAATCCGTTGATCGGCCGTCAAAGCTATACCTTCGATCTCAACCGGGAGAACTTCCGTCGCGAGATTTCCCGCGCCCGCACCTTTGGCTGCATGAACGACGTGGCGCGGCTATGGAGCGCCGGTTTCGCGCTCGGCGCATCTTTCGAGAATTCCGTGGTGTTCGACGAAACTCGTCTGCTGAACGCAGAGGGCCTCCGCTTCAGCGACGAATGCGCCCGCCACAAGGTGCTCGACGCGGTCGGTGATCTCGCGCTGGCCGGCCTTCCTCTGCTTGGCGCCTATCGCTCGGTACGTGGTGGCCACAAGCTCAATCACGCGGTGCTGACCGAGTTCCTGGCAGATCGCAGCGCCTGGCGGGTGGTCGAATCGGAGACGGCCCGCCGCTCGCGGACGCCCGCCGAGGCCGGCAGCGGAATGGTCGGCGGCATGATCGCTCCGGCCTATGGTCCGGACGTGTCCTGAAATCGCGGCTCAGCGTTTTCCGTAGTAACCACAATTGGTAACGATCATGTCCTGCCGCCTTAATCCGGGCGAAATGGCTGCGTATTCGGTTGGTTACCGGCTGTTTTTCGGCTAAACAGGGCCTGCGGTTGCTTTGGGGCTTCACAGGCACGGGGGAGATTACGTCCATGACGTGGATCGTGGACGGACGGGCAACGCCATCAACCGCATTCGCATTTTGCGTCAGGTCTCAAAATTCATGTCGGCACCGCGTATGACGCTCGAACAACGCAACCCATCGGTCGACGCCGGCCGCCGTGGCCGCGTGTTGCGCCTTGCGGCGGGGCTGATCGTGCTTGCGATGCCGTTGGCCGGCTGCGGCACCGGATCGCTGTGGGACAAGTTCCTCGCCAAGGACGACACCTTCGTCGAGGAGCCGGCGGACAAGCTCTACAATGAGGGCTTGTATCTGATGAACCAGCGCAAGGATCCGAAGGCGGCGTCGAAGAAATTCGAGGAAGTCGACCGTCAGCATCCCTATTCCGACTGGGCGCGCAAATCGCTGCTGATGTCGGCCTATTCCTTCTATCAGGCCGGCGACTACGACAGCTGCATCGGCGCCGCGACGCGCTATGTCACACTGCATCCCGGCAGTCCGGACGCGGCTTACGCGCAATATCTGATCGCGGCATCGCATTACGACCAGATCCCGGATACTTCCCGCGATCAGGGCCGCACCGAGAAAGCGATCGCGGCGCTCGAAGAAGTGGTGCGCAAATATCCGACGTCTGAATATGCCAACACCGCCAAGGCCAAGCTGGAAGGCGCGCGGGACCAGCTTGCCGGCAAGGAAATGACTGTCGGCCGCTATTACATGGAAAAGCGCGATTTCACCGCCGCGATCAACCGCTTCAAGACGGTGGTCACGCAATACCAGACCACGCGGCACGTCGAGGAAGCGCTCGCGCGGCTCACCGAGGCCTATATGGCGATCGGCATCACCGGCGAAGCGCAGACCGCAGCCGCCGTGCTCGGGCACAATTTTCCCGACAGTAAATGGTACAAGGACGCCTATAATCTAGTAAAGTCCGGCGGTCTCGAGCCGAGCGAGAATCAGGGTTCCTATATTTCCAGGGCCTTCAAGAAATTGGGTCTCGGGTAGGAACCTACTTCGCATGCTGGCGCGTCTGTCGATCCGTGACATCGTCCTGATCGAACGGCTCGATATCGAATTCTCCCGTGGCCTCGCGGTGCTGACCGGCGAAACCGGCGCGGGCAAATCCATTCTGCTAGATGCGTTCGCGCTGGCGCTCGGCGGCCGCGGCGACGCAGGCCTGGTTCGTCACGGCGTGGAGCAGGGGCAGGTTACCGCGACCTTCGATGTGCCCAAGGGCCATCCCGCGACGAAAATCCTTGCCGAAAACGGCCTCGAGGATGCCGGCGAGATGATCCTGCGCCGGGTGCAGCTTTCTGACGGCCGCACCCGCGCCTTCATCAACGATCAGGCGATCAGCGTGCAGACCTTGAAGGCGGTCGGCTCTGCGCTGGTGGAAATCCACGGCCAGCATGACGAGCGCGCGCTGGTCGATGCCTCGACCCACCGGCGGCTGCTCGATGCCTTCGCCGGGCTGGAGAAGGACGTCGCGGCGCTGGAAGTGCTGTGGGAAGCGCGTCGTACCGCCAAGTCAGCCCTCGACGAGCACCGAGCCGGCATGGAACGTGCCGCCCGCGAGGCCGACTACCTGCGCCATGCCGCCGACGAATTGAAGACGCTGGCGCCAAAGGACGGCGAGGAGACCGCGCTCGCGGGGCGCCGCACCACGATGATGCAGGGCGAGAAGATCGCCACCGACCTGCGCGAGGCGCAGGAGGCGATATCGGGCCCGCATTCGCCGGTACCGGCACTCTCAGCGGCGGTGCGCCGGCTCGAACGCCGCGCCGCCAGTTCGCCGGCCCTGGTCGAGCCGGCGGTGAAGGCGATCGATATCGCGATCAACGCGCTGGAAGAAGCCGATCAACATCTCAACGCCGCGCTGATCGCGGCCGACTTCGATCCCGCCGAGCTCGAGCGCATCGAGGAACGGCTGTTCGCGCTTCGCGCCGCCGCACGCAAATATTCGACGCCGGTCGATGGCCTTGCGGTGCTGGCCACAAAATACGCCGCCGATGTCGCGCTGATCGATGCCGGAGCCGACCAGCTGAAGAAGCTGGAGGCGGCGGCAAGCGAGGCCGACAAGCATTACGCCGCTTCGGCCACCAGGCTTTCCGCGGCCCGCGCCAAATCCGCCGAGAAACTCAACAAGGCGGTCAATGCTGAACTTGCGCCGCTGAAGCTTGAGCGCGCCAAATTCATGACGCAGGTTGAGACGGATGCCGCTTCGCCGGGTCCGCAAGGCGTCGATCGCATCGAGTTCTGGGTGCAGACCAATCCGGGCACAAAACCGGGGCCATTGATGAAGGTCGCTTCCGGCGGCGAGCTGTCGCGCTTTTTGCTGGCGCTGAAAGTAGTGTTGTCCGATCGCGGCTCGGCCCCGACCCTGGTGTTCGACGAAATCGATACCGGCGTCGGCGGCGCGGTGGCGGACGCGATCGGCGGGCGGCTGGCGCGGCTTGCCGGCAAGGTGCAGGTGATGGCGGTAACCCACGCGCCGCAGGTTGCGGCGCGGGCCAACCAGCATCTGCTGATTTCCAAGGACGCGCTCGACAAGGGCAGGCGCGTCGCCACCCGCGTCAACGCGCTCGCCGCCGACCACCGCCGCGAGGAAATCGCCCGCATGCTGGCCGGAGCCGAGATCACCGCGGAGGCGCGGGCCGCCGCGGAACGGCTGCTGCGCGCGGCGACGGCATAATTTTGACGCGATGGCCAAGACAGCAAAAGCAACGGCGCTTCCCGAAGTCGCCAAGCTCACCAAGGCGAAGGCCAAGGTCGAGCACATGCGGCTGGCGCTGGAACTAGAGGCGCACGACAGGCGCTATTATCAGGAAGACGCGCCCAGCGTCACCGACGCCGAATACGACGCGCTGCGCCAGCGCTTCAACGCGATCGAGAAGCGCTTCCCCGATCTCGTCACCTCGGACTCGCCGTCGCAGAAAGTCGGCGCCGCGCCCTCCGGGCGTTTCAGGAAGGTCCGTCACGCGGTGCCGATGCTGTCGCTCGACAACGCCTTTGCCGAGCAGGACGTGCTCGATTTCGTCGGGCGCATCGAGCGGTTTCTCAAGCTCCAGGACGACCAGATCGATTTCTCCGCCGAGCCGAAGATCGACGGTCTGTCGATGTCGCTGCGTTACGAGGGCGGCGAACTCGTCACCGCCGCGACCCGCGGCGACGGCGCGGAGGGCGAGGATGTCACCGCCAATATCCGCACGCTCGAAGACGTGCCGCAGAAGCTGAAGGGCCGCAACGTGCCCGAGATCTGCGAGGTTCGCGGCGAAGTCTATATGACCAAAAAAGCCTTTCTCGCGCTCAATGAGCGGCAGAAGGCCGCCGGCGATACCATCTTCGCGAACCCGCGCAATTCGGCGGCGGGTTCGCTGCGCCAGAAGGACCCGGGCATCACCGCCTCACGCCCGCTCGGCTTCTTCGCCTATGCCTGGGGCGAGATGAGTGTCCTGCCCGAGAAAACGCAAACGGGCATGATTCACTGGTTCGAGCGATGTGGCTTCAAGACCAATCCGCTGACCAGGCTGTGTCACTCGGTCGAGGAGCTGATCGCGTTCCATCGAGAGATCGAAACCCAAAGATCGCATCTCGACTACGACATCGACGGCGTCGTCTACAAGGTCGATCGGATCGATTGGCAGGACCGGCTCGGCTTCGTCTCGCGCACGCCGCGCTGGGCGATCGCGCATAAATTCCCGGCCGAGCGCGCCATGACCGTGCTCCGCGATATCGAGATCCAGGTCGGACGCACCGGTTCGTTCACGCCGGTCGGCAAGCTTGAGCCGGTCGGCGTCGGCGGCGTCATCGTGCAGAACGTCACGCTGCACAATGAGGATTACATCAAGGGCATCGGGGGCGACGGCGAACAGTTACGCGAGGGGCGCGACATCCGGATCGGGGATACTGTCGTCATCCAGCGCGCTGGCGACGTCATTCCGCAGGTGGTCGACGTCATCATCGACAAGCGGCCGAAGAACGCCAGGGAATTTCACTTCCCGAAGAAATGTCCGTGCCCGCTGCATACCGACGTGGTGCGCGAGGAGACCGCTACAGGTGAGGAAGGCTCGCGCGCCCGCTGCAGCGGCGAGTTCGCCTGTCCTTACCAGAAGATCGAGCACTTGAAGCTGTTCGTCTCGCGCCGCGCCTTTGACATCGACGGGCTTGGCGAGAAACAGCTCGAGTTCTTCTTCGAGAATGGATGGGTGAGGGAGCCGGCGGATATCTTCACGTTGCCAAAGCGCAACGTCAAACTGAAGCTGGAAGAGATCGAGGGCTACGGCCAGACTTCGGTACGCAATCTGTTCGACGCAATCGAGAACAGGCGCCGAATTCGCGCTGGAGCGCCTTATCTACGCCCTTGGCATGCGCCACGTCGGCGAGACCACGGCGCTGGCGTTGGCGCGTGGCTACGGCTCCTGGGATGCCTTCCACGACGCTTGCCTCAAGGTCGCCAAAGGCGACGAGGAGACGATCGCGGAGATGGATGCGCTCGACCAGATCGGCGACACCGTGATCAAGAGCGTCGCCGCCTATTTCGGCGAGAACCACAACCGCGGCATCGTCGAGCGGTTGACGAAGGAAGTCACCGTCCTCGATGCCGAGAAGCCCAAGAGCAATTCGGCGGTCGCCGGCAAGACCGTGGTTTTCACCGGTGCGCTGGAACGGATGACGCGCGACGAAGCGAAGGCCAGGGCCGAGCGACTGGGCGCCAAGGTCTCCGGCTCGGTCTCCAGGAAGACGGACTACGTCGTCGCGGGGCCCGGTGCGGGCTCGAAACTGGCCGAAGCCAAGAAGCACAACGTGGCCGTGCTGACAGAGGATGAGTGGCTGAAGCTGATCGGGGAGTGAGGGCTCGTTCTGCTGCCCCACTATGACTGTCGTCGCCCGCGAAGGCGGGCGACCCAGTATTCCAGAGAAGCCCGTCATCAACCGAGAAGCCGCGGCTCACTGGATCCCCCGCCTTCGCGGGGGATGACAGCTGTTCCGTGATAGGCGCTGTGCCCTCCTCAAGAACGCAGCGCACGACTACAACATTCCCGACTCTTCCTCCTCCGCCTGCTCGATCAATTCTTCGCTGACGACCACCGTCCGCCGCGGCACCAGAAAGATCATGCTGGAGGCGCAGGCGACCGAAATGGCGAAGATCGCGGCCGTAAGCGGCAGCGTCGTGGTGGAATGCCCGCCGAGATAGGCACCGAATTGCGACACCAGCGAGCCGACGCCTTGCTGCAGAAATCCCATCGCACCCGAGGCGGTGCCGGCGGCTTCGGGCCGGACACTGATGGCGCCGGCCGCGGAATTGGCCATCACGAAGGCATTGCCGACCATCACGATCATCTGGGTGCCGAACAGCCAGAGCGGTGCCTGGTTGAGCCCTGCGATGCTCCAGATCAGGTTCAACAGGCTGCCGGTCAATTGCAGCGCTAGCCCGAACCAGATCAGCTTCTCCAGAGAATGACGCGGCGCGAAACGCACGCAAAGCAGGTTGCCGACCAGATAGGCAAATGCGGTGGTTGCGAACCATGCACCATATTCGGCGCTGGTACGGCCCATCTGCGTCACCACGATGTACGGGCCGCCGCCGGCGAACGTGAAAATGATCTGAGACGCCAGCACCTGGCACAGCACGTAGCCGACGAAGGCGCGGTTCTTGATAAGCTTGCCGACATCGCTGCGGAAGCCGCTGCCCTCGGCGCGGCGGCGGGTCTCCGGCAGCGCAAGCGCGATGCCGACCGTAATCGCGAGCGACGCCGCGGCGATGAGATAGAAGATCGCGCGCCAGCCGAATGCGGTCTCGAGCAGGCCGCCAGTCAGGGGCGACAGCATCTGCGCGATCATCATCACGGCGATGACGAGGCTGATCATGGCGCCGACGCGGTCGCGGCTATAGAGATCGCGGATGATGGCGCGGCTCACCACCAAACCAGTGGCGCCGCCAAGCGCATGGAAGAAGCGTGCGGCAATCAGTTGCGGCAGCGTCTCGGCGAAGATGCATGCGACGCTCGCCGCGACCATCAAGCCTAAGCCCAAGAGCAGCACCGGCCGCCGCCCGAAGCGGTCCGACAGCGGACCCATGATGATCTGCGAACAGGCGATGCCGACCATGTAGAACGACACCGTCATCTGCGCGATCGAAATATCGCGCCCAAACGTCGTCGCGAGCACCGGCAGCGCCGGAACCAGCATATAGAGCGAGATCGGCGCCACGCCCGTCATCGCGACGAGCATCAGCAGCATGAGGTTCGACGTCGCGAGGCCGCCATTGTCCGTCGCCGCGCCGGGCGGCTTGCCCATCACTCCATGCATGCAGGTTCAAAGTCCAATGTTGTGGCCGAGACTGTAGCGGGATCGCTTCACGCGCGAATATGGACGTTTCGGCATGCGGCCATGCCGATTTCGGGAGGCGAGCTATTTCGATGGCATCATTGTGTTGGCTGTCGATCCACATTCCGCCGTCATCACCGGCGGAAGCGGGTGATCCAGTATTCCAGAGGCAGGAGTTATCAGGCGACAGGCCGCGGCGTACTGGGTCCCCCGCTTTCGCGGAGGACGACGACCTTTGTCGATGTCCCCCACCTTCGCGCTCTGAAGCGCCGCTACTTCATCTCCGCCGTTGCCTCGTCGAGCCACAGTTTCGTGGCGTTGTCGTCGAGATGCGGGCGGACTTCGCGTTTGACGCGGGCGTGGTATTTGTTGAGCCAGTCGAGTTCCGCCTCGCTCAGCATGGCCACGTCGATCAGGCGGCGGTCGATCGGTGCAAGCGTCAGCGTCTCGAACGCGTTCACCGGCTTTTCTGCGCCTGATATGTCGGTGCCGATGACGAGTTCGAGGTTTTCGATCCGGATGCCGTAAGCGTCGGTTTTGTAATAACCGGGCTCGTTGGAAAGGATCATGCCGCGCTTCAGCGGCGTGGTGCCGAGCTTCGAGATGCGCGCCGGGCCCTCATGCACCGAGAGATAGCTGCCGACGCCGTGGCCGGTGCCGTGCTCGAAATCGATGCCAGCCTGCCACAAAAATTGGCGGGCCAGCGTGTCGAGCTGTGCGCCGGTGGTGCCGTCAGGGAATACCGCCCGCGCGATCGCCATGTGTCCGCGCAGCACGCGGGTGAAGCGGTCGCGCATTTCCGCCGTGGGCGTGCCGATCGCGATGGTGCGGGTGACGTCGGTGGTGCCGTCTTCATATTGCGCGCCGGAATCGATCAGCAGGAGATCGCCGGGCGAAATCCGCCGGTTGCTCTTGCGGGTGACGCGGTAATGCACGATGGCGCCGTTCGGCCCGGTGCCGGCGATGGTCGGGAACGACACGTCCTTCAGTGCGCAGGTCTGGCGGCGGAACGTCTCCAGCGCCTCGACGGCGTCGATCTCGGTCAGCGCGCCGGACGTCGCCTCGCGGTCGATCCAGGCGAGGAAGCGCGTCAGCGCCACCGCGTCGCGCCGATGCGCGGTGCGCGTGCCTTCGATCTCGGTGATGTTCTTCACCGCTTTCAGAAGGCTGGTCGGATCATTGCCGCGCACCGGTTTGCCCCCGGCGCCGCTGATCAGCCGACTGAGCGCATCCGCCGCGGTGGCGCTATCGAGCGCGATCGCGGCGCCGCGTTGCGCCAATTCGGTCAATTTCGGGGTCAGCGCCTCCGGCTCCTCGACATCGGCCGACTGCTCGAGATGATCGCGCGTTGAGTTGGAAAGCTTGCGGTGGTCGATGAAGATCGTGGGCCGGCCTTCCTTCGGCACCAGGGCGTAGGATAGCGGCAGAGGTGTGTGGGAGACGTCGGCGCCGCGGATATTGAAGGTCCACGCCACCGCGTGGCTGTCGGAGAGCACCAGCGCTTCGACGCCGAGCTTGTTGATCTCAAGGCGGATCCGCTTCAGCTTCTCGGCTTCGATTTCGCCGGAAAATTGCGTGCCGTGAATGCTGACAGGGCCGAGCGGCGGCAGCGGGCGCTCGGTCCAGATCGAATCGAGCGGGTTGGCATCGACGGCGATCAGCTCGGCTCCCGCCTTGGCGCACGCCGCCGCCAGCCGTTCGGCTGCCGCAGAAGTATGCAGCCAGGGATCAAATCCGAGGCGGTCGCCGGCAGCGAGATGCTTCGCCAGCCAGTGTTCCGGCGGTGGATCGGCTAACGGCTCGATATGCCAGGCCTTGCGGTCGACCTGCTTGGCCGCCTGCAGTGTGTAGCGGCCGTCGACGAATACCGCGGCCTCCTGCGTCAGCACGATGGCCAGCCCCGCCGATCCGGTGAAGCCGGTCAGCCAGGCCAGCCGTTCCTCGGACGGCGCGACATATTCGTTTTGCTGCTGATCGGCGCGGGGAACCACGAATCCCGTCAGCTTGCGCCGCGCCAACTCCTCGCGGAAAGCGGAGAGCCGCGCGCTCAGCGCCACGCCGCTTTCGGGTTCTTCGAACGTCTGGAAGTGGGCTTCGAACATTGCCTGATCACTCTAGGATTGGGTGGCCAAGTCCGCAATGCAGCGGACTTGGCCACAATTTGGCATAACTTATGCTTGAATAGTTCAGTGCACGTTAGAAAAGATGGAACGGTTGACAAGGCAAGCCGTTCGTCAACGATGTCCGAGGAGGCTTCCAGGGTGTCTCAACTCAACGACGAGGGGATGCACGATGCCTGCTTTCATGTTCGAGAAGATTTCGCCACCGGTCCAGCACGGCCCGATTCCTGCCATTGAAAAGAAACAACGCGGCGTCATCGTTCAGATCCTGGACCGCTTCGTCGAAGCGCGCGTCAAGCGAAGGATCAGGGAAGAACAGGGCGTGATCGCCCGCCGCGAGCACAAGCCACCTGAGTAGGCGCGGTAGTTCTCACCGAATTCGATCAACAGGTGACGGGTCTGGCGGTGCTGCCGGGCCCGTTGTTCTTCATAGGCCCCGTTCGATTACTTTTTGTAACGCAGCAACAGGCTGCTCCAGCCCTCGATACGCAAGTGGCGCAGCGGCACCAGCCCACGGGCGCGATAGGCGGCGATGACGCCGGCCGCCTGGGGCGTCAGCAATCCCGACAGGATCACCAGCGCCGAGGGGGCGAGATGTCGCGCCATCGGGCTTGCCAACTGCTTGAGCGGATTGGCGAGGATATTGGCCAGAACCAGGTCGAACGGTCCGGCCTGTGCAAATTGCGGCGCCGAGAATCCGATGGCGCGGATCGCCTGCACCAGATGTCCGGTTTCATTCAGCCGCGCATTCTCGCGTGCGACCTGCACCGAGGGCGCATCGATATCGCTCGCCAGCACCGGTTCTTGCAGCGCCTTGGCCGCCGCGATGGCCAGCACCCCGGTGCCGGTGCCGAGATCGAGCACGCGCCGCGGGCGGTGCGCCTTGAGGACATGATCGAGCAGCAAGAGGCAGCCGCGCGTGGTGCCGTGGTGCCCGGTACCGAACGCCAGCGCCGCCTCGATCTCGATGCCGAGCTTGTTGGGCGCCACGCGGTCGCGGTCGTGCTGGCCATGCACCACGAATCGTCCGGCTGGGACCGGGACCAGATCCTCGAGGCTGGCCTTGACCCAATCCTTGGCTTCCACCGTGTCGAAGGCGATGTTCTCTGCGATTTTCTCGCCGGCCGCATTGCCGACGAGTTCGCGCACCAGCGCCTGATCCGGCGCTTCCGCAAAATGCACGGTGACGTCCCAGCGTCCGTCCGGTCGCTCGAATGCGGCGAACGCGGCCTGGTCCTCGAAGAGGATCTCGGTCAGGAGATCGACGACGCGTTTTGCTGCGCCTTCATCGCCGACGGCAAAACTGGCGCGGTGGGTGGCGGGAGTGAGGGCAGAGGACATCAATGAATTCGGGATTCGATAGGAAGGGATCGCACGGTCTCTCCGTTAGATAGAACTAGCGTGGCTCGAACTTATAGCGAAAATTGCAGCACGACCCGCCCTGCATCAGCGTCTGGGTGCGGCTGAACTTGACGTCGCTGCCGCTCGCCGCGGCAATATCGACATCGGTCTGGCAGACCAGCAGCGCGCCGAGCTCGGGTTCCCCGAGCGAGCGAAAGAATTCGGCAAAGCGGCAACTGGTGATGTCGAATTCCTGGGCTTCCTTGTCGTTGCGGTGCATGTCGACGGTGACCTCCCGCAAGGTGACATCAGCCAGCGCATTACTCATTTTTGCGAACTTGCGCCACGGGCTGCCTTCGATACCGTTGCCGATGTTCGCAAACAACTGCTTCGACCACTCGCGCAGCGCGCCCCGGACGAGGGCATCGGCCTTTTCACGGCCGAGTTCGTCCCGCAAGGCGCGCATCACAGGCACCAGCACCTGGGCCTGGATCTTCGTCTTGTCGAGCAGCGATATCTTGGGGTCCACCAGATAGTCGTCGAGCACGCCCATGGCGCTCTCCCTTTATCCACTGCGTTTTCACAGCTTGTAGACGGGGTTATACAGAGATTATCCACAGTCTTATACGCCAACGATACGGTGCTTTCTCCTGGACCTGTCCCCAGGATTTGCCGGGCGGGCAGACCGGCTTTTCGGGCAAATATCGACAGGGTTTTCCACGCTTCATCCACAGCCTTGTCAACGGCCTCCGAACAGTGCCCGGTGGTCCGCCAAAATCACCCGCGCGGCGTTGTGGCCGGGGGCGCCGGTGACGCCGCCGCCGGGATGGGCTCCGGAGCCGCAATGATAGAGGCCCTTAAGCGGGCCGCGATAATCGGCATGGCCCAGCATTGGCCGCGCGGAGAACAGCTGGTTCAGCGTCAGCGCGCCGTGAAAGATATCGCCGCCGAGCAGGCCAAATTGCCGCTCCAGATCGAGCGGGGATAGTACCTGCCGGCCGATCACGCTTGCGGCAAAGCCGGGCGCGTATTTGTCCACCGTCGCGATCATGAGGTCGGCGACCTCGTCGCGATGGTTGTCCCAGGATTTGCCATCCGGCAATTCCGGCGCGACATGCTGGCAGAACAGGCTGGCGACGTGCTGGCCCGGGGGACTGAGCGAGTCATCGAGCGTTGAGGGGATCAGCACCTCGACGACGGGCTCGCGGCTCCAGCCATGGCTGCGGGCATCCAGCCAGGCGCGGTCCATATAGCCGAGCGACGGCGCGATGATGATGCCGGCGGTGAGATGATCGCCTTCGCCCGGCAGCGCCGTGAACGAGGGCAGGGCGCTGAGCGCGACATTCATTCGAAAGGTGCCGGAGCCGTTGCGCCAGTGCGCGATGCGACCGAGGAATTCCGGCGCCAGCGCGTTCGCCGGCACCAGGCGCGTGTAAAGCAGTTTTGGATTGACGTTGGAAACAACGTACTTGGCGCGGATGGTGGTGCCGTTGTCGAGGATCACGCCGGCGGCACGGCCGTTCTCGACGATCACCTCGCGCACGCCGGCGTCCGTTTCGATCTCGGCGCCGGAGCCGCGCGCGGCGCGCGCCATCGCCTGAGTGATCGCGCCCATGCCGCCGATGGCGTGACCCCAGACGCCCTTCTTGCCGTTCACCTCGCCGAAGGCGTGATGCAGCATCACATAGGCCGAACCTGCCGCGTAGGGGCTGGCGTAGTTGCCGACGATGGCGTCGAAGCCGTAGAGCGACTTTACCAGATCGCTCTCGAACGTTTCGTCGAGCATTTCGCCGGCCGAGCGGGTGAACAGATCGAGCAGTGAGCGCTGCTGCTCCAGCGTCAGCTTTCGCAGGATGCCGGCGGTGCCAAGCGCGTTCAAGGTTTCGCGGATCGCACCGACGCCGAACCCTTCGACGAGGTTGGGCGGCGCGCGCAGCACGAACTGGCGCAGCACGTCGGCGATGGCTTCCAATTCACGCGAGAACGCGTCGATGCGGCCGGCGTCGCGTTCGCTGAGCCTGGCTACCGATTGTTTGGTGCGGCCTTCGCCGGTGAGGAGATAGCCGCCGTCGGGGGAAGGCAAAAAATTCTGGGCGCGGCGCTCGACGATCTTCAGGCCATGATCGGCCAGTCGCAGGTCCGAGATGACTTTCGGGTTGAGCAGGCTCACCGTATAGGCCGCGACCGAATTGCGGAATCCGGGGTGGAATTCTTCCGTGACCGCCGCGCCGCCCACGACCTTGCGGCGCTCGACGACCTTCACGCGCAGCCCCGCCATCGCGAGATAGGCCGCGCAGGTGAGGCCGTTATGCCCGGCGCCGATGATGACGATATCAGTTTCGTTCATGTCCGCTTCAAGAAGGATTGATTAAAGGCGTGCTGTCGCGCCGTATCGGCGCCCCGTCAAGTCCACGTTCCCACGGTTCCTTGCCGGCCATGTTGCCATATGCTCAATTAAAACCCTCTGGCGCCTCGCCGGAATTTCCGCTCCCGGCGCCCGCCGGGTTCACGCCGGAGCTTTCATGACTTCTGAGCCGTCCGCCTCGCGAAACCGCTTGGTATTGGTCGTCTATACCGCGGCGATCTTCGTCAGCGCATTGCTGTTGTTCTCGGTGCAGCCCCTGTTCACCAAGATGGTGCTGCCGCGGCTCGGCGGCTCGCCGGCGGTATGGTCGGTGGCGATGGTGTTTTTCCAATCGCTGCTGCTCGGCGGCTACGCTTATGCCCATTTCCTGATGAAGCTGCGCAACCGCGTGCTTCCCGTGGCCGTGCATCTGGTGGTGCTCGTCGTGGCGCTGCTGACGCTGCCGCTGTCGATTGCGGTCGGGTGGGGCGAACCGCCGACGTCGGGTTATGCGTTCTGGCTGCTCGGCCTGTTCGCAGTCTCGATCGGGCTGCCGTTCTTCGCACTCGCCGCCAACAACCCGCTGCTGCAGGCCTGGTTCGTCCGCACCGGCCATCCCAGCGGCCCCGATCCATACTTTCTCTATGCGTCCTCGAACATCGGCAGTTTCCTGGCATTGTTGTCCTATCCGGTGCTGCTGGAGCCGATGTTCACGCTGCGGACGCAGAACCTGATCTGGACCGGCGGCTACGGCCTCTTGATCGTGCTGATCGCGGCTTGCGGCGCGTTGCTGCTGCGTTCACCCGCGAATGCGGCCATCCTCAACATGCCCGTCGACGATCCCGATGCGCCGGCGCCGTCCTGGATGCTGCGCGCGCGGTGGATTTTTCTGGCGGCGGTGCCGTCCGGCCTGTTGATCGCGGTCACCGCGCATATCTCGACCGACGTCGCGGCCGCGCCGCTGCTGTGGGTGCTGCCGCTATCGCTCTATCTGCTGACCTGGGTCCTGGTGTTCCAGTCGCGGCCGTTGTTGCCGCACAAATGGATGCTGCTCGCACAGCCGCTGGCGATCGCGGGCGTGATTATCCTGCTCGCGGTCGGTGGTGAACAGAACCTGCTGCTGACGCTAGGTGGACACCAATTGTGTTTCTTTGTCATCGCGATGGCCTGCCATGGCGAACTGGCGCGGACCCGCCCGGCGGCGAAATATCTCACCGGCTTCTATGTGGCGCTGTCCTTCGGCGGCATGGTCGGTGGCCTGTTTGCCGGCCTGATCGCACCGTTCACCTTCTCCTGGGTCGCGGAATACCCGATCCTGCTGGCGCTGGCGGCGCTGTGCCGGCCGCCCGGCGGCGCGGAACGTCTGCCACGCTGGAGCAACTGGTACTGGCCGTTTCTCGCGGTGCTCGCGGTCGTTCTGATCGCGCCGTCCTATTCCTCCGGGAAGGTGTTCGGATGGCTCGACGATCACCGCGTCTGGTTGATCGGCGCAATCGGCGTACTCTCGGCCTTGCTGGCGCTAGGCCTGAACGCCAACCGCTGGAAGATCTTTGCGACCGTGGTGGTGGCGCTGGTGGTGCTGCGTGCCTATCCCTCCGACGACGGGCGGGTCGAGACGGTGCGCAGCTTCTTCGGCGTCCACAAGATCGTAGTGACGGCAAACGGCCAGTATCACGTGCTGATGCACGGCACCACGATTCACGGCGCCGAAAAATTCAGAAATGATGATGGCTCGCCGGTCACAGGGCGGCCCGAACCGATCACCTATTACCACAAGGATGGCGGCATCGGGCAGGCGATCGCGGCGGTCCGCGAACGCAAGGGGGCGCCGCTGCGGGTAGCGGTGATCGGGCTCGGCTCAGGCACGCTGACCTGCGCCTCCGAGCCGGGCGAGGATTGGAAGTTCTTCGAGATCGACCAGTCGATGGTCGATACCGCGCGTGACCCGAAATATTTCACCTACATCCAAAACTGCGAGCCCAATTTGAAGCCAGTGATCGGCGATGCGCGGTTGACTTTCGCGCGCGAGCCCGACGGCATCTACGATCTAATCATCGTCGACGCCTATTCGTCGGACGCCATACCGATCCACCTTGCGACCGAAGAGGCGATGGCGATCTACAAGAAAAAGCTGGCGCCGCAGGGCGCGGTGGTGATGCACGTCTCCAATCGCCACCTGGAGCTGTCCAGCGTCGTGGTCGGCATTGCCGACGCCAACGATATGAAGAGCTGGGTCTATGATGAGGATTCCGGCCGCGACAACGAGTACATCTTCTCGACCTCGGTCGTGGTTTCCGCGCGCGAGGAAGCCGATGTCGGCAAGCTTGCCTCATCCGACGTATGGGCCGAGACCGAAGCCGACGAAAAGCAGCGGGTCTGGACCGACGACTATTCGAACGTGCTGGGCGCGGTTTGGCGGCGGCTGCGGGACGGCGAACAATAGACGGCATTGCCATTGCGCGGGCCGGGCCTATGATTCAGCGCGCAAACCAACGGAATCGTCATGGCCAACTTCACGCCCATATCGGCTGCGATCGGCGGCGCCCTGATCGGCCTTGCCGCCGTGCTGTTGATGCTGTTGACCGGCCGGATCGCCGGCATCAGCGGTATCTTCGGGGGATTGCTGGACTTGCGGAGCGAGGATAGGGCCTGGCGCCTCGCCTTCATAGCCGGGTTGATTTTGGCGCCCATCCTCTCCGGCGCGGTTGGCTTCGCCATGGCGCCGCCAAAGCTTCCGGCAAGCTGGACCGTCGTCGCGGCGGCCGGGCTGCTGGTCGGCTTCGGCACGCGGCTTGGCGGCGGTTGCACCTCCGGCCACGGCATCTGCGGCATCGCGCGGCTCTCCACGCGCTCCGTCGTGGCCACCATCGTCTTCATGCTGACGGCGGTCGCAACCGTCGCGATCACCCATCACGTGCTGGGGGGCTGAACCATGCAGATCATCGCTCCCTTGCTGTGCGGCCTCATCTTCGGCGCAGGCCTGCTGGTCTCCGGAATGGTTCAGCCGGCCAAGGTCCTGGGCTTCCTCGATATCTTCGGAGCCTGGGATCCTAGCCTCGCCGTCGTCATGGCCGCGGCGCTCGCGGTCTCGATCCCCGGCTTCAGGCTGGCCAAACGCCGCGTGCGGCCATTGCTGGCCGAGCAATGTTTCTGGCCGACCAAGACACAGGTCGATCCGCCGCTGGTGCTGGGTGCAGCCCTGTTCGGGGTTGGCTGGGGCCTTATCGGGCTATGCCCGGGTCCGGCGCTGGAGAGCCTCGCTACCCGTTCGCCGGGTGTCATCCTGTTCGTGGCCGCCATGGCTGCCGGGATGGTTCTTCAGGAAGCCGCGCAAAAGTGGCGATCGGGCATTCGCCGCCGTGGCCCCCTGGCCAGCGCAGCCGACGGCTGAAATTCAGGTCATCGGACGCAAGTTGGTGGTAGTGTCGCCCGGCGCCGATATCCTCCGTTTGCGGATAATTCCGGCCAATCGGTTGCGGCTTCGGCCGGTGCTGGTTCGAATTCGATCCCGGCTATCTGTTTATCCGAATGCTCGTTGCGGTGGGGCTGGCGTGGAACGTCAAAATGCTCGGTCCCGATGGATCGAGCGGAGGCTGCGCGAACCGTCGCTGGATGTGGCCGATCTCGAACCTGGCTCGAAGATGATCCGGAATAGTCGAGACCGATTTTCCGAAAAGATCATGCTCAAACAAGAGGATAGACGGCTTGCATGTTTCAAACCCTGTTGAATCATGTTCTGGTGCCCGCGGGCGTCGCTGCCCGACCGTGTTCCAACACAGGATTGTCATCGGACGCTAGGCGGACAATCCGCTATCCGTGCTGCATGTAGCGTGTTCGAGCGAAGTGGATACCGGTTCGCGTGAGAAGAAAACCCGCCAAACAAGAGTCTAGAGCCTCGGTTCTGATTCAATCAGAACCGATCATGCACCAGATTGATCTCGGAAGCCGGGGACACCTTTCTTCTCGGGCGTGAAGGAGAGGGGTGCGCGCGCGGCAGATTTTCTTGAGCTGCTGGCCTGATGCTGTTCAACGACTACCCATTTTTGCTCGGCTTCCTGCCGGCAGCGATCCTGATCTACCGGTTCGCCGATCCTCATCCGCCTTTGCGGATCTGGACGCTGGTAGCGCTGTCGCTGGTGTTTTACGGCTACGGCAATCCGCCGTTCCTCCCGCTTTTGGTATTGTCGATCCTGATCAACTGGCTGGCCGCACGGGCATTTGCCAGGACCAAGATGCGGTGGATCGTAACGGCGGCGATAGCGGCCAATCTTGCCGTACTCGGGCTGTTCAAATACGCCAACTTCCTTGCCTTCAATCTCGGGCTGGTGTTGGGCCGGCCGATGCCGATGCTGGATATCGCGCTGCCGCTCGGCATCTCGTTCTTCACCTTCCACCACATCATGTATCTGGTCGACCTGCGCAAGGGAAAGGCGCCGCTTTATTCGCTTTCCCGCTACGCGCTCTACATCTCGTTTTTCCCGCAGGCGCTCGCCGGGCCCCTGGTGCGCTGGTCGGAGGTGATGGAGCAGTTCGGACGGAAGGTCTACGCACCGGGCTGGCAGCGCGAATTCTGTGTCGGCATCGCCTTCATCCTGACGGGGCTGTTCGGAAAGATCTTTCTCGGCGATCCGATCGGAAGAATCATCGACCCCGTCTATGCACGGGCCGTGGCGGGCCCGGTGCAAAATGGCGATGCCTGGCTGGCGCTGGGCTTCACCTTCCAGATTCTCTACGATTTCGCCGGTTATTCCGACATCGCGATCGGGCTCGGCCTTTTGTTCGGCGTCAGGCTGCCGTTCAATTTCAATGCACCGTTCCGTTCGACCAGCATACAGGATTTCTGGCAGCGCTGGCACATCACGCTGATGGTGTTCCTGCGCGAATATTTGTTTCACCCGTTGGTCAACTACCGCATCCTGCCGCGGCGCCTGTTTCAGCTGCAGTATTTCGCCGCCACGGTGCTGACCATGTCGCTCTGCGGCCTTTGGCACGGCCCAAGCTGGACCTTCGTGCTATGGGGAACGCTGCACGGCTGCGCTTTGGTCGTTCACTCGCTCTGGCGCCGCTACGGGCCGCGACTGCCCTCGCTGGCCGGGTGGGCGCTGACGGTAATCTTCGTCTTGCTGACCGGTGTGATCTTCCGCGCCGGGACGGCGGAGGCCGCCTGGAACATCTTTCAGGGCCTGGCCACGCCACCTAACCTCGAGCAGGGGCTGCATCTGTGGCCGCTCGTGATCACTCCGCTGATGGCGTTCCTGCTGCCGGCAAGCCAGGACATCATCGCGCTATTGACGCGTCGGCCAAGGCCCTGGCTCGCCGCCTTGGCCGGCCTCGGTCTGCTGGCCATCCTGATCCAACTCGGAGAACGGAACGTCCATGGCTTTGCCTATTACCGGTTCTGATTCCTCGCCCGAATGGGGCCGCTGTCTGGCGATCTGCATCGGCACGCTGGGGACCGGCCTGCTGCTGCTGTTCGCACTGATGCTTCTGGTCGATCCCTATGACAGCGGGAGATTTGGCCTCCTCGGCATTAATGGGGTCGATGACCGGAACACCATGACTGCGACCGCCAGCCGTGCACGCGATGTCAATTTCGACTCGGCTATCATCGGCAATTCCACGGCACAGATGCTGGAGCCGGCCGAACTGTCCAAAGCGACCGGCTTGCGTTTCGTGCAGCTCTATGTGACCGGCGCCAATCCCCATGAGCAGTTCGCCGTGGTCGATTTCTTCCTGCGCCACCATGAGCGCGTCGGCGCGTTGGTGTTCGTTGCTGACCCCTGGTGGTGCGCCCATCATCCAATCGAATCGCCGCCTGGCGCGTTTCCGCATTGGCTCTATGGCGATAGTTCGCTCGCCTATGCGGCCCGGCTGCTCTCCTGGCCGGCGATCGAGCATGCCTTCCAGCGGCTTTCGATCGGTCTGGGCCGGCACCAAGCGCATGGATCCGACCGGCTTCTTCAGCTACGAGGACATCTGGCTGCCCGGGCAGTTCCGCGCGACCAATCCGCCGAGAGACCCTGTACCGGCCGCCACTGCCGCGGGCCGCGAAATCTTTCCCGACATCGCGCGGCTCGATGAGCTCGTCAAAAAGCTTCCGGCTGAAGTTGCCGTCGTTGTAGTGGTACCTCCGACTTTATCCACGAAGGTGGCGCAACCCGGTACGGCCGAGGCGGCGGAAAGGGAGGCATGCAACTCAGCCTTGAGGCGGGTCGTGGCCGGCCGCCCGCATAGCAATTTCATCAATTATCGCGTCGACAATGCGCTGACCCGTGATGATGCGAACTTTGCCGACTTCATCCACTATCGCCCGATCCTGGCGTCCAGGATATCGGAGGGGATCGCCGCGAGCATTAAGCTCGGCAACGCTGCGAAGATCGATTTCTGATCAGTCCGCGCCTGCCGCAAGATCCTCGAACTGCCGTTCGAGCCACATCCGGCATGCCAGACTGCGCTGGATCTTGCCGCTGGTAGTCTTGGGAAGCGTACCCGGCCGGATCAGCACGATATGCCGCGCGAACAGCTCGTGCTGGTCCGTCACGTTCTCGCGGATCAGTCCCTTCATTTCGGCCGCATCGATCCGGTTGCGCTCGGTGCGCTCGATCTCCTGGATGATGACGAGCGCCTCCTCGTCGCGCTCGTCTGCAACGGAGAAGGCCGCGCCGCAATTGGCGCGCAGCGCCGGATGCGCTGTTTGCACCGTGCGCTCGATGTCCTGCGGATAGTGATTGATGCCTCTGACGATGATGAGGTCCTTGATCCGGCCGGTGATGAACAATTCGCCCGATGCATCGAGGAAGCCCAGATCGCCGGTCCGCAGCCAGTTCGCACCGTCATCGTCGCCAACGATTTGCGCGCTCAGGCCGGTCCGCGTCGCGTCCGGATTCTTCCAGTAGGTGCGCGCCACGTTGGCTCCGTTCACCCAGACTTCGCCGACCTGGTCGGGTCGGCAGCCGCGTGCAGCCGTCCGGATCGACGATGGCGATCCGTTCATTGACAAGCGCGTGCCCGCAGCCGACCAGCGTCTGGACGTCGTCGGTAGCCACCGGTGCGTCGACCCTGTGGGCTTGCAGCGCGGACCGGCTGACCATGCGCATCACGTGACCCGCGCCCCGGCGTCCGCCTGAGATCAGCAAAGTCGCTTCCGCCATGCCGTACGCCGGGAACACAGCATTGGGACCGAAGCCATGACCGCTAAAGGTCTCGATGAACCGCTCGATGGTTTCGGCATGAACCGGTTCGGCGCCGTTGAGCGCGATCTTCCATGAGGACAGATCGACGCCCTGCATCTGCTCCGCGCGATAGCGGCTGACGCAGAGGTCGTAGCCGAAATTCGGGCTGCAGCCGACTTCGGCGCGATAGTCGCTGATGGCGCGCAGCCAGCCCAGTGGCCGCTGGGTGAACGCGTTGGGTGCCATCAGGACGCAGAGGGCGCCCACGTAAAGCGCCTCCAGGGTGTTCAGGATCAATCCCATATCGTGGTACAGCGGCACCCAATTGACATAGGTCGATTGGCTGGTGTTGCCGAGCGACAGGCGGATCATTTCGAGGTTGGCGAGCAGGTTGGCGTGGCTGACCGCGACGCCTTTGGGATCCGACGTCGAGCCCGATGTGTATTGCAGAAAGGCGATATCCTGCGGACCGGGCTGCGGCAGATCGGACGTGCCGGGCGCGACAGGTGCAGGTTCGAGATCCACCGCCAGCCATTGAAGGCCCTCCCGCGAAAATCGCGCCTGCAAATCCTGGCGGATCGCAAAGGTCGAATTGGTGAGCGCGATTGCCGGCTCGCAATTCGCCATGATTGCCGCACTGGCGTCGCGGGCGCCCTGTCGCCGCGGCATCATCATCGGCACCGCGATCACCCTCGCGATCAGGCAACCGAAAAAGGCGACGACGAATTCCAGGCCGGGCGGAAATACCAGCAGGGCACGATCGCCGGGCTGGGCGACCTCCTTCAGCCGCGCTGCGAGCGCCAGCGCGGTGTCTTGCAACTGACGAAAGGTAAGGACTGCCTCCTCGGCGCCGCGATCGGAAAGGAAGATGTAGGCACGCGCGTCGGGCTGTGTCTCCGCCCGCTTTGCCAGTAGCGCTACCAGCGACGATACGTTTTCCATTCTGGCCGACGGTGTTTGACGGGTGCCGATCTAGGCGGCGGAGCGTGCGGCGCGCCTCTCGGCAAGGTAGCGGGAAAGGGCGTCGACGGTCGGATGGTCATAGAAATCGTCGGTCGAGAGTTCGAGGTCGAGTTTCTCCTCGAGCTCCATCATGACGTAGACGACCATTGCCGAATCCAGCCCAAGCCGGCTGAATTTTGTATCGATTTTGACCCGATCCCTCCCGATACGGAGGACGTTAGCCAATGAAACGATACAAAGTTCCGAGATTTCTTCCCGAGTCATGGCCGATTCCAAAGAGATGAGCGACGACCATACGACCGCACTGTCCGTTGTCAATTTGGCCTGACGATAGCGAAGCCGATGGATCGGTAGGTGTGGCCGGAGCGCTACGGCCCGATGTTGGCTTGTGACAGGCGCCACGCGGAACCTGGCTACGGGGGCTCCAATCGCCGATTAAAATGCACCGACCTCTCGCAACGGAGAGGTCAGTGGGGAAGAGGTATCGCTGGTCTCAGTTCTGGTAGCTGTACAGCCCGCGCGGCTGGTAATATTGCCGTGGCTGGTAGTAATAGCCCTGTGGCGCCGGCGCATAGCCGCCATTGCCGTAATAAGATTGCTGTCGCTGCCCATAAGCGTCGGCGTTGTAAACGCGGCGGCTGGGCGGCGCCGGATAGCGCGCTTCGTTGGAGGAGCCGTCGGCCGGGTAGATATAGCCGTCATCGGCGCGGCCTTGCGGCAGATGCTGCTGCGCCTGCGGAGTGAGCACAACGGGATCTCCGGCGGAGTCGTACTGCTGTTCGTTTTGCCAGGCCGGGTTGCGGCGGGCCACGGCGGTATTACGTCCGTTCGGATTGCGCGCCAGTGCGACCTGCGACGAGCCGGTCAGCGTCACTGTGGTGTTGAGCACGCCCTGCTCCTGAACCAGCGCATACAGTGTGGCGGCATTGGCGCGCGATAGCCGCACGCAGCCATGCGAGGCGGGGCTGCCGAGACGGTTGACCGAATCCGTGCCGTGGATCGCGTGGCCGATCTTGGTGAAGAAGATCGAGTGCGGCATCGGCGCGTCGTCGAATTCCTTGGAATAGTGATCCTCTTCCATCCGGAAGGTGCGGAAGCTGCCGTTCGGCGTCTCGTATGATGGGATGCCGCTCGAGACCGGCCAATGATAACGCTCGACGCCGTCGACGGCGACGGTCATCCGCTGATTATCCTTGTCGACGGTGATGGCGACTTTGGCCTGCGCGGCGCCGGTGGCGAACAGCGTCAAGGCGGTGACAGCGACGAGGAACGAACGCATTTTACCTTTGGCCTCCCGGGCCTTGATTGCAGCGCCGCGGCTCTCCGTCCCCCGGCACCCAATATGCCCGGAATCCGGCTTTGGTTCCAGTAGCCTGCAAACGCATCGTTAATGCACCGCGCGGCGCAAGCAAGGCGGGACTCGGCGGAATCGGCATCGAGGCGCTGACTTTTTCGCGAGCAGATGCCGGACATCCAGTGCTCGCCGCGCCGCATCTCGGCCGCGCCCAGGGCATCGTGCGCGCGGCCCAGGAGGGCTCCTACGAAGGTAACCGGATCGCCGGACCGGTTGGGCGGCGCAGCGGTCGGGCGGGCGCCACGGGCGCGGCAAAGGGCGTGTTCGGCATTCCCGATCGCGGCTGGCACCGCGGCCGCCGCTATCACAACCGCTACGGCCACTTCCGGTGCTATCGCCAGGTCAATTCTTGAGCCGATACCCGGTTTTAAAGATCCACCAGACGATCGCCAGGCAGGTGACCAGGAAGGCGACCGTCATGCCGATGCTCAAGGACACGCTGACGTCGGCGATCTCGTAGAAGCTCCAGCGGAAGCCCGAGATCAGATACACCACCGGATTGAGCAGCGTGATGGTGCGCCAGCCCGACGGCAGCATGTTCACCGAATAGAAGCTGCCGCCCAGAAATGTCAGCGGCGTCACCACCAGCATCGGGATCATCTGCAGCTTCTCAAAACCGTCGGCCCAGATGCCGATGATGAAGCCGAACAGGCTGAAAGTCACCGCCGTCAGCACCAGGAAGGTCAGCATCCACCAGGGGTGATGGATATGCAGCGGCACGAACAGGCCGGCGGTGGCAAGGATGATCAAGCCGAGGACGATCGACTTCGTCGCGGCGGCGCCGACATAGCCGATCACGATCTCGAAATGGGAAATCGGCGCCGACAATATTTCGTAGATGGTGCCGACGAATTTCGGGAAGTAGATGCCGAACGAGGCATTGGTGATGCTCTGGGTCAGCACCGACAGCATCACAAGCCCCGGCACGATGAAAGTGCCGTAGCTGACGCCTTCGACCTCGGTGATGCGCGAGCCGATCGCGGCGCCGAACACCACGAAATAAAGCGAGGTCGACACCACGGGCGAGACGATGCTTTGCAGCAGCGTGCGCCAGGTGCGCGCCATTTCGAACAGATAGATCGCGCGGATCGCCCGAAAATTCATGGCGCCCTCACCAGGCTGACGAAGATGTCTTCCAGCGAAGATTGAGTGGTGTCGAGATCGAAGAAGCGGATGCCGGCGTTGCGGAGATCGCTCAACAGGCTGGTGATGCCGGTGCGCTCGCCCTTGGTGTCGTAATCATAGGTCAATTGGTGGCCGCCTTCGGAAAGCTCGAGCTTGTAGGGCGCCAGTGCCGACGGGATCGCGTCGATCCTGGTTTGCAGATGCAGGGTGAGGCGCTTCCTGCCGAGCTTCTGCATCAGGCCCAGCTTGTCTTCGACCAGGATGATTTCGCCCTTGTTGATGACGCCGATCCGGTCGGCCATCTCCTCGGCTTCCTCGATGTAATGGGTGGTCAGGATAATGGTGACGCCGGAAGCCTGAAGCGTCCGCACCACTTCCCACATGCCCTTGCGTAATTCGACATCGACGCCGGCCGTCGGCTCGTCCAGGAACAGCACCTGCGGCTCATGCGACAGCGCCTTCGCGATCATCACCCGGCGCTTCATGCCGCCGGACAGCGTGACGATCTTGGAATTCTTCTTGTCCCACAGCGACAGATCCTTCAGCACCTTCTCGATGTGGGCCGGGTTCTTCGGCTTGCCGAACAGACCGCGGCTGAAGCTGACGGTCGCCCACACCGTTTCGAACGCGTCGGTGTGCAGTTCCTGCGGCACCAGCCCGATCAGCGAGCGCGCCGCACGATAGTCCTTGTTGATATCATGGCCGCCGACGGCGACGCGGCCCTCGCTCAAATTGGCGATCCCGCAGATGATGCTGATCAGCGTGGTCTTGCCGGCGCCATTCGGTCCCAACAGCGCGAAAATCTCGCCGCGCTTGATGTCGAGATTGATGTTGTTCAGCGCCTTGAAGCCGGAACCATAGACCTTTGAGAGATTGGAAACGGAAATGATCGGGGACATGGAGCGCTTGATAGTGTGAGTCGGAAACGCGGGAAAGGATAAAGCGGCGTTTCGGATCAACCGGGGGTGGGGCCGGCAACAGATAGGAACCCGAAGCGGGTTCCGCAATCGGCCGAGCAAGCTGTTGACTATCTTTTTTTGGCCGGCTTTTTTGACGGCGATGGCGAGCTCGGTGTCGTCGGTTTGGCGGGCTGCTCGCTTTGCTCGGACGCTTTCGCAACGGTCAGGATCTGCAGCTGGTTGTTGACGGGCGCATTGGGACGTGCCGGGTCAAGCAATTGCTCCTCGCCGAGCCCGACCGACTGCAGGCGCTTCGCCGGGATCTTGAAGGTGTTGACCAGGATGTCGCGGACGGCATCGGCTCGCCGCTGGCTGAGCAGCGCGTTGTTTTCGCGTCTTCCCGTCGCGTCGATATGGCCCACGATCAGGAACGAATAGGGCTGCAGGCTCGAATGGACCATCGCGTCGGCGAGCCGCCCTATGGTTTGATAGGACGCCGGCAGGATGATCGGCGTGTCGACGTCGAACTGGATGTCGACATTGAAAGCCGGCAGCTTGGTCAACTCGGGCGCGATCGGCGACCGCTTTTGCGGCGGCGGCTCGTTCTTCGATCGGGATCGCGACCGCTCGAGAACCTGCTGGCGCAATGCCGCGACGTCGATATCGGCCGGCGTCTCAAAGCGGTTGAGCTGGGCGATGATGTCGTCCCGGTTGACTTCCGCCTGTGCACGCGCCGGGGGGGCGGCCGCGGCCAGCAGCGCCAATGCGCCCGCCAGCAGGCTGATATCGCGCAGCCCTCGCTTCGCCCGCCCAATCATTGATACCCTGCATCTGACATGGCCTGGGTGCAGTTCCGGCTGACGCCCTTGGCCGTCACCAGGCAGGGGACCGATTTGCTGGTCTCCCTGGTTGACCCCGCGCACAGTTTGACGATCTCCCGCGTGCAGGCATTGGCCACCGTGACGCGCGCCGCGATCCGCTTCTGGATCGCGTCAAAAGTCTGCAGGTAGCTGGCCTTGCACTGCGCCGATATCACGTCCTGATTGCGGGAAAGACATTCCTTGAGACGGTTGGCGTCGAGATTGACGCCGCGGCAATTGGCGGTGATGTCAGCGCCGCAGGTCCTGGCGAGTTGCGCCGTGGCGTCGCCAAAGCTCATCGTCTCCGCAGCCGCCAGCGACGGCGCGGTAAGCGCAACGATAAGCAGGATAAACCCTCCCCGGACCATGGGACATCTCAACCGATGAATTCGGTCATGGTCAAGGGCCGGACGAAGAGAAAGTGCTTGTGTGACACCCGCCCTACAAAACTATCCCGCGCCGCCGGCGCCGTTGCACAAGCGACGCACGGCCAAACCTGACCTTATAGATCCTTTGGGTCGAGGGCGGCTTCAAAGCGGGAAATGAGCCCGGCGGGCAGGGCCACCAGTTTCTCGGATCGGCTGATCGACGGTCCAAAAATAGCGGCGGCTGCAATCGACTTCGAGATCCGGGTATATTCGGACCATATCAAATAGAGCATCAGCGGCGGTTGCTCTCCTCTTGACAGCATCTGTCCGCAGCGCTCGGCCGCGCCGTCGTTCAACCACCATAGCCGCGCGAGCGTGACGAGCTTTCTGAAATGGCGGATCGTACCGGATTGTTGGGTGGGATCGACGCCTGCCAGTTGAGCGCAATGGGTCAGCCAGTTGAGGCCGGCCGAAATGGCGATGGCAAAGTCAGCCGTAGCGGTGCCTGTGAAATCGATCACGGTCTCGCCGTGAGGCTGCCGGGCAAGGTAGGCATTGATCATTTCGATCTGGCGGGCAGGGTCGATCAGAAGTTCGAACTTGCGCCCGGGGACCGCCATCACGTAGCGCATTGCCTCCAGCCGGGTGTGATCCCAGATGCGGCCAACCTCGCCATCCACATCGGCCAGCGTTCGCTTGCAGGCCGGATAGATCAGTTTGCCATGATCCGTGTCGGCGAGGTATTGGAGAACGCGCTTGTCGAGATCTTCAAGGACAGCTTGGGGTGCAGGAAAACCGCCCGGCGGTCCCTTGGCTGACTTGACCTTCCTGAACTGCAACCAGCTGAACAAATCCGCTGCCTCGCCAGCAAATTCATTGAGGTCTTTTTACGCCCGCTCCACGAAACTATCGACCACCTTTTTCTCGCCGGCCTTCTCGAAGGCGATGGTGAGCTTGTTGCCGTCGACCTTCACCACGTTGCCGTAGCCGAATTTCTGGTGGAAGACGCGGTCGTCGAGCGAGAATTCTGAGGTCGTACCGGTGGATTTCGCGACCAGTTCGCCTTCGATCACCATCGGGCCGCGTTTGTTGTGCGAAAAGCCGCCGCCCGACGCAGCATCGCTGCGTGAGCTTGAGAACGGCGATTGTTCTTCGTCGAACCCGCTGCGTCCCGGGCCATTGCGATTGCGGGCGCGATTGGCCTGCGCGCGCTGCCAGCCCGGCGTCGTGTAACTGGAGCCGAAGGATTCCACATTGTCGAACCGCGACGGGCCGTAACCGCCGCTGCCGCCCCAGCCGGAGCCGCCCTTGGATTCCGTGATCTCGACATTTTGCGCCGGTAATTCGTCGAGGAAGCGCGACGGGATGGTGGTGGACCACGTCCCATGAATCCGCCGGTTGGTCGCAAAGTACAATTTGGCTCGGCGGCGGGCGCGCGTCAGCCCGACATGGGCGAGGCGGCGCTCTTCCTCCAGCCCGGCGCGGCCCTGTTCGTCGAGTGTGCGCTGGCTCGGAAACAGGCCTTCCTCCCAGCCCGGCAGGAACACGTTGTCGAATTCGAGCCCCTTGGCCGAATGCAGCGTCATCAACGACACCGCTTCGTCGCCGGCGCCGCCGTCGCGGTCCATCACCAGCGAGATGTGTTCGAGGAAACCTTGCAGGTTCTCGAATTCCTCCATCGAGCGAACCAGCTCTTTCAGGTTGTCCAACCTTCCAGCAGCGTCGGCCGAACGGTCCTTCTGCCACATTTCGGTGTAACCGCTTTCGTCGAGGACGATTTCGGCCAATTCGGTATGCGCCGTGACCTCGCGCTGCGCGCGCCAGCGATCAAAATGCAGGATCAGGTCGCGCAAGCTCCCGCGCGCCTTCGGTTTCAACTCGTCGGTTTCAACCACGGCGCGGGCCGCCTCGAACAGAGGAATACGGCGCTTGCGCGCGTGATCGTGCAGCATCTGCACGGTGGCGTCGCCGAGCCCGCGCTTGGGTACGTTGACGATGCGCTCGAAGGCGAGATCGTCGGCCGGTGAGTTGATCACGCGCAAATAGGCCAAGGCATCGCGAATTTCCGCACGCTCGTAGAACCGGGGGCCGCCGATCACGCGATAGGGCAGGCCGAGCGTTACGAAGCGATCTTCGAACTCTCGCATCTGGAACGAGGCCCGCACCAGGATCGCGACCTCGTTGAGGTTCTGGCCGGCGCGCTGCAAGTCCTCGATCTCCTCGCCGATGGCGCGGGCTTCCTCTTCGGAATCCCAGGAGCCGGTCACGGTGACTTTTTCGCCGTCGACGTCCTCGGTGCGCAGCGTCTTCCCGAGCCGGCCCTCATTGTGCGCGATCAAATGCGAGGCTGCGGCAAGGATATGTCCGGTCGAACGGTAGTTGCGCTCAAGCCGGATCACCTTGGCGCCGGGAAAATCGTGGTCGAAGCGCAGGATGTTGTCGACCTCGGCGCCGCGCCAGCCATAGATCGACTGGTCGTCGTCACCGACGCAGCAGATATTCTTGGGCGGCGCTTGTGGTGCTGGAGGCGCAGAACCGGAATCTCGATCGGGGCCGTCCTCGGATTGCGCCCCCGCATCTTCAATGGGTCCTGGAATGACGGCCGCCAACGTTTGCGTCCTGGAAGGTGACGGCGCCTGCGACAACAGCCGCAGCCACAAATACTGCGCGACATTGGTGTCTTGATATTCGTCGACCAGGATAAACTTGAACCGGCTCTGGTACTGCCGGAGGATGTCAGGGTTTTCGCGGAACAGCCGGATGTTCTCCAGCAAGAGGTCGCCGAAATCGGCGGCGTTGAGGACTTTCAGGCGCTCCTGATAGCTGGCGTAGAGCTTGCCGCCCCTGCCGTTGCCGAACGAAGCGGCTTCGCCCGCCGGCACCTGTGCGGGCGTCAGCCCGCGGTTCTTCCAGCCATCGATCAGTCCCGCCAGCATCCGCGCCGGCCAGCGCTTGTCGTCGATATTCTCCGCCTGCAACAACTGCTTCAAGAGGCGCACCTGATCGTCGACGTCGAGCACGGTGAAATTGGATTTCAGCTGCACGAGTTCGGCGTGGAAGCGCAGGATGCGACCGCCGATCGAATGGAAGGTGCCGAGCCAGGGCATGCCTTCGACGGCCTGGCCAAGCATCTGGCCGAGCCGCAGTTTCATCTCGCGCGCGGCCTTGTTGGTGAAGGTCACCGACAGGATCTCATGCGGCCGGGCACGCCCCTGGCTCAGGATATGGGCGATCCGCGTGGTCAGGACCCGCGTCTTGCCGGTGCCGGCGCCGGCGAGCACTAGTACCGGCCCGTCCAGCGTCTCCACCGCCTCGCGCTGCTCCGAATTGAGGCCCGAGAGATATTGCGGGGTCGCCGCCGCGCGGGCGCGCGCGGCAATGCCGCCAGCGGCGGGCTGGTGCTCGGGGACGCCATGGTGGGACAGTTTGCTCGGCTCGGTCATTCGCGAATCGTCTTGTCCCCACGATGGCACCGTGGGGCGGTGAAAGGGAGCCTTCATAGCAGGGATTAAAGGCCATATAGGGCCTCTTCCGGCCGTTTTGACAGGTTTATCAGTCCGATTAGTCATGCCGATTTTCGCAAGGCGGAAGTGATTTTGTTCCGCCGGAGGCAGCAAATTTCCCGGTTTCCGGACGAGGAACCATCGTTTCCACCCCGGATTGTTTCCGCAGGAGATGCGCGGCGCTCGGCCGCGCGGACGGAAACCGAAACAGAGGTTCTGACCATGTTGAGCTGGGTCGTTACGTTCTTGGTCATCGCGCTGATCGCGGGCATTTTGGGCTTCGGCGGCATCGCCGGCGCTTCCATCGAAATCGCCAAGGCGATCTTCTTCATCGCCATCATCCTGTTCCTGGTCTCGGCGGTGATCGGGCTTGCGCGCGGACGCACCCGCGTCTAGCCGGAAAACCAAGCCTCAAGAAAAAGAGCCCAGCGCGGTGGCGCTGGGTTCAGTCAAAGCACTTCGGCTCGGGAGAACACGAGGTGCAGTCGGTCCGATCCGGTCGCAGATCGGACGGCGCATCGGTTCAGAATTCGGCAGCGCTCCCTTCCTGGGCGACTGTCGCTTGCAACAACAGAGCGCCGCCGACGACACGGGAATGGGCACGGAGCTCCGCGATCACGCGGTCCTGCAACGTCACCCTGATATCGTAGATGCCGGATCGCGCGGAACGCACGACCTCCCGGGCGGTTGCCACCAGGCGGTCGCCGAGCCGGGTCGGATGCAGGAACGCAATGCTGCAATAAGCGGCAACGGTCCGCTCGTTGTAAGAGTTGGCGGCAAGCGAGAAGGCGGTATCGGCCAGCGTGAAAATCGCACCGCCATGGGTGATGCCGATGCCGTTAACCATCGCAGGCTGCACCGTCATCGCAATGATGGCCTGCCCAGGTCCGATCGACAGCCGCTCCAGCCCAAGGCCGCGCAGCGTGGCATCTTGTGCCCACAAGAAATCCGCGCAGGCCCGTGCCAGCTTGCGCGACGCGGCGGCCGCCATATCACTCACCAGGAACTCCTCAAGATATTAAGGGGTGACGAGCCGGATCAGCAGGCCAACGTAGTCGTGCATGCTTGCCCGTGATTTGCGCGTGCGTCTTAGCGTCAGGTGAAATGCGCCGCGTCATTCATTCGGGGGAGGGCCATCGCAATCGCAGCGTGAGCGTCGAATTCAGTTTGCCCTTTTCCTGCCTCAATCCGAGCGCGTGCCGCCGCTCAGTCAAGTTCCGTTATCCGTTTCATGAGAGAAAACAAGGATATCCTGTTCGCATTAGTTCTCTTCCAAATCGACAGGCGCGTTGCGGAATGGATACCCGCATTCGGGGTTCTCTACCCTAGATCGAGGTGAGCTACCTCACATCACGATTTTGCGAATGGGTCTAACTTGGAGTCGGTTGGGAGGGCATGAAATCAAATGCTGCGGACCGACGACAAGCCTTTTTCTTCCGCATTATTCCAACGGGGCCAATATTATGAGCAATAAGGAGCGCCTGTCGGCGCTGATTGGCGATATCTATGATGCCGCACTCGATCCCGCGCAACGATTAGAGGTTCTGGACAAGATCGCCAATTTCACCGGCGGTCAGTCGGGCGGACTCCTTCTGCAACACTCTCTGGGCATATCCGAAAAACTCTACTGCTATATCGGTACGGACCCGCAAGTCTTGCAGGCCTATTCCGAGTGCTATCCAGATTTCGATTCGACGGTGGCTCAGCGCTCGATCGCTGCCGAACGGGTCGTCAGCACTGCCGATCTCGTGCCATACGACGAATTTCGTCGCGGTCGCTTTTATCGCGAGTGGGCGCGGCCGCACGGCTGGGCCGACATCGCCTGCGCGGTAATCGAGAAGACGTCGACCTGTTGCACGTTCCTCAGCATTGTCAGGCACGAGGCAAATGGAATGGTCGATGACGAGATGCGCCGCCGTATGGCGCTCGTGATCCCTCATGTTCGCCGCGCGCTATTGATCGGCAAGACCCTTGAGCTGAAGGAAGCCCAGGCAGCATGTTTTTCCGATATCCTCGACCGGTTCAGTGCCGGTATGATTTTGCTCGATGGCCAGGGCCGGATCGTTCATTGCAACGCTGCAGGCAATGCCATCCTTGATGCCGCCAACTTCCTGCGGGCGGTCGGTGGCCGGCTGGTCACAGGCAACGCCGAGATCAACAGCGCGTTGCGCGAGATCGCGATATCAGCCGAGGCCGGTGACGCCGCCCTCGGCGTCAAGGGAATCGTGCTGCCGCTGACGGCGCATGACGGTGAACGCTATTTCATCCATGTGCTGCCGCTGACATCGGGCGCCCGACGCCGCGCGGGACTTGCCTACAATGCCGTCGCCGCCTTGTTCGTTCGCAGGGCGACGCTGGAAGCGGCCTCGCCGGATGAGGTAATCGGCAAGATGTACAAATTGACACCGACGGAGCTGCGCGTGCTGCATGCCATCGTCGATGTCGGCGGCGTGCCAGAGGTAGCTGCGGCATTCGGTGTTGCCGCCACGACCATCAAGACTCATCTTGGCCGCTTGTTCGAAAAGACCGGCGTTGCGCGCCAAGCTGATCTGGTCAAACTGGTCGCGGGATTTGCCACGCCACTGGCAAGCTGAACTCATTCAATAGTGACCATCGCCTGATTTGGTCTTGTCCGCACCGCATTCGCGGCGCGATTTCGTATGCGCATATCTATCCTCACGAGCTTGCGAGGCGGATATCCATTCGCATCACGCGTTCAGGGATCGCGGCATCCTCCAAACGGATCCGACGGAACCAACATCGTCGCGACGCTGCAGAAAGTCTCGGGCTCGCCGCGCTGAACTCTCACGATTTCCTGTTTGCGTGAGCCATCGCATAAAGGCCGCCGCCGCTTGACGCGGCGGCGGGATCGTTCTCCACCACGCTTCTATGTCCCGCCTCGCTATTTCGATGGCATCGCCACCTTGCGCCCGATGCCTTCAGGGCGCGGCGCGGCCGCGTGTGCATTGACGACCGCCTGAATGCGGGCCCGAATGTCGGGAGGGAACGGTGCGGTCTTGCGGGCCTTCATGTCGATATGGATGGACATGTTTTCGGACGTGGCGGACAGCCAGCCCTCGGTGGCGTGGCGCAGCTCCTCGAACGTATGCAGGCGCTTTTCGTCGGCGCCCAGCAGATAGACCGAAATCTGCACGGGGTCGCCGAGGTGGATCTCGCGCAAGTAGCGAACATGGCATTCAGCTGTGAAGGTCGAGCCGTGGCGCTCCTTCATGTAGCCGGGGCCTATGCCGAGTTCCAGCCACATCTGGTCGACCGCGCGGTCGAACATCACGTTGTAATAGGCCATGTTGAGATGGCCGTTATAATCGATCCATTGCGGCTCGATCTGCATCACCGAGGACAGGAACGGGGCTGGGGGAAGTGGCATATCCTTGGCGGCGGTCGCGGTCGTCATTTATCCATCCTTGGTTGTCCGATTGGCGCTCTTGACCCCTTATATATCCTTTGCGACGGTCTTCTGAAGCCGGGAGGAACTTTCGTGGCAACAGCAGGTACCAGCAATTTGAAACGTCCGGAGCCGAAGGCGCTGGCCAGCACGATGGAAGCGCTCGCGGCGCGATTCGGCAACCGTCTGATCACCTCGCAGGCGGTGCGCGAGCAGCACGCCCATACCACCACCTGGCTGCCGACCCAGCCGCCCGACGCGGTGGTGATGGCGCAGGAAACCTCCGATATCCAGGACGTGGTGCGGATCTGCGCGCGATACGGCGTTCCCGTGATCGCGTTCGGCACCGGCACCTCGCTGGAGGGCCAGGTCAATGCCCCCGCCGGCGGCATCTGCATTGATTTGCGCGACATGAACCGGGTGCTCGAGGTCCACACCGAGGACCTGGACTGCGTGATCCAGCCCGGCGTCACCCGCAAGGCGCTCAATGAGCATCTGCGCGACCAGGGATTGTTCTTCCCGATCGATCCCGGGGCCGACGCCTCGCTCGGCGGCATGGCGTCGACCCGCGCCTCCGGCACCAATGCGGTGCGCTACGGCACCATGCGCGACAACGTGCTGGCGCTGAAAGTGGTGCGCGGCGACGGCGAGATCATTACCACCGGCACGCGCGCCAAAAAGTCCTCCGCCGGCTACGACCTGACGCATCTCTTTGTCGGCGCCGAGGGCACGCTCGGCATCATCTCGGAACTCACCATCAAATTGCGCGGCATCCCCGAGACCATCGCGGCGGCGGCCTGTTCGTTCGAGACCGTGCGCGGCGCCTGCCAGGCGACCATCCTCGCGATCCAGACCGGCATTCCCGTCGCGCGCATCGAATTGCTCAACGCGGCGCAGGTGAAGGCCTGCAATTCCTATTCGAAACTGTCGCTGCCGGAGACGCCGCTGCTGCTGCTGGAGTTCCATGGCAGCGAAATCGAGGTGGCCGAGCAATCGAAGAACTTCAAGGAAATCGCCGGTGAGTGCGGCGGCGGCGATTTCACCTGGACCACCAAGCCCGAGGACCGTACCAGGCTGTGGCAGGCGCGGCATGATGCCTATTGGTCGGTGAAGGCGCTGCGGCCCGGCGCGGGGGTGGTGGCGACCGATGTCTGCGTGCCGATTTCGCGCCTCGCCGACTGCGTTACCGAGACCGAGGACGATCTCAAGCGGCTCAATCTCTTGTCGCCGATCGTCGGCCATGTCGGCGACGGTAATTTCCATTGTTCGCTGGTCTGTGACGTCGACAACGCGGATGAGATGGCGCGCGGCGAGGATTTCATGCATCGCCTGGTCGAACGTGCGCAATCGATGGGCGGCACCTGTACCGGCGAGCACGGCATCGGGCAGGGCAAGCAGAAATATCTGGAGGCCGAGCTCGGGCCCGAGGCTCTCGACGCCATGCGCGCGCTGAAGCGGGCGCTCGATCCGCAAAACATCTTCAATCCCGGAAAGATCGTACCGGCGGCGTAGGCTCCTCATTCGGCGGCCGCAAAAGGCGTGGCGATGTGGTGGTTCAACAACAAGACGCGACAGGAAGTCTGGGACGAACCCATCGAGTGGCCGATCGGCGACATTGAGGCGGCAAAGCTAATCCGCAACATCTGCGCTTCCGCCGCGGACAGCGCCGAACGGATCGGGGGGCTTGCAGGCGGCGCGGATCACAAGAGGAAAAAATCGGACGCCAAAAAGAGCAAGCACGCCGCCGAACGTTACCAGCGCGCCGCCAAGGCCGCGATGGAGATCGCCATGAAGATCTCCGATGACCTGCTGCGGGATTCCTCTGTGCGCCAGATTGTGGAGCTCTGTCTGAAGGCCGGCGATACCGGGACGGCGCGACCCCTGTTTCGCTCGATACAGTCGGTGTCGATCAGGCAGGAGGTGCTGAAAGATCATCCGACGCTGCAAAGCGAATGAAGCGGCGCTGCGGTCATGCGGGTGCAGGTCGGGCGAGCGCGCGCACGGCTTCGGCGACACTGTAGAAGATTAGGTCTTTCGGCAGGACGTCGTAGATATTGAGTCGCTCGAACGCGTCACGAGCTCGCGTGGATTCAAGCCGCGCCATGGCGACCGTGACGCCATCCTTGCGACATTCCCCGATGAGATCGACCAAGATCTGCGCGGCGGTGAAGTCGATCTCGAGAATGCCACTGGCTTCGATCACCAGCAGCCGCGGCCGTGGCGTCGAACGCCTCACAACGCCCAGTACGTCGGCGCGGAAATTCTCCGCGTTGAGAAATGAAAGTGGCGCTTGCAGGCCGACGACGGCCACGGTTGGATTGTGCTCGCCCGGTATGTGTGGGTTGGCCGGCCACCAGATGGTGGTATCTGGCACGCGCTCGAAGACAACGAGTCTCGCGCGCGTCGTGCTCCAGATGCCGTGCAGGAGCGAAAGCGCGATGCCGACCGCGACACCTTGTTCGATCGGCAGCACGATGATTGCAGCCGCCGTCGCAACGATCAGGAAGAACTCGCCGATCGACTGGCGATAGACGATGGCTATTTGCCCGAGGCGAATGATCCGGAGCGCGACGAACAACAGAACGCCGCCGAGCGCCGCGTTCGGAACGTGCCCCAGCAGCGTCGCGCCGAATGCCAGCAGCGCCAGCACGATCGAGGCAGCGAACAGCCCGGATAGTTGTGACCGACCGCCGGTCTCGGAGACGATGCCGGTCCGGGGAGGGCTGGCGTTCACCGGGAACGCGCCGAACAGGCCGGCCAGGATGCTGCCAGCGCCGGCGCCGAGAAAGTCGCGGTCGACGTCGGCAGGCTTGTTGGGATCCGACGGAAACGATCGCGTCGTCGCCGCCGTCTGTACCATGACGACGATGGCGATCAGGAAGCTCAGGGTGAGGAGACGCGCCCACCGCTCAGGGGAGATGTCCGGCAACGACGGCGTCGGCAGCGTTCCCGGGACCGTTCCGACCACGCTCACGCCCTTGCTCTCGAGGCCGGCCCAGATCACTGCGATGGTGGCGGCGACGAGGCCGATCAACGCGCCGGGAATTCTGGCGCTGACGGCCTCCGACCCGGCCACCACGCCCAATACGCCGAGTCCGATACAGACCGAATAGACATTGGCTTCGCCAAGATGCCGCGCAAGCGCGGCAATCCGGTCAAGCATCGGCCCGCTCGGGGAAGCCAGCCCGAGCACAACAGGCATTTGCGAGACCAGGATGTGCACGGAAATGCCGGCAAGAAAGCCTACCATCACCGGTGTCGACAGCAGGTTGGCAATCCAGCCGAGGCGAAACAGGCTGCCGACAACGAGAATCGTGCCGACCATCAGCGCCAGCGCCGCCGCGAGCGCTTGATAATCGGGTGAGCCGGATGCTGCCATCAGCATCAGGCCACCGGCGAAGATCGGTGTGATGGTCGAATCGGCGCCGCAAGACAGGAAGCGGTTGCTGCCGAGCACGGCAAAGCCGAGCGACCCCGCGATAAAGGCGAAAAAGCCGATCTGCGGTGGGAAGCCGCCGAGCCGTGCGGTGGCCATCTGTTCGGGGATCGCAATCGCGGCCAGCGTAAGACCTGCAATCAGGTCACTCGGTAAATCGATCGGTCGGAAGGAAGCCAGCGAGCGGAAGACCGGCCACGCGGCACTGGCTCTCTCCGGGGTAACCTCGGCCATCGACCCTTCACTCCCGACCCATGTGTCTGTAGTTTCGGGAATACTCCGATATCGCGCAGCCAAAAGCCAGTGGAGATGAGATCCGACTATTTAACGCGGGGCTCCGTGATCGCCTTGCGGATCGCCGCAAGCGGTGCGGTATCGTCGAACTCAAGATCTTCGCCTTGCGATTTCAGCCCGAGATCGCGCCAGATCCCGGCCAGATCGGGTGTCACCGGCTTTGATCCCGTATCGTTGTGGAGACGCGTCAGGACGTCGACGCCGACCGCCTTGTCGGCGGTGGCTAGAACGCGCTCGATCGACCAGTCGTGTTCGTGATTGCCGCCGGCGGCGATCACGCCGCGCATAGCGTCCTGCAGACCGAACCGGTTGCCGGTGCGCTTGCGAATTTCGATATCGGCGAGCAGGCAGAACATCGCGCCGCCCCAATATCGCCGACCCCAGGTGTCGGTATGGTCGAGGCCTTCGTCACCCGCCTGCGGCAGGCCTTTCGGCATGTCGCGGATCATCGCCTGCCAGATCTCCTTTGCCGTAAGGTCGCCGGCCTGCACCCGCGCGATCGGTTCGACGTAGACGGCAAGCCCTTCCGACAGCCAGGCGTAGCGGTCATCGAGGTCGGGCAGGGCGGTGTGTACCATCTCGTGCACCATCACCCAGTCGCGCCGCAATACATCCTCCGTGGATTCGCGGCCCAGCGAGATACGAATGGCGGCGCCGCGATAGCCCCAGGTCGTGCCACCGCGCACCCGGGCGCCGTCGACCGGAACCAGCAGTAGTCTGAGCGAACTGACGGGGAAGCGTCCGTAATAGGCCGTGACCGCCTTGGCCGACGTCGTGACCCAGTCCAGCACTTTTTCCTTGGGGAGAATGATGTCGCCCGGCGCAAAGGCGACATGAATGGTGCCACCCGGCACATCAAGGTCGGTTTTGGGCAGCTTGTCGAATGCATCGTAGGGCATGCGTTCGCCACGCATGAATTCCGATTGTGCGTTGGCGCCGGAAGGGATCGCACTAATCGCTATTGCCGCAACGGTGACGGCCGCAAGGCTCCAGCGAGATATCGCGGTGTTTCTCATTGCGAGATGTTGGGATCGGTGGCCACGCCCATGCGATTGGGCCTTCCCTCTAGTTCCCGGTGGAAACGGCCGTCAGAAGCCCGGCTGTGATCCAGCCATGAAGATAACCTGCGCCGCGGCCGGCCGCGCCGTCGGGATCGGCATAGGTCGCGAGCAACTCGCAGAGGACGCCGAAAGGGATGCCATTGGCGGCCTCGTCCCACATCATCGCCCCCTCAGTGGACAGCTCTCGGAACATCGGCGTGGTGTCCTGCCGCCAGATCAGGAGGCGCGCGGGTTCTTCCAGCGTCGCGGCATCCGGCGGGGTCCCCTCGTTCTTCAGCGCCAGCCAGATCGCTGCCGTGTTGGTCGCGACATCGAGCCTGCACGCGCTCGGATGTGGCCGAAACTTCAGATCGTTCCAGATTTCCGGCGCAAAGCCGGCCATGTCCTCACGCGCCAAAACCGGCGCTTCCCTGGCATCGAAGGCGTCGTTGAGGGCTTTTTCCAGCGCGGCGAGGTCGGCCAGCACGGGATGATCGCAGTAAGGCTTTGCCGATTTCAGGAAGTCAGGCAGGCCTTGCGAGAACCAGCGAAGGTTCGGATGTTCCGATGGCCTTGCCTTGACATAGGCACGGCCCATCTCGTCGAATGTCTCGTCGCCGAGATAGCGGTGCAGCAACTCGTGATCGTTGCGCATGGCTTCGACCAGCCGTGAGCCGTAGGCATGGCGGTAGACGCCGAACAGTGTCTCGCGCTTCTCCTTCGGGCTGTCGAGAATTTCGGCCAGGATCCTGTCGTCGCCGGTCAGGATGCCTCGCTGGAATTCGCTCTGCTGCCGCGCGAAATCGCTCATCGCGCAAGCGCGCCCGCGGCCAAAACTTCTTCGGCGATCTCGCGGGTCCTGTTGACTTCGTACAGCAGTTCGTCGAGCGGCGGAATGTTGTCGTCGCGTTCGATCATGGTCGAGACCTCTCCGAAGCGCTTGAGCGCCGCTCGGTAAAGATCCCACACGTCCTCGCACACCGGATGATCGTGAGTGTCGATGATATGGGTACCCATGTGGCTGTGGCCGGCCATGTGAAACTGCACTACCCGGTCTGCCGGAATCCCGTTGAGGAAGGTCAGCGGGTCGTAGCCATGGTTGAAGGCGCTGACATAGACGTTGTTGATGTCGAACAATAGCCAGCATCCGGAACGGCGGGAAAGCTCCGACAGGAATTCCCATTCTGTCATTTCGGAGTTGTTGAATTGCACGTAAGTGGAAACGTTCTCGAGCACGAGGGCGCGGCCGAGAAAATCCTGCACCAGCTGGACACGGCCGGCGACGTGATCGAGCGCTTCCCTGGTGTAGGGGATCGGCAGCAGGTCGTGCAGGTTCTTTCCGTGCACGCCGGTCCAGCACAGGTGGTCCGACACCCATTTCGGCTCGACCCGTTTGGCGAGGTCCTTCAGCGCCTGCAGGTATTCGAAGTTGGGCGGCGCGGTCGATGCGATCGACATTGACACCCCGTGCATCACGACGGGATAGCGCGCGCAAATGCGGTCGAGGATACGCAGCGGCCGGCCACCCGGCAGCATATAATTTTCGCTGATCACCTCGAACCAGTCGATCGGCGGATTGCCGTTGAGGATCTCGTCATAATGCTGCGCGCGCAACCCCAATCCGAAACCGAGGAACGGCGGCCTGGTTGAGGCATTCGGCCGGTCTGCAAGCGGCGCCGCCGAGGTGTCTGGCAATCTGCTTGCGACGTTCATGGCGTCTCCGCGCGTCAAGCGATGTGCATCGCCGTCAGAATTATCGGGAAATGGAGCCCGGCCTACGCCGGGCCCCGTTCCGCACGGCAATCGAATTAGGCGGGCTCGTACTTGCCCTTGGCGGCGTCGCACTTCGACTTGGTCAAGGCCGAGAAGCCCTGGCCCTTGCAGGCGTTCAGGCCCTTGCAGGCGTGATTGCCGCCCTTGCAGGCGCTCTGGCCCTTGCAGGCATTGGCGCCGATGCACTTGCCTTCGCCGGCCGCGTAGCTCGGGCTCGATACGGCCGCGCCGGCCAAAAACAGCGTGGCGGCAGCGGCGGCGATGGCAGCGCCGGACTTGGAAGCAATCTTCATGAGCATCTCCTCAAAAAGCAGGTGAGGTGCGCCGCCCCCAAGTCGTATTTGCTCTCGCCTTGCAGGCTGCACCCAGCATCAGTTACGGTTTTAACCCGATTTTGGTTACACCGCCCGCCCACATTATTATTATTTGCTGACGGCGACATCCAGGCACCGCCTTCGTGTGCATGTCACGCGAACGTGAGGCTGCCCGTCAGGTAGATTCCTTGGGGTGTCCGGATGCATTCAGCAGCAGCCGATCCACTGATGCCTCGCCGGGGCCGGCAATGGCGAGCCACATGAAGGCGGCGAAGTAGGTCGCTTCCTCGAAGCCGAGCAGGGTCTCCAGCGAGTCGACGTCGCCCCATTTGGCCGACCTGATCGCGACGACCATCACGACCGCCAGCATCGCGGCGGGAATTCGGGTGAACAGGCCGAGGATCAGCATGGCGCCACCGAAGAACTCGACGCCCGAAACGAAGGGCGTCAGGATTTTCGGAAACAGGATACCCCAGCCGATAAAGTTATCGGTCACCTGCGCCAGATTGGTGAGCTTGCCCCAGCCGGTCAGCATGAAGACGTAGCCGACGATCAGGCGCATCAAGAGCGGGCCGGCCCAGGAGAAATACGAGGCGATCCGCGCCGGCAGCAGGATGAGAAGATTCACGATTGAACTCATGCGACCCTCCCCTCTGAACATCGGCACGAGGCTGCACCGGCGATCTTTCGCCAGACGCGCACAACAGTGCTGCGGCCGCACAGCTGTTACGGCCTGGTTCTGGCAAGAGTTTCGCTGCCGCCGACCCGCTTGTTACGGGCCTTTAGCCGAAATTTTGCAGCGCCGGGAAGGTCTCCAGGAGCCAGATACTGATATTCGAGACGGCGCCGGTCAAAAAGCCGATGCCGGTGATCACCATCAAGATGCCCATGGCGCGCTCGATATTGGAGAGATGCCGCTTCATCCGGACGAACAGCTCGGAGAATTGCTCGATCATGAAGGCGGCGAGCAGGAAGGGGATGCCGAGTCCGGCGGAATAGACCGCAAGCAGGCCGGCGCCCTTGGTCACGGTCGCCTCCGCCGCGGCGATGGAGAGGATCGCCGCCAGAATAGGTCCGATGCAGGGCGTCCAGCCGAATGCGAACGCCAGTCCCATGACATAGGCGCCCCATAATCCGACCGGCTTCGGCGCGGTCAGCCGTCCTTCCCGCATCAACAGGCCGATTCGCGTCAGCCCGAGGAAATGCAGCCCCATCACGATGATGACGATGCCGGCGACGATCGAAAGCTGCGCCGACCATTCGCGGATCAGGCTGCCGATAAGGGAAGCGCTGGCGCCGAGCGCGACGAACACCGTCGAGAAGCCGAGCACGAACATCAGCGCAGCCGTCATCACCGCGCGTCTGGAGGCCTGCGCGGTCTCGTCATGGGTCACACGCTCGATGGTTGCGCCGGTGAGATAGACCAGATAGGGCGGGACCAGCGGCAGCACGCAAGGGGACAGAAAGCTGACAAGACCGGCAATCATGGCTGCCGGGATCGATACATCGTGCATTACGTAACCTTCGAGAATGGCCGTCCGGGGTCTTCTTGACCTGTACGAAATAAACAATCCAGAAGTTTCGTGGCGCTCAGGCTCCATGACGGTAACAGAGCCGTGTTCGCCGCGCGGGGGATAGCCCCGGCAGCGAAACAAACATTAATATGTTTCCGTATTGCGGTATTGAACCGGCAATCAGGACTTTCGCATGCGCATCGGCATTCGCAGCGCCATTTCGGCCCTTGTCCTGACGTCGATCGTCGTCAGCGCCGTCGGCGTGCATCTGTTGTGGTGGCGCACCGCGCAGAAGGTCAGCCAGACCCTGGCCGACACCATTAACGAGCAGATCGTCTCCGCGGTGAGCGATGAATTGCAGTCGGTCACCACCGAGGCGCGGTCGTCGCTGACGGCGGTGCGTACGCTGCTCACCGAAAAAGTGCTGGAAATCCGCGACGCCAGACGGCGTGAATTCGTGTTCCTTTCGCAGTTGCAGTCGCATCCTACCATTTCGTCGGTGGCGTTCGGATGGCCGGATGGGTCGTTCTTTGCCGGGCACAAGCTCGGCGAGGCCGGCGTCGAGATGCTCGAGATCACGATGCCCGGCCGCAAGCTGCAGATCGACCAGTACGACTATGCCGGCAACGATATCCGGCTGAAAACCAGCCGCGTCGAGGACAGCAAGTATTCCGTCACCGATCAGGAATGGTTTCGCGAAGCTATCAAGGCCGATGACGAACACTGGTCGATCTTCACTACCCATCCGGGCGGCGAACGGCTCGCCGCGGTTTTGGCGACGCCGATCGATGTCGACCAGAAGCGCGCCGGCGTGCTCGCCATCATCATCGAGCTCACCCGCGTCTCGAATTTTCTGTCGCAGCTCACGGTCGGCAAATCGGCCGGCGCCTTTCTCCTCGACCGGGACGGCGGTGTGATCGCCGCGCCCGATCCCGATGCTGACGAGCTGCACGCGCTGAAAGCCGATCATCCCCTGTTACCGGTTGCGGTGACCGCGATCCGGCAGGCGCGCACTACCTACAATCCGGGCGATGGCGAAGCGTTTCACAGCCAGGTGGTACGGGAAGGAAAGGCCTATCAGGCGGTGCTGACGCCGATTTCGTTCCCGGGCTGGTCGCTGGTCACGGTGGTGCCGGAATCGGAATTTCTCGGCCCGGTGCGGATGACGATCCGCAACCTTTTGATCGGTCTTGCCGTGTTGATTGTGTTCGCCGGCCTGTTATCGGCCTGGCTCGCCCAACGGCTGATCGCGGCGCCCTTGATCAAGGTGATGGGCGAAATCAGGCATGTCGAGCGCTTCGATCTCGACAAGGTGGAGCGGCATCCGTCGCGGCTGACCGAGATCGAAAACCTGTCCGGCGCCATAAGCGACATGGCGCACGGACTCGCCGCATTCAGGAAATATATTCCCGCCGATCTCGTGAAGCGTCTGGTCAGCGAGGGCAATGGCGCGCAGTTGGGCGGTGCGGTGCGGCCGATGAGCGTGATGTTCATCGACCTCGCCGGCTTCACCGGCATGTCGGAGCGGTTGGGTGATCGCATCATTCCACTGCTGTCGCGTTACTTCGATTGCGTCTCCGCGCAGATTCAAGCCCAGGGCGGCACCATCGACAAGTTTATCGGTGACGCCGTGATGGCGTTCTGGGGCGCGCCGGTGCCCAACCCCGATCACGCCGTCGATTGTTGCCGGGCCGCGCTGGGGTGCCAGCGCGCCATGGGAGAGGCGGGTCTGGTCGACGACAAGGGCGAGCCCGTCAGGATTCGCATCGGCATCAATTCGGGCGACATGCTGGTCGGCAATATCGGATCGGAAGTCCGGCTGAATTACACGGTCATCGGCGATGCCGTGAATATCGCCAGCCGGCTTGAGGGCACCAACAAGCTCTACGGCACCACCATCATCATCGGTCCGGAAACGCGCCGTCTGGCCGGCGATCGCATCGTGGTTCGAGAACTCGATCGTCTCGCGGTCTATGGCCGTGCCGGAGGCTTGCAGATCTATGAGCTGTTGGGAATGGCCGGCGAATTCTCCGGTACGCTCGATTGGGTGAAATTGTATGGAGCGGGTCTCGCCGCGTGGCGCGCTGGCGATTTCGCCGCGGCGATCGGCGCTTTCGAGACGACACTCGAACTCCGGCCGCAGGACGCGGCGTCGTCTGTCATGGTCGGGCGCTGCAGGCAACAGCTGGAGAAACCCACCAGCGAAGGCTGGGATGGAACCACGGTGGCGCGGACGAAGTAGACGGTTGATATGTCACCTTACAGGCGTGCCCTTGCGTGACGCTTCCGTTTGGTCATAGAATTTATCCATAGGGTTAAATTGTGCAGCCGCAGCGATCAACCGCGGCGCAACAAAAAAATCTTGGGGAGGTAGCGTCATGATGACAGGTCTCGTCAGCCGGCGCGTGTTTTTGAGATCGTCCACGACAGCCGGCGCGGGGCTGATCTTGTCGCCCGCCATTATCGGGCGCGCGCAGGCCGGCACGCTAAAGCTCAAATGCTCGTCGTCCCTGCCGAACGATCCCAAATACGCCAACGGCCGTGTCTACTACGACAATCTGGTGAAGAACCTGAAGGCGAATGGTCTTGCCGAGCAGATCGACGTCACCTTCTTCCCGGACAACCAGCTTGGCCAGGAAATCGACGTCATCAATTCGGTCAAGCTCGGCGTGATCGACCTGATGGTGTCGGGCTCGTCAATCTCGGCCAATCTGGTGCCGCTGGTTGGGACCTTCGACCTCGGCTATCTCTTCACGAGCTTTCCACAGCAGACCAAGGCGTTCGACGCCGGCGCAGCCAAGCCGATCGAGGACGCGCTGCTCAAGGGCGGCAACATCCGGATCATCGCCTGGGCCTATAATTTCGGCGCGCGCAGCGTGCTGGCGAAGAAGCCGGTGAGTACGCCCGAAGATCTCGCCGGTCTCAAGATCCGCACGCTGCCGAATCCGATCATCACCGAATGCCTCCGCCTGATGGGCGCGGCCGCTACACCGCTGGCGTTCGGCGAGATCTACACGGCGTTGCAGGCCGGCGTGCTCGATGGGTTGGAACACGATCCGCCGACCATCATGGCCAGCAAATTTTACGAAACCTCGAAACATTACGCTCTGACCCAGCACATCTTCTCCCCGCTCGCGATCTATTTCAGCGACGTCACCTTCAACCGCATGGATCCGAAACTGCGCGAGGGATTTTTGGACGCCGCGAAAAAGGCAGCGGTCGACAGCCGAGCGCATGGCCTCACGGTCGAGAAGGAGGCGATGACGCAACTGGTGGAGAAGGGCGTCACCGTCGTCGAATGCGACAAGGAGGCGTTCCGCAAGCGCGTGCTGCCGCAAACCGATAATTTCATCAAGACCCGTCCCGAGGCGAAAGCCGTGGTGGATATGATCCGCGCGACGCAGGCCTGAGGCAATGGCCGTTTCAGTCGCCGCAGCCTCGCCAAGCGGCGGCCGCCGGATCACTGCGACGCTGCTGCTCGTGAGCGACGTTGTCGCGGCGGTGCTGCTTGCCGCGGACCTCCTGGTAGTCTGTACGTCGGTGCTGCTGCGTTTCCTGTTCAACGCGCCGGTCGAATGGGCGGACGATGTCGCCCGCGGCCTGATGGTCGGATCGAGCTTCTTCGGCGCGGCCAGTGCGCTGGCGCGGGCCGAAAATCTCGGCGTGGTGTTTTTCGTCGATATGCTGCCTGCAGGGATTCGTCGCGTGGTCGATGCCATGGGCGCGCTGTTGGTGACGATCATCGCCGGCTATGTCGCGTTCAACGCGCTGAAGATGGGTTGGCTGACCACGGGACAGACCTCGGGCTCCGGTCTGCCGCTGGAATGGACGTTCTACCCGATGGGCGCCGGCGCGTTGTTGATGACGATCTTCGCGCTCGAGATTTTTTGTGCGCGCTCCGCCAGCGACATGGCAGCCGGAATCGTCGCGATCGCGTTGATCGCCGGGTTCTATCTGGCGTGGGACTATTTGGCTCCGGGGTCGGTGCCGTCCTCGGGTACGCTGATGCTGGTCGGCTTCGTTCTCACCTTGTTCGGCGGATTGCCGATCGGCTTTGCGCTGGCATTGGCCGCGCTGATCTTCATATGGGTGGAGGGCACGCTGCCCGGCGTGATCTTCGCGCAGCAGATGGCGCGCGGCATCGACAATTTCGTGCTGCTGGCGATCCCCTTCTTTATTCTGGTCGGCTACCTCATGGAAGCCAACGGCATGTCGGTGCGTCTGATCGAACTGCTGCAGCGCGCGGTGGGGCGGATGCGCGGCGGCCTCAACGTCGTCATGGTGACGTCGATGGTGCTGTTCTCCGGTATCTCCGGCTCCAAGATGGCCGACGTCGCGGCTGTAGGCTCGGTGCTGATCCCCGCGGCGCGGCGCTCCCGGCAGAATCCGGGAGGCGCGGTGGCGCTGCTCGCGGCTTCCGCGGTCATGGCGGAGACGATTCCTCCGTGCATCAACCTGATCATCCTGGGCTTCGTCGCCAATCTATCGATCGGCGGATTGTTCGTTGCCGGCCTTTTGCCGGCCGGCTTGATGGCGCTCGCCCTGATCGTGGTGTCTATCGTCTTCGGAAAGCGGCCGGCGGGGCAAGAAGATGATCAATCGCGAGCTGCGGTGTCCGGCCTGTGGACGGGCGCGATCGCGTCATTCGGACTGATCTTCATGATCTTTGCCGGCTTCAAGAGCGGCTTTGCCACCGCTACCGAAATCTCCGCCTTCGCCGCCGTCTATGCGATCCTGGTCGGGAGCCTGTTGTTCCGTGAGCTCTCGTTCAAGGCGGCAGCGCATAGTTTCATCCAGTCAGCGACGCGTTCGGGACTGGTGTTGTTCATTGTCGCTGCCGCGCAATCGCTGGCGTTCATCCTGACGCTGCAGCAGGTGCCGCAAGCGGTCGGCGACCTCATGCTGTCGCTGTCGGGCACCCACGGCGTTTGGCTGTTCATGCCGTTGTCGATTGTGGTGCTGATCGTGATGGGCTCGGTGCTGGAGGGGGCGGCAGCGCTGATCATCTTTGGCCCGCTGTTGCTCCCCGTTGCGGTCAAGCTCGGCATCGATCCCCTGCATTTCGGCGTGGTGCTGGTCGTTTCGATGGGGCTTGGCCTGTTCGCGCCGCCGCTCGGTCTTGGCCTCTACGGCGCCTGCCTGATCGGCAATGTGCCGATCGAGCAGACCATCAAGCCGATTATCGGTTACCTCGGGTTGCTGCTGTTATGCCTCCTGGTGATCGCCTTCGTGCCTGCGATCAGCACCGCGCTGCCGCGCGCGTTCGGCTATTGAGGGATTTCGATCTTGAAGGTTCTTTTGGCCCACACGCCGCAGATGCGGAGCCAATATTACGGTGAGCGTAGCCTGGCCGGTCTGCGCGCGGTGGCCGAGGTCAAGCTGCATGAGGGCGATGTAGCGCTCGATGCGGAACATCTGGTCAAGGCCGCGGCCGATGTCGACATCATCGTCGCCGACCGTCTGACGCAAGGGCCGGGTGAGATTTTTCCACGACTGCCGAAACTGCGGGCCTTCGTGCGCTGCGCCGTCGATATCCGAAACATCGATGTGGCGGCGGCGTCGGCGGCCGGCGTGCTGGTGACGCAGGCGAGCCCCGGTTTCATCCAGTCGGTGGCGGAGCTCGCGCTTGGCTTCATGGTCGACCTTTCGCGCGGCGTGTCGCGCGCAGCCGCCGAATATCATGCGGGACGGATGCCGGAAGTCCTGATGGGGCGGCAGTTGGCCGGCAGCAAAATCGGCATCATCGGCTATGGCAGCATCGGTCGCCATCTCGCCGGCATAGCGAGAGCGCTCGGCATGGAGGTTTTCGTCGCGGATCCCTTTGTGACCATCGACGATGCCGCCATCGGGCATATGCCGCTCGACGATCTCCTGGCGCGCGCCGACTATGTTATCTGCCTCGCCGTCGCCAATGAAAAGACCGAGAACCTGATCGGGCAGGCGGCGCTGGCGCGAATGCAGAGGCATGCCTTCTTCATCAACCTCTCGCGCGGCAATCTCGTCGATGAAGCGGCGTTGGCCGCGGCGCTACACGACAACCGCATTGCCGGTGCGGCGCTGGATGTCGGCCGCGCGCTCGACCAGATGCCGACACTGGGGCTGGCGAGATTGCCCAACGTGATCGCGACGCCACATATCGGCGGGCTCACCCCGCAAGCCATCGAGCATCAGTCGGCCGAAACCGTTCGGCAGGTCGCGAAGATCATCACCGGTGAAATTCCCCTCGGCGCGGTCAACGCCGGCCACTGGACGCGCCGGCCCTGAGCGCTGAACGCCCTGCACACCGCCTGTCCGGGTAAGCGCTGGACAAGGCGCCCGCATCCGGCTCAAATCTGCCCGCCAGGAACCTTCGGCCGTGAGCCGGAGGAGAGCAAACGGACGTCCCGCAAGCCAACGACGGGCGCCGTAAAGGGAACAGGGAGCGCCTTCACATGGCCATTTCTCGTCGTGACGTATTATTGGGCAGCGCCGGCGCAGTGGGCGCCGCGTCATTTTCGTTTCCCGCTCCCGCCATTGCCCAGTCCGAGCCGATCAAGATCGGCTTTCCGGCCGCGATGACCGGGCCAAGCTCGGCGCCGACCATCGGCTTCAATCGCGGCGTGGTGTTCGCTGTCGACAGCATCAACGCCGCCGGCGGCATCAGGGGCCGAAAGATTGAGGTGATCACCCGCGATACCCAGGGCGATCCGACCAAGGCGGTGAATGCGACCCAGGAATTGATCAGCCAGGCCAAGGTCCACGCGATATGGGGACCGTTCAACTCGGGAGAGGCGCTGGCCACGACGCCGATCATGGCCCGTGCCAAGATGCCGAACCTCCACCCCTGCGTGGTGGAGACCCTGATCGATACCACCAAATTTCCCAACGCGTTCCGCCTGGCGCCCTCGAACAGCCAATGGGACGACGCCGTTCGCAATTATTGCCTCAGCATCCTGAAGACGAAAAAGGTCGCGGTGATCGGCGACACCACCGGCTATGGCGTAACCGCTGTCGGCGCTTCGGTCGCGGCGTTCAAGAAAGACGGCGCCGACGTTGTCTATCAGGCCAACATCGATGCCACTCAGCCGGACCTGACGCCGGACATGCTGCGGGCCAAGAATGCCGGCGCTGAGGTCATCGTGGTGTGGAGCGTCACGACCGGCATGGAAGCGCGGATGTTCAACACCCGCGCCGCCATGAACTGGGACGTGGCGTTCGTCGGCCATCCATCCTTGTCGTCGGGCGAGATCGCCGGCCTCGTCGACAAGCCCGCCAACTGGGAAAAGGTCTATGCCATCGGCTACAAGAGCTGCAGCTACGATGCCGCCGGAAAATTGCCGGCGAAGACCCAGGAACTCGTCGATCGCTTGACCAAGGCGAAGGTCGCGATGAACGATACGCTGTTGTGGTGGATCGCGGGCGGCGTCGACGCGATCGAGCTGTTCGCCAAGGCGATCGAAACCAGCGGCTCCACCGATGGTCCGGGCATCATCGCCTACCTGAACTCGCTGTCGAAATATCCGGGGTTCTTCGGCACCTACACCTTCACGCCGACCCAGCATAATGGCTATCCGACCGAAGAGGTCGTGATGTCGGAGGCGCGTTCGGCCAAGAACGGCACCTTTGCCCTGGCCCCGGGATACAGCTAAGCGGCGGAAGAGGGCGCAGCGCGATGCTCGCCTCGATCCTGGCATCCGGTCTCGCGGCAGGCGCGATCTACGCGCTCGTTGGCGTCACCTACAACACCATGTTCTCGACCTCGCGGGTAATGAGCTTCACCGCGGGGCAACTCGCCATGCTCGGCGGGGTGTTCGGCTCGATGTTCACGCTGAAGCTGGGCATGCCGATCCTTGTGGGCTTTCTGCTGACGCTCATTGGATGCGCCATCATCGGCATCATCACCGAATTCGTTGCGGTGCGGCCGGTGCTGAAAAGCCTGGACCAGCATCTCTATGTGCTCTCGACGCTCGCGGTCGCGCTGATGATCCAACAGGTGGCCGCGATCAAATGGGGCACCGAGCCACAACCGTTTCCGCGGTTGATCGGATTGGGCAGTGGGGTCTGGGACGAAAAGTTCTGGCTGCCCGTGGTCGCCTGCGCGATCACGATCCTGGGTCTCGAATATCTCTACCGCCGTACCTTGGTGGGCCGCGCGTTCCTCGCGATTGCCGAGGATAATTTTGCCGCCCGCGCGCTCGGCCTGCCCGAGCGAAATCTGCGGGTTGCGAGCTACGCGCTGGCCGGGGTGATCGGCGGCATCGCCGGATATTCCGGCGGGGAGTTGCTGCTGGCGTTCTTCGCCAATGGCGCGCTGCTCAATTTCTACGGTTTCGTGCCGGTGGCGCTTGGGGGGCTCGGCAACAACCGTGGCGCTATCGTCGGCGGCCTGGCACTCGGCCTGTTCCAGCAGGCGGCGAACTTCCTGGTCGGCGGCATCTTTTCGTCCGTCGCCGTTTTCACGCTGTTCATCGTCGTGCTGCTGGCGGCGCCGCAAGGCCTGTTCGGCGCATCGACGGCGCGGAGGGTGTGATGACATCGGTCACCGCAACCGCGACACACAACGAAAGCTCCGTCCTGCGGGCAACTTTGCTGCAGCTCGCACCCTTTCTCGGGATCCTCGGACTGGCGCTGATCCTGCCGCTCGTCGGCAACGACTACTGGGCGCTGATCGGCACGCGCATGGCGATCTACTGGGTGCTGGTCTCCGGCCTCAACTTGATCGTCGGCTTCGCAGGGCATCTCGCGATCGGTTATGTCGCGCTGCTGGCGCTCGGCGCCTATACCACGAGTGTGCTGGTCGCCGGCAATGTCCTGAAACCGGTGCCGGTATTCGCGGCATTGGCGGTCGCGGGTGTGGTCGGCGCGCTGTTCGGCGTGATCGTGGGGCTGCCGGCGCTGCGCTTGCGCACATTTTATTTCGCGATGTCGACGCTTGGCTTCGCCACCATCGTCACGCAGATCGCCTTGGCGTGGCAGAGCGTCACCGGGGGCGGCATTGGAATATCAGGCCCGGAATTCCCAGAGCCATTCAATACCGCGTGGGGCTTCTACTTCCTCTGCATCGCATTCGCGGCCCTGACCACCTGGATGAGCGCCAACATCGCGCGCAGCCGGTTCGGCCGCGCCCTGATTGCCGTGCGCGACGCCGAAGTGGCGGCGGAAGCGACCGGCATCTCCAAGCCGAAGATGCTGATCGCGATCTTCCTGTTCGCCGGAGCGCTGGCCGCCATCGCTGGCGGGTTGTTCGCGACGCTGCAAACCTACATCACGCCGGACGCCTTCACTTTCGATCTCTCCGTGTTGTTTTTTATCGCGATCCTGATCGGCGGCCGCGGCTCGATTTTGGGGCCCATGCTCGGCACCATCATCCTGACTGTGCTGCCGGAAATCGCGGCACCCTTGGCGGCGTGGTCGACCTTTCTCTATGCCGTGCTGTTGCTGGTGATCGTGCTGGTGATGCCGGGCGGCATCGCGGCGCTGCTCGATTTTGGCAATCGGAAACCGCTCGCCAGCAACCGCGCCATCGTGCCGCGGCCGGCGGCGCTGGCCGATACCTTGCGCAAACACGTGGGCGGGCGGCCGCTCAGCTTGCGGGGTATTACCTTGAGCTTCGGCAATGTCCGCGCCATCGACGGTCTCGATCTCGACGTCGTGCCCGGCCAGATCCACGGCCTGATCGGTCCCAATGGCAGCGGCAAGACCACGACGCTCAACGTCATCTCGGGCTATTACGCCGCCAAGGCCGGCACCATGACCCTGGGCGAGGACGCGCTGCCGCCGGGCATGCCGACGCTGCGTGCTATCAGCGGCATCGCGCGCACCTTCCAGACGCCGCGCGTGATCGGCCAGGCCTCTGTGCTGCAGAACGTGATGATCGGCGGCTCGGTCGAGGGCAGGGCGACGTTCGTTGAGGCGATGTTGGCGTTGCCGCGCAACCGAGAGGACGAGCGCAGGCTCGCGGCCAAAGCGCGGGCGCTGCTTGGTGTCGTCGGACTCGGAACACTGGCTGACGTGCGTGCCGATCGCCTGCAGCATAGCGAGCTGCGCTTCATCGAGATCGCCCGCGCGCTGATGCTCGATCCGGATTTCCTGCTGCTTGACGAACCCGCCGCCGGTCTTTCCAGCGACGAGATCGATCGGCTGGCTTCCCTGATCAAGGCGATCAGCGCGCGCGGCGCCGGCGTGCTGCTGGTCGAGCATCATGCCGATTTGATCTTCGACATCTGCCATCAGGTCACCGTGCTCAATCTCGGGCGCACGCTGGCCGCGGGAACACCGGCTGAGATTCGCGTTCACAAGGAGGTGGTCAGTGCTTACCTTGGCGGCTGAGCTGCTTTCCGTTCGCGCGCTGGAATCCGGCTACGGCAAGATCCGCGTGCTGCATGGCATCGACTTCGCGATGTCGGCCGGCGAGGTGGTGGCATTGCTCGGCCCCAACGGCGCTGGCAAGACGACCATGCTGCGCGCGCTGTCGGGATTGCTGCCCGTCAATGCCGGCCATATCAGTTTCGACGGCCGCGACATGACCAACGCGACGCCGCGCGAGGCGGCGCGGGCAGGGTTGGTGCATGTGATCGAAGGACATCGCGTGTTCACGCAGATTTCCGTCACCGACAATCTGCTGCTCGCCGGCTACGACCTGCCGCGCGGCGAACGCGCGGCGAGGGTCGAGGAAGCGCTGTCGTTCTTTCCGGAAATTGCCGAGAAGCGTCACGAGCGCGGCGGCGCGCTCTCCGGCGGCCAGCAGCAGATGCTGACGGTGGCGCAGGGCCTGGTGCGCCGGCCGCGGTTGTTGATGCTCGACGAACCTTCGGCCGGCCTGTCACCGGTGCTGGTCGACCGCGTACTCAACGTGATCGGCCAGTTGCGCCAGAACGGCACCGCCGTGCTGCTGGTCGAACAACTCCTGGAGAAGGCGCTCGCAGCCGCCGACCGCGTCTACGCGCTGGTGCAGGGAAGCATCGTGCTGGAAGCGAAGACGAGCGAGGACAATCTGCCGCATCGGCTCGAGCGGGCCTATTTCGGGCATGAAAGCCACGCGCTGGCCGGATCGTAATAGGTGCTAGAACCTTCCCGCGAACAGGCCTGAGCTTTCCCGATTTGCTCTGCCGAGCTGAGATGTGCAATCCGATGCGGCTTCCCTTCTACTACGGCTGGACGATCGTCGCGGTGACGTTCGTCACCATGGCGATCGGCGTCAATGCGCGAACGGCGTTCTCGCTGTTCTTTCCGCCTATTATCTCGGAATTCGGATGGGAGCGCGGTGTCACCGCCGGCGCCTTTTCGTTCGGCTTCATTGTCTCCGGCGCGGTCAGCCCGTTGATCGGCCGCATGATGGACCGGTCCGGTCCGCGCGCGGTAATGGAGCTTGGCGTCGCGCTGATGGGAAGCGGGATGCTGCTGGCGCCGCTGACCACGCAGCCATGGCACCTCTATCTCACCATCGGCGTGATGGTCGGCGCCGGCAGCGTCTGCCTCGGTTATTCCGGCCAATCGCTATTCTTGCCGAACTGGTTCATTCGCCGCCGCGGCCTCGCGATCGGGCTCGCTTTCGCCGGCGTCGGCATCGGCTCGGTGACCCTGCTGCCGTGGGTGCAGCACATGATCGAGCAGACCGGCTGGCGCACCGCGTGCACCGCGATGGGCATCATGATCCTGGTCGTGCTCGCGCCGATCAACCTGTTGCTTCGCAAGCGCCCGGAGGACATCGGGCTGCAGCCGGATGGCGATCCTGCGCCGTCGGCCACTTCCGTCAAGCCGCTATCGAACGTCGTCGACCCCGTGTGGGCCGGCATCGATTGGACGCTGCGTCGCGCGCTCGGCACCGCGCGTTTCTGGTGGATAGCGCTTGGCTATTTCTGCGGTCTTTACATCTGGTATGCCGTGCAGGTGCACCAGACCAAATTCCTGCTCGACATCGGTTTCAGCCCGAACGTCGCGGTCTGGGCGCTCGGTGTGGTCAGCCTGCTCGGCATTCCCGGCCAGATCTGGCTGGGACATCTCTCCGATCGGGTCGGGCGCGAGTGGGTGTGGGCGATCAGCTGCGGCGGCTTTGCGATCTGTTTTGCGTGCCTGATCGCGCTGAAATATGCACCGGTCCTGCCGCTGGTTTATCTGATGGTGTTGACGCAAGGCGCGCTCGGCTATGGTCTGACCTCGGTGATGGGACCGGTGGTGCTCGAGATCTTTCAGGGCAAGCATTACGGCAGCATTTTCGGCACCATCATGCTGTCGGCGCTGGCGGGTGGGGCCGCAGGCCCCTGGGTCACAGGCCTCCTGTACGACCTCTGGGGCAATTATACGATTGCGTTTGCGATCGGCATCGCCGTGAGCATGCTGTCGGCGGTTGCGATCTGGCAGGCTTCGCCCGGCAAGATCCGGGCGGTCGCCGGACGGCTGCACGAAGCGCAGGCCGGCGCCGGCTAGCGTTGTTCGCGAGCCGATGAGATCCCGATCGCTTTCTGCAGATCGCCGATGGCGCGCAGAAAACTGTCGGCCGGCGTGGTTTCCGGATCGATCAGGCGGTGCAGGCGGAAGCCGTCCTCCATTGCCAGAAGTATTGCGCCGGTCCACGCCGGGTTCAGAACCACGTTTCTGCCGCTGTTCCTTGCGGTCGTCTCAACGATGTCAGCAATCAGCTTACGCCGGGCGCGCAGCCGCTTGGCGAGTTCGGGCCTGCGCCTTTCCGCCCGCGCCACAAACAGGATCATCTCCATGTGCAGAAGCGGCGAACGGCCGAGCGGATCCTGGCGGCTGCGGTCCATGGTCCTCAGCGCGTCGAGAAATTCCGCGAGATTGCTGTGTTGGGCGAGCAGATCGAGATTGCGCCGTATGGACTGCTCGACGTGATCCTCGAGCATGGCGATGATCAACTCGTCCTTGCTCCTGAAATTCGAATAGAACGCCCCGCGCGTGAAACCCGCCGCCGCCGCGATGGCCTCGATGCTGGCCCCGCCGATCCCCTGTTCCTCGAAGACGCGCGCCGCCGCCTCGTACAGCTTTTCGCGGGTGTCGTCCCGGGTGGGTCTGGTTCGAACTCTTGACATCGGCTCATTCTGGTTCAGAATGCAACTCAATACAACAGTGTATCGAGTTTGGCGCCGGGATCACCACGCCTTCTGGCGGTAAGGACGCCGATGCGCTCAAATGAACAAAATTTCGGGGCGGCAACCAATTGAGGTCACCATGAACGAGCATGTTCAGACTCCGGCGGGCGAGCCGCTTTTCAATCCGCTGGCTCCGGAATTCATTCGCAATCCGTATCCGCATTACGAACGCATGCGCACCAACGATCCGGTACACCTGACGCCGCTCGGCATGTACGTCGCCAGCCGTCATGCCGAGGTCAGCCTCGTGATGCGCGACAAGCGCTTCGGCAAGGACTACGTCGAACGCACCATTCGCCGCTACGGGCCTGATATCATGGAAGAGCCGGTCTTCCGCAGCATGAGCCACTGGATGCTGCAGCAGGATCCGCCGGACCACACCCGTCTGCGCGGCCTCGTGGTGAAGGCCTTTACCGCCCGCCGGGTCGAGGACATGCGTCCGCGCATCCAGCAGGTCGTCGATGAGACCCTCGACCGCATCATTCCGCAAGGCAAGATGGACCTGATCGAGGATTTCGCCTTCCGCCTGCCGGTCACCATCATCTGCGACATGCTCGGAATTCCCGAAGAGCATCGCGAGGCATTTTATGCGGGCTCGCGCGACGGCGGACGCCTGCTCGATCCGGTGCCGCTGACGCCAGAGGAAATCCGGCAGGGCAATGCCGGCAACACGATGGCCGCGATGTATTTCCAGCAGCTGTTCGAGCTCAGGCGAAAACAGCCGGGCGACGACCTGACCACGCAACTGGTGCAGGCCGAGGAAGGCGGCAGCAAGCTGTCGAATGAAGAACTTACCGCCAACATCATCCTCTTGTTCGGCGCGGGCCACGAGACCACCGTCAATCTGATCGGCAACGGGCTGTTGGCGCTGCACCGCAATCCCGATCAGCTGGCGCTGCTCAAGGCCAATCCTGGTCTGATCACTAACGCCATCGAGGAGTTCTTGCGGTACGATTCCTCCGTGCAGCTGACCGGCCGGGTCGCGCTCGAAGACATCGAGGATTTGGGCGGCAGGCGAATTCCAAAGGGCGAAAGCGTGCTCTGCCTGCTCGGCTCGGCCAACCATGATCCGGCGGTCTATCCCGACCGGCCTGAACGCCTGGACATCACCAGGCCCAACGTAAAACCGTTGTCGTTTGGCGGCGGCATCCATTTCTGCCTCGGCGCCCAATTGGCGCGCATCGAGGCCGAGATCGCGATTTCGACCCTGCTGCGCCGGCTGCCGGACCTGCGGCTCGATGACGCGGAGAATCCGGAGTGGCGGCCGACTTTCGTGCTCCGTGGCCTGAAGCGGCTGCCGGCGAGCTGGTAACCAAAAGACCAGAACCGCGGTTCTAATTGATGCGGTCCGGGCTCCGGCGACAATGCCGTTGTGACTTCGCCACACTTGTCTCTATATATTGCGTCGTTCCGGCGCTGAGCACGGCTTGGCGCGCCGGTGCCGGAAGCGGGCTCAAGAGGAGACACCGTGCAGACGACGCTGCTCGGCCTGGCAATCGCCTTCATCATTGCGCTGATCGCCGCGCTCGTCGGGCCGTATTTCATCGACTGGAACCGGTTTCGGCCGCAATTCGAGGCCGAGGCGAGCCGTATCATCGGCACTCCGGTGCGCGTCGGTGGCGCGCTCGACGCGCGGCTATTGCCGACTCCGTCGCTCAGGCTGCGATCCGCGGTGGTGGGCGGCGCCAACGATCTCGGCAAGGTCCGGGCCGACAAGCTCGACGTCGAATTCAGCCTGGGTTCGCTGATGCGCGGCGAGGTCCGCGCCACCGAGCTGACGATCAACGGCATGTCGCTCGATCTCGGCCTCGATTCCAAGGGCCGGATCGACTGGCCCGCTTCGACCGGAACGGTCAATCTGGGCTCACTGGCGATCGATCGCTTGAATCTTACCGGCCGCATCGTGCTGCATGATGCGGCAAACCGCGGTACCATCGAACTGAGCGATATCGCCTTTGGCGGCGACGTGCGCTCGCTGGCCGGCTCGATCCGCGGCGACGGGAATTTTGTGTTCGAGGGCATTCGCTACCCGTTCCGCCTTTCGTCAGGGCAGGTCCCTGACGGCAACGGCACCCGCGTTCACCTCAATATCGATCCCGGGCAGCGAGCGCTCGGAGCCGAGCTCGATGGTGTGCTCGCCTTCGAGGCGCGCGCGCCGCGATTTGAAGGCGCGGTGACGCTGACCGCTCCGGCCGCCCCAAAGGATGATGCCGAGGCAGCGCAGCCCTGGCGCATCGCCGCGAAAGTAAAGGCAGACTATTCGGTCGCCCGGCTTGACCAGATCGAGGTGAGCTACGGCGCCGACGAGCGCGCGCTGAAACTGGCCGGCAGCGGCGACGTTCGCTTTGGTGCCTCGCCGCAGCTGCGCGCGGCGCTGTCGGCGCGGCAACTCGATGCCGACCGGTTTGTCGCCAAAGACAACAAGGATAACAATGCGGAGCCGGCTCGCGCATGGCCGACGTTGCGCAGGCTGATCTCGGGCGCACCGCAACTCCCGATGCAGGCGCAAATCGAATTCACCACCGAGCAGGTCATGCTTGGCGGGCGCCCGTTGCAGGATATCGCGGCCGAGCTGCACACCGACGGCAGATCCTGGACCGTGCACCGGCTGGAGTTTCGCGCACCGGGCCTGACGCGGGTATCGTTGAGCGGCGCCCCTGCGCAGGACGCCTCGCCGCACAATTTCAAGGCTGCGCTCAGTGTCGAGTCTTCCGATCCCGACGTGCTGACGATGTGGCTGCAGGGACGCGGCGATGTCGTCCAGCGCAGCCAGAAGCCGCTGCGCCTGCGTGGCGATGTTACGGTGGCGCCAGACGGCTTTGCCGTCGAGGCGATGAAGGCCGAAATCGATGGTGGTGCGATCGAAGGTCGCGTCGCGGTGTCGCACCGACAGGACGGTCACGGTTCGCGGGTTGATGCGCAGCTGAAGGCGGAGCGCCTCGATCTCGACGCCGCAACTGCCGTTGTACGCTCGCTGGCGGGTCCGCAAGCTGAATGGCCTGATGAGGCACAACTCTCGCTCGATATCGCTCGCGCCATCTCGGCCGGACAGGAGTTGCGTCCGCTGGTGGCAAAAATTGGTTACGGGCCGAAGACGGCTTCGCTGGAGCAATTGAAGATCGGTCGGCCGGACAATGTCGTGCTGGAAGGCGCGGGCAGTTTCGACCGCGTCAACGCCACCGGCAAACTGGCGCTCAATTCCAGCGCGGCGTCGCTGAACCAGCTGACCGCGGTGATCACGCCGTTTGCGCCATCCTTCGCCGCGCGGCTCGATGCGCTCGGAACAAGCCCGGGCCCCGCGCGGGTAAAGCTCGCGCTCGATCTCGACAAGACCGCCGGTCAGGCCGATCGTGTCAATGCGCGCGCCGTTGTCGATTTCGATGTGCCGCAGCTCAAGGGCAAGGCGACCATTACCGCGAAGCCGGCGGTCGCGGCGATCCGCGGCATCGATCTCGACGCGCTCCGCCTTAGTGATATCGGCCTGGAGGCCAGGATATCCTCGGAGCAGGGCCGTCTGCTGATCGCGCTGCTCGGTCTGGATCGCATGATCGCAGCCGGCGACGGCCCGGCGCAGTTCGAGGGCTCCGTAGCCGGCACGTGGCGCGCGCCGCTGCGCCTGAAGGCCAAGATATGGGGCGCCGGCCTCGATGCCGATACCGAGGGCTCGGCGGAGCCTTGGGCGGCGGAGCCCAAGGCTAACCTCAATCTGAGGATACGAAGCGCTGATATCGGACCGCTACTGGATCTCAAGCCGTCAGACGCGCAGGCGGGAAGCATACGCCTGTCGTCACGCGTTGCTCTCGCCGGGAGCAACCTGACCTTCGACGATCTCGACAGCATCATTGCTGGCTCCCGGCTGCGCGGACATCTGGCGCTCACGCTTGCCGAGGAGAAGAATATCGAGGGCGAAGTCGGGATTGACCAATTGGCGCTGGCGCCGCTGCTTTCGTTTGCGATCGGCGTCGGCGGCCGCGACGAGGCCGAGCCGCTCGGCCTCGGGCTCACCAGAGGCTGGCGCGGCAATGTCGCGTTCCAGGCCTTGCGCGGGACGCTGCCCGGTGGCAGCGAATTGCAGCCCGTGAGCGGCACCATCAAGGGCGACGGCCGGTCGCTGACGTTCGACGCGATCAAAGGCAAGATCGGCGGCGGTGAAGTGACCGCCAGTATCGATGCAAGACAGGGTCCCAACGGAATTGCGCTGAACGCGAGTGCGCAGCTCAGCGGCGTCGATGGTTCGGCGCTGCGCTATCGCAATCTCGCAATGCCCAGGGGCCGCGCCTCGATGCAGATGACGCTGATGAGCCAGGGCCGCAGCGCGGCGGCGTTGATGGGCGCGCTGTCCGGAAGCGGAACGGTGACGCTGGACTCGGCAAAGATCACGGGCCTCGATCCGCGCGCCTTCGAGGTCGCGATCCGCGCCAGCGATAGCGGTCAGGCGACGGATGATGCGCGGCTGAAGCAGATCGTGGAGCCGGTGCTGTCGGCCGGCGCGCTATCGATCGCCTCGGCGCAAATCCCGTTCAACATCAGGGACGGAAGGATTCGCGTCGGTGCGACCACGCTTGCCGCCAATGGCGTCAGCGCCGTCATTTCCGGCGGATACGATATCCCGGCCGACCAGGCCGATATCCGCGCGACGCTTGCCTTGATGTTGCCGGGCGTTACGGCCGGCCGTCCTCCGGAGATTCAGCTGTTCGCGGCGGGCACGCCCGATGCGCTCAACCGCACCATTGATGTGACGGCGCTGTCGTCATGGCTGGCGGTGCGGACGATCGATCGCGAAACCCGCCGGCTTGACGCGATCGAGCGCGGTGAGCCACCGCCACCCCCGCCGCCGCCTCTGGTGATTCCACGGGAGCCACAGGAAGCTCCGGACGCCGTCGCCTCGACGCCGCCAGTAACCGACGCGCCGATGCCTGGCCGCGATCCGCGCCGTTTGCCGCAAAAACCGAAAATCAGCGCGCCGCGCCCGACGGCTCTGCCGCCCGTGGCCAATGCACCCCCGGTCAATCTGCCGCCGTCGATCGCCAGCCAACCGCAGGTCGCGCCGCTCCCGCCGCCGATCGACGTGAAGCCGGCGCCCGGTGCCGTCATGCGGCCGAAGCCGCGTCCGCCGCTCTCGCTGACACCGCAGGTCGCCAATCCGCCGCAGCGACCGGCGTTGCAGAACAGCAATTAACGCGCCTTTGCGTTAGAGCGCGATCTCCCGCTCGATTCCGATCGCCTGCAGAAATGTCTGATCATGGCTGACCACGATCAGTGCGCCGTCGTAATTGCCGAGCGCGCTTTCCAGTTCCTCGATCGACGCGAGATCGAGATGGTTGGTCGGTTCGTCCATCAGCAGGAGCTGAGGCAGCCCTTGTGCGAACACGCAGGCCAATCCCGCCCGCAGGCGCTCGCCGCCGCTGAGCGTGCCGGCGATCTGCAATGCCGCCTTGTTGCGGAAGGCGAATCGCGCCAGCGCCGCATGGGCTTCGTTGTCGGACAAGTCCGGATTTAGCCTGCGCAGATTTTCCAGGATGGACTCGCCGGGATCGAGCAGCCTGACATGTTGGTCCAGAACGGCCATGCGATCTGTCGGGCGGTGGATGTCCCCCGCGCTCGGCGCGAGCTCGCCGGTGATCAGGCGCAGCAGCGTGCTTTTGCCCGAACCGTTGGCGCCGCGGATCGCGATGCGTTCCGGACCGCGTACCTCGAATGACAGCGGACCGAAAAGATGGCGCTCTCCGAACGCCATCTCAACCTTTGTGAAGGCTATGAGCTCGCGGCTGCCGGGCAGGGCGGTCCTGGGCAGATCAATTGCAAGCGGCGTCAATATTTCCACCCGTGCGCGGGCTTGCTCAAGGGCGTCAGCGCGGTCGCCGATCACACGCGCGCCGAGATGGCTTTCGCGCGCTGCGCTGTTCTCGGCGCGCTCTTTTTCTCGATCCATGAACATCTTGTCCTCTATGCCCTTGGCGCGCCAGGCGCGGCCGGCCTTGTCGCGGCGGGCCTTCTTCTCTCGCGCCTTCTGAACCGCGCGCTCGGCGTTGCGCAGCGCATCCGTTGCGCGACCGAGATCGGCTTCGGCACGGGTCCGCGCGGCATTGCGGTGGTCGATAAAGGCCGACCAGCCTCCGCCGAAAACGGTGATTCCGACCGGCGTCAGCTCGACGATGCGATCGACGCGTTCGAGCAGTGCGCGATCGTGGCTCGCGACGATGACGCCGCCTTGCCAGCGTTCAAGCAATTGCGCCACGGCCTGCCGGCCATCGCTATCGAGATTGTTGGTCGGCTCGTCCAGAACCAGGACGTCGGGCGCCTCGATCAGCAAGCGCGCGAGCGCCACGCGGGTTCGTTCGCCGCCGCTCAGAGAGGCGATCGCGCGCTCGAGCGGCAAGCCGGGCAGGCCGGCTTCAACAAGTGCCGATTGTAGCCTCGTTTCCAGCGTCCAGTCTGCCGCGGCGGCATCGTCGAGTGAACCTTCGCCGGCTTCGAGCCGGCGAAGACGGGCGAGATCGTCGGCGACCCGAAGCGCCTGCGCAATGGTTTCGCGTTCGTCGGCCAATTGCGCGAGCATGCCGATCGAACCGATGCGCTGCACCGATCCGCCGGCGGGTTCGACCTCTCCCCTGATCAGGCGAAGCAGTGTCGACTTGCCGGAGCCGTTGCGGCCGACGATGCCGGTGCGCTCGCGCTCCTGCGCGAGCGTCAGTCCGTCGAATAGCGGGCGTCCGTCAGGTGTGGTGAGGGATATGGAATCCAGAATGACAAAGGCGGGCATGGAGAGCTTCCGAAATGGACAGATGTCGCGGCGAAGTGCGCGTTGCGAGGTCCATCTCGGTCTCCATGGGTCTGTCTGGAACGATCGGCTTCTTACCGATGTTCCAGGATATTTGCCAGCTTTCAGAAAGGATCGCGAACGCAAAACCGTCTGACGTTCCAAGGTTCGTCAGCGGTCCACGACGCCGGATGCCGAAGCTATTCGTTCGCCGCGCGGCTGTTAAGCCTGCGGCCGTGTCTCCCGTGCCTCCGGCTGAGCCGGCACGGCGCGGCTGCGGAAATAATCGAGCACGAAGAGGCGGATTGCGGAGGACAGGTTGCCTTGCTGGCGGTTGCTGTCGATCTCGCCGACTAGTTCGGACAGCGTCATGTTCCGCAGGCCCGAGATTTCCTTCATGCCGTTCCAGAATGCCTCTTCGAGGCTGACGCTGGTCTTGTGGCCGGCTACCACGATCGAGCGTTTAACGACCGGCGACTTCATGAGGCGTCTCCGCCATCGATGCGGTGCTGGTCGAGGAGTTTGTTGGCGTGTTGGCTGCGAAGTTCGTCGCCGGCACGTTCGGATTTGGTTCTACCAAATCGCGCACGGTTGGCGTCGGCCTCTGTTGCCGCTTGCTCGCGTTCATGACGCTTTTTGAATCGTTTTAAATTGACAACGTCCCCCATGCTCGCTCCCGTCATCCATCGTCACGAGAAGAAGCGTGGTCGCGCCGCGCGCGAGGAAAGGTGATGCTCATCCAGAATCCCTGTTTGACGTTCAGTGATAGCATCAAAAAATGAATTTCGCTCTGCGAAAACCAAATATCTTGGTGCTCTACCATGCGTCAACGCAACGGCGATAGATGATAAGTCTCATACTTTGAGCGTTATGATCCATAATTATATCACGCGTGCGTGTCCGTAGTTTCCCGGTGTTCGCGCGACGTCGCTTATCCCGGGTGTGTCATTTTGTCCGGCTGCACGAGGCGATCGAATTCGCTTTCGGAAACAAAACCAAGCCGCAACGCCTCTTCTTTCAGTGTCGTCCCTCGTGCATGCGCCGATTTCGCGACTTTCGCGGCATTGTCGTAACCGATTTTCGGAGCGAGCGCGGTAACGAGCATCAGGGAACGCTGCATCAAATCGGCGATGCGCTTTTCGTCGGCGCGTATGCCGGTGACGCAATGCTCGGTGAAGGAGCGGACGACGTCCGACAGCAGTCCGATGGAATTCATCATACAATATGCCAGTACGGGTTTGTAGACGTTCAACTCGAAATGGCCCTGGCTGCCCGCGACCGTGATGGCGGCCTGGTTGCCGAACACCTGACAGCACACCATCGTCATCGCTTCGCATTGGGTCGGGTTGACCTTGCCCGGCATGATCGACGAGCCCGGCTCGTTCTCGGGCAGGATCAGTTCGCCGAGGCCAGATCGCGGACCGGAGCCGAGCAGGCGAATATCGTTCGCGATCTTGAACAGGCCGGTTGCCACCGAATTGATCGCGCCGTGCACCAGCACGTAGGCGTCATTGGAAGCAAGCGCCTCGAATTTGTTCGCGGCGCTGGTGAAGGGGAGTTTTGTGATCTTCGCGGCGTGTCTGGCGAACAGCTTTGCAAACCGCGGCTTCGAATTGAGGCCGGTGCCGACGGCAGTGCCGCCCTGCGCCAACGGATATAAATCTTTCACCGCCACCCGCAGCCGCGCGATGCCGCTTTCGACCTGCGCGGCGTAGCCGGAAAATTCCTGGCCCAAGGTCAGGGGAGTCGCGTCCTGGGTATGGGTGCGGCCGATCTTGACGATTTTCGCAAACGCCTTTTCCTTCTTTCGAAGCTCGCGATGCAGTTCGCCCAGCGCCGGGATCAGATCGGCGACGATGCGTGTGGCTGCCGCGATATGCATCGCGGTCGGGAATGAATCGTTCGACGACTGGCTCATGTTGACGTGATCGTTGGGATGAACCGGCTTCTTGGCGCCGAGTTCGCCGCCGAGCATCTCGTTTGCGCGGTTGGCGATCACCTCGTTGAGGTTCATGTTGGTTTGCGTGCCGGAGCCGGTCTGCCACACGACCAGAGGGAAGTGATCGTCGAGCTTGCCCTCGATCACTTCACGCGCGGCACGGGTGATGGCTCCGGTTCGGCGCGCATCGATCAGGCCGAGTTCGCGATTGGTCTGTGCTGCCGCCAGTTTGACGATGCCGAGCGCGTGCACGATCTCGATCGGCATGCGATCGCGGCCGATCTTGAAGTTCTGCCGCGAGCGTTCGGTCTGGGCGCCCCAATAGCGATCGGCGGGGACGTCGATCGGACCGAAGCTGTCGGTCTCGCTGCGGGTGGAGTTTTGTCGTGATGAGGATGCTGATCGAGCCATGAACAATGTCCGTTGCGCCCAAGAGGAGCGGAACGTTTATTGTATAGCGTCGAGAAAATTCCGCGTGCGGATTATTTCTTGCGGAAACGATCCAGCCGCACCACTTCGGCGCCTTCGCCAGGCTTCGCCGGCTCGTCCTTGCTCTCGGCGGCAGGCTCGGGCGCTGGCGCGGGTAGCGGCGACGCAGCCGGCAATTTTGCCGTGGGAGGTTCGGCGGCGGCCTCGGATGGTTCGAACTGCAGGCCAAATTGCACCGACGGATCGAGGAAACTCTTGATCGCGGAGAAGGGGACCACTAGCCGTTCGGGGATGCCGCCGAACGACAGGCCGACTTCAAACCGGTCTTCCGTCACCACCAGATCCCAGAACTGATGCTGCAGGATGATCGTCATCTCTTCCGGATATTGCGCGAGCAGTCGCGGCGACAGTTTCACCCCGTCGGCCGTGGACAGGAAGGTGATGTAGAAATGGTGTTCGCCGGGAAGCCCGTGTTCCGCGGCGTCGCTCAGCACGCGGCGTAGCACTCCGCGCAGCGCGTCGCGCGCCAGCACGTCATATCGGATGTGATCGGTGGCCATGATGGTCCTGTCGCAGTCAAATGTGGTCGGCGGTTGGCCTTCTGCCGGTCGCCCGACTCGCCCTTCTTGTGCATGGTACTCCGGCGGCGGGCGAAGGTCAGCAGGCACGCTCGGCGGAATTTGCAGAGCCAACGCCCGTTGAAGGAGCAAATAAAGTGGAGGCTTCTGTTGCCAGGTGCCTCCGAACCCCGCCTAGCGGAGCTTAACCCGCCAGGACTTTAAAGTGGTCTTTCAAACCGCGTTACGCAGCCTGAGCAACCGGAGCATAGTTGTCGTTTGCAACTATTGCATAGCCCGATAACGGCGGAACCATACCGGGAAAAAACTCGCCCTTTACGCCCTCGTCGATCCTGTTTCGCCCCCGCCGAAACCCGCCGATCCCTAGTCTTCCGGGTGGGTTTTGGTGGAGGCGCCGGGTACTGCCCCCGGGTCCGAATGGTTTATTGCGACGGCCATTTATTTCCATAGCCGGCGAACCGGCACCCCCAATATAGGGTGCAAAGATGGAGAAAAATAGTGCCGTGGCGGACACTTCCGCATGGAACAGGGGAAACAAGGCGAAATGGATTGGCCCCCACGGGGGAACGGTTCTAGTTTCAGATCATGCCTCCGGATTCCCCTCTGGCCGCCAACCCGGCGCCGGATACTCATGCTCCCACCCCACCCCACCGGCCCGGCCTCGCCGAGTTGTTCGTGGCGTTCGCCAAAATGTCGCTCGCGGGCTTCGGCGGGGTGCTGTACTGGGCGCGCCGGGGCATCGTCGACCAGCGCCGCTGGATGACCGCGGAGGAATTCAACGAAACCTACGCGTTGTGTCATTTCCTGCCAGGTCCGAATATCGTCAACCTGTCGCTGGTGTTCGGATCGCGCTTTCGCGGAATTGCCGGCGGCATCGCTGCCTTTACCGGGCTGGTCGGTCCGCCCATGGTAATCGCGACCATTCTGGCGGCGCTGTATGCGCGCTTCGGTGAAATCGACGTCTTGCGGCGGATACTGGCCGGCGTGTCGTGCGCGGCCGTGGGATTACTGCTGGCAACCGTTTTCCGGATGATGATGCCGCTGATCAGGAAACGAGATCTGATCGGCCTGATCATCCTGGCGGCAATTTTCCTTGCCGTTGGAATAGCACGACTGCCATTGCAGGCGGTGCTCCTGGTGGGAATTCCGGTCAGCCTTGCCGTGACCCTGGTGATGCGCCGGGGAGCGAAGACATGAACTCCAACGACAATCCGGTTTGGTCGCTCGTTTGGACATTCGGCTTGATGTCCTTGTTTGCGGTTGGCGGCGCCAATTCAGCGATTCCCGAAATGCACCGCGTCGCGGTCGATGTTCAGCACTGGATGACCGACAAGCAATTCGCAGACGTCTTCGCGATTTCCCAGCTTTCGCCGGGGCCGAACGTGTTGATCGTGACCCTGATCGGCTATTCCGTCGCCGGCGTTGCCGGTGCACTGGCCGCGACGCTGGCGATGTGCGGCCCGACCGCGATCCTTGCCTATTATGTGAGCCGTCTTTTGCAGCGCTCCAACCGGTCGCGCTGGCCAGCGATCATTCAGGCGGCGCTGGTTCCACTTTCGATCGGGCTAATGGCCGCCAGCGGCCTGATTCTGGCGCAGACCTCTGACCGGACCTGGGTCGCGGCCCTGGTGACGGTAGCGGCGGCGGTCTTCGCCTTCGCCACGCGGCTCAATCCCTTCTGGATGTTACTGGGTGGAGGCATCTTGGGTTTCTCTGGCGTTGTCTGAGGAAAATCGCTAGGCAGGGCTGGGGCGGAAATTCCCATTCCAGCCGAAAAAAGAGGAGAGGTCGCGATAGCGGCCACGGAGGAGACTTGCATGGCCGAGACCATGGGCCACACGGCATCAACCACGCGTAACAATTCGGCGGCGATCGCCATTTGCCTGCTGGCGCTGGCGCCACAGTTTTTTGAACTTGTCTGGTCGTTCGGGACGATCTTTGGGCTGGGCACCGGGCGCGGTCCGGCGCAGGTGCTGCTCGCCCACGGCACGGCGCTGTTGTCCGCCGCGCCTACAGCGGTCTTCGGCTCGTTCGGTGCGAACGCCAAGAAGGCGTTTTCATCGGACGTATTGCTGGCGCTCATCTATTCCTATCCCCTGTTTGCCGTCGCGGTCGTGACGCGCTTCGTCAAGATCAAGTCGCCGCAGGACTATATCGGCGGGGTCGTGCTGATGGCGCTGGCGTTGTTCTCGCTGTGGGCCTCCAGCGATCTGCAGGGCATGCACGGGTTTTCCTTCGGTGCCGGAACCGCGCCGCGGATGTTCGGCTTCCTCCTGGTGGCCCTCGCCGCCGTCATCGCGCTGACCGGGTTGTTGGCGGATGGCGAGCAACTTGCCCACTATTCCTGGCGTGGGCCGCTGTTCGTCTCGCTGGCGATCGTGTTCTTCGCGCTGGCGATCCGGCCGCTCGGCCTCGTTGTCTCGGCATTTGCGAGCTTTCAGATCGCAGCGTTGGGCACCCACGAGACGAGGTGGATCGAGGCGCTCATTGTCGGCGCCTGTCTGACACTCGGCTGCGCGCTCCTGTTTCCCTACGTGCTGGGGCTGCCGATGCCGATGTTCCCACGTTTCCTGATCCAGTGAGGGCGTAATGGATCTCTTTGCCAACCTCGCGCACGGGTTTGCCGTCGCGTTATCGCCAATCAACCTTCTGATGTGCCTGATCGGGGCTCTTGTCGGCACGCTGGTCGGCGTGCTGCCGGGCATCGGCACGATCGCTACCGTCGCGATGCTGCTGCCGATTACCTTCGGGCTGCCTCCGGTCGGCGCCCTGATCATGCTGGCCGGCATCTACTACGGCGCGCAATATGGCGGTTCGACCACGTCGATCCTGGTCAATATCCCGGGTGAGGCGACCTCGGTCGTGACGGCACTCGACGGCTTCCAGATGGCCAAGCAGGGCCGCGCCGGTCCGGCGCTCGCGATCGCCGCGATCGGCTCGTTCTTCGCCGGTTGCGTCGCGACCGTATTGATCGCAGTCCTCGGCGCACCGCTGACCAAGCTCGCACTGGCTTTCGGGCCGGCGGAATATTTCTCGCTGATGGTGCTTGGCCTGATCTTTGCGGTGGTGCTGGCAAAAGGCTCGGTGTTGAAGGCGATCGCGATGATCGTGATGGGGCTGCTTCTCTCGATGGTCGGCTCCGACATCGAGACCGGCGCCTCGCGCATGGCCTTCAACATCCCCGAGCTCGCCGACGGCCTGGGTTTCGCCACGGTGGCGATGGGCGTATTCGGCTTTGCGGAAATCATCCGCAACCTCGACGCCGGCGCCGAGATGGACCGCGACCTGGTGCAGCAGAAGATCACCGGCTTGATGCCGACCAAAAAGGACCTGATCAACTCGGCGCCTGCGATCCTGCGCGGAACGGCGCTCGGATCGATCCTCGGCATCTTGCCCGGTGGCGGCGCCGTGATCGCATCCTTCGCGGCTTATACGCTGGAGAAGAAGCTCGCGAAGGATCCGTCGCGGTTCGGCCGGGGTGCAATCGAAGGTGTAGCGGCACCCGAAAGCGCCAACAACGCCGCGGCGCAAACCTCTTTCATCCCACTGCTGACGCTCGGCATTCCGCCCAACGCCGTGATGGCGCTGATGGTCGGCGCCATGACGATTCACGGCATCGTGCCGGGGCCGCAGGTGATGCAGAAGCAGCCCGACCTCGTCTGGGGCATGATCGCCTCGATGTGGATCGGCAATCTGATGCTGATCATCATCAACCTGCCGCTGGTCGGCATCTGGGTGCGGCTCTTGCGCGTGCCGTACCGGCTGATGTTCCCCTCGATCGTGATCTTCTGTGCGATCGGCATCTATTCGGTCAACAATGCGCCGGTCGACGTCGTCCTTGCGGGCGTGTTCGGTCTGGTCGGCTACTGGCTGATCAAGCACGATTTCGAGCCGGCGCCGCTGTTGCTCGGCATGGTGCTCGGACCGCTGATGGAGGAAAACCTGCGCCGCGCGCTACTGATCTCGCGCGGCGACTGGTCGGTGTTTGTCACCCGTCCGCTTTCGGCGGCGCTGATGGCGATCGCGGCTTCGCTCCTGGTGCTGGCGGTGCTCCCGACCTTGCGCAAGAAGCGCGACGAAGTGTTCGTCGAATCAGAGAGTTGAGGTCGCGGATGGCGAGATCGGCGATATAAAGCTCCCGCTTTGCCGGCTCGCCTGCATAGTACTTCGCGATTTCATCTGCGATGGCCTCCCGACTTGCGACGCTGCGGTTGCCCTTGAGCCCCGAAATCCTCGTTGCCGCGCGGCAACGAGGAGACCGGGCAGGGAACCGCGGCGAGCAGACGTAGTCGCAGCCGTAAACAAGGAGCTAATGGATGAGACAGGGGCTCTCGCGCCGCGCCTTTCTACCGCTTGCAGGCGCAATGATGATTGCGCCGGTTGCCAAAGCGCAGGGATTTCCGAAGCGGCCGATCTCGATTGTGGTTCCCTATCCGGCCGGCGGCTCGCTCGACCCGGTGGCACGGACCATCGCGCACGAACTATCGGTGCGTCAGGACTGGTCCGTTGTCGTCGAGAACATGGCGGGTGGGGCCGCGACGATCGGCACCCGTTACGTCGCCCGCGCCGAGCCCGACGGCCACGTGCTGCTGCTCGGCAGCAATCAGACCCATGGCTCCAATCCCGGCCTGCTGAAGGAGGTCGGCTACGATCCGGTGCGTGACTTCGCGCCGATCGCCGGCATCGGTGATCTTCAGCACCTGCTGGTCGTGCGCAAGGGCCTCGGTGTCGCGAACGTCCGCGAGCTGATCGCCTACGCGCAAAGGCAGCCGGGAAGTCTCAACGGTGGTTCCAGCGGGGTAGGGTCGGCATCGCATCTGGCGCTCGAATTGTTCAAGCTGCGCACCGGGCTCAAGATCGTGCACGTGCCGTATCGCGGGGTCGGTCCGCTGGCGCAGGATCTCACCGGCGGACAGGTCGATCTGGCCTTCGCCACCGTGGCGGGTGTGCTCGGTCTGGTGCGCTCGAACGACATTCAGGCGCTGGCGGTCGCTTCGGCGCAACCCTCCCCAGCACTGCCTCAATTGCCGCTGCTTGGCGCCGAAGGTGTCGCCAGCGCAGAGGCGGATGGCTGGATCGCGCTGTTCGCGCCGGCTCGAACGCCGATCGATGTGCAGTCGACGCTGTCCGAGGCGGTTCTTGCCATTGTTGGCGATCCCAAGGTGGCTGCTCTGATTGGGGCGAGCGGCGTCACGATCGACGCCCGGCCGCCCGAGGCGCTCAGAACGTTCGTGACCGCCGAACTCTCAAAATGGGCCGGCGTGATCAAGGACGCTGGAATTTCGATGGAGTGATCCAGTTGCAGTCGCCCGACAGGCACCGCGGAACGCAGGTTCCGTCCTTGCCGTTTGCGAACCGGACCATCATTTTTTCGGGTATAATCGCCATCGGCAGCCGAATCGGCGCTGTCGATCGGCGGCTTCGGCCGTTAAATTCGCCTTCTTGAGAGGCCCGAAACCGACGCCATGAACCAGTACCACGATCTGCTCGAACGCATCCTCGCCGATGGCGCCGAGAAGCACGACCGCACCGGGACCGGCACGCTGTCAATCTTCGGCCATCAGATGCGCTTCAGCTTGTCGGCCGGCTTTCCGATGCTGACCACCAAGCGGCTGCCGCTGAAGGCGATCGTGCACGAGTTGCTGTGGTTTCTGGCCGGCGATACCAACATCAAATATCTCAAGGACAATGGGGTTTCGATCTGGGACGAATGGGCCGACGCCAACGGCGATCTCGGCCCGGTCTACGGCTCGCAATGGCGATCGTGGCCGGCGCCGGATGGGCGCAGCATCGACCAGATTTCCAACGTCATCGACATGATCAAGCGCAATCCGGACTCCCGGCGGCTGATCGTGAGCGCATGGAATCCGGCCGATGTGGACAGGATGGCGCTGCCGCCCTGTCACTGCCTGTTCCAGTTCTATGTCGCGAACGGCAAGTTATCCTGCCAGCTCTATCAGCGTTCGGCCGATGTCTTCCTTGGCGTGCCCTTCAACATCGCATCCTATGCACTGTTGACCATGATGGTCGCGCAGGTCACGGGATTGAAGCCCGGCGACTTCGTCCACTCGCTTGGCGACGCGCATCTCTATTCGAACCATCTCGAGCAGGCCAGGCTGCAGCTGACGCGGCCGACGCGTCCGTTGCCGGTCATGAAGATCAATCCAGAGGTGAAGGACATTTTCGCCTTCCGTTATGAAGATTTCTCGCTGCAAGGCTACGATCCGCATCCGCATATCAAGGCCGAGGTCGCGGTGTGAGCGATTGAATGTCCCTCACCATCCGCCGCGCCCGATCGCATGAAGCGGGACTCGTTTACTCGTTTGTTCGCGAGCTCGCCGAGTACGAAAAACTGCTGCACGAAGTCGAAGCCACCGAAGTCGACATCGCCGCGGCGCTGTTCGGCGACAATCCGCGGCTGTTCTGCGAGATCGCCGAATGGCAGGGCGAGCCGGCCGGCTTCGCGGTGTGGTTTTTCAATTTCTCCACCTTCAGCGGCCGGTCCGGCATCTATCTGGAAGATTTGTTCGTCCGCCCGGCGTTGCGCGGCAAGGGCATCGGCAAGGCGCTGTTGACGCACCTCGCGAACCAATGCGTGGCGAACGGTTGGTCGCGATTGCAGTGGGCGGTGCTGGACTGGAACACGCCGTCGATAGAATTCTACAAGTCACTCGGTGCGGTCCTGATGGACCAGTGGACCATATGCCGGGTGAGCGGTCCGGCGCTCGCGGCACTTGCGAAAGGCGAACGCTGATGCAGGTGGTGTTCGTCGTCGCGATCGCCGAGAACGGTGTGATCGGTTCGCAAGGCGCGATCCCCTGGCGGATCAGATCCGACATGAAACGCTTCAAGGCGTTGACATCGGGCAAGCCGGTGGTGATGGGACGCAAGACCTTCGTTTCGATCGGCCGGCCGCTGCCGGGACGCACCAATATCGTGGTCACACGCGACCTCGATTATCGCGCTGCCGGCGTCGTAGTGACGCATTCCTTCGCCGATGCTCGCGCGATCGCCAAAGGAGATGCGCTGCGGCGTTTCGCCACTGAGATCGCCGTGATCGGTGGCGCGGAAATCTATGCGCAGTGGATGGCCAGCGCTGATCGGTTGGAAATCACCGAAGTGCACGCCAGACCCGAGGGCGACACGCTTTTCCCTGCCATTGATGCGGCGGACTGGGAAGAGGTGGCGCGCGTGCGAAATCCCGCCGGGCCGGACGATAGCGCCGACTTTTCCTATGTGACATATCGTCGGCGCAGGCAACATTAACTGGCGCATTAACTGCGCTTAACCAATGTTTGCATTGACAATTATGGCACCGAGCATAGCTCCTTCTGGTGGGAAGCTTGCGTTGTAAGGGCCCGGGCGGTCCCCTATAAAGCCGGGCGGACATTTAGGGCCGGGCATCCCGGTCTGGATAGCGTTTTCAAGCGAAGTGGATACCGGTTCGCGTGAAGAAAACGCGTCGATAACAGGAGACTGGAGCCTGTTCTGATGCGGTCAGAACAGGCTCTGGGCTTGCCGAGGAGATCGTTGATGCCGTGGAAGAATCAAGGCGGGGGCCCCTGGGGCTCGGGTCCGAAAGGGCCATGGGGCTCGGGTCCGCAATCGGTCGGGCCACGGCCGCCGGATCTTGAGGACCTTCTGCGCCGCGGCCAGGACCGGCTGCAGCAGTTGCTCCCCGGCGGACATTTCAGCGGCATGGGCATCGCGCTGGTCCTGATCGGCGCGCTGGCGATCTGGGGCCTGTCCGGATTCTTCCGCGTCCAGTCCGAAGAGCTCGGCGTCGTGCTGCGCTTCGGCAAGCATGTGCGCACCGTACAGCCCGGCCTGAACTATCATCTGCCCTATCCGATCGAGACCGTGCTGCTGCCGAAGGCGCTGCGCGTCTCCACCATCTCGATCGGCATGACGCTGATCGATGATCCGGCGCGGCGCGGGCGGACCATGCGCGATGTCCCGGAAGAAAGCCTGATGCTGACCGGCGACGAGAACATCGTCGATGTCGATTTCACGGTGTTGTGGCGAATCAAGCCCGACGGCGTCGGCAACTATCTCTTCAACATCCAGAACCCGGAAGGCACCGTCAAAGCGGTCGCTGAAAGCGCGATGCGCGAGGTGGTCGGCCGCTCCAACATTCAGCCGATCCTAACCGGTGCGCGCACCACCAACGAGGCCGCCGTGCAGGAATTGATGCAGAAGACGCTGGACAACTACGGCTCGGGCGTTCTGGTGACGCAGGTACAGATGCAGAAAGTCGATCCGCCGGCGCAGGTGATCGATGCGTTCCGCGACGTGCAGGCGGCGCGCGCCGATCTCGAGCGGTTGCAGAACGAGGCCCAGACCTATGCCAACCGGGTCGTCCCGGAAGCCCGCGGACGCGCCGCGCAGATCCTGCAGGTAGCCGAAGGCTACAAGGAGCAGGCGGTCGCCGAGGCCAAGGGCCAAAGCGCTCGATTCCTCAAAGTCTATGAAGAATACAAGAAGGCGCCCGACGTGACGCGGCAACGCATTTATCTGGAGACAATGGAACGTATCCTCGGCGGTTCGGAGAAGCTCGTCTATGACGGCGGATCGTCGGGGCAGGGCCTCGTGCCGTATCTGCCGCTGAGCGAGTTGTCGCCGCGGCGTCCCGTGACGCCGGCCCCGACGCAGCAGGGTGGAGGCACACGATGAGGTCTCCTGTTGCAGGCATTGTTGCCCTGATCGCGCTGTTCGTCGTCATTGTCGTCGGCTACAGCTCCTTCTTCACCGTCGCGCAGACCGAGCAGGTGCTGGTGGTGCGGCTCGGTGAGCCCGTTCGGGTCGTCACCGAACCGGGCCTGAATTTCAAGGCACCCTTCATCGACAGCGTGATCTCGATCGACAAGCGCATTCTCGATCTGGAAAACCCTTCGCAGGAAGTGATCGCCTCCGATCAGAAGCGGCTGGTGGTCGACGCCTTCGCCCGCTATCGGATCAAGAACCCGCTGCGGTTTTACCAGAGCGTCGGCTCGATCCAGGCCGCCAACGTCCAGCTCACGACGTTGTTGAACGCGTCGCTGCGCCGGGTGCTCGGCGAGGTGACCTTCATCACGGTGGTGCGTGACGAGCGCGAAGCCCTGATGTCGCGGATCCGTGAGCAGCTCGACAGGGAAGCCGATGGCTACGGCATCCAGGTGGTCGATGTGCGGATCAGGCGTGCGGATCTGCCCGAGCAGAACAGCCAGGCGGTCTACCAGCGGATGCAGACCGAGCGGCAGCGCCAAGCCGCCGAATTCCGCGCTCAGGGCGCCCAGAGTGCGCAGGAGATCAGGTCGAAGGCCGATCGCGAGGCGACCGTGATCGTCGCCGAGGCCAATTCGACCGCCGAGCAGACCCGCGGCGTGGGCGACGCCGAGCGTAACCGTCTGTTCGCCGAAGCCTACGGCAAGGATCCGGATTTCTTCGCGTTCTATCGCTCCATGACCGCCTATGAAAACGGGTTGAAGAGCAACGACACCCGGTTCCTGTTGCGGCCGGATTCGGAGTTCTTCAGGTTCTTTGCTAATCCGTCCGGGGCACCGCCAGCCGCTGCGGCGGCCGCACCGAAGCCGTAAGAACATATTCACGGCGACGCGCATTGCGCGTCGCCGTTACCAAAAAGAAAAGATCGAACGGGAGGTTGTTATCCGATGAGGTCCATAGCGTTCGCCGACTTCCTCATCGGTGTGGGTATCCTGTTCGTGCTGGAAGGGCTGATGTTCGCGGCGAGCCCGGCCTGGATGCGGCGGGCGATGAAAAGCGCGCTGGCGACGCCCGACAACATCCTTCGCGCCGTCGGCATCGGCTCGGCAGTGGTGGGTTTGATCCTGATCTGGGTGGTCAGGCGGTAAGGGTAGTCCATCGGGTTTGCCATGCCCGGGACGAGTCCGGCCATGACGGACGAATTTGGAACACGTGCAGTTCAACAAAATCGTGAGCCGCCGGGGACCGGTTTTTCGCCGAAATGTCCGGCTCAAATGCTTGCGCCAATACCCCGTTCGGGCGCACTGTGGGCGCTAATTTAGAACGTTCGCCTGGAGATACGCTGATATGACCGGTGCCAAACCTGCCTTGAGCCGTCGCCTGCGCCTGATGGGAGCCGCGGTCGCGATCGGCGCGGCGAGCATGCTCGCGTCAGCGCCGGCCCATGCGCGAGGTCCGGACGGCATCGCCGACGTCGCCGAGAAGGTGATCGACGCCGTCGTCAATATTTCGACCTCCCAGACCGTTGAAGCCAAGGGCGGAGGCGACAGGGCGATGCCGCAACTGCCGCCGGGCTCGCCGTTCGAGGAATTCTTTGACGACTTCTTCAAGAACCGCCGTGGACCCGGCGGCAAGGGCGGCGAAAAGAACGGCGACATGCAGCCGCGCAAGACCAATTCGCTCGGCTCCGGCTTCATCGTCGACACTTCGGGTATTGTCGTCACCAACAATCACGTCATTGCGGATGCCGACGAAATCAACGTCATCATGAACGACGGCACCAAGATCAAGGCCGAACTGGTCGGCGTCGACAAGAAGACCGACCTCGCGGTGCTGAAGTTCAAGCCGGTGAAGCCGCTGATCGCGGTGAAGTTCGGCGATTCCGACAAGCTGCGTCTCGGTGAATGGGTGATCGCGATCGGCAACCCGTTCAGCCTCGGCGGCTCCGTCACTGCCGGGATCGTCTCGGCGCGCAACCGCGACATCAGTCAGGGCCCGTACGACAATTACATTCAGACCGACGCGTCGATCAATCGCGGCAATTCCGGCGGTCCGCTGTTCAACCTCGATGGTGAAGTCGTCGGCGTCAACACGCTGATCATCTCGCCGACCGGTGGCTCGATCGGTCTCGGCTTCGCAGTGCCGTCGAAGACGGTCGCCGGCGTGGTCGATCAACTCCGCCAGTTCGGCGAACTGCGCCGCGGCTGGCTTGGCGTCCGCATCCAGCAGGTCACTGACGAAATCGCCGAAAGCCTCAACATCAAGCCGGCGCGTGGCGCGCTGGTCGCCGGCGTCGACGAAAAGGGCCCGGCCAAGCCTGCCGGCATCGAGCCGGGCGATGTCGTCGTCAAATTCGACGGCAAGGAGGTCAAGGACCCGAAGGATCTGTCGCGCGTGGTCGCGGACACCGCGGTCGGCAAGGAAGTCGATGTCGTCATCATCCGCAAGGGCAACGAGGAAACCAGGAAGGTCACGCTCGGGCGGCTGGAAGATACCGACAAGGTGCAGCAGGCCAACGCCAAGCCCAAGGATGAGCCCGCCGAGAAACTGGTGACGCAAAAGGCGCTTGGCCTCGATCTGGCGACGCTGAGCAAGGATCTGCGCACCAAGTACAAGATCAAGGAGAGCGTCAAGGGCGTCATCGTCACCGGCGTCGACGGCACCTCGGACGCCGCCGAGAAGCGCCTCTCCGCCGGCGACGTCATTGTCGAGGTGGCGCAGGAAGCCGTGAGCAATGCCGCCGACATCAAGAAGCGCGTCGACCAGTTGAAGAAGGACGGCAAGAAGTCCGTGCTGCTACTCGTCGCCAATGGCGACGGCGAACTTCGGTTCGTGGCGCTGAGCGTGCAGTAGGCACGCCTCGTCGTACTGGATGCCCGGATCAAGCCGGGCATGCGACTGAGCTGTCGCGGACTACCCCTCCACAAACTCCTCCCGCCGATAGCCCTGCGCGTAGAGCAGCGCGGAGAGATCGCCGTGGTCGATCCGGGCCGCGGCGGCAGCCGCAACCGCCGGCTTGGCGTGGTAGGCAACGCCGAGCCCTGCGGCTTCGATCATGCCGAGATCGTTGGCGCCGTCACCCGTGACCAGCGTGTCGATCTCATCGAGATCGAAGGACTCGCGCAGTTCGATCAGCGTCGCGAGCTTGGCGGCGCGGCCGAGGATCGGCTCGGTGACCTCGCCGGTCAGTTTGCCGTCGTGAACCTTCAATTCATTGGCCCGGTTTTCCTGAAATCCAATTCTTGCGGCGACCGCTTTGCTGAACAGCGTGAAGCCGCCCGAGATCAGGCAGGTATAGGCGCCGTGGGCCCGCATGGTCATGACCAGCTCGCGGCCGCCCGGCGTCGCCGTGATGCGTTCTTTCAGGACTTCATCGACCACGCTGACCGGCATATCCTTCAGAAGCGCGACGCGCTCGCGCAGCGCCGGCTCAAACTCGATCTCGCCGCGCATAGCGCGTTCGGTGATTTCAGCGACATGCGCCTTCAGCCCGGCGAAATCGGCCAGTTCGTCAATGCATTCCTGGCCGATCATGGTGGAATCCATGTCCGCGAGAAAAAGCTTCTTGCGCCTGAACGCTGCCGGTTGCACGACAATGTCGATCGGCAGGTCGCCGCGGGCCTGGCGCAGGCGGTTTTCGATCGCCCTGATGTCATCGCTGCCGGCAAATGGAATATCGACCGCCACTTCGTCGAACAGCCATTGTGCTGATCCGGGCGAGGGCAGTACGGCGAGCGCGCCGTCGACGATGGTGGAATCGAGCGCGGGGTTGGCAGGATTGCAGATGAGCGTCGCGACGAGGGACATGCAGGCGAATTCGCTTGGGTTGAACAAGGCTGTGCTTATCGCAGGGCCGACCGCCAGCGGCAAGTCGGCCCTGGCGCTCGAACTTGCCGAAAAAGCCGGCGGCGTAGTCATCAATACCGATTCCATGCAGGTCTACCGCGATCTGCGCATCATCACCGCGCGGCCGACGCCCGATGAGGAGCGGCGCGTGCCGCATTCCCGCTATGGCTACATTGATGCCGCCGTGAATTTCTCCGCCGGCGCGTGGGTCAGCGATGCCGCCGCCACGCTGGCGGAGGTGCGGACACAAAGACGGCTGCCGATCTTCGTCGGCGGCTCCGGCCTATACTTCAAGGCGTTGACCCGCGGCCTGTCGGCGGTGCCGCCGATCCCGGCCGAGGTGCGCGAAGGCGTGCGCGCGAGGCTCGAGCGCGACGGCGTCGAGGCACTGCATGCGGAACTCGCGCGGCACGATCCTCCGGCCGCCGAACGCCTGAAACCGCGCGACCGCACCCGCATCGCGCGTGCGCTCGAAGTGGTGGAGGCGACCGGCCGTTCGCTGGCCGATTGGCATCGCGAGGGGCTGCCGCCGCTGCTGCCGCCCGGCGAGTTCCGCGCACTGTTTCTGGCGCCGGAGCGCGATCAGCTCTATGCGCGGATCGACGCGCGATTTGGTGCGATGCTGGAAGCGGGCGCGCTGCAAGAGGTCGCGGCGCTCGCCTCGCGGAAACTCGATCCGCTGCTTCCGGCAATGAAGGCCCACGGCGTCCCGGCGCTGATCCGGCACATCAAGGGAGAGATCACGCTCGAAGAGGCCGCGGAAATCGGCCGCGCCGATACCCGTCATTATGCAAAGCGGCAGTTCACCTGGTTTCGGCACCAATTGCCGGAATTCGAATGGGTGAAGCCGGAAGCGGCGAGCGGATGGGTGGATGCCGTCATTCCGGGGCGGTCCGAGGGACCAGGTCCGGAATCTCGAGGTTCTCCGATGTGCAACGGTACACCCTAGTTCGCTTCGCAGCCCGTAATGACGCCGGAGTGAACGCGCGACAGTAATTTCACCCTCGCCGAATACCCGGAACGCCGCTAAGCTGCCAAAACTACGCTTTGTGCCGCCCTCGCTTGACTTCCGAGGGTCAGCAGATATAAATCGCGCAACCTTTGGGAAGTTCTGGCCGTCGCATGCGTAATATTATTACCAAACTGCTTATCGTAGTCGTACCCAGGCACACCGCCGGGGATGGCTAGCGGCCATCCAAATGCAGGCGGTGTGCATGGGGCCTCTCGGGCCCTTTTTTATTTCCCAAAGCTGAACCTCGAAGAAGTCGCGCAAAACAGCGCATCCGGAGCAAGCCATGACCGACAACAGCCACGATCCGAACCAGATGACGGGAGCCGCGATGATCGTCCGCGCCCTGATCGATCATGGCGTGCAGCACATTTTTGGCTATCCGGGCGGCGCGGTGCTTCCGATCTATGACGAGATTTTCCAGCAGAGCGAGGTCCAGCACATCCTGGTGCGGCACGAGCAGGGCGCCGGCCACGCCGCCGAGGGCTATGCGCGCTCGACCGGCAAGCCGGGCGTGGTGCTGGTGACCTCAGGTCCCGGCGCCACCAACATGGTGACGCCGCTGACGGATGCGCTGATGGATTCCATTCCGCTCGTCTGCATCACCGGGCAGGTGCCGACGCATCTGATCGGCAACGACGCCTTCCAGGAATGCGACACCGTCGGCATCACCCGGCCCTCTACCAAGCACAACTGGCTGGTGCGCGATGTCAACGATCTCGCCAAGGTGCTGCATGAGGCGTTCTACGTCGCGACCTCGGGACGTCCCGGTCCGGTGCTGGTCGACGTGCCCAAGGACGTGCAATTCGCGGTCGGCACCTATCATCCGCCGCGCAAGTCCGACGTGCATGTCTCCTACAGCCCGCGGGTGAAGGGGGATGCAATGCAGATCCGTAAAGCCGTGGCGCTGCTGGCTTCCGCCAAGCGCCCGGTGATCTATAGCGGCGGCGGCGTCATCAATTCGGGTCCCGAGGCGTCAAAGGTCCTGCGCGAACTGGTCGAAGCCACCGGCTTTCCGATCACCTCGACCCTGATGGGACTGGGCGCCTATCCGGCATCGGGCAAGAACTGGCTCGGCATGCTCGGCATGCACGGCACTTACGAAGCCAACATGGCGATGCATGATTGCGACGTGATGCTGTGCGTCGGCGCGCGGTTCGACGACCGCATCACCGGACGCGTCGACGCGTTTTCGCCGGGCTCGAAGAAGATCCACATCGACATCGATCCGTCCTCGATCAACAAGAACATCCGCGTTGACGTGCCGATCATCGGCGACGCCGGCAACGTGCTCGGCGATTTGCTGCAGGTGTTCAAGGCGGAGGCGAAGAGGCCCGACATCAAGGCGTGGTGGCAGGAGATCGCCGTGTGGCGCGCGCGCAACTCGCTGTCTTACAGGAAGAACAGCGATATCATCCTGCCGCAATATGCGATCGAGCGCTTGTTCGCCGCGACGCGCGGCCGCGACACCTACATCACCACCGAAGTCGGCCAGCACCAGATGTGGGCGGCGCAGTTCTTCGGCTTCGAAGAGCCGCACCGCTGGATGACGTCGGGCGGCCTCGGCACCATGGGCTATGGCCTGCCGGCGGCGCTCGGCGTGCAGGTCGCGCATCCGGACAGCCTCGTCATCGATATCGCCGGCGACGCCTCGGTGCAGATGACGATGCAGGAGATGTCGACGGCGGTTCAATATGAATTGCCGATCAAGATCTTCATCCTGAACAACCAGTACATGGGCATGGTGCGGCAGTGGCAGCAGCTGCTGCACGGCAACCGTCTGTCGCATTCCTACTCGGAAGCGCTGCCGGACTTCGTCAAGCTCGCGGACGCGTTCGGCTGCGTTGGCCTGCAGGCGATCAAGCCCGGCGATCTCGACGGCGCGATCAAGGAGATGATCTCGATCAAGCGCCCGGTGCTGTTCGATTGCCGCGTGGCGGCGCTGGAAAACTGCTTCCCGATGATTCCGTCCGGCAAGGCGCACAACGAAATGCTGTTGCCGGCGGAAGCAACCGACGAAGCTACCGCATCGGCCTTCGCCGGCGGCAAGGCACTGGTGTGAGGATGCGAGCCACAAATTCCGCTGTCATCGCCCGGCTCGACCGGGCGATCCAGTACGCCGCGGCTTCTCCGTTGCTCGCGGGCGTCTCTGGAATACTGGATCCCCGCTTTCGCGGGGATGACACGATTGAGGGAAGGCCGACTGGAAGACACGATGTTTGATCTCGGAGAGCTCGAACGCGCGCACGCGATCGTGGGTCAGGCGGTGCCGCCGACGCCGGCGCATGCGTGGCCGCTATTGGCCGAGCGTCTCGGCACCTCCGTCGTGGTCAAGCACGAGAACCACACGCCGATCGGCGCCTTCAAGGTGCGCGGCGGGCTGGTCTATCTCGACCGCCTGAAGCGCGAGCGGCCGAATACGCCGGGGATCATTTCGGCGACGCGCGGCAATCACGGGCAGAGTCTCGCCTTCGCGGCCAGCCGTCACGGCGTGCCGGCGGTGATCTGCGTGCCGCACGGCAATTCGGTCGAGAAGAACCGCGCGATGCGGGCGTTTGGTGCCGAACTGGTCGAGCACGGCGAGGATTTCGAGGCGGCGCGGGACGAGGCGGTTCGCCGCGCCCGTTTCGCCGGGCTCCATATGGTGCCGTCGTTCCACCCCGATCTGGTGCTTGGGGTCGCGACCTACGCGCTCGAGCTGTTCAGGACGGCGCCGGACCTCGACGTGCTCTACGTGCCGATCGGGCAGGGCTCCGGCATTTGCGGCTGCATCCTGGCGCGCGATCTGCTGGGCCTGAAGACGGAAATCGTCGGTGTGCAATCGACGGGGGCGCCGTCCTACGCGCTGTCGTTCGCGGCGGGCGCGGTCGTGTCCACCGAGACCAGCAACACGTTGGCCGACGGCATGGCGACCCGCATTCCCGTTGCCGAGGCGGTTGCCATTATCCGCAAGGGCGCGTCGCGCATCGCGCAGGTCACTGACGATGAGGTTGCAGCGGCGATCCGCGCCTACTGGACCGACACGCACAACCTCGCCGAAGGCGCCGGCGCCGCCGCGCTTGCGGCCGCTCTGCAGGAAAAGAATAAACTGAAGGGCAAGCGCGTCGGCCTGGTTCTGAGCGGCGGCAATATCGATTTCGATCTGTTCCGCCGATGGGTGGGGACGGATGAGATTAGCCGCGCCGGTGAAAGGGTGTTGGTATGAGTACGGAGATAGAAGTCGTCATGGCCGGGCTTGTCCCGGCCATCCACGCCCTTCTTCTCGCGGAGACTTTAGAACGTGGATGCCCGGGACAAGCCCGGGCATGTCAAATGAGAGATTGACAGGGACCTAAGATGAACCAGCCCGCATCCGCCTATTTCCTCGAAGAGCGCCACGACCCGAGCGAGTCGCATACGCTCTCGGTGCTCGTGCAGAACGAGCCGGGCGTGCTCGCGCGTGTGATCGGGCTGTTCTCCGGCCGCGGCTACAACATCGAGAGCCTCACGGTTTCCGAGACCGAGAGCCAGAAACACCTTTCCCGCATCACCATCGTCACCACGGGAACGCCGATGGTGATCGAGCAAATCAAACACCAACTCGACCGCATGATCCCGGTCTACCGCGTCGTCGACATGACGCTGACCGGCCGCTCGATCGAGCGCGAGCTTGCGATGGTGAAGGTGCGGGGCCACGGCGACAACCGCGTCGAGGCGCTGCGGCTGGCGGATGCGTTCCGAGCCCGCGTGATCGACGCCACGACCGAGAGCTTTGTGTTCGAGATCACAGGGAATTCCGCAAAGATCAATCAATTTATCGACCTGATGCGCCCGCTCGGCCTTGTCGAGGTGTCGCGCACCGGTGTTGCGGCAATCGGGCGCGGGCCCGAAGGGATGTGACCCATGTTGGCGCGCGACTGGTATTACAATCAACGGCGGCGGCTCGGGCTCGATACCGCGGTCGCCTCGATCTACGACCGGCATGACGACAACGACCTCCGCGCCCGCGCCGCGCTGACCATGCTCGGTGTGAAGCCGGGCTGGCGGGTCGCCGATATCGGCTGCGGCAACGGCGTGATGGCCACCGAGGCGGCGCTGATGGGCGCCGAGGTCGACGCAATCGATATCTCGCCGGCGATGCTGGCCCTGGCCGACATCTACGCGCGGGACCGGAAGGCGGCGATCCGCACCCAGTCGGCGGGGCTGTTGAGCTTCGCCTATCAGCCCAATTCGTACGACCTGATCGTCAGCGAGTTCACGCTGCATCATCTGCCGGATTTCTGGAAGGCGGTGGCGCTGTCGCGGATCTACAATGCACTGAAACCCGGCGCGGATTTCTACTTGCGCGATATCGTCTTCGTCAGCATGCCCGACGGTGTCGAGCGCGACGTCGAGGCATGGGCGGATTTTTCCATCAAGAATCACGATTTCGAGCGCGACAGCGTGGTCACCCACATGCGCGACGAATACTCGACCTTCGGCTGGGTGATCGAGCGGATGCTGACCGATGTCGGCTTCACACTCGTCTCGGTCGATTATCACGCGCCGCTGCACGGCACCTACCTTTTGCGCAAACCCAAGTCGGATCAACAGAGCTAAGAAAGTCAATGAAGCCGGCCGACGTCTGCATCGCCGTCATGGTCGCGGTGATCTGGGGACTTGCGTTCGTCGCGAGCCGGATCGCGCTCGACGAATTGCCGCCGGAGTTGATGACGGCGCTGCGCTTTGCCATCGCGGCGGTGCCCTGCCTGTTCGTGCGCAAGCCAAAGGTGTCGTGGCCGCTACTGATCGCGATCAGTTTCACGTTGTTTCTAGGCCAGTTCCTGGCGCAATCCATTGCGATCGCGCATGGCGTGCCGGTCGGTCTTACCAGCGTCATCGTGCAGAGCCAGGCGTTGTTCACCATTGCCTTGGCGGCAATCCTGTTTGGCGAACTGCCGACGCGGATGCAGGCGATCGGCATCGGCATTGCCGCGATCGGCCTTTTGATGATCTGCGGCACCGTCGGCTACGATTTCAGCATCGGTGCCTTCGCCGTGCTGATGATCTCGCCGGTCAGCTTTGCAGTCGGCAATCTGCTGCTGAGGCCCGCGAAGGGCGCGCGCATGTTCGACCTGTTCGCATGGCTGTGCCTTTGCGCTGCCATTCCGCTGTTCGCGCTGACGTTCGTGACCGTTGGGCCGAAGCCCACCTGGCAGGCATTGTCGCATCTGTCGCCGACCGGCATCGTCTGCATGCTCTTCGTCGGCGGCCTGTCCACCAGCATCGCCTATTGGCTGTGGGGCCGGCTACTGCGGGATTATCCGGCGGCGCAGGTGGTGCCGTTCGCGCTGCTGGTGCCGTTCGTCGGCTCCGCGGCGTCAAGCATCGTGTTCGGCGAGACCTTTGGACCGCTGCGGCTGGCGGGAATGATCACCGTGGTCGGCGGCATCGCCGTCATGCTGCTGTCCAGGCGTCCGCAAGTTGCGCCGAAGATCGCATGAGGGCAGCATGTCGCATTCGCTCCTGATCGCTTTCGTGATCTTCGCCGTCGTGATGTTTTTCACGCCGGGGCCGAACAACATCATGCTGCTGTCATCGGGACTGACCTACGGTTTCCGCCGGACGGTGCCGCACATCGCCGGTATCACCATCGGCTTCGCCTTCATGGTCGGTGCGGTCGGCGTCGGCCTGGGCGCCGTCTTCATCGCCTATCCGGTGCTGCAGACCATCCTCAAGTATCTGGGCGTCGCCTATCTGATCTATCTTGCCGCCATGATCGCGATGGCGGAGCCGTCGGCGCCGGACCAGGACAACGGCCGCGGTCCGATGACGTTCTGGGGCGCGGCCCTGTTCCAGTGGGTTAACGCCAAGGGCTGGGTCATGGTGATCGGCACCATCACCGCCTATGCGGCGATCGCCTCCTTTCCCTGGAACATCGCGATCCAGGTCGCGCTCAGCCTGGTTTTGGGAGCGTTATCCTGCACCGCCTGGGCCCTGTTCGGCACCGCGCTGCGGCCGGTCCTGACCTCGCACGCGGCCGTCCGCGCCTTCAATATCGTGATGGCCCTGCTGCTGCTGGCCTCGCTCTACCCGGTCTTCATGGACGCATGATGCCGCACCGCGCCATGCGAGATGAGGGTTTCCCCTGAGGGAGAAAATGCTCTAGACAACGCCGGAAATTCGCGGGCGCCCGGCGGTCCTACCCACCCCAAAGCCTGATGCAAACGGCCGATTCCGGCCCCCTGAACGAGGAAACCACTATGCGTGTTTATTACGATCGCGACGCCGACCTGAACCTGATCAAGGGCAAGAAGGTCGTCATCGTCGGCTATGGCAGCCAGGGCCACGCCCATGCGCTGAACCTGAAGGATTCCGGCGTCAAGGAAGTGGCAATTGCGCTGCGCAAGGGTTCGGCCTCGGCCAAGAAGGCGGAAGCCGCCGGCTTCAAGGTGATGGAAGTCGCCGAGGCCGCCAAATGGGCCGACCTCGTGATGATGCTGACCCCCGACGAATTGCAGGGCGACATCTACCGCGAGCACCTGCACGACAACATGAAGAAGGGCGCGGCGCTGGTCTTCGCGCACGGCCTCAACGTGCACTTCAACCTGCTCGATCCGCGTCCCGATCTCGACGTGCTGATGATCGCGCCGAAGGGCCCCGGCCACACCGTGCGGTCCGAATATCAGCGCGGCGGCGGCGTGCCCTGCCTGATCGCGATCGCCAAGGACAGCTCGGGCAACGCCCACGACCTCGGTCTCAGCTACGCCTCGGCGATCGGCGGCGGCCGGGCCGGCATCATCGAAACCACCTTCAAGGAAGAATGCGAGACCGACCTGTTCGGCGAGCAGGTCGTGCTCTGCGGCGGTTTGGTCGAACTGATCAAGGGCGGCTACGAGACGCTGGTGGAAGCCGGCTACGCGCCCGAGATGGCCTATTTCGAGTGCCTGCACGAGGTGAAGCTGATCGTCGACCTGATCTATGAAGGCGGCATCGCCAACATGAACTACTCGATCTCCAACACCGCCGAATACGGCGAATACGTCACCGGCCCGCGCATCGTCACCGACGAGACCAAGAAGGAGATGAAGCGCGTGCTCAACGACATCCAGTCCGGCAAGTTCGCCCGCGACTGGATGCTCGAGAACAAGGTCAACCAGACCTCGTTCAAGGCGACCCGCGCCAAGCTCGCGCAACATCCGATCGAGGAAGTCGGCGCCAAGCTCCGCGACATGATGCCGTGGATCAAGAAGGGTGCCTGGTCGACAAGACCAAGAACTGAGACTTGATCCTTCAAGCACGAGATTGCGCAGGCGCGATCTCGTAGAACTGCGCACGCATTGAGGCCTCAAGCCGGCTGTTTCCGGCTTGAGGCCTTTTTTTCGGATCAGCCGCCCCAGCCAAATCGATGCGTCAAGAGGCGGCGGGCTGCGGTGCCGGCTCAGGCGGTACCTGCTTCTCGATCCTGTTGTGAAGCTGCCAGAAGCGCACCGTGCGCTGGGCGGTCTCCATTGAGAGTTTGCGGAAGTCACGCTGCGCCTGCGCCAGGCTTTGATCGTCGATCGGCAACGGCGCCGGGCGGTTGCGCAGGATGGTTTCGACAGTCGGCCAGTTCAGCCGGGCGGAGCGGCAGGGAATCAGGATGAGGTCCGCGCGCGGCCCTTCCAGCAGCCGCCCCATCATTTCGGTCGGCACGTCGTTGAGCACCGCGAGAGAGACCACGACCTCGTTGTTCTTCCTCTCCTCGGCGAATTTGAACACGGCTGCATCGTCGAGTTCGTTCAGCTCCTTCATCAGCCTGACGAGTTCTTCAGCGACGCCGAAATTCCACGACCGCGGTGCCGGTACTTCGCGCACGATGTCTTTCAGCATCGCCTTGAGCCGCTCGCGGAGCGCGGGCGGCGCCATCTCCAGCAGGCGGGTGCGCACGGTGTCCTTGGCGCGCCGTAGCAGGTCGCGCACGAACTTGACGGGCAGGTCGGGACGCAGCCCGAGGATCTCGACCAGTTCCTCGTCCTGCTCCGCGCGGGCGACGATGCCGGAATAGCCGGCCTCGGAAAACCGCGCGGTGGCGTTGTTGGCGAGCTTCCGGATCACCCTGCCTTCGCCGCGATCGACGATCACGTCGGTGACGGCTTCGGGCAGGTTGGCGCGCGCCGAAATCGCCAGCAGGTGATCCTGGCCCTTGGTGCTGGCGACCTCGACCAACGTGTCGGTGCCGAGACGGCTGGAATGCGTCAGCACGTGACCGGCGACCGCGATCTCGTCATCGAACGCGAGAAACCGGATCACTTCGAAGGGGGCATAGTCGATCGGCCCCAGGCGCTTGCTCAGCTCGGCCTTGGCGTGCGTCTCGACGCGGGTGATCAATAAACAGAGCACGTCATCGAAAACCTGGACCTGTTCGTCGTTGAGGCGATCGCCATCGTTCAGGAACAGGTCGGTCACCTGCCGAAGGGTTTCGACCCGCTTCTTCGGCGACCCAGCCCTGACTGCGTCTTCGAGTTCGGCAATGATTGAATGAGCCGGCTGTTGCGCCATCATTGGTCAGTCTGTTCTATATTTGAAGCCAAAACGCACCATACCGTGGCGGCCCTTACGCCCGCGTTAAGCGGGAACCCGCAAAAGTACAGCGCACTGCAACCAGAGCGGGCAGTGGGCGTCGAAATGCCTGTAACGCGGCGTTCCGGGCAGCAAACCGCTCACTGAATGGTCGGAGCCCGGATCGTCTTGTGCGACGTGCTGCGGTGCAGCGCCGTCGTGAGCGCGACAAACACTCCCTGATAATCGCAAATCGCCGGGCATGGCGCTGCTTCCGGTATTCCGGTCCGGCTGCTATCGTCGGCGCTGCACCTGGACAAGTTCACAAGAGGAAACGTCTCGACAGAAAACCATCACGCCTGGCCCGTCACGGGAGGAGGAAACTCATGAAGCGTACGCTTAAGGATTTCTTCAGGACGAATTTCATTAAGGCGCTTGCCAGGGCTGTCGCACTTTCCGCCACGATCATCGCCGCAGCCACGGCGTCGGCTGCCGCGCAAAAGAGGTACGACACCGGCGTCACCGACACGGAAATCAAGATCGGCAACATCATGCCGTATTCGGGCCCGGCATCGGCCTACGGCATCATCGGCAAGACGATGAGCGCCTATTTCCGGATGATTAACGATAATGGCGGCATCAACGGCCGCAAGACGGCACACAACACGTCAACCGCTCCGATCGAGGTGTTGAAGCGCTGCGGCGACAATCTCGCGCGCGAGAATGTCATGAAGGTGGTCGCGAACATGGATTTCGAGATCAGCACCTATATCCCGGGAATCCGCATCAAGACTCGCCGACGGATTTCTATCCGATCGAGCAGGTGCAGATGATGAAATTCAGCGGCGAGAACTGGCAGCTGTTCGGGCCGATCATCGACGGCCACGCGGAGTAGGGGGACTGATCCTTCCCCACTCCCTCGTGGGAGAGGGGAAGCGCGGCCGCCACTCCATTGCGCTTCGCTCCGTTATGGTTACATGATCCGCACCATCAGGGGGGAGCGAACATGAAATCCGCCGTCATCACCGGCGCGTCGACCGGCATCGGCTGAGCCACCGCCAAACTGCTTGTCGACCGCGGGTTTCGCGTCTTCGGCAGCGTCCGCAAGCAGGCCGACGCCGAACGCCTCAAATCCGAGTTCGGCGCCAATTTCACGCCGCTGATCTGCGACGTCACCGACGAGGCAGCGGTGCTGGCGGCGGCGCGCGAGGTTCGCAACGCGCTGAACGGCGAGACTCTTTCGGGCCTCGTCACCAATGCCGGCATCGCCGTCGCCGGGCCCGTGCTCGAGACTCTTCAGCCGACGAATTCCGCCGCCAGATGGAGGTCAACGTGCGTCGGTCCGATCATCACCACGCAAGCATTCGGTCCGCTGCTCGGTTCCGATCCTTCGTTGAAGGGGCCAAAGGGACGTATCGTGATGATATCCTCGGTTGCCGGCAGGAACGGCAATCCGCTGACGGCGGCCTATTCGGCGTCGAAGCACGCGATTGAGGGATTGTCGGAAAGCCTGCGCCGCGAACTGATGCTGTTCGGCATCGATGTCATCGTCGTGGCACCCGGCGCAGTGAAGACCCCGATCTGGAGCAAGGCGGAGGAAGTCGACATTTCCGCCTACAAGAACTCGCCCTATTTTCCGGCGCTGCAGAAGGTACGCGCGTTCATGCTGAAACTCGGCGCGACGGGCCTGCCGGCGGAGACTGTCGCGGAAACGATTTTTGGAGCGCTGACGCGGCCCAATCCCAAGGTGCGCTACCAGATTACGCCCGATCCGCTGCGGCATCTGGCGGTCGCAGTGCTGCCCAAACGCATGATCGACAAGTACATCGCCAGGCAGCTTGGCCTGATGCCGCCGGGATGAACGGCAAATAGCTCTGGCCTTATTTTGACGCCGATCGCGCGTCATCGGCTCGCGTATTCACTTGACGGGAGGATTGATGACGACGGCCGGAAAGACCAACGCTGAATTGACGCAACTCGCGAACGAGGCGCTGCGCAGCCAAGCCGGATGTGAGACCGCGAGAATTCTTCGTGTTCAGGTGTTGCCGAACACCGGGGGCGGCCGCAACTGGGAAATCCCGAACGTCGTCCTCGGCGACAGCCTGATCAGCGACGTCGATCGCGCCGTCATCACCGTTCATCGTCAGTTGGGCCGGCAGTTTCATCTGCTCGGCTACGATTGACGCTGACATTATGTCGAGTCGGCGGCTTGCGATCGCGACAAGGCGGCGAACGTATCGCGCGACAATTGCCGAGATGATCAAGCTGACAGAGAACGCGCTCGCCGAAGCGTTTGCCGCGGGCCAGCTTCGCGCGACCGATTTGAGGGACGTGCAGATCGCTTGCCGCGAGCTGGTTCATGGCTTTGCGCGCATGAACATAGATGGCCATCGCACTCTCTTCATCGATGGCATCATCAGGCGCAAATCACGGTCCTGATCGAAAGCCTTTCATCGTGCATAAGGCCGATTTCTTGCCGAGAGTGTAACTTGACTCGCGCCGACATCTGCCGCAGCATTTGGTAGTGCTGCACCTTGGGGTCTTCGGTTATCAGCCTCGGGCTCCATAGGCACCGCCATCCGATCATATGATCGCGACGACGCGCAGCAAGTGGACAGGCGTCCGAGGAGATCAGCTCCTTGAGACGACGTCTCTCGGAGGCTCCTGTCTTTCGGAGAAATGTCCTCGGACACATGTCCGTTGGCCCACACTGGGTGAGGAGCATGACGCCACCGGGTAAGAAGCTTTGACCGCGCTTAACGGCGAGGTCACGGTGCAAGCGAAGGTGAAGCACAGCTGTGAGCCGTCATTGCGCCGACGATAACCAACATTCAGCACATATCCACGGGGTCTGAAGCGCAAAGGCCACGCGTGAGGAGATCCCATCACGTTACTGGTGTGTACCAGACATTCTTCGCTAAAACGAAGACATAGGGCCCCGCGATGCCACTGATGCACCGGGGCCCGCTTATTTTTCGGTACGCGGTATCTTCGTCTTGCTTCCGCGCATCGACCGCGATCACCGCGTAGCGCCCGCTTGAATTCCATCCAGGCCCGACGGTCCTTGCAACCGGCTTTCTCCGGAACGCAAATCGACGTCCCAGGATTATCTCCTTTGATCAAGGAGACTGCGATGACGCGAGGCCTGTTCTGCGTCGTCATCCTGCTAAATCTCGGCTGTTCCGGCCTCGCCCAGACCCCCGATATGAACACGACGCCGGCATTTTATGTCGTGCTGAATTCGCTCACCAGGACCTGCACGGTCGTCGACAAGAGACTGCGCACCGATACGCCGAACATCACGGTCGCCAGTGACGCGATCTACAAGACGCGGGCCGAGGCCGAAGCCGCCGCCAAGGCCCTGGCGCCGTGCAGCCGATAAAGGACGCCGGGCAAACCGGTTGAACCGACCGCGCCGATGGACGTTGTCTGTCGTAGAGGAAAGGGCGCCTTTCCGGTCATCTAACGCGGAGAACTCCATGCCGGATTCCAAGCACGAAGGCGCGAGACGCGGTGTGACACTCGCGGCCATTGTCGCGGCCTTCGTTCTCGTATTTGCGATTGTACTATCTGGCCCCCGGAACACCGGCCACGTCGCCAGCAATCCGGGCCCCAGCGGCACACCGGGATCGACCGCGGTCGAAGGAACGCCGCCGCCGGCCGACAGCCCGTCAGGCGGCACGACAACCGGAAACGCCCGCTGACGCCGGTCTCGCGGCGCCAGGGCTTCGACCTGTCCGATTTTGGTGACCGTCTTGTGCGGCGGTTAGGTCGCCGACCACAAAATCCGCGATGGAAAGCGGCCCGACGCATCGATTCGGTTGCGTGAGCATGACTGTTCCATTACGTTTTTGTGACACGCCGCAGGTTCCGGCTGCTTCGTGCGTCTCCTGGCCGCCGCCAGCCAAGGCCAATGCATTGCGCCGGGTATGTTGCGTCCGAACCCCATGGCGCCCGCGCCAAATCAAGGCCCCTCCGTTACCGCCATTGCCGGCGGCATCGCCGCGATCGGCATCTGGCGGCTATTGGCCGTCGCCGCGCCGCAGCTGGCCGCACTCGGCCTCATGCTGCAGACCGAAACCGATTTCGGCTCGCGCATCTGCTTCCTGCTATCCTGGGGAATCCTGAACTTCCTGTTCATCGCGCTGGTGAGGCGGCCGGCGCTGTCGGGCGCGCTGTCGCTGACCTTGGTCGTGGTGTTGGTGCTGCTGTCGCGGCTCAAGCACGACGTGGTCCAGATGACCGCGAATTTCGTCGACCTGATGGTGATCGATCGCGACACCGCGGCGTTCCTGTTTACGATCTTCCCCAATCTGCGCTGGTCGGTGATCTCGGCGGGGCTTGTCACCATTCCGCTGATGTATGCGCTGTGGTGGCTCGATCCGTTCCGCATCCGCCGCCTCCCGGCGCTCACTTGCAAGCTGGCCTGCCTCGCCGCGCTGGTCGGGTATTCCGTTGCCTGGCCGGACGAAGCCTGGCGCGGCTATTACGACGACGGCTATCTGTCGAAATTCGCCCGCTCGGGCGTCACCGCCGTATCCGATTTCATCACTTACGGTTTCATGGAATCCGACGCAGTCGCCAACGAGCACCTGAAGGTGCCGCTTGTGGACGCCTGCCATCCGGCCGGCCGTCGCCCGAACATCATCATGATCCATGACGAGTTGAGTTTCGACCTTCGTCAGGCCGACGGCATCAAGGTGCCGGCAGGCTATGGCAGCCACTTCAAATCCTACGATGGCGTGGCGCGAAAATTCGTGGCCGAGAGCAATGGCGGGCCGAGCTGGTTCACCGAATATAATGTGCTGGCAGGGTTGTCCTCGCGCTCGTTCGGCCGCTTCTCCTACTTCGTGACGCGTATCGCCTCGGGGCGCGTCGAGCGCGGCCTGCCGCTGGCGCTGCGCCGCTGCGGCTACAACACGCTCTCACTCTATCCCGCCTATGGCGCGTTCATGAGCGCGCGCAGCTTCCAGACCACGACGGGGATCCAGCACTTCTACGACGCGCGCGATCTCCGCGCCAAAGACGTCGAGCCCGATCATTTCTTCTACGACAAGGCGCTGAAGCTGATCGCCGAACAGCCGGCCAACACGCCACTGTTCACCTTCGTCTATCTCGCCGCCAACCACTTTCCGTGGGAAACGCGGTTTCGCCCGGACCTGATGCCGTCCTGGCGCAAGCCGGGCAACGAGCCGGTGGTCGACGAATATCTGCGCCGGCAGGCGATGAGCGCCGAGGATTACGCGGCCTTCATCGCAGGACTGAAGAAGAAATTCCCGGCGCAGCCGTTCCTGATCGTGCGCTACGGGGACCATCAGCCGGAATTCTCGCCGCACATCCTCGATCCCGGCCTCGACGAGGCCGGGATCGGCAAGAAGCTGGAAAATTACGACCCGCGCTATTACGCGACCTATTACGCCATCGACGCCGTCAATTTCGAGCCGGTCAAAAGCCCGGTGGTGATGGACACGATCGACGCGGCCTATCTGCCCCTCGTGATCCAGGAGGCCGCCGGAATTCCGCTCGATCCGTCGTTCGAGGAGCAGAAGAACATCATGCTCCGCTGTAGCGGCGTGTTCTATGACTGCAAGAACGGCGCCGAAGCCCGCCGCTTCAACCGCCTCCTGATCGACGCCGGCATGATCAAGGGGTTGTAGCTTCTCCGGTTATCGCGTCCCGATCTTCTCCCACAGCCAGCTCGCCACCGCGTCGGGCGAACTCGTCGCATCATTGCCCGCGGCGCGCAGGTTGGCCGCGCGCATGTCGGCGATATCGATCTTGCCAAGCAGCGGCTGCAGCGCCGAGCGCAACGCCCGATCGTCCTTGCGCTTCGGCGCCAGCAGCACCATCGCGTCATAAGGCGGGATCGCATGTTTGATGTCGTCCAGTACCACCAGATCGTACTTCGCGATCAGCCCGTCGCTGGTGTAGCCCACGATCACGTCGACTTCGCCGGAAGCGACCGCGGCGTACATGAAATCCGGCTGCATCTGCCTTTGCGTGCGGAAGGCAAGCCCGTAGGCCTTTTTCAGCCCGGTCCATTCCGGCCGCGAGAAGAATTCGTAGTCGGCGGCGATCGACATCGTCGGCGCGCGCGAGGCCAGATCGGCGATTGTGCGAATGCCGAGCTGCTCGGCGCGCTTTCGCGGCATCACCAGCGCATAGGCGTTCTCAAAACCGAGTTCGCCCAGGAGCGTGATGTCCTGCTTCGCAAGCGTGGCTTTCAGTTCGTCAAGCAGTTGTTCGCGCGGCTTGATATCGGAGTGGTGAAACTGGTTGGCCCATAGCGTGCCGGAATAGTCGACGTAGACGTCGATATCGTTCCCGGCCAGCGCGTCGAAGATCACATTGGAGCCGAGGCCTTCGCGTGATATGGCTGAAAGGTTCGCGGCACGCAGCCGCTGTGCGATCAGCGCCGACAGCACATATTGCTCGGTAAAGGTCTTGGCGCCGACCACGTAACTCGATGCCGTCAGCGCCATCGATGGGACCAGGGTTGCCGCCACCAGCGCGGCGATGCCGACGCCGCCGAGCGCGGCGCGAACGCGGCTGCGGGCGCGCAGCCCATTTTCGATCAGTGCCAGCAATTGATCGACCGCGAGCGCCAGCACGGCGGCGGCGAGGCAGCCGAACAGCACGAACACCCAGTTCTGGGTTTGCAGCCCTGCAAAGATGTAGTTGCCGAGGCTGGTCTGGCCGATCGGCGTCGACAATGTCGCGGTGCCGATCACCCAGACTGCCGCGGTGCGGATGCCCGCCATCATCACCGGCAGCGCCAGCGGCAATTCCACCGTGAACAGCGATTGCCGCGGCGTCATGCCGACGCCTTGCGCGGCCTCCAGGATCGCGGGGTCGACGCCCTGCAGGCCGGTGATGGTGTTGCGCAGCACCGGCAGCATCGAATAGAGCGCCAGCGCCAATACTGCCGGAAGGAAGCCGAAGGCGGAAAAGCCAAACCCGAACCACGACAGCGACAGCGCCGCCAGCGCCAGCAGCAGCGGATAGAACAGCGCAAGCAGCGCCAGCCCCGGCACCGTCTGCACGATGCTGGCAAGCCCGAGCAGCGCCCCGCGAAGCAGCGGATGGTTGCGCGCGATGATGGCGAGCGGCAGGCTGACGACGAGACCGAGCGTGAGCGCGGTGACGCTGACCCGTACATGGTTGCCGAGATAATCGGGCAGGTGCGCCAGCGCCTCGCCCCAGCGCGGATCGGAGAGTAAACTCATGCCGCGCCGTCCCGCGGCAGCAATGTCCCGAGCCGCTCGGCCTGCCGCCGCGGCGTGCCGAGCAGTTCGCCGACATAGGCGTCGTCGCTGTCGGAGAGTTCGGCCGGCGTGCCCTGCGCCAGCAGCCTTCCGCCGCGCATCACCGCGACGCGGTCGGCGAGCAGGATCGCCTCCGTCATGTCGTGGGTGATCATGACCGTGGTCAGGCCGAGCTTTCGATGCAGGTCGCGAAAATCGTCGCCGAGCGCATCGCGGGTCAAGGGATCGAGCGCGCCGAACGGCTCATCCATCAACACGATGCGGGGCCTTGCGGCGAGGGCCCGCGCGACGCCGACGCGCTGGCGCTGGCCGCCGGAGAGTTCGTGCGGCAGGCGATCGCGATACTGCGCACGGTCGAGCCGCACCAGATCGAGCAGTTCGTCGACCCGCGCGGCAATCTCCGCCGCGGGCCAGCCGAGCAATTTTGGCGTGATGCCGATATTGGAGGCGACGCTGAGATGCGGAAACAACCCGCCGCTCTGAAAGACATAACCGATGCGCCGCCGCAGGCCGATCGGATCGACGCTGCGCACATCCTCGCCTTCGACGGTGATGGCACCGCTATCCGCCTCGATCAGCCGGTTGGCGAGCCGCAGCAGCGTGGTCTTGCCCGACCCGGAGCCGCCGACGATGGCCAGGAATTCGCCCTCGGCGACGTCGAGCGAGACGTCGTCGACCGCCACCACGCGCTCGGCGCCGCGGCCGCCGGCAAAAATCTTGCCGACATGGGCATAGGCGATCAGTGGCGTGGCTGGCATCCGGTGCGACCTCAACTCTTACCCTCCAGGGGAGGGTAAGCATCAACTACCACGCCGCGGCGCTTCGTTGAACTTATCTGCGCGAGCGGCTAAGGCATTGTCCCAAACTTCGGAGACCCACGGTGGATTCGGCAAAGCCAACAGCAATCGCGCTTGAAGACGCGACGGTGGCATTTCGATTGGCTGATGCGCGCGTCTATACCGCGGTGGAGAAGGCCCGGCTGTCCGTAGAGCATGGCGAGTTCGTCGCCATTGTCGGCCCGACCGGCTGCGGGAAATCGACGCTGCTCAACGTCGCCGCCGGGCTGCTGAAGCCGGCCGCCGGATCGGTCAAGATCTTCGACCAGCCGCTTGTGGGCCTGAACCGGGATGCCGGCTATCTCTTCCAGGCCGATGCGCTGTTCCCCTGGAAGACCGCGATCGACAATGTCGCGATCGGGCTCGAGATCAAGGGCGCGCCGCGCCAGCAGGCGCTGCAACGCGCGCAGGGCTGGCTGACGTCCGTCGGTCTCGGCGCCTTTGCCAACCGCTATCCGCACATGCTGTCGGGCGGGCAGCGCAAGCGCGTCGGACTGGCGCAGGTCCTGATCCGCGACCCGAAAATCCTCCTGATGGACGAGCCGTTCGGTCCGCTCGATGCGCAGACACGGCAGATCATGGGCAATCTCCTGCTTGAGCTTTGGAACGCCGACCGCAAGGCGGTGCTGTTCGTCACCCACGATCTGGAGGAGGCGATCGCGCTGGCCGACCGCGTCGTGATCATGTCGGCGGGGCCCGCGGCGCGCATCATCGGCGACTGGCGGGTGCCGCTGACCCGGCCGCGCGACATTTCGGAAATCCGCATGGAAAAGGATTTCCACGCGCTGCATCGGGAAATCTGGAGCGTATTGAAGGACGAGGTGATGAAGGGTTACGCGCAAACCTCGCAAGCCGCGGAGGCCGGCTGATGTCCCGCCTGACGCTTCTTGGCGCTGCAATTGCTGGTCGCCATCGTCGGCCTGGTGCTGTGGCAGGTCTTTACCACGGTGCCGGTGTTCGGCCGCATCCTGCTGCCGCCCTTCTTCTTCTCGAACCCCATTGATGTCGGCAGCCAAATTGTAAAATGGTTCGTAACCGGCACGATCTGGAAGCACCTTGTCATCACGCTGTGGGAATCGATCCTCGCTTTCGTGATCGGCTCGATCAGCGGTGTCATGGTCGGATTTTGGTTCGCGCGCAAGCCGCTGGTCGCCGCGGTGTTCGACCCCTACGTGAAGATGGCCAACGCGCTGCCGCGCGTGGTGCTGGCGCCGATCTTCGCGCTGTGGCTGGGCCTGGGCATCTGGTCCAAGGTCGCGCTCGGCGTGACGCTGGTGTTCTTCATCGTGTTCTTCAACGTCTATCAGGGCGTCAAGGAAGTGAGCCGCACCGTGCTCGACAACGGCCGCATGCTCGGCATGAGCGAGCAGCAATTGATGCGGCATGTCTACTGGCCGTCGGCGCTGTCGTGGATGTTCTCCTCGCTGCACACCTCGGTCGGCTTTGCGGTGGTCGGCGCCGTCGTCGGCGAATATCTGGGATCGGCGGCCGGGCTCGGCTATCTGATCCAGCAGGCCGAAGGCGTGTTCGACGTCGCCGGCGTATTCGCGGGCATGTTCGTGCTGTCGGCGTTCGTCATCCTGATCGACATGGGAGTGACGGTGGTCGAGAAGCGGCTGCTGGTCTGGCGGCCGGCGGCGGTGGCGCGGGACTAAGCGATTCGCGCATCGGTGCTGTACCTGATGGGGACACCGTCGTTGCGAGGAGCGACAGCGACGGAGCAATCCATGTCTCAGCCAGTTGAAGGATGGATTGCTTCGCTCCGCTCGCAATGACGGCGGAGCCCAGCTCGTTTCGCTGCGAGATCGAACGGCAAGCGCGCCGCAGTCGTGTAACAGTTGATCCATCATTCTTGACTCGCCTTGCGCGGGTGAGGCGTGCATGAAGGGCCGGGCCGTGCAGGGAGCGGCCCGGGCTGGGGGCTCACATGCACGACGAAACGTCACCGCGTTACGCCGGCTGGCGTGTCGTGCTCGCCTGTTTCCTGCTGGCGCTGTCCATCTTCGGGTTCGCCCTGTACGGCCAGGGCATCTACCTGGTCGAGCTGCAGCGGCTCAACGGCTGGCCGGCCTCGCTGATTTCGGGCGCAATCACGCTCTCCCTCCTGATCGGCAATGTGATCGTCATCTTCACCGACGAGATCGTGGCGCGCCTTGGCTTGAAGCGCCTCGTGCTTACGGGAATCGCAAGCCTTGCCGGGTCGATGGCGCTGCTCGCGTTCGCATCCGCGCCGTGGACGCTCTACGCGGCATTCGCGCTGATGTCGCTCGGCTGGGTCGGCATGGGCACGGTCATCATCTCGGCGGTGGTGGGCTCGTGGTTCGTGAAGCGGCGCGGCCTGGCGATCAGCCTTGCGTTCCTCGGTGCAAGCTCGGGTGGCGTCATCGTTGCGCCGTTGCTGGTGTTGCTTGTCGCCCATGTCGGCTTCCAGGCAGCGATGCTGACCGCTGTTGCGATCATGCTTGCCGTTCTCGTGCCGGTCACCGTCGCCTGGATCGGCCCGCCGTCGGCCTGCGTCGGTCCGGTCGATCCCCGGACGGACGAGCCGTCCCGATCGCAAGCAAGCGCCGCGCCCAACGGCATCACACGCGCGCAGGTGATGCGCCGGCTGGCGTTCTGGACGATCGCTGCTCCGTTCGCGTTCGGCGTGATGGCTCAGGTCGGCTTCATCGTGCACCAGATCGCAATGCTGGAGCCCAAGATCGGTCACGTCGGCGCGGGGCTTGCGGTCAGCGTGATGACATCGATGGCGATTGCGGGACGGCTGTTCCTCGGCATGATCGCCGATCGCCTCGATCCGCGGATTGCGGCGGCGGCATCGCTCGTGAGCCAGGCCGTGGCGCTGCTGACGATCTGGCAGACGGACGATGTTCGCCTGGTTCTGGCGGCCTCTGCGGTGTTTGGCTTCTCCGTCGGCAACCTCATCACCCTGCCGCCGCTGATCATTCATCGCGAGTTCGAGGCAGCGAGCTTTACGGTCGTCATGGGCCTGTTCACGGCGATCAGCGGGACGATCGGCGCGCTGGGTCCCGGATTGATCGGCCTCGTGCGCGGCTGGAGCGGCGACTACGGGGCCGCCCTGCTGCTTTCGATTGTGCTGGAGGTGATCGCGGCCGCGATCGTGATTGGGAGGAGGGTGCTGCCGCGAGCGTGAAGCGCAGGGTGGGCTTAGCCAACGGGTCGCGCGAACGCGCGCCCGATGACAGGCTCCTCGTGCCCACCATCACGAGCACGGCGCGAGATGGTGGGCACGGCGGCGAAGGCGGCGGCGACCGATAGCGTCCATGACGAGACCGACGATATGGCGGGCCGGATAGTTCGCCGGATGCCGGGATTGCTTCGGGTCCCCGCGTTGCGTGTTTGCCACAGGCACTGAAATAGGCCGGCAATCCTTGGGTTACCCGATCGACTGTTTCCTTGGAACTGAATAACATGGCGCGAACGCTCGGATCGCTTCGGCGTTATTTTTTGATGAGCGTTTGAGGAATATTTTGCGAATTTTCACGTCTTGGCTGGGAATGCCTTTCGGTAGCTGCCGAATGTCGGCGGCTGTATTCCTGGCGGCCATGTTGCCGCTGATGCTTTGGCCGGTGGACGAAGCGAATGCGCAGTGCGTCGGTTCCCCGGTCCAGACCAATCAGACTTGCACCAATAGCGGCACACTCGCTGATACCAGTGTTCGGGGCATCAACAATGTCGGCTTGCAGGATCTGGGGACGCTAAGCTTGACCAACACCACGGCCGGTGTGATCTCCGCCAGCGGCTTCAGCAGTCTGGGCATCTTCGCCAATCAGGATTTGAACCTGACGAATTCTGGAAGCATCGCTGCCGCGGGTACTGCCAACAGCGCCATTGCGGTGGGGCGAGATGCCAACGTTAACAATTCCGGGATCATCCGGGCTGACGACGATTCCAGTAGCGGCATTGTGGCCACGCGCGACGCCAACGTGGCCAACTCCGGCACAATTTCGGCCAACGGGTCCCAGGGCACCGGTATTATCGCCATTCAAAATGCCTATGTGATCAATTCCGGAAGCATCCTGACCAACGGTCCCGCTGGCTTCGGTATTCTCGTCGATCAGCACACCGCCACCGTTATCAATTCCGGGGCCATCTCGGCCAACGGAAGCGGCGGCATCGGCATTGTCTCCGGCGAGACTGTCCTTGCGACCAATTCCGGCACCATCTCGGCGAACGGCGTCAGCGGCATCGGCATCAAGAGTTTTCAAGATGCCAATTTGACAAACTCCGGAATCATCTCGGCCGGGGACGGCGGCCGCGGCGTGTTTTCGCTTCGAGATGCGACCATAGCCAATGCCGGCACGATCGCGGCTTCCAGCACTGGCGTCGCCATTCACGCGCTGCGGAATGTCGCCGTCACCAATTCGGGGCTCATCAGAGCCAACGACACCGGCGGCACCGCCATTGCCGCCACCCTGACCGCCGACGTCAACAACTCAGGGCTTATTCTGGGGAATCTGATTGCAATCTCTGCCACGACCGCGAACGTGGTCAATACCGGCATCATTTCGGTCAGCGGCTTCAGCGCGCGGGCGATCCGCGCTTTTCAGGATGCCAACGTCACCAATTCCGGGGTCATTTCGGGCACGATCGCGGGCACTGTTGGAATTTCTGCCGGCCGAGACGCGAACGTGGTCAATTCCGGCACCATCTCGTCGTCGGGCACCGGTACCGGCATCGGTGCCGGTCGAGATGCAAATGTATTTAATTCCGGGACCATTCTGGCTGACGGTACGTCCGGTGCCGCGATCATCGCCACGCGGGATGCCAACGTGACGAATTCGGGCGTGATTGCCGCCAATGGGCCCTCCGGCGTCGCGATTATCGGTCTTCAGAACGCCTATGTGATCAATTCCGGAATCATTTCGGCGAATGGTACGGGCGGCATTGCCATTTTGGTCGATCAGCACAATGCGACCCTGGTCAATTCCGGCGCCATCTCGGCCGGCAGCTTCGGCATTCAGGCCTTTGGCTCAAGCAACGTGACCAATTCCGGTGTCCTCAGTGGCGGCCTTGCGGCGCTTCAGTTTGTGGGACTACCCGACACACTGACCGTACTGCCGGGCTCGCGCATTATCGGCGCCATCAACCTCGGCGGCGGCGGCGATACCGTCAGCATGCGCGCGGTCAACCAGAACCTCACCTTCGATACACTTTCGGGGGCGACGGTGACCGGCACCGTGCCGTATGTGGTCTGGGGCAATCGGATCGCCTCGGTCGATCCAACTTCATTCGCGACGGCCGGTACTGTGCTGACCGATTTCTCGCGCAGCGTCTCCGCGATCGTGCCGGCATTCGATGGCGTGACGGCCTCGGGCGGCAGCAGCGCGATCGCGTTCGCCGCGTCCGACAGCGTTTCGCGCTTCGCTGACGCCTTTGCCAGTATTCCCGGCCTCTCAGCCTATGCCTCCGAACAGATCGCCTACAAAAGCCCGACCGCGGTCTACGCCGACGGCACCGCCGTGTGGGGCCGTGGTTTTGGCGGCCGGCACATCCAGTCTGCCGATGGATTGCTGATGCGCAATGTCACCACCTGGTTCGGCGGCGCCATGGGCGTCGAGAAACCGCTGCGGCCGGATCTGCGTCTCGGTGTCTTCGTCGGTGCCGGCAGCACCCATAACAGCATTGATCCGAACAACGACGCGACCGACAGCAATCTCGGCTTTGCCGGCGTCTATGCGCGCTACACGGTCGGCGCATCGTTCCTGAACGCGGCGGTGCAGGGCGGTACGCTGCATAGCGCGACTTCGCGGCTGATCAATAATAACCTCGCGCCCAACGGGCTGGAGACGGCGACCGCCAGCTACAACGGCCGGTACGTTAGTCCCGAATTGACGTTGGGCCATCGCTTCGCGCTCGGCGCGTTGCTCGATTCGCGATATTCGCTGACGCCAAGCGTGCAGGTGCGTTATCTCTACGCAGGCTTCGACAGCTATACCGAGACCGGTACCACCGCGCCGCTGACGGCCGGCAGCCGCACGACAAAGAATGTCGAGGAGCGCGCCGAGGTAAAGCTGACGCGGATCACGCCGATCTCGCCGACATCGCAGGTTCTAATCAGCCTTTCCGGTGGGGCGCTTGGCGTTCAGCGGGTTGGCGGCGATGCCGTCAACACCACCCTGCTCGCGCAACCGCTCGCTTTCACGGCGCCCGGCGCGAACAATGTCTGGGGTGGCTTCGGCGGCCTTGGCGTGGAGTGGCAGACCCGCAACGTCTCGGTATTCGCCGCGGGCGAATATCTTGCCTGGAACAATTCGGGCTCCATCGTCAGCGGCCGGGGCGGCATCCGCATCGGGTTCTGAGCCCGCAGCTCATTGTGCACCTTCTCAGGCCGGGCGGCGTGCTCTATCGTGCGCGCCAACTTGAGACTCGGAGGAAATCATGAAGAAGATGTTTGGCCGGCTGGCCGGAGCGTTGCTGGCGCTGGCGATGACGTCAGGCCTTGCCGCGGCGCAGAGCAAGATCACGATCGCGGTCGGCGGCGGGGCCTGCCTGTGCTACCTGCCGACGGTATTGGCAAAACAGCTCGGCGAATATGAAAAGGCCGGGCTCGCGGTCGAACTGGTTGATCTCAAGGGCGGGTCGGACGCGTTGAAGGCGGTGCTCGGCGGCAGCGCCGACGTGGTCTCGGGCTATTTCGATCATTGCGTCAACCTCGCGGCCAAGAAGCAGGAGTTGCAGGCGTTCGTGGTCTATGACCGCTATCCCGGCCTGGTGCTGGTGGTATCGCCCTCGCACACCAAGGAGATCAACTCGATCAAGGATCTCGCCGGCAAGAAGGTCGGCGTCAGCGCGCCGGGATCCTCGACTGATTTCTTCCTGAAATATCTTTTGAAGAAGAACGGCCTCGATCCGACCAGCGCAGCGGTGATCGGCGTCGGCCTCGGCGCCACCGCGGTGGCGGCGATGGAGCAGGGCCAGATCGACGCCGCCGTGATGCTCGATCCCGCCGTCACTGTGCTGCAGGGCAGCCATCCTGACCTGAAAATCCTGAGCGACACCCGCACCCAAAAGGATACGCTTGGAGTATTCGGCGGCGAATATCCGGGCGGCGCGCTTTACTCGACCGCGGCATGGGTCGGCTCACATGAGAAGGACGTGCAGGCGTTGACGACTGCGATCGTCAATACGCTGGCTTGGATCCATTCGCATTCCGCGGAAGAGATCATGGCGAAGATGCCGGAGGAGATCGTCGGCAAGAACAAGGAGCTCTATCTCGCGGCGCTGAAGAACACGATTCCGATGTTTTCGGAGACCGGCAAGATGGACCCGAAGGGCGCCGATGCCGTGCTGGCGGTGTTCAGCGAAGGCTCGCCTGACGTCGCCAAGGCCAATATCGACGTCACCAAGACCTACACCAACAAATATGTCGAGCAGGTCAAGAAGACGACCGGCATGAATGCCAAGTAAAGCATGCGACATGAAATGAAGCGATGAATGGCATGACATCTCCGCCCATTCATCGCGTCACGACGCTTGATCTGGCCGTCAAGCCGTGGTCGTGGCCGTTCGCCGAAGCACGGCGCACCGAGATCGACGCGCATTTCGCGGAAAAGCAGCGTGAGAAGCCGGCGCTGTGGAACGGCCGGGTCCTGCTCGGGCGTAGCCCGGTGTTCAGCGGCGAGCGCTTCAGCGCCAGCTATTTCGAGACCGATTTCGCCAGCTTCCTGGCGTGGCGGGACTGGGGCTTTCCGGACAAGGGCGTGTTCAACGGCTTTGGCATGGGTGCGCTGCTCAGCGATGACGGCGCCTTTGCGCTCGGCGAGATGGGTCAGCACACGGCGAACGCCGGCCGCATTTATTTTCCCGCCGGCACGCCCGATCTCGACGATGTCAGGGGCGAGGCGCTCGATATCGAGGGCAGCGTTACGCGCGAGGTCGAGGAGGAGACCGGTCTCGTGCCGAACGATTACCGTCCGGCTGCGCATTGGGATTGTGTCTTCACCGGTCACGCGGTGGCGATGATGCGGCTGTTGCGTGTCGCGATGCCGGGCGAGGCGTTGCGCGCGCGGATCGAGGCCAATCTCGCCCGGCAGCATCAGCCCGAACTCGAAAGGATTCATCTGGTGCGCGGCACGGAGGATCTCACCGCGGCGATGCCGCGCTTCGTCACTGCTTTCATCGAAGCCCATCTCACGCACCAACCCTGACGTGCATTGCCGCGCCTGAGCGTGCCCTGCGCGCCGCGGACGCAGCCGATGCGGCTTGACATCGGTCCGCTCTATCAATGTGATAGGCGCAACCAAAACAATAAAAATGCAGTGCACAATCTTCCAGGGAGGGATTTCATGCCGATGGCAAAGGCTGCGCGCCGGCTCGTTGGGCTGTTGTTCGCGGTGGCGGTGGGGAGCATTGCGGCGTCCGCCGATGCTCAAGAGAAGAAGATCAAGATCGGCGTGATATTTGACCTGACCGGCCCGCTCGCAGGCGGCGGCTCCGAGTTGCAATACACCGGCGTAAAGATCATGCTCGACCACTACGCCAAGACCGGCGTCGAGGGTTACAAGGTCGAGGCGGTCTATGCCGACGCCCAGAGCAAGCCCGATATCGCGATCAACGAGTTGGTGCGTCTCCTGGAGCAGGAAAAGGTCGACATGGTGCTCGGCTTCTTCTCCTCCGCTCAATGCGTGCCGGTGGCCGCTCGGGTCGAGCAGCTGAAGAAGTTCATGTGGATGACCACCTGCATCTCTTCCGGCGTGTTCGAGAACAAGAACTACAAATATGTGTTCCGTCCGCAAGCGAGCGGCGACCAGTTCGGCATGATGACGATGGACTTCATCGCGCAGAACTCGAAGGACAAGTTCGGCAAGGAGCCGAAGGATCTGCGGGTCGCCATCATCCACGAGGACGGCGCCTATGGCGTTGACGTGGCAAAGGGCAACGAGGCCGGCGCGAAGAAGGCCGGCTTCAATGTCGTCATGAAGGAGGGCTATTCGGCCACCGCGCCGGATCTTTCCGCGCTGGTGACGAAACTGAAACGCGCGCGCCCCGACGTGATCTTCCACACCGGCTACAATCCCGACATTACGTTGTTATTCCGCCAGGCGCGCGAACAGGGATTGAAGTTTGGCGCGATCGTCGGCCATGGCGCGGGCTATGGCGTCTACGAGAAGCTGAAGGAAGGCCTTGGCGCCGACGCCAATTACCTCTTCAACACCGATCCGATCTCGATCTGGCTCGCCAACCCGAAAACGCTGGACCCCAAGCTGCCGCCGGTCATCAAGATGGTGGGCGACGCGTTCGACAAATTGAAGCCCGGCGTCGCCATCCGCTCCGCGCATGTCGGCATCGGTGCCTCCAACACCTTCGTCTTCATGGACGACGTGCTTCCCCGCGCGATCAAGAAATATGGCGGGGTCGATCCCGACGCGCTGCGCAAGGCGGCGCTCGACACCGACATCCCGGAAGGCGGCACCATGCTCGGCTACGGCGTCAAATTCCACGGCGAGGGCACGCCGATGGCCGGGCAGAACGAACGCTCCTTCCCGGTGGTGCTGCAGTACATCGACGACAAGTCGTATGTGGTGTGGCCGAAGAGCCAGATGCAGCGCGAGGCCGTGCTGCCTTTGCCGAAGGGCACCACGTTCAGCAACCAATAGTCCGGGCGGCGCATAGCGGAGTATCTGAGGTGCTCACGGTGGACGGGTTGGTGAAGCGGTTCGGCGGCTTCACCGCGGTGAACAACGTATCGTTCAAGGTCGAGCAGGGTGAAATCCTGGGCCTGATCGGCCCGAACGGTTCGGGCAAGAGCACGATCTTCAATATGCTGTCGGGTACGCTCGTTCCGTCGGCCGGATCGATCACGTTCGATGGCGCGGAGATCGCCGGCCTGCCGCCGCACCGGATCATCAACCGGGGCATCGGCCGCACGTTCCAGATCCCGCGGCCGTTCCATCGCCTGACGATCTTCGAGAACGTCGCGCTGGCCGGCTTCTACGGCCAGGGCCGCCACAGCCGCGCCGATGCCGACGCGGCGGCCGAGCGCGCGCTGGCCATGGTCGGCCTGCCGACCGGTCGTCATGCCGGCGTCGATGGCCTCGGCGCCGCCGGCCTCAAGAAGCTGGAGCTCGCAAAGGCGCTGGCGACCGGGCCCAAGCTTCTGCTCGCCGACGAGAGCCTGGGCGGTCTCGACGAGACCGAGATGGACCAGGCCGCCGACATGCTGCGCAAGATCCGCGACGAACTCGGCATCACCATTATCTGGGTCGAGCACATCATGGGCGTGCTGATGCGCGTGGTCGATCGCGTGATGGTGCTCGATCACGGCGAGAAGATTTCCGAAGGGTTGCCGAGCGCCGTCGCAAGCGATCCGCGCGTGATCGAGGTCTATCTCGGCACCGATGCGGATGCGAGCCAGGTCGCGGCGGCCGAAGCTCGCCGCCGCGCAGGAGCGTGAAGCATGCTCGAACTGAAGTCCGTCGACGCAGGCTACGGCAGCTTTCAGGCGCTGTTCGGCGTGGGACTTGACGTCAGGGCAGGCGAGGCCGTCGGCGTGATCGGGCCGAACGGCGCCGGCAAGACCACCTTGATGCGGGTGATCTCCGGCCTGATCCGGCCGACCAGGGGCTCCATCACGATGGAAGGCACCGACGTCGTGGCGACACCGGCGCATCGCATCGTCAGTCTCGGCATCGCTCACGTGCCGGAGAACCGCCGGTTGTTTCCCCGGCTTTCGGTCGACGACAATCTGAAGATGGGCGCGTTCATGCCGCGCGCCCGCGCCAAATACGCCGAGCGGCTGGAATTCGTCTTCGATCTCTTTCCGCGCATGAAGGAACGCCGCCATCAGCTCGCCGGCACCATGTCGGGCGGCGAGCAGCAGATGTGCGCGATCGGACGCGCACTGATGTCGAGCCCGAAACTGCTGCTGCTCGACGAGCCGTCGGCCGGCCTGGCGCCGGTCGTGGTGCAGCAGGTGTTCGAGCTGGTGAAGCGGATTCGCGCAAGCGGGCTGACGGTCCTGATCGTCGAGCAGAACGTGCAGCAGGTGCTGCGCGTGGTCGATCGCGCCTATCTGATCGAGGCCGGGACTATTCGCGCTTCCGGCACGTCGGCGGAGTTGGCGCAAAGCGACACCATCAAGCAGGCGTATCTGGGCGTTTAGGATTAGGGCAGGGCGAGCGATGCAGGGATTCCTCGACATCTTCGACATCTACCTGCTGGAAGCCGTGATCAACGGCATCCTGCTGGGCGGGGTGCTGGCGCTGCTTGCGCTCGGGCTCAATCTGATCTTCGGCGTCATCGACGTGACCTGGATCTGCTACGCCGAGCTGGTCATGATCGGCATGTACGCCATGTATTATCTCGTCCAGGTCTTCGGCCTGCCGTACTGGGCCGCGGCGCCGATCGCCATCCTCCTGGTCGCCGCTCTCGGCGCGGCCTTGCATTATATCGTCATCGCGCCGCTGCTTACCGCCCCGCCGATCAACCAGCTGCTCGCCACCGGCGGCGTGCTGTTCATCCTGCAGAGCTTTGCGACCGTCGCCTTCGGCGTCGACTTTCGCAACCTCGGCATCCGCCTGCCGGTGCTGGCGTTCGGCGAGATGCATTTCAGCTACGCGCGATTATTGTCGTTTGGCGCGGCGCTGATCGGCATGGTCGCGGTCTATCTCTTCATGAAGCGCACCTTTACGGGCACCGCGATCCGCGCCATCGCCCAAGATCGCCAGATCATGTCGCTGATGGGCGTCGATACCAACCGCATCTATCTCATCACCTCGGCGCTCGGCGGCGCGCTCGCAGGGCTCGCCGCCTGCCTGCTGGTGCTGCAATATGACGTGCATCCCTTCGTCGGCCTGTCGTTCGGCCCGATCACCTTCCTGATCTGCGTGCTCGGCGGGCTCGGCAATTTCGTCGGCGGCTTCGTCGCTTCCTTCATCTTCGCCGAGATCATCTCGCTCGGCGGCCTGTTCTCCGACCTCGAATGGGGCTATGTGCTCGCCTTCGCCTTCTTCATCGTCATGATGTTCATCCGGCCCGCCGGCCTGTTCGCGAGGCGCTCATGAACGCGCGATATGCCGGCTGGGCCGTCGCGCTGGCGGCGCTGATCGTGCTGCCCTTCGTCTATCGCGATCCCTATCATCTGCACATCCTGGTGCTGATCCTGATCTGGTCGTTCGCCTACACCTCGTGGTCGATCATGGGCCGCTTCGGCCTGGTATCGCTTGGCCATGGCGGCTTCATGGGCGTCGGCGCCTATGTCACGGCGCTGTTGTGGAATCATCTTGGCGTCTCGCCATGGATAGGAATCCCCCTGAGCATGGCGGCGGCGGGCGTACTGGCGCTGGTGGTGGCCTATCCCTGCTTCCGCTTCCGGATCACCGGCCATTATTTCGTGCTGGTGACGTTGGCGCTCTCAGGCATCGTGCTGCAGGTGATAACAGCCACGCGCGACTATACCGGCGGCTCGCTCGGCTACACTCCGAACCGCGTCCCGGGAAACAGCCTGCTCGCGCTGCAATTCGACGACAAGAGGATATGGTATCTGATCGCGCTGTTCGTCTGGTTCGCCGGTCTGTTGATCTGGCGCTGGATCGACCGCAGCATGAGCCGCTACGCCATGGAGGCGATCTCGGAAGACGAGGACGCCGCCGCCGCGGCCGGCGTCAACGTCACGGCCGAAAAGCTCAAGATCACGTTGATCAGCGCGCTGATGACGGCGCTCGCCGGCGCGCTTTATTGCCAGTACCAGATGTTCATCTCGCCCGACACCGTCTCCGGCATCGCGGTGTCGCTGCAGATGGTGTTTGCCGCCATTGTCGGCGGCGTCTACGTCTCGCTAGGGCCGACGGTCGGCGCCATCATCACCATCCTGCTCGCGGAAATCCTGCGCATCGGCTTCGGCACCAAGGCGGTCGGCTGGGACAATCTCGTCTATGGCGTGCTGCTGGTGCTGTTCATCATATTCCTTCCCAAGGGCATCCTTGGTAGCGTGCTCGACAGATTGAAAATGCAACGCAAGCCGGTCCTGAAATCATGAGCAAGAAACCATCACAGCCGCTCGCCGACGAGCTCAAGCCGTTCGTCGCGCCGTTCCGCGTCGACGGAACGGGCCGGTTTCACCTAAAATCCCTCAAGACCAGTGAGAAAGGTGGTATCGACAAGGAAGAGGGCGAGAAGATCATCGAGGCCAACCGCAAGCGGCTGAACGATTTCCAGGAAAAGCTCTACGCCCAGGACCGCTGGTCGCTGCTGCTGATTTTCCAGGGCATGGACGCGGCAGGCAAGGATAGCGCGATCAAGGCGGTGTTCGAGGGCGTCAACCCGCAGGGCTGCGAGGTCAGCTCGTTCAAGCAACCGTCGACGAGGGAGCTCGACCACGATTTTATGTGGCGCAGCACGATCGCGCTGCCGGAGCGGGGCCGCATCGGCATCTTCAATCGTTCCTACTACGAGGAATGCCTTGTGGTGCGGGTGCACCCGGCGGTCCTCGGCAAGCAGAAGATTCCACAGCGGCTGGTCACAAAGAACATCTGGCGCGAGCGCTTTGAGGACATTTCCGCGTTCGAGCGGTACCTTTCGCGCAACGGCATCGTGATCCTGAAATTCTTTCTCAACGTGTCCAGGCAGGAACAGCGGCAGCGTTTCCTCGACCGGCTCGAGGAGCCTGCGAAGAACTGGAAGTTTTCGATGGCCGACGTCACCGAGCGCGCGCTGTGGCCGAGATACATGGCGGCGTACCAGGATATGATCCGTCACACCTCGACCCGATCTGCGCCGTGGCACGTGGTGCCGTCAGACCACAAATGGTTCGCCCGCGTCGTGATCGGCTCGACCATCGTCGCCGCGCTCGACAAGCTCGACCTGCATTTCCCGAAAGTTGACAAGGCCGACCGCAGCGAATTCGCAAAGGTGCGTGAGGCGCTGCTGAAGGAGGGCAAGGGCGACGAAAAGGGGGCGCACGGGAAAACGGCGAAGAAGCAGGGTACTTCACCGTCCAAGGGAGGGTAATTAGGTCACGTTTCCTGACCCATCCTGATCATCTTTTGGCATTGCAGCCGGCCGCCATATTCGTCTAGAACAGCCTCGGAACGCCGCTTGGCAACGAACCGTCAACGGTTTTGGCCGAGGATTCGGGCTTCCAAAAGGGTCTGGCAATGCTGATTCGCAGCAAAAAGTACGGAGTTCGAACTGGCGCGGCTGAGGCCGCCCTGGCGATTCCGGCTGCGTCGGCGCCCACCCTCCTTCTTGGCGGGCTTCTGCTTCTTATCGGCCCCTGAGGGCCGTCTGGGCGGTTTGCGCCTGGGCACTCAGGGGTTCGCGCGAGATCACCAGACCCTTCAGCGCTCGGAAAAAGAACAGCGCTACCACCAAAAGGAATTTTCAGATGACCACCGCCAACAAGTCCGACAAGGACCGCGTAATCATTTTCGACACCACGCTGCGTGATGGCGAGCAGTGCCCGGGCGCGACCATGACGTTCGAGGAAAAGCTCGAGGTCGCCGAGATGCTCGACGACATGGGCGTCGACGTTATCGAGGCCGGTTTCCCGATCACCTCGGAAGGCGATTTCCAGGCGGTCAGCGAGATCGCCCGCCGCTCCAAGAATGCCGTGATAGCCGGCCTGGCGCGGGCGCATCCGAAGGACATCGACCGCTGCGCCGAAGCGGTGAAATTCGCAAAGCGCGGCCGCGTCCACACCGTGATCGCGACCTCGCCGCTGCACATGCGGGTGAAACTGAACATGACGCCGGAGCAGGTGATCGAAACCTCGATCGCCAACGTCACCCGCGCCCGCAACCAGATCGACGACGTCGAATGGTCGGCGGAAGACGGCACCCGCAGCGAGATGGATTTCCTCTGCCGCATCGTCGAGGCCGTGATCAAGGCCGGCGCCACCACGGTGAATATCCCCGATACCGTCGGCTACACCGTGCCGGAGGAATACACCGCGTTCATGCGCACGCTGATCGAACGCGTGCCGAACTCCGACAAGGCGATCTTCTCGGTTCACTGCCATAACGACCTAGGCATGGCGGTGGCGAATTCGCTGGCCGGCATCGCCGGCGGCGCCCGGCAGGTCGAATGCACCGTCAACGGCATTGGCGAGCGCGCTGGCAACGCCGCGCTGGAAGAGATCGTGATGGCGATCAACGTCCGGAACGACAAGTTTCCGTGGTGGAACAGGATCGACACCACGCAGCTGACGCGGGCCTCGAAGGTGGTCTCCGCGGCGACCTCGTTCCCGGTGCAGTACAACAAGGCGATCGTCGGTCGCAACGCGTTCGCCCATGAGAGCGGCATCCATCAGGACGGCGTGCTGAAGGACGCCTCGACCTACGAGATCATGCGTCCCGAGATGGTCGGCCTGAAACAGTCGTCGCTGGTGCTCGGCAAGCATTCGGGCCGCCATGCCTTCGTGCACAAGCTGGAGGAGATGGGCTACAAGCTCGGTCCCAACCAGCTGGAAGATGCGTTTTCGCGGATGAAGGCGCTCGCCGACCGCAAGAAGGACATCTACGACGAGGATATCGAGGCGCTGGTCGACGAAGAGATTGCGGCCTCTCACGATCGGATCAAGCTGACCTCGCTGACCGTGATCGCGGGCACCCATGGGCCGCAGCGCGCCACCATGAAACTCGATGTCGACGGCCAGATCAAGATCGAGGAAGCCGAAGGCAACGGCCCGGTCGATGCCGTCTTCAACTGCATCAAGGCGCTGGTGCCGCACGAGGCCAAGCTCGAGCTCTATCAGGTGCACGCCGTCACCGAAGGCACCGACGCGCAGGCCGAGGTGTCGGTACGGCTCGCCCATGAGGGCCGCTCGATGACCGCCCGCGCCGCCGATCCGGATACGCTGGTGGCGTCCGCAAAAGCCTATCTCGGCGCGCTCAACAAGATCGTCATGAAGCGCCAGCGCGATATCCCGGCAGCGGCCGCGGGCTGAACGCCGCCTGACGCCGGTGGTGAGTTAACGGGGCGGCGCCATGCGCCGCCCCGTAGTCATTCCGCATGATTATCTCCGAACGGCAGACGGCGCGAACACGGCGCAGCATGCTGCTTGTCAATGATGATGCGGACGAGTCCGGGCCATCGGGATGACGCTCGAGAACCGAAGATTGGGTCCGCAAGTGGCCATTCGGCCCGATGCACTGGCCTGGCACTGTTGATAGCCCGTGAAGTTGCAATCACCTCCGCCGGCAAACTCTTCGCCTTGCAGGCAGTAGCGATATTCGTCGCTTGCGGCGTGAGCCAAGCCGCCGCCGAAGATTGTGGCTGATGTTGCGAGGGCAAGAAAGAATGTGCGCATTTTCCTCTCCTATATAGGAGCGCCCAGCCCGACCGTCGCGCAAAACGGTTGGAAGCCGATATGAATTGGTTCACATCAGGCGATCCAAATTTCGGGATCGATCGTTTCGCAGACGGACCGC
>CAWAYC010000010.1:0-255516 GCA_963786115.1 uncultured Alphaproteobacteria bacterium
AAGCCGCCACAAGCTGGCGCGCGAGCGCGTCGAGGCCATGAAGGTGATCTGGACCGCGTCAAAGGCCGAGTACCATGGCGAGTTCGTGAACTTCGACCCGATGATGACCTGGCCGAAGCCGGTCCAGAAACCGCATCCACCGATTATCGTCGGCGGCGCCTTCCCGTTCGGCGCGCGGCGCGCCTTGCGCTACGGCGACGGCTGGATGCCCCACCGCACGCGCAGCCAGTATGCGGACGTGCAGGCCCTGCTACCAAAATTCCGCGAGATGGCAGCCGAGGCGGGACGCGATCCCGCGTCGGTACCGATCACGATCTGGGGCGCCAAGGAGAACCTCGACCTGCTCAAGCGCGACCGCGACGACGGCGTCTCACGCCTGGTCGTCAGCCTGGATTCCGGAAAAGCCGATACGATCCTGCCGGAACTCGACCGCTGGGCGACGTTGATCCGCCAGCTCGACAGCTGAATCTAGACGAGTGGCAAGACCTCGGCCCGGAACTTCTGCATGCCCGCGAGCACTTCGTCGGCTGTCGAACCGCCGAAACCGAAATCGAGGCTGCCGACGCCCATGTCGCGCAGCGCCCGGATATCGGCGGCGACCAGCGCCGCCGGACCGGCAAACAGGCGGTGCTCGCCATCACTGGCCTGTGGTGGCGCAGTCTCGCCGAACACCGTGACGCGCAAGCTCAGGCCGACCGCCTTGGGATCGCGCCCCGCTTCCGCGGTCATCTTGCCCAGGCGCGCCGCCTGGGCCTTGAAACGCGTCAGGCTGTCGAGCGGATTCTGCGGGTTGGTGCCGATCGGATACCAGGCATCGCCGATGCGCGCAGCCCGTCGCAGCGCCGGACCGCTCTCGCCTCCTACCCAGATCGGCGGATGCGGCTTCTGTACGGGCTTCGGGTCGAAACCGATATTGGCGAACCGGACATGCTTGCCGTCGAATTTTGGCGCGTCCTTCGTCCAGAGTTCGACGAAGGAGCGCACGTATTCGTCGGTTACAGTTCCACGTGCATCGAAATCCGGCGCGTCGATGGCCTCGAACTCCTCCCGCATCCAGCCCGCGCCGATACCGAGCGTCAGCCGGCCACCCGAGAGGACGTCAATGGTCGAGAGAATCTTGGCGGTCAGCACGGCCGGCCGGTGCGGCACCACCATGACTGATGTCACGAGACGCAGCCGCGTCGTTTTCGCGGCGATCCAGGCGATCTCCGTCAGCTGTTCGTGCCGCTCGCCGCGGGTACCGCTGGGGAATTCCCCGGAGGCGCTGTAGGGATATTCGGCCGCGATCGCGGTCGGAATCACGATATGGTCGCTGAACGTCGCATAGTCGAAGCCCATCGCCTCGGCGCCGACCACGATTTTTGCAAGGTTATCCGCGGCCGACAGGGGGCCGGCGGTCGGGGCGTTGAAGCCGATCAGCATTTGTTGCGTCCTTCCTTGCATTGCATTGCTGGCGTCGATGCGACACCATGCGGCCGACAGCGGGTGGCGGCAAGCGCCTCTCGCAACGAAATGCGACCCTCTACGGGCGGAGATGATGGATTGTGACGGCGGCCGGTAGACAGGCGACACGGCAGCGGTTCGAAGTGCCGCTGGCAGAATTGATGGCAGAGGCTTCGGCCTTGCGCGATTCCGCGCATGGAAGGCTAATCTCCTATTCGCGCAAAGTCTTCATTCCTCTCACCAAACTCTGCCGCGACGTCTGTCACTACTGCACGTTCGCGCAGGTGCCGCGCGCGGGCAATCCTGTCTACCTCTCACCCGACGAGGTGCTCGCCATTGCGCGCGCCGGAGCGGCCGCTGGTTGCACCGAGGCGCTGTTCACGCTGGGCGACAAGCCCGAGCTGCGGTACCAGGCCTCCCGCGACGCATTGAAGGCGCTCGGCCACGACACGACGATCTCCTATCTCACTGCGATGTGCGCGCTTGTGCTGCGCGAGACCGGATTGCTGCCGCATGCCAATCCCGGCGTGATGACGCGCGAGGAGATCGCCGGCCTGCGCGAGGTGACGGCGAGCCAGGGCATCATGCTGGAGTCCACCAGCGAGCGGCTCTGCAGGCAGGGCGGCGTTCACTACGGTTCTCCCGATAAACATCCCGCAGTCAGGCTGGAAACCCTGCGTCTGGCCGGCGAACTGAAGGTTCCGTTCACGACCGGCATCCTGATCGGCATCGGCGAGACACGCGACGAGCGGATCGACGCGCTGGAGGCTATACGGGATCTGCACGCCGCCCATGGTCATATCCAGGAAGTCATCGTCCAGAACTTCCGGGCCAAGCCCGACACCAAGCTCGCCGATTCCGAGGAACCCGATCTCGACGACCTGCTGTGGACGATTGCGACGGCGCGCCTCGATTCTCGGGCCCGACATGAACATCCAGGCGCCGCCAAATCTGTCGCCCGGAGTTTATCAAAAGCTGATTGACGCGGGGCTCAACGATTGGGGCGGCATCTCGCCGGTCACGCCCGACCACGTGAACCCCGAAGCGCCGTGGCCTGCCATTGCCGAGCTCGCCCGCAAGAGTGCGGACGCTGGCAAGCTGCTGGTGAACCGTTTGCCAATTTACCCCGCCTATGTGCGCGCCGCCGATAACTGGCTGGCTCCCGACATTGCCACCCGCGTGCGGCGCATGAGCGACGCCGAAGGCTTCGCGCGCGACGATGACTGGGCGCCCGGCAACACCAGGCCGCCACCGGCGCCGCTGGTGCTCGCCCGCAGCGTCGATGCCGGCATCGCAGGAATTGTCGAGCGTGCCACATCGGGTGAACGGCTCGCCTCGAACGACATCGTGCGCCTGTTCGCGGCGCGCGACGCCGACTACCGGCACGTCACGCAGGCCGCCGACGCGCTGCGATGCGCGGTCAGTGACGACGTCGTGCGTTACGTCGTGAACCGCAACATCAACTACACCAACATCTGCTATTTCCGGTGCAAGTTCTGCGCCTTCTCGAAAGGCCGCACGCACGAGGATCTGCGCGGCTCTCCTTATGATCTCGCCATCGAGGAAATTACGCGTCGCGCGATCGAGGCGTGGGATCGCGGGGCGACGGAAGTGTGCCTGCAAGGCGGCATCCATCCCGACTACACCGGCGCCACGTACGAAACGATCTGCCGGGCGATCAAGGCGATCGTCCCCGAGATGCACATCCACGCCTTCTCCGCTCTGGAAGTCACGCAAGGTGCCGCGACGCTCGGACTAACGGTTCGCGAATTCCTCACCAGGCTGAAGGCGGCCGGTCTCGGCACCCTGCCCGGCACGGCGGCGGAAATCCTCGACGATGACGTACGCGCCATCATCTGCCCCGACAAGATCAACACCGGCCAATGGCTCGACGTGCAGCGCGCCGCCCATCAGGCAGGATTGCGCACCACATCGACCATCATGTACGGGCACGTCGAGACCTCGAGTTCATGGGCGAAACATCTGCTTGCGCTACGCGACCTGCAGGCCGAGACCGGCGGCTTCACCGAGTTCGTGCCGCTTCCCTTTGTCCACATGGAAGCGCCTATGTATCGTCACGGCATGGCGCGCTCCGGCCCGACGTTCCGCGAAGCCGTGCTCATGCATTCCGTCGCGCGGCTGGCCCTGCATCCGCTGATATCAAACATCCAGACGTCCTGGGTGAAGATGGGGCCGGCGGGCGCCGCGATCTGCCTGAAGTCCGGCGCCAATGATCTAGGCGGCACGCTGATGAACGAGAGTATCTCGCGCGCCGCCGGCACCCAGCACGGCCAGGAGTTTCCGCCGCACGACATGGAGGCGCTGATCCGCTCGATCGGCCGCGAACCGATGCAGCGCGACACGCTCTATCGACCGGTGCCGGAAGAACGTCGAGCCGCATCCATGATCGCGGCCGGCCTGGCGCCGATTGTGCAGACGCCGGCGCGCAAGAAGGCGGCGGTCGGTTAGGTGATACCCCGCTCCGCCAACAGCGCCGGCACGCCAAGTTCGTCGAGCAGCGCGCGGGTACGCGTGCCGGCTGATTGCGGCAGGCGCAGGAAGAGCGCCAGATCGACCGGATGATCTATGTCCATCGCGATTCCAGGCTGACGGATCACCGTCGGCTCGATGCCCTGCAGACGCGCGGCGTCAAGGTGCGGGAAGTAGCTGTTGTCGCCGAAGCGAAGCGGCACCGATTCCGGCGGCGAGCAGACGACGGCATTGGATCCGAGATCGTCATGCGCGGGCGAGATCGTGAAAGAGGGCGCGGCGAGATGCGCCGATAACACCGCGTCTATCTCGCCGGCGCGGGTGGCCGGAATGTCGCCGGGCATCGTGATCATGCCGAGACGTCCTTCGCTCGCGAGAAGCCGCCGACCGGCGTTCACGCTGCCGGTATGTCCGTCGCGCGCGCCATCGGTCACGATCCGCGCACCGATCTTCTTGACCAAGAGACGTCGCGTGCGGATCGAGCGTGACGATCATCACGCCGGCCAGAAGCCGGGAGCCGGCAACGGCGTCGATCATGTCCGTCAGCATGGTCTCGGCGAGAAGGCGGCGTTGCGGCGGCGACAGCAGGCCAGACAGCCGATGCTTGGCGCCATCGAACTCCTTGACCGGAACGATCGCCCAGATGTCGCTCATCGTGACGACGCCAGTGCGTCCGCCGCGTCGAGCGCTACGCGCGCCAGCGTCTCCCGGTCCTGCAGGCTCGTCATCAGCGTTTTCGCGATCGTGACCCGCGCGCCGACATTGCCGATCCCATCAGCGTCGGCGTGGTCGACGATATAACCATCCAGCAAGTCGCCGTAGCGTGCGGCGACGCCGGCGGCGCTGGCCTCGAGGCCGAGTTCGCGCATCATTTTCGCGGTCGGGCCCTTGACGGCCTGCCCGCCGATGATCGGCGACACCGCGACGACCGGTGCACCACTTGCCTTGATCGTATCGCGCATGCCGGGGATCGCGAGAATTGGCTCAACGCTGATGAAGGGATTGGACGGACAGACGATCACCGCCCGCACGTCACCCGAGCGCAGCGCCGCCGTGATGTCGGCGTGCGGCCGGGCGAGCGTCACTCCATCGAATGCCAGCTCATGGACCACCGGCCGGCACCGCTGGCGCACGAAATAGTCCTGGAAGTCGATCCAGCCCGCCTCGCCGCGCACACGGGTGTGCACGCGGTCATCGCTCATCGGCACCACGCGGGCACCGATGCCGAGGCGCCGGCAAATATCGGCGGTCACCTCGGATAGTGTTTGCCCGAGGCGCAGGCGACGGGTGCGCTCGACATGCAACGCCAGATCGCGATCGCCGAGCCGAAACCAGTCCTCGCCGCCGAGCGCGCCGATGCTGTCCATGAACGACCACGTCTCGTCACGCCGGCCCCAGCCGGTCGCGGGATTATCGATGCCCGCGAGCGTGTAGAGCAGCGTGTCGATATCGGGCGAGATGCTCAGCCCAAGATGCTCGAAATCGTCGCCCGTGTTGGCGACAACGAGCAGTTCGTCGGCCGGCAGGATGCGGCTCAGACCGAGCGCCAGTTTCGCACCGCCGACCCCGCCGGACAGCGCCACGACCAGTCGTTTGCTCACCGGAACATGTCCTCGGCGGCGGGCCGCACCAGCTCCGACGCAGCATTGTCCGGGCCGCGCCATATCAGGCCGCGCACGATCACGACCGGCTGTCCTTCGGCCCCCTGCCCCATCACCAGCGACGCTGCAGCAGCGATCTCGTCCGCATGCCCGGTGACGCTGACCTGAAGCTCGCGGCCAAACAGATCCGGCGAGCCACGCAGATGCATCAGCGACGGCAGGCCGGCGGCACCAATCGCAACACCGCAGGTACCGCGCCGCCAGGCACGGCCAAAGCTGTCACTGATGATCACGGCGACCGGCACCCCGAAACTTTGCGACAGGCGCTTCCTCAATATCGCCGCGCTGCCATCGGGATCGATCGGCAGCAGCAGGGCTTGCTGGGGATCATCGGGCGACGCCAAATTGGACTGGTCGATGCCTGCATTAGCCATCACCAGGCCGAGCCGGTGCTCGACGATCAGGACACCCGGCCTTGTCCGCACGACGCGCACCGATTCCGACAGGATCAGTTCAACGAGACGCGCATCTTTCTGGACCTTGCCGGCGAGTTCGATCGCCTCCGTCGAAGGCTTGACGGTCGCAAGATCGACCATGCGCCCTTCGGCCTTGGATACGATCTTCTGCGTCAGCACAAAGACGTCGCCGCCACGTGGCACGATGCCACCGCGCGCCAGCCCCTCACCGATCAAGGCGACGAGATCGTCACCCTTGACTATACGCGGAATGCCGGGGACGGCAAAGAGCTCGATAGCGCTGCTGCGTTGCATCGGCCGGTCCCGCGCGCTCAACCGAAACGCTTGCGAAGGCGCGGCAGCACATGCTCACCGTAGAGTTTTAGGAAACGCGCCTGGTCTGGCCCCGGCGCGTGGAACACCAGATGCCGGAAGCCGAGACCGACATAGTAACCGATCCGCTCGACGTGCTCGTCGGCGTCGCTGGACACGATCCATCGACTGGCGGCGCGATCCAGTGGCAGCGCGTCGGCAAGGCGCTGCATCTCGATAGGATCCTCGACCGTCATCTTTTCCTCCGGCGTCAGCGCCAGCGCCGCCCAGTGGCGCGTGTCCTCGAGGGCACGCGCCTTGTCGGTGTCGAACGACACCTTGACCTCGATCATGCGATCGTAGGACTTCGACGGATCCTCCGACACTGCGATGCCCTCGGCGACCTTCGGCAACAGGGTCTCGGTGTAGAGCTCCGGCTTCTTGCCGCTCGTGCAAATGAATCCCTCGGCGGAGCGGCCGGCGTAACGCGCGACAAGAGCACCCGCGGCGGCGACATAGATCGGCACCGGCGTGTCCGGGCGGTCGTAGATCGTCGCCTTCTCCGTCTTGTAGTACTGGCCTTCGAAGCTGACCCGCTCCTGGGTCCAGAGCGCCCGAATCAGCGTGACGGATTCGCGCAGGCGAGCGAACCGCTCCTTGAATTCCGGCCAGGGTTGGCCGGTCGAAGGCACCTCGTTGAGTCCTTCGCCGGTGCCGATGCCTAGCACGACGCGTCCCGGGAACATCGCGCCCATCGTGCCGAACGCCTGGGCGACGATGGAAGGATGGTAGCGGAACGTCGGCGTCAGCACGCTGGTGCCGATAACGACGCGCGACGTTTTCGCGCCGAGCGCGCCGAGCCACGTCAACGAAAACGGTGCATGGCCGTCGACATGCTTCCATGGCTGAAAGTGATCGCTGATGAAGACCGAATCGAACCCGACTTCCTCGGCGAGACAGGAGAAGCCCAGCAGCGCGCCCGGCGTGAATTGCTCCGCCGATGCCTTGTATCCGAGCTTGATCACCGCAAATCTCCTGGCTGGCGCCGGCCGATGCCCAGGCCATGGTACACGTGGTGGAAATCTATAGATTAGCGGGAAAGCGGCGACCAGCCAAAAAGGGGAAGCGACCATGCATCTCGGAATAGCCCTGCCTTTCGGCGACATCGGTGGCGATGGCTCGATCGTGCGCGAATACGCCGAGCTCGCCGAGGCCGAAGGTTACGACGGCCTGACGCTGGCGGACCACGTGCTCGGCGGCAACCCGGCGAACCCCGCCAGCGGCCGCGCGGGCGGGCTCGGCCTGTTCCACGATCCCTTCGTGGCGTTCGGCTTCATCGCTGCCTGCACGAAGAAGGTCGAACTCTCCACCCAGGTACTGATCCTCGCGCAGCGTCAGACAGTGCTGGTTGCCAAACAGGCCGCCAGCCTCGACGTGCTCAGCGGCGGCCGCTTCCGGTTCGGCATCGGTGTAGGCTGGAACGAGATGGAGTTCGTCGGCCTCAACGAGAATTTCCACAACAGGGGTAAACGTTCCGAGGAACAGGTCCAGGTCATGCAAGCGCTGTGGGCCGATCCCTACGTCACGTTCGAAGGCAAATGGCATCGCCTTCCGGACGCCGGCATCAATCCCAGGCCGCCACAGCGCAAAATTCCGCTGTGGTTCGGCGGTCATATGGACGTGACGCTGCAGCGGATCGCGAAATGGGGCGACGGCTGGATGATGCTGTCTGAACCGCCGGGACCCAAGGCCGTTGCCGAATTCGACAAGCTGCGCCGCCTGGTGGAAGCCGAGGGACGCGATCCGGCCTCAGTTGGCTTGGAAGTCTGGACCTCGACCGGCACCGGCACCGAAAAGGACTGGCGCGAGGAAATCAGCTTCTGGAAGCAGGCAGGCGTCACGCATGTCACTTTGCACAACACCTTCGGCGGCTACCACCACAAGCGCATGGCCGGCCGGAGCATGACCGACCATGTCAACGCGATGCGCCGCTACCGCAACGCCGTCGCCGATTTGCTCTGAGGAGAGCGGCGTAGCCTCAGGTATCTGCGAGCGCGGTCAGCATGCGGTCGCGGGCGGCGAAATCGCCATCGGCGTGGACGGGTTGCAGGCAGACATGCGTGGCGCCGGCCGCAAAATGCGCACGCAGGCCGTGCTTGATCGTGTCGGCATCGCCCCACAGGACCATCGCGTCGATGAACCGGTCGCTACCGCCGTCGGCGAGCTCAGCCTCGGTAAAGCCCTGGCGTAGCCAGCTGTTGCGGTAGTTGGGCAGCGCCATATAGCGCGACAGCTCCTTGCGCCCGAGCGACCGCGCTTTCGCAGGATCGGTCTCGAGCGTCGCCTTCTGCTCCACCGCGAGCCACTTGGAGGGCCCGAGGATCGCGGCGGCTTGGGCGGTATGCGTCGGTGTCACGTTATATGGGACAGCGCCACGCGACTTGGCAGCGCTCAGCGCCAGCATCTTCGGCCCGAGTGCTGCGACCACGACTGGCAATTCGCCGGCGGGCGCTGACTTGTTGATGCCGTCGAGATAGGCACTCATCGCCCCCAACGGCTTGTCGTAGCGATGGCCACGCAGCCCTTCGACCATCGGAATGTGGCTGACGCCGAGGCCGAGAACGAACCGGTCGCCGTAAAGTGCGTTCAGCGAGATCAGGGCGCGCTGCGCGGTAAAGGAATCGCGTGCATAGATGTTGGCGATCGAACTGCCGATCATCAGCTTCTCGCTGCACGACAGCAGCCAGGCCGCCAGCGACATCAACTCGTAGCCTCGCGATTCCGGGTACCACAGGTTCGAGTAGCCGTTGTTCTCGACCGTGCGCACAAAATCGCGCAGCTGCGATCCGTCGAGTTTATCGGTGCTGTACCACACGCCGAGGCGTCCGAGTTTCATGTCGATTGCCTCCGGTTGAAGGTGCGTGTGAGCCGCTATCGCGCGGCCAAAGGGACGAAGCCGTGCGAATTAGCGAGATTCCGTCGCTGCGGTGGTCGACCACCACGTACCCTAATGGACTGGATCCAGCACGACCACAGGTATCTCGCGCTCGGTCTTGAGCTGATAGTCGGCGTAGGGCGGCCACAATTCGAGCGCCTTTTTCCAAAGTCGGAGGCGTTCCTCGCCCTCCGTCGTCCTGGCCCGCGCATTTATCTTCTTGGTCCCAACTTGTACTTCAACGTCGGGGTTCGCAAGAATGTTGCGATACCAGCCTGGGTGTTGGGGCGCGCCTCCCTTTGAGGCGATTACGAAGCAACTGTCGCCGTCCATTCCGTAAAACAGCGGAAATATGAACTTGTCGCCAGACTTGCGGCCGGTGGTGGTCAGCAGCAACGCCGGCACCGTAATCTCACCTCGCTGGGGCACCGTTATCTTGTACATGTGCCCGTCGGTTCCGCCGCTCGCAAGATAGCGGTTCGCGTGCTCGACCATCCAGTCCGGCAGGTTCGGAGCGAGTTTCGCTTCAGCCATCGTGCCCTCTCATTAAAGCTGTAGGAAACATACCATGGGGCGCCGGATCGGCCAAATCCGAATTCAAGAGCAAGGCGATTTGGCGCTAGGGTGATGACGTTGTTGTGTTCCGACGGATAATCTGTTGTTGGCTTTCAGCGACGTGCAAATTCGGCCGAAGGTCGGCTTTGCGCCAACAGCGGTCATTCCAAAGTCGCCCATTATGCGATTCTCCCACGAGCGCGCTGCGTCCAAGTTGTCGAACGACACGTACTTCAGCGCGTCGACATCGTTGGTCACGCCGACATTATTGGATACGGATCTAATGATCGCCGACGTTATGCACGTCCTCTCAATCCTTGGCTCCTGCGCTGAAATCGCGTGCCGTCATCTTGGTGTTGAACTTCGGATGACCACCGAGACCGACGTTCGTTTTTGGTGGCCGCTGAGCGGCGTTCCCGGCCAAGTGAAATGACGTCGAGGACCTAGCATTGGCAGATTATTGACCTTTATCGTCCTCGATCATCGTCCACCTCTTGCCCTCGAATCGCGCAAGTCGCGACTGCTTCAGTACCGCGTAGTCATCCGCGCTTGTGTTGATGAGGATGCCCGGAAGGAGCATCGGCAGCTTCACATCTTTGAGATTGGCGGCCTCCCGCATAACATTCTCGCGCGTGAGATCGCCGCCGCACTGATCCAGCACCTTCTGCATGAGATGAGCGGCTGCGTAGCCGTAGGCGTTGAAAAGATCGGTGACATCGCCGCTTGGATATTCCTTCTTCATGAATTCCAGATATTCGACGACATCGATGTCCTTCTTCCACTGATCGTCTTCTACGTCCTTATAGGTAATGCTGGTTACAATGTCTTTCGAAGCTTCCAGGCCAGCCACTGCCATCGTACCGGCGATCGAACTCGAATTGCTGATGAGGAGATGGAGGGGCCGCCATGACAGCTCATGCGCCTTCCGGATCGCCTGCGCCGCGAATTTAGATACGGCGACATCAAAAAAGACGTTGGCGCCGGACGCCTGCAGGGTCACGACCTGGGATTCGATCGTGGGATCGGCCGGCTGATAGGTAAGCTCCTTGACGATGAGCTTGTCGGCTTTCTCGCCCAAAGCCTCTTTGAACCCGGCGACGAAGTCTTTTCCGAGGTCGTCGTTCTGGCTAAGGATTGCGATCTTGGGATCGGCGACTGTTCGAAGCACGTAGCGCGCAAATTGCTGGCCTTCCTCGCGATAGGACTGCGGCCAGCCCATTGTCCACGGGAAGTTCTTTGGATCGTTCCACTTGGAGGCACCAGCCGCGACGAACAGCATGGGGACCTTGTGGATGTTCATATACTTCTGAATGGCTGAATTGGTCGGCGTTCCCATCGTGTTGAAGGTCAGCAGCACGCCGTCACTCTCGACCAGTCGCCGGATCTGCTCGACCGTCTTCGGTGGACTATAGGCATCGTCGAGCGAGATGAAGTTGATCTTGCGCCCTCGGATGCCTCCCTTGTCGTTCAACATCTTAAAGTACGCGTTCTCGAGCTTGCCGATGGTGCTGTAGCTCGAAAGCGGCCCGCTGTAGGGCATGGTCTGACCGATCTTGATCTCGGTATCTGAGGCGCCCGCATCGTACTTCTTCTGTGCAAGCGTCGGTGACGTCGCGGCGATTGCCAGCCCGACTGCCAGAATGATTGATCGTGTCCGCATGTTAATCCTCCCGCTTTCGCATTTGATCGATCGGCCGTTGTGGCCCTTTCTTTGACTGATTCACGCGGGAACCTTCGTATTGGACGCTTGCTTCTGTCCGGACGGTCTCGCCTCGTCGACGACAGGATTTCGAAGCGTACCAATGCCCTCGATTTCGACCTCGACAGTATCGCCGGCGCGTAGCCATTTTGGCGGCGTGTGGGCATGAGCCACGCCGGCCGGCGTACCCATCGCAATGACGTCGCCTGGTCCGAGCGTGATGCCGCGGCTGATGTAGGACAGCGTGTCTCCGACACCGAAGATCATGTTCGCGGTACTGTCAGACTGTCGCGCTTCGCCGTTCACACGGGTCGATATTTTCAGTCCGGCTGCGCCTGCGGGTAGTGAGTCCGCCGATACAAAGAACGGCCCGAAACCGCCAGTCCGGTCGAAATTCTTTCCCATCGTCCACTGAATGGTGTGCCGCTGGAATTCGCGGACCGACCCATCGTTGAAGCAGGCATAACCGGCAACGGCTGCCAGAGCCTCTTCTGCCGTGGCGTTTCGCAGGGGGCGGCCGACAATTACCGCAAGCTCGGCTTCGTAATCGAGCTGGATCGAAGCCTGCGGTCGCTCGATTGGATCTCCGTGAGCGACGAGAGACGTCGGAACGCGCAGGAATAATGTCGGATATTGCGGACGGGTGTTTTTCGATTCGGCAACGTGATCCTGGTAGTTCAGACCGAGGCAAATGAACTTCGGCGGATTGGCCATGGGCAAGGCTGCCCTCACCTGCTCCAGCGGCCTGATCTGCGGGGATCGCGCCGCCTTCGCTGCCGCCCTCACCTCCGCCAGAACTGCCGGACCCATCTTCAGCAAGGCGGCAAGATCGCGAGGCGCGTTGGACCGCAATTCGTTCAGGTCGACCAGGGTGTCACCCGCCTGCACGCCGAGACGGAACCCGTCCGCTGAATGAAATCGCATGATCTTCATTGATGCTTCCTCAATTTGCGGATGGTTACGCCTTCACCGCCGTCATCTCGCACTGCACGAGCATACCGCCGGGCAAATAAGGATTGATCAGGGTGTGACGGACGGGGCGCGAATGCGGATCAGGGAAATGCCGCAGCCACTGGCTGTTCAACGCATCGCGGCTGAGATCCGGCTTCAGGAACACGGTGACCTTGATGACATCGTCAAGACGCGCGTCCGCGGTATCGAGGATTCTCGCTGCGAGCTTGAACATGTTCGCGCATTGCGCCTCGATCGTTTCGGGCATCTTGCCCGTCGTGAAATCGATGCCGGATATTCCTCCGGTCATGATGAGATTGCCGATCCGGGCCACGGCCGGAATAGGATTACCACCATGCGAATATTCCTTGAGTTCAAAACTTGCTCTGCCCACCAACTTGATTTCCTCCAGACTGTCGATTGCGTCGCTCCTGCTCAGCGAGGCCTTAGTTGAGCTCCGTGCATCCCAATTGCCTTAGGGTGGTGTCGACCCAGCTGCGGTCCATCGAACCGCCAGCGATCAGGTCGTTCAGGATCTTGCCTTCGGCTTCGCGCTTGGCAGCTGCCGCGGCACAGACTTCGGCGACCTGCTCGAACGGAATTGCCAGCAGCCCGTCGGCGTCACCGATGATGAGGTCGCCGGGTTCGATCACCATCCCGTCGATGGCGATGGCGCGGCCAATTTCGCCGGGCCCCGACCGCATCGGACCGCGATGGGTGACGCCCGCGGCGTAGACCGGAAATTTCTGCCGGCCGATCGCGCCGGAATCCCGTATCGATCCGTTGATCACGATGCCGCCGAGACGACGCCCTCTCGCGTATGCGACCATGATCTCGCCGATGATTGAATTGGTAAGCTCGCCACCGGCGTCGACGACGACGACATCCCCGGGCAAGGCGATGTCGAGCGCCTTGTGCACCATCAGATTATCGCCCGGCCGGGTCTTCACCGTGAATGCGGGCCCACATAACACCGTCTCGGCGTGAAATGGCCGTAGCCTCGGGCCGCTGGCCGTTAGTCTCGACATGCAGTCGCTGGCGTTGGCTACCGGAATGGTCCGGAAGTTTTCGATCAGATCAGCGCTAACCCGCCGCCGGATCGGCTGGATGGTGAAGCCGATCACGACGTAACTCCCGCCGGTTGCGTTGCGCTTTGTCGCTCGATCTGCTGGGTCAACCGGCCGAACACCCGCCTCGCATTGCCCTCAAAGATCTTGGCTTTGTCCGCGGCGGACAGCGGAAGCTGGTCGACGTAACGTTTCGTGTCGTCGAAATTGTGCCCGGTCTCCGGATCCACCCCGGGAACGGCCCCGATCATCTCAGACGCGAACAGGATGTTGTCGACCGGGATCACCTTCGCGAGCAACTCTTGCCCCGGCAGATGGTAGACACAGGTGTCGAAGAAGATGTTCCGTAGCAAATGGTCTCTCAGGTCGGGAAGCTTCATGACCTGGGCGAGCCCGCGGAAGCGGCCCCAATGATAGGGCACCGCGCCGCCGCCGTGAGGGATGATCAGCTTGAGCTCGGGAAAATCGCGGAACACCGTGGACGTCATCAATTGCATGAAGGCGGTGGTATCGCCATTCAGGTAGTGCGAGCCCGTGGTGTGATAGGCCGGATTGCAGGCGTGACTGACGTGGATCATCGCGGGCACGCCTAGTTCCACCAGCTTTTCATAGATCGGATACCAAAAGGCGTCGGATAGTGGCGGATCGGTCCAGTAACCTCCGGAGGGGTCCGGATTAAGGTTCACGCCGACAAAGCCGTATTGACCAACGCAGCGCTCAAGTTCGGCGATGCAGTTCCGTGGCGATACGCCCGGGGTTTGCGGCAGCATTCCCACGCCAATGAAATTGCGCGGAAACAGCTTGCAAACCCGATGGATCAGCTCGTTACAGGCCGCGGCCCAGGCCTCGCTGGCCGAAGCGTCGCCGAGATGATGGCCCATACCCGCCGCGCGCGGCGAGAATATAGTGAGATCGGTGCCGCGCTCGCGTTGCACCCGCAACTGACCACCCGTGATCGTCTGACGGATTTCGTCGTCGCTCATGCTCGGCCGTGGCGGCGCCGACTTCTTGTTCGAGTGCGCCTCGATCTGCTGCTGGCGCCATTGCTCATGCTGCGGAGGCGCCGTGGTGTAATGTCCGTGACAATCGATGATCATTTTCCATTCTCCTAAATGTCGAGCACAAGCGCCGCGGATTTTGACCGCGAGCAGCAAATTAACATCCGATCGTTGGCCGCGCGCTCCTCTTTGGTAAGGATCAGGTCTCGGTGATCGGGGATGCCGGAAAGAACACGGGTTTCGCAACTGCTGCAGACGCCTTCGAGGCACGAATAAGGTGCGTCGATCCCGCGCTTGAGCAGCGCATCCAGGATCGTTTCGCCGGAATGGACGGTGATGGTCTGGCCCGACCGGGCGAGCCGGACATCAAAGGCACCGTCCTTGTCGATGCCCTCAGCATTGGAGAAGAATTCTACGTGGACCTGCCCCGAAGGCAGCGATGCGGCCGCTTTCTCGAAGGTCGCGAGCATGTTTTGCGGGCCGCAACAATAGACATGGGCATCGCGCGGGACCTCGGCGACGACCTTGCCTATATCCATCCGTCGAGCTTCCGGCTCGCTGCGGAACTCGTTCGGAAAGTAAAACCTCACCTTCGAGCCGTATGAAGCAAGCTGCGGAACGAATCCTGCCGAGAAACGGTTCCGTGCCGCGTAGTGCAGTTCCCACGGCTGGCCGAGTCTCTCAAGCCGGCGCACCATGCTCGCAAACGGCGTGATGCCGATTCCCCCTGCGATCAGAATCGATCGCGAGGCATTTTCGTAAAGCTCAAAATTGTTCCGCGGTTCGCCGAGCTCGATCGTATCTCCGGTGCGAAGCTGCTGATGGATGAAGCGCGACCCGCCGCGGCTGTCCGTCTCCTTCTTGACGGCGATCAGATAGCGATGGGTCTCGCTCGAACAATTCACAAGGGAATAACTTCGAACCAAATCGTTGGCGATACGAAGGTCGATATGGGAGCCCGCCGAAAATGGCGGCAAGGCCAACCCGTCGGGTCGCCGAAGTTCGAGCAGACTGATGTCCTCTGCCTCGCGCGTGACGCTCGTGATCGCTGCCTTGATCATGGCTACACGGCATCCTCGAGATCCACGCCGTCTCTCGGATTCGACGGAGACGCGACCGAAGGATAAGCGGACGGCAGGGTTATTTCGCGTCGGCTTCTCGACGATTCCTGAATCGCGAGACACACCTCCAGGGTCCCGCGCGCGAATTTCCCGTCATGCGGCGGCGCGACGTTGTTGACGACCGCTTGATATAACTCGTCGAGCACATCCGCCCGCCCTGGACGACCTTTGCTCGGGGGAATCGCGAATTCGCGGACGCCGCTATCGGTGTAGATCAGGATCCCGTCGGCGGATTGACGCAGGTCCGCCTTCTCGCAGCTGACGACGAGCGTACCAAAATGCGGCTGATGCCAGCGCTCGCCCTGTCCCGGCTGCCAACGCCGACCGCCGTAACCAAACTTCTCTGAGCGAAGCCGCGCCTCCGCGGCACCACTGGCGATGCCAGCGAGAGCCCGACCGGTTGCACCGTGATTGGGTTTTTTGGGCCGGCCGCTTTCGCCGATCCAGCCGTGGAGCTCGTCGCTGTCGAAACGATCATAGCCGCTGTAAATCAGACTGGCGGCTGCGCCGTCTTCGAACGACAGCATGGCCATACAAGATCCCTCGGTCGGCCGGTTGAGGTCGAGAATTCCAGTCGTCGCACGGACCTGGCGGACTTTAGATCCGCTCAACAGGCGTGCGATGTCGACCTGATGTGGAATCTGATTGAACAGAATGCCCCCGCCGAGCGAGGTGTCCAGTTCCTCCGGCCGGCGCGGCCGGTAGATGAAATCGGTGTAGTTCGCCATCGCGATCATCGAGAGACGGCCGACCTCGCTACTGGCGATGAGCTCGCGCATCAGACGGATCGCCGGATCGAAACTGTGGGTGTGGCCGACCAGCAATGCGGAGCCGCTTCGTTCGAAAGCTTCGATCATCTCATCGCAATCCTCGAGCGACAAGGCCATCGGCTTTTCGACGATTGCATGCTTGCCGGTCCGCGCTGCCAGCACGGCATGTTCGCGGTGACATTGATGCGGCGTTGCCACATAGACGGCTTCGATATCACCCCTTTGCATGAGCTCCGCGGCGCTTGCGTCCACCGGGCAGGCGTGATCTCCCGCGAAGCGGGCCCGCAACTCCGGATTGGGATCGGCAGCCCCGGCCAGAATGAAGTCCGGATGGGCTTCAATGGCGGGCACCATGGCCGCACCGGCCATTCCCAGACCGATGACCCCGATCCGAACCGTCCGGTCTGATTTCTCCCTGTTGGCCATCAATGTCGTCACGCCACGCGCGATGTTTTCTTGACCTGATCCCACCAGGGACAGACACCCGCCATGACCTGATAGTTTCCTTCCATGACCTGCACCGGCGCGCGCAGGCCGTTGGCCGCGTTGGCGTGGCGGAGCTCGCGCGCTTTCTTCGTCACTTCTTCCGAGGTCCACACGCGCTCGTGACCCCACAGGCTCGGTCCCGACCGCCGTTCATCGGGCTGCCAGTTTTCCGGATCGATCGACCGGCCGCCCCAGCCATATTCGATCATGAATTGCGAAGGCGTCCGCGAATAGAACGATGTCATGAAATCGCTGGTGTGACGCCCGAGCGTCGTGGCTACCCTGTCGTCGGCGTTGGCCAGATCGTATCCCTGCCCGACATCGTCGAAGCTGAAGAGCTCCATCATCAGATGGTGGAACTCGTTCTTCCCCGTTGCGACAAAAGCAAGGCTATGATGCCGCGGGTTGACGTGCAGGAATCGCGCTTCGAACGGCTCGGAATAGTAATCGGTGAGACGGAAACCCAGGAGATCACGGTAGAACGGCAGCATCTTGTGCACAGTGTCCGCGCTCTCGACGCCGAACACGACGTGCCCCAAGCCTAGCACTCCGGTACGGAAGCCCGATATCGAGCGACCGGGCAGAAAAGGATCTGACGTAGATTCGGCGTCATGAAAGGCCTCAAGGCGATTGCCAATCGGGTCCTGAAATATGATGAGGTCCGCGACGTGACGTTCGTCCGCCAGCGCACGCGTTCCCCGCGTGACCTTGACGCCCGAGGCTTCGAGGCGGCCGGCAAGGTCGTCGAGCGCAATTGAGTCGACCACTTCCCAACCGAAGAAACCGATGCCGTCGCCGCTGTCCTGGTTGACGATGATTCGTTGCTTCCGGTCATCCATGCGGAACGCAAGCGTAGAGGCGCTCTTGTCGATCCGTTGCAGGCCGAGCTGACGGGTTCCATAGCCCGCCCAGTCCTCTACGCTCCGCGAGCGGACCCCCATGTATCCCAATGCCTGGACGCTCATCTTCTATCTCCTCGTGGTCGAATGACGCGTGTTCACTGGACCGCCGATGCGGCGACAACGCTTCGGCTACCGGGAGCCACTCCGGCTTTGCCTTCTTCGGCATGCACCCTCATGAACTCGTCGAAGTCGGCGATGGGCGAGACCTTCGCGATGGCGCGCAGTCCGTACTGTTCGCTCTGCATCGCTGCGACGGGCTCCTTGCCTTCGGCAAGCTCGCGCACGAGCTTCGTCAGCTTGCGCCTGGCGAACATCGTCGGCAGGTCGGACTTGACCAGATGCTCGCCCCGTCGGTCGAGGATGCCGGTTTGCTCCCCGGCGAGACTCGGCATGCACTCCTGCAACGCGCGGTCCTGCTCGTTGACACCCCAGATGCCCGTAAAGCTTTCGTTCCGTTGCGCCACGCGATCGATGAGGTAATCGTTGCCCTGGTTGGCGGACGGCAGGAACGTGTCGATGACGTAGCCATGCGGCAGCCGGGTCGCGCCCTTGGCGGAGCGCGGCGGAAACAGCCCGCCCGATTCGATTTCCCTCACCTCTGCCACAGAGAGAGGTCGCTCGGGCCGATATTGATAGGCAAACGCCGTGGTGTGGTAATCGTCGATCGGCACCCATGCGCGCCCAGCGCCGATGAATTCGTCAGTCCCGCCGGGGATAGCGCTCCACATCGGAAGCATCCATTGGGTGACGCGCCAATAGTATCGATCGTCGAAGCGACGACGCGCGCCATAGACGAAACCGTAATCGGTGTCGCGAATCTCGATCTGCGGAGCGCCGTCGCGCGCGAGCCGATGCCGGTCCGGCCCGTCTTCCGGCACATTGAGCACGCTGTGCAGGAAGCTGATGTGCGAGGTGTCGATTTCACCTTCGGCAGCCTGCAGCCAGTTGCTGCGGTGAAACCATCTTGAGGCATGAAGGTGATTTTGCGGCAGTGTTAGCCATTCCATCCCGGGCAACTCGGGCATGTGCTCGCGCGGTCCCATATAGACCCATGCGATGCCACCGGCCTCGCGCACGGGATAGCTCGTTATTCTCGCCTTCTCCTTCAGCGCCGGGAAATTGTCGGGCGGAATGATGTTCGGGATGTCGACGCATTCGCCGTCAACGTTGAACTTCCAGCCGTGATAGACGCAGCGGATGCCGCACTGCTCGTTGCGGCCGAAAAACAGCGGCGCCAGCTTGTGCGGGCAATAGGCGCCGACGATGCCGACCTTTCCGTCGCTATCGCGAAACGCCACCAGATCCTCGCTCAGGATGCGCAGGCGGATAGGCGTTCCATCTGGTTCGGGCAGTTCGCTCGACAGCAGCGCTGGAAGCCAAAAGCGCCGGAATAGATTTCCCATCAGCGTGCCTGGTCCGACCCGCGTCAAAACGTTGAAGCCGTCGTCTTGCATGACCTTCCTCCCGAAATCCGCGCTGGTTTTCAAAAATTTGGACGCAGCTCCACGCCCGCCGGAAAGGCCTTTCGGCAGCGGCTCAGAGTCGCGGTCTCAATTTATGTTGGAACGCTTGAGAATAACTTGCCGCGAGAACAGGGCCGCCGACAATGCGTTCACCGACTACTGTGGCAGTAGCCAAAAGGCTACTACCTCCTGTGTCAGCGTATTCCCACCGGCTTCCGTTTTCCGGCCCGATAGCTGGCGAAATTCCCCTGCCTTAGAATTTCGGCGAACTTGGTTGCCAGCTTTCCGGGTCGTCTTCGCGGCGGAAAAATCAAATGCAGGTCAGCCAAAAGGGGCGGCGCATCAACGGAAAGCTCGATCAGAAGGTTATTTCGTAGGAACGCTTCGGCGGCGGGAACGAAGCCACACGCTACGACCCGCCCCTGCGCGGCCAGTTCGTTAAGAACCGCACCCTCCTGTATCTGATGGACCACGCGGTAATCTGAAAGCCCGATTGATGACAGCGAATTGAATATCATCTGGCCATAGTGGCCATCGCGGCGCGTGGAGACGAACGGCTGATCGCTTAGTTCGGATACTTTGATTTTCTTGCGCCGCGCCAAGGGATGGTGCGGAGCGGCAAAGAAGCCGATTCTTTCTTGTCCAATGACTTCAGATTCCAGTTCCGCGATCGGCCCGAAATTGATGACACACCCGAGATCGACTTCTCCATTCGCGATGATCTCGATTGACTCCTCGAAGGTGCCAGCGTCTACCACGAGTTCGATGTCCTCATGGTCTCGAACGAAATCGCAGATCGGTCGTCGCAACACATATTCGGCCAATACACGTTGGGTACTCAACGTAAATCGTTGTCGCTTGAGGCCCGCCCTGTTGGGTGCGAGATCCCTGGTGAGAAGCCTTGCCTCTTGCACCAGGCGCGTCGCTCGTTCGTGCAGCCGCCGGCCCTGCTCGGTTAGGTTTGAGCCCAAGCCCTTGCGCCTGACGAATAGCTTGCAACCGACCTGTCGCTCAAGCGCCTTGATATGATTGCTGATGGAGGGATGCGAAATTCCGAGCCGCTCGGCGCCGGCGATAAAGCCGCCCGCCTCGACCACGGCGATAAAGACTTCCAGACGCCTGAAGGTCGATGGGAACATGATCTATGGCCGATCAGCGCTCGTTACCACAAGGGCGTTGAACAAGATATGACCCGATCATCATTGCCCGCCGGCAGATTTGTTTCAAACCCAAAGTGCGGTTTCAGTCGGCAACGCACACACCAGTCGGTCTCGTCCCTCGACGTGCAACCTAGTGCCGGGTGCATAGCCATTTGTCATCAGAAACCTTGCTTTGTGGGCGATACCGTCGGGAGCATCGATACAGCCGACGGGTGTACGCACCATTGCTGACCATCGGATAGTCGTAATTCGCTCACGTTACCCTTCGAAGGGGGCTGCCGCTCTGGGCGGCGGCCAAGTCAGGGAGGAAAGCAGGTAACCGACTTGCCAGCGGAGCTCAGACCGTAGCGCGGCGCCTCAGCAGCACTACGAGTTTTTCTGGCACGGGACTGGATTTCAGCTTCTTAGGATCGGAGGGATCAGCGATGCACCAGCCTCTAGTCTGCGTACATTCCACCGCCACGACTTCCCCCATCGTCAGATCGTCTTTCCATCCAAAGACATCACATCTTGCATGCACTACCGTTTCCGACATTCCCGCTGCAACGGCATCCTAAAAACCGTCGATCGAATTCAGATCAGCCATCGCCGTCGTTATTCGTTCGATCATGGTCAGCGTAGTCTCCGGCTGCATATTCGGCAACAACGGGGAGTGACACAACGTAATCGTCCACATCAGGAGCGCGTGCACCATTTGCTCCCTGTAATGTCGAAAGCTCTGGTCGAAATCCAGCCTGGAACCCTTGAGCTCGGCAAAACGCTCGAGATAGTGGACCAGCAGATCCTTCTCCCACATTCGACGATCGTCCGCTGTCAGCGCTGCTGTCACCGCGTAAGCGAAGTCCCGCGACCAATGGCCGCGCGAAAGACACTGCCAGTCGCACAACCCCATCTTTCCCGCCGCCGTCCGGTACCAGTTTCCGATGTGCACGTCGGCGTGGATCAGACCCTGCCCCTCACCTTCATGGATGGCAAGCGCGCGCATTGCCGCCGGCCACACCGCATCGCGTTGCGCCATCACCTCTTGGGAATGACGTGCGAGGCGGCTTCGAATGCTTTCCGGGTGTAATACTCCAGGCGCATCTTTTCCGCGCCGATGGTGGATCATCTCGGATAGCCGGCAACCCAACGATATCGCGTCGCCAGCTCGCCATCGCCGTGAAAGCGGGCGTGCAGCGCAGCCAACACGTCAATCATGTCGTCTGCCATCTCGCGGGTAACGCAGGTCCGGTGATTGCGGTCGCAGACTTTGTCGCCACGAGATCTTCCAACAGGAGGATCGAAGCAAATGTCCCGCGGTCGAATGCCGCATGGTAGCCCACAGGCGCCTCGATCTGCAGTAATGGCCGAAGCCGCGTGAAGAACTGGCCTTCGACCCGCGCCGTTGTGCGTGTCGAAATTCAAACTCGCACGTACAGATGATGAAGTCCGCCGAGAAATGGCGTAGGCAAAATGCGACCAACGGCATGTACTGTTAGCGGTGACGGCGCGTCCTTGTTGACCGAAAGGTGCGTGCGAGCCTCGTTATAGTAGGTCGCGTAAGATCGCAGCAAACGGCGGAGATGCCGCTCGCCGAACACGACAACGTGGTCAAGACATTCCCGCCGGATCGAACCGATCGCCCTTTCACAATATCCGTTCTGCCACGGCGATCGCGGCGCGGTTGGCCGATCCCGAATGCCCATCGCCCGAAGGCGGCGGATGAAGACGTCACCGTAGACGGCGTCGCGGTCACGAATGATGTATCGCGGCGCTACTTTCCAACCATAGGCCTCGGTGAGCTGGTGCGAAATCCATTCAGCCGTTGGGTGCGCAGTCACCCCCAGCCACAGGATTTGGCGGCGATCGTGATGCAGTAGCAGCAGCCCGTAGAGCAGTCGGAATGAGATTGTCGGAACCACAAACAGGTCGATCGACGCGATGCCGTCGGCGTGATTATGAAGGAACGTCTTCCACCCTGGGGACGGCGGTCGCCTTCCCCTCGCCATATACTTTGCAACGGTGGTTTGTCCGACATCGATGCCGAGCTTGAGAAGCTCGAACGACGACAATGCGATCAACCACATAGCCGCAAAACTTCGCCTGGCGGCGTCTAATCGCATCAATGGGTTACTGGCAAAAAACAAAACCCGTCGGCGATGCGTCGCCTGCGGTGAACCTCTCCCGCCCAGATCAAATGCCAGGCGCGTGTATTGTCCAGAAATATGTGATCACCGAAGACGGCCCGCTCCTGCAATTTATCGGTTCGTCTGCCCGGACGGACGTTGTTACGTCGGTCACACCGGTAATCACCACATACGCGACCGGCACGGGCTGTCCTGCTCCAATTCATGGATCGCCGAAACGATTGCGACCCACCCGCTGGAAACGTGGACCTTCGAGGTGCTGGAAGACCTGCCGCCGGGGTGTTCGAAAGAGACGCTGAGACGCGCCGAACAGCATCACATCGAGCAGCTTCGTTCCTTCCTGCCGGAGCATGGCTTTAACGTCTGGCCGGCCTGGTGGTTCGGAGATACGCCCGGCGTATTGGCGGGGCGAGCGCGCCGCGCCGAAGAGACGCGGGAAATGCTCAGGAGAAAGAAACTGTGGTGGCTGGAATTCGAGGCCGCCCAGCGCACCAAACGCCGTGCCGCTGCGGAGACGCCACCATGAAAAATAAACGGCCTCGACGGCAATCGAGGCCGTTTTTTCGTTTTGCCGCGTCAACTGCGAGAACGGTGAAAGGCCAATTGCACTATGTCTACCCTACCGCCTTCGACCAGCAACAACAAGATCCAGGTTTCAACGACCAGCGCCGTTTTGCGGGTCGGATACGGGCGCGGCTTCGTCGTCGATTGTCAGGGACCCCTTGGCCGCGAGCCGATCGTCATTACAGCCGCACACTGCATCGTTGATGCCGTGCTTGCTAATGGCACCCAGGGATTACCCTCATGTCATCCGGCGAGATATACGGAAGACGGGACCTATAAGGCATTGCTCGGTCCGCTGGGCGCCGAACCTGCGGTGTGGGCGGCGTGCCTGTTCGTCGATCCGATCGCCGACATCGCTGTGCTCGGTCAGCCCGATAACCAGGTGCTGATTGATGAGGCTGCCGCCTTTGACGTGCTGATGGGCAGCACGGGGAGGCTGGCGATTGCCGACGCGCCAGCGCAAAGCCGCGAGCTGGTGACCGGCTTCGGGGGATACCAGTTCGAAAACCTCACGTCCGGCGGAGGGCTTGCGTGGGTGCTTTCGCTTGAAGGGCGCTGGCTTGAAGGCCTCGTGGGGCGTCGTAGCGGTTGCTTGTCGTTCAAGCCAGCGGAATTTTTTGTCGGCGGCATGTCGGGCTCTCCGATTGTCGATGCGGCCGGTGCCGCCATCGGCGTGGTTTCCGTCGATCTCATGAGCCCGGTCGTGGTCGACAGCCTCTCCACGCAACTGCTGCGGTCGATCCGGGATGCATCCGATGCTGATGTCGATGACGACGAGGTAGTTGAGGCCGCAGAGATGACGTCCAGTGCCGTCACACAGTGACCGTTCGGAATCGTGGTTTAGACCTTGTAATCGGGCAAGTGTGACGGTGTGACGCCATGACGGGGTATACTGTTCAAAGACGGTTTGGCGAGCGCGAGCGAGAGCGCCTTGTCAAGCTATTCGGTCAACTGGGTACTGACAATAAGCACGAAGCCGAAGCGGCGCGTAGCCGGATCGAAGCCTTGTTGCATCAGTTTGGTAAGGCGTGGGCCGACCTGATTGAACTGCTCGGCGGCAAAAACAGCATTCGTGCCGATCTGGCTCGCGATACTATCGCGCTCGGCTCTAGCAATCCCGGCGAACGCATCAAGGCCCGACGGAATATCGCCGATCTGCTCGCCCGACACCGGAAGAACTGGAACGACCTCGTTGATGCGCTGTGCGCGGTCTCACTCGAAGCGTGGGCGTGTGATTCCTCGACAGAAGACGATCCACCAAGGGTCAACCCGCTGGAGCTGGTGCGGTATCGCTATGAAGCCACATGAATATGTCGCCGTTGCGCTGTGGGCCCTGCATACTCACATCTATGATCGTTTCATGGTGACGCCGCGCCTGGCATTGCGCAGCCCGGTCGCTGACTTCGGCAAGACTACGTTGCTCGATATTTTGTCGAGGCTGACGGCGCGGCCGGCAAAATTCGACGCGATCACCACCGCTGCACTTTATCGTCTGATCGATCAGACACACCCGACGCTGTTGATCGATGAGGCGGACAACTTTGGTCTTGCACTTCAACCGAATGGCCGCCTTCGGGCCGTGTTCAACAGTGGCCATCGCAGCGGTGGAACAGTTGCGATCTCGGAGCGCGGCTCGGTACATAAGTTTGCAACGTTCTCACCACTGGCGTTAGCTTTGCCCGAAATGCGCGGTCTACCCCGCACGCTGGATTCCCGTTGCATTACCATCACGATGAAGCGTAGCCGGCATCAGCTCAGGCGTTTTGACGTCAATCAGCCTGATCACGCGCTCGATGCAGCGTATCAGCAAATTCTGTTGTGGCGGCGGGAGGTCGAACTTAATTCCGCCCCCGAGCTGCCGACAGCACTGCGAAACAGATTCGCTGACAACTGGCGTCCCTTGATCAGCATCGCAGATTGTCTCGGCTGGGGTGATCGGGCACGCGAAGCCTTGGTGATATTCGCTCGTGAATACCACGACGCCGATGTGAAAATTCTCCTGCTCGGTGACATCCGCAAAGTCTTTGACATGCGCCGAGTCGATTGCCTGCCGACCAAGACCCTGCTCGAAGCGCTGTATGATGTAGACGAAGCAGAGTGGCCTGAGTTTTGCGGCGTTCGCGGCGATCAGCCGCCACATAAACTGAAGGAGACCGAACTGGCGCGCATGCTGCGCGATTTCGCGATCGGGTCGCGTACGATCTGGCCGCCGAACCGGACGTCAAAGAACAAAAGTTTCAAGGGTTATCGGCGCTCGCAGTTCGAGGAGACCTGGGTCCAATACTGCGCCGACGACGGCACAGCGTCACACGGCAGCAATATCAAAAGCTTGCGACGTGTCGGCGGAAGCGGACGTGCGGCCCCCAAGGAGGAAGTCCGGGTTTGGACCCAGGCTGTGTGAAAACTCCGACCCAAGTCACGACTTAGTCTCAAGGCGCGTATGCTTCAGTGAGGCATAGTCGGCAGGGACGTCCGTATTCTCTGCGAGAAATCGGGGGCCCCATCGGCCGCCCGCGCAGCTTCATTGATCAGGGAGCGTCGCCGAAGTTCCTCAAACGGCAAGGTGGCGTCGATACGGCCCGAGTTCATAGAGGTAGCCATCGACCAGACCGTTGAGCAGATGGCGCAGCTTGAACCCGCCGCCCCGGCCGGCGGCGTTCGCGTAACGCACGATGTTGATGGTGCAGCTGTTGGTCAGCAAATGATAGAATTCGGGGTGATCGGCGAGTTCGTTGATCCGCGCCAGGTAGACCAGGAGCAGCCGACGCGCATCATCAGCCGAGGTATTGAGGCGATAGAGATACACTGGCTCGCCTCGGTGATTGGTGCGAACGCCCACGATGTCGCGCTCGTCGCCTACCACGTAGATTAGTTCAAACTGCTTGAAGAGGGAGGCGACGGGCGCGAAGCCCTCGCCGACCTCGGGCCGGGTCTCGATGGAAATACTCAGCGGCGGCGCGTTGTCGAAGATGAAGCTCAGGAAAGTATGTCCGACCGGCCCCTCGGTAAAGTAGGACACGTAGAAATCGAGCGCAACCAGGTGCGACAGCAGCACGTCGCGCTCCTGGTAGCCCACCGTGAAGTCATTCCGGGAGCGGTATTGGAAGTTGCGGACGCCGGTCAGGTGCACGTGATCGCCATCGATTGTGGCGCGCGGCATGACGGCGACTTCCGGTCGCCAGTTGCGATCGTGCGAGGGACGGATGGAGATCCACCAGACCACGACACCGAAAAACAGCACGACGGCCAACACGGACATGCTACGTTGGCGGGAGAACCAGAGCGCCCAGATTGCGAACGCCGCGAAGGCGGCCGCCAACCCAATGCGCACGCCGGCCCACGGCAAATTCGAATAGTAGATGACCATAGTGGCCCAGGCGAGAGGCACGGCCATGCACAAAAAGCCGGCGACCGCGATCAGCCAGCCGAAAGGTCTGGAGAGGAATCTGCGGAACGCACTCATTGCTTCTCCGGCTATTTGAACCAAGCGAACGCAGGCTGGTGTCGCCGGTCGCACAAGACGTGTGCCGACGGACAGAACGGCGGGAAGGGTATACCGACCACACTTCTCTTGTTAAGAGCGCTCGGGTAGATCAGGGCTCGTTCATGCCCATCCGGGATAACTTTGAGTCCTTGGCATCGATCGGTATGGCGGATCCGCGAAGATCTCGTGCGGTCCGCTCGTTTCGAAGGCGCGATCTAAGAAGGCAAATTGATAAATGACCATCGGAAGCTTCGTCCGAGCCCGTCCCGTCCCGGTTCTGTACGGGTTGATGATTGCCTCGCTCGTGGCATTGCTGCCGCTTCCGCCGCTTTTGCAGGATCAGGCCTACCATCAGTTCGCCGACCAGCGCGAATTGTTCGGCATCCCAAACTTCTGGAATGTTGTTTCAAATCTGCCATTCGTCGCTGTAGGCGCAGTCGGTTTGCTGCGATTTCATCGCGACGTGACGACTACCGTGCTTTTTGCCGGAATATTTCTGACCGGCTTTGGCTCGTCCTACTATCATCTAGATCCGAACGACAGCACCCTGTTTTGGGATCGGTTGCCCATGACCATCTGTTTCGCCGCCATCCTTTCCGCCGTCGTCGAGGAGCGCATCGATGCGAAAGCGGGCGCGATGCTGTTGCGGCCGCTGCTGGCCATCGGCATTTTCAGCCTTTTGCTATGGCGTTGGACCGACGATTTGCGGCTTTATGCTTGGGCGCAATTCTTTCCTTTTCTCGTCTTGGTCCTGATCCTGCGGCTGTTTCCGCCGAAATATACAGGCACAAGCTATTGGGTGATCGCTGCGGTGCTGTATGCGCTCGCCAAATTACTGGAATTCCTTGACGAGAAAATCTTTTCGCTCGGCTCAATTGTGAGCGGGCATACGCTCAAGCACCTCGCCGCGGCCGCCGCCAGCCTTGCAATCCTGAGACTTTTACAGACCCGCCGACCGATCGCACCATAATTTCTCGGCTGGAGCGATCGATCTGAAATATTAGTTTGGGTCAGCTTTTTTTGGTTTTTTCGCTTGGCGACACGCCGCAGCGCGGAACGTCGTGGAACCGTCTGGCAGAACCGCTATGCTTGACGAAACGCAGCTGAAAGCGGTCTGCCAGCAACAACAAGTCTGCAACGCCTGGCCGGAGAGTAGCTGAATGAAAATGATGTCCATTTGCGGCGCTAGTGTGGGCTCCAACCGTCAATCAATCGACGCTAGAGGTCTCCGCTAGTTCCCTTCGGTAGGCGAAGAGCCGCAGCGCTCTCAAGAGCAATATTGCTCAGTTTCAAACTGAAAACGGGCTTAGAATAGAAACAACCCAGACTTGTGGGGGCTGTTCGCAATCGGGGTTCCATCATTCATATTTATCCGTTGGTCGGTTTTCCGGCACGGGTGCAATTCTTGCGAAGAGAGGTCCAATGGCCAACGACGCTGTTAAAGCAGCCATCACTCACGATCCCATCCTTGTCGACCTTGCCTTGCAGGGCGGTGGCTCGCATGGGGCATTTACTTGGGGCGTGCTCGATCGTCTGCTCGAGGAGCCGTGGCTTGGAATCGATGGCATTTCCGGCACGTCGGCCGGTGCGATGAATGCCGCGGTGCTTGTCGATGGTCATGCCAAAGGCGGGGCCGCGGGTGCCCGGACAGCTCTGGAGAATTTCTGGCGTCGCGTCTCCGAGGCGGCTCGCTTCAGTCCTTTGCGGCGCGGCCCCCTCGATGTGATTCTCGGCCGCTGGACGCTGGACTCTTCGCCTATCTATGTCGCCATGGATCTCATGTCTCGCCTGGTTTCGCCCTATAACTTGAACCCGATGGGCAAAAATCCATTGCGGGAAATTCTGGCCGAAACAATCGACTTCGAGCGACTGGCGCGAGCACCGACGAAACTCTTCATCACGGCAACCAATGTCCGCACCGGCCGCGGCCACGTGTTCAAGAACGACGCTGTTACGCCGGACGTTCTGCTCGCCTCCGCCTGTCTGCCCACCATGTTTCAGGCTGTAGAGATTGACGGCGAGCCCTACTGGGACGGAGGCTATTCTGGCAATCCCACGATCACGCCTCTTATTCGGGAGTGCAAGTCACAAGATACCATTCTCGTTCAGATCAATCCGGTTGAACGCGAGAGTTCGCCGCGCTCCGCCTCAGAGATTCTCAACCGACTGAATGAAGTGTCCTTTAACGCGGTTCTGCTGAAGGAGCTGCGCATGATGGCCTTGCTTCGGCAGGTCGCCGATCCGGGCAACAGCGAGGGCGCGCAATGGGCCGGCATGCGCATCCACCGCATTGCAAGCGAGATACTGACCGAGCTGGGCGCTTCCTCCAAGCTCAACGCGGAATGGGAATTCTTCTCCTTGCTGCGCGATGAGGGGCGAAGGTCGGCGCAAGTCTTTTTGGAGAGCCATGCATCGGATCTCGGACGCCGCTCTACTTTGGATCTTGATGTGTTGTTAGATCAGGTCTGACAAATGGCTGCTCGGCGTGTTTGTACCCTGCTGCCAAAGGACGGGGAACATTCGAACGCGAGCGTCAAAAAGGAGACGACAATGGAACGGAAGATAGTGGAACGTCGGACGGTTCTTAAGGGGGGCGCAGCTGCTGTCGGTATGTTGGGGAGCGGCGCGTCCGCTTCGATGGTGGCGGACGTACAACAGGCATCCGCCGATACGCCGCCATCGTCAGTTCCGAATCAAATTCTAGCTGCGTTTCAACGTTTCCGCGAAACCATTCCAGCAAACTTCGATCATGAGTATGTCGAGAAGGCTGTCAGACCGTTTTTCCTGACGAGTTTCTATGAAGGCGAGCGTCCGATGCTACCCATGATCGACGTCACCTTCAGCAAGGAAAACGCACTACCCTACGACCTATGGGGACTCATTACCCGGGACTGGCGACCAACTCCTGAAGACGGCGTTACGGTCTTTTTGCAGGGTCTTGAGAAACGTGGCCCCAATAATCTTCGTAAGAGGATTTACTTCTCGGGGGTGACGCCGGACCTTTACAAGCCAATGTATGGCCCGAAGGTCGTCGCCTTCTTCGACAAACTCATGGACAAGCAATTCGCGAACAAACCGTTCATGCGGCATTACCTCGATTATTATTTCGACCTCTATTGGGACCTTCACCTTGGAGTGACCGCGGACGTCATCCCCTTCGAGGTACGGCAGATTGGTGAAGCATTCAACACGGTTCTCGCGTACAGGAATCCTCTGCTGCCCATCACGTATGATAACTACATGATAGTTCGTGAACGCCTCGACTTTCTGAAATCATGGATCGATGATCAACTCACTGACATTGAAAGTGGCAAGACCAAGCATCCCGAAAAGACGATAGCTTGGTATTGGTTGAAGAACGCCGGTGACGGCCGCTACTTTGCGAAGAAGGACGTCGTGTTCGAGTGTTTTCACAATTTCGTGGCGCTCAGCCAATGGGGCAACTCGATCTTCGGGATTATGTCGCGTTTGTCCGAAGATGGTGGCGATCCGGCTGTGCGAGCATCTTTTCAAACGACTATGAGCGGAAATTTCGATAACGCCAACGGCGCTCCCTTCTCGCCACTTGAATTGTTCGTCATGGAATTATTCCGCGTCATATCGCCAAACGGCGGGAGCATATCGGCTATCCAAGATACCAGGACAAGTGCCTATGGCGCATCTCCGCAGCAAAGGTTTGGCTTTCCTGTGGAACGCCATAGCTACATCAGCACACCCCACACAAGTACCAGCCTGGACCCAGTCCACTGGAAGGACCCGAATGCTTTCGATCCATCAAGGTATCTTAGCGTTCCCACCAGCGCCCAGATTAATGAAGATAAATGCCAGCAGATCGGCCTCGCACGATGCCCATTTGAGACCACAAATTTTGAGGTCAAGGATGGACGCAAGGCAAACATGACGAATAGTGGTTTTGGGACGGTTTTCGGTGTTGTCGACGGGAAGAGCATGCCGGTCTGTGACTATGCCGGCTTCGCACCATTCGGCTTCGGATACCGACGGTGTCCAGGCGAGCAGTTGACGATTCAGGTCTTCGAAGACTTCCTCCGCAAGGTCTGGCGCGACAAGATCGTCTTCCGCAAACTCAATCTAGCCAATACAGGCCGCGTACCGGTTGGACCCAACGCTGTGATCCAAGACGATCTTGGATTCACCAGGTCGGCCTAAGTTATCGTCGCGGCAATCGGGTTCATGCGTGCTGCATCGGCGTGAGCGCCGATGCAGCCACGGCAGGCAGCGAAAGATTACCTTTCAGCCTTTCCCCGCTTGTACTGGCCCCGCTCAGGCAATGCGTCATCCCAAATTGACTCGTTATAACCCGGACAGAGTCAATGTCTCATAGCTGCCCCGAACCTGTACGACGGCACGTCCGCAGTTGGCGAAAGCCGACACCGCATTCCAAGGCGCATCCGTTGGTCGACCGATTGAACCTTGCTTAGCTCCGGTTCTGCAACCCAATCGCCCCATAAATTTTGGTCTGATAGCCCGTCAGGCCACTGGCCGCATGACCTCTTCCATTAATTCGATGGCGAAAGGACTCGGTGTAAATCCCGGCTCATCCTTGATTGCCAGCCAGGCTTTTTTAACTCTGGCTTGTGCTGATCCGAGCGGTTGGTCGGCCTCCTTGGCGTCGACGTAAGCCTGGGTGGCCGCCTGCCACTCCACAAGCACGGCTGGAGGTTTCTTGTTTGCCCTTCGGCCCATGCGCCCCTCCATTGTCGCACTGATAGACCAATCGACTATGAGACCAGAACCCGGCAGCGCCAGCGAGAGGATCGCCGGCGAGTTATCGCGCCATCTGCTGCCGGATCATGTCGAGCTGGTCGACCTCGATTTTATAATAGTCGGCAACGCGCTTTTTGTCCTCGCCCATCGCCAGCCTCTGCAGCACCTCCCGTTGATCCTGTTCGTTATGCACGCGAGGTGTACTCGGCCCTATCGCGACCAGACCCATCAAGATAGACGAACAGTGTTTTTCCGGTGTTGTAATTAAGAACGTATTAAGTTTACTGTACACCCCATCCCGTAAGGCGTATGGGCTAATTTGGTTGAGAAAAGTATCGGTATTGGTATCGGCAAATGATCGCTCATAACTACCCGATCGAACAGGCAAACGGACGAGTTGCGACAAACGCTCAAACGAGCGGCTGGCACTTGTGGACGGTGATCATTCCGCGACGATCGATCTCGGGAAAGCTCGTTTCCGGACAAGTCTGGCGACGACGCCATGGCGCGAAGTGGGCTTACAAGAAATTTGTCGAATACGCGGATCGGGACATCACAGGGTCGGGGTCGGGGTCGGTTGCTCCAGCGGGCTGTTCTAAGTGGAACGTAAAGGAGGAGACCCGCGATGGCAGCAAGACCACCATTAAACGAGAAGACTTCACCCACCGTATAAGTAAGCCATTTTTTTCATACAGACCGCAATTTCGAATGAGCCGGATTTCAACCGCCCATCGAAGTTTCATTTTGCGTCACGTCGGGAGAGTCATATGAGGCGTCAATCTTTTGCAACTGTTCTTATTGGGAAGAATATTTTAGTCAGGGAAGGTATTGCCCGAATCCTGCGTGCGGAACATTTCCGGATTCTGGCTTCGGTATCAAGCGTTGACGAATTGCCGAATACGCTTGAATCGCTCCAGCTGCTGTTTCTCATTGTCCAGGCCGGAGATGATTTCGATCTCGCGGCAGAACACATCAGCCTTGTGAGGGATCAGCATCCGGGCGGACGCATAGCGATAGTAGCCAATCACTATCGGCCCGCCGAATTGGCTTTGGCATTTCGGGCGGGCGCCAGCGGCTATTTCGTGAACGTCAACTCCTGCGATGCGTTCATCAAATCTATCGAACTGGTGGCGATGGGTGAGACAGTCTTCCCGCCGGCATTTCTATCATTCGCTCTCGATACCAAGACTGACCCCGGACGCAAAGCAGCGCAACCCGATGAAAACGAGCGGGCGATCTTCGTCACCACGGACGACACGGTCGCGCCGCAGCTCTCGCCGCGGGAGAAATCAATTCTGCGCTGCCTGATCGAAGGCAATTCCAACAAAAGCATAGCCCGAAAGATCGATATCGCTGAGGCGACCGTAACGGTCCACGTCAGGGGGATCTTGCGCAAGATCCGGGTCCAGAACCGAACGCAGGCGGCAATTTGGGCAATGAACCATGGGGCACTGGCACCTGCGGAACAGAGCAATGCCCCGCCCTCAGGCCGCGACATCGACCAACGGATGCCGAAGGCCATCGACGTCATCTCCAACGTCAAGCAAATCGAGGCGCCTGGCTCACGTGAATTGATCAGCGGCCAGGGTCATCACGTTGGAGTACTTCGCACCGCCGGCGGGTTGACTGATCGACTGAAGAAAGCCGTTGCTCCGCTCGACCCCGTTTGGCAGGAAGAAGAATGGTACCAGCAAGCCAAATCATTCCACAAACATAAGCGCATTCGTTTGTAACAGAAGTGGCCCAATCCATTTCTCTGACTCGCAATCCGATCCTAATACCAGCAGCAAGACCGTCTATGTCATGACCGAAGGCGCTTCCGAACGCGACGGTTGACCAACGGATGCGCCTGGAATGCGGTGTCGGCTTTCGCGCAACTCTCGGACGTGCCGGACGCCATTTAGTTCGTGCGGTGCGGAGGCTTCTTCTTTCGATGCTGTGTCGGCTGCGTTGCCTTTGAAGGCTGCGGAGGTTGCGGCCAGTAGGCACAGCCGAAGCTACAGCCACAGCCGGCACCGCATCCGGCGGCCAGTCTTAGTTTTTGGAAGAGCGGTGGTGGTCCAGCATTTTCCTTGTCGAAGACACAGAACGTCGCCAAACTGACGTCGGAGATTTCCTCCTCACCAAGAAAGATTTCGTGCTTCTGCGAGGGCGGTGATGTATTCACCGACGCTTCGCCAGTTGAGGCGCACGCACCGCTTGCCATCGAGAGAGACATGCCGGCAAACCCCAAGGCGGGTAAGGCTTTGCTCCGACGCTTGCCTATGGAAGAGCGCTTCGGCATGGCACAATTCTCCCACTTGCTTGGGCATACTGAACTAAACTGGCGTGATGAAATCCGACCGAGCTAGTTCCAGTAAAGACCAATGATGGCGGTGGAGGGTATGCCGACCCCGGCGGCGGTCAAGCCTTTAGCCAAGCGGGAAGCCGACTTCAGCGACGATAGATGACGGCCTTGATCCGATTTAGCTAAGTAGCCCCGCCCCGACCGAGTGTCCGGTGCGGGACCCAACCCGGACATCGGCGGCTTCCGGCCTAGCGCGGCGGTTGACCTGTCGGCCATTGATTTATCCTTGTGCCTGCCGCAAATTAAATCCGGGCATATCGGTGATGGAGTCCGCCTAGGATCGGACGACAAAGAATGTGCCCGGCGCGATCGACGGCGCGCGAGACCGGTGGATCTTTCTGCAGGGATAGATGCGTGCGGGTCTCATTGTAATATTTCATGTAACAGAGCAGCAGGTGACGGAGGTGGCGCTCGCTGAATACGATAACGTGGTCAAGGCATTCCCTGCGGATCGAACCGATCAGCCTTTCAGCATATCCATTTTGCCAAGGGGAGCGAGGCGACGTCGGTCGATCGCGGATGCCTATCGATCGGAGTTTGCGAACAAGGACCTCACCATAGGCTCCGTCCCGGTCACGAATGAGATAGCGGGGAGCCTGTTCCCACCCGCATGCTTCCGTGACCTGATTTGCGATCCATTCTGCGGTTGGATGCGCTGTGACACCAAACCACAGAATATGTCGCCGGCCGTGCCCCATGATCAGCAATCCATAGAGCAGGCGAAACGAGATTGTCGGCACGACGAACATATCCATCGCAGCGATCCCGTCAGCGTGGTTGCGGAGGAATGTCCTCCAGCCCTGGGACGGCGGGTCTCGTCGCCTGACCATGTACTTGGCCACGCTGGTTTGTCCGATATCGATGCCGAGCTTGAGGAGTTCTCCATGGATTCGAGGCGCTCCCCACAGAGGATTGGCAATGCTCATCTCGCGGATAAGCTTGCGTATTTCCAACGGGACTGTTGGCCTGCCACCCCGCGCGTTCGATTTCCATCGCCAATATAAACGGAAGCCAGCGCGATGCCATTTGACTACGGTCTCCGGCTTGACAATCGCCAGCGCATCGCGAACGCCGGGGAGAAGCCGATAAAGGCAAACAAAAATCAAGCGGTCGATGGCGCTGAAGGTGTGTCTCTTAGGAGCGGTTCGCCGCAGAACGTTTATCTGCCGCCGCAACATCCTGGAGCGCTGCCCGCGACCGAAACAGATCTGCGACGATCCAAACAATGAGCCTGACAAGATCTCTCATCACGCAACAGCATCGCCCGATTCTCGATCAACTGCTAGTCAGATTGAGTTTGCGACAGGGACAGCCGGATAGCATCGAAGGCAGTAAGGTGCGCAAAGGCACCGACAGCTTGAACGCGACTTCACGATCTCGCGTGCTCGGGAATATCATAAAACAGATTCGAGTCTTTCTACCAGAGGCCCGCGCCTGGTGTCGCTGGGTCAACGACGTGGAGGGATTTGGCAATGACTAACTTCAAACTTCTCAGCTTGGCTGCGATTCTGTCAACAGCGATCGTAACTCCGGTATTTGCACAGCAAGCTGTCGACGAACCCGGCGCACAGGCTTTTTACCAGAGCCTGGGTGTTGGATCCCATGACAGCCCGACAGCGAGCGCCATGGCGTCGGCACGCGGTTCGTATGCGAGCGCGTCGGCGAAGCGCATTTCAGCGAAGCATTACGCTCGCGCTCACAAGTGACAGGACCGCACCAACAAGTCGGGGCCCAATCCGCGGCAAAGGCGGTCCGACACCGATCGAGTGGCCCGAGTACCAACACCGATTTGGACCGACTTCACAGTTAGATTGATCGAAGGAGAGCAATATGTCTGCGTCGGACTCGCTCTTTTGCTTCACGTCCAACAGAATTGATTGTCATCCTTGTCCAAATTGCCTTGCCCCGATGCTCGTCCGGATCAATCCGGCCGGCGTGGACTTGAGTGTACGAACGTTTGAATGCTTCAATTGCGATAATGTTGTAACGATACCGAGTGATCAGTCAGAGCTATCTCTTTGAGAGCTGACGCAAGGATACTCGATCGACTTTCAGCTGTGTGTACCGAAAACTTAAGGTCGGGCGTAGTGGTGATGAAGTCCGCCCAGGATGGCGCGTGACCCGACCACACCGGCTCGCTGAACCGGGCGAGAAACGGGCGCGTCCTTAGCCAAGGCCAGGTGTGTCCGCGTCTCATTATGGTAGCGAGCGTAGAGTTCAGAATCCGGCGCAGATGTGCCTCGCCCAGGACAATGATGTGGTCCACACCTTCACGCCGGATCGATCCGATCAGCCGTTCAACAAAGCCATTCTGCCAAGGCGAGGCTGCTGCGGTGGGCTTGTCCCGGATGCCCTGGCGCGCAATCGGCGCGTGACGACGGTGCCGTAAATCCGATCGCGGTCCCGGATCATGTATCGAGGGGCGCCATCCCAAGGAAAAGCCTCGGTGATCTGACGTGCAACCCATTCGGCGGTCGGATTTGCTGTGACGTTGATCCAGACAAGATCTCTGCGGTCGAGCCGGACGATGACGAAGGCATAGAGGAGGTCGAACCTGATGGTTGGAACAACGAACAGATCCATGGCGGCAATGTCCGGCGCGTGGTTACGCAAGAAGGTTCGCCATCCCTGGCTGGGCGGCGTCCACCGTTTGACCATGTACTTGGCGACGCTCGACTGCGCGACCTCAAACCCGAGCTTGAGCAGTTCGCCGTGGATGCGTGGCGCACCCCAAAGCAGATTTTCAACGCTCATCCGCCGGATCAATACGCGCAACCCCGTGTCGATCTGCGGTCGCCCTCCCCGTGGGCGCGACTTCCAACGCCAGTAGCAGCGAAAGCCGGCCCTGTGCCAACGCACCAGGGTCTCGGGCCGGATGATTGTGACAACCTTCAGGATTGATGGAAACCAGCGATACAGCTGGATAAAGAACCAGCGATCATGGTTCGTGAGTTGGATGCGACCATGCAGTCTCCGCCTCAAGACAATCAACTGGTGTCGAAGCACCGCGTTCTCAGCTTCAAGCCGCAACTTCGACTTGAATGGCGAGACCAGCACGGCCAGAGCGAAGCAGAACAGGCCGATCATCCCGCCAGCTTAGGCGATTCCATCGCGGCATCACACTCGGATGAGGTTTTCGGTACACACAACCATCGGGGAGCGGCAGACCGCGGCGGGACCGGCGTTATGGGCGGCGTCCAGAAGGGATGCCATTGTCTACGGCTGGAGTGCTGTCGGAGGGCTCAGACGACCTCGTAGACGGAAATTGCCTGTTTGATGCTGTACGAGGCTCTCTCGTCGCCACAGGGGCCTGGGCGGCCACTCTCTCCGTCCAGCAGGCCGGTACTGCGCGCTATCGGCATCCGCCGCTCCTCCGACGATTGAGATTGATCGGCGGCATAGTGCTCGGACTCCCAAACGTCTTACCGATTGCCTGGCACCCAGGAGCTTCCAATCGCCGCAGGTTCGTCGACGCCGTTTGGTAGATCGGTAAACGCGCGCGCGTTGGCAGGACGTCTGTCAGGTTTTGATGGATGCGTCATTTCGTGAATGATCTTGTCGGCGGAATCGATGATGCCGACCCGTTCAAGCCCCCTAAGCATTCCGACCGTTGAAAGCAGATGAAGATTTGGCGGCTTGTTGAAGACGCGAATGCCCGCATCTTCAAACAGAATGGCAACCGGCTCGCCCGTCGCCACGTATTTGGACATACCGTCGTCCGAGGTCATGAAATCGACGATGGCGAGTTCGCCGACATTTTTCTTCGGTCTTCCGCCAGCTTTCCGCTTTGCGCGCGCTTCGGATCCAATGTCGGTGTTCTCGATAACGAACGGCGGCTGGTGGCCGTCGATGAAGGCCTTGACGTCCTTGTCCTTCGGATAGGACCTATCGCTCGTCAGTTCGTCGTAGACTGCGTCCACCACAACCAAGCGCATGTCGAGCGCCAACAATAGGTCCAGGCGATCTGCGACCCACAGACTGTTGAATGGCCCGGCATCCGGAATAATAACGGTGCAACGCTTCACGATTGCCTCCAGAGCTTAGCGAAGATCGTCGCCTGGTTCTCGATTTCGTGTGGCGGTGCCGTCGGCATCGGCAAATCCGCATCCCCCAGCGCAACAAGAAGCTCCGCATAATCGCGCATCCCCAGCATCTGAATGGCCTCGCTTCTCGACAACTGTCCCTGCGAGTAAGCGAGAAGCGGATCGTCCGCGATTGGATTCTCGCCCGACGACGTGACTGCCTCGAGATGTGAGCGGATGATCGCGGTCATAGTGGTGCCATGCTCGGCGGCATAGGCCTTGGCCCGCGACACCAGCTTATCGGGCAAATTCAAAGTAGTGTTTCGCTGCATGTTACACCCTGCTCCGCTCCACATATATATGTGAACGAATGGCAAATATCTAGATTCTGCAACGATTTCAATCACTATTTCATTCTCAAGAGCATGCCCCTCCAAAGGTCGGGTGCAAGGGATCGGGTCGTTTGGCCTTTTGTTAGGAGCGGCGGCTTTAACGCCGCCGGCCCTGAGCTTTTTACGCAACTCCAACTCTACGCGATGCACAGAACTTCTGCCGGTGCAGCGACGGGCAAGTTAGGTCTTAGCTGAGAAACGAAACCCCCGCCGGCAACGGCGGGGGTTTTCTTCGTGTAGGCTCTGAAGATGTCCGGTTATCGGGGTACACCGGAAGTGGTCGGACTACGGTCCGGACGACGCGAATGGACCCAAAGCTGACTTCGCAGTCCGCGACAAGCTTCGAGGCACCTTGCAAGGCGTGCCCAACAATCACCGAGCCTGAGGGGCGACCCAACAACGTTGTGGCTAAGCCGAGGGCCCAGCCCTTGGATGCGAGCAGAGCCGCCGACTGCACGGAGACTGTCAGATCAGTCGGGGGTCGAACGAGAACGGCACGGAGGCGGCAACCCTGATCGTGGCAGCGTCCGGGTGCGCATGATTGATCAGCACATTGCGATCGGGGCACTCGGCCAAGGGCATGATCGCCGACGGCACCTGCGAAAGCGGGGTTGAGCGTGCGCGATGCCAAGCATCGCCACTCTGTTGTGTCAGCGCTTCTTGGTGCCGCCAGTCGGACGGGAGATTGGCGAGCTCGATTATCTCGATGGCAAGCGAATCCGGCACGTCATAGGTAACCATGATGAGATCAGGCAGCAACGCTGGATCTTCGATGTGGACCAGCTTCTCAAGCAGACAAAGTGAGGGTGACGTCGCGCAATACGTGACGGCGTGCCCAGCAGTATTCCACCGGCCGTCAAACAACAGGCCGTAACCACCATCGAAGACGGCAGCGTGCTGGCGGCCGGACAAACGCCAGAGTAGCATCAGGCGGCAGCGCCCCAGGCGATCTTGCCGAGGATAGTTTCGATCACGCGCGCGCCCGCTTCGGTCTGCGCCACCGTGAGTGGCGCCTCACCCCCGAGTTCATTCAACGCCCGGCGCAGCCACCGGTTGGCTTTTTCCTTGTCGGCAAAGCTATCTTCGGCAAGGGTCTGAACGCGCAGGAGGCGCACCGCGCGATCGGATTCCTCAACCGTCAGGGGCTGATTTTTATCGGCGCGATGGCGGCGGGTGCGTTGGGGGATGACGTATTTCTCGATTTCCTGTTCGCTGAGGCCAGCTCGGGTCAGTCCCTTGAGCGCGGCAAGCGGCAGTCGGTTGCGAACCGCGAGTGCGAGATCGGCCTGGGACCGCACGACGCTTCCAAGCACCGGTTGGCCGCCAAGCTTGCGGGCCACCTCTTGGACAATCGCAATCGTCATCGAAGTCTCCCTAAAGGACCCGGCAATATGCCGTAGACATACGCGGCAACTTGCCGAAAAACAAGAGTTGATCGGAACACGCACGGTCGCTCGGCGGTCAGCGTCGTCGCGGTAGGCGGTATACGCGTGGACGGGACTCGGATTTCGATGGGGCTATATGCCGGGGACTCAAAACTGGCTTAAACTGGACTCAGAATACATTTTACATACCCACCTGATATCATTGATGTTTTTGCTTGACGAGACTCGCAATTCGACTTAGGGCTCAGCTCGATTTGAGTCCCCCACCAAGCGCGCCCGAGCCCGGTCCCCGTCAGCGCGGGCAGTCGGCCGCCTCCCGGCCAACGGCCTAACGTGCCCGTACGATCGCGGCGGCCCCAAAAAGTTTCGTCGTGGGATATCTGGTGGTCCATGGATCTTCGAGCCCGACAAGGCAGATTTGCAGCGCCCGTACCCAATCTGTTTCGGCGGGATCCGCGGAATGGAGGTCCTCCGCGCAAGCCAGCCATCGCCTCCACCGCCCAACAGGGCAAATCCAACCGCGAGGGTGATAAAGCTCGGGGGCAAGGTCACAGACCTTGACTCGCAAATGCGCACCGGCTTTAGCTCGTTCCACTTGGTGAAAACTCTTTCACGATAGTGAAAACTCCCATGAAGTCAGCCGCGCGCACCTTCGATCTTTTCGAGACGTTTGCGAAGATGCAGACGCCGCTGTCGCTGTCCGATCTCGCCCGGCAGATGAAGATGCCGGTCTCGACCTGCTTCAACCTGGTCCGGACCTTCGAGTCGCGGGGGTTTCTTTATTCGCTGGGATCACGCCGTGGACTTTATCCGACCAAGCGTATGCTGCAGCTCGTTACCACGATCGCGCAGCACGACCCGATCGGAACGCGCGTTTCCCATACGCTCTCCGAACTGCGCGACAAGACCGGCGAAACCGTCGTGCTGGCGAAGCGCGGCGGCGACAAGGTCGTGTACATGGAGGTGTTCGAATCGCCGCATCGCATCCGGTATTCGGCCGCGGTCGGCGAGGTCCGCGACATCCATGCAAATTCGATGGGCAAGGCGCTGCTCGGCCAGCTTCCGGAGGCCGAGCGGAAAGCGGTGATCGCCAAGTTGAAATTCACCAAATACACCAAGCAGACCCTGCAATCGGCCGCCGCCTACTCCACCGACATCGCCAAATCCCTGAAGCGTGGCTATTACCTCAATGACGGCGAGAGCGTCGCCGACGTGTTGGGTATCTCCGTCGCCATCAAGATCAACGACGAGCACTTTGCAGTCGCCCTTGCGGGGCCGCGCTACCGCATGAAGGACGAGATCGCAGGCAGGGTCGAGCAATTGCAGCGCGCCTGCCGTTCGATCGCCGATGCCGGCTGAAATTCTGGACCCAAAGCAAGAAGAGACGGGAGAACATCAATGAGGACAATGTCAGGCATCGTCGCCGCGCTCTGCATGGCGCCGCTCGCGATCGTCGCGATCGCGCCGGCACGGGCTGCCGATCAGGTCACCCTTCGGGTGGCGGATTCCTTCCCGGGCGGACACTACATCAGCGACCAGGTCACGAAATGGTTCATGGACCGCGTGGTAAAGGAAACCGGCAACAAGGTCGCCTTCCAGTATTATCCGTCCGAACAGCTCGGAAAGGCCAAGGATCTTCTGTCCCTGACCCAGACTGGCGTCGTTGATATCGGCTATGTCGCGCCGTCCTTCGTGACCGACAAGCTTCCGCTCTCCGTGGTCGCCGAACTGCCCTCGCGTTTCTCGAAATCGTGCGAGGGCACAGCGGCGTTCTACAAGCTGGCAACCGACGGCATTATCGCCAAACGGGAGCTGGAACCGAACGGCGTCCGGCTGCTGTTCACCATCGTCCTGCCGCCATACCAGATCTTTCTGCGCAGCCCGACATTTCCGGGCATCGACGCGCTCAAGGGCCTCAAGATCCGCACCTCCGGCAAGGCCAAGGAGTTGGCGGTCCAAAGGCTCGGCGCCGTCTCGCTGCAGATCGCATCGCCCGACATCTACCAGGCGCTTTCGCGCGGCACGATCGACGGCATGCTGTTCCCATATTCGAGCATCTTCTCCTACGACGTGCAGAACCTGATCAAGTCGGCTTCGGTCGGCTCCAATTTCGGAAGCTTCGTGGTCACTTACGTGATTTCGGAGAAGCGCTGGAAAACTCTGGCGCCCGACGTCCAGGAAGCGATGCTGCGGGTCGGCCGCGAGACGACCGAGCGCGGCTGCGAAATATCCCAACGCAACGAGTTGCAGGATCAGGAAAAGCTGAAGGCCAGCGGCGTGCCGGAGACGGAATTCAGTCCCGCCGACAAGGCGCGGATCGAACGGGAGATGATCGAGGTCAGCAAGGATTGGGCAAAGGAACTTGACGCCCGCGGCAAGCCTGGCTCAGAGGTGCTCGCCGCCTTCGAGAGCGCCCTCAAGTAACCCGCCCTTCGAAACGTTGCGGCGCCGGTCGCATCGTCCACGCAAACCGAGAAAGCCCGCAATGACTGGCCCCCTCGCCGGCCTCCGGATCCTCGATCTGACCACCGTTCTGATGGGGCCATACGCCACGCAGATCCTCGGCGACATGGGGGCCGACGTGATCAAGATCGAATCTCCGGAAGGGGATTCGGTTCGCGGCATCGGGCCATTTCGCAACCCAGGCATGGGTTCGATATTTCTCCAGGCCAATCGCGGCAAGAGAAGCATCGTGCTCGACCTCAAGCAGCCGCAGGGCCGCGAGGCGCTGCTGAAGTTCGTCGAGACCGCGGATGTGCTCGTCTACAATCTGCGGGCTCAGGTGATGCAACGGCTGGCGCTCGGCTATGCCGACGTCGCCGCCGCGAACCCCCGCATCATCTATGCCGGACTGTTCGGCTACGGCCAAAACGGCCCCTACGCTGCGCGTCCGGCCTATGACGACCTGATGCAGGGCGGAACCGGTATCCCGAGCCTGGTGCAGCGCGCCGGAAACTCGGCACCGCGCTACATGCCGCTGGCGATCGCCGACCGCGTCGTCGGCATCTGGGCGGTCGGCGCCATCAATGCCGCGCTGTGGCACCGCGAGCGCACTGGCCAGGGCCAGAGCATCGATATCCCGATGTTCGAAACCATGGCTCAGCTCGTGCTCGGCGATCACATGGGCGGGGGCCTGTTCGAACCCGCGCAGGGCGCGATGGGATATGGCCGCCTGCTGTCGCACGACCGCAGGCCCTACCCACTAGAGACGGCTATGTCTGCGCGCTGGTCTACAGCGACAAGCAATGGCGGCGTTTCTTCGAGGCGATCGGCGAACCCGCGGTGTTCGCCACCGATCCCCGCTTCGCCACCATCACCAGCCGCAGCCGGCATATCGACGAAATCTACGCGATGGTGACGACCTATATGACCCAGCGAACGACCGCGGAATGGGTTGATCTGCTTTCCGCGATCGATATTCCGGTCGAGCCGCTGCGCACCATCGAGGAACTCGTCGACGACCCGCATCTGGCGGCCAGCGGCTTCTTCCAGACGCAGATGCATCCCACCGAAGGCCCCTTGTGTCAGCCGGGCGTGCCGACGGTGTTTTCGCAATCGCCGGCGGTGGTCGGCCGACCGGCGCCGCGGCTCGGCGAGCACAGCCGCGAAATCCTGCGCGATGCCGGCTATGCGACCGCGCCCATCGACGCGCTGCTGGCGGCCAAAATCACTTCCGAGCCGCGAACGGCGCTAGAGGAGATCGAACCTTGACGAAAAAAGGAACCCTGCTCGGGCGAGGCCTGTACTTCGACGATCTTGCGATCGGATCCTGGTTTCACACCGCCGGCCGAACCATCACCGCCGCCGACCTCTCGAGCTTCGTCAACCTGACGTGGCTTACCGAAGAACTGTTCACCAACGAGGCCGACCGCGCCGAGATGGCGATCAAGGAGCGCGTGGTGCCCGGTGCACTGGTCTATTCGTTCGCCGAGGGGCTGCTGACGCCGTTCATGCAGGGCACCGGCCTCGCCTTCCTGCACGCCGAACTCAGCGTGAAGGCACCGACGCTGGTCGGCGACACCATCCATGTCGAGTGCGAGGTGTCCGAACTTCGCCCGGCGTCCAGCGGAAACCGCGGCCTGGTTCGCTGCACCAATCACATCCTGACCCACCGCGGCGACACCGTCCTAGTCTACACCCCGCTGCGTCTCATGAAGAGGCGGCCGCAATGATCCTCAAACGTCTCGATCGCGCGTTGTCCGCCATGGAGACCGTCGCCTCGTTCCTGGCGGCAGTCGCGCTGTTCCTGATCATGGCGATCGTCGCCAGCGACGTCGCGCTGCGCTATCTGTTCAACCGCCCGTGGGGATGGTCGTACGATTTCATCTCGCTTTACGTCATCGTCGGGCTGTTCTTTCTGGCGCTGTCGCGCACCTTCGCCGTTCACGGCCACATCAGCGTCGATCTGCTGCATCACTATCTGACGCCGTCGGCGCGCCGCTGCTGCGAACTGGTGATCTGCGCGCTGTCGGCCGGGCTGTTCGCCTGGATGACGCGCGCCGGCGCGATCCGTGCGTGGGAGCACTATGTCGACAGCGACGTTCTGGCCGGGGCATTCCCCTGGCCGGCGTGGGCCTCGGCGGTGTTCGTGCCGCTCGGCGCCGGGATGATCACGCTGCGCCTGATCCTGTCCATGGTCTGTCACGGCTACACGCTTGCGACCGGACGCGAGATCCTTCCGCTTCCGCCGATCGCCGGATCCGCGCAAGCCATCGAGAGTGGTTCCTTCGAATGATCGTCCTTCTTGTCATCGTCAGTCTCTTCATCCTGCTCGCCATCGGCACGCCGGTCGGCTTCGCCATGGCGATCGCCGGCGGCACCGGCCTCTGGCTGATCGGCGGACCCGATATGGTGTCGGGAATTCTTCAGACCTCACCGCTGTCGGTGGTCGGATCCTATGAGCTCTTGACGATCCCAATGTTCCTGCTGATGGCGGAAATGGTGCTGGTCAGCGGCGTGGCCGACGACCTGTTCCGCGCCGCCGCGGCCTGGATCGGGCGCGTGCCGGGCGGGCTGGGCATGGCGACGGCGCTGGCCGGCGCGGGATTTGGCGCGATCTGCGGCTCCAGCACCGCTTCCGCGGCTACGCTTTCCTCGACCAGCCTGCCCGCCATGCTTAAGCAGGGTTACGAGCCGAAGATGGCCGCCGGCGTGGTCGCGATCTCCGGCACGTTGTCGATGCTGCTGCCGACCAGTGTGGCGCTGGTGATTTACGGCCTACTGGCCGAGGTGAATATCGGCAAGCTGCTGGTCAGCGGCATCATTCCCGCCATTCTCGTGACGCTCACGATCATGGCGACCATCCTGTTCTTGGTCTGGCAGGACCCGTCGCGGGCCCCTTCCCTGACCAACGTGCCGATGCACGAGAAGCTGCGGCTGCTGAAAGCGGTCGGCCCGATGCTTGTGCTGTTCGGCATCGTGACGACCGTGATCTACACCGGCATTGCGACGCCGACGGAGGCGTCGGCATTCGGCGCCTCCGGCGCCTTCCTGCTGGCGATCTGGCGCGGCCGCATCAACGGCAAGACGCTGCTGCACGCGTTCACACATGCGGCGCAAGGCACCTGCATGATCACGATGATCCTCGTCGGCGCCAGCATCTTCGGCTATTTCTTCACGCTGACGCAGTCGACCCAGGATCTGGTGCACTGGGTCGGCCATCTCGACGTCTCGCGATGGGTCATCATCGCACTGATCCTGTGCGGCTATATCGTGCTCGGCTCGTTCATGGATCAGATCGCGATCCTGGTGCTGACGGTTCCGATCGTGCTGCCGCTGATCAAGAGCCTCGGCTTCGATCCGATCTGGTTCGGCGTGATCAAGATCGTCACCGCCGAAGTCGGCATGATCACGCCTCCCATTGGGCTCAATTGCTTCATCGTCGCGCGCTATGCGAACCGTCCGGTCGCCGATGTCTTCCACGGCATCTTCCCGCATTTCATCGCGCACCTCCTCATCATCGCGGTGTTCGTCGCGTTTCCCTCGATCATCCTGTGGCTGCCCTCGCGAATGTAGCGGCGCCCTGCTCCATTCGGCGCCGCTACAGTTCCAATTGCGCGAAAGACGCATCATGACGCAAAATGAAAATCCGCTGTTCGACATGGCCGGCAGGCTGTTCGGCGACCTCTGCCATCCGAAGGACCTCGCGGAGGCCGAGGCCGGCCGCTGGCCCGATGCGGCGTGGTCGGCCGTCGAAGCCGCCGGACTGCCGGGCGCGCTCATTCCCGAGAGCGCCGGGGGCTTCGGCGCTTCTCCGGTGGAAGCGTTCTCGGTGCTGCGCGCCGCGGGCGAGCATGCCCTACCGCTGCCGCTCGGCGAAACCATGCTGGCGGGGCTGCTGCTGGCCAAGGCGGCGATTGCGATCCCGGCCGGCCCCCTCGGCGTGCCCTCGGCCGATCAGGCGGCGCTCAAGCTCACACGAAGCGGCGGCCGATGGGCCCTCGCGGGCCGCCTGCGTCATGTTCCCTGGGGACGCCATGTCAAGGCGGTCGTCGCGGTAGCCGACTTCGAGGCGCAGCATTACGTCGTGCTGATCTCGACCAGCGGCTTGGCGGCGGATCGCGCCGACAATGTCGCCCGGGAGCCACGCGACAGTTTCACGCTGGACATGGCGTTGAAGGACGACGACGTCGCGCCGTCCGAATTCTCAGGCTTGGACCTGCGGGCGATCGGCGCGGCGATGCGGGCACAGCAGATCGCCGGCGGCCTCTCCAAGGCGACCGCGATGAGCGTGCGCTACGCGCAGGAGCGCGTTCAATTCGGCCGCCCGATCGGCAAATTCCAGACCATTCAGCAGAGCTTGGCGGTGCTGGCCACCGAGACCGCGGCGGCGAACGCGGCGGCCGACCTTGCCGCCGAGGCCGTGACCGAAGCCGGCGTCGGGACGCTGGCGATCGGCTGCGCCAAGGTCCGCTGCGGAGAAGCCGCAGGTCTCGGCTCCGCCATCGCCCATCAGATCCACGGCGCGTTCGGCTTCACCCATGAGCACAGCCTGCACTTCCACACCAAACGCCTGCTCGCCTGGCGGGACGAGTTCGGCAACGAGACCGAATGGGGCGCGCGGATCGGCCAGGCCATGATCGAGGGCGGACCGGATCGGCTGTGGTACGGCATCACCGATATCGGAGCGCCCCAATCATGAACCAGTTCCCATTTGCGGTGCCCCCGCTTTGTCCTGCGGCGGAAGAGCTGCGGCGCGAGGTGCGCGACTTCCTCAAGACCGAACTTGCCGGCACCACCGCCCTGCAACGCGCGGAAAGCTGGAACGGCTGGAGCGCCGAGTTCAGCGCCAAAATGGGCGAGCGCGGCTGGATCGGCATGACCTGGCCGAAGCGCTACGGCGGCCACGAGCGCAGCGCGCTCGAACGCTATGTGGTGCTGGAGGAAATGCTGGCGCATGGCGCGCCGGTCTCGGCGCACTGGATTGCCGACCGTCAATCGGGTCCGTTGGTGCTGCGTTCCGGCACCGAACAGCAACGCCTTGAAATCCTGCCGCGGATCGCCGCCGGCACATGCTTCGTCTGTATTGGCTTGAGCGAGCCGGATGTCGGCTCGGATCTGGCGTCGGCCCGCACGCGGGCGGTCCCGGTCGACGGCGGTTACCGCGTCAACGGCACCAAGGTCTGGACCACCAATGGCCATCGCAGCCATTACATGGTGCTGTTTTGCCGCACCGGAGACGGCGGCGAGCGGCATCAGGGACTGAGCCAGTTCCTGGTCGATATGAAGACGCCGGGCGTCGAGGTCAGGCCCATCATCGCCCTTACCGGCGAGCATCATTTCAATGAAGTGGTCTTCACCGACGCTTTCCTGCCGGCGGATAGCGTGATCGGCAAGATCGGGGAAGGTTGGCAACAGGTTACCTCCGAACTCGCCAACGAGCGCAGCGGGCCCGAGCGATTTCTTTCTTCCTTTGAACTCCTGGTCGAACTGGTCCGCGCCTTGGGAGCTTCGCCGTCCGATCACGCCAGCACTACCGTCGGTCGCCTCGTCGCGCATATTGTGATGCTTCGCCGGATGTCCCGATCGGTCGCCGGCATGCTGCAGGCCGGATCCGATCCGACGTTACAGGCCGCAATTGTGAAAGATCTCGGCGCAGTGCTCGAGCAGGAGATTCCGGAGATCGCGCGCCTCCTGGTCGGCGCCGAGCCGACCTCGTCGTCGACAACCGACTTTGCGGCAGTGCTGGCCTACACCACGCTGCATGCACCCTCGTTTTCTCTCCGCGGCGGGGCTCGCGAGATCCTGCGCGGTATCATCGCGCGCGGCCTCGGATTGCGTTAGCAATTCGACGTCGCCAATCCAGTCCGCGTGAGTGGACGTAGATGCAGGGAAGAAGACGCCAGCGAGGGTGGAAGCTCTGCCCTTCACTCGAAGTGTGTCCCGGCTCACCTTATTCCGCAGGTGGGCCGGACGGAACCACCCCGCAAGCAAACGCCATGGAAACTCGCTGATAGTGACCATTTGAACTGAGAGCGTTCTCTATTCGACGGTCTTTGAGTATGTTTTGAAAGTGGTGAGCTTCTCTGGGACGAAAGAAAGTGCGCCTCTTTTTGCTCTCGAGACTAAGCCTCAGCCGAAAACGACACGGCGTGTCGCATTATACCGAAACGTTAGACGCGCGCTTCTGACGGACAAACGGCTCGTTGACGACGGGCGCTAGTTCTGCCGCGGAACAGGCCGCAGCTTGACGCTCTGGAGCGGCAATTTCATAGAGCGTCGTGCGTTTGCCACGGGACCCTTCCCCCCTCTGAAATCGGCGGCGCGACCTCCGCGAATACCTCCTACCGTATCGCGATTGCCAAACCGGACAGCACCACCGGCAATGACCAGGTCCAATCTCCAAGCAGGGAGACAGCGGAGGCACTCACGATACAACCGAGCAGAAAGCCCAAGAGAAGATGCCAGGATCTCCTTAAGCGGCCGGTATCGACTGGCAGCAAGGCACGGTGTTTCGACAGCAAATCCATCAGCGACAAGACGGTATTGGTCAAATTGCCGGTCATGACCGCTGTCGAAATGGCACCCGGTATCGCCAGGCGAAGCAGTGCGTACTGGCAGGCCATTGCGGCGACCGCGATCATCACGGCAATGCCGGCCGCTACTCCCCGCGGATCGGCCGAAGGCCTGGTGATGATGCTGAAAATCAGCACCGCGGCGAGCAGCAGAAATTGAACCAAGAGCAACGGCCGCGCCAGGCTCGGTCCGCGTCGGTCCGAGGCCTGGGCGATCAGCCAAACGGTCGCCACGGCCAACATAAAGACGGGAATAGCCAAGATTTGCGCCGGATTGAACGGACCGCCATGCACCGCCGCAGCGGCAGCAACCACAAGATTGCCGGTGACATGGGCGGTGAAAATATGGCCCAAGGTAAAAAAGCCCGTGAGGTCGACCATTCCCGCGATGACACTGAGCAAAGCGGGCAGCCGCGCTTCCAAGCGCGACAGCTCTGCCGTCTCGTCCACCGGAGCGGCCCAGTTTCGGAGTGCGGCGGAACTTCTAGCGAGCGTTGACATGTTCTGCCGCTCCCATGATTTTTGCTTGCGTTGGTCGGTTGCCTAGATAGTCGACGATCATCTTCGGAATGATGAGGCCGAAACTCATCGCCAGGATGATGATCGTTGCGGTCATGCCGTCTGCAATCGTCTCGCTGATCAGTTGCAACGTCGGCTGTGAGCCACCGGCTAATTCCACGAGGCCGCTCGTCAATCTGAAAAGGTAGACGCCCGGCATCATCGATACGACGGAGGCAAAGCCGATGGCTGCAAATGGCATATGCGTGCGGCGCGAGACGGGCGTGAGGATCAGTCCAACGACGATGCAAGCGACCAGCGCGCCGGCTGCGACGCCGAAGCCGAACACGGTGAGTGCCACCCACCGCAGCGCGTGGGCCAGCATGCCCACCGCGACCGGCCAGGGCAGCATGTTCAACGGCGTTGAGAAGAAGACGCCGTAGGACGCCACCGCGACGCCGGCGGCAATGACGTCCTGCCACAAAGGAACAACTCGCCCCGGCGCATCGACCGGCAGCGAGGCGCCAAGTAGCGACAGCCCAAGTATCAATCCGGTCGAGATCGCGACGACGATAAGGCCGGCATAGAGCAACCGGGCGGCGCCAAGATGGATGCGGCCACTGATGAGGTCCAGGGCGCTGTTGAGGAAGTGCGGTCCCGGCACCAGCACCATGCATGGGCAGACCGCGACGAGGCGCAGCGACGAGCTTAGATCGTAGCGGACCGCCAGCGCGCCGATAAGGCCAGCGAGAATCGCAGCGCCGAATGGCTGAATGAAATAGTTTCCACTCAACTGCGCGAGCGCGCGGCGCAGAATGGCGCCCGCCCCGGCACTTAGGAATATCAGTACCGCGGGAAGGAAATGGCCAACGCCGAAGATCACCGACAACGCCACGGCGCCCGCCGCCGCTGCAAACGCGAAAAGCCATGTTGGAGCCGGCGGCACCCGCGAGATCACGCCGATCGCCTTCATTGCGGCATCCGGCGCCAGTCGCTCGGACTCGACATCCTCTATCGCGCGCATCGTCGAAGCGACGCGGTCCATCTCCACGCCGGCAGGATCGGCCGGTTCCCGGCAGAATGGAGTGGCCTCGCTATCGGACTGAAGTTGTAATTCGCCCCAGCGCGCCATGACAGTCGCGCGCAGGTCTAGCGCGCGACCGAGACGCTCCGCCGCGGCCAAAGTCTGATCCGTGGCTTGTCCGTTGACGAACAGTGTCCGCGCGAAGGTGAGGATAAGATTGCAACGCTCGTCGGAGATCATGGGAGCTTCTCCCATCTATCTGTGCTCTGGTCGGAGCCGGTCCGAACGATAGGCGCCGGCTCCGACCTGGCGAGTTCCGGTGTTCAGGCCGCGTGTGCCGTCGATGCGCCTGCCACGTATGGCTTCACCATTTTCTGGGGATCGACGACCTGATCGAATTCGGCTTCCGTAACAAAGCCCAATTTCAGGGCCGCCGCCTTCAACGTGAGATCGTTGTCCATCGCGTAGTGCGCAATCTTCGACGCCTTGTCGTAGCCGATCACCGGTGAAAGCGCCGTCACCAGCATTAGCGAACGCTCCACGTATTCGTTGATCTTCTTCAGGTTGGGCTTGGTGCCCTCGATCAGGAACTTGCGGAAGTTGACGCAGCCGTCGGTCATGATCGTGGTGGAATGGGTGATGTTGAAGATGATCAGCGGCTTGTAGACGTTCATCTCGAGGTAGCCGCCGGCGCCGCCGAAACCCACCGCGACGTCATCGGCTATCACCTGCACGGCGATCATCGCCAGCGCCTCGCACTGGGTCGGATTAACCTTGCCGGGCATGATCGAGGAGCCCGGTTCGTTCTCTGGAATTATCAGTTCCGCAAAGCCGGCGCGCGGGCCGCACGACATCAGGCGAATGTCGTTCGCGATCTTGTAGAGGGACACCGCAAGCGTCCGCAGCGTCCCGGAGAGCTGGACCTGCGCATCGTGAGCGCCCTGCACGGTGAACTTGTTGGGCGCGGTGACGAAGGGCAGCCCGGTGAGTTTTGCAATTTGGGCCGCCGCCGCTTCGGCAAAGCCCGGCGCCGAGTTGATGCCGGTACCCACGGCCGTGCCGCCGAGCGCAAGACGGTACACGCCCGACAAAGCCCCTTCGATCCGCTCCAGATTGTCCGACAGCATGCCGGCATAGCCGGACCATTCCTGGCCCAATGTCAGCGGGGTAGCGTCCTGCATGTGGGTGCGACCGATCTTGATGATGTCGTCCCATTCCCGCGATTTCGCGGCAATCGCGTCGCGGAGCGCCGTCACCGCCGGAATTAGGCGTTCCTTCACGTTCACCGCCGCGGCGATGCACATCGCCGAAGGAAACGAGTCGTTCGACGACTGCGCCATGTTGACGTGATCGTTCGGATGTACCGGCGCGTGGCTCCCAAGCGGTGTGCCGGCGAGCTGGCAGCAGCGGTTAGAGATTACTTCGTTGACGTTCATGTTGAACTGGGTGCCGCTGCCGGTCATCCAGACATGCAACGGGAACATGTCGTGATGCTGGCCGGCCAGGATCTCGTCGCAGGTCTGAACGATAAGGTTGGCGCGTTGATCGTCAAGCCGTTTGCCGTCGCGGTTGGCGATGGCGGCGGCTTTCTTCAAGGTGGCGTAGGCCGTGATCATTTCGCGAGGAATCAAGTCTTTCCCGATGCTGAAATGTTCAAGCGAACGCTGGGTTTGAGCACCCCACAGCTTGTCGGCGGCTACTTCAACAACACCGAGGCTGTCAGTCTCTTTCCTCATGCTGGACATAGGTCTCTCTCCTTTGCTCTTCGAAACGGCGACGACAAAGCGAGGCAAAGACTTGCTTCAAAGCGGGTTGATCACGACGTCGATGTTGCTGCGGTGGTTTTGGAATACGAACATCACAACCGGGCCGCGCCCTTTCAGGTAGGCCTCTGGAAACGGGAAGAAGCATGTCGTATGCTGCGTTTAGTCGACTGGTTTTGCCGTCGATGAACCGGTCGAACCCATCCGCCGGTTGTGAACATCCAGGCGTGCGGCGCGAAAAGTATCACCATCGGCAACCTGCGTTCGAGCCCCGGGCCGCTAACGCCGATCAACTTTCAGCGATACTCTATGACAGCTTTGGCGAAAGCTTGCGGAGCTTCCTGGCCTGAGAACAACTAGTAGGCTCCAGATGTGGTGCTCCATTAGCGTCATCTTCCATAGTAATGGTGGACACGCGATGATACGACTTTTGGTAGTCGCTCTTCCAGATAGTCGTATTCGTTTCGCCTTCGAGGCCCTGCCGCCAACGGTAATTTTTGGCGACGCAATCAGAGTTTTCGAAGGACGCTGCAGAGCGATCGGATGAAAGGAACAATCGGATGAGCACAACAGAGATAGATACGGAATCGAGATCTCGCATACCATTGCCTCGGCGCGAGGACCTCAACTCCGAGGGTCAGAAAATCTCTGATTACTTCACATCGGGGTCGAAAGGGGTTCTGCGCGGGCTCCATGGGCCCGCTAGCATATGGCTGCATGAGCCAAAGCTTGCCGAGGTGTATGTTCCTTTCGGCAATTACCTGAGATTTCCGCGCTGGGCTTCGTGAACCGGTTCGCGAGGCTTGCGTCCGGGCGATGGCCCGCGAATGCAACAGTGAGTTCGAGTGGGCGGCGCATGAGCCGGAGGCGTTACAGGTGGCCGTACCGGCTGACGTCATTGAATTGATCAAATTCAGGAAACCGACCAGCGCGATGGAGGCGCCATTTGGCGCCGTCGTCCAGTTGATCCGCGAGGCTTTTACCGAGCGCTCCGTGAGCGCGGAGACGTATGACGCTGCTGTTTCGCTGCTCGGAGTGCCGCTTCTTATCGACCTCACTACCCTTGCTGGAACATTTGCGATCACTGCCGCGCTGCTTAAAGTCTTCGATATGCAGCTAGACGCTGGCGAGACGCATCTGTTGCCGTCTCTTGAGTAATTGAAGGGCGGGGTCGCGGCGGCGCAGACCGATTTCGAATCGCCGGGAGGCCGGTATTGGCAGATTGTGTTGAAGCTGCCTCTGATGGCAGTCTCTCTTAATTGCAGGCCAACAGTAATGCGCCGCCTATCGGCGCTTTTGAGACATGGTCGGTTATCTCGAGAATGTTCGTTGACCGGTGCAATCTAATGACTGCAAACGAGATGATTTTGGCGCATAGATGCTGGGCGAACAGCCTTTCCAGAGAGCCCAATGAAGATCAGATCGCCAAAGTCCGATGCGCATGCTGCGAATGGAAAATCACCCGAAGACATCGCCCGCACGCTCAAGCTCGACAGAGGCCTAGGCTTTCTCGTACGGCTGCTCGATACACGCGTCCATCTGCTCTACGAACAATTAACAGCTCAGAACGACATCACACCGCGCCAGTTCGGCGTGCTGTTGACGCTCTATCAGCAGGGAACGCTGACCCTGACGGAGCTTGCCGGACAAATCCGGGTCGACCGCAGCACGCTGGGTGAAATGATCAGCCGCATGGCGGAGCGCGCTCTGATCAGCAAGCGCAGCAACGGCACGGATCGCCGCTCCGCCGACGTGCAGCTGGCGCCTGCCGGCAGGGCGGTATTGATGAAGATCGTAAGCGGGGCGGCGCAATTGCAGACCGCGCTGCTCGCGCCGCTCCCGGCCGAGGATCGGGCGCATTTCATGCGGTGCATGAAGCTGATTGCGGAACCTGGGCCAATAGCGAACTCGGACGACTGAGGCGACCAACCGATCCGGCGTGGCGCGAAGGGCTGGCATGCGGCCGCCCGCGGGGAATTCGCATTGCCGCTCGGAGCGCATCCTGTTACTACGTATACGTAATAAATCAAACCGGGCGGAACACCTTGCGATTGCGAGACTATCTAAGCGTGCCTTATCTTCTGGAAGCGGAAACGGTCGAGGTCGCGCCAGGATCGTGGATCAGCCGCGTCGCCTATCCGGAACTATCCGGCTGCAGCGCCGAAGCCCTGGTGGTGGAAGACGCGCTTCGTCTGCTTGAGCGCAAACGAATCGAGATGATCGTCCGCATGATCGCAGAAGGCCGCTCTCCCCCGACGCCGCGCCCGGCTCTCCGGGATTGCGACCCTGTCTGGGTCGTCAGACAGGCCGGCCTTTCCGATGAGATAACGACCTTGATCGATCGTGATGAAAGGAACGCCGATGCTTTCGCACCAGGACAATGAAACGCTGGTCCGGGTCGGGCCGGAAACGCCGATGGGATCGCTGTTCCGGCTGTTCTGGATTCCGTTCTTCTTTTCAAAGGACCTTGCCGCTGACGGCCGACCGAAGCGCGTGATGTTGCTCGGCGAAGACCTAGTCGCCTTTCGCGATTCACAGGGGCGCGTCGGCCTGATGGCCAATGCTTGCGCGCATCGCGGGGCGCCAATGATGTTCGGACGCAACGAGGATTGCGGTTTGCGCTGCGTCTATCACGGCTGGAAATATGATGTGACCGGTGCGGTGACGGACATGCCGGCCGAACCAGCCAGGAGCCGGCGCAAGGACAAGGTCAAAATCACCGCCTACCCCTGCCGGGAACGTAACGGCATCGCCTGGGCATATATGGGGCCGGACACGGTCGATTTGCCGCCGCTACCGAATGTCGAATGGAATCTGGTTCCCGCCGAAAATGTCGTGGTTTCCATGCGGGTGCAGGAATGCAACTGGCTGCAGGCGCTGGAAGGCGAAATCGATTCCGCACATGCGCCTATCCTGCACAGCCGCATCGACTCCAAGGGCCAGATCAACGAATGGCTGGCCAAGCGCGACCTGCGGCCGACCTTCGAATGCATCCGGCAGGACTTTGGCATGAGTATCGCCGCCAAGCGGCAGCTTGGCGACCAAAAGCTCTATTGGCGCGTGAACCAGTTCATGATGCCGTTTTATTCGCTGGTGCCACCGCAATCGAAATTCCCCGACCTTAGCGGCCACGCCTGGGTGCCGATGGACGACAACCACACACTCTGTATCTTCTTCTCCTATCATCCGTCCGAGCCGCTGCCGTCGCGCACGCGCGAGCTGTTCGAGGAAGGCCACAACGGCCGGGAAACCGGCCACCCGAGCAAGCATGCCTTCGTGAAGCGAGACGCCACGGTGCCCTATGCGGACTACTGGACCAAGTTCACGCGCGAGAACGGCTACCAGTTCGACTATCAAAGCCAGGTCGACACCTGGTTCTCGGGGCTACCGGGGCTTTGGGTGCAGGATGGGGCGTGTCAATCGGGCATCCGACCGATCTTCGACCGGACCAAGGAGCACCTCGGCTCCAGCGATACCGGAATCGTTATGACCCGGCGTCTCCTGCTGGAAGCGGTGAGCGCCTATCGAGACCGCGGCATCAAGCCGAACGGGGCGACCGACGCTGATACCTTCATGGTGCGTGCCGTGTCGCTTACTCTGCCGGAAGCCACGTCATGGGTTGATTACGGCCGCCCACATATGACGGCCAAGCTCGGCGCCGATTTCGGCTACGCGCTGTAGCCCACGGCGTCATCGACAAACGATGAGGGCGTCGGCGGCGATGACACCGCCGCTGCTCGCGATCACCGGATTGACGTCGATCTGGTCGATGACATCGCGCAGATCATGCGCCAGTTCGGACAGCCGGCAGACGATATCGGTCAGTCCGGCCATATCCACGCCGGGTTTGCCGCGGAATCCCGTCAGCAAGGCGTGGCCTTTCAGCGACGCCAGCATTTCGCGCGCGATCGGGGCGCAGACGGGAGCAAGACACACGGCGGTGTCACCGAGCAATTCGACCATGACGCCGCCAAGACCGGCCGCGATCAGCGGACCAAACTGCCGGTCATTCTTGACGCCGAGCGCGATCTCGACTCCTGGCGGCACCATCTGCTGCACGCTGATCCCGTCGATCCTGGCTTGTGGCGCATAGCGGGCGGCCGATGCCAGAATATCTTCAGCTCCTTGGCGCACGTCCTCGGGCCCCGATAATCCAAGCCTGACGCCGCCGGCTTCGGTCTTGTGAAGAATGTCAGGCGAAACGATCTTGACCGCTACCGTGCCGCCGATCCGGCCCGCGGCCACTGCTGCTTCCGCAGCATCGCGCGCCAGAATTTCCCTTGGCGTCGCGATGCCGTAGCAGGCGAGTATTCGCTTCGAATCAATCTCGGACAGCGCCGTCCCGCCTCGCCTCGCTTCGTCGAGGATGACGCGCGCGGCCGATTCGGCCGATGGCGGCGAATTCCGCGCGCCCTGTTCCTGCGGGCGTGGACGATGCTCGTGCCAGTCAAACCACGACCGCAGCGTTGCAAAGCAGCGGTCCGCCGAGCGAAACATGCACACTTTGGGATCTGCGTCGAGCAACTCACTGCCGGGTCCCTGGTACCATTCGTTCATCCAGACCACGGCCAGCGGCCGATTGGTGCGGGCGGCGGCTTCGACGATTGTCGGCGCCCGCGCACCGCTGGAGGATGCATGCGCAAAGATCATCGGCATCACCAGCGCACTGAAGCCGGAATCATTCATAAAAGCATCGAGACAAAATCCGAACGTCTCGGATGTCTTCAGGACTTCAGCGGTGAGGTCCGACGGATTGGCAACGGAGCCGAAATCCGGGACGACCTGATGCAGCGCCGTCGCGGTCCTCGCCTCAAGCGCAGGCAACGCAACGTCGTGCGCTTCGGCCTTGTCGGCGCAGATCACCGCCGCGCCACCCGATGTCGAGAGGATTCCGACGCCCCGGCCGCCGGTCGGCGCTTTCGTCTTTGCGAAAAACGATGCGGTCTCCAGGACGGCTTCGAGATTGTCGACCGCGATGGCGCCGGCATCCCTGATTGCCGTCTGGTAGGCGACGACCGAGCCGACCATCGTCCCGGTATGCGACATCGCCGCCTTGCTGGAAGTCTCGCTATTGCCGGTCTTGTAGACGATCAGCGCCTTGCCGGCGTCGCGGGCCTTGCGGGCAGCGCCGAGGAAGCGATCACCATCCTTGACCCCCTCGAGCAAGCAGACGATGGCTTTGCTGTCCTCGTCCTCGGCGAGATAGGAAATGAAATCGCAGACATCGACGTCGCAGGAATTTCCCGCTGCGAGGTAGTGCGAGAACCCGATTCCGCGTTCCATGCCTTGCAGGACGGTGTAGCCCAGCGCCCCGCTTTGCGAGACGATACCAATGGGGCCGCGCCTGTGACCCATCCCGGCATAATCCGGCATGAAGTTCAATCCGGCACCCGAGCGCGTATTAGCAAGACCGACGCAGTTGGGCCCAACCACTCGAACGCCCGTGCGCAGCGCAAGCTCCAGCACGCGCTGCTGCGCTTCGATGCGATCCGGCTTCGCGGTCTCCGCAAAGCCCGAGGCGTAAACAACGACCCCGCCCGCCCTGACCGCAGCGGCAGCCTCGATCATGCCCTCGACCATCGGCCGCGCAACGCACAGCACGACGCAATCCGGAGCCTCGGGCAGATCCGCCAATGACGGCACACAGGGGCGGCCCAACAAGGTCTGGTATTTCGGATTGATCGCGAAGACCTTGCCGGTGAAAGCCGACATGTTGGAGAGCGTGCGTTCGCCAAACGAGCCGCGCGTCTCCGACGCCCCGACCACAGCCACGACGTTGGGGTTGATGAGGCGTGTGAGATCGGCTGCGCTGTAGAGCGGCCGCGTTGATGGCGTCATGTTTCCTCGCAATTCGTCACGATCGTGGTCGGTCAAGGTGTATTGAATCCCTTGAGAACGGGCTTTGCCGTCGCCTTCTCGGGCGGCCACACCGTCACGAGCTTGTCGCCCTGAAACTGCGTCACCGTGGTGTCGCGCCCCTTGTTGCGGCCGTTTTCATCAAACTCCAGAAAATCCGACGAGGTGATCATCTCGTCCTTGCCAACCTTGACCTTGCGGAGCGCGTCGGCGACGTCCTCCGGCTTGAAGCTCCGGGCCGCATCAAGTGCGCGGATCGCCACCATCGCGCCGAAATAGCCGAGCGCCGAATTGAGCGTCAGCGGCTGCTGGAATTTCTTCTCGAATGCCGCGCCGACCTTTTGTGCCGCCGGCAGGTCGCCCGAGAATGGCGTTACCGCGAATTGCCAGGCCACCAGTTTGCCGATTTCCGGCCGCAGCTTGGGATCGCCGGACATGCCGCCGGTGCCGATCACGACGGGATGAAAGTCGAGCTGTTCATAAGCCTTCGAGGCGAGTACGCCGGCACGGAAATATCCGACCTGAACCACGACGTCCGGCTGCGACGCCTTCACCTTCAAGACCGGCTGCAGCAGATCCTGCGCCGATGCGCCGTAGTCGATGAACGACGTCACCGTCAAATCCTTGCGCTTGGCCAGTTCGACCTTGAGCTGCTTGCCCATCTCGATGCCGTATTCATTGTCGGGACACAGCACGGCCACCCTGGTCAGCTTGGGATTGACCTGCTGGATCATATCGAGCGCGCGGAAAATGCCGGTGACGTAGTCGCTGTCGATCAGCGTCGTCGACCAGGTCCATTTCAGGCTGCCATTCGTCATCGATTCCTGCTGCGGAATCGCATTGATGTGCGGAATGCCGTACTTTTCCGCGACCTGGGAAAGCGGGATCGTCTCGTTCGAGGTCCCGGCCCCGATAATCAGCGCGACCTTGTCCTGGTTGATCAACCGTTCCGTTTCGCCCACCGCATTGACCGGCTTGCTTTGCGAGTTGCCTTTGACGAGTTCGATCTGGGCGCCACCGTGGTTCTTCAGTCCACCCGATGTATTGGCCTCTGCAATCGCCAGCTCCGCGCCTCGCATACCGTCGCCCCCGGCAACCGCACCGGGACCGGTCAGCGCATAGACTGCGCCGATCTTGACCGTGTCGGCGGCATTGGCGTTGACGGCCGAGAGCAGTACCGCTGTCGAAAGAAGCAAGCCCACCATGCGTTTCATCTGCGTCTCCCTTTTATTCGTTGATACTCAAATTCCGAGATAGGCTTGTTTGACACGCGGATCCGCGGCAAGGCTGGAGGCGGCGCCCTGAATTGCGAAGCGGCCTTGTTCGAGCACATAGCCATGATCGGCGACTTCGAGCGCCAACGCCGTGTTCTGCTCCACCACCAGGATCGTCAACCCCTGGGCGACGAGCCGCCGCACCGCGACAAAGATCTCGTCGACGACGATAGGCGCAAGACCGAGACTGGTTTCGTCGAGCAGCAACAGTCGCGGCGACGCCATCAGCGCACGCGCGATCGCAACCATTTGCTGCTCACCGCCTGACAGCGTGCCGGCAAGCTGGGCTCCGCGCTCCCGCACTTTCGGAAATAGTTCAAAGACGGTTGCGAGGTTTTCATCGCGCTTTGGACGCGCCACCGGCGAAGATGAGCCGACCAGAAGATTCTCGTACACCGTCATGTCCGGAAACAGCCGCCGGCCTTCCGGAACCTGCACGAGGCCAGCCCTTACAATATCCTGCGGCGGCATCCCGACGATATCGCGCCCTTCGTATCGGATGGTTCCGGCTTCCGCGGGAATAATCCCGGATATCGCGCGCAGTAACGTGGTCTTTCCGGCGCCATTGGCGCCGATCAAGGCCGTAATGCTGCCTGCCGGGATCGAGATATCAATCCCCCGCAACACAGGCACGTCGCCGTAGCCGGCGCACAGACCGGCAACGTCAAGCAGGGCCATGATGCCTCCTGCCGAGATAGGCCTCGATGACACCAGGATCGGCAGCAACTACGGCCGGCAATCCCTCCGCGATCTTGCGTCCGTTCGCCATGACGACGATACGATCCGACAGCGACATGATCGCACGCATGACGTGCTCGACGATCAATAGCGCAATTCCGTCGCGCCTGATGTCGGCCAGGATCACCATGATCTCGTCGATCTCGGCGGGGTTCAACCCGGCCATCACTTCGTCGAGCAGCAGCAGACGCGGGCGAGTGGCAAGCGCGCGCGCAATCTCCAGCCGCTTCTTTTCCGGCAGCGACAGGTTACGCGCCAGCGCGGTGGCCCTGTGATCGAGTTTGACACGGGTCAGCACGGCCATCGCTTCGGCGCGCGGATCCGAAGTCACACGGTTCGGTCCGACCACGCCGGCAATGACATTTTCGAGTACGGAGACGTCGCGAAATGGCTGTACGATCTGGAAAGTGCGACCAATTCCCAGTCGCGCCAGGCGATGCGGCGGCTGGCCGGTGATATCGCGCCCGTCGAAGGCGATAGCGCCCTTGGTCGGACGCATGAAGCCGGAGATGGTCTCAAACAGCGTGGTTTTGCCGGCACCATTCGGCCCGATCAAGCCGAGTATCTCATTGCCATTGAGATCGAAGGACACCTCATCGACGGCGCGTAACCCGCCGAACCAGCGCGAGACCTGACTCACCCTGAGTAGTGGCGCGCTCATTTCGGCTTCCGCGACACTGCGGCGGACAACAGACCCCACAGGCCCTGCGGCGCAAGCCGCATCACCAGAATGAGCATGACGCCGTAGACAATGAGGTGGACGCCGGCGAGCTTGCCGCCCAGCAGGCTGCGCAGAAGTTCGGTGAGAGGCACAAGAACGACCGCGCCAAGCAGCGGTCCGAACAGCGAGCCAAGTCCGCCGACAAAGGAAAACAGCAAGGCGTCGATCGAGAGCGTCACGCCGAGCATGGATTCCGGATCGATGAACAGCACGTAGTCGGCGTAAACCGGACCAACCAGCGCCGTCAGCGCGCCGCTGATGGCCGCGGCGATGACTTTTCCTTGCACGACATCAATACCCAGCGCAGCCGCCGAGCGTTCATTCTCCCGAATTGCAAGAAAGACGTAGCCCAGTCGCGAGCGATCGATGGCAAAAATGGTGAGCGACACCACGGCAAGAACGCCGAGCGCGGCATAGCAGAAACCGAGTTTGGAACTGAACTGGAGGTTGGCGAAATCCGGCTTCGACGGAATGGAAAGTCCGTTGGCCGCGCCGAGAAACGAAACATTGCTGACGATGTGCAGTGCCATCTCGGCCACCGCGAGCGTGACCAGCGCAAAATAGACGCCCGACAATTTGCGCCGGAACACCGTGTAGCCCATCAGGGCCCCGAGCGCGCCGCCAAGTGCCGCCGCGAGCACGAGGCCGATCCAGGGGCTGACGGCGAATTTGAGATAGAGCGCGGTGGAAACATAGGCGCCGGCGCCGACGAACAAAGCGTGGCCAAGCGACATCTGGCCGGCCATCCCGCCAAGGATGTTCCAGGCCAGCGCAACCGAGCCGTAAAGCGCCACAAGCACGAAGATGTGCTGCCCGTAGATCGACAGCAGCGGCGCGATGCCGGCAAGCAGCGCGACCGCGAGAGTGAGAAGGAGCATCCGCCTCATAGCCGGCGTCCTCCAAGCAGTCCCTCCGGCTTGAACAGCAGAAACAGGATGAAGATCGCGTAGGTGATGATGAAATTGATCGAGCCACCCGTCATCAGGCCGCCGACCGCCTCGACGATGCCGATGATGAATCCGCCGATCAGGGCGCCGGCGAAATTGCCCATGCTTCCGAGCACCACGACGATGAACGCCGTCAGGGTGAAATTAGAGCCGACGCTGGGGCTGACGTAGTTGAACGGCGCTATCAGCGGCGCCACCAGGCCGAGCGAGCCGACGCCTATGCAGAACGCGAACAGATACATCCGGTCGACATTGACGCCGCTCATCAGCGCGGCATCGCGGTCCTGCGCCGAAGCGCGAATCAGCCGGCCGAGCTCGGTCGATCGCAGAAACCAGTAGAGCCCGAGGCAAAGCGCGATCGACACAGCGCTCGCAATCAGCGCGGCCGACTGAATGAACACGTTGCCGAGCCGCACCACCTGTCCGGACAGAACCGACGGGATGGCATGGAGATCTGCCGTGAAGACCACCAGCATGGCGTTCTGCAGAATCAGCGACAATCCGAGCGTCACCACAATCTGGTTGTGCTCGGGCGCGCGAATCACCGGGGCCACCAGCAATTTGTAGGTGAAGGCGGCCGCCAGCGTGACCAGCGGCAGCACAAGAACCAGCGACAGATACGGGTCGAGACCGAGCAGCGTCGCGCCGAGATAGGTCAGATACAGCCCGACCGCGAGAAAGTCGCCATGCGCGAAATTGACGATCCGCAGCACGCCAAACGTCATCGTCAGGCCAACGGCGACGATGGCGTAGACGCCACCGAGCAGCAGCCCGTCCGCGAGCGCCTGCGGAAGGAGCGGCAACAGGTCCATCACACTGCTGCCCCGCCGCGCCAATGCTGCAGCCTGTCTCCGCCCACGACGTCGTTCCTCGCCACCGTTTGATTGATATCGCGCCCGTGGTGGAACCGGTGGTGCCCCAGGCGCATTTTTTGGCCAGCCGAACCGGCCGGATCGCGTTGTTGCCCAAGCTCCTTGAGCATTGGACAGACCATTGATGCATTTCAATCCGGACTCGTCAAGATCGTCCGGTTCTGCTGTCCATCCCGGCCAGGTTGGTATAAGGAATGAACGCGCAGACATCGGCGCGTGCATCGAGGTGAATCAGATCGTGACGAGGAAGACGATTGCCGCAACGACACCGGCCCGGGCCAAGAAGCCCCTCGCTGCACGGCGGCCCGCTGCCAAGGTTAGCGACGCGGCGGCGAAAGACCGGTCGCAGCCACGGTTCGCGCCGATCCGCACCAAGCGCGTGTTCGAGGAAATTTGCGAACAGGTTCGCCGCGAGATGGCGGCAGGATCGCTACGTCCTGGCGATAAGCTGCCGCCGGAACGTGAACTGGCCCTGAAGCTCGGGGTCAGCCGGGCCGCGGTGCGCGAAGCCTTGCGCAGCCTCGAGATCGCCGGGGTCGTCGGCCTGCACAAGGGCGCGCACGGCGGCGCCTTCATCCTGAAGGGCGATCCAGATATCGTCACCCGATCGATCCGCGACATGTTCCATCTCGGCCGCATCTCGCTGGACAATTTGACCGAAGCCCGCACGCTCGTCATGCAAACGGCGATGGAGCTTGTCTGTGAGCGAATTCGGCCGACTGCCGTAGCGGCGCTGGAGAAAAACGTCGATCGGCTGGCGACGCTTCCCATCTCCGGAAAGGCTTCGGAGCGCGTGGCAATCAGCGCGGAATTCTACCGCCTGATCTCGCAAGCCACCGACAACACGGTGTTGCAGGTGATCATCGAAGCCCTGACCGACATCGTGTTGCAGCAAGTCGAGCAATCCAACATCGAGTTCTTTCCGAACCTGATCGCGCACCGGCGACGGCTGGTCCAATACATTGCCACTCGCCAGGTCGACGAAGCCAAGCGGGAAATGACCGAACATCTGCAGCGTCTTCGCCGCCATCTGATGCGCGCCGAGCGCACCGCCGCCGACAACAGGGCCACTAGCGCGCTGGCCGAAGAATCCTCGCTATAGATTTCCTCAAACGTCCGTTGCGAGCCGCACCTGTCTTCCGCAGCGCGGCGCAAGACGAAGCGGCATCTCCTCCCTTTATTCCCTGTCCGCGCCGCGCTGCCGCTCGCTTGTAGCGGGGCCGCGGCCATGCGCCGCCCAGCGGCGTGCCATGCGATCCGCCGTTTGACATTCAAAACGGTCTGATCCTAGTATGGTCTGACCAATCGTCCTTAAGCAAAGAAATCAAAAATGGCCTCACCCGATTGCTCGATGGCGGAACTGCAGGCGGTGCTGCTGGCGCGCGACCTGCGCGACGGCGAAAAGGCGATCGTCGGCACCAACAGCGACGTCCAGGTCGCGGCCTGCAACCTCGCCCGCTGCCGGCAGGCGCCAACGCTGTGGTGGGTCTCAGGCCCCGGCGGCATGGTCAATTGCAACGAGCCGGTAATCCGTTCGACCGCGCGCACCGAAAACATCGCCTGGAGCGAGGCAATGATGGACCTGCCGCAGATGGTCGATTTCATCGACTGGAAGATCCATTTCTTCGATTTCGCCATTCTCGGCGCCATCCAGGTCGACCGGTTCGGCAACATCAACACGGTCTGCGTCGGACCGCACGAAAAACCCAGGCTGCGCGGCCCTGGCACCGTCGGCATCAGTGCCCTCTGTGCATTGGCACGACGCTTCTATGTCGTGATGGCGCGGCACGACCGCGGCAGCTTTCCGGAACGCGTCGATTTCCTCAATGGCCCCGGCCACCTCGACGGAGGCACGTCACGGACCGACCGCGGCCTGCCGGAAGGCGGGCCCAAGCTGGTGCTGAGTCCGTTCGGCATTTTCGATTTCGAACCGGTGTCGAAAAGAATGCGCCTGAAGTCACTCAATCCTGGCGTCACGGCGGAGCAGGTTCAAAAGGCGACCGGTTTTGAGCTGTTGATCGAAGGCACGCCGCCAGTCACGTCGATGCCGACCGTCGACGAACTGCGCGACCTTCGCGAGAACGTTGACTCGACCGGTGTGCTGCGCGAGCGGCGGCGCGCCTGATCCGACAAGATTACAAAAAATATCAAGGGAAACGCCCGAGGAAACCTCCATGTATCTGACCGAAGAGCAGACCGCGTTCGTCGACAGCATCAGGAAAATGGTCGAGCGGCATATCGCGCCGATCGCGGCCGAAATCGACGAAAGCGATCGCTTTCCCTGAAGAGCTGGTTCCGATCTTTGGCGATATGGGCCTGCTGCAGCAGTGGGTGCCGGAGGAATATGGCGGCCCCGGCGGAAACCTGACGCTGCTGTGTCTCGCCAAGCACGAGATCGCCAAGGTCTCGATGGCGTGTTCGATCCTGGCCGGTCAGAACTCGATCGGAATGGCGCTTCCGGTGCTGCATTTCGGCACCGAGGAGCAGAAGCGCCGGTTCCTGCCGCTATCGGCAAGGGGCAGAACGCTGACGGCGGTCGCCATGTCCGAGCCGCATTGCGGCTCCGACGTCGCGGCCATGAATACCAAGGCGGTGCGGGACGGCGCTTCCTACGTCATCAATGGCGAAAAGTGTTTCATTACGTTCGGCAGCGTGGCGCATTGGGTGCTGCTGTTCGCGCGCACCTCCGAGGGCCGCGGCGTTGATGGGATCAGCGCTTTCATGGTCGATACCAAGACGCCCGGCTTCAAGGTCGGCCGCAACGAGCGCAAGATGGGCCTCGGCGGCGTGCCCAATGTGCAATTGTTCTTCGAGAACATGCGCATCCCCCTGGAGAACCGACTCGGCGAAGAGGGGCAAGGCTTCAAGGCCTGCATGCATATCCTCAACCTGAACCGGCCGACCGTGGCGGCGGCATCGATCGGCCTCGGCCAGGGCGCGCTCGACGCCGCCATCGCCTACGCCAAGGAACGCAAGGCATTCGGCAAGGCGATAGCCAGCAATCAGGGCCTGCAATGGATGATTGCGGACATGGCGATTCAGCTCGAGGCGGCGCGCGCGCTGCTGTTCGAATGCACCCGGCAGGTCGACATGGGCGACTTCAGCCAGCTCTCGATGATGGCTTCGATGGCCAAATGCTACGGCAGCGACGTCGCCATGAAGGTGACGACCGACGCGGTGCAGATTTTCGGCGGTGTCGGGTACCTGAAGGATTATCCGGTCGAGCGGATGATGCGCGACGCCAAGATCAACCAGATCTGGGAAGGCACCAACCAGATCCAGCGCATCGTCATCTCTCGCCATTTGCTCGGAAGGGAGGCCTGATGTCCAAGCTCAAGGATATCTCCGTGGCGCTCGACGGCATCGAGGACGGCGCGACCATCGGCATTGGCGGCTGGATTTTCAATTCGCAGCCGATGGCACTGGTGCGCGAGCTGATCCGCCGCAACAAGCGCAATCTGCGCCTTGTCCCTGCCCCCGGCAGCATCGCACCCGACATGCTGATCGGCGCCGGCTGCGTCGCCGAAACCGGATGCGTGTTCATCTCCTTCGAGCAGTTCGGGCTGGCGCCGCATTTTCGCCGCGCCGCTGAATCCGGTTCGATCCGGATTCACGAGCTGGACGGCCCGGCGATCGCCGGCGGCCTGCGCGCGGCCGCCTGCGATCTGCCCTATGGCCTGATCCCGGACATGTGCACGGATCTTCCGCGCGTCAATCCGCAGACCTATCAGCCCGTTCCGCGCGCGCCCGGCGAACGCGCCATGCTGAAGGTGCCGGCGATCCATCTCGACGTGGTGCTGCTTCATGCGCAACAGGCCGACGAACTGGGGAATGTGCAATATTTCGGGCCAGTGTTCTTCGACGTGCTGATGGCGCAGGCGGCAAAGAAGGTCATCGTCTCGGTCGACCGCATCGTGCCGACCGAAGTGATCCGCCGTGAAAATCACCTGACCAAATTACCCTCGGCATTCGTGCACAGCGTGGTCGAGGCGCCATTCGGAGCTCATCCGACGTCGAGCGGCGGTCTGTATGAAGCCGATGACGATCATCTCGGTGAGTATGTCAGGGCCAGTGGCGGTGCCACCTCGTTCGCCAAATATCTCGAAACCTATGTCAGCGGCGTCGCCAGCCATCGCGACTATCACAAGCGCATCGGCAGCCCGCGGTTACCCGAACCCGCGACACCACAGGCAGGCGCCTGACGATGGCCGCGTCCCCTTCCCGACCCCCGTCGCGGCCGGGCCCACTAACGGGCATTCGGGTGCTCGATTTCACCGCGATGCTCGCCGGCCCGCACTGCACGCGCCTGATGGCCGACCTCGGCGCCGAAATCATCAAGGTCGAGGGGCTCGAGGGCGATCTGATCCGCGGACGCGCGCCGCTGCGCGACGGCCATAGCACTTATTTCGGCGCCCTGAACTGCGGCAAGAAAAGCCTGGCGATCGACCTGAAGAGTGACACCGCCAAGGCCATTATTTGCGACCTTGCCAAATTCTGCGACGTCGTGGTGGAGAATTTCCGTCCCGGCGTGATGGCGCGGCTCGGCTTCGACTACACCACGCTGGCGACGCATAATCCTAAGCTGGTTTACTGTTCGATCTCCGGTTACGGACAGTCGGGCCCCGGCGCCACGCGTGCGGCCTACGCCCCGATCGTCCACGCCGCCAGCGGCTACGATGCGGCCAACCTCAGCTATCAGACCGAGCAGGACTATCCGGCTTCGACCGGCATATTCATTGCCGACATTCTGTCGGGCGCCTACGCCTTCGGGGCCATTCAGGCAGCCCTCGTGCATCGCGAACGAACCGGACAGGGACAGGCCGTCGATGTGTCGCTGATGGACTCGATGCTGAACCTGATGGTCTTCGAGTGCCAGGAAGCGCAGTTCCCGAGCGAGCAGAAGCGCCCGGTTTATGTGCCGATGAAGACGCTCGACGGCCACGTCATCATCGCCCCGATCAGTCAGAAGAATTTTGAGCAGATGACAGAGGCGATGAAGCGGCCTGATCTGAAAACTGACACGCGGTTCACGACGGGTGAGGCGCGCGTGCAGCACTGGACTGAGCTCATGGCGATCATGGAGCAATGGACCGAACAACGCACCGGCATCGAGATCGAAACGATCATGGACGCCAACAGCGTGCCCTGCTCCCGATTTCTCACCGTCGCCGACGCCATGAAGGATCCGCAACTGGCGGAACGCGGCAGCCTTTCAGAGATCAACGACCAGGCTGGCGATTTTCTGGTGCCTAACGCGCCATTTCAGTTTCTCGCCACGCCGGCAGCGGCCGGACCGTCGGTATCCGGACTCGGGGCTGATAGCATGGACGTGCTTTCCGGCCTGCTCGGGTTTTCCGGTGAGCAGGTCGAAAAACTGCGACGCGATGGCGTTCTTTCTCTGAAGCAATAATGGAAACCAGGTTCATGACTGATCTCGTCTCTCTTGAAGGTCGCACCATCATCGTCACCGGCGCAGCGCAGGGAATCGGCAAGGCGATTACCGAACTTGCGATCGGATTGGGGGGCACGGTGGTCGCGCTGGATATGAATGGCGATGCGTTGAAGGCCGCGGTTGGGTCGCTGCCTTCAGAGCGCGTGATGACGGTCACCGGAAGCGTGGTCGATGCCGATCTCGCCGCCCACACCGTCGAAGCGGCGGTCAAGCGGTTCGGCGCGGTACACGGCCTCGTCAACAATGCGGGGATCACGCGGCCGGCCATGATCGAGAAGATGACACTTCCACAATGGCATGATGTGATCGACGTTCACCTCACCGGCGCATTCTATTGGTTGCAGGCTGCGGGCCGCCACATGGTTCAGCGCGCCAAGACCGGTGACAAAAGCGGCAGTTCGATCGTCAATATCTCCTCCGACGCCGGCCGCAAGGGATCGATCGGGCAGATCAACTATGCCGCCGCGAAGGCCGGCATGTTCGGCCTCACCATGACCGCGGCCCGCGAATGGGGCAAGTTCAACGTCCGCACCAATTCGATTTGCTTCGGCGTCGTCGAAACCCCGATGACGGAGGTCGTTCGCGGCGACAAGTTTCGCGACGGAATATTGGCGCAAATTCCGATGGGTCGCTGGGCGCAGCCCGAGGAAGTCGTGAAAACCGTATGCTTCCTGTTGTCGGACGCCTCGTCTTACATCACCGGCCAGCATATCGGCGTCAACGGCGGCTTTCACGTCAGCGTGTGAGGCAACGACCGAAGGACGTGCACTGTTCAGGATCCCGATCGCATTTCTCAAGTACTTGCGACGGCTGCGGGGGGAGAAGATATGCGACCATCATCGGTTATTCCCAGTGCCTGTCGGCGATATCAGGGGCTGTTTCGGGCGATGATCCCCGTGCTGTTTGCCGGTGGGCTCGCAGTCTCCGGCAATGCCGGCGCCGCTGAACGGCAGAACGGTCCCGGGGTCACTGCCACCGCGATCAAGATCGGACAGACCGTGCCGTTCAGCGGGCCCGCCTCGTCCTTCGCCATCGTCGCAAGAATTGAGGCGGCGTACCTGCAGATGATCAACGATAAGGGCGGTGTCAATGGCCGCAAGATCGAGCTGATCCAGCTCGACGATGCCTATAGCCCGCCGCGCGCCGTCGAGCAGACCCGCAAGCTGGTGGACAGCGACGAGGTGCTGGCGGTCGCGGGAACGGTCGGAACGCCGTCAAATCTGGCGGTTGCGAAATATCTCAACGGCGCCAAGGTTCCGCAAATCCTGGCGATGAGTGGATCTGCGGCGCTCGACAATGCGCAGCTCTATCCCTGGACGACGATTTTTTACGCGCCGCAGGTCGTCGAAGGCCGCATCGCGGCACGCTACATCCTGGACACCAAGCCGGACGCCAAATTAGCGATCCTTTTCCAGAATGACGAGTTCGGGAAGGGGTACCTCAACGCCTTCAAGGCAGAATTGGGCAGCAAGGCGCAGTCGATGATCGTCAAGGAGGAATCCTACGACCTGAGCTCTCCGACGATCGATTCGCAGATCGTGTCGTTCAAGGCATCGGGCGCGGACACCTTCTTTCAGGCGACCACGCCGAAATTCACCGCGCAGGCGATCCGCAAGGCGCACGAGATCGGCTGGAAGCCGCTGCATGTGATCCTTGCCACCTCGTCGCAGCCGTCGACAACGCTGAAATCGGCGGGCTTTGAAGCTTCGACCGGCATCGTCACCTCGATCTGGCGCAAGTTGCCGGGCAATCCCGAATGGGCCGATGACCCCGCGATGAAGGATTACTTCGTCTTCATGAAACAATGGGCTTCGAAAGAAGATCCCGAAGATCCGACCGCCCTGCTCGGTTACATCTGGGCGCAAATGCTGGTGGAAGTGATCAGGCGGTGCGAAGACGATCTGTCACGTGAGAACCTGATAAAGCAAGCGACCACGATATCAGATCTTCAGATGCCGATGTTCCTTCCCGGTATCAAGATCAACATCAGCTCCACCATCCGGACGCCATGGCGGGCGGCACAAATCGTCTCCTTTGACGGACGCGACTGGGTTCGTTCCGGCGGCATCATCACAGTGCCGCTCGAAAACTGACCGGAATTTCTGCGAAAACAGTTGAACAGCGATCCAGCGAGCACGCATGACCACAGAGCGGATATTTCTCGACGAGCGCTCCGCCGATCGAGACGAGGTGCTGGCCAATGCCGCGCGCGCGGCAAGCGGTCTTGACGCCATTGGCGTTCGCGAAGGCGACGCCGTCGCGCTGTTGCTGCGCAACGATTTCGCATTCATCGAGGCAACGCAGGCCTGCGCGCTGCTCGGGGCTTATTGTATTCCGATCAACTGGCACGGCAAGCCTGATGACGTCAGCTACATTCTGGATGACGTCAAGGCCAGGGTACTTGTTGCCCATGCCGACCTGATCACCCCGCTGCGCGGCGCACTTCCGGCGGGCCTGATCGTTCTGACGGTGCCGACGCCAAACGAGGTAGAGATCGAGCTGGGCAAGACCGGCGAACCGATGCCGGACGATATCATTTGGCCGGATTGGTTATCCGGTCACGCGCCATGGACAGGCGAGCCAAAGCGAAGCCGTGCGACGCTGATCTATACGTCCGGGACGACGGGACGCCCGAAAGGCGTCAAGCGCCAGCCTTCCACGCCCGAGCAGATGAGCGCTTACGCCGAATTGATGCGGACGGTATACGGCGTCACCCAGGGCTGCCGCGTTCTGATCGGTGGTCCGCTGTATCACGCCTCACCCAATGCCTGCCTGCGCCAGGCCATCGCACTGGCCGAACTTATGCTGCTGCAAACCAGGTTCGATGCCGAGCGCACGCTCGCCGCGATCGAGCGGCATCGCATCACCCACGCCGTGATGGTGCCGACCATGTTCATACGGCTGGTGAAGCTGCCGGAGCAGGTTCGCCGCCGATATGATGTGAGTTCGCTGAGCTGGATCATTCATACCGGCGCACCCTGCCCGCCCGAGATCAAGGCAGAATTGATGGCCTGGTGGGGGCCGGTGATCTACGAGACCTATGGCGGCACCGAGGTCGGCGCGGTGATGCTGAGCACGCCACAGGATTGGCTTGCACATCCCGGCAGTGTCGGCCGACTGACGCCGGGAGCGCGTATTGCGATTTATGGGGACGATGGTTCGCCGGTCGCGCCCGGCGGGATTGGCGAGATTTTCGTGCGTCAGCCGGCTTTGGCGGATTTCACCTATCTTAATCAGGATGAGAAGCGCCGGCAGATCGAGCGCGACGGCCTCATCAGCGTCGGCGATATCGGCTATATGAAGGACGATCGACTATACCTTTGCGATCGCCGTTCGGACATGGTCATCAGTGGCGGTGTGAACATCTATCCCGCGGAGATCGAGCTGACGCTGGTGCAGTGTCCCGGCGTTAGAGATTGCGCCGTGTTTGGCATCCCGGACGATGATCTTGGCGAAACGCTGATGGCCATTGTCGAGCCAGCGCCGAACGCCACAATCAGCGTCGATGACATCCGTGCGTTTCTTCGGCCACGCATTGCCAAGTACAAAGTTCCACGAAACATTACGTTCCAGGAATCGCTGCCGCGGGAAGAGAGCGGGAAGATCTTCAAAGGTCGACTGCGCGATCCGTTCTGGAAGGCTACGGGGCGCCGCATCTGATGGAAACTGCAGCGATCTGCCCAGGATTTCCAGATCCTTTATCGTGGCGATCGCTACGGATCCTGTGTGTACTGAAAACTTAACCTCGGGCGTAGTGGTGATGAAGTCCGCCCAGGATGGCGCGTGACCTGATCACACCGGTTCGCACGCTTACCGGCCTCGGGTGCAGATGAATCTGCAGAATTGCCTGGTGAATCCATTCGTCAATTCCTCCTGTTGTTTTCGAATTCTTGTTTATTTTCAAGCTATCTCGTTGAGAGGAGATAGTCGGCGATTCCCTTGCATCGCCCTGCGCTCCACACCAGATTCAGTCGCAAGACCAGGATGGGTCGCTACCACTTCATGAATGGAGGTGGGCTGAAGGGATGGGCTGCGAACCATCCGCCAGCCATCTGCAAAAGCCGCTTGTGAAAACCCTCGTTGGGAATCGCACCCTTGACCGCCGAGACATGCCGTCGAGGCAGGTCAAATTTGACGACACCGAGCGAAAAATCGATCAGATCTCCGCGACGAAAGACTTCCACCAGGGGAAATCGGCCGTCGCGGAAACGCCTGAGCTTGTGGTGCATGTCGATGATCAGCGAGATCTCATCAGTCCAGCGGTCGAGATTATTGCTCTTTAGGTAACTCCTTGCGAGCGCCACCGAAGGAGCAAGATAGTCGACCGTGCCTTCCGACCAAATCCCCAGATCATGAAACGCGGCCGCGACAGTAAGCTTGTGCCGCTCCTCGGCATTGCAATCACGCAACGCGAAGCAAAAGTTCAGCACGCGATAGACGTGATTCCTGTATCCGACATAATCATCGCCAATTTGGCTTTTCCAGCCCGCGAGGATTTCGTCGACCAGGGCGAAATGAGTTTCAACGATCATCTGGCTCTTCCGGCTCTCGGGCCTGTCGTCTCGCGATTGATACCCCGATGTGATACGCACTGTTTCAATGGCAGCAGGCGGCACCGTCACCGGACCGGTCGTCAACGCTCACGAGATTGTGGTCGGCGGGCAGATCGTTGGCCGGATTCGCGTCGAAGAAGCCGTTCGGCTTCAGCATGAAGCCTGCATATTCGACCGGCATCACCGGGAAGTCTTCGGGCTTGCAGACATGGGTATGGCCAAAGCTGTGCCACACCACGATGTCGGTATTCTCGATGTCGCAATTCTGTCTCACATAACGCGGAAGTCCATCACCGCCGGCATGGACGTTGGGATAATCGCCGCTCGCGTACTTCTCGGCTGGATCGTACCGAGTGACCCATATGTGCTTGGTGGCAAAGCCACCTCGTTCCCGGACAAAGCTGCCCTCTTGAGCGAGCATCAGCGGCGTGTGTTGGACGATCAGCTTGTAGCCGGTCGGGCCGCCCACGCTATTTTTCTGGTTCGGATTGATGATCTTCCAGTATCTACCCGTGCGTCCGTCCGCCTCGGCTACTGCGTCGAGTTCGCGACTGATCGAACGGCTCCTCGTATCGAAGACGTTGCCATGCGGATTGTCGCGGCCCCAGGGACGCGGCACGAACTCGTGCTCGGTGACGCTGTTTCCGCCTCCATCAAGGTTCATGTGCAGCCGGACATTGAAGAAATGCTGATGGGTGGGTCCGCCCAGCCCGTCATCAACCATACCGCCCCACGGATAGACCGCCCCTGGAGCAACTGCCGTCGTCTGGATGATGCCGGTGAGCTTGGCCTCAAGCTGAATGGTTCCGTCCTGATAGAGATACCAGTAGAAGCCGTAGTCGTAGTTTCCGACCGTAGCGAAGAAGCTGATAACGAGCCGTCTGGATCGCCTCACTTCAAAGGTGTTGCTTCTGAATTCGTAGTGCTTCCAGAGGATTCCGTAATCCTCCTCATGCATGCATACAGCGTTCTTCATCACGAAGGTGTTGCCCATATCATCCGCTGCGGGGATGTCGAAGTACCGGATGTGGCCGAGGCAATCACATCCAAGCTCGAGCGCGTTGGCAAGCTTGCCCAGGCCATACTCGCCAGCGTCGAATGCGCTCTTCCAATAGTTGTTTGCCGTGGGATCGGCGTAGGGCACGACCATCTCTGTGACGCTGGCACGATGAATAATCGAACGCTCCCGGCCCTTGTCACTGTAGGAGAGCTGGTGGAGAACGAGGCCCTCGCGCGGCGTAAAGCCCACGCGAAAATGCCAGTTCTGCCAGGCGACCTTCCACCCATCCACCGTAAAGCTCGGCCCTTCGGGCTGCACAATGTTCAGGGGCTTCAGGTCGGTTCTGGTCTGCGCGACGGCCTCCCTGTTGTAGTTGCGATTCTTCATGGGGATGGGAATGACCGCTTCGTCGGTCAGATCGACCACCTTCTCACGGATTAGGTCGACGACCGCCACCACCCCTTCGATGGGATGGGCGTAAGCATTGTCTTTCATGTCGGAGCGATAGTAGCTGATGGCGCGAACGATGCGCCGCCCCCGCTCGAAGTCCCTATCGAAGAATCCCGACGAGAACGGGTCGATTTGCGCGAGCTCCATGTCGGCGTCGCCAAGCCCGCGTCGCCGCATCGCCTTTCGCCAGCCTTCGTCGGCCTTGACGATGGCCTCGCACTTGAAAAACTCCTCCATCATCACCGGCGGCTGGCCGTACGGCGCCTCGCCGTTGGGTAGAAGCTTCCAATCCACCACTGATACTGCTGATAGGTCGACGATCGCCTCGTGCGCTGCTCCCGAGGCGCGGTCCAAGACGACCAAAAAGGCACGGCGAGAAATCTCGGCGTTGGATTTCAATTCGGCCTTCGAAGGCTCGACGAGATGCACAATTGCAAATCGGTGGGAGGCACCGAGCCGCCTTTCGCGCCGCAATATCTCGCAGGCCGAACTGATCTCTTCTTCAGACAAGGGATCGAGCGGGTGGCGGCGCGAGTCCAATCGCCGGACGGACGCAAGCTGTGCGGAACCTGTAATCGCCATTAGCAACACCTCGCCTGAAGACTGCCCGACACGATCAATTGGGACCACCATGAACCCTGCGCAAGGAGCTGGGGCTCCGCAAGCTTGTTCAGTTCACGCCAGCCTGCCTGCTCGATACCTCATGGCGCCTTGCGGGGTATCTGGCCATCGACCGTCCGGTGGATTGCATTGCCGTCCTGCCGGCCCGCAGCGTCGCCTGTCGTCTCAGACATTCAGGCGAGACATGAGTTGTACGCGTCTCCTCACCCCCTGCCGAAGGACCTGGTTTGCGACCGCATGGCTGCGCGCATGCCGGGCCATAAGCAAGGCAGCCGGATCAACCGCTTCAGAACGCAGGAGGAAATCGATGGCCTTCCGAAGCAACCGAAGAAGCGCATTGAGGCTTGGCGGCGGGGCGCTGGCGGCGCTTGCCATGCCGAACCTCGCGCGCACTCAATCCGCGAAGCCCCTCCGGGTGGTGATGCATGCCCCGCTGCGTATCAGCGATCCGATCGTGACCGCCGCATGGACTTCGTGGAACCACGGATACAGCATCTACGACACGCTGCCGCGTTCAGTTTGCTTCTCTTTAGAAATGCCCCCTCGGGTAGTCGTTTCCACCAGGCTGCCGGCAGCGACCAAGGGAAATACTGCGCTCCAGGCAAAGGCATACTGAAAATATCCAGTCACCCGGTTTCGATGGTGAACAAGCACCATCAACCGTACGGCTGATTGAGGAGACGTAAGCCCGTTGTTACCAAGTCTGACTGGAAAACCGCTCTGTGACAGGCGGCCAAGGAGGCAAGGCGATGTCAGCGCTTGAGGTCCAAGGCCACGGCCCCAGCGCGTGTCTCAACGCCAAGCTTTTCATAAATGTGGATCAGATGGGTCTTCACCGTGGCAAGGCTGATATCGAGACATTCACTGATGTCCCGGTTGGTACGCCCGCAACTCAAGAGGTCGAGCACCTCCCGTTCCCTCGCCGTCAATCTGTAGCGGTCCGCGCGGTTCGTCGGGCTTTCGGTCGAGAGCAAGTTGAACTCAATGTAGTCGTGCACCTTGTCTGCGAGCACGATGACATTCTCCGGAACCAGACGAATATCGTTCCACGCCAGATTCAAGCCAGCGAATATTCGGCCGTCACGCCGAAAAAAGAACTCAACGCTTTCCGCGACGCCATAGTACGAACAAAACGACTGGAAATTCGCTACCCCGATCGAAGCGGGCTGAACGAACTCGTCGCCAAGGCGCGCGACAGGTCTACCGCGCGCTTTTCTCGCATGCAGGGGATCGCAGTCGCACATCCCGCCGACATACTGCTCGAAGAACCCGGCAGGAACGCCGTCGAGCATGAATTGGGTCAAGTTGAGATCTCCATCAACCCGGTAAAAAGCGGAACGGCTCGCGCCCAAGACGTCGCGCGCGAATATCATGGCCTTTTCAGTAGCAAGGCTGGCACCCTCGCACATCGTCAGCATCGTCGATCCTCGCTGAGCTTGGACTGCGACCCATATGCTACATCCGACAGTGCGCCAAAGCGAGCCGCCGGCAGGAGCATTTTTAAAGCAAATTTCGTGCCGCCCAACCAATAATCGGGACCAAACCCTGCATGGGAGCTCCAATGAAAGCCGATCTGATCTTCAGCAATGGCTCGATTTACACCGTCAACGCCGGCAGGAGGTGGGCCAATTCCGTCGCGGTAGCCGACGGCAAGGTGATCGCAGTCGGCACCGATACTGAAATGGATTCCTTCAAGGGACCATCGACCCGAACCATCGATCTTCGCGGCCGCATGATGATGCCCGGCATCATTGACGTTCACAACCACCATACCCGCGGCGGACAAGCCGACCTCTACGAAACGAACATTTCTCCGACGCTTTCGTTCGAACAGGTTCTCGCCGTCGTAACCAAGCGGGCTTCCGAGATCGCTCCCGGTGAGTGGATATCGGGAGGCATTTGGGGCAGCAACATTGTCAGCAACCTGTACAGGAAGGCCGCGCGCGATGCGCTGGATACGGCAAGTCCCGACAATCCGGTGATGCTGCGAGACGACAGTCAGCACAGCCGCTGGGTGAATTCCCACGCCCTGAAAATCATGGGCGTCGACGCTGACACTCCCAATCCAGAGGACGGTGAGATCGTTCGGGATCCGGAAAATGGCGAAGCCACCGGTTTGCTCCTGGAACGTGCATCGACGCTCGCGGAGACGGCGTTGGCAAAAACCGTAAAGGACGCCTCCGGCCGGAACGTATCGTCCACCAGACGAGCCGTGCAGATCCTGAACTCGTTCGGCGTAACCGGATACCAGGACGCAAATACGATGCTCCCCTACCTCCAGGCGCTTTCGGCACTCGACGCCAAAGGCGAACTGACGGCGTGGTGTGTGGCCTCGCTTCCCGCACATCAACCGCTGATGGGCACGGATGTCTTCGGTGATGAGCTGATCGCCAGACGTGAAGAATTCCGCTCGCGGCATGTCAGACCTGACTTCGTGAAGATCTTCATGGACGGCGTTCCAACGACGAAGACGGCCTCCATGATCGAACCTTACACGCCGGACCAGCTCTACGGCTGCTGCTTCCGAGGAGAAGCCCTGGTCTCGATACCAGAACTCGCGCGCTGGATCGCAAAATGCGAGAAGCACGGACTGTCAACAAAGATTCACTGCGCCGGCGACGGCGCGGTTCGCGACACGCTGGACGCAATCGACGTCGTGCGCTCCTTCAACGGACCCGGCAGAATGCATCAGATCGCCCATGCAGGCTTCATCGATCCGGCGGACATTCCACGCTTCAAGAGCCTTGACGTCATAGCCGACCTCTCGCCGATCATTTGGTATCCTAGTCCGATCATCGAAGCGATCCAGGCAGCTATTCCTGAAAAGCGTTCGAGCCGGTACTGGCCCAATCGCGACCTCCTGGAGGCGGGCGTCCTGATGGCGGCGGGTTCGGACTGGCCGGTTGTGTCCAATCCCGACCCATGGCTTGGGATCGAAGGAATGGTCACTCGCCGAAATCCGAAGGGAGGCTTTCCCGGGGCGCTGTGGCCGGAGCAAGCACTGGATCTCGCTGACGTCATCGAGATCTATACCGGGAACGCGGCGCGCGCTACCGGCCTGGACGTCGTTACAGGCACCATAGAAGCCGGCAAGTCGGCCGACCTCATCATCCTTGACCGCAATCTGTTCGAGATCCCCTCGGACGAACTCGCCGACACCAGGGTGCTTTCGACCTATTTCGAGGGCCGGCTGGTGTTCGAGAGGGATTGATGATGACAAGCGGCCATTCGACACCCGTCACCGTCCTCATCGGCTTTCTGGGAAGCGGCAAGACCACGGTGCTGAACCGTCTCCTGAGCGATGGCAGACTTTCGGACACCGCCGTCATCATCAACGAATTCGGCGAGATTGGGCTCGACCATCTCTTCGTGACGCGTTCCACGGAAAACCTGATTCTTCTGAACAACGGGTGCCTCTGCTGCACGGTCCGCGGCGATCTCGTCCAGACGCTTTGCGAACTGGAAATGAAGGTTTCAAGCGGAGAACTTCCACCATTCCGACGCGTCGTGATCGAGACAACGGGACTGGCCGATCCGGCGCCGATACTGCACACCCTGATGGTGGACCCTGCCGTGACGCCCCATTGGCGGCTGGAGGGCGTGATCGCGACGGTCGATGCCGTCAATGGCGCGCATACGCTCGTTGCACACGAAGAGGCGATGAAACAGGCGGCGGTAGCGGACCGCATCCTTCTGACCAAGTCCGACATCGCCTCGGCCGACGAATTGACCGCCGTCCGGCATCAGCTTCGCAGCATCGCTCCGGGGACGCCGGTCATCGAAACGATCGACGGAACAGTAGATCCGGCCGCTATTCTTGCCGTTGGCCTCTATGATGCAGCCGGGAAAATCGCCGACGTGAGACGCTGGCTTCTCAGGGAGCAGCGGACTGATGGTCGAGACATTGCTCACCATCACCACCATGACGGACACGGCAAGGCTGCAGGCCATCCGCACGACGTGAACAGGCATGATGACCGCATACGGGCGCATTGCATCATCGTCGAGGAACCGGTCTCGTGGACTTCATTTTGCTATTGGTTGGAGCTTCTGGCCGCGATGCGGGGAGAACAGATGCTGCGCGTCAAGGGTATCGTCGCGGTATCGGACCATCTTGAACAACCGCTCGTCATCCACGGCGTGCAACACGTCTTCCATCCGCCCGTCAAGCTTGAGAAATGGCCGTCCGCGGACCGGCGTACCCGCGTGGTGTTCATCACGCGCGATCTGCCGGTGACGGAACTGGAACATACCCTGCGCAAATTCGGGAAAGCCGACCCTGCGCCTTCCGCAAATCAAACGCGAGCATATTGGTGATGCAGTCCACCCAGGATCGAATATGACAATATTCGTCCTGCTGCCTCGGCGGAACGTGATATCGGCGCGGTCTCGGGCCGGATGATTATGAGAACCTTCAGGATTGATGGAAACCAGCGATACAGCTGGATAAAGAACAAGCGATCCTGGTTCGTGAGTCGGATGCGACCATGCAGCCTACGCCTCAAGACAATCAATTGATGTCGAAGCACCGCGTTCTCAGCTTCAAGCCGTAACCTCGACTTGAATGGCGAGACCAGCACGGCCAGAACGAAACAGAGCAGCCCCAATCATTCCGCCAGCTAAGGCGATTCTATCACGTCATCAACTCGGATGAGGTTTTCGGTACACACAGGTAGGACCCCCCCGGGCCGCCGACGATACGTTCGCCGTGACCCGAGACGGAGAAGAGGATCGTTTCGTCCTCGTCCGCACTTGAGAGTTCCGACAGCGCCTTCCGCAATGCTGCGTCGGATGCGTCTACGTTACGGAGCGGCCGCACGCGATCCGACGGGTAACCAGAGTGGTCCCGCGAGCTCAACAAAGCCTTCGGTTCACAGCACCAAGCAACTCGTCGACGTCGTCTGGTTCAGCGGCTATTCGCAAGATGAGATTGCATCAATTCCATGACGGCAGACAGACGCTCAAGGTGCGGAAGATGTCCGCAGGATGGAATGATATGTAGCTTCGCATGCGGGATGGCATGCTTCCAAAGCGGAGCATATCCGGTCGGCGTGACGCGGTCTGTGTCTCCCCACAGGATCGTCGTAGGTACGCTTATCTTTGACAGTAGCTCGGGAAGTTCCGGATTATGAAGGCCATTTCGCCCGAGCCGTTCAACAGCGGTCCGGTTGTGCGCTCGCAATTCCTGCTGAGCGGCAGACAGTGGCTGCGCAATCACTTGCTCTGCTATTTTCGGATCGGCGAAGACTTTTTGCATTAATTCGGGATACGACCAACTGAGCATGTCGGGAAGTGGAATTTCCTTGGATTGCATTCCAGCCGGAGCGAGCAAAGTCAGGCTTCGCAGCATCGACTCGTCACGGATCGCGATCTCGCTGGCCAGCCAGCCGCCGAGAGAGCTTCCAATCAAATGAACCTTTCCGAGTTCGGCGCGCTTAAGGAACGCGACATAGAAATCAGCCAGCTTGGCGATAGAATCTGCCCACGCCTGCCCATGTGACAAGCCAAAGCCAGGATGCTCGGTCGCCACGACTTCGTGGGAAGAACTGAGAGCGTCGAAAAACGGAAGCCATCCTTGCAGACCGGCCGCGCCATGCAGAAAAAGCGCGCAGCTTCCCTCACCGCCCCTCACCATTCTCAACGGGATCCCGTCAACATCCATAAAAGTTTCGATACTCTTCATGATCGCTCTTCCTTTTTTTGATTAAGTGGCCGCCTGCGCGCGGTGCAGCTCAACGTCCGCGACCGTGGCCGGACCGCGGGGAGACACCACGTACTCGGACGGCTCAAACGTGTCCGTCAAGGCCCAATAGTCTACAAGTCGCCAAGGCGAGGTGATCGTCACGCGGTTGTTCTTGTTCTTGTACCAGTTCGTGACCCCGGGATGCGCCCAGACCATGCTGGCGCACGTCTTGTCGACGAGCTCGTTGTAGTCATCATGAACAGTGCTGCGCACTTCGAGCGCCGCGTGGCCTCGCTCGATCATCTCGCGCAAGGCCTGCATGATGTACTTGATCTGGCATTCGATGTGGAAAATGGCGCTGCCACCATGGGCAAGCCCGGTGTTCGGCCCCATCGTCAGAAAAAGGTTCGGAAAGCCCGGAACGGTGATCCCAAGATAGGCCCTGGGATTGTCGTCACCCCATTCCTTCTCAAGCCGCCGCCCCTCGCGCCCCCGAATGGACATGGGCCAGAGCACCTTTCCGGCATGAAATCCCGTCGCGAGGATAAGGATATCCGCCTCATGCGCTACACCGTCCCCGGTGACCACTGCATTCTTCGTCACGTGTGAGATGCGCTCACTGACCAATTGCACATTGGGGCGCCGGAGCATCTTGTACCAATAATTGTCGCGCAGCATACGCTTGCCATACGGCGGATAGCTCGGGATGCATTTCGCGATGAGGTCCTCATCGCCTTCGAGCTCTGCGCGGATATGCTGGATGAGCATTTCCCGCATATCGTGGTTCGCCTGGTTCAGCGATACGTCCGGCTTGGTCCAGTTCGGATCGATCTTCAGCGAAGAATGAAAACCGTCCGACGATCCCCAGAACAGAAGGAAACGCTGCCATTCCGTGAAAAGCGGAATGTTCAGCAGTGCCCACATCTGACCGTCGGACACGGGGAGATGATAAAGCGGATTCTTGCCTGCCCAGTGCGGTGACCGCTGAAAGATGGTCAGGCTCGCGGCGTGCGGCGCAACAGCAGGTCCCGCCTGCATCCCACTGGCACCCGTGCCGACCATGGCTATACGTTTTTCGCGCATATCGAGATCGCGCGGCCAGCACGCGGTATGGATACGAGGCCCCTCGAATTCGTCGAGTCCGCGGATGTCCGGGATCGAAGGCCGATTCAGCAAACCAACCGCCGTAATCACCGCATTGCACGTCCTCGTCTCCAGCTCCCCATTCGGATTGCGAAGGCGAACCGACCATAGGGATGTTGCCTCGTGCCATTCCATCGCTTCTGCCTCGACTCCAAAACGGATGTGCTTGTGCAGGCCATGGGTGTCCGCAGTGTCTCGGATATAGTCGAGTATTTCGGCTTGCTTTGAAAAATGCCGGGTCCAGTCGGCCTTCGGATTGAATGAGAACGAGTAGATATGATTCGCCGTGTCAACGCCGCAGTCCGGGTAATCGTTCTCGTACCAGGTGCCGCCGAGCTCCTTATTCTTCTCGAAGATCGCAAACGGAATTCCCGCCTCCTGGAGGCGGACGCCGGCGCAAATACCAGAGATACCGGCGCCGATGACGATGACGTTGAAATCTTCGCGCGGCAGCGAAGCAGGATCGCGCCGCCATTGCAATGACCGGGTGTCATCCGGACTCAATCGCAGTTCTTCGACCATCAAGGGCAGGTATTCGTCGGGCACCTGCTGACCCGCGCCTGTGCTCATGATCCGTTTCAACACGTCGTTAGGCAAAAGTCGCGACGGCTGCTTGCCTGCTGCTGCCAGCTCCTTCAGCGTCTCGACAAGCCTATTTCTAATGCGGCCCTTGAGTTCATCAGGTATCTTCTCAAGATAGTTCCAGGCGCCGTGCACAAATGGCGCCGCCTCATCGAGGATTCTCATGTCCCCGCTGAGATGGGCGAGCACCAGCAGCGATGTCACGATATCCGCCCCCTCGAGAGACTTTCGGAGCAACGCTTCGTCGGCGATGGCTTGGGCGAACGGATTGGTCATCGGGCACTCGTGATCAGTTCGATTTTTGATAGTTCATGCAAAGATATGGGTGCGCTTCTCCGAAAAGAAGAAACCTTGTAGTGATGGACGTTATCGGCAAAGTTGATATCCGCTCATCGCAGCACATGTTGAACGGCATACGCCAGAAACGATCGGCGTCGATCCTTGGCTCAATCAGCGCTTTCGCATCTTCAGAGGGATCAGGTCTGCCACCTGCCTTGCGCCGTTGGGGAGCAGGAAGATGACGGCGAACAGGATGACGCCGAACACGGCGCCGGAGAGGCCCTTGGAAATGCCCTCGGCGAGGTTCGGCACGAACACGATGAAGGCCGAGCCGACCAGCGACCCCGGCAGCCAGCCGACGCCGCCCACCACCATGCCGACGAAGATCGCGATGGCGAGTGCGATGGTGAAGCTGTCGGGGGCGACGAACTGCACCACGATGGCTCCGAGGGCGCCGGCGATGCCGGTGAAGGCCGCGCTGATGCCGAACGCCAGGGTCTTGTAGAGCGGCAGGTCGACGCCCATCGCGGAGGCCGCGATCTGGTTGTCGCGGATCGCCATCATCGCGCGACCGGAGCGGCTGCGCAGCAGGTTCACCGACAGCACGTAGATCACCGTCGAGACGAACAGCGTGAAGTAGTATAGCCACATGTCCTGCGACATCTTCAGGCCGAACGGCGCGTCCGGCTTGGTGATGACGAGACCTTGCACGCCGCCGGTCCAGTGCTCGAACACGCCGAGCTTGAGGATCTGCGGCATGGCGATCGCGAGCGCGAAGGTCGCGAGCGCGAGATACACGCCCGAGAGCCGCAACGCCGGGAAGCCGAACAGGAAGCCGAAGATGAAGCAGACCACGCCGGCCACCGGCAGCGCCAGCGCATAGCTGACGCCGAAGTTTTCCATCAGGATGCCGGCGATGTAGGCGCCGACCGCGTAGAACGCGCTCTGGCCGAGCGAGAACTGCCCGCTGCCGCCGGTGAGCAGGTTCAGCGCCAGGATGGCGACGGCGTAGATCAGCACCATCGTCATCTGGAAGATGATGAAGTTCTTCACGAACAGCGGCGTGATCAGCAGCAGGGCGAACACGACCAGCGTTGCGATGGTCGAGACCGTCATCGACTTCTTCGGCACGGCGGCGACCTCGGCGGGCTTGGCAATGGAGTCCTGGATGGTGCTCATGGTTACACCCGCTGCACGATTTTGCGGCCGAACAGCCCGGACGGTTTGATGACAAGCACGGTGATGATAAGTGCCAGTGCGATGGGGAGTTTCAGCTCGTTGCCGACGCCCGGGATGTAGGTGCCGAGAAGGTTCTCGAAGATGCCGACGAGGAAGCCGCCGACCACGGCGCCGAACGGGCTGGCGAGGCCACCGAGCACCGCGGCGGCAAAGCCGTAGAGCAGGATGCCGCCCATCATGTTGGGTTCGAGGAACACCACCGGGGCGATCAGCATGCCGGCGATGGCGCCGATGGCGCTCGCCATGCCCCAGCCGAGCGCGATCATCCAGCTGGTGTTGATGCCGACGAGGCGCGCCGATTCAGGGAGCGAAGCGGCCGCGCGCATGGCGAGGCCGATCCGGGTGAAGCGGAAGAAGCCGTAGAGCAGCACCAGCAGCACCAGCGTCACGCCGATCATGCCGGCCTGGTGGGTCGAGAGCAGCTGGCTGCCCAGGAAGCCCGAGGAGCCGAACGGCGAAGGGAACTTCTTGATGGTGAAGTCCCAGGTCAGCCCCGCGACGCTGTTGAGCACGGCGAACAGTGCGATGAAGCCGGCGACATGCACGAGCACCGGCGCGTTGGTCAGTGGCTTGAACAGGGCGCGTTCGATGACGATGCCGCCGACGAACGAGATCGCCAGCGTCAGCAGGAAGGCCGGCCAGAACGACAGGCCCCACTGCATCAATTGCCAGGCGATGAAGGTTGAGATCATCGCCATTTCGCCCTGGGCGAAGTTCAGGTGTCCGATCGCCTGGTAGATCATGACGACGGCCAGCGCCATGCAAGCGTAGATGGCGCCTGTGGCAATGCCGGCCAGGATTTGGTTCGTGAGAAGCTCCACGGCCGGTCCCTCAGTATCCGAGATAGGATTTGCGGATGTCTTCGTTGTTCGCGATCTCTTTTGCGCTGCCCGACATGACGATCCGTCCGGTTTCGATCACGTAGGCCTTCTGCGCGATTTCGAGCGCGAGTTGGGCGTTCTGCTCGACCACGAGGATCGTCACCTTGTCCTCGCGGTTGATCTTGCCGAGAATGCCGAACAGGTCGCGCACGATCAGCGGCGCGAGGCCGAACGAGGGCTCGTCGAGCAGCATCAGCCGCGGCCGCAGCATCAGGGCGCGCGCGACCGCGAGCATCTGCTGCTCGCCGCCGGACAGCGTTCCCGCCTGCTGGGTGTGGCGCTGCTTGAGCACCGGGAAATGGCCGTACATGCGTTCGATGTCGCCGGCGATCGCCTCGGTGTCCTTGCGCGAGATCGCGCCCAGTTGAAGGTTCTCCTCCACCGTCATGCTGGTGAAGGTGCCGCGGTTCTGCGGGACGTGGGCAATGCCGCGGCGCACCACGTTCTCGGTGGAGACGCTGCCGAGCGACTTGCCCTCGAACTCGATATTGCCGGTCGAGCGCACCATGTTGCAGATCGCCCGCAGCGTGGTGGTCTTGCCGGCGCCGTTGGCGCCGAGCAGTGTCGTCACGCTGCCCTCGTTGAGTGAAAACTCGAGGCCGTGCAGCGCCTGCACCTGGCCGTAATAGGCGCGCAGATCCTTGACAGTGAGCAGCGTCATGCGTCCTTGCTCCCCAGGTAAGCCTTGATAACATCGGGTCGGACTGCACCTCGGCCGGCGTGCCCTCGGCGAGCTTCTTGCCGAAGTTCAGCGCCACGACATGATCGGCGATCTTCATCACGAGGCCCATGTGGTGTTCGACCAGCAGCACCGTGACGTTGCGCTCGTCGCGGATGCGGCAGATCAGGTCGCCCAGGACGTACACTTCCTCGTGGTTGAGGCCGCCGGCCGGCTCGTCGAGCAGCAGGATCTTGGGTTCCGCCGCCAGCGCGCGGCCGAGTTCGACGCGCTTCTGGGTCCCGAACGGAAGCCCCGCGACCTCGCGATCGTCGACGCCATGCAGATCGAGATAGGTCAGGATCTCGTCGACCTTCGCGTTGAGCGCGCGCTCCTCGCGGCGCACCCACGGCAGCTTCAGCGCGTCGCTGACCACGTCGCTGTTGGTGCGGCAATGCCCGCCGATGCGGATGTTGTCGCGCACCGTCAGGCGCGGGAACAGCGCCACGTTCTGGAAGGTGCGTCCGATGCCGATCTCGGCGACCTTCGAGGGCTGACGGCTGAGAATGCTCACGCCTTCCATCAGAATGTCGCCCTGGCTCGGCTCATAGAGCCGGCTCAGACAATTGAACAGCGTCGTCTTGCCTGCGCCGTTAGGACCGATCAGGCCAAGGATCTGACCCTGCTTCATCTCGAACGACACGCCATTCAACGCCACGATGCCGCCGAACACGACGCCGAGACCCTTGATCGAGAGCAGCGACCGAGGCTGAACGTCCAAATTTGCGCGGCTCATGCGTTTTGCCCGCCGCTGGAGGAACAGGACGACAGGTGCCGGCCCGTCGCGGGACGGCGTCGATCGTGCGGACAACATGACTGCATCGCTGTGATCTCCAGGAACGTTTCGATCGGCCGGGTCAGTGCATAAAGGAGCCGCCGTCCACAACGAGTGTCTGCCCCGAAATGAAATCGCTCTGCGAAGATGAAAGGAAAATCATCGCTCCAGCGAGATCTTCCGGAATCTGCTCACGCTTAACGGCGCGACTCTCGATTTGACCCTGCATGACCGAAGCGTTGCCCATGAAGGCATGACCGCGCATCGCATCGGTCATCACCAAACCAGGCGAGATACAGTTGACTCGAATGCCATACGAACCTAGTTCGCGTGCAAAGGATCGCGTGAGACCAACGATCGCACCTTTCGACGCGACATAGTGCGGTAGCAGCGGGGCGCCCTTGAGGAACGTCCCAGACCCCATATTCACGATCTTTCCGTATTCCTGCTCTCGCATGTACGGCACTGCTGCCTTAATGCACTCGAACACGCCGCGAACATTGACCTCCATCACTCGCGTCCATTCCTCGGAAGAAATTTCATGGATCGGCTTGAGTTCTATCGCACTCGCAAGCGCGGCATTGTTGATGAGAATGTCGAGGCGGCCGTACGAAATGACCGCATCTTGCATCAGCGTTGCAACAGCCTTTGCATCCGTTACATCTGCGGTAACGTCGATCGCGCGCCCTCCACGTTGCCGGATTTCTTCAACCGTCTTGGCGCAGGAGGCGACATCGGACGCCACTACTGATGCGCCTTCGGCGGCAAGCCGCAGCGCGAAGGTTGCGCCAATGCCCTGACTCGCGCCAGTCACCACGGCGGTTTTCCCTTCAAGAGAGCTCATGATCTGCCTCCGTCGTTATGCCTTGTGATCGCTAAGCCGCTGCATACGGCCTAACCGCATGCGTACCCCCCGCCATCGATGGGGATGACCGTGCCGGTGATGAAGCTGGACGCTGGGGATGCGAGCAGCAAAGTGATGCCCTTTATTTCGTCCGGTTCGGCGATGCGTTTGAGCGGCACGCGCGATGCGAACACCATCTCGGTCTCGCGCTCGTGCATTCGGCCGTTTCCGATGTTGGTTCTGAAAGGACCGGGAGCGACAGCGTTGATGAGAATGTTGTCCAGCGACAGCTCAATGGCTGCATGCCTGACCATGTTGGCGACGGCGGCCTTCGTGGCCGAATATGCATATCCGACCACGGCCTCGCCACGCAGCCCCGCAACCGACGAGGTCACAATGATCCGGCCGTACTTCCGGCGTCGCATTAACGGCACCGCCGCCTGGATTGTATGGAACACACTGGTGAGGTTTAGATCGACAATTCCGGACCAACTTTCGCTGGACACGTTCGCGAGCTTGCCTGCTTCCGTGAGAGGTCCCGAGCCCGACCCTTTCCCCGCGTTGGCGCAGACAACGTCGAGCCGCCCGTATGCGTCGTGCGCCTCGCCAATTGCGGCGCCGAGTTGCGCCGCGTTGCAGACGTCGACGATGGCGCTCCGCACCCTCTTCCCGGTTGGATCAAGGCGTCGGGCCGCATTTTGCACATCAGGACTTATGTCGAGCATTGTGACATACGCACCGTTCTCCAGCAAAACCTCCGACATCGCGAGTCCGAGTCCGTTGGCTGCCCCCGTCACGATCGCCGCATGGCCATCGATACTGAACAAGTCTCTCGCGTGCATGCTTGTATTCTCCGTAAGAGTCGCTTGTCTTTGACGTTCAAATGAGCCGCACGACATCGACCGTCGGTGACGACGGTCGATGCGCCCGAACGAAATTATCGATCAGGATCGGATTTAGCGGTTTAGTAAGACTCGCTTGGATGCCAGAAGGCATCTCACCCTGATAGCGGGTATCAGTTTTGGAGCTGCCAAAGTGGCCGCAATTTTACGGCGCATGCTCTATGATTTCCGAGCAATTGCAGCTTTCTCAACGTCATACAGAACATTCAACTCTGCCCAGACCGTACGCACTTTCTGCAACTCGCGCTCCACAACCTCGACGAAACGCGTGGCGGCCGGCGTGAGAGGTTTTCTCTGATCGTAAAGAAGAAAGAGGTCCCACGTGAGTGCCGGAGACACGATCGGATATACGAACATATTGTTGTTTTCGACATCGGCGTGCACGGCAACGAACGGACAAAGACCCGCCCAATCCGTTGATCGCGCCAGTTCAATACTTCCAGACGTGCCATCGATCTCTACCGTCGATTGCACGACGATCTTGCCTTCGGTGATGAGCCGGCGCACGGCTTCGCCAAAGCTGTTGCCTTGTGATGGCAAAATGAGCTTCAGATTTGGAATACGATCGAGACGGCAGGGCGTAAACTGAGGGCCGGCAAGCGGCTTACCCGAAATGAGGACAATTTGATCCTGGTATATCTTGCGCTGCCTAAGACTGGCGGATTCAACCGGGACGGCACCGATTGCGAAATCGACGCGGCCGTCTTGTACCCACTCGGTTAGCATCCCGCTGAAACCTTCGATCATCTTGGTCTCGACATTCGGATACTCCGCGGAGAACCGCGTGATAACGGGGCTGAATATCCCTCGCGCCAAGGACGGCGGGAGCCCGACTTTGATCGTACCGCTCACCTGCTCTGACTGGACGAGTTCCGCGAGCTTCTGTTTTGCGTCTGCGATTCCCTTGGTGATCGAACTTGCAAGGTCGTAGAGCAGATTTCCGGCAGCGGTCGGCTCGACACCGCGCGATGTTCTCACAAACAGCGTGACCCCGAACTCCGATTCCAGCTTCCTAACCTGAGAGCTCAGCGCTGGCTGTACGACTCCGGCCTTGGAAGCCGCTTTGCTGAAACTTCCTTCTTCGTAGATCAGCATGAAGTACGAGATTTGCTTGAGATCCATCTGCTAGTTCCCGGAAAGCGGCATCGAAACCTAGCTTATCACAGGATTTGATAACGCCTATAAATCGCCGCGCGCTTGCTCGCGGAACGAAAGCATACCTATTGTCACGCCCGATTGGGAGGAGCCAGCCACAACTGTACGTCACCCAAGACGAGCATTTCTGGCAATGACAGGATCGCCCCGCGTCCTGCCGCAACCTGCCCTCATCGCTTCCGTCCGCAATTGTAACGATAATATCAACACCCACGGAGCTACTCGAATGCACTTAGTCCGCGAGTTTAAAGGTCGCTTGATTACAGCGGCGGTTTTTGGCGCGATTTCGATCGCCGGAGCAGCCAATGCTCAAAATGCGGACATGCCCGGAGTTACGGCAACCGAGATCAAGATCGGCAATACAATGCCTTACAGCGGCCCTGCGTCGGCGTACAGCATTATCGCCAAGACAGAGCAGGCCTATTTCGACAAGATCAACGCCGAAGGCGGCATCAACGGACGCAAGATCAAATTCATTTCCTACGATGACGCCTATAGCCCGCCGAAGGCGGTCGAGCAGACGCGAAAGCTCGTCGAAAGCGACGAGGTATTGCTCGTATTCCAGACTCTCGGAACCCCAGCAAGCACCGGCATTCACAAGTACATGAATCTGAAGAAAGTGCCGCAGCTCTTCGTTTCGAGCGGTGCAGCGAAGTTCAGCGATCCGAAAAATTTTCCCTGGACTATGGGCTGGAATCCAACCCTCCAGAACGAAGGTCGTACCTATGGTCGGTACATCCTCGCCAATCATCCAAACGCAAAAATCGGCGTGCTCTATCAGAATGACGACTACGGCAAGGAGATGCTCAACGGCTTACGAGAAGGATTGGGGAAGGATGCCGATGCCCTCATCGTTGCAAAGGAGTCGTATGAAACGGCCGATCCAGCCATCGATTCGCAGGTCGTGAAGATCAAAAGCTCCGGTGCCGATGTCTTTGTCAGCATTACCACCAGCAAGGCTGCTGCGCAGGCCATCCGCAAAATCGGCGAATTGGGCTGGAAACCGGTTCAAATTCTGAACAGCGTTGCGAATTCGGTGGGAGCAGTGCTTGAGCCTGCCGGCTTGGAAGCATCAAAAGACATACTTTCGGCGGGCTATATCAAGGATCCCACCGATCCTACATGGAAGGACGCCCCCGACCGCAAGGAATGGGAAGCCTTCATGGACAAGTACTTCCCATCGGGCGATAAGACCAACATTCTGGCCGCATACGGTTACGCCGCTGCCCAGGCTCTGGTGCAGGTCCTGAAACAATGCGGCGACGATCTCAGCCGCGAAAACGTCATGAGGCAAGCCGCCAACCTCAAGGACTTCGAACCTCAGATGTTGCTGCCTGGTTCGAAGATCAACACTAGCAAAGACGACTATGGGGTCATCAAGAAGATGCAGATGATGCGGTTCGACGGAAAGCGCTGGCAATTGTTCGGCGATCTGCTCTGACGAACTCGCGACATGCCGGAACGCAGGTCACGTTCCGGCATGTCGCAGCGGCGCTGTGACCCACGCCGATTGGACGAAAGAGCTAAAGCGACCTAGCTTCGTAATTATATGATTTATCGGGGGTTTTTTGAGCGAACCAGGGCTCGAACCTGGGCCCACTGACTAAGAGTCAGCTGTCCTTACCCGAGATGAGCACGATGAATCAGTGAGCCGGGAAAACTGGGCCATTGACTCCAACGGAACCAAAACGGACTCGAATGGAAGCCGAAAACCGCTTTAAAAATACTGAGAGTTTTCCTGTCCAGACTCAGATCGAACCCGAAACGACAGTCTATGTCGTTTCGGGTTCGATCTGGGTCATTCGTGTTCTTTAAATTCACCTGACTAGCGGCCGGTGAACCGTGCCGGGCGCTTCTGCACGAAGGCCGCAGCGCCCTCGCGCAGATCCTCGGTAACGAAGGCGCGGCCTTGCGAGGCAGCCTCACTATCAAGCGTCGCGGCCAACGGCCCATCCCACGCGGATTCGATTTGCCCCTTGATGAGGCCGAGGCTGATCGGCGGACCATCCGCAAGCTTCTGGGCGACGCCCAACGCGGTGTTAAGCAATGCCGCATCGTCGACAACCTGCCAGATCAGCCCCCATTCCGCGGCGGTCTCGGCTGCGAGCGGTTCGCCGAGCAGCGCCAGCGCACGCGCCCGTGCGACACCGATCGAGCGCTGCAGAAACAGCGAGGTTCCGCCATCCAGCGCCGCGCCAAGCCGCACGAAGCTCAGGATGAACCGTGCCGAACGCGCCGCGATGACGACGTCGCCGGCCAGCGCGATGCCGACACCGGCGCCAGCCGCGGCGCCATTCACGGCGACGACAATCGGGATCGGCAGGCTGCGTATCTTGGCGACGACCGGATTGATGCTATCGCGCATCCGCGCCGCAATGCTGTCGCCAGCCGCGAAGGTATCGCCACCAAATTGCGCGCCGGAACAGAAACCCTTGCCGGCTCCGGTCAACACGATGGCGCGGGCGGCGGGCTCTTGAAGCGCAGCATCAAGCGCAGCGTTCAAATCGCTCAACAAGCTGCCGCCGAGCGCATTGTACTGCTCGGGATTGTTGAGCGTCAGGATCGTGATCGATCCGCGTCGTTCGGTGAGAACCATCGACATGCTATCCGGCTCCTGTTGTTCGGCTGATACAACGCGCCGCCAATGTGCGGCAGCGCGGCTTCATTTTGGCGCGTGAGAATTCGCTACAATGATCGGGCGATAAGCAGCTTCATGACTTCATTGGTGCCGCCGTAGATTTTCTGGATACGGGCATCGACGAACATCCGCGAGATCGGATATTCCTGCATGTAGCCGTAGCCGCCGTGCAATTGCAGGCACTCATCGGCCGTTTCGACCTGCTTTTGCGAGCACCACCACTTGGCCATCGACGCGGTGACGGCATCAAGGTCGCCGGCGAGCAGCCGTTCGATGCACCAGTCGACGAACACTCGCGCGATCATCGCTTCGGTCTTCCGTTCGGCGAGCGTAAACGCGGTGTTCTGGAATTCGATGATCGGCTTACCGAACGCCTGGCGCTGCTTGGTATACTCGGCGGTCAAGCGAACGGCGCGCTCCATCGAGGCTACCGCGCCAATGGCAATGATCAATCGCTCCTGCGGCAGCTGCTGCATCAATTGCACGAAACCCTGCCCCTCCTCCGAGCCGAGCAGATTTTCCGGCGGCACCACGGCATCCTCGAAGAACAATTCCGAGGTGTCGGCGGCGGCCAATCCGATCTTGTCGAGATTGCGCCCGCGGCGGAAACCTTCGTTGCCTGCGGCCTCGAGCACGAGCAGTGACAGCCCCTTGGCGCCCGGGCCGCCGGTGCGCGCCACGACGATGACCAGGTCGGCGGTCTGGCCGTTGGTGATGAAAGTCTTCTGGCCATTGATGACGTAGCTGTTGCCCTGCTTGCGCGCCGTGGTTCGTACACTTTGCAGATCGGAGCCGGTGCCCGGCTCGGTCATGGCAATGGCGCCGATCAATTCGCCGCGCGCCATGCCCGGCAGCCAGCGGCGCTTCTGCTCTTCCGAGCCGTACTTCAGAATGTAATGCGCGACGATGCCGCTGCTGACGGTCACGCCGTTGTTCAATTCCGGAACGGTGTACTCGATGTCTTCGAATACCGCGGCGTCATAGGCAAAGGTTGCGCCCAGCCCGCCATACGCTTCAGGTACACTCGGCAGCAACGCGCCCATCTCGCCCAGCGCCCGCCAGGCGGAGCGATCCACCACCTTCTGCTGACGCCACTTCTCGGCATGCGGCGCCAGGTCCTTGCTGAGAAATTTGCGGAACTGGTCGCGGAAGACATCCAGCTCCTCAGTCATCCAGCACGAGCGATATTGCATCGGAACCTCACATTAGATGATAAGACCGCCGCCACATACGACAACCTGACCGCTGATGTAGTTCGATTCCGGGCTGCAGAACAGATAAACCGCGTCCGCCGCTTCTTCCGGGGTGCCGCCGCGGCCGAGCGGGATCATCCGGGCCATGGTGTCGAGCAACTGCGGCTGCACACCCACCTTGATGTCGCGGCCGGCAACATCGATGGTTTTCTGCTGCGACTCGATCGGCTGCGTCAGCCGGGTGTTGATCAGGCCGAAGGCAACGCAATTGACGTTGACCTTGTAGCGTCCCCATTCCTTGCACAACGTGCGCGTCAGCCCGACAAGCGAGGCTTTCGCCGACGAATAGCTGGCCTGGCCGGCATTGCCGTAAAGCCCGGCGATCGACGAAATGTTGACGACTTTGCGGAACACCTCACGGCCGGCCTCGGCTTCCTTCTTGGCAAAAATCCGGATCGGCTCGGCGGCGGCGCGCAAAATGCGGAACGGCGCCACCAGATGCACATCGAGCATGGCCTGAAATTGCTCGTCGGTCATCTTCTGGATGGTCGCGTCCCAGGTATAGCCGGCGTTGTTGACGATGATGTCGAGGCCGCCGAATTTTTCTACCGCCGCGCCGACAAAACGGTCGGCAAAGCCGACCTCGGATACGCTGCCATTGATGGCCACGGCCTCACCACCGGCGGCGATGATTTCGGCGGCGACCGCATCGCCCGGCGCGGCATCCAGATCGTTGACCACAACCTTGGCGCCCTCGCTTGCCAGCTTCAGCGCAATAGCCCGGCCGATACCGCGGCCGGATCCGGTGATCAACGCTACTTTTCCTGCCAGTTTAGACATGCCAATCCTTTTCAAAGAGCAATGACGGCTTCGGCCGCGAGCTTGATTTCGTCGTGTTCGTCTTTAGTGGTTAGCGTCAGGCGTGCGCGCCGCTCGCCATTTGCCTCAAACAGCTCAGCAACGTGCCCCTCGCAGGTCAGCCGTGCGCCGAGTTGGGTAATTGCCGCGAAGCGGGTCGAGAACGAACGGATGCTGGCAGGTGGTACGGCGTCGGTCAGCGCCTGGCCGAGATAGGCCATCACCAGCATGCCATGGGCAAATACGTCCGGAAATCCCGCCTGCTTGGCGAAATCGAAGTCGACGTGAATCGGATTGTGATCGCCGGAAGCGCCACAGTAGAGCGCCAGCGTGTGTCGCGAGATCGGGGGGAACGCCTTGTGGACGATACGTTCACCGACCGCCGGAAGTTGCGTCATTGCTTCGCTCATGCCGCCGCCCTCGGATTGCGCACCACGATGGTGCGGGTGGTATCGGCGACATGCGCGCCGTGCTGATTGGTCACCTTGGTTACGACAACGATCAGCGTCATCGCACCGCCCTTCTTGTCGGTCACGCTGGTGACGCGCGACTGGAACGTCAGGGTGTCCCCGACTACCACCGGAGCAAGATAGGTGAAGCTCTGTTCGCCATGCAGCACGCGGGCCAGATCGATATTGAGTTCGGTCAGGAATTCGAACGGGCGCTCGGCATCCATCATTTCCAGGCAGAAGAGATAGGTCGGCGGGACCGGGATCGCGGCGTAACCCTGGGCGCGCGCCGCCTCGGCATCGCGATAGACTGGATTGCCTTCGCCAATCGTGTTGAAGAAGTAGCGCAAACGTCCAGGTTCGACATGCGCGGTGACTGGCGTAAAGCTACGCCCGACGGCGGATTGATCAACCATGTCCAGACCTCAAGCGCGTTCGTAAAGCGTTACGACGCACGCACCGCCGAGGCCGAGATTGTGCTGCAGCGCCCGCTTGGCGCCCTGGACCTGCGTTGCCGCTGCACTGCCGCGGAGCTGCCGCGTCAGTTCATAGCATTGCGCCAGCCCGGTAGCGCCGAGAGGATGGCCTTTCGACAGCAACCCACCGGAGGGATTGGTCACGATCTTGCCGCCGAAGGTATTGTCGCCGTCGTCGATGAAGCGTTCGGCACCCCCGTCCGGACAAAGCCGCAACGCTTCATAGGTGATCAGTTCATTGTGGGCGAAGCAGTCGTGTAACTCGACGACGTCGAGGTCTTCCGGGCCAACACCGGCCGCCTCATAGACGCTGTTGGCGGCCGCGCGAACTCATGTCAAAACCAACGACCTGCATCATATCCGATGTATCGAAGGTTGACGCGGTATCGGTGGTCATCGCTTGCGCCGCGATCCGAACGTCCCTGGACAGACCGTGCTTACTGGCGAACTTCTCGGAAACAAGCACCGCGGCGGCAGCCCCACACGTCGGCGGACAGGCCATCAAGCGCGTCATCACGCCGGGCCAGATCACCTGGTCGTTCATGACGTCGTCGGCCGTCACCTCCTTGCGGAATACCGCTAGCGGATTGTTCTTGGCATGCCGGCTGGCCTTGGCACGAACCTTGGCGAACGACGTCAGCGGCGTGCCATACTTCTTCATGTGGCTGAGGCCGGCGCCGCCGAAATAGCGCAACGCCAGCGGGATGCCGGGAGCGTCGACCAGCTTATCGGCCGCAGCGTCGAATTCATCGAACGCACTCGGACGATCGGTGAATACGGCACCGAGCGCGCCCGGTTTCATCTGCTCGAAACCAAGCGCCAGCACGCAATCGACCGCACCGGATTGGATCGCCTGGCGTGCGAGGAACAGCGCCGTCGAACCGGTCGAACAGTTGTTATTGACGTTGACGATAGGGATGCCGCTCATCCCGACGCCGTAAAGCGCCCGCTGCCCGCACGTCGAGTCACCATAGACGTAGCCGACATAGGCCTGCTGGATCAGGCCGTAGTCGAGGCCGGCATCGCTCAGCGCCAGCTTGGTCGCCTCGGCACCCATCACATGATACGGCGCGTTCGCGCCCGGCTTGACGAACGGGATCATACCGACGCCGGCAACATAGACGCGAGAAGTCATGGCGCTCTCCTTAATTTACCCGCTGGACTTTAATTTACCTATGGGTAATATACAACGAATTTCAGTGAGTCAATTGCCCACAGGCACACACCTCGATGGATGCGCGCGCGCCTCATTCCAGCCGGTCTCCATGGAAGCCGTTCGAAAGCCGTCGCCGGGCGCGCGACGAAAAGCGCGATGCCGTGTTGCGAGCCGCAGCGCAGTTGTTTCTCGAGCAGGGCTACCATCGCGCTACTCTGAACGACGTCGCCAAACGCCTGAACATCACCAAGCCGGCGCTGTATCACTACTTCCGCAACAAGGAAGATATCCTGTTTGAGTGCTGGACGGTGGGGCGCGAGTTGGTCGAAGACTGCATCGTCGAAATCGACGCCGACGACGGCAACGGATTCAGTAAATTGCGCCAGTTGATTCAGAGCTACGCCGAGGTCATGGCCAGTGACTTCGGTGCCAGCCTGGTGCGCTTCAATGCCCGCGACCTCAGTGAGGCAAACCAGCAGACCGCCCGCGCCGGCAAGCAACGCATCGATCAGGTGTTCCGCAAGTACGTTCGCCAGGGCATCGCCGACGGCTCAATCAACTCCTGCGACATCAAGCTAACTACCTTTGCCATCGTCGGGTCGCTGAACTGGATCGGGCATTGGTTCAAGCGCGACGGTGCGTTGCCGGCCGAAGCGATCGCGAAGGAATTCGCCGTCCAGTTGACGCAAGGTCTGGCAACAAAGCAATCTGCCCGGCAACCGACAAAGAAAATGAAGAAGGCGCCCTCCACGCCCATCAGAAAAAAACGATCATAGGGAGAAACACGATGAACGTTACCCACGGACTACGGCGAGCGTTGCAAATCAATCCGACAGGTCTAGCTACGGTATTCGGCGAGCGGCGGAAAAGCTGGCGGGATATCGGCGAGCGCGTGCCGCGGTTGGCCGCGGGGCTCCGCTCCATCGGCGTCAGCCCCGGCGACCGCGTCGCAGTGCTTTCCCTGAATTCCGATCGATACCTTGAACTCTATCTTGCAACAGCGTGGGCCGGCGCGGTTATCGTGCCGCTCAATATTCGATGGAGCCCACTGGAAAACCAGGACGTCATGCGCGACTGTCGCGCTCAAGTCCTGTTCGTCGACAAGGCATTTGCCGCGGTCGGCGCAACACTCGCCGAAGCCCTCCCCGGCCTCAAGTTGATCTATTCCGACGATGGTGACGTGCCAGCGGGAATGGAAAGCTACGAAGCGCTGTTGCTGCGCAACGAGCCAATTCCGGATGCGATGCGCGTCACCGCGGATATCGCGGGCATCTTCTACACCGGCGGCACCACCGGTCGCTCCAAGGGCGTCATGCTTAGCCACGGCAATCTTATGGCGAATGCGCTGAATGCGCTCGGTGAAGGCTTGTTCCCACGCTCGTCGATCTATCTTCACGCGGCGCCGATGTTTCATCTCGCCAATGGCGGGGCGATGTTTTCGCTGCTGCTGAGCGGCGGCTCGAATGTGATTGTTCAGGCATTCACTCCGGAAGGCGTCATGGCCGCCATTCAGAACGAGCGCGTGACCGACGTTCTTTTGGTCCCCACCATGATCCAGATGCTGGTCGATCACCCCGCGCTCGGATCTTATGATCTGTCGTCACTGAAATCTATCACCTACGGCGCCTCGCCGATCAGCGAGGCTCTGCTCGACAAAGCCACGACGGCATTGCCGAAGGCAGGATTTACCCAGGCCTATGGCATGACCGAGTTGTCTCCGATCGCGACAGTGCTGCATTGGAACGACCATATCGGCGACGGCCGCGCCAAAGGACGTCACCGTGGCGCCGGCCGCGCCGCGCTGGGTTGCGAAGTTCGCATCGTCGACGCTGACGACAAGCCGGTGCCGCACGGCACGGTCGGTGAGATCGTCGTGCGCGGCGACGTCGTCATGATGGGCTACTGGGAACGGCCGGACGAAACCGCCAAGGCTGTCGTTGACGGCTGGATGCATACCGGCGACGGCGGATACATGGACGATGACGGCTTTGTTTACGTCGTCGACCGGGTCAAGGACATGATCATTTCCGGTGGCGAGAACGTCTATTCGGTCGAGGTCGAGAACGCCATCGCCCAGCACCCGGCGGTCGCGCAATGCGCGGTGATCGGTATTCCCAGCGAGCGCTGGGGCGAGCAGGTACATGCCGTTGTGGTGACCAAGAGCGGCGCGCAGGTTTCCGCCAGCGAACTCGTCGAATTCTGCAAAACTCTGATCGCCGGCTACAAATGCCCACGCAGCGTCGATGTCAGCGAAAACCCGCTGCCGCTGTCGGGTGCCGGCAAGGTGCTCAAGCGCGATCTTCGTAAGCCCTACTGGGAAGGTCAGGCGCGACGCGTCAGCTAACAGCCAACAATAAAAATAAACATGCCAACCGGCGCGAAGAAGCGCTGCAATGAGGAGACGTATGTCGATGAATCGATCCCTGGGCAAGATGCTGGTTGGCAATATATTAGCCACAGCCGCCATACGTTATGCCGACGCTCCGGCCATTTATTGTTCGAGCACGGACCGGCGTTTCAGCTTTGGCCAATTGAACGAACGCACCAACCGATTGGCCCAGGCGCTGTTAAGTGCTGGCTTCAAGAAAGGCGACGTCATCGCCTTTCTCACCTCCAACCGCGCCGAGATCGTCGAGATCTATTTTGCATTGGCGCGCACCGGCATCATCGGTCTGCCGCTGAACTATCGGCTGGCAGCACCGGAGATGCTGGAATTGATGGTCGCCATGGACGCCAGCGGCCTGATCTACGAGGGCAAGTTCGCCCCAATTGCCGAACAGGCAGGCCCGAAGCTGAAGCAGGTCATTCAGTTCGGCGGTGAAAAAACCGGTTTCGCGCTCGACTACGAAACCTTGCTCAGGAACGCGCCGGCACAACCGCCCGAGGTCGACATCGATGAGGCCGATCCGTTCTATTTCAACCTCACCTCGGGTACGACAGGTCTGCCGAAATCCTATGTGTTGACGCAATACAACAACAGCACGCTCGGTCCGATGTTCGAGGCCTTCGACATGACCCGTCACGATGTAGCGATGACAGTGTTTCCGGCCTTCGGGCGCGTCGGCTTTGCCTGGATCGCGGGCGCAATCCTGTACGGTATTCCGCATGTACTGGCGAACTTCGAGCCGAACGAAGTATTGAGCCTGATTGCGAGCGAACGCGTGACGATCTTCAATCTCGTGCCGACTATGGCGGCCATGCTGCTGCCGGCCCAGGCCTCGGCGGCACGCAATCTTAGCTCGGTACGGGCCATTGTGTTCGCCGGCGCCAGCCTGCCGGAAAGCATCCGGCAACAGACCGCCGCCCGGCTGTGCCCCAACATCTACGAATACTATGGCATGCAGGAAACCGGCGCATTGGTAGTCAGCACGCCCACCGACCGCAATAAGCGACCGGACTCCGTCGGCCAACCGATCACCTTCGCCGAGATCAGGATCGCCGACGACAACGGCAACACGCTCGGGCCGAACCAGCTTGGCGAAATTCTCGGACGCTCGCCAAACGCTGTTACGGCATATTTCGAGAATGCCGAAAAGTCCGCCGAAACATTCCGCAATGGCTGGATCCATACCGGCGATCTCGGCAGCCTCGATGATGAGGGCTATCTCACCATCCGCGGCCGCAAGAAGGATATGATCGTCACCGGCGGCCAGAATGTCCATGCCACCGAGGTCGAGGAGATCATCCTGAAGTACCCCGGTGTGGACGACTGCGCAGTGTTCGGCCTGCCCGATAATCTGTGGGGCGAACGTGTCACCGGCCTGATCGTCCCGCGTGGCGACTCCAGCCTGACGCCGAGCGAACTCGAGGCGTTTTGCCGCCAGCACCTCGCCGGATTCAAGACTCCGAAGGAATTCATTATCGAGAGTAGCGTGCTGCCTCGTACGCCAACCGGTAAGGTTCAAAAATTTCTGCTCGTTGAGCGCTTCAGCCGCCGAGCCTGACGCGCCATCGCAAGACGCGTGCGGCCCAGTGAACATGGGACCGCACGACTGCGCTTTGCGATCACGCCGCCGCAATGTCGCGCGACACCGCCTCCGGCGGTGGATTGGGGCAAGCTGCGATCGCCAAATCGCCGTCGGCAAAGAATCCGGTCGAGCCGGGAGATCGACGAGAGCGAATTATGACTAGGCGCCGTTCTCGGGCGCAGTCTCGCTCTGGCGGTATGACGTGGTCTCCCAGGCTGGCCACCTGCCCGGTCGCCTTAGACAGGCCCGCGCCGCGCATCTTGCCGAGTGCTGAGACGCAGCTTTGGCGATCGAAGTGACTCGAAATCTTGTTCACATCAGCTTCGCTGAATCTTGGTGCGTTCAGTTTTACCGAGATTCAGGCTGCAACGGCTGCTGTTCGATGGTGTGCAGTACACCCGATAAAGCGTGCCCCTGCCCCTGAGATCCGTCTGGTTTGGCGTCCGTCGCAGCACGCGAAGGAATTCCTGCTGAACGGTTTTGATCCGTTCAAGACGACCGTTCGTTGGTGTACGATAATGCTTTTCTGGGCAACGTTTCCAATTGTACGCCTCAACCAATTACAGTACACTATCGAACGAAATCAGACAGGGACGCTTTTTGACAATGATCGAGCGCACGATCTTTCGCGAAGAACATAAAATTTTCCGGGAAACCGTCCGGCGCTTCATCGAGCGCGAGATCGTGCCCTATCACGCCAAATGGGAAGAGGATGGCATCGTTCCACGAGAGCTCTGGCTCAAAGCCGGCGCGGCCGGCCTGCTCTGCTGCACCGTTCCAACGGAATATGGCGGCATGGGGCTTGATTACCTCTTTGATGTCGTCGTCTTCGAGGAGCTGTGGCGGTCTGGCGCCAGCGGGCCGGGCTTTCTGATCCATACTGACATGGTCGCAACCTATATCCTGTCCTTTGGCACCGAGGCGCAGAAGCGAAAGTGGCTGCCCAAAATGGTCGCGGGCGAAGCGATCGGCTCGATCGGCATGACGGAACCTCACGCCGGAAGCGACCTAAAGGCGATCAGGACGCGTGCCGCGCGCGATGGCGACGATTTCGTCATCAACGGCCAGAAGGTGTTCATCTCCAATGGCCAGCTCTGTGACTTCATCGTCCTCGCGACCAAAACGGACAGCCATGCCGGCGCGAAAGGCGTCACCCTGTTTATTGTCGAGAGCGACCGGCCCGGCTTCAAACGCGGCCGGAATCTGGAAAAGCTCGGCATGAAGGCCCAGGATACGTCGGAACTGTTCTTCGACAACGTCCGGATTCCCGCCAGCAACATGCTGGGCAAGGAAGGCAAGGGCTTTGCGCAGATGATGACCAAACTGTCGCAGGAGCGCCTGGCGCAGGCCGTCCGCTCGGCGACGGTTGTCGAAACTGTCATCGACTATACGCTGCAATATACAGCCGAGCGCAGCGCCTTCGGCCAGAAGATCGCCGATTTCCAGAATACCCAGTTCAAGCTCGCCGAACTCAAGACCAAGGCCACCGTTGCGCGTGTCTTCACTGACAAGTGCATCGCGCTCTTCATGGCGGGCGGGCTCGATCCGGTCGACGCAGCGATGGCCAAGATGTTCACCTCCGAGCTTCACTGCGAAACGGTAGACCAATGCCTGCAGCTGTTCGGGGGCTGGGGCTACATGTGGGAATATCCAATCGCCAGGGCCTATGCCGACGCAAGGGTGGTGAAAATCGCCGGCGGCTCGATCGAGATCATGAAGACGATCATCGCGCGGCAAATGTATTCGCAGCACGGATTTGTGCTGCAGAAGAATGGATCCGCCTCATGAGCGGGACCCTTTTGCTCCGAACGCGAAAATCGTGCCTCTAGGCTGCGCGGCAGCATCAGAGCCAAAGAAAGACAAACGACAAGGGAGATCAACGTTATTGATCTCCCGCCCGCGTGGTCCAGCGCTTCCTTGCGCCGCCCGCAAATGTAGACCCGCGCCACGCGCAGCGAAGCCGTCCGGTGCCCTCGCCCGCGATCAGGATACGTCTGCCTTGAAGCAGGGCGACGTCGAGCATGGGTTTCCTTTAAAATACGCTAACGTATGGTATTGGTTGAGAACCGGCCCCGACTCGCTTCAAGGGAGACATCGATGGTTGAACAGCCCGATTGGGATCTCCGGCTTGGATATCTCATCCATGACGTGTCGCGGCTCAGGAGGATGATGTTCGATCGCGCCCTGGCGCCGCTCGGAATTACCCGCTCGCAATGGTGGGTGCTGGCGTTCATCTCGCGCAAGGACGGAATGCCCCAGACCCAGCTCGCCAACGAGCTCGACGTCGGCAAGGTTGCCGTCGGCGCCCTGATCGACCGCCTGGAGTCGTCCGGCTTTGTGATACGCCAGGCCGATCCGGTCGACCGGCGGGTCAAGCGCGTCTATGTCACCAAGCAGGCCCGCGGCTTTCTGGAGAAGCTCCGCAAGGAAATCGACAAGTTCAACACCAGGATCGCCACCGGGATCGATCGGAAGCAGCTGGAAAACACGTCAGATACGCTTCTGGCCATGAAGCGCAACCTGCTCGCCATGTCGGACGGCACGCTGTCCGAGAGCGGGAAGGAGGACGAAGAGGATCAGGTGCAACGCACCAAGACCCGGAAGCGACCGCGCACCGCCTGACGCCCGGGACGGCGCAGGCATTTCCGTCGACGCCCGGTTCCCATGCTCGCCCGATCGGCGCTGTGACGTCGGTCACGGCACAGCGCCCGGGTCTGGTCGTTCACCGGAATATTCAGGAGACGATGTCGCGTCCCCACATGTCGGCATTGGGACGCGCCTTGCGCATCAATTCCATCACCTGCGGTCCAAGCCCTTTCGGATCCTCGACCGGTTCGATGCCCGGGCCGGCATGCCAGCCTTCGGCGATCTTGAGGATGCCATCACCGGCTTCGAACACGCGCCCGGTGACCTCCTTCGATTCCTCGCTCGCGAGCCAGACGACGATCGGCGCGACCCAGCGCGGGTTCCGGCGCCGCAATTCCTCTTCCGTGCGCTCTCGCAGTCCTTCCGTCATCCGCGTTTGCGCGCGGGGTGCAATCGCATTCACCGTAATGCCATACTGCCGAAGCTCAAGGGCGCTGATGACGGTGAAGGCTGCGATGCCGGCCTTGGCGGCCCCGTAATTGCTCTGGCCGACGTTGCCGAACAATCCGGATGCGGAGGACGTGTTGATCAGGCGGGCGCTGACGGGCGCGCCGCGCGTCTTGGCTTCCTGCCGCCAATATTGCGCGGCATGATGCGACGGCGCGAAGGTGCCCTTCAGATGCACCTTGATGACCGCGTCCCACTCCGTCTCGGTCATGTTGACCATCATGCGGTCCCGCAGGATGCCGGCATTGTTGATCAGAACGTCGAGCCGGCCGAACGTGTTGATCGCGTTGTCGACAAGCGCCTTGGCGCCGGCCCAATCGCTGACGTCGTTGCTGTCGACGATGGCTTCACCGCCGCTGCGCTTGATCGCCTCGACGACCTCCTGAGCCGGAGAAAGGTCGGCTCCTTCGCCCGCTGTCGTGCTGCCGAGGTCGTTGACCACCACCTTCGCACCCTGCTCCGCCAGCATCAGCGCGTATTCGCGCCCAAGCCCGCGTCCGCCTCCCGTAACGATTGCGACACGTCCGGCACACAGGTTCCCCATCTTCATCATCTCCGATCGTTCGTTTCACTGCTGATGACGTCGCCGAACAGGTGCCACGTCGTTCCCTCAAAGCGCATCAATTGCCATTGACTGATCGGCGCGAAATCATCTGGTGCCGTGTTCATCCGGATGCCGGGCAGCAGCATCCCCAGTTCGACATTCTTCAGATTGGCCGCCTGCCGCATCACGTTCTCGCGCGTGAGATCATCGCCGCACTGTTTCAGCACATGAACCAGCGCCTGCGCCGTGTTGTAGCCGTTGATGATGAGGGTGTCGCTGCGATCGGCGGTGGCAAAATAGCTGTCAAGGAAGGCGTTCAGCTCCTTGACACCCGCGTCGTCCTTCCATGTGGGATCGTTGGGGTCTTTGAAGTATGCCGCTGAAATGATCCCTTGCGCATTGTCAAACCCCGCCGGCTTGATCACGCTGCCGATCGAGGCAGAGAAGTAGCTGAGGATCTGGAGTGGCCTCCAGCCGAGCTCTGCGACCCGCTTGATCGCCTGGGCCACGAATTTCGGGGTCGCGATTTCGAACAGCACGTCGGCACCGGTCGACTTCAGCTTGACGATGTGGGAGTCGATGGTCGGCTCGGATACGTCGAAGGACTCTTCCGCGACGATCATCGACGCGGCCTTGTCGCCGAGGCCCTGCTTTATTCCCCTGATGTAGTCCTTGCCCATATCATCGTTCTGGAACAGGATCGCGACCTTCGCCCCCGGGCGCTCCCGCAGCAGGTATTTTGCGTAAATGCGGCCTTCGGTCTCGTAGCTCGGGGAGAATCCCATCGTCCAGGGGAACTTCTGCGGGTCGTTCCACTTGGCGGCGCCGCTCGAGACGAACAGCTGGGGCACCTTCTTGGCGTTGAGATATTTTTGGACGGCGGAATTGGTCGCGGTGCCCATCGCGTTGAATGCGAGGAGGACTTCATCGCTTTCGACCAGCCGCCGCGTCTGCTCGACCGTCTTGGGCGGCGAATAGCCGTCATCATAGGAAACGAAGACGATCTTGCGCCCGTTGATGCCGCCTTCGGCATTGATCTTGCGGAAATACGCTTCCTCGGCCTTGGCCACCATGCTCAAGGCGGAGGCCGGGCCGCTGTAAGGTGACGTATTGCCAATCTTGATCTCGGTATCGCTGACACCCGGGCCGTACTTCTTGTCTCCGGCAGAGGCTTGCACGATCAGGATACCGAGCACGGCAAGAACGCCCGCTCCCGCCGCACCATACCGGCTCGTGTGGTGTCCCCCCTTTTTGCGGAATGGCCGGGCCCAGGCCCGAAAATCGATTGCGTCAGCGGTCCAGGTCATGGCGGTGCTCCCCCATCGGTCTCGAAGGCGATGTCGATCAGCCTCCATTTCATACACTTGCGTACTATACTCAACGGCATCAATGCAACCGCCCGGGATGGAACACATGTCGTATGACGCGTGCGCCGGTTGAATGCCTGTTCGGAGGCCATCTTGAATTTCCAAGCCGTTCGCGACTTTCGTTTTGAGCCGGTCTCGCACAGCTAGATGCGCGGGGACACAATGCTCTGTGCCGGGCCTCGGCTATCGCTCGGATTCGCTCGTCCCCGAGCGGCTCGATTCGCTTATGAGCAGAGCTGTGTCATCCCGCCAATTCTCAGACCAGCTGGCCTGCGACTCTACGAGGAATGAAAAAACTCGTCAGCGTCCCCTGAAGCGTGGCTTTCGCCGCTTCAGGAATGCCTCAACGCCTTCCTTGTGGTCCTCGGTCAGGCTCGCCAGCGCGAACTGGTCGACGTCCATATGGCCAGCGAGATCGTCGAGCGCGTGAGCGAGGCGGTTGACCGTCAGCTTGGTCATCGCGACGGAGATCGGCGGCTGGGCGGCAACCTTTGCCGCGAGTGCCATCGCGGCATCGAACGCCTTGCCGGGATCGGCGACCTCCTCGACCAGCCCCCATTCGTAGGCCTCGGCCGCCGAGATGCGCTGGTCGGCCAGGATCACGGCCTGTTTTGTGCGCGCGGGACCAATCAGATGAAGCATGCGCGGCACGGTTTGCCAGCTCATGTTCATGCCGAGCCCGATCTCGGGTACGCGCATATGGCCATCGCGAGCCATGACGCGGAAATCCAGCGCCACCGCCAGCGCGACGCCGCCGCCGATGCAAAATCCCTCGATGGCGCCGATCGTGATCTGCTCCATCTCCTGCCAGGCGCGCGTGAGCCGCGGCCCGAGCTTGAGGTGGCGGCGCAGGGTGCCCATGTCCATGGTCCGGCGCGCGCGACCTTCCGGGTCCTTCAGATCGAAGCCGGCGCTAAACGATTTTACACCGCCGGTCAGCACCACGACGGAGGTGTCGCCGTCGTCCTCAAAGCTGCGTGCCGCGTCGGTCAGTTGGCGCAAGACTTCCGGCGACAGTGCATTGATGCCGTCGCCGCGGTCGAAGCGCACGACGGCGATGCGGCCATCCGGCCCGAGCCCCTTCTCGATCGTCACAAAGCCACTCACCTCGGCGTCTCCCTGCCCGTTTTTCCTGGTTGGATTGATAGCTCACAAATGCCCGCTCGCGTGCAGGCCTGCCTGCAGGCGCCGGGAACCGGATCGTGGTGCCGACCGTGATCCACGCTGTTGCTAAGTGCCCTGCCCCTACCCGCATGGCCGCAAGCTATCAGAGTCTTCGGCTCGACATAGCCCGGATTTTGCGCCTATCTTGGTACATGATCGATCACGACCATCATCACGATCACGACCATTCGGAATTGTCGGAGACCGAGTTGCGCGTACGCGCACTCGAGACGGTTCTGACCGAAAAAGGCTACGTCGATCCGGCCGCACTCGATCTCCTGATCGAGACCTACGAAACCAAGGTCGGCCCGCGGAACGGCGCCCGCGTCGTCGCGCGCGCGTGGAGCGATCCGGCCTATCGTGCCCGCCTGCTCAAGGACGCCACGCCGGCGATATCGGAACTCGGCTATGCCGGCCGTCAAGGCGAGCACATCGTGGCGGTCGAAAACACCCCCGCGCAGCATAACATGGTCGTGTGCACGCTGTGCTCCTGCTATCCATGGCCCGTGCTCGGACTGCCGCCGGTCTGGTACAAATCGGCGCCCTATCGCTCCAAGGCGGTGAAGGATCCGCGCGGCGTGCTCGCCGATTTCGGCTTCGAACTGCCCGAGGGCACCAGGATCCGCGTCTGGGATTCGACCGCCGAAATTCGCTATCTCGTGTTGCCGATGCGCCCCGCGGGCACCGAGGGCTGGAGCGAAGAACAACTCGCCGATCTGGTTACCCGCGACAGCATGATCGGCACGGGATTACCGAAGCAGCCACGCGGGGCCGGCTGATGGATGGCGCGCACGATATGGGCGGCGTCCCCTGGACCGACCCGGTCAAGCCCGAACCCAACGAGCCGACCTTTCATGCCGAATGGGAACGGCGGGCGTTTGCGATCACGCTGGCGATGGCGATGCCGGGCGGCTGGAACATCGACATGTCCCGCTTCGCCCGCGAGGATCGTCCGCCGGAGGAATACCTCAGCAAGAGCTATTATCAGATATGGCTGGCGGGCCTTGAGCGGTTGATGCTGGAGCGCGGCCTGATCGCACGCGACGAGATCGAAGCAGGCAAGCCGCTGCATCCGGCCAGGCCGGTGGCAAGAAAACTCCATCCGAACGGCGTCGCCGCCATGCTGCACCGGGGCGGCCCGACCGAGCGCAAAGCCACAACTGCCGCCCTATTCACCGCCGGTGACCGCGTGCGGGCGAAGATCATCCATCCACCGACCCACACCCGCTTGCCACACTATGTGCGCGGTCATGTCGGCATCGTCGAACGCGTGCTGGGCTTTCATGTGTTTCCGGACAGCAATGCGACGGGCGCGGGCGAGAATCCGCAGTGGCTCTATACGGTGACGTTCGACGGCCCCGAGTTGTGGGGTGAGGCATCCGATCCGGAGTTGAAGGTCTCGGTCGACGCCTGGGAACCTTATCTGGAGGGAGCCTGATGCCGCTCGACCGGCAGGCCGCGCTGGAAGCCACCAAGGCCGTAACAAGCATCCCGCGCGACGAGGATGGGCCGGTGTTTCGCGAACCGTGGGAAGCCCACGCCTTCGCCATGGCGCTCGCGCTGCACGCGCGCGGACTGTTCACCTGGAACGAATGGGCGGCCGCGCTTGCCGACCAGATCAAGCGCGCGCAGGCCGAAGGCGATCCTGACACAGGCGAGACCTACTACCGGCACTGGCTGGCCACGCTGGAATATCTGGTTGCCGCGAAGGGCGTCGCGACATCCGAAGCCCTGCATCGCTGCCGCGATGCCTGGGACCACGCCGCCGACCGCACGCCGCACGGCAAGCCGATCGAGTTGACGCCGGAAGACTTCGGCGGACCCTAGGGCACGGATGCCGGCAATTGGGTTTTCCGCCTGCCCCCTATGACGCGCGATTGAGAAAGATCGGCAACCCGCGCTTGTTGGCGTAGATGGGGCGGTAGCGCTCCGTGTTGTACGTGCTGGCGACGTCCAGCTTGCGCGGGCCGAGCTTGGCGTCAGGGATGGGCACGAGGTCGTACCGGCCCTCCACCAGCGCCGACATCAGCCCGGTCTTGCCTTCCAGGATGGCATCGTAGGCCATGTTACCGAAAGTCAGCGCCACAAGCTTGTCCATGAAATCAGGATCGCCCGATCGCAGGTCGTAGGTGAGGTCGGAGGTGATCGTCTCCTCGCCGACCCGCCGCTTGATCTCGTCGGCAAGCGATTCCGCTACGCTCGCCTTCTTGCGGTGGCCGTAGGCGTCAGGCTCGCCGTATTCCTGCACCTTGTAGCCCTCCCACGCGGCGCCTTCGCTGAGCACGACCAGTGCGTAGTTGCTTGGGTTGACGCGCTTGTCCTCGAGGAGCAAGTGGATCAGCTTGTCCAGATCGACCTTGTACTCCGGTATGACGCACCGGATCGAGGTGGCGTACGCGGTGAAGAGCGCCGTAAATCCGGCATCGCGGCCAAAAATGCGGAAAATGCCGATTCGCTCGTGCGAGCCGACCGTGGTGCGCTGCCGCTGGATGGCGTCGCTGGCGCGGGTGATCGCGGTCGAGAAACCGATGCAGTACTCGGTGTTGTGGACGTCGTTGTCCATCGTCTTCGGGATGGCGATGATCTTGACGCCGAGGTCGTTGAGCCTGGCCGCGTAACTGAGCGTGTCGTCTCCGCCGATGGCGATCAGGTGTTCGATGCCGAGCCCCGAGAGGTTCGCCAGCACCTGGTCGGTGAGGTCCCACGTCTTGGCGGCGACGCCGCCCTTGGTACTCTGGGAGACCGGAAAGTCCTTGCCGGCCCAATGATCGGGCAGCTTTTTCATTTTGGACGGATTGGTGCGGCTCGAGTGCAGCACGGTGCCGCCGCGCCGGTCGATGATGCGCGTGTTTTCACGGTTCAGCGGGATGATGTAGTGGGATCTGCTGGAGGGGTCGTCGAGGTTCAGGTGTGTGAGGGCCTCCCAACCACGGCGGAGACCGACGACCTCGATGTCGTCCTCGCTACCGCGATAGGTCACGCTCTTGATCACCACGTTGAGGCCGGGGACGTCGCCGCCGCCCGTGAGAATGCCGATACGTTTTTTCACCATGCCCACCTCCTGGGATTAGCATGTCGCAATAATAACGCCGTCCCCTGCCTATCCGCCAGCGGCGCGCCGTCATCCCGAGGCGCTCCTCTGGCGCGATCCCGGAATCCATCACCGCCGTCGTGTGTGCGGAACCTATTGCAGCACCGAGACGTTCCCTCCACATAAATCATATTCGACAGGAATCGTGCACCGATTGGGGAGCGCACGATCATGAAGAACTTGCTGCTGTTCGTGCTTTCCATGGTTGCCGTCGCGCGGGAAGCGACCGCACAGGACGCCGAATGCGTAAGCGAACGCGCCGCTATGGTCGAAACCATCCGGGCCTATGCCAGGTCCGGCGCCAGTGGTTTGGGACAGCAGGGCCTGTCGGAGCGGGTCCTCGAGGCCATGGGGCAAACGAGACGCCATCTGTTCATCCCTGAGCGATCTTGCTCCATCGCATACGCGGACAGGCCGATTCCGATCGGCCTCGGCCAGACCATATCGCAGCCGTTCATCGTGGCCTTGATGACGCAGTTGGCCGAGGTCGCGCCCGATCATGTTGTGCTCGAAGTCGGTACGGGTTCGGGCTATCAGGCCGCCATCCTTGCGCGCCTGGCGCTAAAGGTCTGCACCATCGAGATTATCCCGGCATTGGCCGAGGCCGCCGCGAAAACACTAAAAGACCTTGCGTATGACAACGTCAGCGTCAGGCTTGGCGACGGCTACGATGGCTGGCCCGAATGCGGTCCTTTTGACGCTATCGTCGTGACCGCCGCGCTTGGGCAGGTGCCGCCGCCGCTGATTGACCAGCTTAAAGTGGGTGGCCGGCTCGTCATGCCGGTGGGGCCCGGTTTCGCCACTCAGCAGCTCACGGTTGTGGAAAAAATCGCCCCCGGCAAGACAACAACGCGTGCCGTCGCCCTCGTGCGCTTTGTGCCCTTTACGCGTTCACAAAATTAACAGCTGGCAACGGTCGCAAGCTGATGAGCCGGTAAATTGCGCCGCTCTTTCGTTCATGGCACCCGAAGCGGACATTTACCTTCTAGTGGATTGAATCGGACACTTGGTACCCGCCCGAGACCGTCCTCACGGTTCGGGGATGAGCGGCGCGGCCCTGCCCGTTTGCAGACGTTCGGAAGGCTGTGGGAGGGTGGAAAGCAGAAGCTTGGGTCGGTATAAGCAGATTGCGGCGTGAACCCACCCCTACTGCGGACGAGAGATCGTGGACGAGCTTCTAGAAACACTAAGTCTCCGGATGATCACGATCCCGACCGGCATCGTGGCGCTGAGGGACGACCGGACCCAGCGGCGCTGGGATGTCGAGCTACAATCCTACAGGATTGGTGCAGCCCCAGTGACGCAGGCACTCTACGCCGCGGTCACTGGAAGCTCGCCTCCGTCGCAGGTGGATGCCAGATGCCCTGTGGAAAGTGTATCTTGGCTCGACGCGGTCGCGTTCTGCAATCAGCTGTCCAGAAGACTGGGACTCTCGGCCGCCTATGTCATCGATGATGACGCCCAAGGAGCTGCTCTCGTCGCCGACGCTGACGGATATAGGCTGCCGAACGAGGCGGAGTGGGAATACGCCTGTCGGGCGGGAACCCGAGGCCCCCGATATGGCTACCTCGACGACATCGCCTGGTTTGCTGAAAACTCGAGCGGCCGGCCCCAGCCCGTGGGCGGCAAACAACCAAACGCCTGGGGGCTCTACGATATGCTCGGCAACGTATGGGAGTGGTGCTGCGACCAGTACGACCCGCAGGTCTACGGCGCGTACCGGATCTTCCGCGGCGGCGGCTGGGCGGATCGTGAAAGAGGTTGCTTGGCAACCAATCGCCGTCGCAGCCATCCGACCTTCCGGATCGACGATCTGGGCTTTCGCCTCTGCGCAAACGCCCGGGCGCCGGGAACAGCCGTTCGGAAGGACCGCAATGAGTCGAACTTCCCCGTTGGCCGCTTTCCGGAGAGTGGAGATTCGGCGCGGACCGCCGCACTGCCATGGCCAAAGGTTAGCGGATTGACTCCAGCACCTGGTGCCCGCGTGCGGCGGCGGCGATGATTTTGTCAGGATCGGCGGTCCAGACGAAGGGCTTTGGCTGCAGGTTGTGGTGGACGACGAAGCGGTTGATGGCGGCCTGTAGATCGATGACGCCTTTGAAAACGCCGCGCTTGAGACGACGCCTGGTGAGGATGGCGAAGAAGCCCTCGACGGCGTTGAGCCAGCTGGCGGAGGTGGGCGTGAAGTGGAACGTCCAGCGGGGATGTCGGCCCAGCCATTCGATCACCTTGGGGTGCTTGTGGGTGGCGTAATTGTCGAGGATGGCGTGAACCGTCTTGCCAGCCGGGACCTCGCGCTCGACGGCGTTGAGGAAGCGGATGAACTCCTGATGTCGGTGGCGCTGCATGCAGCGGCCGATGACATTACCCTCCAGGATGTCGAAGGCGGCGAACAAGGTGGTTGTGCCGTGGCGCTTGTAGTCGTGGGTCATGGTCCCGGCGCGACCCTTCTTCATGGGTAGGCCCGGCGGGGTGCGATCCAGGGCCTGAATCTGCGACTTCTCATCGACGCTGAGCACCACGGCATGGGCGGGAGGATCGACATAGAGACCGACGATGTCGCGGACCTTGGCGGCGAACTTCGGATCGTTGGAAAGCTTGAAGGCACGGATACGGTGCGGCGCCAGGCCATGAGCCTTCCAAATGCGCTGAACCGAGGTCAGGCCAACGCCCGCCACCTTGGCCATCAGCCGCCCGGTCCAGTGCGTCGTCTCGCTGGGAGGATCGCAGAGCGTCAGGGCAACGACCCGGTCGGCCACATCCAGTGGCAGGCGGGGCGTACCGGGTGGCCGGGTCTTGTCGCGCAACAAGCCCTCGACGCCTTCGTCCATGAACCGCGCCTGCCAGCGCCAGACCGCGGTCTTGCTGACCCCCGCCGTCCGCATAATCTCCAATGTGCCCACGCCATCGGCCGTGGCCAGCACAATCCGGGCGCGCCAAACATGCTTCTGCAGGCTGTTGCGGTCATCAACGATCGACCGCAGTCGCTTACGATCAGTTGGGCTCAGGTGGACGACAACGCCAGTACGCATCCCGCAGACTCGCACGACGCCGCGCCGCGCGGAATCCCAACCCGGACTCTTTTGTCCCGATCAATCCACTAGAATATGAGGCTAGCGGGCATACTCTCTTCTCGAGAAGCCAGACTGTTGATCCAAATCAATGGCCAAGGCGGCGGGGAGTATCCTGCTTCCTGCTTCCATACCGAATGGGAGGACGACATGCCTGAGAGCGTCTACGATGTGATTTTGCTGATCGGTAGCAGCAAAGAATCGTGGGAAAAGGCCGCCGCCAACGCGGTCGAACAAGCTTCCAAATCTCTCCGCAATCTTCGCGTCGCAGAAATCGTCGAACTCGATATGCAAGTGGACGCGAAGGGAAAGGTGGAAGCCTATCGCGCGAAGGTCAGGCTATCGTTCAAAGTCGAGCCTTGAAGACCAAATCAACGCCAGCTCTTGATTTGATCGCGAAACAGAAACGCCGTTAGGCCGTACAGGAATGCGCACGCTAAGATGAAAAGCGCGCCCCGCGCCACGTTGAGATCTCCCATGCCCAAGCGTTCTCTAGCAGCATGGTAATGGCGCGGGCGTTCACAGTTGGCCGCTGTTGAGTTTTGTATCTGCAGCCGCACAAGGAGCAACCCACCAAGTTCGAGCTGGCGATCAATCTCAAGACTGCCAAGATACCGGGGCTCGATCGGCCGACGTCTCTCCTGCTGCGCGCTGACGAGGTGATCGGATAGCCGTAGTCCGGAAGTGGCACGAAACGGATCAACCGGACTGCTCTGGCGATGTCCGTTCCTCGGGGTAGGCCGGAAGTGGCTGGCAGAGTGTAAAACGGCGCTAATGACCCATTTCAGACGTGGGCATAGCCGGACAGCGGCCCACAATTGTGCTATATGAACATTCAATTTCCCCGAACCCCGGGGCGCACCTTGAGCAGCGAGCAGGTAGAGCGGCGGCTGGCGGCGGATGTCGCGGGCTCTTGGCGCCTGATAGGGATCGACGAAGAAGGCACACTGGCGCAACTGAAACTCGAGAGCGGCTGTGCGTGATAGGGTGAGCGAGCAAAAATGCCCAATGTGCCGCGCCATCTCGAAGATATAGCCCCAGGCACCAGTCTGCTGCCCATCCCCTTTTGTCTATCGTTATTCGCATGCCTATTTTTTGCAGTGACGATAACACTCGATGCCAAGGCCTTCCAGGGAACGTTCACCCTCCCAGTCTGGCTATCGGTTGGAAACATCGATGACGCCCGGGCCCTACTCAGCGCACTTCTTGGCGCGGTGAGCACGGTCCTTGCGTTGATCTTTTCGGTCAGCCTGCTGGTCTTTTCTGCGGCAGCAACCCAATTCGGCCCGCGTCTGATGCACCGTTTCCTGCGCGACAGGATGATGCAGATCACCCTGGGACTATTTGTCGCCACGTTTTTTCACGCGCTACTTACATTCATCGCAGTCCGCCAACACGGGGCGGACCAATTTGTTCCTCAACTGACAATCATGACGACCTGCACCTTGGTGGTGATTAGCTTCGCATCGCTGGTTTTTTTCAACAACAAAATCGCGACGTCAATTCAGACGAACAACGTGCTGCCCGGAATCCTCGAAGACCTACAGACTGTGGTGACTCAGAGATCATACTCCATAGCTCAGCAGGCCAAGCGCACGAGCGAGATACCTCAAAATCCTGGCACACTACAGTTGCGAGATGTCGCAGAACTCCAAAAGTTCTCAGCGCGAGATGGCGCCGTTGTGCGCAGTGTCATCAGTGGATTTGTGCAAGTAATTCATTTCGAGCGGATGGCCAGCGAAACCGCGCAGGCTAATGTAGTCATCAGCCTTCTCTTCCGTCCCGGGCAGTTTGTCGGACAGGGAGAGGCCATCGCCCGCGTCCTGCCAGCGCAGTGTGTCAAAGCCTTGGGCCCATCAGTCATCGGGGCGGTAAAACTCGGCCGACATCGCAATCTCGACCACGATCTGGAGTTCGCTATTGCGCAGTTGGTTGAAATCGCGCTTCGTGCGCTAAGCCCGGCGATCAATGATACTTACACAGCTCTTTATTGTATCGACTGGCTCGGTGAGGCGATACGGGGCCTGGTTAACTTGCCCGAACAGACCGGTATCTGGAGTAGTGAAGACGGAAGAGTCAGCATACTTTTCCCGCCACTGCAATTTCGGGATATTGTGAAGACCGCGTTCGATTTACTGAGGCGAGCATCGATCGATAATGCGGCGGTCAAGATTCATTTGCTGCACACATGGTCCAGGCTGGCACCAGATCTAACGAATCCGATACAAAGCCAATCGCTACTGGAGCAAGCTCAGGCGGTGTGGGAGGCTACCTCTCAGGAGACGATGGCCGCAGTTGATCGGGCCGACATCAAACTTGCATATGATAGTTCAGTGGAGTTGCTATCGGCCTTTCTCAAAGAAGAAAGACTTCTCAAAAACGTCACGTTTCCGACCGCGGCCTGCGATAGGTCCGATTATGCATAAGTTGATTTCAGGTATCGTCGAGTTCCGTGAACAGCATTTGCCTAGGCATGCGGAGCGGTTTCGCGAACTAGCGCTCGCGCAGTCACCCGATACGCTGATGATCACGTGTTCGGATAGCCGCGTGGTACCTGACCTGCTGGCTTCGACCGACCCGGGCGAACTTTTTATCATGCGTAATGTCGGCAATCTGATTCCGCCGGCGACCGACGAAGGTATATCGATCGGCGACCTCTCCGAAGCGAGTGCGATCGAGTACGCCGTATTGGGTCTGAAGGTGCCGAATATCGTTGTGTGCGGTCATTCTGAATGCGGCGCAATGAAAGCGGCAATGGAGCGCAATCCGAGGCCCGACGCGCCCAATCTTGAAAAGTGGTTGCATCATGCAAGAACCGCAGCATTCCGGCTCGAGCACGAGGGTGCGCTGGATGCTACGCTAAAGCCACATGATCAACTTTCGCAGCTCAACGTGCTGGTGCAGCTCGAACACCTGATGTCGTACCCTATCGTGCGCGCGCGGGTCGGGGCCGGAACGCTCCATCTGAGCGGTTGGTGGTTCGACATAGCCTCTGGCAATATGTATTCCTACGAGCGTGAAAGCCGTTCGTTTGTGGTCATCGACCGCCAGCTAGCCGAGCGATTGATCGCTCGTCTCGGTGAGGTTTGAGTGAGCTTGGTTGCCAACGCATCGACACCATCCTGCGCAGGCGCAAATGCCGATGATTTTCCTTACTAGCAAGCTTCCAAATTTGAATTGTCGCTCAACTTAAGACCGCGAAGGCACTTGGACTGACGGTGCCGGCGACGCTGGTGAGCAGCGCCGACAAGGTGATCGAGTAACCAGCGTTTTTACTGCGCTGGACGAGTCCGGTTCTGGCACGTTTGAGACATGCCGACTGACCGTGAGAATGTCCGCTAGTCGGGGAACACCGGAACTGAGCGGCCGCCGAATGTGGTGCACCGGGTTCCATCTAGGGCCTCTTTTGAGGAGGCGTGGGATCGTGTAGTCTTTCTTTCAAAGCTGCTCTTCGAGACGGGACGTGCCGAAGTCTCCGTTACAGCCGAATGGGCAGCGCAGATGCTCTCGGCACACTTCCTAAAACCGACAATCCTTTTGTGCCGGTCTCTCACTGAGCATTCGCAGTGCGCACGCGTGCACGGCGATGATTGCGCGAAACTGCACCTTCGACCGCAATGAGGGAACGCCATGAGACCAAATTTTGGACCATTCGTTACAGCTCTGTTGACAAGCGCATTCGCCACGGCGGCCTCGGCGCAAGGACTGGGCCGCGTGAACTTCGAAACCTCGTGCACGCCGCAGGCACAGGAGAAATTCGATCGCGGCCTGGCGATGGTGCATTCATTCTTCTATCCGGACAGCGTCCAGGCCTTCACCGAAGCCGCTGCCGCCGACCCGCAATGCGCGATCGCGTACTGGGGCATCGCTATCAGCCATCGTCCCAACCCGATGATCCTGCCGCTGACAACAGCGGTTTTGAAGAACGGGTTGGAGGCGGTCGAGAAGGGCAAAGCGATTGGCGCCAAGACCGAACGCGAGCGCGATTGGCTTTTGGCGATCGAGCCCTACTACAAGGACTACGACAAGGTCGATCAAACCCAGCGCGGACTTGCCTACGAAAAGGCGATGGAGGCGCTGATGCAGAAATATCCCGATGATCCGGAGGCAGCCGTTTTCTACGCGCTCGCGCTCAATGAGACGGCGCTGCACAGCGACAAGACGCTTGCCAATCAGCTCAAGGCCGGGGCGATCTTGGAAAAGATCGAGGCGAAACTACCGGACCATCCGGGCGTGCTGCACTATCTCATCCACACTTACGATTACCCGACGCTTGCGCAACGCGGTCTTGATGCCGCCAATAGATATGCCGACGTTGCCCCCGCGGCGCAGCATGCCCAGCACATGCCCTCGCATACCTATTCCATGCTCGGGATGTGGACACAATCGGTCGCATCGAACACGAAATCACGCGCGATTGCCCAGGCGCAAGCGGCCAGGCTCTGGCCGGGGGCGACGCATCCAGGCGAGCCGCACCATCTGGACTTTATGGAATACGCCCTGCTGCAAACGGGACAGGAGGGACAGGCGAAGCAGCTACGCGATGACAGCAACGCAATAGAGAAGCTAGGGTTTGAATTCCTCGGCAGCTATACCGCGCTTGCGGCCGTGCCGGCGCGCTTTGCGTTGGAACGTCAGGCGTGGAAGGAAGCAGCCGTGCTTGAGCCGAGAGGCAGCAAGTTCCCACAGGCCGAGGCTATCACTCATTTCGCCCGCGCCATGGGATCGGCCCGCAGCGGCGACCTCACCGCTGCCGGGCGTGAGGTCGAAAATCTCAAGGTGATCCGTGCCTCGCTGGAAAACGCAAGCCAATCCTATTGGGCCGCACAGGTCGAGATCCAGATGTTGGCTGCGTCGGCCTGGATTGCGCAGGCAAAGGGAGAGAAGGAGGCAGCGCTGAAGCTCATGCGCGCGGCGGCAGACCTGGAGGACGACAGCGAAAAGCACATCGCTATGGAGAACCGGCTATACCCGATGCGCGAACTGTTGGGTGATTTGCTGCTCGAACATCAACAGCCGGGACTAGCGCTAGAGGAATACGAGACTTCGCTGGTGTCGACGCCCAACCGGCTGCGTGGCTTGTACGGCGCAGCTAAGGCGGCGAAGGCCGCAAATCAGCCCGAGAAAGCCACGACATATTTCCGGAAGCTCGCTGAGATGACCAAAGACGCCGATACCGATCGAGTGGAAATCAGCGAAGCCAGGGCTTCTTTGATGCAGCAGTAGGCTGCCGAGGCAGAGAATGAGCAGAACGGCTGCCGGCCGCACGTCCGGTAGCCGACTTATGGCACAACGATCATGATGCGCTCGATCTTCATCGCCGCCGTTGCGGGAGTGCTGACCGCGGTCCTGGCTTCGTACTTTTTGACTGCACCTGCCCGCCAACGCCAGACGGCAACGTCGATCAGCCCGGACAGTGCAGTGTCCAGGGTAACCAATGCAGCCGAAGCGTGGCCGATCTGTTCGACCATGGCAGCAATGCTGGAAACGCCGGATTGGGCAGCGCTCGATCCCGATTTCGCAGCTGGCAAGCGCGCGATCGGCGCCGGCGATTGGGAAGCAGCGATCAAGGCTCTCACGAATGCGGCCCTTCGCGACGCCCGCAATGCGGATATCCAGAACTATCTTGGCTACGCCTATCGCAGGCTGCGGCAGTTCGATCCGGCAATGCAGCACTATCAGCAGGCTCTGACCCTCAATCCTCGGCACCGCAGCGCGCACGAACACCTCGGTGAAGCCCGTTTGGCCCAAGGTGATCTGCCAAAAGCCAAAGAGCATCTCGCCGCTCTCGAGCAAATCTGTCTCATCCCCTGCGATGAATACGACGATCTGAAGCGGGCGATCGTGGAGTACAACAAACTCGCGAACCGCTGATCGAATCCATTTTTCACGCCAGCACAAGTGAATGGATGGACCGCAGGCCATCGATAGCCAAATTTAGACTGCACGAGGGTCTCACGCCCCGATTTTCCAGATGTCGGAATAGAACGACCATGTCGGCTAATGGCACCTTTTCGGATCTCACGCGATGTCCGAACTTGGTCCGGAATACGCGTGCCCCAAATCGGACGTCCGCTCACTACTCTGAATTTATGGTCCACGCCTTAGCGCTGTCCATGAATTGAAAATCCGATGCGGGCTGAGGCGATTTTTCGGAGACATTTCAATCTGATCTGGGTCGTCCAGCCCTTCCGCAAAAAATATTTCGCTTTCGCCGTCGGGCAAATCAGTCCTACCAGCTCGCCCCGTCCTTTCCCGGCAAAAGGGGCGGATCGCGATCGTCACGAACGCGGGATAGGATGCGGTGGACGCGATAGCGTCGGCGCGCAAGGTGATTGCAGGGCAGGCTTTGCCTGTGAGCGATCGACCGGCGCGCAAGACGAACGGCGCTATATGCGTACGGCAAAACCGTGTGGTCCTGGCATCCGTTGCTGATGTCAAGCTGTCGGTGGCATACGATGCAACCGGATCGTTTCAGCCTCAAGCCGGCAGCGACGGTGACAAGACGAATTCGTCGCCGGGGAGAGCACAGCATAAGCCGTAAAACCATTGCGCAGGGAATGCCGGACTGCCTCCGCTGAACCTGTATGCTCGTGTGCGTTTCTTCGCACAAATTTGCACACGAGACCGCGGGTGCAGCGTGCACCCGGCATTCCCTGCTCCCTCTGTTTTGCGAGGGAGAATGTTTACGCAAACCTCGGGCACATCATGCCGCGAGAAGGCGAAGCGATGTTTGGAAATGGCAACGCAAGCGCCACATACTCGCTGTCATCACCCGCCTTGTGCGCAATTGCGCACTGGGCGGGTGATCCAGTACGCCGCGGCTTCTCGGCCAAAACACTAGCGTCTCTGGAATACTGGATCGCCCGGTCAAGCCGGGCGAAGACGACCGAGAAACTGCTGCTCAAGAATTGGATCAGGATTTGAACGAAGCTCTCGCCGCGTTCTCACCTCCCCGCATATTCCCGCCAGCCCTTCGCGCGCAGCGCGCACGCCGGGCACTCGCCGCAGCCAAAACCCCAATCGTGCTGTGCGCCGCGTTCGCCGAGATAGCAGGTGTGCGAGTGTTCGCGGATCAGGTCGACCAGCCCTGCCCCGCCGAGATCGTGTGCGAGCTTCCAGGTCGCGGCCTTGTCGATCCACATCAGCGGTGTATGCAGCTCGAATTGCGTGGCCATGCCGAGATTGAGCGCGGTCTGCAACGCCTTGATGGTCTCGTCGCGGCAATCGGGATAGCCGGAATAGTCGGTCTCGCACATGCCGCCGACGATGTGGCGGATGCCGCGCCGGTAGGCCAGCGCGGCTGCGAAGGTGAGGAACACCAGATTGCGGCCGGGGACGAAGGTGTTGGGCAGGCCGTCGGCGCCCATCGCGATTTCGACATCGCGCGTCAGCGCGGTGTCGGAGACCTCGGCAAGCGTCGGGATCGCAAGCGTGTGGCTCTCGCCAAGTCTTGCCGACCAATCCGGTCGCAAGGTCTTGGTGCCCGACAGCAGGCGTTCCCGGCAATCGAGTTCGATCGAATGGCGCTGGCCGTAGGCAAAACCGAGCATCTCGACCCGCGCGAAGCGGTCGAGCGCCCAGGCGAGGCAGGTGGTGGAATCCTGTCCGCCGGAAAACAGCACCAGTGCGGTTTCGGAGGAATATTGCTGGCTCATGTCGGCGCTTTAGCATCCCCCGATCCTGGGGCCAATCGGTGGAAATCGGTGCTATTTCGGCGCCTTCCGCTGGGATCGACCGGCCGCTTGCGGCATAAAGCCGGGGCCGTCCGAATATTGGTGAGCTGATGACCCCTTCCCGCGACATTTCACGCCTGATCGAGATCATGGCAGCGCTGCGCACGCCCGTCACCGGTTGCCCGTGGGACCTCGAGCAGAACTTTGCGACGATCGCGCCCTACACCATCGAGGAGGCCTATGAGGTGGTCGAGGCCATCACGCGCGGCGATCTCGACGATCTCCGCGAGGAGCTCGGCGATCTCCTGCTGCAGGTGGTGTTTCACGCCCGCATGGCGGAGGAGCAGAACGCATTCGGGTTCGGCGACGTCGTGGAAGCGATCACGAAGAAGATGATCCGAAGGCACCCGCACGTGTTCGCGGACAAGAACGGACGGCTCGCGCCATCGCATGTCGAGGAGGTGTGGGACCAGATCAAGGCGGAAGAGAAAGCCGAGCGCGCTGCGCGCCGGCCGCCGGAGCAAGTCGAACACAGGTCGCTGCTGTCCAGCGTCAAAGCGGGGCAGCCGGCGCTGACGCGGGCGATGGAACTGCAGCGCAAGGCCTCCACCGTCGGCTTCGACTGGAACGATCCGCGCGCGGTGCTGCACAAGATCCGCGAGGAAGCCGACGAGATCGAGGCAGCGCTCGACCGCGGCGATGCGCAAGAGCTCGCGGACGAGACCGGCGATCTGTTGTTCGCGTTGGTCAATCTGGCGCGCCATGTCGGCGCCGACCCGGAAACGGCGTTGCGCGGCACCAACGCGAAATTCGAGCGCCGCTTCGGCTATATCGAACGCACCCTGGCGGCCAAGGGTCGTTCGCTCGAAACCGCCTCGCTCGCCGAGATGGACGCGCTGTGGAACGAGGCCAAGGCCGAGGAGCAATCGGCCTCATCGGCGCCAGCCAAAGCCCAGCGCGGGTGCGGATGAATTGAGTGCAATTGCCCAACACGTCGTCCCGGCGAACGCCGGGACCCAGACGCCGCAGCCATGGCAAGCGGCACGCGGGCAGTTATTTTTTCAACAACACGCAACGGTGGTCATGGGTTTTGGCGTTCGCCAGGACGACAATGGGGTTCACATCACATGCGGCACGGCGTCGAACCTCGACACCACGATGTCGCGCTTGGTCTCGTCGACGCGCACGGTCATGTCGAAACGTCCGTCGTGCAGCTGCTTGTTGAGCACTTCCGAATTTCGGTGCAGCCAGCTGATGCCGGCGCCATCGGAGGCGTCGATTGAAAGGTCGAGCGTGGTGCGCGTCGCCGCCAGCCGGTCCTCTATCGCAGCAAGCAGCGCGTCGACCCCCTCGCCGGTCTCGGCGGACACCAAAAAGCACGGCCGCTCCGGCGGACGGCGCGCGGCGATATTCCGCAGATTCTCGCGCTCCTCCGGATCGAAGCGATCGATCTTGTTCCAGACTTCGAGGATGCGCCGGCCGGCATCCGGATCGATCCCGAGCTGGCGCAGCACCGCGTCGACGTCGCGCTCCTGGGCTTCCGCATCCTCGTGCGAGATATCGCGGACATGCAGGATGATGTCCGCCTCCAGCACTTCTTCCAGGGTGGCGCGGAACGCGGCCACCAGTTGCGTCGGCAGGTTGGAGATGAAACCGACCGTGTCCGACAGCATCGCCTTGCCGCCATGCGGCAGGCTTAGCGCGCGCAAGGTTGGGTCGAGGGTCGCAAACAGCATGTCGGCGGCCTGCACGTCGGCGCGGGTCAGGCGGTTGAACAGCGTCGACTTTCCCGCGTTGGTGTAGCCGACCAGCGCCACCACGCGATACGGCACCCGCTGCCGGCCGGCGCGGTGCAGCCGCCGCGTCGCCTGAACCTTCTTCAAATCGTTCTCGAGCCGCGTGATGCGGTCGCCGATCAGCCGGCGATCGGCCTCGATCTGGGTCTCGCCGGGGCCGCCCATGAAGCCGAAGCCGCCGCGCTGGCGCTCCAGATGGGTCCATGACCGTACCAGCCGGCTGCGCTGATAGTTCAAATGCGCAAGCTCGACTTGCAGCGCGCCTTCCCTGGTCTTGGCGCGGCGGCCGAAAATCTCCAGGATCAGCCCGGTGCGGTCGAGCACCTTGGTGTTCCAGGCCTTCTCGAGATTGCGCTGCTGGATCGGCGACAACGCGCAATCCATCACAACGAGTTCGATGTTTTGCCCGGCGATGAGACCCACGATCTCCTCGACCTTGCCCTTGCCGAGATAGGTTGCAGGCCTGATCTGGCTGATCGGCGCGATCACGGCGTCGGTGACGGCCAGGTCGATGGCTGTGGCAAGTCCCTTGGCCTCGTCGATCCGCGCCTCGTAGTCGCGGGCAATCGAGTCCGCCTGCGCATCGGGATCGCCCCGGCGCACGCGCAAGTAGGGGCCGATGACAATCACCCGCCCCGTTTCGCTGCCCCCCGCCGACCGCGGACGGTCGGCGGTCCCTTCACGGTTGAAGGGTTCCAATCAGGTCACTCTCAAGCCGGAGCATCCTCGCCGCCTTCGAACAGCTGGATCGGAGCGCCCGGCATGATGGTGGAGATCGCATGCTTGTAGACAAGCTGCGAATGACCGTCGCGCCGGAGCAGCAGACAGAAATTGTCGAACCAGGTGACAATGCCCTGCAGCTTTACCCCATTCACCAAAAAGATCGTCAGTGGCGTTTTGGTTTTACGAACGTGATTTAGGAAGGTGTCCTGTAGATTTTGTGCGCGGTCTGCCGCCATTTTTTTTATCCCGCCGTCTCGTGTTTCTTTTTGTTAGTACCGGTTGCTGCCTTTCCGGCGGAGCTTTCCCGGCCGCCGGCCCACCCTGAGATCCCCCTCCGGTGGGCGCGACGCTGGGATTAGATGGTACCCGCTGATATTAGGCAAGCCGGTTCGCGCGTCACTCCGTAGGAACCCGGGACGATTCTGTCAAAGGGTGGGGAAAAAGATGAATATTCTAAAGCAACTGCATGCATAGCCCGGAAATTGCGCTTTTGGGCAAGACGATAGGCCTGGCGGCTAGTCTAGCCCACCCCGAGCGCCTTGAGCTTGCGATGCAAGGCTGAGCGCTCCATGCCGACGAATTCTGCCGTCCGCGAGATGTTGCCGGAAAAGCGGCTGATCTGGGCGATCAGATAGTCGCGCTCGAAGACCTCCCGCGCCTCGCGCAGCGGCAGCCCCATGATGTGTTCGCCATTGTTGCTGGTCGGCATCGCCGGCACCATCGAACCAACATCCTGCGGCAGCATATCGGCCGTGATGATCGCCTCGGGTCCCCCGCCTGCCAGGATCATCACCCGCTCGACATTATTCCGCAGCTGCCGGACGTTGCCCGGCCAGACGTGCGACTGCAGCACCGCCATTGCATCCTGGCCGATCTGGCGCTTCGGCAAGCCGCTCGCGGCCGATATCTGGTCCATGAAGTAGTCGATCAGTTCCGGAATGTCCTCCCGGCGCTCGGAGAGCGGGGGAACCCGGATCGGGACCACGGACAGCCGGTGATAGAGGTCCTCGCGGAATCGGCCTGCCGCGATCTCCTCCTCCAGGTTGCGCGCGGTCGACGAGATGATGCGTACGTCGACATGGATCTTGGCCGTGCCGCCGGACCGCTGGAAGGTCTGCTCGACCAGCACGCGCAAAATCTTGTTCTGCGTCTCGCGCGGCATGTCGGCGATCTCGTCGATGAACAGCGTACCGCCATGGGCCTCTTCCAGCGCGCCGGGTTTGCGCGGGTGCTCGCCATTGGTGGCTTCGACCCCGAACAGTTCGACCTCCATCCGCTCCGGCGTCATGGCTGCGGCATTGATGACGACGAACGGCCCCTCGGCACGGCTCGATGCGATATGCAGGGTGCGCGCCGCCAGCTCCTTTCCCGAACCGGACGGGCCAACGATCAGGATGCGGCTATTAGCCTTGGCGGCTCGGTCGATGGTCTGGCGCAACTGATTCATGCAGGCGGAGCGACCAGTCAAAATACTAGCAGCCGGAGCATGTTGCTTGAGTTCTTTCACCTCCCGCTTGAGGCGCGACGTTTCCAGCGCTCGGGTCGCGACCAGGATCAGCCGGTCGGCCTTGAATGGCTTCTCGATGAAGTCATAGGCGCCGCGTTTGATCGCCGCGACGGCGGTTTCAATGTTGCCGTGGCCGGAGATCATCACGACAGGAAGGTCCGCATTGTCCTTCTTGATCTGCTCCAGGAGCTGCAAGCCGTCGAGCTTGCTGCCCTGCAGCCAGATATCGAGGAACACCAGTTGCGGGCGGCGGGAGGCAATCTCGGAAAGCGCCGAATCGCTGTCGCGCGCGGTCCTCGTGCTGAAGCCTTCGTCGTCCAGTATGCCCGCGACGAGGTCGCGAATGTCTGCTTCATCATCGACAATCAGAATGTCACTGGCCATTTCGTTACACCTGTCTTGTCAGTCGCCTGTCGCGGCTTCGGTCTTTGGTTCATTGTTGGTCGTAGCGGCACGCTCGGTGGTCTCGGGCTCCGTTGGATTTTTTTCGTCGCCCTGTCGGCTTGTTTGCTGATTCGTGGCTTGAATTGGTGGCGACGCTTGGTCCTTCGCTTCGCTCTTGGGCGCATGGCCGGATACGGCAAACCGCAACCGCATCCAGGCGCCGCGCTGCCCGGGCCTGAAATCGGAAGCATCCTTAAGCTCGATTCGGCCCCCATGGTCTTCGAGCACGCGGCCGACGATCGCGAGACCAAGCCCGGTGCCCTTCGCGCGCGTCGTCACATAGGGCTCCAGCAGGCGGGCCCGCGCGACCTTGGGCAGGCCGATGCCGTTGTCGATCACATCGATGAGAATGTCGTCGTTCTCGCGCTGCGCGACGACGTCGATCCGCCCCTTCTCCAATTCCTCTGATGGCACCTGCTCGATTGCTTCGGTGGCATTCTTGATGATGTTGGTCAGCGCCTGCGATATCAGCCGGCGGTCGAACTGAGCCCGCATCGGATCTTCCTTGATAACGGCCTCGATATCGAGCTCGGGATGGCCGACTCTCATCAGGAAAACCGCCTGCCGCACTGTATCGGCGACGTCCTCGCCTTCCATCACGGGCTTCGGCATCCGGGCAAAGCGCGCGAACTCGTCGACCATTCGCCTGATGTCGTCGACCTGACGCACGATCGTATCCGTGCATTGCTCGAAGATGTTCTTGTCCTGGGTGATGACCTTGCCGAACTTGCGGCGGATGCGCTCGGCGGAAAGCTGGATCGGGGTCAGCGGATTCTTGATTTCATGCGCGATACGGCGCGCGACGTCGCCCCACGCCGAGGTGCGCTGGGCGGAGACCAGTTCGGTGATGTCGTCCAGGGTGATGATATAGCTGTCGCGGGACTGGCTGGTCTGTTCGGCGCTGATGCGGACCGACAGATTGCGCTCAACGCCGTCGCGGGTGATGGTGATCTGGCCCTGCACCAGGCGCTGGGTGCCGTCCCGCGCGGTCTTCATCATGTCGTCGAGTTCGGGCAGTACGTCCGACAGCGGGTGGTCCAGCGTCTCGGATTCGGCGTGGCCGATGAGCTTTTCGGCCGAGCGGTTGAGGATGCCGACGCTGCCGGAGGCGTCGACGCCGATAATGCCGGCACTCGCCGACGACAGCACCGCCTCGATGAAGCGGCGCCGGCTGTCGATCAACTCACTGGCGTTGACCAGTTCGTCGCGCTGGGTGCGCAGCTCCTGGGTCATCTTGTTGAAGGTCTCGCCGAGTTGCGCCAGATCGCCTTCCGATTTGTGGACGGGAACCTGGACATGCAGGTCGCCGGTCGAAACGACATTGGCGGCGCTCATCAGGTTGCGGATCGGCGCGACCAGCCAGTTTGCGAAATTCAACCCGATCAGCACCGAGGCCATCAGGATGGTCAGCGCGATCACGGCGAACATCAGCGCAAAGGCGACCTGGATGCCAAGCCGGCGCGACTCGATCTGGGCGTATTCCGCGACGCTGGCCTCGGTCTGCTTCAGCTGGCTGATCACGCGCGGGTCGAGCAGCCGGGCAACGTAAAGGAACGTATCGTTAAACGCGCGGAGACGGATCACGGCGGCGACGTAGTTCGATTCAGGGAATACCGCGATCTGCGGTTCGTTTTCGTCGACGTTGGAGAGGAAATCCTGCGGCGGCGTCGTGAACTCCTGCCGGATGCCGGTCTGTGCCGACTCCAGGATATTGCGATCCTTGTCGATCAGCATGGCGCCCGGCAGATTGCGTGCGGCGGCGTTGGCTGTCAGCAATTCGCGAAAGGTCCGGCGGTCCTGATCGTATAGCGGCCGGGCGTGCGAAATGTCGTTAGCCATCGCCAGAATGTCGCCGCGGATCAGCTGCGCATGCTCGTAGGTATAGGCACGGGCTACGATCAGGGAATTCTGGATGACCTCGCGCGTCGGCCCCGAGAACAGCCGGTCGAGGCCGCGGTCAATGGTGACGTTGGCGACAATGGCCACCAGCACCGCCGGCAATACGGCAATGATCGAAAACAGGCTGACGATCTGAACGTGAAGCCTTGCCGCGGCCCGGCCGCGGCGCCGGGCCTGAACCACCTGCCAGATCTCGCGGGCGATGATCCCGACCAGCAGCAGGATGGTCGCCGCGTTGATCAGCAGGAATGAATAAACGACGTGTTTCGTCGGCTCGATCGGCGTCAGGCCGCTGAGGACCATGAAGGTGAGGAACGCCGACAGCAGCGAGATCGCAACGGCAAACGGCGCCAGCCACTTCCGCAGGGGCCAACCCCTCGGTCGTTCGGCAAGCGATGGGTCAAACGTTGGAGCCGTGGTGGTCTCTGCGCTGGTCATTCCGGCAAGGTGGTGGGCTGAGGGTAGTCCGCTGACGGCGAACTGATGCAATCATATCACAATGTTGCCGAATTGCGACAATTCCACGGCGCGCCCGCCACGAAGTGCGTTTAGTCCTCAACCGTCTCTAGAATTAACGGTACATCCCCGCAGCGGAGACGCTAGCCAGGCAGATTTCCCGCATCCGGCTCTCGGACAAAACTTCACGCCTTCACCCACGGCACGTCGTGCCCAAGCCTGCTCAGGCGTACGAGCCCAAACTGCCCGTAAAGGTGCGGGAGTGGATAGGTCCCGCCCTTGCGACGCCTGGTTTTGTGCTTGAACTGCAACCACCGGCGCAACCGCATCGCGGTGTAGCTGTCGAGTGCCCGATACGCTTTGCTGACGGTGCTAGCCCCCGCTGCGATAAACCTGAATGTCCAAATCCCTGATCTTCTTGCGCAGCGTGTTGCGGTTGAGGCCGAGCAGGTCGGCCGCGCGGATCTGGTTGCCGCGGGTAGCGGCCAGCGCCGCGGTGAGCAGCGGCACCTCGATCTCCTTGAGGATGCGGTGATAGAGGCCCGGCGGCGGTACGCCGTTGGGAAAGCCGGAGAAATGCGAAGACAGATAGGCTTCAACCGCACCGCCGAGATTGTCGACGCCGAGCGACGTGTTGCCGCCGGAGGCGACTGCCGGCGGCGCCAGCTCGCCGTCGATCACCGAAGCGGTAATGACGTCCTGCGGATAGAGCGCCGCCAGCCGACGCGCGAGATTTTCGAGCTCGCGCACGTTGCCGGGCCAGCGGTGCTGTTTGAGGCGCTCCAGGGCCAGCGTGTCGAGCTTCTTCGGCGGCAGTCCATCTTTTTCCGCCAGCGCGAAGAAATGCCGGATCAGATCGGGCAGATCCTCGATCCGCTCGCGCAAGGGCGGCAGCCGAAGCGGCACCACGTTGAGACGGAAGAACAGGTCCTCGCGGAACAGCCCCTGCTGGATCAGGATGCGCAAATCCTTGTTGCTGGCGGCGACGATGCGGACGTCAGTCTTGATCGGCGTGCGCCCGCCGACGGTGGTGTATTCGCCCTGCTGCAGCACGCGCAACAGCCGGGTCTGCGCCTCCATCGGCATGTCGCCAATTTCGTCGAGGAACAGCGTCCCGCCTTCGGCCTGCTCGAAGCGGCCGGAGGCGCGGGTGTTGGCGCCGGTGAACGCGCCACGCTCATGGCCGAACAGTTCGGATTCAATGAGGTCGCGCGGGATCGCCGCCATGTTGACGGCGACGAAGGGACCGTTGCGGCGCTTGCCGTAATCGTGCAGCGCGCGGGCGACCAGTTCCTTGCCGGTGCCGGACTCGCCCGAGATCATCACCGTGAGGTCGGTCTGCATCAGGCGCGCCAGCACCCGATAGATTTCCTGCATCGCCGGCGAGCGTCCGACCAGCGGGATCGAATCGAACTCGGAGTCATCGGCCGGGTTAGCCACCCTCTCCTTCGGCTCCGCCAGCGCGCGGCCAACGATGGTAATCAATTCCTTCAGGTCAAACGGTTTTGGGAGGTATTCGTAGGCGCCGCGCTCGGAGGCGCGGATCGCCGTCATGAAGGTGTTTTGCGCACTCATGACGATGACAGGAAGGTTCGGCCGCATCTTCTTGATCCGCGGCAGCAGGTCGAACGCGTTCTCGTCGGGCATCACCACGTCGGTGATCACGAGATCGCCCTCGCCCTGGCTCACCCATCGCCACAGCGTCGCCGCGTTCCCGGTCAGCCGTACCTCGTATCCGGCACGCGAAAGAGCCTGGTTGAGAACTGTGCGGATGGCGGTGTCGTCGTCGGCGACAAGTATGCTACCTGCGGGCATTGTTGTTCCTTATCGTGCGTCCTGTGAGGCACGCGAGGACGTACCCGGAACGTCCTCGCGATTGTTCTGGTCGAAATGTTTGGCGGCGTTGTACATCGGCAGCAGCACGCGGAAGGTGGTTTTCCGCGGCTGGGACTCGCATTCGATGATGCCGCCGTGATCACCGACGATCTTTGCCACCAGCGCGAGTCCCAGTCCGCTGCCGGTCTGCTTTGTGGTGACGAAAGGATCGAACAGGTTGGGAAGCAGGTCTTCCGGCACGCCCGAACCGTTGTCCTTGACGCAGAACTCGAGCGGCAGCGATACCCGCGATTTCTTGCCAGGGACCGACAGGCGGACGCCCGGACGGAACGCGGTGGTGAGCTGGATTTCAGCGTCACTGCCGAGATCGGCGACGGCCTCGGCGGCGTTCTTCACCAGGTTGAGGAACACCTGGATCAGCTGGTCCTGATTGGCCAGCACCGGCGGCAGCGACGGATCGTAATCCTCGACGAAGCGGATGTTGCGGGCGAATCCGGATTGCGCCAGCCGTTTGACGTGGTCGAGCACGGAATGGATGTTGACGGGACCGCGCGCCACAGGCCGGTCGTCGCCGAACACTTCCATGCGGTCGACCAGCGTGACGATGCGGTCCGCCTCGTCGCAGATCAGCCGCGTCAGCATGCGGTCTTCCGACGAGGCCTGCTGTTCGAGGAGCTGTGCGGCGCCGCGGATGCCCGACAGCGGGTTCTTGATTTCATGCGCCAGCATGGCGGCGAGCGCGATCACCGACCGCGCGGCGCTCCGATGCGTCAATTGCCGGTCCATTTTGTCGGCGATGGTGCGTTCCTGCAGCATCACCACGATATGACCGGGACGCTCGGTGAGCGGGGCGACGTGCAGATCGACCTGGCGGTCGCCGCCGATCCGCGGTGTGCCGAGATCGACCTTGTATTCGTTTACCGGCGAGCCTGAGGTACGGACCTGATCGATCAGCGCCAGCAGCGGACTGCCGAACGGCACCAGTTCCTTGAGTGACTGCCGCTGCAAAAATTGCGTCGAAATCTCGAAGAAGGATTCGGCCGCCATATTGGCGTCGACGATCCGCCCGTCGGGCGCAACCAAGAGCACCGGATTGGGCAGCGCGTTGAGGATGGCATCGCCATCGGAGGGCACCGGACGGCGATGTTCTGCGGCGGAGGTCATGCAGCGGCACTCCATGCAAAATCGTCGAATGCATTTTCAAGCGATCGATGCACGCTGGAAGGATCATCCGATGTCAGGATCTTTTGCCGCCAGCCCTTGAGGGTCGCGGCCGGGGCTCGGCTGTACTGGGCGGCAATCTCAAGCGCCCAGCCGAGATGCTTGCGCGCATGCCGGAGCCCGATGCGCAAGCCGTAATGGCCGCAGACCTCATCGTAGAGGGCTCGGATGTGGTGAAGTTGCTCGGCAAGCGGCGGCGCCGGTTCCGCAATTCCACCTTCGAGCTGGCGGGCGATCTGCCCGGGCAGCCAGGGCTGACCCTGCGCACCACGTCCGATCATCACGGCATCGGCGCCGGACAATTCGAGCGCGGCCACAGCCTTTTCGAACGAGGTGATGTCGCCGTTGACGATCAGGGGAACGGAAACCGCGTCTCTGACCGCGCGCACGGCGACCCAATCCGCTTCCCCGTTGTAGAACTGACAACGCGTGCGGCCATGCACGGTGACCATCTGCACACCGGCGGCCTCGGCGCGGCGAGCCAGTTCGGGCGCATTGAGCGAGCGATCGTCCCAGCCGAGCCGCATCTTCAGCGTCACCGGCACCTTTACGGCCGCGATTGTCGACTCGATCAGCTTCACGGCGTGGTCGAGATCACGCATCAGGGCTGAGCCGGACTGCCCGCCGGTCACATGGCGGGCCGGGCAGCCCATGTTGATATCGATGATGTCGGCACCCGAGGCCTCGGCAATCCGGGCTCCCTCCGCCATCCAATGGGTCTCGCAGCCCGCCAGCTGAACCACATGCGGACCAATCCCGGTCGCCTCACAGCGCAGCCGCGACATCGGCCTTCCATGGGCGAGATCGTCACTGGCGGTCATCTCAGACACTACCAAGCCCGCGCCAAGTACGGCGGCGAGGCGTCGAAAGGGGGCATCGGTTATGCCGGACATCGGCGCGAGAAGAACCCTGTTGGCGACGGCAATATCGCCTATTTTCAATGATTTACCGCGTGAACTCTCGAGGCCGGTCACGGACTTCTCGTGATTCTGGCGGCAGCTCCATTGCAGCCGTCGCCGTGTATTGTGAGCACAAATCTTGTGCAGTCAAGCTTCATGCCTACACTTTAGACAGTTCTATCATTTGTGCAAGTGCACTGCACCAAAAACCGCTTTTCCCACAGCTATCGTGAATCGCCCTGTCTTTGCGCATTGAGCATGGTAAGGGCTGTGCGGCCGGCGTTACCGGCCCTCCTCAACCCGGATTCGTCAGCAACTTTAAGTCAAATGGCAAAAACCGAGCGTAGCGCAGCTATTCTTGTCGCAGCCGGGCGCGGGCTTCGCGCCGGCGCCGGCGGGCCCAAACAATATCGTATGATTGGCGGACAGACCGTCATCTTCCGGGCCATGGAACCGTTTAGCCGGCATCCCGACATCTTTGCAGTGCAGCCGGTCGTCAATCCCGACGACACCGCAATCTTCAACGAAGCGGTCGCCGGGCTGCGGTACCAGCCGCCGGCGAACGGTGGAGCGACACGCCAGGAATCAGTGCATGCCGGGCTTGAAGCGCTCGCGGGCGACAAGCCTGACGTGGTTCTGATCCACGACGCTGCGCGCCCCTTCGTTACGTCAGCGCTGATTTCGCGCGCGATCGTGGCAGCAGGCCGGACCGGCGCTGCTGTTCCCGCCATCGCCGTCACCGATACGATCAAGCTGACCGACACGAGCGGCAATGTCGAGTCGACGCCGGATCGCGCGCGCTTGAGGATTGCGCAAACGCCACAGGCGTTTCGTTTTGACGTGATACTCGACGCCCATCGCCGCGCGGCGCGCGACGGCCGCAACGATTTCACCGACGATGCGGCGCTCGCGGAATGGGCGGGATTGACGGTGGCGACATTTGAAGGCGATCCTGCAAACATGAAACTGACGACACCCGAAGATTTCGTTCGCGAGGAAGCGCGGCTCGCTGCAATGCTCGGCGATATCAGGACCGGCACCGGTTATGACGTGCATGCTTTCGGCGACGGCGATCATCTGATGATCTGCGGCGTGCGCGTGCCGCATACAAAAGGCTTTCTCGCCCATTCCGACGGCGATGTCGGCCTGCATGCGCTGGTCGACGCCATCCTCGGCGCGCTGGCCGACGGCGACATCGGCTCGCACTTCCCGCCGAGCGATCCCAAATGGAAGGGCGCGGCGTCCGACCGCTTCCTGAAATATGCGGTGGACCGCGTCACCGCGCGCGGCGGACGTGTCGCGAACCTTGAAGTCACGCTGATCTGCGAGCGGCCGAAAATCGGTCCCTTGCGCGACGTGATGCGCGCGCGCATTGCCGAGATCACCGGTGTCGATGTTTCGCGCGTGGCAGTGAAGGCGACCACCAGCGAGCGGCTCGGCTTCACCGGACGCGAGGAAGGCATCGCCGCGACGGCGAGCGCCACCGTTCGTTTGCCCTGGAACGACTGATATGAGCGGCAGCGACGCGCGCGCCCTCTCCCGCTCGCTGCTTGATCTGTGTCGGATGCGCAAGCTGACGATCGCAACCGCGGAGTCCTGCACCGGTGGGCTGGTCGCCGGCGCCCTGACCGATATTCCGGGCTCCTCCGACGTGATCGACCGCGGCTTTGTCACTTATTCCAATGATGCCAAGCGGGCGATGCTCGGCGTCAAGGCGACCACGCTCGCGACGTTCGGCGCGGTCAGCAAGGAAACCGCGACGGCGATGGCGATCGGCGCGCTGGAGAAGGCCGGCGTCGATCTGGCGGTCGCGATCACAGGCATTGCCGGCCCCGGCGGCGCCACGCCGGGCAAGCCGGTCGGGCTGGTGCACTTCGCGGTCGCCGCCCGCGACGGCCGGATACTGCATCGCGAATTCCGTTTCGGTGCGATCGGCCGCACGACCGTGCGCCAGCGTTCCGTGGTGGAAGCCTTGCGCATGCTGATGGAATTGGCGCGCGGCCCGAATCCACCGGCAAAACCGCGCCGCCAAACCATGAGCCGCCTACGCCCGCGCGTCGCGCGTACACCGCGCCGCAGCGCCGTCAAGCGGCGGCGGCCAACGCGGGCTTGACCGTCAACCTACTGCCGATCGGTTTCAGCTTGCGAGCTGCTCGGTTTCCTGCACTAGGGCTCCGAGCTGATATGCACCCGAGGCCGTGTTGCCGTTGCCGACGTCCCGAAGGGCCGATGTGCAACGTGTCGCGAAGTCCGCAGGACGTAACCGTAACCCTTCGGTCGCGGAGACGGCGCCCTTTTCATTCAGAAGGTACTCGCCATTTACCGCGAACAGGACCTGGCAGAGACACGCAACCGCGCGGAAGCAGCAGCCGACCGAGTAGACAACGTCGTTGCTGGCGCGACCGTGGCTCGTGTTGTCGAGCGCGAACCGCGCTTCCCATAGGAAGGCCTGGATTAGTCCGGCGCGGAGTGGCGTCGGATAGGGAGACGTGTCGGCGCGGAGCGATCTCATGATCCCCGTTGGGTCGAACAGGTCCCGGCAATGAGCCACTTCGCCCATATAGATGGAGGAGACGAACGCATGGGGGTGCCCGGGTTGATAGTGACGCTGGACCAAACCTTCCCGGCATTCACGGATCACGGTACGGACCCGGTCGAGATCCCGATAAAGAATATCAACGCGGGTGCCTCCAACCGTGAGCCAGCCGCCTCCATTGATCCATGGACCCCAGCCGCCTATCGCCGTCACGCTGGCGGAGGGGCCTGCATCATCCAGCGTTGCGACTACCCGTTCCAGAAACGTAACGTTCAGCGGTTCTAGAGGTTCGTAATAGAGACCAATATCGTAATCTGACGAGCTGCGGGCGTCGCCACGCGCTCGCGAGCCGCCGAGAACCACTGCTTTGACGCCGGATACTTTGGAGAGCTCAGTGGACAAACGATCCAGCAACGGCTCATCGTTGATAATTTTCATGGCCGATACTTAGCCTAGGCAGGACGAGAGGTAACGCCCGCCTTTCCATATACTACATCGGCACGCTTTTCGAACGCCGCGGAAAAACGCCCGAACGCCGTGTCGAACATCGTGCCCATCAGCATCGCCAGCATCCGGCTCTTGAATTCGTAGGACAGGAAGAAGCCGATCTCGCACTCGGTCTCGGATTTCGGCTCGAAGGTCCAGCGGTTTTCCAGATTGCTGAAGGGACCGCGCAGATATTCGACCAGTATCTTCAGATTGGGCTTATCCAGCGTTACCCGGCTGGTAAACGTTTCCCGCACCAGCTTGAACGATACCGTCATGTCGGCGACGACGATTTCGGTACCGTCCTCCTTCGGCGTGCGTTGACGGATCTTCAGCGACTGGCACAACGGCACGAATTCGGGATAGCGCTCGACGTCGGCGACCAGATCGAACATCTGCGCCGCGGTGTGACGGACCCTGCGCTTGCTGGAAAACCTCGGCATTGCAGTCGTTCAGCGGGCCAGCGCAGCCCGCGCCGCCCTGAGCTTGGCGAAATCATCGCCGGCATGATGCGACGAGCGGGTCAGCGGGCTCGCCGACACCATCAGGAAACCCTTGGTATAGGCGACTTTCTCGTAACCCGCGAATTCGTCCGGCGTCACGTAGCGCATCACAGCGTGATGCTTGCGGGTCGGCTGCAGATATTGCCCGATGGTGAGGAAATCGACGTCGGCCGAGCGCAGGTCGTCCATCACCTGCAATACTTCGTGCCGCTCCTCGCCGAGGCCCACCATGATGCCTGACTTAGTGAAGATCGCGGGATCGATCTCCTTGACCCGCTGCAAGAGGCGAATGGAGTGGAAATAGCGCGCGCCCGGGCGCACGGTGAGATAGCGCGCCGGCACCGTTTCGAGGTTGTGGTTGAACACGTCGGGTTTGGCCGCCGCGACGACCTCGAGCGCTCCCTCCTTGCGCAAAAAGTCCGGCGTCAGGATTTCGATCGTCGTCGTCGGGCAGCGCGCGCGGATGGCGCGGATGGTCTGCGCGAAATGTTCGGCACCGCCGTCGGCGAGATCGTCCCGGTCGACCGAGGTGATGACGACATGGGCAAGCCCGAGCTTGAAGGTCGCCTCCGCGACATGCTCCGGTTCGGCGGCGTCGAGTGCGCCGGGCATCCCGGTCTTGACGTTGCAGAACGCACAGGCACGGGTGCAGGTATCCCCCATGATCATGAAGGTGGCGTGCTTCTTGTCCCAGCATTCGCCGATGTTCGGGCAACCTGCCTCTTCGCAGACCGTGACCAGCCCGTTTTCCTTGACGATGTTCCGGGTGTCGGCATAGCCGCGGGTGTTCGGCGCCCGCACCCGGATCCAGTCAGGCTTCGGCGGCGACAGCGCGTCCGGCCGGTTGACCTTTTCGGGATGGCGCGGACGTAGCGGCGTGGCAGAGATTGTATCGACGACAACGACCATGGCATGTCCGCAAGTGGCGAGAGTGCTTAGCTAATCCGTATTGCCGACCCCCGCAACCCGGCTCGCCCAATCTAGCAGAACATGCAAGATATTGGCAGCAATCCCGCCTGTTCCGGCCTGATTCCCAGCTCAAAATGGTTCAAAATTCCAAATCGACAGGCGCCGTCTCCCCTCGCCTCGGCAAGCCGCTGAAGCGCTCGTTTTTCGACCGCAGCGTGCACGAGGTCGCGCCCGACCTGATCGGCGCTACGCTGCTGGTCGATGGCGTCGGCGGCATCATCGTCGAGGTCGAGGCCTACCATCACACCGAACCGGCCGCGCATTCCTTCCGCGGACCGACGCCGCGCAACAGCGTGATGTTCGGCCCGCCCGGCTTCAGTTACGTCTATCGCTCCTACGGCATCCACTGGTGCCTGAATTTCGTCTGCGAAGAGGAAGGCTCAGCCAGCGCCGTGCTGATCCGCGCCCTGGAGCCGACCCACGGTCTGGCGGCAATGCGCCGGCGCCGAGGTCTGGACGATGAGCGCGCGCTGTGCTCGGGACCGGGCAAGCTCTGCGAAGCGCTCGGCGTCACCATCGCGCACAGCGAATTGCCGCTCGACCGGCCTCCGATCGCGCTGCATGCACGGATCGGCAAGCCGGATATCGTAGCCGGCGTGCGGATCGGCATCACCAAGGCGGTCGATCTGCCCTGGCGCTACGGGCTGAAGGGATCGAAATTCCTCAGCAAGCGGTTTCCGGATTAGGCGGCGTGGCAGACGCCTTCCACCCCGTTGCCACGCTGGCTCACGAAGCCTTCTTCAACCGCTCCAGTGCCTCGAGGATCTTTTCCTTGCGCGCCACGGCGGCTTCGCGCTTTTCCTTTTCTTCCTCGACGATGTCTTCCGGCGCGTTGGCGACGAACTTTTCGTTGCCGAGCTTGGCGTCGACGCGCTTGATATCGGCGTCAGCCTTCGCAATTTCCTTCTCCAGCCGGGCACGCTCCGCCGAAAGGTCGATCACGCCCTTGAGCGGCAGCGCTGCGACCTCGCCGCGCACCAAAAGTTGCACCGCGCCTTCCGGTGCGTGATCCGCGAACGAAATCTCGCCCAACCGCGCCATGCGCTTGACGACGTCGTTCCAGCGCTGGACGCGGTCCCTGGTCTCCGCGGATGCGCCAGCGAGGACAAGCGGCGTCAACGTCGCCGGCGGGATGTTCATCTCGGCGCGCACCGAGCGGATCGCGGTGACGAGATCGACCACCCAGCCGATCTCCGCCTCCGCAGCGGGATCGCTGAAGTCGCCGGCATCGAGTGCGCGGATGACGGGTGGGATCAACGCGTCGCTGGGCCCCGCCATCGACATCGTGGCCAGTTGCTCATCGCTCAACCTGGCCGCCCTGCGCGGCCATTCGGCGAGGACCAGGAGCCCGTCGCGCTTCGCCGTCACCGCCCACAGCTCCTCGGAGATGAACGGCATGAACGGATGCAGGAGTTTCAGGATTTCATCGCGTGCCCATGCGACCATGGCGCGGGTCTCGGCCTTCGCCGCGCCCTCCTCGCCCAGCAGCACCGGCTTGGCGAGTTCGAGATACCAGTCGCAATAGACGTTCCAGACAAAGCGATAGATCGCGTTCGCCGCATCGTTGAAACGATACGCTTCGATCGCTTCCGTCACTTCGCGCGTGACCCGCGAGGTTTCGTGCGCGATCCAGCGGTTCAGCGTCTCCTTTGCCCTGGCGGGATCGAAATCCGGCGGCAGGGCGCAGTTGTTCATCTCGGCGAAACGGCAGGCGTTCCAGAACTTGGTCGCGAAATTGCGGTTGGTCTCGACGAGCTGGGGAGAAAGCTTGATGTCGTGGCTGTGCGCGGCGCCGCGCGCCAGCGCGAAGCGAAGCGCGTCGGCGCCATAGTCGTCGATCACGCCGAGCGGATCGATGACATTGCCCTTCGACTTCGACATCTTCGCGCCCTTCTCGTCTCGGACGAGGCGGTGGATATAGATGGTCGAAAACGGCGCTTCCTTCATGAAGTGCAGGCCCATCATCATCATCCGCGCGACCCAGAAGAAGATGATGTCCCAGCCCGTCACCAGGACGTTGGTCGGATAATAGCGCTTTACTTCCGGCGTCTCGTCCGGCCAGCCCAGCGTCGAGAACGGCCACAGGGCTGAAGAGAACCAGGTGTCGAGCACGTCTTCGTCGCGGGTGATGAAGCCTTCGCGCCTGGCGGCATCCTGCGCCATGTCGTGCGCCTGTTCAGGCGTGATGACCTCCTGCTCGACGTAATAGCCGAGCGCGTTGCCGACAGCCTCTTCCTCGGTCTCGGCGACGAACACCTTGCCGTCGGGCCCGTACCACGCCGGAATCTGATGGCCCCACCAGAGCTGGCGCGAGATGCACCAGGGCTGGATATTCTCCATCCATTCGAAATAGGTCTTTTCCCAGTTCTTCGGCACGAACGACGTCGCGCCCGAGCGCACCGCCGCGATCGCCGGCCGTGCCAGCGTCTTGGCGTCGACATACCACTGGTCGGTCAGATACGGCTCGATGACGACGCCGGAACGATCGCCGTGCGGCACCATATGCGTGTTCGGCTCGATCTTTTCGAGGAAGCCGAAATCTTCGAGACGCGACACGATCTGCTTGCGCGCGGCGAAGCGCTCGACGCCATTCAGTTCCTCGGCGAACTGCGATGAACCTTCCGGCAATCCACGCAGATAGTCCTCGTTACCGACCAGGGCGAGACGGCCCTCCTGATCGAGCACGCTGATTTGCGGCAGGCCGTGCCGCTTGCCGACCTCGAAATCGTTGAAGTCATGCGCCGGCGTGATCTTGACCGCGCCGGAGCCTTTTTCGGGATCGGCGTAGTCGTCGCCGATGATCGGAATGCGGCGGCCGACCAGCGGAAGAATGACGTGCTGGCCGATCAGGTGACCAAGCCGCTCGTTCTGCGGATGCACCGCGACCGCGGTATCGCCGAGCATGGTTTCGGGGCGCGTAGTCGCCACCACGATGAAGCTTGCGGGATCATCCGGACTGAAGGTCTTGCCCTCGATCGGATAGCGCAGATACCAGAGGTTGCCCCTGACCTCGACCTGCTGGACCTCGAGATCGGATATCGCCGTCAGAAGTTTCGGGTCCCAGTTGACGAGCCGCTTGTCCTTGTAGATCAGACCTTCACGGTGCAACTCGACGAATACTTTCACGACTGCGCGCGACAGGCCCTCGTCCATCGTGAAACGTTCGCGCGACCAGTCGCAGGACGCGCCCAGCCGCTTCAACTGGTTGACGATGGTGCCGCCGCTCTCGGCCTTCCATTGCCAGACCCGTTCGAGGAATTTGGCGCGTCCCATGTCGCGGCGGCCCGGCTCCTGCCGTTCCATCAACTGCCGCTCGACCACCATCTGGGTCGCGATACCGGCATGGTCGGTGCCGGGCTGCCACAGGACATCGCGTCCGCGCATCCGCTCGAAGCGGCAGAGGATGTCCTGCAGGGTGTTGTTCAGCGCGTGACCCATGTGCAGCGAGCCCGTCACGTTGGGCGGCGGAATCACGATGGTGAAGGGTTCTGCGTCGCGCCGCTCGGGGCGGCCGGCCTTGAACGCACCGCTTTCCTCCCAAGTGCGGGACATGCGGCTTTCGATATCGGCGGGCTGGTAATTTTTTTCGATCATGACAGCGCAAATGAGGGGTGTGGAACGCGCTAGAAAGCCGCCGGAGCGCGCCAAGTCAACCTAACAAGTGTCACACGACTTGCAGGCCAACGACGCCTTAAAGCCGGTGGCGGTGGCTGAATGAGGGCCGGCCGGCGGCCGGGGCCGGCCCTTGGCTAGCGCCCGCGGGAAACTCGCTCGATCTCGGCCTTGACGATCCGTTCGACCAGCCCAGGCAAATTGTCATCGAGCCACGACTTCAGCATCGGGCGGAGCATTTCCTTGACCAGGTCTTCCAGCGTCCGGGCGTTGTTGCTCAGCACCGTGTTGGCCAGCGAATTAAAGGCGGATTCGACGGCCGATACGGTCGAGCGGGACAGGATCTGCTGCGGCGGAGCGCTGGAGGCGCTTTCGAATGGCGGAGGCTCGTAGGCCGGCTGCCGATGCAACGCCCTGGCGGCGGCCGTTTCGGTGAACTCGATATCGTCCTGCGGATCGATCTTGTGGAATGACGCGGCCGCCGGCAGCGCCGGGGCCGGATCCGGCAGCGCCATCTCATCGGTCAGTTCAAACACGTCGCCGTCGGGTTGCGGCGGCCTGATATCGGCCTCAGGCGTCGCCTCGTCGAGGCTCGCCAGCATGGCGTCGATATCGTCCTGACCGTTGCTTGCCGCCGGCGCAGGAGTGGCCGGAGGCGGCGCGGGCGCAGGTGCCGGCTTTGCCGCAGCCCCCTGCGCCGCAGGGATCGCCGACGGCGGAATGTCCCTCATCGCAGGCCTGGCCCGCGGCGCGGCCGCCGGCTTTTCCGGTGCCGGCGGAGGGGCGGCTTTCTCTGCCGCCGCAGGCTTCGCCTCGTCGTCGGCAATGATGCGACGGATCGACGCCAGAATCTCCTCCATCGAGGGCTCTTGGACCTTTGCAGGCTGCGTCATCTCCAACTCCACATCGAAACCAATTTACACCAAGCGACGCGGGATTCGCTGGTTCCGGATATGCAGGCAGGAATTTTCATCGATCGAGCCCCGACTTGTCCCCAGATCAAGCGACGTCCGATGGATCGCGCTCGGCCCTGCTTCCCCTCATGGCAACCAGACGACGCGGCCAAAACGCGGCCAAAAAAGGCGCGAATCGCTCTGCTGCCCCCGAAAACGGTACGTCATCGCTACTATTGATTGCAAGCAAGCGCCCGTGATCCTGAGAACCACGAATTATGTGTCTTGCCACGCGCGTCTTCTCCACGCGGGCCGGCATGCGCCCCACGATCGAAGTACGTTGCGGCCTTTCGCCAGAAAACGTTTCCGAGCAAGCGACGCTGACGCGACGCTTAGCGACCGTCAGGCGTGCGCACGCCTACCCAGCTGTCACGCACCTGCTGGTAATGCACGCTCGCATCATACGTCGTGGTGGGCAACTTGAGCACCTGCGGCGACAGCCGTCCGACTGCGCTCAACACGGCATAGGACGCGACAACACGATCGTGCTGGGCGGTGACCAGCGCTACGCGGGCATTGACCAACGCCTGCTGCGCGTTCAGCACGTCGAGCGTGGTGCGTTGCCCGGCCTTGGCCTCCTCGCGGACGCCGTTGAGCGCGATTTCAGACGCCGTGACCTGCGCCTGGGCCGAAGCGACTTGCGCCTTGCCCGCCACCAACTGACCCCATGCCGTAACGACATTCGCGCGGGTCTGGTCGCGGATCTGTTCGAGATTGAGACGCTGCTGGGCCAACAATTCCTTGGACTGACGGATCAGCGAATATTCGGCGCCGCCCTGATAGACCGGGACGGAAAGCTGGACGGCCGTGGATGCGCCGAACGCGCGGAAGGTCGTCAGCGTCTGTTCGTAGGATTGCTGCACAGACGTTTGCAGCGTCACGGTCGGGAACAGCGCGCCCTCGTTCACCTTGACCTGGAGAAAGCTGATGTCCACCCCGAACATCGCGGCAGTGACGTTTGGATTTTGCGTCAAGCCAAGATCCACCGCAGTGGTGAGCGTCCCCGGCAGGAAGCGATCCACCGGCGAACCCGGCGCGAGGTTCTCAGGTTCATTGCCGATGATGCGGCGGAAGTTCGACCGGGTCGTGACCAGGTTGGCTTCGGCCGTCAACAACTGCGTCTTGCCAGCCGCAAGTTGAGCTTCCGACTGCGCCACGTCGGTACGCGTGACCTCACCGACGTTGAAGCGATCACGTGTCTGCTTCAACGTCTGTTCGAGAACGCGAACGTTGCTACGCTGAACCTCGACGATCGCGGCGTCGCGCAAATAGTCCATATAGATTGTGGCGCCGGACAGCAGCACGGCCTGCTCGAGCACGCGCAAACCCTCGCGCGCCGACGAGACCTGGCTTTCCGCGGCTCGGGTCCGGTTCGCGGTCTGCTGTCCGTTGAACAGGGTCTGCGTAACGGTAGCACCGATGCTGCGCGGCGCATTGGTGCCGGCAAAGTCGGTTTTCACGAGCTGGGTCGGGGTACCGCCGGAGGTGATGTTAGTATCGGTATATTGGACACCCGCGCTCGCGGTAATCGCGACCCTGGGGCGATAGCCCGACAGCGCCTGCGGCACGTTCTCGTCCGTGAAGCGCACCTGTGCGCGTTGCGCATTGAGCTGCGGATTGTTCTGGTAGGAGCGCACCAGCGCGGCCTCGATCGTATCGGCCAGGGCAGGTACTGGTCCCATATAAGCCAACAGAAGCGCCGCAGCCGCAGCCCCGGTAACCGCCTTCACCCCACGCATTCCTGGCATCCATTCATCTCGTTCGCCGGCCCGCACACAGGCCGACGTCGCTTCAGTCGAAGTGAGTCCCGGCTCACCTTATTCCGCGGGTGGGCCGGACGGAACCACCCCGCAAGCAAACGCGGTGGAAACTCTTCACGTGGGGCAAACGGGCCACACTTCTGATTCAGAACGGGATTTTAACAGCCGGAAAGGCTAGAAAACGAAGGCGGGAACCCGCTCAAGACCGGGCAGTACCGGCGCGACGGCGTCAAACAGCGCCCGGTGCCCGAAGTCATTATGAGAGTGCACCACGATGGTCGCGCGCGGCGGTGTCGAGGTGGCGAAAACGCCGACCAGCCGCCCGCCATCCCGGAGCTGCGCGTAAAGTCGCTCCGGCACGATTTCAGTGGCGCCGTTAAGGACGATGACGTCAAACGGCGCATCAACCGGGTCGCCTTCCACCGCCGCGGCGGTCCGGACCGCTACATTTCCGCAACCGAGTTGCGCGAGCGTCGCCGTGGCCTTCGCGGCGAGCGCAGGCTCGCTCTCGGTCGCAACCACCTGCCCGGCAAAATGTGAAATCACTGCCGCCGCATATCCGCTGGCGCAGCCCACCACCAGAACGCGGTCGGTCGCCCCGATTTCGGCCGCCTGCAGCATCTTCGCCAGCACCACTGGCTTGATCAGGAACCGCGCTGCCCCGCCCTCCTCGCTGACGTCGAGATCGAGATCCAGATAGGCCAGCGCCCGCCTGCTTTCGGGGACGAAGAGCTCGCGCGGCAGCGCCAGCATGGCGTCGAGGATTCTCGTATCGGTAACGTCGCTCGGACGCACCTGACCATCGACCATGTTCTGGCGCGCGGTCGTAAAACCGGACATTGGCGGCACCCTGCAATTCGCGCGGCGTTGCCGCTAGAGAAGGCTAGAAGATAGCCGTCTTTTGAAACAGGCGCCGCCAAAACGCAACATGCGGCGCGCCGACGTCATGCGGGCTTTTGCGGAAATTCCTATTCGATCGGAACGGCAAGCCGGCCGATCAGCCGCGCCACCTCGTCCAGATGCTCCGAATCGTGTTCCTCAAGGGCTTGGGCGAGCCGGCGCAGGCAGTCGTCGTCGCTCATCGCCGGGATATCGCTTGGGACGATCGAGGGCACCGTTTTGAGATCGGTCTGGATGGCTGGCATCGAATCACCTCTAGGAAACCGGGCAACACCAAGCCTCGGCGGCGAATGGGACGATTTGGCGGCTGGTCCGGGGTCTCGACGGGGCGACACGGCCTTGTGATCGTCCGCCCAGGCACGCTTTCGCGACGCCTTAAAGGCCTGCAAGCCGTTGCGCAGCAGTAGGTTTCCCTGATTTTCTCAAGTAGCGTAGCAACACGTCATTTCGTCCTTTGCAAGCCGAAGAGGCTTTGTTATACGCTCCGACATCGCGAGCCTTTGACGGTCTCGCCTATTCCTCGGTAGCTCAGCGGTAGAGCATTCGACTGTTAATCGAATGGTCGCTGGTTCGAATCCAGCCCGGGGAGCCATTCTCGATTTCCCTCATTGAAAATTCACAATTTTCTTGCCTTGGTTGCCCACCTCTGGCGACAGGCCGAAAATGTGGGTCACATCCGTTCCCGGAATGGTCTCTCCGCGTCTGCGGATGGCAACAATGGAGAGCTGTTGGCAGCGGCCCTGGTTTGCTAGCCGGGGAATTGCCTTGATTAGGGTCTGAGGTGCCTGTCCGCAAAAACGACGCAGATGTCGTCGACAGCCACCGTCGGCTCGCATCTCAATTTGCCTGCGGCCGGCGGTTAAGGCATGGGATTCAGCATGGGGTTTGTTCCACGACTTGAATCATTGCGGGGGATCGCGGCTCTTACGGTGGTATCTTCCCACGTGTGGGGGCTATTTTCCGACACCAACCCAGCCGGTACTGACGCTGTCGCCTTTTCGATCTTGCACGGGCTTTCAAACGGTACCGGGGCGGTGGTCGCCTTTTTCGTCCTTAGTGGCTTTGTTCTCGCCCGGTCCCTTGAAGCTAACCCCGAACCGCTCCGGTTTTTCAGAGGCCGCGTATTCCGACTCTTCCCGGCCGCTATCGCCACGGTCGCGCTTCTGGTCTGGCTGCATCGGCAATGGGGCCTCTACGTCGCCTATGAGGGCGATTTCAGTCCGGGCAATGTCTTGCTGAATATGTTGATGATACGAACCGACATAAACGCGGTCATGTGGTCGTTGAAGGTCGAATGTTTCGCTACGCCGCTGATCCTGTTCAGCGCGTGGCTTGTACGCGTAAAGAAGGCGGCGTGGCTTTGGGCAATCGTTGCCGCGCTATTCGGTCTCTCGTTCGTCGGTGCGTACCGGGACGCCCTCGGAGATGCAACAAACCTGGCGCCGCTCTACGCCTTCGTTATCGGCGTCCTGGCCCATCATTGCGGAAAGCAGATCGCCAATCTCCGACCGGTCTCCGCTGTGGCTCTCATGGTCCTTTGCATTGGGGCGTTCTGCTACTGCGGAACGCGACATCAAAGCGGGCTGTTGCTGGCGGTCGAGTGCGTCGCCGCCGCAGGCCTGGTGATGCTAATAGTTTGGCAACCGCTCGCGATCTTTAGTCCACTGGATTGGGCGCCGGTGAGATTCTACGGCCGCATTTCCTACAGCCTGTATTTACTTCATCTGCTGGGAATCCTGTTCGCAAGTCGTCTTATCGCCTTCGTGGGTCTCTCGATCGCCGGCTCGACAACCGGTTATGCGATTGTCATGGCGCTTGCCATCTTGATAACGACGCCAGTCGCATATTTGTCGTGGCGCTTCATAGAAGTGCCGTGCGTCAATATCGGGAGAACTACGCTGTACCGCTTCGGTGGGTTGCGCCTTGTGCCCAATCCGGTCAAGGTCTGGCGCCGCCGTAAGTCATGCGGCGATTGACCGGCCGGTTCGTCGGACTCAAAACTGGCCCATAGGCGTGTGGCGGCACGCAGAACGGCCGCCACGAAGTTTCTGTCGTGTCGTAGCGGGTTCCGATGCGGCGTAAATGTTTCAGCCTGTTGAAGAAGCGTTCGATCAGATCAACGACCCCCGCTCCCGGCGGCGACATAAGCGAAGCTATGCGAAACTGTGCGTGAGGCATCTCAGGCATTCTTTCTGAGCATCCATCTCTCACCATGCGTACCGCACCACGCCCTTGCCGGCATAGCTGCGGGTCACTTCCGAGAACTCACCTTCGAACGTCGCAGCCGCCGACCAGCCATTGAGCCATTTCATTTCCGCCGCAGCCGTGGTCAGCGCGGCATCACTCGCTTGTCCGGCACCGTTGACGACGAAGCTCGCGCCCGGCAGCGCCTGGAACGTCGCCAGCACGCTGCGGTCGTTGTTGAAATCATGCGCCCAGCCAGCGCGGCCGCGCAGAGTCAGGACGGCGTCCTGCATTGCAAAGGATTTGTCGCTGCGCAGACCGAGCTCACTGCGCGACGCCGTGACGCTCTTGGCGCCATAAGCCAGCGCAAAGTTGCCGGCGCCGGAGACGACGCCTTCGACGTAGTCGGGCAATTCGAAAGTGGTGAACTGGCCGGCAGCATAGGGCGTCAGGGCGATGCCCCGGGCGACGAAACGATAACCGGCTTCGACGCGGCCCGACCAGGCATTGGCGTTGAACTCGGCGCGCAGTCGGTCGACTCCTGCCACCGTCACGGTGCGGTCGGTGGTGATATCCTGCCAACCATAAGCAAGGGCGCCGGATAGATAGGCCGCGCCGATGTTGTGGCGGATAAAGGTGCCGGCCTGGAACAGGTCGGAGCGGCCGCCGCCAAACCCGCTGACGCTGAAATTGGTGCCGCCGCCGGCCAGCGCAAAGCCGGCCAGCGTATCCGGCGATACCAGATAGTCCGCGCCGACAGCGGTCCCGTAGAGGCTGCTGCGGGTGTCGTTCGATCCGACCGCGACATTGCCGTAGGTGGTCTGCGTTCCGCCGAACCCGGACGCCCACACGCTCCATCGCCGATCGAACGAAGGTTCCTGCGGCGGGGCCTTGCGATAGATCGCCGCGAGTGCATCCCTCGGATTGCGCTTCGCCGTATAGGCCAGACTATCTTCGGCATAGGCGTTGGGAGAGCCACCCGCGCTGACGCCAGCGCCCCGGCCGGCGACGAAAGGATCGGTCATCACCCCCATGAACTGCGTCATCGCGCTGAAGGTCGTCTGCTGCGATCCGGTGCCGGTCTCGCCCGCGACCTGCGACAGCGCGGCCGACGACAGCGTGCTGTAGACCATCGGGATGCCGCCGGTGGTGTTGAAGAAATTGGTCAGAGCGTCGCCGACGCCTTGCTGGTTGCCCTTCAGGCCGGTCGGTATGCTGAAATTCAGAAGAAGATTGAGATAGGCGTGGGTTGAATCGTAACTCAGCGATGTATGGAGATTCGACGGCAGGTTGGTATCGACCGTCGCGCTTGCGAATGCGCCGCTGACATTCCCCGCCGTCAGGATCGTATATTGCTTCGAAACATAGCTGCCGCCTGCAAACACGGCATTCACCGTGGCGCCGTTCAGCGTGGCGCTGCCCGTGACGCTGGCGAAGGATGCGGTCGTCGGATTGAGCTGCACCAGATAGATTGCGCCCGACTGCATGGCGAGGCTGCCCGCCGTCATCGAGGCGCCAGGCGAGCCGTCACCCGGCGCAAGCATGCCACCGCTCGTAACATTGAGCGCCGCGACCGAGCCAGTCCCGGTCAACGCGCCACCGCTGACGAGGGTCGAGCCGTTTATCGCGCCGGTATTGCGGATGATGCCGGCGGTATTTGTCAGGCCGCCATTCAGGGTGCCGGCGTTGGTCGCGCTGCCGCTGTTTGTCACGAGCCCGGAGACCGTAGCGCCGGCGAAGTTGGAGAACGTCCCGGCATTGGAAACCGTTCCGGTCCAGGTACCGGAATTGCCGAGCATACCGCCGACACTGTTGAAGGCGTTGCCAATCCAGGTCGCGCCGGCCTGGTTGGTCACGGTATTGACGTTGCTGAGGAGATTGCCGGTCCAGGTCCCGCCGGAATGGTTGGTGACGACGCCGGTGGCGAGATTGCTGACGTCGGCATTGTAGGCGCCGCTATTATCCACCACTCCGGAATTATCCAGTGCGTCCGTCACAGTCCCGCCGGCAACAACCGTGATGGTGGCTCCGGAATTGTTGGTGATGCCGCCCACCGTTGCGATCAGTTTTCCGCCGTTCGCCACGGTGATGGCGCCGCTGTTGGTCAGCAAGCCCTGCAATGTATAGGTGCCGGCGCTGTTGACGGCGAGGGTCGCGGCAGTCGCATTGGCGAATGTCGCGTTGCTCGTCACCGTGCCGCCGACATTGAAGCTGCCGGCATTGTTGGCGATGGCCCCGTTGATCGCACCACCATTGGCATTGACTGTTGCGGTGTTGGTCAGGCCGCTGGTGATCGTGCCTGTTGTCGTCAACGTACCGCCGCTTACGGCCGCACCGCCGTTGAGTTGTCCGGCGTTGGTCGTGGTCCCCGCGGTGTTGGTCAACAGTCCCGAAACGGTGCCGGCGGCCTTGTTGTTGAACGTGGCGGCGTTGCTCACCGTGCCGGTGATGGTCAGAAAATTTTCGACGTCGCCGGTTGCGGAAACCGTAACCGCGCCGACGATCAGATTGTTGTTGGTCAGCGTGCCGCCGCTGACGCTCGCGCCGCTATTGAGTTGCCCGGCGTTGGTCGTGGTCCCCGCGGTGTTGGTCAACAGTCCGGAAACTATACTGCCGGTATTGTTGTTGAAGGTGGCCGAGTTGCTCACGGTCCCGGTAACCGCACCGTTGTTGGTGAACGTGGCCGCGTTGGTGACGTTCGACGTGGTGGATCCGGTCGAGGCCAATGTCAGCGTGCCGCCGTTGATCGTGGTCGCCCCAAGATAGCCGTTGACGCCGGAGAGCGTCTCGGCGCCGCTACTCAGCGTCAGCCCGCCGCTGCCATTGATCGACCCCGAGAAGGTGTCGCCGGCATTCGACAGCGTCAGTGTCTTCGACCCGAGCGTTACCGTGCCGGAGCCGGACAGGCTCGTGATCGACGCCCCGGAATTGGTCGCGGAAATATCGAATGTGGCGTTATCCGCGACGCTCGACTGCGCGATCGATCCGGTGCCCGACAACGCCAGCGTTCCGGAATTGATCGTGGTCCCGCCGCTGTAGGTGTTGGTCCCCGACAGCACCAGGGTGCCGGCGCCCTCCTTTTCCAGCACGCCGGCATTGGGGCCGGGCGAGGTGTCGGAGATGACGCCGGAGATCGTGCTGGTCGTGCCGGAGTTGACGGTAAATGTCGGATCGCCGGTCAACCCGATATTGTTTGCGATCGTGCGGCTGCCCGAGAACGACAGGGTCGTACCGGCCGCCATCGCCAGATCCCCGGAGCCGAGCGCGTGGTCGTTGCCAACCACAAGCGTGCCGCTGTTGAGCGCCGTGCCGCCGGAATAGGTGTTGGCATTGGAGAGCGTCAGCGTCCCGCCGCCGTTCTTGGCAAGCGCCAGCCTGCCGCCTTGGTCGGCGGCATTCGTTCCGCCACTCGGGTTGGTGCCGCCGGCGCCGATGTAATCGGCGATGGTGCCGCCGATGGTCTGGCTGCCGGCGCCGAAATTCATCGTCGCTGTGGATCCGACGGAACCCTGATAAAAGATTGCCGATCCCAGCCCGGCGCCGTTGCTCCCTGCCCCAGCAGGGTTGGGGTAGAAGTAGACGGAGCCGCCGGCGCCGCCGGTCGCCGCATTGCTGCCATCGGCGGTAATCGCGCCGGTGACACTCAGCGAGCCACCCGCCTGGACGAAAATGGCGCCCCCCAATCCGGAGCCGCCGCCACCTCCGAGGCCGAACCCGCCGCCGGCATTGCCGCCGCCGAAGCCACCTATCCCATTGCCGCCGCCACCGCCGCCGCCGAAACCACCGTGGCCGCCACCGCCACCACCGCCACCACCGCCGCCATAGCCGCCACTGCCGGCGGCCAGCCCTCCGGCACCGCCGCCGCCGCCGAAGCCTCCATTGCCACCGACGCCGGTCACGCCCGGTTGGCCGCCGCCGCTGGCATTGCCGCCGCCGACGCCGCCACCACCGCCGGCTTCAGCGCCGCTGCCGCCACCGCCCCCATTGGCGCCGCCATTACCACCCGTTCCCGGCCCGCCGCTGCCTGTCCCAGCGCCGCCGCTGGCCGCTCCCGGCAGCAAACCCGGCGATCCCGGAGCGGTCTCGCTTGCGGGGCTGCCGCCGGTCGCACCCGTGCCAAAACCTCCACCGCCAAAATTGCCGTTGCCGCCCATTCCGCCGCCGCCGCCAGATCCTCCGTAGCTTTGCGAAGAGCCACCTGCACCGCCTACCGCCTGGTTCGATGTCAGAGCCAGGTTTGCGATCGTGACGGTGGCGGTCGAACTGACGAAGATCGCTCCACCCATTCCGGCGCCGCCGCCGCCGCCGGTGTAACCCGGGCTCGCACCGGCACCGCCAAGCGCCTTGGTTTGGGTAATGGTCAGGTTTTCGATGGTGGCGTGGGTCGCGCCGTTAGCGGTCTGCCCGGCGTCGCCAATGAACAAACCGCGATAGGTATTCGCGCCGCTCAAGGTGATATTATTGGCGCCACCGTCGATCGTGGTGTTGTTACCGAACACGACCGGAAGCTGGGACGTCAGCGTAATGGTCTGGTTCGCGATGGTATTGGAGAATGTGACGGCGGTGCCTGGATGGGCGTTAGCGTAGGTAATGGCGTCGCGCAGAGACGTACCCGCACCAGCCAGTGTGTCGGCGTTCGTTGTTACGACACAACTGGTGCCGGCGCATTGCGCCTGAACATCGCTGGCCCATACTGATGCCGCTGATATCGCGACCAGCAAGGCTACGCCGGCGCGCCGCAACTTTGGCCTCAAAAAAGGCAACGGCACGCCCCGACCCCAACCCTTTTCAAACTGTCAGGCCGCTGCCGGCTCGACGCCCGCCGAAGGGTTTAGCGAACGGGGACCCCTGCCACAATCGCGTGGAACCTTATGAATACTATTGTTTTTCAACGTGCCATTTCAGCCACACCCGGAACCGAATTGCACGATCGAGTTGGATCGAGGCGAAACTCCGCTTCCGGTCAACGCAAGTACGCGACGATCGACTGGGTTCGGCTCCCCCTAGTGCGTTGCGCTCGCAAACGATGTTGAGGCGCCTGCCATGTTCCAAAACTCGAAGGAAAGGCTACGGGGAACCGCCCCGGGAAAGCTTGTCTGCAGACGTACAAAAAATTGGATCAATGGGGCCTGCAAATTGGGCAGGCCTGCACAAGATGTACTCGTGCGCTGGTCAGGCCCAATGAGCAATCTATTTGGCGAGCGTCTGGCGCTCGAGGAAGGCCGGCGTCCCCCGCTTGTAGGCGTCCCTCACCCATTCATCCCGTTTGGTCTTGAGAGTGAATGTATCCTTGACGCGCTTGGCCGATGACGGCGGCATTCTTGGCTTCGCTCTCGATTTCGAGGGCTTCTCGGCGGCGGGGTGCGCGATGTTCCAGAGCGCGCGTGCGCGGTAGTGCTCGTAGATGCGCATGAATTCGGCGAGATAGGTCTGCGCGAGCGCCGGACTGCCGGTGATCTCGAGCAGGTTCTCGTCGTTGTGGTTGGTCGAGTTCGCGCTGAGATTGGCCGACCCGGTGTAGATCGTCGGCTGGTCCGTATCGGCGTCGATAATGATGAACTTATGATGGATGTGCACGGCCGGCGGGCCGCCCTTCTTGCCCGGTTTGGAGGGCCCGAGCGTCGATTTGCTGCTGAGATCGACCGCGCTGAATTCCGGGAGAAAGCCTGCAGGCGCGCTGTTGGGACGGAAATAGTTGTAGGCCAGCACCTTCTTGTCTTTGCGCGAACGATGAAACAGTTCCACTTGTACCTTCGTCGCTTCCGAAGGCTTGCGTGGCGGCTCGCCTGAATCCGAGAGATTCTCGTCGGTGTTCTTTTTCTTCTTCTTGCTCGGGTCGGAGATGCTGTTCAGCATGCCGTACAGAAGTCTCTTCCGGTCGCCGGTGGCAAGAAGTGCCCGGATCAGCACGGGATCGGTCGGAGAGAACATGCAGAACATGACCGAACTCTTCGCAGCCTTGATCGCCTTGACGACCGCGTCGAGGGATAGGCGCTTTCCCTTCGGCTCCGGGGAGAAGAACACGCGCACGGAGGCACCGCCGACCTTCACCGGCTTCGACCATGCGGCGCCGTTCGCGGTCTGCGCGACGGTGGGATTGGCTTGCAGCAGTTTCTGGCGGGCGGAGTAGAGCTTCGCAAGTTGCGGGGAATTGAAGATGTGCAGCAGGTTGGCCTGGTAGGTGAGCCCCTCCGGCGTGAAATTCGCCGAACCCATCAGCACCCTGCCGTTCTTGCTGTCGACCAGAAACTTGTCGTGCATGATGTTGGTCTTGCTGCGGCCGAACCCCTTGAAGCTGCCGGATTTCAATTTCGCGATAGCTGGCGCGTCAACCTGGTCGTTGCTGCGGTCCTCATAGATCAGCGAGAGTTGCCCCTTAAAGCCTTTCAGCGCGGGCATCACCCACATCTCGTCAGTCAGGTGATAGATCGCGCCGTCGATCGCATTGGCCTTGGCAAGAATCCTGGGAAAAGCATTCTGAAGGCCGTTGGCGAGCCATTTCATCAGGTCATCGATCTTCTTGTTCGGATCTGGAAATTCGCGGCTAAATGCCTGCGAACTCACCACGGCGCGATTGAACCACGTCGAGATACCATTCTCCTCGACGTCGGGCAGCCCTACCTTGATGGTGGCGGCAGCCTGGGTGACGGGTTTCAGGTCGTTCGGTCCCGTGCCGCGAACCGGCGTTATCGTGTAGGTGAAGGTCTTGCCGCGATCGCCGTCATTGATGCCGGCGTCCCACCACATGAATTTCTGAAACGGGGCGAGGCTGCTCGGCAGCGGCTGGCTGTCTTTGGTCGGCGCGGTGAACGAAATTTTGTTGAACAGGAAACCATCCTTCTCACCGGGGTTGAAACCCGGCGCGCGCAAAATGGAAAAGCCCAGAAAATCGTCGAACTTTGCGCCGTCCGGCCAGTCCATCGCCAGCAGCACGAGCGTCGGTGACGTGTAGGCACGGGCCACCACTCCACCCGTTGAGGTGGCCGCCCTGGCGGCACCGCTTCTCTTAACGCGACGGGCCTTCTTCGCCATTTCTCTGCTCCCAGGAAAGTCTTCAACTGTTTCCATTGGCCGTGATTGATGCCGCGGCGGCGTCCACAAGAATTCGAACCGAGCAGGCCAGCATTGCCGAATAGAACGATGGATTGATTCCGACTTGCGGCAGGCAATGACGCCGGCGGATCCAACCTCGTCTTGATGAAATCAGTAGCGGTCTGGAAAAGGCGGCAGCACAGAGAGCTTATCGTCACAGTTTGAGGTTGTCTATTGCGGTCGTCTCGCGCTCGGGACATCGGCGGGCAGCGTCCCGATATACGCCAGCGGCGGAGTCACTGTTCGAACATTGTCCGGCACGGTTCGCTCAAACTCGCCTTCTGCCGCCGCAGGCAGGTGGTGACCGCCCGCACGTTGGGGATTTCGCCGGCGCGAAGGCTGTAGAGGTCGGGGGTGCCGGCCTTGGGCTGCTCGGCCGTGCCGACCGCAAAGGCCGAGCCGGTCGCAAAAAACGTGAGAAATAGGCTGACGGTGGAGGTCCGGCGCGCACGGCTAATTGTTGCGGCAAATCGCATAGAGCCTGGTCTTGCCTTCATAACCGCGTCTCCCCGAGCCCGTGGATGCCTGCCACCGCAGGCCGCATTGGGAATTACGCGAAAGATTTTTCACAAGATGTGATTTCTCTCACACTTGGTCGGGCGGGGCCGGTCCTAACGTTCGGACAATCAGGACTTTATTAACCAAGACTGACCGGGCCGCCCGATCGATAAAATTCGAGCGATCCGTTCAATCTGAACACAAAGCAGTTTTGAGACGATGCGCCCTCGAACCCCGGAGTGCGCGATGAGTGACGTTGAATTCGACCTATTGCTGGACGCCGTCAGAACGGCCGTCGCGCCTGTTGCGGAGAAAGCATTCTTGGCCCAACCATTGCCCCGCATTCAGCGGCCGCCATGCGCCGCCAACGACAATCGTGGCCCTTGGCCGCTCGTTCCGTTTCCCGACGGCTGGTACGCCGCCTGCTAAGACGGCCGTTGATATAATCGGTGCAAGTCATTGATTATATGAATGGAGGCCACGACCAGAATTGAACTGGTGTACACGGTTTTGCAGACCGTTGCGTAACCACTCCGCCACGTGGCCCCATTGGGCGCACTCATATACGCCCTCTCCTCGATAGGCAACCGACCCTCGGCATAGCTGGTCGGTTTCGATGGTCAGGCGCGTTTTCGCCGGCGAAAATCCCGCTTCTTCGGTTTCGGGGCGAGTTCCGGCATTGCGGCCTGCACCTGCTGGTATTTTGCCAGCATCCGCTCAAAACCGGCGTTCAACGTAGCCGCGATATCCGGGCGCTTCTCGAGGTCAGCCAGCAGCATGGCGGCCGCCTCGATGGTGGAAAGGCCGTCGCGGCGGGGCTCGCGGCGGAGCTGCCCATAGCGCGAGGGCCGCTTCGGGCCGAGGATGATGCGTTGGCACTTCAGCATCCAGGCATTGCGCCACCACAGCGCCTTGGCCTGGCTCCAGGTGCCATCGAGCAGCACGATACCCTCGATATCGCCAAGGATGCTGCGCTGGTGCGGCTCGACCTCGCCCTTGCGGTTTATCGCGACGATCTCACGGTCGGTATCGAGATCGGCGACCTTCGCCGAGCCCAGATAGAGCACCGCCCAGCGCGAGGGATCGGCGACCGGCCGCCCGAGCGCCTTGGAGAGGCTCGGCCAGGAAAGGCCGATCCTGACCACCGCATCCTTGAAATGGAGCGCGGTCAGCCGCGCCGTGCCAAGCGCCCTGTCCTGCTCCTGCGGATGCTGCAGGATCAGCAATGAAATACGGTTCTCGATCGGGGTGATGCTGTCGCAGATGCACAGCGGCAGCGGTTTTCCACACTGCGGGCACTCGGCTACCGCCTCGGCGGGGGCGCCGGTATCAAGCTTGGACTGTTCTGACATGCGCACGCTATACGCTCGACAGCCGCCCAACTCAAAGCTATTCCGCGGGCGCTGGGATCGCAGATGGCGCCGAGCGCCGCCGCAGCCGGTCGATCAAGAGGTAGATCACCGGCGTCGTGTAGAGCGTCAGGATCTGCGAGACGAATAGCCCGCCGATGATGGTGATGCCGAGCGGCCGGCGCAGCTCGGTACCGGGGCCGGTCGCCAGCGCTAGCGGCAGGCCGGCGAACAGCGCCGCCATGGTCGTCATCAGGATCGGCCGGAACCGGACCCGGCAGGCCTCGAAAATCGCTTCCGCCGACGACAGGCCGTGCTGCCGTTCGGCTTCGAGCGCGAAATCGACCATCATGATGCCGTTCTTCTTGACGATGCCGATCAGCAGGATGATGCCGATAAAGGCGATCACGGTCAGCGGCGTGTTGGTCACCTGGAGCGCCAGCAGCGCGCCCAGGCCTGCCGAGGGCAAGGTGGAGATGATCGTGAGTGGATGCGCCAGGCTCTCGTAGAGCACCCCCAGCACGATGTACATCGCGACCAGCGCGCCGAGGATCAGAAGCGGCTGCCGGCCGCTCGTCTTGTTGAAATCGCCGGCATTGCCGTCAAAGCTGCCGCGGATTCCCTCGGGCATATGCAGTTCGTCGACCGCGCGCTGGATGTTCGAGGTCGCGACCTCCAGCGGCACATCGGGCATCAGATTGAACGAGACCGTGGTCGAGGGAAACGATTGCGAGTGATAAACCGCGAGCGGTGACAATCCGCGTTGATAGCGCACCACGGCGGATAGCGGCACCTGCGCGCCGTTGGCGCCAGCGACGAAGATGCGCTCCAGATTGGACGGGTCGCTCTGGAATTTCGGATCGATCTCCAGCACCACCATGTACTGATTGCGTTGGGTATAGATGATCGAGATCTGCCGCTGCGAGAACGCGTTGTTCAGTGCATTGTCGATATCCTGAACGCTGACGCCGAGGCTGGAGGCGGTTTTCCGGTCGATCATCAGGGAAAGCTGCAACCCGCCGGGATCGCGGTCGCTCGAGATGTCGGTGATGCCCTCGACCGTCTCCATGCGCTTGGCGACAATCGGCGCCCATTTTTGCAACAGGTCGAGATCGGTGCTCGACAGCGTATATTGGTAGTCGGAATCGCTCTGCCGCCCGCCGGCACGAACGTCCTGCGCCGCGAACATGAACAGGCGGATGCCTGGAACCATAAAAAGGTTCTTGCGCAGGCGATCGATCACGAGCTGTGTCGACAGGCCGCCCCGCTCCTCCGACGGCTTGAGACTGATGAACATGGTGCCACGGTTGGAGCCGGCGCCCCCGGGTCCGCCCCCGCTGCCGAGCGAGGAGCCGATGCCGGCGACCGCGGGATCCGCCATCACGATGTCAGCCAGTTGCTGCTGCAGCTGCAGCATCGCCTGGAATGAGATGTCGGCGGAAGCTCGCGTCGCGCCGATCACGAATCCGCTGTCGTCGGTCGGGAAATAGCCTTTTGGGGTCTTGATGTAGAGCGTAACGGTCAGCGCGATGGTCGCAAAGAACACCATCAGGGTCAGGAACGGATAGCCGAGTACGACGCGCAGCGTCCATGTATAGAACGCGACGGTACGCGACAGGATGCCCTCGACAAGGCGATCGAACCAGGTTGCTCGATCCGAGGTGGCTTCCTTGATGTAATGCGCGCAGATCATCGGCGTGATCGTCAGCGAGACCACGGTAGAAACCACGATGGCGAAGGTCAGGGTCAACGAAAACTCTCGCAACAGCCGGCCGACAATGCCGTCCATGAAGATCAGCGGCGTAAACGCGGCGATCAGCGACAGGCTGATCGAGAGCACGGTGAAGCCGATCTGCTTGGCGCCCTCCAGCGCCGCTGGATAGGGCGACATGCCGTGCTCGAGGTTCCGGTACATGTTCTCGATCATGACGATGGCGTCGTCGACCACGAAGCCGACGGAAATCGCGAGCGCCATCAGCGAGAGATTGTCGATCGAGAAACCGGAGAGCCACATCCCCGCGCAAGTGCCGGCCAGCGCCAGCGGCACCGAGACGCCGGCGGCAATCGTCGGCGTTCCCCGGCGCAGGAACACGAACACCACGCCCATGACCAGCACCACAGTCGCCAGCAGCGTGAGCTGCATGTCCTGCACGCTGGCGCGAATGGTTCCGGTGCGGTCGACCAGCGTCGAAATCTCGATGCCGCCGGGAATCCATTCCTTCAGCTCCGGCAACAGCACTCTCACCCGGTCAACGGTATCGATGACGTTGGCATCGCCCTGCTTGGTGATCTGGATCAGCACCGCCGGTTGCTTGTTGAACCAGGCGATCGAACGGCTGTTGCGCACGCTGTCTTCAACCTCGGCGACATCGGAGAGACGAACGAAATTGCCGTTCGAGCTCTTGATCAGGATATCGCGGAATTCGGCGGCGGCGCGCATCTGCCGATTCATCGAAATCGTCTCGCTCTGCCGGCCGCCGTCGAAGATGCCGACCGGCCCCAGCGGATTGGCGTTGATGATGGCGAGCCGGACGTCTTCTGTGGCGATTCCCGCATTCGACAGCGCCACCGGATTAAGCGAAATCCGCACCGCCGGCTGGTCGGCGCCGCTGACCGTGACTTCGCCGACCCCAGGCACCTGCGAGATGCGCTGCGCCAGCACGGTATCGGCGACGTCGTACATGGCGCTGGTCGAGACGGTCTTCGATGTCAGCGCCAGCACGAATACTGGCGCGGCCGCCGGGTTGGCTTTGCGGAATTTCGGCAATTGCGGAAGGTCGCTCGGCAAGTCGGCCAGCGAGGCGTTGATCGCCGCCTGTACGTCGCGCGCGGCGCGGTCGATGTTGCGGCCGATGGCAAATTGCAGCTGAATACTGGTGGTGCCGAGCGAACTGGTCGAGGTGATCTGCTCGATCCCGGCGATCTCGCCGAGCCGCCGTTCGAGAGGCGCAGCGACCGTCGCCGCCATGACCGTCGGATCGGCGCCCGGCCGCGACGCCGACACCCGGATCATCGGAAAGTCGACATTTGGAACCGCTGATACCGGCAGGAAGACGTAGGCGACGATGCCGATCAAGAAGAGCCCGATCGCCAGCAGTGTTGTGCCCACCGGCCTGCGAATGAAAGGCTCCGAGATCGATGCCATTACTGCATCCCCTCGGTGGCGCCCGCGACCGGCGGGCCCGGCGGTCCGGGCTCCGGAACCGCCCGCTCGATCCGGCGGTTCAACCGGTCGAGCGCGAGATAGATCACGGGCGTCGTGTACAGCGTCAGCAACTGGCTGAGCAGCAATCCGCCGATGATGGAAATGCCCAGCGGGAAACGCAGCTCGGCGCCGGTGCCGCTCGAGACCGCGAGCGGCAGCGCACCGAACAAGGCGGCCAGCGTCGTCATCATGATCGGCCGGAAGCGCAACAGGCAGGCCTGCACGATCGCATCGTTCGCCGACATGCCCTGGTGCCGTTCGGCTTCAAGGGCAAAGTCGATCATCATGATCGCGTTCTTCTTGACGATGCCCATCAGCAGGATGATGCCGATCAAGCCGATCACCGACAGATCCTGCCCGAACAGCATCAGCGCCAGGATGGCGCCGACGCCCGCCGACGGCAGCGTCGAGAGGATGGTGATCGGATGGATGTAGCTCTCATAGAGCACGCCGAGCACGATATAGATCGCGATGATCGCGGCCAGGATCAGCCAGGGCTGCCCGGCCAGCGATTTCGAGAATTCCGCGGCGTCGCCGGCATAGACGCCGACGATGCTGCGGGGCATGCCGATCCGCGTTTCGATTGCCTTGACGGCGTCCACGGCATCTCCCAGCGCTTCGCCCGGCGCGAGGTTGAAGCTGAGCGACACCGACGGGAATTGCGCCTGATGCGAGATCGCAAGCGGCGCGGTGGTCCGCGTCAAGGTCGCAACTGCCGACAGCGGCACCTGCGCGCCGGCCGTGCCGGGCAGATAAAGCTTGTCGAGGATCGACGGATCGCGCTGGTACATCGGCAGGGCCTCCAGCACGACGCGGTATTGGTTGGCCTGCCCGTAGATGGTCGAGATCTGCCGCTGCGCGAAGGCATCGTTCAGGGTGTCGTTGACGCCCTGCAGGTTCACGCCGAGCTGGCCGGCGCGCTGGCGGTTGATATCGAGCGCCGCGCGCAGGCCGCCTTCCTGCGCTTCTGAGGAGACGTCGCGGAACAGCGGATCGCGGCGCATCTCCGCGACGAGCTTGTTCGTCCATAGCGAGACTTCCGCCGCGTCGGTGCCGGTCAGGGTATACTGGTATTGCGAGCGGCTCGACTGCGTTGAGATCTGCACGTCCTGGACCGGCTGGAAATAGATCGTCATGCCGGGGATCGCCGCCACCTTTTGCTTCAACCTGTTCACCACGACCGAAACATCGTCGCGCCGTTCGCCGCGTGGCTTCAACGTCATCACCAGACGTCCGACATTGGTGGTCGGATTGACCGACCCGGCGCCGATCACCGAGACGACGCCGATCACGTCAGGATCGGCCTTGATGATGTCGGCAGCCAAGGTCTGGCGGGTCTGCATTTCGGCAAAGGAGACATCCGGCCCGGCCTCGGTCACGGCGGTGATGGAGGCGGTGTCCTGCAGCGGCAAGAAGCCTTTCGGCGCGATCACATACATGGCCAGCGTCAAGGCAACGGTTGCAAAGGTGACCAGCAACGTTGCGCGCTGGCGCTGCAGCACCCACAGCAGGGTACGGTGATAAAAGGCGACCATGCGGTCGATGCCGCGGCTGACGGTGGCAAGCCCAGGTACGGCGATCTCCTCGCCGACATGTTTCAACAGCCGCGAACACATCATTGGCGTCAGCGTCAGCGACACGATCGCGGAAGTGACGACCGCGATCGTCAGCGTCAGCGCGAATTCGCGGAACATGCGGCCGACCAGACCCGACATGAACAACAGCGGGATGAAGACGGCGATCAGCGACACCGTCAGCGAGATCACGGTGAATCCGATCTCGCTGGCACCCTTCAGCGACGCCTCCATCACGGATTCGCCGTCTTCCATGTGACGAACGATGTTCTCGATCATCACGATGGCGTCGTCGACCACGAATCCGGTGCCGATCGTCAGCGCCATCAGCGACAGATTGTCGAGGCTGAAGCCGGCGAAATACATGATACCGAAGCTCGTGATCAGCGACAGTGGCAGCGCGACGCCGGCGATCAGCGTCGCCCGCAACGAGCGCAGGAACAGCAGCACCACAAGCGTCACGAGCACCACAGAGAGGATCAGCGTGAACTGCACGTCATGGACGGAGGCCTTGATCGTAACGGTGCGGTCGCTGACAACGGTAAGATTGACGCCGGCCGGGATCGAGCGCTGCATCTTGGGGATTTCGTCCCGGATCTGCCTGACGACCTCTATGACGTTGGCGCCGGGTTGCCGCTGGATGTCGATGATCACGGCCGGCGTGCCCTGATACCAGCCGCCGGTGCGGTCGTTCTCCAGCCCGTCGACGATGTTGGCGACGTCGCCGATGGTGACGGGTGAGCCGTTGCGATAGGCGATGATGATCGGCTTGTAGGCCTCCGCCGCCGCGATCTGGTCGTTGGCGGCGATGGTGTAGGACTGCTGCGCCCCGTCGAGCGATCCCTTCGGCCCCGAGACGTTGGCGCCGGCGATGGCGTTACGCAGATCCTCCATCGCGATGCCATAGGCGGCCAACCGCGCCAGATCGGCCTGCACTCGCACCGCGGGCTTGAGGCCGCCAAGCACCGTGACCCGGCCGACGCCGGAAATCTGGCTCAGACGCTGTCCCAAAATGGTGTCGGCGAGATCGCTCATCGCGCGCAGCGAAATCGTCTCCGACGTTAGCGCCAGCGTCATGACCGGTGCATCCGCCGGGTTCACTTTGGCGTAGGTCGGTGGATACGGCAGATTTTTCGGCAGGATGCCGGCGGCGGCGTTGATGGCGGCCTGCACGTCCTGCGTCGCACCGTCGATGTCGCGATTGAGATCGAACTGCAACGAAATCTGGCTGACCCCAAACGAGCTCGTCGAGTTCATCGACGACAGCGACGGGATTTGCCCAAGCTGGCGCTCCAGCGGCGCCGTGATCAGCGAAGCGATCACGTCGGGGCTGGCGCCCGGCAGTTGCGTCGTCACCTGCACGGTCGGGAAATCGACCTGCGGCAGCGCCGATACCGGCAAGGCCCAGTAACCCAGCGCACCGCCGATCAAGAGCGCGATCCCCAGCAATGAGGTCGCGATCGGCCGGCGGATGAACGGTTCAGAGACGCCCATGGGCTTGAGTGCTCATCGTTGCGAAGTCAGGAATCAAGGTGAAGGGCTTGGCGGGTGCCTGTCTGGGTCATGGCTGCGCCTTCGCTGGGCCGCCGGACTCGTCCGCTGCCGCAGGCCCGGTCTGTCCCTTGACGTGACCCTCGCCGCGCTTGCCGCGGCGCTCGCCGCTCTTGGCTTGACCATCCTTCTCGCCGTCTTTCGCCTGGCCGTCATTAGCCTGCGGCGTGCGGCCGCGCTTGCGTGGCGCGAGATCGGCTGCTGGCGTGGATTCTTCCTTGCCGATAATGACCTTGGCGCCATCGGACAGATTGGCAAAGCCGGTGGTGACAACGCGGTCGGAGGTCGATAGGCCGCTCGCGATCACCGCGTCGTGCTCGTCCTGCTGCGTGACCACGACCGGTTTTGCGGTGACGATGTTGCCATCGCCGATCACGTAGCTGAAAGTCCCGACGGGACCGCGCTGAACCGCGGACGTCGGCACCACGATGGCCTTGGGCAACGTTTCGACTTTCAGCCGCACATTGACGAATTGTCCCGGCCAAAGCTGGAAACTGCCGTTGGGAAACTCGGCCTTCAGCTTCAGCGTGCCGGTGGTCTGATCGACCTGGTTGTCGATGCCTTTCAGCGTGCCGGTGTCGATCACGGTCGTGCCGTCATTGCCGAACACGTCGACGGCAAGCGCGCCCTTGGCGGAAGCTGCATTGACCCGCACGATCTGTTGCTGCGGCAGGCTGAACTGCACAGCGATCGGCTGCAGCTGGGTGAGGATGACGAGACCGGTCGCGTCAGATGCGTGGACGATGTTTCCCTGGTCGACCTGGCGCAGGCCGGCGCGGCCCGATATCGGCGCGATGATCTTGGTATAGCCGAGCGTCGCAGCCGCATTGTCGATCGCGGCCTGATCGGCTTTGACCAGCGCCTCCTGCTGCGCCACCACCGCCTTCTGCGTATCGGCCTGCTGCTTCGAGCCGGCGTTGGTGGCGGCCAGTTGCTGATAGCGCGCGAGATCGAGCCGCTGGTTGGCAAGTTGCGCTTCATCCTGCGCCTTCTTGGCCACGGCCTGGTCGTATTGCGCCTGGTAGATCACGGGATCGATCTCGCCGAGCACGTCGCCTTTCTTGACGTCCTGTCCTTCGACGAAATTCACCGCGATCAATTTGCCATCGACCTGCGAACGCACCAACACGTTATTCAACGCGCGAACGGAGCCGACGCCGTCGAGATAGACCGGAACGTCCTGCACGCGGGGTGTCGCGGCCAGCACCGGCACCGGAAGATCGGGGCGCACGTTGCCGGCGCGATTGCCGCCTTGCTTCTGTTGAAACGCGAGCCAGCCGATATAGCCAAGACCGCCGAGGATCACGAGCGTGACCGTCAACGACACCATCCGCTTGAGCAGGCGCGAGACCAGGCTCGGCTTGCGCTTCTCAATGTCGTCTTTTGCTTCCGGCTTAAAGAGCATCAACCGGCCTTTCCATCTTTGGCTCCCAGCCGCCCCCCAGCGCCTGATAAAGGCTGACGATCGCGAGCAGGCGCGCCAATTGAGCCTGCCATAGTGCGTCTTCCGCCTGGAATAACGTCAGTTGGGTGTTTAGCACAGTTACAATGTCCGCCGTGCCGGCGCGCAGCTGCTGCTCGGACAATTCAAAGGCCCGCCGTGAGGCCGCCAGCACATCGCGCTGCAGCCGCAGCTTGATGGTGGTCTGGCGGATCGCCATCAGCGCGGTGTCGACATCGGCGAACGACTGGACCACCGTCTTGCGGTAGGTCTGCAGCAATTCGTCCTGCTTCGCCTTCGTGAATTCGAAATTGCCGAGGATTTTTCCACCATCGAAGATCGGCTGGGTCGCGCTGCCGACCAGACTGAAGAACGCAGCGTGCGGCTGGAATAGCGCCACCAGCGCCGAGCTTTGATAGCCGCCCTGCCCCGTCAGCTGGATGCTCGGGAAAAATTGCGCACGGGCGCTACCGACATTGGCCGTGGCCGACGCGAGTTGCGCCTCCTGCCGCCGTATATCCGGCCGTTGCGTCAGCAGTTCCGATGGCAAACCCGGCGTAACACGCGGAATGGCGATCTGGTTAAGCGAGCCGCCGACGATACGCACGGCTTCCGGCGGCCGCGACACCAGCGTCGCCAGCGCGTTGATGTTCTGATCGAGGGTTTGCCGCAAAGGAGGAACCGACGCGCGCTGGTTGGCGAGAACGGCCTCCTGCTGCGCGACGTCGAGATCGGTGCCGGTGCCGGCCTTGAATCGCTCCTTGATCGCGTTGAGGATGCGCGTTGCACTGGCAATGTTGCGCTCGGCGGTGCGAATCCGGTCCTGCGAGGCAATCACCTGAAAATACGCGTTGGCGACGCTGGTGAGCGTGGTCAGCGCCACCACGTCGCGATCGAAGCGGTTGGCGACCGCAGTCTCCTCCGCGGCCTGCGCGGCGTCGCGATTCTGCCCCCAGAAATCGAGCTGATAGCTGGCGCTGAGTGAGGCCGAATAGTTGACGACCTCTCGCCCGCCATTGGTCAAACCGCTTGCGCTCGAACCAGAGTTGCGCGAGTAGGCTTCCTGACCTGCACCGGAAACGTTCGGCAGCAGCGCCGCGCCGGTAATCCGCGCTTGCGCGTCGGCCTGCTGGAAACGCGCGACAGCGGCAGCGATATCGAGATTGACGGTCTGGGCTTCTTCCATCAGTGCAGTCAGTTCCGTCGACCGAAATCCGCGCCACCAGTCGAGCGTCGGCAGCGCATCTGCCGCTTTCGTCAGCCGGGCCGCCTTGTAGCCATCGGGAATGTCCAGCGCGGGGTCGGGTAGATCCTTGGTCAGGATGCACCCCGCGGAGCTGATCACGATGCAAAGTGACGCCAGCATTCCCGCCGCACGAGCCCAAGGACCGACGCTTCCCAGGCTGTCGGCAGTCGCAGCAATGCCGTCGCTCACATCCACCCTCCGCCAGGGGAACGCAATCGCCGCAGTGAGCAGCACGAGACCGATTCGCGATGGGTGGTGGGCTGGTTGGCCTGCGACACGAGGATGCTTCCGATTGAACCGGCGGATATATTACCCGGGCGGCAGCGGGGCGGACAGCCCTGTTCGGCCCATGTCCCCGGTCATTAATGCGCGCGTTCAAACCGGCAAAATCCATCTGGACCCTTATTTCCGCGGTGCTTTGGACACTCGGTATCACCAGTCATCCCGGTATCCTTTCCAAGATTTCATGTTGTCGCGGGCCCGAAGTCGGGGCGAGATCAGACGTCTTCCTCTGGAACAAATGTGGCGAGAACCTTGACCGATGACCAGCAATCTGGGTCCTCCGTGAGTATCCAGGCATGGCTTACCTCAGCGCATATCCTGCGAGCCTCGTAGAGTTCGTCATCTGCGACCTTGCTTGGCTTGGCCTGGATCGACGGCGAGCCGCGCGTATCGACCGACGCTCCGCCTCGACCGCGAAGGTCCTCCTCGCTTCAACCTTCAATGGCTGCCGCCGTGCTCTCGACGCGGCGCAGTTGCTGCGCTCTTTTCTTCGCGCTGCCAGGTCACCTTCAAGCTCATCGCGGCCATCCCTTGGCAAGCGCTGCGGCTGTGGCTGATCGGTGCGGGCCTGGCGCCGCGTCCTCACACGACCTTCAATCCGGGCTTGGCGATCGGGAAGAGCCGCGTTTATAATTCGCCGGAGTCGTCTTCCCGCGCGACTGGTTCAAGCTCGTCGCTCCACGCGAACAGCCCGGACTGAGCGCTAGTCGATGGATTTGACATGCCGGAGCCGATTTCAGTCACATCGGATACTGTGGATGCGCTGTTGCCCGACCTCCCCCGCATGGTCCGGCTCGCCCTTGGCGTCGGCTCCGAGCTCCGGCGCGGTACGCTCGACGTAACCCTGCCCGATGGCCGCACAGTCAGGCTGGGCGGTATCGGTGCCGGACCTGCTGCGGCCATGAAAGTCTACCATTTCGGCTTTGCCTCGCGCCTGCTGCGCAGCGGCGACATCGGCATTGCGGAAGCCTATCTGCGCCGCGAATGGGACACGCCCGACCTGACGCAGTTCCTCTATTTGTTCTGCGTCAACCAGGAATGGATGCAGACCATGCTCACCGGCAAGCCGGTGATGCGCGCCATCCAGACCATCCGTCATTGGTTCAACCGGAACACCAAGCGGCAGGCGCGGCGAAACATTTTCGCCCACTACGACATCGGCAACGCCTTCTATTCGGCCTGGCTCGATCCGAGCATGACCTATTCCTCCGCCATGTTCGAGGACGGCACCACCGATCTGACCGCGGCGCAGACCAACAAATATCGCCGGCTTGCCGAAGCGATCAACCTGCAGCCGGGCCAGACGCTGCTCGAGATCGGCTGCGGCTGGGGCGGCTTTGCCGAGTTCGCCGCCAGGGCCTATGGCGCAAAAGTGGTCGGTTTGACCATCAGCAAGGAACAGCGCGATTTTGCGCGCGAGCGTATCCACAAGGCCGGCCTCGCCGAGAATGTGGAGATCAGGCTCCAGGACTATCGCGACGAACGCGATCGGTACGATCGAATTGCGTCGATCGAGATGATCGAGGCAGTGGGCGAGCGGTTCTGGCCGAAATATTTCTCGCAGGTCCGCGACCGCCTTCTGCCCGGCGGCCTTGCCGGCATTCAGGCCATTACGATTCAGGACAACCTGTTCCAGACCTATCGCCGCGACGTCGACTTCATCCAGCGTTACGTGTTCCCCGGCGGCATGCTGCCGTCGCCGCAGATACTGAAGTCGCTCGGCGAGAGATTCGGTGTTCCTGTCATCCGAGAACGCGTTTTTGGGCAAGACTATGCCAAGACGCTGGCGAGCTGGCGAAATAATTTTCGCGCGGCCTGGCCAAACCTGATGCCGTTGGGTTTTGACGACCGGTTCCGGCGGCTGTGGGAATACTACCTCGCTTATTGCGAGGCCGGTTTCCTGTCCGGAAACATCGATGTGCGACAGGTGGTATTCGCGAAATCGGGGTAGTTCGCCGCACTGCAAAAGCCTTTCCCTTTTTTCTTCTGCGCTCTAGGGTCGCGCCGGAATTTACAACGGACCGGCAAAGTGCTCCCCAGACATGATCATCAACAATGACGTCGTCGAAGCGATCGGCAACACGCCACTGATCAAATTGAAGCGCGCCTCCGAAGAGACGGGCTGCACGATTTTGGGCAAGGCCGAATTCATGAACCCCGGCCAGTCGGTGAAAGATCGCGCCGGCAAATGGATGATCATCGAGGCCGAGAAGCGCGGCGACCTCAAGCCCGGCGGCCTCGTGGTCGAAGCGACCGCCGGCAACACCGGGATCGGCCTCGCTGTGGTGGCGAGCGCGCGCGGCTACCGGACCCTGATCGTCATTCCGGATACCCAGAGCCAGGAAAAGAAAGACATGCTGCGGCTCTGTGGCGCCGAACTGGTCGAAGTGCCGGCGCTGCCTTACGGCAATCCCAATAACTACCAGCATGTGGGCAAACGGCTGGCCGATCGCTTGCGCAAGAGCGAGCCGAACGGCGTGCTGTTCGCCGACCAGTGGAACAACCTCGATAACGCCAAGGCGCACTACGAATCCACGGGGCCGGAGATTTGGCGAGACACCGGTGGCAGGATTGACGGCTTTATCTGCTCGGTCGGCACGGGCGGCACGCTGGCGGGTATCAGCAGGTACCTGAAGGAGAAGAACGAGGGCATCGTCGTCGCCTGCGCCGATCCGCGTGGTGCGGCGATGTATGAACTGTTCAGACACGGCGAAGCCAAATCAACGCCAGGCGGATCGATCACCGAAGGGATCGGGCTCGGCCGCGTCACGCCTGTGATCGAGACGGCCAAGGTGGATGACGCCTATCTCATTCCGGACGAAGAGGCCGTGCCGGTGATTTACGAGCTGCTCGAGCACGAAGGCCTCTGCCTCGGAGGCTCCACCGGCATCAACGTTGCGGGTGCCATCCGGCTGGCAAAACAGCTCGGACCCGGCAAGACCATCGTCACCATCCTCTGCGATTCCGGCAACCGCTATCAGTCAAAGCTGTTCAATCCGGAATTCATGCGCTCGAAGAACCTGCCCGTGCCGGCGTGGCTGGAGAAGCGCACCAACATCGACGTGCCGTTTGTGTGAGGGCGAATGGTGAGTAGCGAATAGCGAATGGGGTGCTCTATTCGCTACTCCCCATTCGCTATTCGCCTACCTCAGAATCTGGCTGAGGAACAACTTCGTCCGCGCGTGCTGCGGGTTGGCGAAAAATTCCTGCGGCGTGTTCGCCTCGATGATCTGTCCGGCATCCATGAACACGACGCGGTTGGCAACTTCCCGGGCAAATCCCATTTCGTGGGTGACGACCAGCATGGTCATGCCCTCCCTGGCGAGATCGACCATGGTGTCGAGCACTTCCTTGACCATTTCAGGGTCGAGCGCCGAGGTCGGCTCGTCAAACAGCATGACCTTCGGATTCATGGTCAGCGCACGGGCGATCGCGACGCGCTGCTGCTGGCCGCCTGACATCTGACCCGGAAATTTGTTGGCCTGATGCGGGATCTTCACCCGCTCCAGGAATTTCATCGCGCTAGCTTCAGCGTCCTTCTTCGGGATGTTGCGCACCCAGATCGGTGCCAGCGTGCAGTTGTCGAGCACGCTCAAATGCGGAAACAGGTTGAAACTCTGGAACACCATGCCGACCTCGCGCCGCACTTCATCGACGCGCCGCAAGTTCGGACCGAGTTCGATGCCGTCGACGACGATCTGGCCTTCCTGAAATTCCTCCAGCGCGTTGATGCAACGGATCAGCGTGGACTTGCCCGAACCGGAAGGACCGCAGATCACGATACGCTCGCCCTTGGCGACCTCGAGGTTGATGTCGCGCAGCACGTGAAAGTCCCCGTACCACTTGTTGAGGCTGTTGATGCTGACGATCGGGTTCGTGGCCATGACGATGCACTCAGTTGCGGCGATGTGCGTTCAGCCTGTTCTCGACGAACAGCGAATAGCGCGACATACCAAAGCAGAAGATGAAGTAGATCAATCCGGTGAAGGCAAAGCCGGTGAACGCCGTGGTCGGCGTGGCCCAGACCGGATCGGAGAACGATGCCCGCAGGCTCCCAAGCAGATCAAACAGCGCCACGATCGACACCAGCGACGTATCCTTGAACAGCGCGATGAAGCTGTTGACGAGGCCGGGAATGACGTGGCGCAGCGCCTGCGGCATCACGATCAGCGCCGTGGTCTTCCACCAGGACAGGCCGAGCGCGCTTGCCGCCTCGCCCTGCCCGCGTGGGATCGCCTGCAGGCCGCCTCGGATGACCTCGGCCTGGTAGGCTCCGGCGAACAGCGCGATGCCGATCAGGGCGCGCATCAGTCCGTCGATGGTAAATCCCGCCGGGACGAACAGCGGCAGCATGTAGGTTGCGAAGAACAGCACCGTGATCAGCGGCACGCCGCGCCAGAACTCGATGAAGGCGATCGAAAAAATCCGGATCAGCGGGATCGTCGAGCGGCGACCAAGCGCCAGCGCGATGCCGACCGGCATTGACGCGACGATGCCGGTGACCGACACCACCAATGTCACCAGAAGGCCGCCCCAGAGCCGAGTATCGACCACTGGTAGTCCGCCCCGGTCGAGCTTCATCACCGCGATCACGATGCCGATGCCGGCAAAGATCGCCAGGCTGACGATCAGCGCGCGCCATCCAGCCCGAAAACCGCCGCTCAAAAAGAACAGCAGCAGCGACACGATCGCCGCGGTCAGCGCGAAGTCGGTCCATACTGGACGGTCCGACGACTGAATTTGCTCCCGCAGCCAGGTCAGCGGCCAAAGCACCCAGGAAATCACCGTGCTGATCAGGACGATGAGCTTTCCGATCCCCCACAGGAGCGGCCCAATCACGGCCGTCGCCTCGCCGGCCGCGGCGAGTTTCCGCCCGCCTTCTAGGATGCTGTCATTGAATCCGGACAGCAGCCCGGCAGTCCAGCTGACGCCAAAACCGTTGAGCCCGCCGCCATACAGCAGGAAGAAGGCAACGACTGGAAGAGCGAAGAAGAACAGGCAGGCGTTGATACCCTTGGCCGGCAGTCGCGGTATCAACAGTGGCAGCAGCAGCACCACGGCCAGGAAGAAGGTCAGGTTGACCCGCCAGCGTTCCGGCTCGGGGTAAAATCCATAGATGAACTGGGACAATTTGGCCTGCACGAAGGGCCAGCAGGCACCGACGGTGCGACCGACGTTCTCCGACAGGCAGGCGTTGCGGTCCGTACCGCTCCAGACCGCATCGACCAGCAGGAATTTGATTGCGGGAACGACGACGAACCACAGCAGCAGCACGCTGACGATGGTGATCAGGATGTTGGTCGGCGAATTGAACAGCCGCGTGCGCAGGAAGCCGACAAAGCCCGTGGTCTTCACTGGCGCGGGGCGCTCGGCAATCAGGTCCTGGCGGACGAAGGAGGAAGCGGAGATATCGCTCATCAACCCATGCTCCGCCCGATCCGCCAGCCGTAGAAGCTCATGACGGCGCTGGTAACCAGCGAGATCAGGAGATAGACGCCCATGGTGATGCCGATGATCTCGATCGCCTGCCCGGTCTGGCTCAGCGTAGTCCCGGCAAATACCGAGACCAGGTCCGGATAACCGATCGCCACTGCCAGCGAGGAGTTTTTGGTGAGGTTGAGATACTGGTTGGTGAGCGGCGGCAGGATCACGCGCATTGCCTGCGGGATGACGATTAACCGGAGCACCGAGCCGCGCTGCAGGCCAAGCGACGATCCGGCTTCCATCTGTCCCTTGTGCACCGATAAAATGCCGGCACGGACGATCTCGGCGATGAAAGCCGCGGTATATGTCGACAGCGCCAGCGTCAGCGCGACGAATTCCGGAATGACGCGCGAGCCGCCCGAGAAATTGAAGCCCCGGAGGACGGGCATTTCAAACGTCACGGGGGCACCGAAGATCAGCGCCGTCACCAGCGGCAGGCCAATCAGCAAGCCAAGCGCGTAGGGCCAGACCTTGATTACCTTGCCGCTTTGGAAGAGCAGGCGGCGGGAATAACGCCACAGCGCGATCGCGGCAACGATCGCAATCAAAACGGCCCCAACAAACGGCTCGAAGCCGGGATTGCCGATCGGTTTTGGAATGATCAGGCCGCGATTATTGAGGAAGAAGGCGCCAAACAGCGAGATGCTCTGCCGTGGGCCCGGCAGGGCGGCGAGCACCGCGAGATACCAGAACAGGATCTGGAACAGCAGCGGCAGATTGCGGATCAGTTCGACGTAGCCGCCGGAGATCCGCGACAATAGCCAGTTCGGGGACAGCCGCCCAAGCGCAACAGTGAAGCCGATCAGGGTCGCGAAGAAAATGCCGATCGCGGAGACGAGCAGCGTGTTCAGCAACCCGACCAGGAATACGCGGGTATAGGTGTCCGATCCCGTATACGGAATGAGAGTTCTGGCTGACGTCAAAACCCGCGGTATTTTGCAGGAAGCCGAAGCCGGCCGTGATCCGCTGCGCCTGCAGATTGGCGCGGGCATTGGCCACGATCTCATAGGAAATCCAGGCGAGCGCGGCGACGAACAGTATCTGGAGGACAAAGCCTCCCCACCCTGCTCGGCCGCCGAGCGCACGCTGCAGTTTGGTGACAAACTGCGACGGTGGTTTTCTGGGCTCGATGGCCATTGCCGCAGCCGCGCCGCCGGCCGATCAGCGGATCGGCGGTGCGTACTGAATGCCGCCCTTATTCCAGAGATTGTTGAGGCCGCGGGCGATACCGAGCTTGGAACCGGTGCCGACGTTGCGATCGAAGGATTCGCCGTAATTGCCGACGGCCTTCACGATCCTCGACATCCAGTCCTTGGTGAGGCCGAGTTGTTCGCCGAGATTACCGTCGGTGCCGAACGCGCGTTTCAGCTCGGGCTTGTCGGATTTCGCCATCTCGTCGACGTTGTTCTGGGTCACCCCGAGTTCTTCGGCATCGATCATCGCGAACAGCGTCCATTTTACGATGTCGAACCACTGATCGTCGCCGTGCCGAACCATCGGACCCAGCGGTTCCTTGGAGATCACCTCGGGAAGCACAACGTGATCGGCCGGATTGGCGAGCTTCAGCCGCTCGGCATAAAGCTGCGAGACGTCTGACGTGAACACGTCGCAGCGCCCGGATTCATAGGCCTTGACGGTCTCGTCGGCGGTGCCGAATGCGATCACCTCGTACTTCATGTTGTTGCCCTTGAAGTAGTCGGCGAGATTCTGCTCGGTCGTGGTGCCGGTCTGCACGCAGACCGACGCGCTGTTCAATTCCAGCGCGGAATTCACCTTGAGCGACTTCTTCACCAGAAAGCCTTGCCCATCGTAATAGGTCACGCCGGTAAAGTTGGCGCCGAGCGAGGTGTCGCGCGACAGCGTCCACGTGGTGTTGCGCGAGAGCACGTCGATTTCGCCCGACTGCAGCGCCGTGAAACGGTCCTTGGCCGACAACGGGACGTATTTGACCTTGCTCGCGTCGCCGAAGACAGCGGCAGCAATCGCGCGGCAGACGTCGACGTCGAGCCCGGTCCAGTTACCCTTGTCGTCCGGGGACGAGAAACCCGGCAGGCCCTGGCTGACGCCACACGACAGCATGCCCCGGTCCTTGACCGTCTTGAGGGTTTGCGCCGAGGCGGCCTGGGCCGAGAGGCCGGCGGCAAGGGCAATGGTAACAACCAAAGATACGCGTTTCATGGGCAGAGCCTTTCAAGGGGTCGTCCGGGAACGTTTGCTTTCTGGTCGCCAAAAGCGTTAGCGGGCCAACCCGATGATCCGTTGCGACAAAACGCCGGTCTGACCCGCAGTTTGACGTGCAATTCGGCCAGGCAATGGATCGAAGGTCGCGGCAGGCCCCTCAACGTGCGGCGACAGGATAGTTGGGTTGCATCACAGAACGACTGGCGTGCCGGGTCAAGGGGTTGACGACGGTCTTCTGCCTCCTGTTAGTAACAAACCCCGGCCGAGCCCGACTTCCCGACGCGTTGCGGCTGCGGCAAAAGGTCTTTGGGTAACGGCAAACGCATGAGCTCTTCCAACGACGGACCGTCCAATCCGCAAAAGTCCGAGACCCGGCTGGTCACGGCAGGCCGCGACACCAAGGCACAAAAAGGTTTCGTCAATCCCCCGGTGGTACACGGTTCCACCGTGCTCTATCCGACTGCCGACGACCTGCATGCCCATCGTGGCGAGTACCAGTATGGGCGCCACGGCACGCCGACCACCCGTGCCCTGCAAGACGTATTGATGGCGCTCGAAGGTCCGCAATGTGCGGGCGTCGGCCTTGCGCCCTCGGGCCTTGCAGCGATCAGCACGACGCTGCTTTCGGTATTGAAGGCCGGCGACCACCTCCTGGTCTGCGACAACGTCTACCGGCCCTCGCGCAATTTCTGCAACGGCATGCTGGCCCGCTTTGGCGTCGAGACCACCTATTTCGATCCCATGATCGGCCCCGGCATCGAGAAGCTGTTCAAGCCCAACACCAGGGCGGTGCTGGTCGAGGCGCCCGGATCGCAATCCTTCGAGATGCCGGATATTCCCGCGATCGCCGATGTCGCACATGCGCGTGATGCAATTGTGATCGACGACAACACCTGGGCGACGCCGCTCTATCACCGCTCGCTCGACCAGGGCGTCGATATCAGCATGCAGGCGGCCACCAAATATATCGGCGGCCATTCCGATATCATGTTCGGCACGATTTCGGCGAACGCGAAAGCATGGCCGCTTCTCGCCGAGGGCATTCGGCTGCTCGGCGTCTGTGCCGGCCCCGATGACGTGTTCCTGGCCCTGCGCGGCATGCGCACGCTCGCGGTGCGACTTGCGCAGCATTATCGATCGGGACTGGAGATGGCGCGCTGGCTTGCGACCCGTCCGGAAGTCGCGCGGGTGCTGCACCCTGCCCTCGAAAGCGATCCCGGCCATGCGATCTGGAAACGCGACTTCACCGGCGCGTCGGGCCTGTTCAGCATCGTGCTGAAACCCGTGCCGCAAAAAGCCGTCGATGCCATGCTCGATACCGTAAAGCTGTTCGGCATGGGCTTTTCGTGGGGCGGCTTCGAGAGCCTGGTCATTCCATTCGATTGCAGCGACTATCGCACCGCCACCAACTGGGCTCCCGCCGGCCCTACGCTTCGCCTTCACATCGGGCTTGAAAACGTCGAAGACCTCAAGGCCGACCTGGAGCGCGGGTTCGCCGCTTTGAAGGCTGCGTAGACCGGAATTGAGAAGCCTGCAGAAACCGGGTTGATTGCATGGCTCCCATCAGAAACATCGAAACCGGGTTCTACCGGATTCCGCTCTCCGTCACGCTGACGGACAGCATGCATGGCGAGATGAAGGCCTTCGAGCTGATCACGGTTCGTATCCGCGACTCCGATGGGGCCGAGGGTGTCGGATACACATACACGGTGGGTCGGAATGGCGGGGCGGTCGCCGATATTCTCAGGCGGGAAATCCCTGACGTTGTGATCGACGCCGAGGCTGATGACACCGAAAGCATCTGGCACCGCCTGTGGTGGGCGCTTCATTATGGCGGACGCGGCGGCCCGCCGGTGCTGGCCATCTCGGCAATCGACATTGCCCTATGGGACCTCAAGGCGCGGCGCGCCGGGCTACCGCTCTGGCGCCTGTTGGGCGGCTTCGATCCTCGCGTGCCCTGTTATGCCGGCGGCATTGACCTCGAACTATCCGTCGAGGCGCTGCTGAGCCAGACCGACGAAAATCTGCAAAAGGGCTTTCGCGCCATCAAGATGAAAGTCGGCCGACCGGATCTGGCATCGGACGTGGCGCGCGTAAAGGCGATGCGCAGCCATTTGGGCGAAGGTTTTCCGCTGATGGCCGACGCCAACATGAAATGGACGGTGGAGGAAGCGATCCGGGCGGCCAAAGCGTTGCAGGCCTATGATCTGACCTGGCTCGAGGAGCCCACGATCCCCGACGACGTGATGGGCCACGCGCGCATCTTGAGCGAGGGTGGCGTGCCCATCGCCGCCGGCGAAAACCTTCGGACGCTCTGGGAATTCAAGAACTACATCGCCGCGGGCGCGGTATCCTACCCGGAGCCCGACGTCACCAATTGCGGTGGCGTAACGTCCTTCATGAAGATTGCGCGTCTCGCAGAGGCGTTCAATCTTCCCGTTACCAGCCACGGCGCTCACGACATCACCGTGCACTTGCTGGCAGCCTGCCCAAATCGTTCCTATCTCGAGGCCCATGGATTTGGGCTCGATCGCTATATCGAGCATCCGCTCGTCCTCGAAGCGGGCATGGCACTGGCGCCTACGCGTTCGGGTCACGGCGTGAATTTCGACTGGACGGCGCTCGCACGGCTGAGCGCCTAAGCCAGCCGCTTCACTCCGAAGCGAAAGCTTAGGGTGACGCCAGCGCGGCCGAGTTGGCCTCCTGCGCCGTCCCGTGAGGTTGCTCGAACTTCGTCATTACCGTTCCGGAGGAACCAAACCTCGCTCGGTAAACCTGCAAATTCTCCATCACGCGCTGGACGTAGTTGCGCGTTTCGGCAAACGGAATGCGTTCTACCCAATCGACCGCATCCACCTTGGGATCACGCGGATCGCCATATTGCTTCACCCAATCACGAACCCGGCCGCGGCCGGCGTTATAGCCGGCGAACGTCATGATGTGGGAGCCGCTATATTCCCGCAGCAGCGCGGAAAGTTCGCCCGCGCCCATCTGCGTGTTGTAGACGGGATCGGAGACCATCCGATCCCAGTCGTAGCTGACGCCGAACCGTTTCGCGGTGTCGCGACCGGCTTCCGGAGTGACCTGCATCAAGCCGACCGCATTGGCCGCCGATTTGTCGCGCTGGTCGAACGCGCTTTCGGTGCGAGCCACCGAGTAGATGATGCTGGGCTCGATTTCAGGGCCGATCGGACTGTGCTGCGGTATGCCGATCGTCGGGAAGGCGTAAACGTCCAGCGCCAGTCCCCGCGCCAGCGCATTCTTGCCGATCTGCAGCATGGCGCGCGCGTCGTTCCGCCGGGCCGTCAGCTCGCCGAGCGCGGCCAGCGGCGCAGGGTCTGCACTCTGCTCCGCGAGACTTGTCGCGAAACTCAGGACAACGTCGCGCTCGCCGATCGCATAGAGCATGTCGGCCGCGCGCACGCGTTCGTCCGAAAGCGCGCTTGTGGCGACGGGATCAGCCGGCAGCGGGGGCCGCAGTTCCATCCGCTCGAGCCCGAGCTTGGCGCGCGCAAGCTGTCCGTAATAGGCGGTAGGCTGGCGAGCGGCCACTTCATAGTTGGCGCGCATTTCATCATTGTTGCCGATCGCTTCGGCAGCGCGGCCGCGCCAGTAGCTCGCCCGCGCAAGCACGATCGGGTTGACCGATCCATCGTCAATATGGGCGAAATGCGAGCGCGCCGTCACGGGATCGTTGAGGTAGCGCAGCGCAATCCAGCCGGTCATGAAATGGAAATCAGCCCGATAGAATTCGTTTGCCGGCAGCGCGGCCGCGCGCACAACTCGATATGCGCTCTCGAAGTCACCGAGATCGAGCAGCTTGCGGGCGAGCGTGCGCCGCTCGCGCCACCATTGGTCCGTATCCTGAAGCGCCATCGTCTCCGACGATGCCGCCAGCACCAGACGGATTGCCTCAGCAATCCTGTCGTGGCGCATCGTCCACTGAACTCGGCAGAGCGTGTAGCCCAAATCCTGCCGGGCCTCGCTTGCGACGTCATCGAGCCGCCCAAGCGCCTTGTCGGCGTTCCCTGCAACGGCGGCGCACGCTTTCACGATGGAGCGGTCGGCGTCGCCGAGGCGGCGCGCGGCGCGCATCGCGCCAGCGAAATCCTTGGCGCCTATTCGTTTGTCCATACGCGCCCGATGGTCGTCACGGGTGAGCAGTTCGTGGAAGCTTTCGAACGCCTCGGTCTCGGTGCGCTCCGTCAACTCCTCCGACCGCCAGGCCTCGCGGACCTGGCGTCCGGCGCCGTCGCGGTCCCCCTCGGCCAGGAGGGCTCGAGCCAGCGCGAAGCGTCCGTTGGCGCTCGCCGGTCGATCTTGCGTAAAGCCGTGGACCGTGGCCGCGTCGCTACGCTCCTGCCACAGCCGTGCCTCCGCGCGCCGCCGCATCATGCCGATGCCCGGCCAGTTCGGGTTATCGGCAATGAATGCTGCGTAACGGCTGAAACTCGCGTCGGATTCGGGGTGTCGCAGGACGAACCATTCGACAAGCTTGCGGGCCGCCGGATCGCCGAGGGTCTTTTCGATATTGGTCGCTTCGCCGGTCTTGGCCTTGCGCGCAAGATCGAACGCCTGCTTGACCGCGGCCAGATCGCCGGAGAGCGGCGGACTCTCCGCTTTCGGAGAAGTTGCCTCGGCGGCACGCTCCGCCTTGCGCCGCTTCGCCGATGCATGCGTCGCATGCCTTTGTTTCCCGAGCGCGGCGGTGTGCCTGCTCGCCTCATGCGTCTTCTTGGCATGGTGCGCTTGCTTGTGGCGGTCGGCGGCTGTCGCGTCGCTCGACAATGCGGCGGCGATGGCCAAGGTGAAGAAGCTGGTGAGCCAGATGCGCTGGATCATTGCTTGAGTCCCCCTGCGAACCCCCACCGGCACGAACCATTCAATCGTACGACCGCCCGGTCAGCCGCATGAAGACTAACACAGCGCGGTTTCGCAACTGTCACGCTTCGGCAACATCGCAGAGGAAACGTGGCTGAGATGGAACCGGAACTTTGCCGCCGGGGGCAAGCCAAGCGGGCCGATTCATGCCGACGACAGCGGAGCCCGTTGCGGATCGAAACGCGCTTGTCGAACCTGGCGACGGCAGCTGTCACCGACCGGATCGGGCGCGGAGGATGCGTGCCGGTCTTGTCGATCTCGCAAGCACGATTGACCGCCTCGCGCCCGGTCAAATCGCGCATGAGCCGCGACTACGCCTTTAGGCCAGGCGGCCGCGCTTGACAGAGGACGTCCTCGATCAGCTCACGCAGCACGGCCCGGATTTCTACGGGCATGTGTTTGCCAACGATAACCGTCCGTTCACCATGGCTACGAATGCGCGCGATCCAGTCCTCCCAAAAACTGCGGCGTGCAAGTTCCCTTATACTTTTTGGCCCTTAGTCATGCAGGCGGGCGGGCTTCATCACCATGCAGTTCGGCGTCCCGGTGTATGAATAGACAGTAAATGCGTATGACTACCGCACGTATCGTTGTCCTGATCATCGCTTTCAGTGCTGGCGGCGTTGCCGCATATCTCTTGCGCGGATGTGACGACAGCAACAAGCCTGCCGCGGCCGAACCCGTCGCTCAACTGCCGACGGTAGATGTTCTCGTCGCAAAGTCTGACATCCCTCTCGGCCAGGCCGTCAAATCCGAACTCCTGCAACGGCAGACCTGGCCGGCGGCGACAGCCAGCGGCAGCTTCATCCGCCGCAGCGACAGGGCCGACGCCATCACGCAGCTCGCCGGATCGATCGCGCGTGTCCCCATCGCGCCACGGATCAACTCAACATGCGCGGCGCGGGCGTCAACGTGATCCGCTACGGCGTCGCCAGCTAGACGGCCACACAGAAGTGACTGACTACACAGAAGTGATCGAAAGGACGTTCGATATGAAGTGCGGGGGCAATCAATTGGGGATGCGGACTTTCATCGTTCGCGCCCTGTCGTTCTCGGCCGTTGCGGCGTTGACGCTCAATCCGGCCCTCTCCCCGGTCGTCGCGGCCGATTCCGATGCCCGTCCTGTGGCGGTTGCCGCCGGCGGATCGGTCAAGACACGGTTTCTATCGCTCGGTGTCGGAAAATCCGTAATCATCGACCTGTCGCGCGACGTCAAGGACGTGCTGGTCGCCGATCCCAAGATCGCCAACGCCGTGGTGCGCTCGGCGCAACGCGCCTACATCATCGGCGCGGCGGTCGGCCAGACCAACGTCGTGTTCTTCGATGCCGACGGCCAGCAGGTCGCGGCCTATGACATCGCGGTCAAGCGCGATCTGAATGGCGTGCGCGCCGCGCTCCGGCAGACGTTGCCGGGAATTGAGATCGAAGGCGTCGGCGACGGCGTCATCCTCACCGGCTCGGTATCCAGCCCGATCGAGGCGCAGCAGGCCGGCGATCTCGCCGCGCGCCTGGTGGGCGGCGCCGACAAGGTCGTCAACTCCATCGCCGTCCGCGGCCGCGACCAGGTGATGTTGAAGGTCAACGTCTCGGAGGTGCGGCGCGACATCGTCAAGCAGATGGGCGTCGACCTCAGTGCCAGCATGAATTACGGCACCGCTGTCGTGAACTTCAACAACAGCAATCCGTTCACCGCCTACGGCCGCTCGCTGGTTACCGAGAACGGCGCACAGGTCACGGCCATCGCCAAGGGCCTTCCGACGGTGCAAGCGACCGTGCGCGCGATGGAGAGCGCGGGCGTGATGCGCACGCTGGCCGAACCGAACCTGACTGCAATTTCCGGCGAGTCCGCGACATTCATTGCCGGCGGCGAATTTCCGGTCCCCGCGGGCTATTCCTGCGATCCGGTCACGCATGTCTGTACGACCCAGATCATGTACAAGAAATTCGGCATCTCGCTCAATTTCACGCCGGTGGTGCTTGCCGAGGGGCGCATCAGCTTGCGCGTGATGACCGAGGTCTCCGAACTGTCGATCGAGAACGCCATCACCTTGAACCAGGCCGGCAGTTCGCTGACCGTTCCCTCGATTCGAACCCGCCGTGCCGAGACCACATTGGAGATCCCGTCGGGTGGCTCCATGGCAATGGCCGGCCTGATCCAGGAACAGACCAAACAGGCCGTCAACGGATTGCCCGGCGTCGACCAATTGCCAATTCTCGGCGCGCTCTTCAGGAGTCAGGACTACGTCAACAACCAGACCGAACTCATGGTCATGGTGACGCCTTATGTTGTTCGCGCAGTCGCGCAGAAGGAACTGTCCCGCCCTGATGACGGGTTTGCGCCGGCGTCCGACTCTCAATCGGTACTGCTCGCCCGCATCAACAGGATTTACGGCCTCGCCGGACCGGTCGAGACCGTCGGCGCCTATCAGGGCAATTTCGGCTTCATCATCGACTGAGACGAAACTCCTCCAAGGATGCGGGCAAGGGTGCGGGACGAGGATAGAACCATGACAACGAAAACGCCGATCGATCGTCTGCCGACCTTGCGCCTGTTGGGCGCGCTTATCGGGCTTTCGACTACTCTCGGGGCGTGTACGCTGACCGACAACGAGATCGTGACGGCGAGCGTTCCAGTCGATTATCGCCAGCGTCATCCGATCGCCATCCACGAAGGACATCGCTCGATCGTCGTCTTCGTCGGTCATGGACGCGGCGGCCTGTCCACCTCGCAACGCATCGATGTCGCGGGCCTGGCGCAGTCCTGGGTCAAGGAAGGGACCGGCGCGATTATCGCCGACGTACCCGTCGACACGCCGAACTCACGGGCTGCAGAAGTTTCGTTCCGCGAAATACGGGCGGTGCTCACGGCTCGCGGCGTGCCCGCCAGCGCCATCACCTTGCATAAGTATCATCCGGACGATCCGCGAACCTTCGCGACGATCAGGTTGAGCTACCCCAAGATTTCGGCGGTGGCCGGTCCCTGCGGTCTGTGGCCGGAGGATCTCGGACCCTCCATCCACAACTATGGCTACAATGAAAACAAGCCGTACTACAATTTCGGCTGCGCGACCCAACGCAACCTTGCGGCGATGATCGACAATCCGGCGGATCTCGAGCAGCCACGACCTGAAAGTCCCGCCTATACCGAGCGACGCTCCGTAGCGTTCGAGAAGTACCGCAAGGGCGTAGCGACGACCACCACCTATCCCGAAGCCGACAAGGCCAAACTCAGCGACACAGGCAAATGAGCAGCGACGCCCGTCACAACTCCGAAGAGCAAGGCGACGTCACGCCGCCGCATGCCGACGATTATATCGCGCCCGCGCCCCGCGTGTCGGTCCAGGCGTTTTGCGAGACCGTCGCGACCGCCGCCGCGGCTCGCGCGGCGAGCGAGGATCGTCGCCTCGCCAAGGCCCATCTTTCGGTTCAAATGGGCGGCATCGCGGCCGCGATCGAGGCCTACCACACGGCCCCGACCCCGAACGTGATCATCCTGGAGACCGACGGCAGCCGCGACATCCTTGATGGCCTCGATGAGCTCGCAACCGTCTGCGACGCCGGCACCCGCGTGGTCGTGATCGGCTCCGCTAATGACGTCGCGCCCTACCGCGAGCTGGTACGTCGCGGCGTCAGCGACTACGTCATCGGGCCGGTCGAGACGCTCGACGTGGTGCGTTCGATTTGCAGCCTTTACGCGGCGTCGGAAGCCGTCGCCGTCGGCCGGATCATCGCCGTGGTCGGCGCAAAGGGCGGCGTCGGCGCCTCCACCGTGGCGCACAACGTTGCCTGGTCGATCGCGCGCGACCTCGCGCTGGATTCCGTGGTGATCGATCTCGACCTCGCCTTTGGTACCGCCGGTCTCGACTACAATCAGGACCCATTGCAGGGAATAGCCAACGCGGTCTTCCAGCCGGAGCGGCCCGACAGCGCGCTGATCGAGCGCCTGCTCTCGAAATGCACCGACCGCCTCAGCCTGCTGGCCGCCCCGGCGACGCTCGACCAGGTCTATGATTTCGGCGCGGACGCTTTTGATGCGATCTTCGATACGTTGCGCATGACGACCCCCTGCATCGTGCTCGACGTTCCGCATCAATGGTCGGCATGGACCAAGCGCGCGCTGGTCGGCGCGGATGACATCCTGATTGTCGCCGAGCCTGATCTTGCCAATCTGCGCAACACCAAGAACATGCTGAACGTGCTGAAGGCGTCCCGGCCCAACGACCGGCCGCCGCTCTATTGTCTCAATCAGGTCCGCATGCCCAAGCGCCCGGAAATCGAGCCGCGCGGCTTCACCAAGACCATCGAGAGCCCACCCATCGCGGCAATTCCGTTCGACTCGCGGCTGTTCGGCACCGCCGCCAATAACGGCCAGATGATCGCTGAAGTCGCAGCCGGCCACCGCACCAGCAAGATGTTCCTGCATCTCGCACAGCGGCTGACGGGCCGCGGCGATATCAAGAAGCCGAAGGGTTCGCTGCTGTCGCCGATCATCGAGAAGTTGCGGGCCGGCCGACGCAAGTAGGCACGGCCGCACCGCGGACGGACGAGCGCCCTCGCCCGTCCGTCGTCGGTCAATCGGAGCGCCGGGCGGTCGCGAGCGGTATTTTTTTGTCCGCCTCTGCGCGGGCGTTCTCCTTCCCGGCCAACATTCGCTTCAGATAGGCGACGTTCTTGGCGGCCTCCTCGGGCGGCAGATCGGCCTTCACGAGCGTTTCGGCTTCGCCAAGCCTGCCCTGCAGCCCGATCGCCAGCGCCAAATTTGCACGCACGCGCTGATCCGCGCCCGCACGGCCATTGGCCCGGCGCAACGTCTCCTCCGCCTTGGGCAGATCCTTCGAAAGCACGTAGGAAAGCCCGAGATTGGACAGCACCGACGGTTCGTCGGGCGCGATTTTCAGCGCGCTAGCGTAGTACTGCCGCGCTTCCTCGAATCGGCCGAGTTGATCGAGCACGGCTCCTTGCGCCGAGAGAATGCGCCAATCGGGATCGTCCGGGCTGTGGGCGCGACCCAGCACGTCGAACGCCTGCTGGAAATTGCCGTTGTCCGCCAGCGCCCGCCCATATCCCGCCAGGAGCGCCCTGTTGCTCGGATTGGCGATGGTGGCCTGTTCGAGCACCGCAACCGCCTGAGCCCGCTGGCCCGAGGCACGGAGCGCCTTGGCGTATTGGAGCGCCGCATCGACGTCCTTGGGGTTGGCCCGATAGCGCTCCTGGTAGGATTCCACGTCGCGCCGAGGGTCGGCCGCACGGCTGGTTTCAGCCTTGTCGCCCAGCGACCCCGTTATGTCGGAGATTGCCGAGGTCTGGCAGCCGCTAAGCATCGCGGCCAGAATCACTGATGATGCGGTGCTCGCAAGGAGCCTCGCGAAATAAGGTGGTTGGGACAACTTCCGGAGCATGTACCTTGACCATGGCCGGGACCATGGCCGGCGACTGGCCAAGATGCTTACAGCTTAACCCTAAATTCAGGTTAAACGGGCGGTCGTTCGCTCATCATGGGCGTTCTGCGCGCAGGTTGGTGCCGGCCTTGCAGCAGTCGGCAAGGCAACGGCCGGCTCCGGGGATTTTAGTCGATGAACTGAGCGCCCAGTTCGCAGCCGATCCGCCACGCCAGGCGGCAGTGGCGCGGGCGGCCAGTCGACATGATGACGGTGAATTCAGGGGGAATTTCAGGATATTCGGCGATGATCTTGAGGCCGCCATCCGATACGTCGGTGATCATGCAGTCGCGCGGCAATGCGCCGGTCCCGAACTGAATCTTCGCAAAACTCCTGCACAAACGACGTTCGCTCTTGCGCCAATTCGCCAACATGTCGACCCCTGACGTTGCTCGGTAGGTTCATCCCACTTCCCAAGCTTTTACAGAAGAATTGTTGGAATTTACCTATCGGGATCGCTCGCAATGTAGCTGTTGTTTTGGAACTCCGTTTACCGAACACGATTGTCGTTGCGCCCGCCCGAATTACGCCCTCGCGATCATCATACCGCGCTCCCGGCCGTCCAGGAGCAACCTGAATCTGGCAAGTATCTTGCGCAAAAGGGTTGATCGAGCGTCGTTTGGCGATAGCCTGATCGTTCAATCTGATTTCGGATGCGAACGCGCATGGGAAGCATGGTTCTGCTCGACCTGATGGGTGGCGTGGCATTGCTCTTGTGGGGCCTGCACATGGTCCACAGCGGCATCTTGCGCGCGTTCGGGCCCGATCTGCGCCTCCTGCTGGCGAAAGCGCTGAACAACCGCTTCACGGCCTTCACCGCCGGGCTCGGCCTGACCGCGCTGCTCCAGAGCAGCACGGCGACCGCCCTGATCACCAGTTCGTTCGCCTCCGAAGGCCTGGTCGGCCTGGTGCCGGCGCTCGCGATCATGCTCGGCGCCAATGTCGGCACCACGCTCATTGTGCAAATCCTGTCGTTCAATATCGCTGCCGTGGCGCCGCTCCTGTTCATCATCGGTCTGGTCGCCTTTCGCAGCGGACCGCGCTCGCGCATCAAGGATATCGGCCGCGTCTCGATCGGCCTGGGGCTGATGCTGCTTGCGCTGCACATCCTGCTCGACACACTGGCGCCGGCCGAGAACGCGCCGGGTGCGCGCGTCTTCATGAATGCGATCACCGCCGATCCCGTGCTCTGCATGTTCATCGGGGCTGTCGTGACCTGGGTGGTGCATTCGAGCGTCGCCAGCGTGCTGCTCGTGATGTCGCTCGCCTACGCGCACTTCATTTCGCCCTATGCGGCGCTGGCGCTGGTACTCGGCGCCAATCTCGGCAGCGCCGTCAATCCGCTTCTTGAAGGCGCGCGCCGCGACGATCCGGCAAGCTACCGCCTGCCGCTCGGCAATCTCATTAACCGCGTGGTCGGCATCCTCCTGGTCGCGCCGTTTCTGGGTCCGATCGCCGGGCATCTGCAGGCCTGGCAGCCCGATCTCGCCAAGGCGACCGCTCTGTTCCACATTGCGTTCAACGTCGCGACTGCGATCCTGTTCATCGGCCTGCTCGACAGCCTGGCGCTGCTCCTCAAGACCATTCTGCCCAAGCGCGTGCAGGAGGCCGACCCGTCGCGGCCGCGCTATCTCGACGAGAGCGCGCTGGAGACGCCGTCGCTGGCGCTGGCGGATGCCGCGCGCGAGACGCTGCATATGGGCGATCACGTCGAAGTCATGCTGCGCAAGGTGATGGCGGCGATGATGACCAATGACCGCGCGCTGGTCGACCAGGTCTCGCGGATGGACAACAACGTCGACAGCCTCGACGAGGCGATCAAGCTCTATGTCACCAAGCTCACCCGCGGCAGTCTCGACGAACGCGAGGGGCAGCGCGCAATGGAGATCATCTCCTTCGCCATCAACCTCGAGCACATCGGCGATATCATCGACAAGAATCTGAGCGAGCTCGCGACCAAGAAGATCAAGCGGCGCTTCCAGTTCTCACCGGAGGGCGCCGAAGAACTGTCGGCGTTCCACAAGCGCATTGTGGATTCGCTGCGAATCGCGTTCGGCGTCTTCATGTCCGGCGACGTCAACGAGGCTCGGATGCTGTTGGCGGAGAAGGCGGCGCTGCGCAACGCCGAACTTGCCGCGACCGAACGTCATCTCGACCGCTTGCGCGAAGGCCGGCCTGAGACCATCGAGACGACGTCGCTTCATCTCGACGTGCTGCGCGATCTCCGGCGCATTCACTCGCATATCTGTTCGGTCGCCTATTCCGCGCTCGACGCCGGCGGCCAGTTGGCCGCCTATCGCAGCGCCGAGAGCGAGGTCGCAGCGTTGTCACCCCCGGCGCCCGGCCGGTCGTAATCAGCGATCCAGAGTCCTTGACGCCTGCCCGCGATTCTTCACGATCAGCATGATGTTGCGGACATAGATGATCGTAGCCAGGCCCTGGCCGAGGATAATGACCGGCTCCCGCTTGGCGACGCCGTAGACCAGCGTCATCAAGCCTCCGCCCATCGAGAAGAACCAGAACGCCATCGGCACCACGCTTTGTCCGGCGCGCTCGCTGGAAATCCACTGAACCAGAAAGCGCGCGGTGAACAGCAGTTGCGCGATCAGGCCAAATGCCAGCCAGAAATCAAATTTGGCGACGAAGACATCATAAAGATAGTCGCCGAGCGCCTGCCCGTATTGAATAATCATCGCGTCACCTCGGTCGCAACGGGCGTCGGTTTCTTGCGGCGGATCAGCCACCATACGCCGGCGAGATCCATGATCCCGATCCATAATCGATCAAAGAAGCCGTAGTTCGACACGCCGGCATGCCTCGGCCTGTCGATCACATCGACATAGGCAATCTCGTAACCTTCACGGCGGACCAGGGCGGGGAGGAAACGATGCAGCCCGTCAAAATAGGGCATCGACAGGAAGACCTCGCGCGGAAACGCCTTCAGCCCGCAGCCGGTGTCGCGCGTACCGTCGCGCAGGATCGCGCCGCGCACGGCGTTGGCGATGCGCGACTGCATCTTCTTGAAACCGGTGTCCTTGCGTCCGACCCGTTGGCCGGCCGCGAGTCCCACGCGGCCGCCGCCGTTCTCGATCGCGGCAATAAGGTCCGGCAGGAATGCCGGGTTGTTTTGCCCGTCGCCGTCGAGCGTCGCCACGATGGCGCCGCGTGCGGCCCGCACCCCGCTGCGCACCGCGGCCGATTGTCCGGCTGAACTGGCGTGCCGCAGTTGCCTGAGATTTGGGCGCTGCTCCATGAGCGCGCCAAGCCGCGCGGCCGTCGCGTCCGTCGAGCCGTCGTTCACATAGACGATCTCGTAGATCCAGCGGCCATCCAACGCGCTGGTAATCTCCGCAATCAAGGGAGCCACATTTTCGGCTTCGTTGCGCACCGGCACAACGATGGAAACGGCCACCGCAGCATTGTCGGAAGAAGGCAAATCGGAACTCTTGGTTTGAATTGAAGGCCCGGAGGCCGGAACCGCCGGATGGACCGTCGCGGCGACCGCTTTTATGGGGCGGAGGCCCCCTGGGCAACCCTTTTGAGGCGGCCTGACGAGGGGCCGGGCAACGGCACAATCGTGCCATCGCCATGGATCGCAAACCCCAGCCGGCGGGCGGCGAACCAGTAACGCACGAACATCGCGCCCGTGATGCCGACCAGGGCGCCGGCGACGACGTCGCTCGGATGATGGGCCAGCAGCACCAGGCGGGTTGCGGCGATCACAAGCGCATAGGTCACCATCGCGATCCGCGCCTGCGGCCAAACCGCTGACACGGCGAAGGCGAGCGCAAATGCCGTGATGGAGTGGCCGGAGGGAAAGCTCGAATAGGCCTGAGTTCCTGCGAAGTGCGAGAAGTTGAACGCGTCAGCCTTGCCATCGACGAATGGCCGGCCGCGGCCGACGCTCCATTTGATCAGCTCTCCGATCATAACTGGCACCAGCACGGCCAGGAACAGGAACTGAAGTCGCGTTCCCAAACCGAACAACAGCGACCGCGGGATGCCGTGCAACGCCGGTGCAACGATCGCAACAGCGATCAACAGCGCGGCCAGCGACCACAGCACATACTCGTCCTTGCCGAAGTCGGTGAGGATGCGGATCGGCCACAAACTCGCGGTGCCGCGTGGCGGCATCAGGCCGATCTCCCGCACGTCGAACGCATACATCAACGCGATGATGGCGGCGCCGATGACGGCCGTCAGCCACAGCCCATGGCGCGCCGAGCGCCGCGCGGCTTCCGCGCGCCGTGAATGCGACGGGGCGCGCACGAGCTGCGTCAGGGAGAACCACGCGAACATCACGAAACGCGAGAAATAATTGGCGGGTACGCCGCCGCCGGTCTGCATCTACTCCGTCCCCTCGGACCGGAAGATCGCGATCGAGATCGGCCTGCCCTGCGAGATGTTGTAGCCGTCGACGCGGACCGGCGCATTGTAGCGCAGGCCGATAGCCTCGGCACGCTGCAGGAAGCTGCGTTCGGAGCGGGACTCCACCAGCGCGAACCGGCACGCGCCCTGCCCCAGGAAGTCCGCGGCGCCCGAGCCGTCCGTGAGCATCGTCGCGGTACCCGTCATGAACACAAGGCTCGGCTCGTGGAAGCCGGCGGCCGCGGCTTTCGGCCCGACGCAGACGACATTGCGCAAGGCCCGCGCGACCTCGGCGCTCGGAAATAGCGGCGTCAGCGACGGGATGACGACACCGTAGATGCCTGCCGACAGCAGCACCGCGGCAATGACCGCATTTAACAGCGAGCGCTCGGCGCGGGCATCCTCAAACAGCCACCAGGCGAACAGGCCGAAGATCATCGCCGCCGCCAGGAACGGCCAGGCCGGAAATACCGGCTGATGCATGAGCTTGATCGCGACGACGATCGCGACGACCGATGCAATCGCGGGGATCGCGAACCACCACGCCGCGCCGCGGATCAGCCAGGACCGTGACAGCACCCGCCGTTCCAGCGCGCCGGCCGTCAGGATCGCGATCGCCGGATAGAGCGGCAGCACATAATGCGGCAGCTTGGTCAGCACGGCTTCGAACACGATCCAGGACGGGATCAGCCACGCCAGCAGATATTGCGCGCCGGGTTCGCGCCGCGCCCGCCAGATTGCGGGCGCCGCCATCCCCGCCAGCGGCGCACCCGGCCAGAACGTGATCCAGAACAGCAGGAGATAGAGTCCCGGCGGTGCGCCGTGGGATTCCTGAGCGCCGAGCTTGCTCAACATGTCGCCGCCGATGGAATTGGCGAAGAAGGCGTCACCCGCACGCCAGAAGATCGCGACGAACCATGGCAGGACGAGCACCAGGAGCCACGATCAGGCCCCAGACCGGGCGCATGCGCCAAAACCAGGCCGCCGAGCGGTCGAGGAAGGCCAATACCGCGATGGTCAGCCCGACAAACATCAGGATCAGCGGGCCCTTCAGCAGGATGCCGCCGGCCAGTGCCGTCCAGAAGATCGCGGGCGACGACCAGGGCGGATGCGCCGGATCCTCGCCGCGCTGCCAGGACAAATACACTCGCGCCAGCGCGCCCATCGCGGCGGTGACGGTGAGCAGCAGCAGTGCGTCGGTCTTGGCCAGCCGCGCCTCGGCGCCAAGCAGCACGGAGGCGCACATCATCAGCGCGGCAAGCGCGGCGCCGCGCCGGGTTACGAAGGCCAGCGCCGTCCAGTAGGTCAAGAGCACGGCGCCGATGGCGCCGATCAGCGACGGAACGCGGTAGAGCCAGATGCGCACCTGCGCCCGCGGCAGGCCAAGCGCGGAAGCGGTTTCGACGGTCGCCGCCTGCAACCAGTAGACGCCGACCGGCTTCTTGTAGCGGACATCGTCCTGGAAGCGGATATCGACGAAATCGCCGCTTTCGACCATCTGCTTGGTTGCCTGGGCGAACCGCGCCTCATCGCGATCGATGGGCGGAATGGTGAAAAATCCGGGCAGGAAGAACAGCAGGCCGCACAGCGTCAGGAACGCAACCGCGCGCCAGTGACTGGCGGTCGCGAAGTCGAATGCGGCGAGCAACCTGCGGCTGGAATTCGCAGGTTTGACAGACTGTTGGCCTGCTCCAAAACGCCTGATTTGGGCGGTTTCAACCATGCTGATCGCATACGATGAAACCGCACTGCAAACAACACTGCAGTCCGCTTATTACGTGCCTTCGCGGCTCACTGTACCCGGATCACCACGGTATCCGCGGCTCCCGTGGCGTCGATCACCGTCAAACGCGCAAAGCCGGGGCCGGGCGGATCGATCAGGCGCTGGCGACGGCTGTCGATGTCGCCAGCGGAAATACCGTTGACCAGCACGGTCAGCGGCAGGACCCCGCCGGCAACCTTGACCGGCATCGCCGCGAACTGGCCGTTATTGGAGCGGTCGACGTCGATCCGCGAGCCGTTCAGTGGAAACTGGATGTGCGGCGCCTGATCGCTGCCGGTCCGCACCAGTTCGCCCCAGGGGCGGAACCGCCTCAGCGGCAGCGGCAGTTTGGCATTGCCGGCGATCAGCACGCTCTTTGGCGGCTTCGGCAATGCAGCCGGGATTTTTCCGGTCCGCGCAAAGGCGTCGAACAGGATCGGCGCGGCGGCGGTGCGCCCGATCAGGCCCGGCACCGGCGCGCCGTCGGGCCGTCCGACCCATACGCCGATCGTGACGCGGCCGTCAAAACCTATCGACCAAGCGTCGCGGTACCCGTAGCTGGTGCCGGTCTTGAACGCGATCCTGTTGTGCACGCCGTTTTCCGGCGGCGGCGTGCCGAGCAGTACATTGCCGACCTGCCAGGCCGCAGCCTGGTCCATCAGCCGCATGGGTTCGCGATCGTCCCTGGCCACCATGATCTCGCGCAGCGGCTTGGTGGCGCCAAGACGCGCCAGCCCTGCGTAGAGCTGCGCCAAATCCTGCAAGGTGACACCGACGCCGCCGAGTCCCATGGCCAGCCCCGGCGCCTCGTCCTTCGGCAGCACCAGATTGCCGCCGGCCTGTTTCAGGCGGGACGACAGACGGCTGGCACCGACGCGGTCGAGCAGCGCGATCGCCGGGACGTTCAGCGATAGCTGCAGCGCCTTGCGCACCGGCACCGTGCCCTGAAACGTCATGTCGAAATTTTCCGGCGCATACGAGCCGAAGCGGATCGGCCGATCGTCGATCAGGCTCTCGGGATGCACAAAACCGTCCTCGAAGGCGAGACCATAGATGAACGGTTTCAGCGTCGATCCCGGCGAGCGCACCGCGCGGGTCATGTCGACCTGCCCTGCCCGACGTTCGTCGAAATAATCTGACGAGCCGACCCGCGCCAACACCTCGCCGCTCTCATTGTCGACGGCGATGATCGCGACCGAAATGTTCGGCCCTAGCGCAATGGCACGGTCGCGCGCCAGCGCTTCCAGTACTCTCTGCAGATTCGAATCCAGCGTCAGCTTGATGACCGGCGTGTCCTTGAATGTCGCAAGGGCGGCGTCGGAGGAATGCGGCGCCAAAATCGGTATCGACTTGCGCATCTGCGGCACTGGCGCCGCCCTGGCCTGCAGCGCGTCGTCCTTCGAAATCACGCCGTCTTCGACCATGCGATCCAGCACGCGATCGCGCGCCGCGTGCGCGGCTTGCGGATGACGGTCGAGCCGCCGCCGTTCCGGCGACTGCGGCAGCGCCACCAGCAGCGCCGACTCGGCCAGCGACAGCCGTTTCGGCTCCTTGCCGAAATAGGCGATCGAGGCGGCGCGCACGCCCTCGAGATTGCCGCCGAATGGCGCCAGCGCCAGATAGAGATCGAGGATCTGGCCCTTTGTCAGCTGCCGCTCGATCTCGACCGCCCGCACCATCTGCCTCAGCTTGGCATAAACCGAGCGCTCGCGCCGCGGCTCCATCAGCCGCGCCAATTGCATTGTGATCGTCGAGCCGCCGGAGACGACATGGCCCCGCGTGACGAGCTGCAACGCGGCACGCGAAAGCGCCAGCGGATCGACGCCGCCATGCGAATAGAACCGTCCGATCCTCGTAGGCCAGCAACAGCCTGAGATAGCCGGGATCGACGGTGGTCCTGGCATCGACCGGCAGACGCCAACGGCCATCCGCCATCGCGTAGGCGCGCAGCAGTTTGCCGTTGCGGTCGACGATGGTGGTGGAGACTTGCCGGGCTTGCGCGAGCGGCAACGGGCCGAGCGAGGCGACCCAGGCGGCGAAAGCACACCCAATCACAACGAGCGCCGCGGCCGCGATCACGGCCACCCGCGCCAGGCGCCGCTTTCCAGCGCCGTCATGGCCGGGCTTGTCCCGGCCGTCCACGTCTCCCTTTGTGGCGACCGTGGGCGTGGATGCCCGGGTCAAGCCCGGGCATGACGACGGAGACTGCCGAGCCGCGTCGCTCGCCTCGCCACCTATCGTTCCACCGTCATTCATTTCGCCGATCGTACCTCAACCGCACCGGTGCCCGAGCGGCCGTAGCGCGAGGGGTTGTACATGTCCTCGACATAGGCCTGCGGCAGCACGTATTTACCCGGAGACACAGCGCGCACGACATAGGCAACCGTGAACACCGATTTGTCATCGCTTTTGCGATCGATGGCCGCGGTGAAGCGGTCGTCGCGGAACTCGGTATTTTCAGGCTCCTCGCCATCCTCGATCCAGTCGAGCGTGCCGCTATCGCCCGATGACACCAGATGCGGGTTGTCGATCTCGAGCCCGGCCGGGAGATAATCCGACACCATGATGTGTCCGTATTCCGGCTTGGCCTCGGTGATCTTCAACACCACCGCGAAGCGATCGTTCTGCTTCGCCTTGCTGACGTCGGCCGGTTTGCCGTCGAGGGTGAAATAATTGCGCTCGATCTTGAAGCCGTTCGACGCCGCAGGCTCCGGTGTGATCGGCGAGCCCGAGACCGAGACCACCGCCTGCAGCGGAGCGTCGCCGGTGTTGCTGATCCGGATCGGCTTCCCGGTCAGGGCTTCCGCCTTGTAGCTGCGGAAGACCGCGGACTTGATCGGCTGCCCATCGATGTCGAGCGTCAGCGTTTCCCTGGCCAACGCCCGCGCGGCGAGCACCATCCAGGCGTTTTCCTGGGTCGAGGTGTACGGTGTCAGCCCGCGCGCCGCTTCGACGCGTGCGACCGCCTGGGTCAGGGTTGCCCGGGGCGCGTTGCCTTCGCCGGCGAGCGAGACCAAAGCAGCGGCGTCGCGCAGGGCCGAGCCGTAGTCGACCCGGCCATACTCGATCACCGGCTTCGGATTGAGCGCTTCCAGCGCGGCGGCATAGACCCGCTCCGCCCTCGCCTTGTCGCCGACCAGCGCCAGCGCCGCCGCCAGTTGCGATTTTGCAATGGGGGTGGCGAGATTGCCGAGCTTGGTGTCGGCGAGGTAGCGCAGATCGCCGATTGGAGCTGCGCCATTGCGGGCGAGCACGTAGAGGCCGTAGGCCAAGTCGCGGCCCCCGTCCTTTTCCGGCTCGTTGGCGTTGACCACCGAGTTTCTGATGCGGTCCAGCGCGTTCTTGAACAGCACATCCGGCACCGCAAAGCCCTTTTCGCGGGCGCGGGTCAGGAAGTCGGTGACGTAGGCGTCCAGCCAGGCGTCATCGCCGCCGGCTGACCACAGCCCGAACGACCCGTTCGAGCCCTGACGCGCCAGCAGCCGATCGATGGCGTCCTTGATGCGCTCGTCGATGGCCGAGTCCATCGCCAGATGCGCGCCGGCCGCGAGATCGTTGACATACAAGAGCGGCATGGCGCGGCTGGTGATCTGCTCCGAACAGCCATGCGGATAGCGGTCCAACGCCTTCAGGATGGTCGCGGCGTCGAGCGCCGTGGACAGGCTTGCGGACAGCGAAACGCTGCCGGTGCCCGAGACGAGATCGGAGAACATGTCCGAGGTCAGCGTAAGGCTTTCGCCTTTGGCCAATGTCCGGATCGAGCGACGGGCCAGGACTTGCGTCGCAGGCTTGACGTCAAGTGCATAATGCCGCGCCAACGTCAGCCCGTTCGGCCCTGATATGTCGACGTCGAGATTGGCGGTCCCGGCACCGCCGGCGTCCAGCGCTAGCGTCATCGAGGTCCGCTGCTTGGCCGCTAGTTTTACGTTGGTGGCGGGATTGCCCGATACCTTCACAGGTCCCGAGGTTTTGATGCTGATGGTGTAATCGCCGGCGGCGCCCTCGACGTTATCGAGGTCCATGCTCATGGTGCCGTGGTCGCCGTTGAGCAGGAAGCGCGGCAGCGTCGCCGTCAGCACCACGGGATCGCGTACGGTGACGTCGGTGGTGGCACGTCCGAGTTTAGTGGAGCTCCACGCGACTGCCATGACCCGGGCGGTGCCGGCAAACTCCGGGATATCAAAACTGATCTCCGCGGTGCCATCGGCCCCGACGGTGACGATCCCGGAATAGAGCGCCAAGGGCTTTTGCGTCGGCGGGCTGCCCTGCAGCTCGGCGCCCGCGGAATCGCCGCCGCTCCTGATCTGGCCGCGTGTGCCCTGCATGCCGTCGATCAGTTGCCCGTAGATGTCGCGGATTTCGGCCGTCAGGCGGCGCTGGCCGAGATAGTAATCGTCGGGTGCCGGCGGCTTGTAGTTGGTCAGGTTGAGGATGCCGACATCGACCGCGGCCACTACCACCTTGGCGTCCTCGCCCGGGTTGAGCCCGCCGAGTTTGACCGGGATCTTCAAGGCCGATCCCGGACGGACCAGCGGAGGCGGCGTCAGATTGACCTGCAGCGTGCGGGCGTTTTTGTCGATGCCGAACCATTTCAGGCCGATCGCGCGTCCCGGCATGCGTTGGGCGGTGGCATCGAGCGGGCGGCGCAGCGTGGTCATCACGTAGGCGCCGGTGCCCCAATCCTTGCCGACGGGGATTTTGACCTGCTGGGTGCCTTCCTTGACATCAATGGTCTGCGTCGTCAGCAGGCGGTCGCCGAGCACGTTGATGGTCAGCTTGCCGGCGGAGCGCGCATTCACCGACACCGCCATGGTATCGCCGGACTGGTATTGCGGCTTGTCGATCGAGGTCTCCAGCAGGTCCGGCGTGTCGGCGCTGCCATCGGAATACCAGCCGACGTCGAACTGCACCGAGGTAATTGGTCCGTCTGCATCGGTCGACTTGACGTCGAGCCGGTAACGGCCGGCCTGGGGCGAGAACGACAGCCGCGACGGCTTGTCGGCGTCGAGACTGACGTCGCCATCGGCGACGCGGCTGGTCGACTTGACAGGCTCATAGTCCCAGGAGGAATTCTGCCGATACCACTGGTAGCGGGACTCCATCTTCAGGAGTTCGTAGCGCAGCCCGTCGCGCGGCAATTGCTTGCCGTCGGGGGCGATGAACACGACATCGAATTCGGCTTTGTCGCCTTCCGCGACGTTCTTGTCACCGAACAGCGGCTTGATGCCGATCAGCGAGGTCGCGGGCGCCACTGGCAGCACCAGTTTGCGCTCGACCGCCCGGCCACCGCTCTCCGCCATGCGGATAAAGATCTGGGCCTCCTGCGGCCGGGTTGAGGTCGGCGGTTTGTCCAGCTTGACCGGGAAGGTCGCGACGCCATTGGCGTCGGCCTCGGGCAGGTTCTCGATCGGCGTGCGCTCGTTGCTGGCGGTATCTTCGTCGGCGACGCCGAACTGGTAGCCGGGAAAACCGGGCCGCCCGGTGCTCGGTGCCACCAACATGTCGCCCTCGAGCTGCAGTCCGGAAGCCGGTGCGCCGTAAAGGAAATGTCCGTCGACCTTAAGTTCTACCGGAACTTCAGCTTTGATCAGCTTCTCCTTGGCCGAAAGCTCGAATTCGATTCGTTCGGGGATGTAATCCTCGACCATGAAGGTGGTCTCCCCGACCGACGCCCCCTTCGGATCGGTAAAGGCGCGCGCCCGCCAGGTCCCGGTCGGGACCGCTGAATTGAGCTGCAACGCCATGCTCCGGCCACCGGCTCCCTGGTCGGGCAGCACCGCGCGGCGGAACTCGACGCCATCGGGGCGCTCGATCACCAGCGTCAGCGGCCCGCCGGTCACAGCATTGCCCTGCCCGTCGCGCAGCAGGGCAGTCAGGTAGACGGTCTCATTGGAGCGGTAGACCCCGCGCTCGGCATAGACGAAGGCAGTCGGCCCCGGCCGGAACGACCCGCCCCGCGACCCCGCGGTCGGTGAGGTCGAACGCGTTGGTCTTCAGGCTGAGGAAGGCGTAGTCGGCCTTCTCGCTCGTTACGGTCAACAGCGCCGGCGACAGTCCGCCCTCGCCGCGCGCCAGGCCCGCCTCGAATAGTACGTGGCCGCTGTCGTCGGTCTTGCGGGTCGCCAGGATCTCGTTGTTGCGGGCGACCAGCCGCACCTCGACCTTTGAGACCGGATCGGTGGAGGCCAGTGAATTGACGAATACATGGATACCGTCGTTTCCGGAAAACGCGGTCAAGCCCATGTCGGAGACGATGAACCATTGCGTCGCCAGCGTGCCGTCATCGTCGCTGCCGGGGCCCTTGGTCGCCGCCGTCATGACGTAGACGCCCGGCTGCAGGTCGCCGAGCGCCTGGTCCACGGGGAATGCGGTGATGACGTCCTGGTTCAGCGTGGTGGCGGTCGCGAGTTCGCCGGACCAGACTTTTACGCCGCGCTCGTCGCCGAGGTCGGAAAGCTGGTAACGGCTCAGCGTGCGCTGAAAATCGCTGTCGATCACCGTGTTGATCAGGTTGCGGTCGCCGATTCGGAACACGTCCACCTTCACCGCCGGCGTATTGACGCTGACCAGCGGGATGCCCCGCTGTCCCGTGCGCGGCAGTACATAGGCGCGCCCGGTGAAGCGCACGAACGGCTTGCGGTCCCGGACATAGATGTTGAACTCGGCCGATTTCGGCAGGCTCTCCTTGACCGTGGACGGGAGCCCGGCGCGCAAGTTGATGTTGTAGCGCTCGCCGTGCTTCAACCCATCGACGCAGAGTTGCTTGCCTTCCGCCGTCAGCGCCGGCTTGTCGCTCCCCGCCTGCGCCAGGAACGGCGCGAAATCGACCCGCTTTGCCAATTCCTCCGAAAACTGGAAGCAAGCCCGCGGCGAGGCCGAGTTGGAATTGACGGTATAGTCCAGCAGCCTGAAACCGTGCTCGTCCCGCATCCTCTCATACTGGCCGCGGACCGCGGCAACCTCGCGCATGTCAAGCGACAGCCGGAGCGCATCGAGCGCAGGCCGCCACAGCTTGCGATCCGACAGCGCCCGGCCAAGCACGGCCAGCGCATCAGCCTCCTCTGCGGCGTTACCGGCGCGCTGGTAGGCGAGGTAGGCGGCCGTCGAAGCCCGCTCCAGGAGGAAGGTTTGCTCGCTCGACGAGTTGGAGCGGATCTGGAAGATGGTTTTGGCCAACCGCAGCCAGTTGGCGCTGTCCTCCGGCGTGGTGGCGGCGATCTGTCCCAAAATCTGCAGCCCGGTGCGGAAATCTAACCGCTGGAAGGCGGTATCTGCATCGGTTCGCAAGGTCGCTGTGGTCTTGGCAACCGGCCCGGCCTCGCTCTTGATCTGGGCTTCCAACTTGATCGCGGAATCGGCGAGATCGTCGCGTTTGAAGGCCTTGTCCGCCGCCAGCGCCGGGATGAGGCCAAGCGCCAGCGTGGCGCAAACTGCTGCGGCGCGAACCAAACCGATCATGATGGGGCTCCCTGCGCGGACGAACGCCGCGTGACGAATAAAAATGCGCGGAAAGGTGACGGACTGATGGCGCGGAAAGGGCGAGGCGAAAAAGTCGCGTCCAACATTGCCAAATAGGTCCACTAGCGCCGCCGCCGGCTTCCCGGCGCGGCATCACGCTTATGGGCAGACCACGGCCAGCGGCCCACCGCCAGCCTTTGTCGCCCTAATCCCCAATTCGGTTCGGAACGGGGCTTGGCGGAGGGGCGGATTTTTCATATTGGCGGTGCTACAAGGCCCCGCGGGCGACGCCCCAGACGGTCCCATAGCTCAACTGGATAGAGTAGCGGATTTCTACTCCGCGGGTTGCAGGTTCGAATCCTGCTGGGACCGCCAATCTCCTGAGGCCAGTTTGAGCATCATGCGCCAGCACCTTCTCCAGTTCTGCATTCCGAAGCGCGCCATCAAGGTCTCTGCCGGTCCCGACTGGCTCCAAGGGTTTAGGCATGAGGCAACGACCATCCAAGTGAGGATATGATGATGCGCATTCCAGCTTTAGTGATTCTGGCGGTCGTAGCGGTCCTGAAAACTGCGCCTGCACTGGCTCAGACCTACGATCCGAACTATCCGGTTTGCCTCCAAGTCTACGACGACATGGTGCACTACTACTTCGACTGCAGTTACACCACGATGGCTCAGTGCGCGGCATCGGCATCGGGCCGATCGGCCCAATGCGTGGTCAATCCATATTTCGCCAAGCCAGCCAAACCGAGGCCGCGCAAGAAACGGTCTCATAAGTAAGCCGTCCTCGCGAACATCGGCAGCTTCGCTGAAATCCTGGCCTTCCGGATTCAGGAAGCCACCGAGTGCGGTACTCCGTTACGCACCCATCACGCGACGTCCTTGGCCGCCATTATCTTGCGTACGTCGGCGGCCAACTCGCTATAGTGCAGCGCAAGCGCCAAATAGAGTTCGCGCTTTCCCCGGTCCATTGCCAGCTTGGCAATCAGTTCGCATTCGGCGGTGAGCGTTTCGAACCGCTCCAATTTAGCAGAAAAATCGATCATGGCAGCGTCTCCCCAACGCCACGAAAAGACGATCAGCCTACGCCGCTGGCTTACGTCATCGCTAACATCGTTATGAGGTAGAACTATTTTTTAGTTTGCCGGCGCCTGCTCGGGCTTCGGCGCGCGGATAGTCCTTCCCGCTCTTTTCATTTTGCGGGCGGAGCGGACAGGCGGTTATCCGCCGGGGCATGGTCAGTAGACCCAAGCTCGGGCCGCCAACCAATCAATACACAGAATTGCGCTTCGGCGCCTGCGCTGCCATTCGAGCCACCACCACCGCTTCTTCTGCGGCTATCCGGAAGTCTCGCGCAGCCTTCAGCGGGCGCCTGATGTTCGGGTCTTCCGAACTGCTGTCGAAGGTAATCAACCTCATGCAATGCGGACACTGTGTCTGATAGCCCTGCTTCAGCCGTTGCGCCCGTTCACCGAATATCCTGCGGCAGTTTGAGCAGACAATCTTGATGCGATCGGTCATGAAATTCTCCCTGGCTCAAGATGAAATGCTGTTTTTTACTTTCGCGCTAATTCGTTGCCTCAATTGAAGACATTCGCATTAACTATGCGTGCCCCTCTTTAGTCCACGCGGGTAACCCTGGTTCAAGGAATTACCTCTATACCGTCGTCACCGGAAGGGAGCTGAGCGCATGGACGAAAAACGTAAGGCCAAGCGACGTCGTGTTCTGAAAAGCGGAACGATCGAATTCGAGCGCGGTGCGTATAGTTGCGCCGTCCGAAACCTGTCAGAGGAAGGCGCCGCGCTCGAGGTCCCCTACACGTCGACTATTCCGCACGAGTTCGAACTCGTCATGCAGGCCGATCCATTCCGCCGGCATTGCCGCGTCATATGGCGAAAAGAGAACCGGCTGGGCGTGGCGTTCCGGCAAGTTGAGGTCGGGGCGCCCTCCTAATCGAATGCGACTCCCACCCGGTATTCCCTGCGCCAGACGACATGACAGGGCAGCTTCAATCCATCCTCCCGCATGATCAATGTGAACTGATCGGGAATACGGACCAGGTCTGGGAAGTCCAGAGCGGCACCAGTAGTCGATATATCGCGGACCATGCAGGGATACTTGTCGCCACCGTAATCAATCTTCGCGGCCTTCATAACGCGGACGCGCGGCGCAATCCGAGTTTCGACCATTCGCGCTGAACTCCCCCAAGTCCCAATGGAGCTTCTTGAGGCAGTATTGCAGCAAAGATTTAACGCTTCTCTATTGAGGAAATAGAGATCGCCGTGATGCCACTCGCAGCCATTACGATTCGATCCGCGCATTGATGACACGGATGCGGAGGCTGCCGGAGATGTCATTCAGGCGTGATAGAGCAGACGAGTTAACAACGCTTGACGGCGGCGGGGCGGCGCCGTTCAGGCCGCAGGGGCGGTTACTGCTTCTCGAACGGAATATATTGCTGGTATTCCTTTGGCACCCGGCTGCGATAGCGCGCCGGCACGGTGCCGTTGTCGACCGATTTGTCGATTTCCTGCTGCCGCGTCATCTTCGCGGTCTTCTTTTTCTTGTTCGGCGCAGCCTTGTCGGTCGTGGCCGTGTCCGAAGAGGTGGCCGCTGTCGCCGCAGGCGCGGTAGTCGGGGTGCCGCCGCTCGCCGCGGCGTTTTGGGCGAGTGCGACGCCTGTCGATACGAACGCGATCGCAGCTCCCGCTATCGCCATTTGAAAAAACTTCTGCATGTAAGACTCCAACGTTTCGATGAATTGTATTATGCCCCCGGTCGCCCGGGTGCCTGCTCCTTGCGCAGGCGAGCCGACGCGGACTCGAGGTGCTCCGTCCTGCTGCAGGTCGTAAGGACGAATGCAAGGCGATTGCACTGCCACTCCGGACCGAGCGCCGTGTTGGTGACCGGTTCGTGGGCCGTCAATCCAATCGAAAGCAGCGCGACGACGCAAGCCGCGGCTCCGATTGCGGTGATGAGCATGAGGGTCTTGCGACTCCAGAGCTTATGGGTCATGCGGTCGTTCCTCTTTGATGGCGGAGAATAGGTCTGGGCAGTCCATTATCCTGTGAGCGAAATCACATTTGGCGGTTATGCCGCACGGCCGGTGGCCTCACCGGGCAGGCTCGATGACGTTGCAATTCGTCCGTCCCGACATCAGACAATCCTGCATCTTGCTCGCTGCCGTGAGCTCGCGCGCGAGCCACAGCCCTGCCGCCAGCATCACGGCGGCAACGAGCAATCCCGCGATCGCGCCGCGGCGACTTCCACCCTTCTCGGGATTGGTCACGGTCTGGTCGGTTCAATGGCCATGCAGTCGATAGATCATGCGTCCCCCGACCGTTCCGCAAGGGGCGTCTGATCACATCTGCAACACCTGAAAAAAATGACGTGTGATAAGCGCCCTGAGGGTCGCAGATCGATTGCATGCAATCCCGCTTTTGGGGAAAACTATCCGTCGATCAAAATAAAGAGAGTGTGCGAAGGCGTGGCATGGGTAAGCAGGAAAACGACTACGACTACCACCGTTACAAGAAGCTGCTGACGGAAGCAGTCGACGAGAGCAAGCGACTCGACTTGATCGACGTCTTGATCGAGGAAAAGGCGCGGGACCGGCTGGAAGCCCAGCGGATGTCGGATCGGGTCGCGATGACCGCCCAAACCGTCGCCAGGGTTTTGGGCACGTCCGCAAACCGCGACAATTTCAAACTTGATTAGAGTTTTTCAGGATCGTCCGGCGTGACCGAATGAGATCGGCGGCGTGCCGGTCGCTGCTCATTCCTCGGTCGCGAATTTCACGAGCGAGCCGATCAGTCCGAACAACGCGCAAGCGAGCAGGCCATATTGCAATACCGCAACGGCCCGGCTCGGCGCTTCCGTGGCGCTCGTCATGTCGTAGATCAGCCAGGCCGACGGCACGGCGCTCATTAGCATCACCTTTGGCCACAGGCTGTTCACGTCCAAATCTCCCCGCTTTGCCTCAATTGGACGCTGGCATTTTGGCTTGGGTTCACCTACTGAAGCGTCAAATCGATTTTCCCCGTCCGCAACCAACCACGAAAGCAACAAGGCTTCCTCTATGAGTGGCTTCAAGGAACCGAGTTTTGCCGATCGCCAGAAGGCGGCGCAGCAGGCCCGGAAAGACATCCTCAACAAGTTCCGCGCCGCGCCGGGGCCCGATGACCCCGCGATGAAGCAGCGCCAGGCCGAGCGCGAGGCGATCGCCGCCAAGCGCGCCGAGGCGAAGGCCGCGCGCGAGGCTGAAAAGGCCGAGCAGAAGCGCCTCGAGGAAGTGGCTGCGGCCGCCGAAGCCGCGCGGATCGCGCGCGAAAAGGAAGAAGAAGCCGAGAGGCTGGCGGCGCTTGAGGCCGAACAAAAGGCCAAGCGCGACGCGCGCTACGCCGCGCGCAAGAGCAAGGGCAAGAAGAGATAACGGAGGATGCGGGCCCGCCTCGCGCGAGGCAAGCCCGCAACGGGACGTAGCGGCGCTTAGTTCTTCTTCATGCCGTCGTCTTTTTTCATGCCATCTTTCGACATCGCGTCATCTTTCTTCATCCCATCCTTCTTCATCATGCCATCGTCCTTCTTCATGGCGTCGTGGGACATCGAGTCCTTTTTCATTGCGTCGTCCTTGCCCATCTTGTCCTGGGCAAATGCAGCCGGCGCGAGCGCGAGGCTGAGCGAGACGAGCGCGGCAGAGACCCCTAGGCCGATGCGGGTGGGGAGTGTCATGGGTTGGTCATCCTTGTTGGATTGAACGATGAAGCGACGTTTGCCGCTTCTTCCACGACGGTCCCCGCGTGGCCTTCGTTACCCGTTGTAACGAATTCTTGAAGTCGGCTTGTCCTGACGTCTGGACGATCCGGCGGCAATGGAAGCCCCGCGAAGTGGTGCACCGCAGCAATTTCGGTGCTTGCCGTCGCGCGCCGCCTCCCTTGAGCGAGGTGATCTGGGGCACCCTGCCGTTCGTGCTGTTGACGATGCTGGCGGTGGCGCTGCTGTGCTTCTTCCCGGGAATTTCAACCTGGCTGCCGGATCTGGTGATGGGGCCAGACGGGGGACGGTGATTTTATCGTCACTGTCACCGCGTGATTGCGAGGAGCGTAGCGACGAAGCAATCCATACTTCGTCTTCGTTTGCGGAAAAATGGATTGCTTCGCTTTGCTCGCAATGACGGTGTTTAGCTAGCTCCGCTTCGCATTCAATGCCTGCGCCACGCGGCTGACCGGTGGCCGTCCGAGCAACCTGCTCACCTCGTTGGTGGCGACCAACAGCTTCGCCATGTCGACGCCAGTGTCGATCCCCATGCCCTCGAGCATGTAGACGACATCCTCGGTTGCGACATTGCCTGTCGCGCCGGGCGCATACGGGCAGCCGCCGAGGCCGCCGGCGGCGGAGTCGATCACGCGGACTCCCTCCTCCATGCCGGCATAGAGATTGGCCAGCGCCTGGCCGTAGGTGTCATGGAAATGCATCGCGAGATTTTCCTTCGCGACGCTGCCCGCGACCGCGCGCAGCAGCTCACGCGCCTTCAGCGGCGTGCCGACGCCGATGGTGTCGCCGAGCGAAATTTCGTAGCAACCGAGATCCGACAGCGTCCTGGCGACGTCGACCACCGCCTGCGGCTTGACTTCGCCATCAAAGGGACAGCCGAGCACGCAAGAGATATAGCCGCGCACCTTGATGCCATCGGCCCTGGCGCGGACGAGCACCGGCTTGAAGCGCTCGATCGATTCCGCGACCGAGCAATTGATGTTGGCGCGCGAAAATCCCTCGGATGCCGAAGCGAACACCGCGATCACCTTGGCGCCGGCGGCTTGCGATGCCTCAAAACCCTTCTCGTTCGGCACCAGCACGTGGAATTCGCCGGCGAGTCGGCTGACGCCGCGCAGTACCTGGTCCGAACCGACCATTTGCGGGATCGCCTTGGGCGACACGAACGCGCCGACTTCGACGGTGTGAAGCCCGGCGCCGATCAGTGCCTCGACGAAGGCAATGCGCTCGGCGACGCCGATCGGAGTCTTCTCGTTCTGCAGACCGTCGCGCGGACCAACCTCGACGATGCGGACGGTATCGCTCATCAGGCCGCCGCCGGCTCGACTTCGGCGAGCTCGACTCCTTCGCCGACGATATCGCCGACCTTGCATTTGAGCGCCTTCAACACGCCGGCATAGGGCGCCCGCAGGGTTTGCTCCATCTTCATGACTTCCAGCGTCAGGATCGGCGCGCCCTTTTCCAGCATGGCGCCCTCTTCCGCCAGCAACGCCACCACGGTCCCCGGCAGCGGCGCCACGATCTTGTCCTCGCCGACCTGCTCCTCGGTCTCTCCGCCGAACGGATCGACCCAATGCAATTCGAAGCGGCCGTTGCGGGTGCGCAGGTAAAGCTCGTGGCCCTCGATCACCGCCACGACACGCGTTTTCGTGCCGTTCAGCATGAGATCGAAACTGCCATCAGCCGTGGGCGATGAAGTAAAAACCAATTCGCGATCGCCGACCGACACGCTGGCGGCACCATTGCCATATTGCAGCGTCACCTTCTGCTCGGCACTCTGCCCTTGGCGGAACGAGAACACCCGATGTCTCCGGCCGACCGGCATCCAGCCAAAGGTCTGCCACGGCGAGTGCGGCTCGGTTTGTGCCGCTTTCCGCTCCTCGTTGACGATCGCCGCAACCGCCGCAGCGAGTTCGAGATCGCCCGGAGCGCCCGACGTCGCCGTCAGATTCGTCAGTTCGCGCTCGATAAAACCGGTGTCGATCTTGTTCGCCCGCACCTTTGGATGCGTCACCAGTGCCGACAGGAACGGGATATTGGTGACGATACCGCGAACGTCGGTCTCTTCCAGGCCGCGGTTGAGCCGATCAATCGCCGCCTCCCGCGTCGGCGCCCACGCGATCACCTTGGCAAGCATGGCGTCGTAATAGGGTGACACCGCATCGCCGCTGCGATAGCCGGCGTCGATCCGCAGGCCATCGACCTCCTCGGGAGTGCGCCAGGTCTTGATGCTGCCGACCGAGGGCATAAAGTTCTTCTGCGGGTTTTCCGCATAGAGCCGCGCCTCGATGGCGTGGCCGTTCAGCTTGATCTCGTCCTGCGCCAGCGGCAGTTTTTCGCCGAACGCGACGCGCAACTGCCATTCCACCAGATCGATACCGGTGATCAACTCGGTCACGGGATGCTCGACCTGCAGGCGGGTGTTCATCTCGATGAAGAACACATCCTTGCCGTCGGACACGAACTCGATCGTACCGGCCCCGACATAGCCGACCGCGCCGGCCGCCTTGCGCGCGGCGGCGCAGACGGTATCGCGCTGCCTGGCATCCAGCGTCGGCGACGGCGCCTCCTCGATCACCTTCTGATGCCGTCGCTGCAGCGTGCATTCGCGTTCGAACAGCGACAGCAGATTGCCGTGGCTGTCGCCGATGATCTGCACCTCGATGTGGCGCGGGTTCTGGACGAATTTCTCGATCAGCATGCGGTCGTCGCCGAACGCCGCCTTGGCTTCCCGCTTGGCGCTGACGATCGCAGCCGACAGTTCGCCGGCCGAATTCACCACGCGCATGCCGCGCCCTCCGCCGCCGGCGGACGCCTTCACCAGCACCGGAAAGCCGATCTTGTCGGCTGATTTCGCCAACGTCGCCTCGTCCTGGGCCTCGCCGTGATAGCCGGGCACCAGCGGCACGCCGGCCTTCTCCATCAGCGCTTTCGAGCCGGATTTCGAGCCCATCGCGGTCATCATCGCGGCGGTGGGACCGACGAACACCAGCCCGGCGTCGGCGCAGGCCTGGGCGAATTCCGCGTTCTCCGACAGGAACCCGTAGCCGGGATGCACGGCCTCGGCGCCGGTCTCGCGGGCCGCCGCGATCAGCCGCTCGATGTTGAGATAGCTGTCGCGCGCCCGCGCCGGCCCGAGCAGCACGGCTTCATCGGCCAGCGCCACATGCATCGCGTCGCGATCGGCCTCGGAATAGACCGCGACCGTGCGCAGGCCCATGGCTTTTGCGGTGCGGATGACGCGGCAGGCGATCTCGCCGCGGTTGGCGATCAGGAGCGTGCGGAAACGCCGATACATTTGCGAGCGGTGCATGATCACATCCTGAACAGGCCGAACTTCGTCGGCTCGATCGGCGCGTTGGACGCGGCCGACAAGCCAAGCCCGAGCACCAGCCTGGTGTCGGCGGGATCGATCACGCCGTCATCCCAGAGCCGCGCGGTAGCGTAATAGGGGTTGCCCTGGCTCTCATACTGCGCGCGGATCGGCGCGCGAAACTTGTCTTCCTCCTCGGCCGACCAGGTGTCGCCCTTGGCCTCGATATTGTCGCGGCGAACCTGACTGAGCACCATCGAGGCCTGCTCGCCGCCCATCACCGAGATCCGCGCATTCGGCCACAGCCAGAGGAAGCGCGGGCTATAGGAGCGCCCGCACATTCCGTAATTGCCGGCGCCGTAGGAGCCACCGATCACAACGGTGAACTTCGGCACGCCGGCAGTCGCGACCGCCGTCACCAGTTTGGCGCCGTCGCGCGCGATGCCGCCCGCTTCGTATTTCTTTCCGACCATGAAGCCGGTGATGTTCTGCAAAAACACCAGCGGAATGTTGCGTTGGCAGCATAGCTCGATGAAATGCGCGCCCTTCAGCGAGCTCTCGCTGAACAGGATGCCGTTATTGGCGATGATGCCGACCGGATAACCCCAGATGTGCGCAAAACCGCAGATCAGGGTCTGGCCATACAGCTTCTTGAATTCGTCGAACTCGGAACCGTCCACCAGCCGCGCGATGATGTCGCGGACGTCGAACGGCTTGCGGCCGTCGGCCGAGACCACGCCGTAGATTTCCTCCGCTGGAAACAACGGCTCCTTCGGCTCACGCATGTTGAGCGCGGCGCGCGCCGGCTGCTTCAGCGTCGCGACCACCCGCCGCGCGATCCCGATCGCGTGCGCATCGTTCTGGGCGTAATGATCGGTGACACCGGACTGCCGCGAATGCACGTCGGCGCCGCCGAGTTCTTCGGCCGTGACCACTTCGCCGGTCGCCGCCTTCACCAGCGGCGGTCCGCCGAGGAAAATCGTGCCTTGATTGCGCACAATGATGCTCTCGTCCGACATCGCGGGCACGTAGGCGCCGCCGGCGGTGCAGGAGCCCATCACGATCGCGATCTGCGGAATGCCCTGCGAGGACATCTGCGCCTGGTTATAGAAGATGCGGCCAAAGTGCCGCTCGTCGGGAAAGATCTCGTCCTGCATCGGCAGGAACGCGCCGCCGGAATCGACCATGTAAACGCAGGGCAGATTGTTCTGCCGCGCGATATCCTGCGCGCGCAGATGCTTCTTCACCGTCATCGGATAATAGGTGCCGCCCTTGATGGTCGCATCATTGGCCACGATGATGCATTCGCGGCCCGAGATCCGCCCGACGCCGGTGATCACGCTCGCCGAATGCACGTCGCCGCCGTAAAGGCCATGCGCTGCAAGCGGCGACAGCTCGAGGAATGCGGTACCGGGATCGACCAGGAGATCGACGCGGTCGCGCGCCAGCATTTTGCCGCGCGAGGTATGTCGTTTGCGGGACACCGCGCCGCCGCCACCGGCGACATGGCTGAGTTTTTCGCGGAGCTCGGAGACGAGCCCGCGCATGACTTCGGCGTTGCGCGCGAAATCCTGGGATTTGGGATCAATCGTGGAATGAAGCGGCATGGACCCTTGGGGTGATATCTTGGGCTGGTATATGGTGCGCCGCAATTCGGGGTACGCGGCTTACGCCATGGTGTCATCGGGTCGCGGTCTAGTGCAACCCTAACTTTTGAAATGTCCTGTTCTGGATATTCCGGAGGCAATTTTGAGGGTGCCCCCGTTCGGAACGGGCGCCAGGGCGAATCAGTGGGTCCAGGGCTCGCCGCGTCGGAACGAGAAATTGTCGGCATAGGCGACCGGCCGGCGCACCGAATCCTTCGGCTCGATCACCTGATAGGGAATGCCCTTGCGCTCGCAATAGGCGATCGCCTCCTCCTGGGTCGGAAAACGCAACGTCAGCTGCTGCTTCATATCGCCGGACGAGGTCCAGCCCATCAGGGGTTCGATCGCCCGCGGCTGCTCGGGCTCGTAATCGAGCTGCCATTCATGGGTTGTCGCCCGCCCCGATTGCATCGCGTTTTTGGCGGGCTTAAAAATGCGTGCGGTCATGGATGGTCGGCCCCCGTGAGATATGCGACATGATGACTAGGAACGTGCGAGCGTTTGGAGGAAACCGCCGAAATAGTATACACCTTTCAGGGATTTGATCGGTGATTCCTGGCTCCGGAGGTTACTTTCCGAACCGGTATAGTCATTCTGCGGCGCGCTGACAATCTCGCGGCTGGGCGCGGCCGGCGGCGCTATCTTCTTCAAAGCATCACTGCGAAGCGGCACCAATGAAAATCAACGCCACCCTGCCCGAAAAAGGACGTGACCTCCGGCTCGACCTGTTCCGCGGGGTCGCGAACTGGGCGATCTTCCTCGATCATATTCCGGACAACGTCGTGAACTGGATTACGACCCGCAATTACGGGTTCAGCGACGCCGCCGATCTATTCGTGTTCATTTCCGGCTACACCGCCTCCTTCGTCTATGCCCGTATGATGCTGGACCGCGGCTTCATCGTCGGCGCCACCCGGCTGACCAAGCGTGTCTGGCAGCTCTATGTCGCCCACATCATCCTGTTCGTGATCTATATTGCCGCGATCAGCTATCTGGCTTTGCGGTTTGGCGATTCCGAGATCATCAACGAATTCAATGTCGCAGGCCTCGTCGACAACGCGACCGAGACGCTGCGGCAGGGATTGTTATTGAAGTTCAAGCCGGTCAACCTCGACGTGCTGCCGCTCTACATCGTGCTGATGGGGCTATTCCCGCCGGTATTGTGGATGATGCTGCGCCAGCCCAACTGGACCATGCTGGCTTCGATCGCGTTGTGGCTGGCCGCCCGGCAATTCGATTGGAACTTGAAGGCCTATCCGGCCGGCACCTGGTATTTCAATCCGTATTGCTGGCAGGTGCTGTTCGTGTTCGGCTCATGGTGCGCGCTCGGCGGCGCACGGAAGAATATGAACGTCCTCAACTCGCCCGTTACGCTGTATTTCTGCATCGCCTACCTGATCCTGGGGCTGGTCATGACCATGGCCGGCAAGTTTCCGGCGTTCGGCGAGATGTTCCCGCACTGGCTTTATTCGACCTTCAACCCGAACGACAAGACCAACCTCGCGCCCTATCGTTTCGTGCACTTCGTGGTGATCGTGATCATCGTGATCCGCTTCATTCCGAAGGATTGGCCGGCGCTGGAATGGAAGATGTTCGATCCTCTGATCGTCTGCGGCCAGCAATCGCTGGCGGTGTTCTGCGTCGGTGTTTTTCTGTCCTTCGTCGGGCATTTCGCGCTCACGATGAGCTCGGGCACGCTGTTCGCGCAGATATTCGTCAGCGTCGCCGGCATCGCAATCATGACCATCGTCGCCTATTACATCTCCTGGTCGAAACGGCAGGACAAGCCGTTGCCGAAGGCGCCGGCGCCGAAGGCCGCCTGAACCAGGCCGGCTCGGTTTATTTTGATCCTTTGCCGCGAGGCTTGTTGATCCGCAATCTGCCTTGCGACGAAAACCCGTCCCACTGGGCGGACCAGCCGAGTTCCGACGCAGGCGTTCGATCGATGGCATCCTGGCTTCGCTTGCCCTGAAGCGCAAAGGCTGTGCCCTCCGGATCCCTGCAGCGGACAATCCAACTGCCGCCGGGCAATTCGATCGGTCCCTCGAAGATTTGACCGCCACCGGCCATCACGCGCTCCGCCGCCGCGTCGATATCGTTGACATTGAAGTAATACAACCAGAACGGGACGGGCTCGATCGGACGCTTGGTGAACATGCCGCCAATCGTTTGCTCGCCAGCGGAGAACATCTGATACCTCTCCGTCGAGCCGGATTCGGCATCCGCTTTCCGCCAGCCGAACAATTCGCTGTAAAAGGCGAATGCCTTCTTCCAGTCGGAAGCGAGCAACTCATGCCAGCCGACACGCCCCGGTGCGTCCGGCTCCGCCGGCTGCTCGCCGGGCTTCAGCCCTGTTACCAGCGCGAGCGTCGCCGTCTGCGGGTCAGCGACGACAGAAATGCGACCAATATTGCTGTTCGTCGGCGGGACGTAGACGGAGCCATCAAGGCGCACGATTCGGTCGGCGACTGCGTCCACGTCGTCGACCCCCACATATCCTATCCATCTCGGCGAAGCGCCCATTCGCCTCGCGTCTGGCGGGAGGTCCATGAGACCGCTCACCGGCACCCTTCCAACAATAAATTGATGATATGCGAGATTAGCCGTGGACGCGTCTTGTGCTCCCCAGCCCAAAACCTTGCCATAAAAGGCCTTGGCCGAGGCCATGTCGGTCGTCAGGAGCTCGTACCAGACGAAACGGCCATGATGATCGGTCACGTCTGCTCCTCCGTTCGAGCCCATAGACAATCGCACCGCAACATCCATCCCTGCACTTCCGTTTATCGTTCACGAGATGGATCATGGAAACTGATCATAAAACTAAAATGGTGCGGATTGGTCGCACTCTCACTTGGTTGATGTCACATCGTTCATGAACATGAACGCGATGCCGCGTTATGCGACGCGTGACCGGTCTTGCAGGGTGCAACGCCGGAGCGTAGAATTCCGCGGAAGGACTCGAAACAGGTTTTACAAGGTATGGAGAATGCGACTATGCCTCGGGTGAAGCAAGCTTCTAAGCAGAAGCGGATAACCAAAGCCGCCGCGCCGGCATTGGGAGCCGCCGGATTGACGTTCTCGCTAGTGGGCGGCGCATCCGCATCGGCGGTGCCGACGACGGACGTCACGCCGATGCAGAACTACCTACCGACGCAAGCCATCACGCTCGGTGATGAGGAAATCGCCGACGTGAGCCTCGCAACGTTCCATCTGTTCGACAAGGAAAATGCCGGAGCCGGCGTCCAGGTCGCCTGGCGCGGCTGTGGCGGCTGCCGCGGTTGCAGGGGCTGCCGAGCTTGCAGAGCCTGTCGCGGCTGCGCAGGCTGCGCTGGTTGCGGCGGCGGTTGCTGCGCATCGTGGGGAGCCTGCCGTTTCTGCTAGGCCCGGCCCTCCAATCACATTGACAAACACGGGGCGTCTTGGCCGGGTTCGACGAGATCGATTCCGGCCAATTTATATGTCGTTTGCGGAGCCGCTGTTGCCGCGATGCGCTGGCGGGCAAGAACGGCGGGCAGGATGCGTGTACTGAATTCATGACAGGCCTTCGCGAGACCCGCGCTATCGGGCGGACCAGCAAAGATGTTCTGCAGTTCGCGCCGAACTTCACCGTCTATGTGCTGCCTCCCGATGTCGTGTGCCTCTATTCCGAGGACCGCAAATTCTTTCTTCACGGCGAACTCTATTGTGAGTTGGCGTCCACCATCGGAAAAAATGGCAAGAGCGTTCAGGGGCTCCTTGGCGCGCTGGCGCGGAAATTTCCTTCCGACAAGATCAATGAGGCCATCAAGCGGCTGATCGACCGCCGCTATGTCGTGCGGGCATCAGGCGTATCGAACGGCATCGTCGCCGGCTATTGGGCGACGCTCGGCCTGCCGCCCGAGATCGCGGCGCAAAATCTTGAAAATTGCCGCGTGCGTATCCATTCAATCGACGTGCAGGGCGCGCCCGAACTGGGTGCGGCGCTGCGAGAGCTCGGCGTTCGCGTGGTCAAGAACTCCCCCGACCTGACAGTTACGCTGGTCAACGATTATCTCGAACGACAACTGGCCGAGCTGAACTTGCAGCGGGTGACTGACAAAACGCGCTGGTTGCTGGTGTGGCCCTCCGGCGTTTTTCCGCTGGTGGGACCTGTGTTCAGCCCTGGCGAGAGTGCCTGCTGGACTTGCCTGTTCGACCGCATGATCCGTAATCGGGAGATCAAGGGATTCCTCGACCGAGGACCGGCGCGGGCGGTAGCGATGTCGCCGCTCGCCCGCAATCCCTTCGGGCAGAGCGCGATCCAGTTTGCGGCGGTTGAAATCGCCAAAGCGATCGCGAGCGGATTTCGCACCGATCTGCGCGATCACCTTGCAAGCTTCGACCTGATGGGCTCGAGCATCGCAAAGCATTACGTGGCCCGGCGACCGCAATGTCCGACCTGCGGCAGCAAGAAGCTGAAGAACCCGCGCCGGGCGCCGGCGCCGATCGAGCTTGGCCCCGGCGCCAAGCTCGTGATGACCAGCGGCGGATACCGGACCGTGTCGTCGCGCGCGACGGTGGCGCGTTTCCGAAAGCATGTGAGCCCCCTCACCGGCGTGGTGACGCGGCTCGAGCGGATCGACGTCGATCTGCCGATGAACACCAATTTCTATGCGCAACACAATTTCTCGGCGCCGGCCCAGAGCGTCGACCAGCTCAGATCGGGACTGAGTGGCGGCAGTTTCGGCAAGGGCAGCACCGCAGAGCAAGGTGAAGCCAGCGCGCTGATGGAAGCGATCGAGCGCTATTCCGGCATTTTCCAGGGCGACGAGATACGGGTGAAAAAGCGTTTCATCGATTTCCCGGCCGGCGACGCCATTGCTCCAAACGACATCCTGCTGTTCAGCGACGCGCAGTACCGCCTACGCGATCAACCGACGCACGATTCGCACGACACGCAACCGGCGCCGGATCCGTTCGATCCGTCGGCGAGCATTGAGTGGTCGCCGGTCTGGTCGCTCCGCGACCAACGCTTCAAATATATTCCGACCAGCCTGCTGTATTTCTTCTACAGCGGCCCTGCCCCATTCATGGCGGATTCCAACGGCTGCGCCGCGGGCAACACGCGCGAGGAAGCAATCGTCCAGGGGTTCCTCGAACTGGTGGAGCGGGATGCCTATGCGATCTGGTGGTACAACCGAACCCGACAGGCGGAAGTCGACCTCAGCCAGTTCGACGATTCCTACGTTCGCGATCTGAAAACCCAACTCGCCGACGCCGGACGCAAGCTGTGGGTGCTCGACATCACCAGCGATCTCGGCATTCCCACCTATGTCGCGATCCTGCACTGGATGCAGAACGGCCAGGAGAATATCGAGTTCGGCTCCGGCGCACATTTCGATCCCCGCATCGCCTTGCTGCGGTCGCTAACGGAGTTGAACCAATTTCTGTCGATCGGCTTGATGGGCGGCGGCAGCGGCGAGAAGCCCAGCCTCGACGGCGTGACGCCGCTGCGGCTGGAGGAATATCCGTTCCTGATTCCCAGCGGCAACCGATCGGTCGGGCCCGACCCTGGCTTGAAGATGCCGCTCGACAACACGCGCGAGCAGGTCGACGCCTGCGTCGATATCGCCCGGCGGGCCGGCCTCGATTTCCTCGTGCTCGATCAGACCCGGCCCGACGTCGAGGTTCCGGTGGTTCGCGTCATCGCGCCGGGGATACGGCACTTCTACCGCCGCTTCGCGCCGGGAAGACTTTACGATGTGCCGGTAAAGTTTGGATTGCGGGACCGACCGTCACTGGAAAGCGAACTCACTCCGTTCCTCCCCCACAGCTGAAGGGGCATACCGGCTTGCGCGCTCCCGGAAAGAAAAGCGGACGAAAGATTGCGCCACCGTCTATTTCAGCCCGGCTGAACGGCCATTTCACGCTGGAAGCGCAGTCGGACGGAAGCATCAAAGCCTGCACCGATGGCTATTCCGTCCCGCTCGGAAAATTCAGCGCGGGTGCCGTGGTTCGCGCGCGAGATTTGCAGACGGGGCTGGCGCTTGACAAGTTTTCCTCCGATGGCAACGCGGTCGAGAAAGAAGTCGATCTGCTGGTGCGGCGATTGGCCAAGCGCGGCCTTTTGGAGTACCGACTCGGACATCTGCAACGCGATGAAGATCAGGTCGTCATCGAACCGCAAATTCCGGATTATTGGCCGCAATCGCCAAAACTCGGGGATACCGATACGATCGTGCTGTCGCGTTTCGCGTATCTGCGGCGGCGCGGCCATGAAATGGTTCTGGAGTCTCCGCGGTCAGGCGCGTTGTTCAGGATTTGCGAACCGAACATCGCGGCCGCCCTCGCCGCGCTCTCGACCCCGCAAAAGATCAGCCGGCTCCGCAAGCAGAACGGCTTTCCGGGGCTAACGCTGCTCGCGTTGCTGCTGGATTGCCAAATCCTCTTCAAGGTCGACGCTGCCCAAGGCAGCAGTCCGCGGTCGGCCGAAGGTGACGAAAGCCTTGTGATGTGGGATTTCCACGACCTTCTGTTCCACACCCACAGCACGGAAGGCCGGCACGCCAACCCGATCGGCGGACTCTACCCCTATGTGGGCGTCATCGCTCCGCCGCCGGCGGTGCGGCCGCGCTGGCCCGGCAGGAAGATCGATCTGCGCAAGCTCCTGGCTGAATCCGTGGACACCATCTCGCCGATCGCAAAGCTGTTGCGGGAACGCCATTCGACGCGCGATTTCGACGACCAACAACCGATCACGCTGGATGAACTTTCCCGCTTTCTCAACGGCGCCGCGCGCATTCAGTCCAAATGGAAAAGCAAGCTCGATTTTGGCGACGATAGTCCCGTGGTCGACTACACCACGCGGCCCTATCCCGCGGCCGGGAGCGCCTACGAGCTCGAGCTTTATATGACGGTCGCCAACTGCGCAGGCCTTGAACGCGGATTCTATCACTATGACGCCGAGCGCCACGCGCTGGTGCCGATCACCGTGGGCCCGCACGAGATCGATGCGACGCTGGCATCAGCCGAATTCGCGATGGACGCACCTGCCGCGCCCCAGATCCTGATCACGATCGCCGCGCGCTTCGGGCGAATGTCATGGAAGTACAGCGCGATCGCCTACGCGCTGATCCTGAAGGACGTCGGCGTCCTGATCCAGACGCTTTACGTGATGGCGACCGGTATGGGTCTCGGGGGATGCGCGATTGGTTTCAACAACATCGATCTGTTCGCGAAGATGACCGGGATTGATTTCCACGTCGAAGGCCCGGTTGGTCAATTTGCGTTGGGGCGCGCCGCCAAACCAGGCGCGCCGGACTGAACCGACCCGACCCGGATGGTTGTCGGCCACCGCTTCTAGCTATCGAGAACGGCGACCGCCCTGCGTAGACAAACGGCGTCCCAGCTCCAGCCGTCGATGCCGATCAACCGCTCGCCATGTTCGAGCAGGTACAATATTACCTCATCGCCCGTGCCGCCGCGTCAGCACCCCCGGCAGATGCTGGTCAGATCCTTGTCGAGCAGCCGTTTCCGGTCCCGAGCCACCGCCTTCGCCCGCGCGCCGCGCAACGATGTAAGTTCCTGCGGCGATATTTGCGAGACAGCCGCGGGCGATCTCACCGGGCTGCCGCCATTCGAAACGGATGCGGCTTCAGGAATTCTCGGAATGGTTGCCTGCGATGGCAGCGGTGGCATCTTCGCCGCATTGCCAAATCCGCTGGGGTCGTTGACGGAATTGTTCAGACCGGTCCCGGCTCCCGGCCCGATCGGGATGCCGTTCACACCGGCGGTGCCCGCTCCGAACGATCCAGCAGGAGGATTCTGCGCTAACGACGAAGAGCACATGACGATAGCGGCGATCAGGCCGAACGCGATCGGGCGCACATGAAGGGACATTCGGAATCCTCGGTGACCCCTATTCAACGAGGAAAGTCTCCGCCGGTTCCCGCTTGCGACGCTCCTGGCGCCGTTAGCCGTCAAGGATCGCGACCGCCCGTGTCCAGCCTGCCGACGCGCGCTCGATCTTCACCGGAAAACACGACACCGTGAATCCGGTCGAGGGCAATTGCTCCAGATTGTGCAGCTTTTCGATGTGGCAATAGCCGATGTGACGGCCGGCCTTGTGACCTTCCCAGATCAGGCTGGCATCCCTGGTCTCGGCGTATTTCTTCGCGGTGTAGATGAACGGGGCGTCCCAGCTCCAGCCGTCGATGCCGGTCAGCCGCACGCCGCGCTCCAGCAGGTACATCGTCGCCTCATAGCCCATGCCGCAGCCCGAGGTGACGTAATCCGGCCGGCCGTATTTGGTGCCCGCCGAAGTGTTGACCACCACGATTTCCAGCGGCGACAGCGTGTGGCCGATGCGCTTGAGTTCGGCCTCGACATCCCCCGCGGTCGCGACATAGCCGTCCGGCAGATGCCGGAAATCGAGCTTGACGCCGGGCTGCAGGCACCAGTCCAGCGGCACCTCGTCGATGGTCCATGATCGCTCGCCGCGGTTCATGGTCGGGTGGAAGTGCCAGGGCGCATCGAGATGCGTGCCGTTATGGGTGGAGAGCGATACCTGCTCCACTGCCCACCCCTGTCCGTCAGGCAAATCTTCCGCCTTCAGGCCCTCGAAGAACTGCAGCATGCGCGGCAGGCCCTGCTGGTGATCGATGTACTGGATGGTGGGCTGATTGCCCGGCGGATCGGCGGGCACGTCGTTTTGCAGGGGAACGGAGATGTCGATCAGCTTGCGCGCCATTGGCGTTTCCTATGGTTCGGCGTTTTTACGCTTTGTTTTCCTTACCGCGTCGGTAGCAGGAAAGGCACCCGGTCGGGTTCATTACTTCCGCAGAGGAGTGCGGATCATGGACCAACTTACCAGGATCGATAAGGCGCTGGACGAGGCTTTGGTCAACTTAGGCGCCATCGTGCTGCGGCTTTCAGACCCGGCCGTCACGAGAACGGCGCACGGGCGTCGCGCGCTGGTGCGCTCCGTCAATCAATTCTCGCTGTGCGCCGATCGTTCAGGTGCCCCCGCGTGCAGCGATTTGCGAGTTGAGCTCGAGGAGACGATCCGGCCCAAATTGCGGCTGGTGTCGGGCCAGGCCTTCAGGCGGCCGAGGATAGCGACGTCTCCTTCATCCAGTGCACGATCGCCGGCCAATGCTGTTCGAGCACGCGCTTGCCCATGAACAGCCCAAGATGATCGCTCGGCACCAGCACGTAATGAAGGAGTTCCGGCGGCGTTCCGGCTAACCGCGCCAGCGCGAAGAGCTGCTGCGGAGCCACCACTTCATCGTCGCGGCCTGCGATCAGATACATCGGTGTGCGAAGCTGCGCGAGGTCGACCGCCTGCCCCAAAGCTGCGAAGCCGCCTTCGGCAAGCGCATTGCGCTTGTACAATAGGTCCATCGCCTCCAGAAAGTATTTTCCGGGGACATCGATCGTCCATGAATTCCATTCGTTGAACCGCGTTTCGAGCTGCTCAAATGCCGGCGAGCCGATCGGCTCCGGTGTTTGCAGCGATCGTTGGATGTCGCGGGCGTCAGGCTCGGCAACGCCCCAGAATTTTGCGATGTGACGGCCCAAAACCCGGCCCTCGCCGGCTGTGACGAATCCTTGAAAAACCGCCGGCGGAGCGCTCGAGGCCATCGTGGATAACGTGGACGCCTGCGTTTTGGTGTCGACCGGCGCGCCGGCGATCACGAGCTTGCGCACCTTGGTTGGAAAGCGCGCGGCATAGACCAGAGCCAGCCAGCCGCCCTGGCAAAGGCCGATGAGGTCGACCAGACCGCCGGCATGATCGACCAGCACGTTGAGATCGGCGAGATAGTCGTCGATGCCAAGAAACCGCATGTCAGGACGGGCCGAGCGCCAGTCGGCCAGCAACAGCCGGTCGATGCCGCCAGCCAGCAGCGCGGCCACCAGACTGTGCCCGGCCGCGAGGTCGGCCACCGCGGCGCCGTGCAAGGCCAGCGGCGTGCAGAGAAGCGCGGGAGTACCCGTCGTCGCGGTGGAGAAATCCCGCAGACGAACACTGCTGAGCTCAAGCGCCATCCTGCTCGGCGTGATCCCCTTTGGCTCGTCGCTGGCCGACGTATCATCAGCGGCTTGCGAAAGCGTCAGCAGCTGCGCCGCGACGAACGACGCCATCTCGCTGGCGGAAGCGGCGGCGAGCGCCGGCCAGAGAAACGCCGTGTAAAGAGATGGCGGTCCGGTTCGCCAATACATCTCTTACCAGTGTGCCTATTTGCCCGCGGTATATTGCGCCAAGTCAAAAACCTGTCGCATTAAATTTTGTGGCTCAGAGTCGGGACGGCCCGGTCAGCGCCGCTCGGGTTTCATTCCTCGAACGCCGGTGGGTCTGTCCGGCCATCCGGTTGGTTCCCCTCGATCGGCTGGTTGTCGTCAGCGGGAATATCGCGCTCAACCTCCACATCCTCCCGTTCGATCAGGCCTGGTGCCTCGTCGGTCTGCTCCGATGGCGAATTGCGGCGGTTTCTGGGAGGCATAGCCATCCGCGAATTCTCGGATGCATTCGCATGCCGCATCTGCGTTCCCTCTTGGTCGGCAAGTCGCGCGCTACCCCTCCCAGGAAAACGTTTCCATGCTGCACGAGTTCCGCGAAATTCCCGCACGGCGCATTGGGGCAAAATGGCAACACAACGGTTCAGCCGTCCCACACCAACGCCGCTCCATCAAACACCAAGGGCATCCTCTTTTTTTTCGTCAACTCCCTGATGCGCCGCCACCCCGCCGGCCTCGGCATGAGAAGCTTTCGTGGGATGGTATTTCGATTTGATCCGCTCGCGAAGGCCCTGGAACAAGACGTACAACGGAGGAATCACAAACACCCCGATCAGCGATGCCGCCAGCATGCCGCCGAACACAGGTGTGCTGACATTGCGAAACGCGAGCTTCGAAGCGCCGGACGCGATCACCAGGGGAACAAGGCCCAGGATGAACGCAAACGACGTCATCATCACCGGCCGGAACCGAAGCCGCGCGCCTTCGACCGCCGCATCCAGAAGAGGCAACCCGTGCTCGCGCCGCTCCTTGGCGAATTCGACGATCAGGATGCCGTTTTTCGCCGCGAGACCGATCAAGACGATCATTCCGATCTGCGCGTACAAATCCAGCGTCAGGCCGGCGACCACGATAGCGAGATACGCGCCGGCCACGCCGACCGAGACTGACAACAGCACCGGCACCGGTATCGTCCAGCTTTCGTAAAGGGCCACGAGGAACAGGTATGCGAACAGCAGTGCGAAAGCGAGGATGACGGGCGTCTGGCCTTCCGCCCGCTTTTCCTGGAACGAGATGTCCGTCCAGGAGCCCCGGTAACCGGAGGGCAGGGTTTTCTCAGCTACCGCATCCATTGCATTCAGCGCCTGTCCTGACGACACGCCTGGAGCAGGTCCGCCCAGGATGGTCGCGGCCCGGGTATTGTTGTAGCGAATCAGACCCTGGGGACCGAGCACGATGCGGACTTCGACAAGGCTTCGAAGCGGCACCATTTGCCCGTCCTTGCTGCGGACGTTGATCCGGTAGATGTCATCGACCGATGAGCGGTCCTCGCTTTCCGCCTGCACCTGCACCTGCCAAGTTCGCCCGAACAGGTTGATGTCGTTGACATAGAAGCCGCCCAGCGAAGTCTGCAGCGCCTGGAAGATCGAGTTGATCTCGACTCCGAGGATGCGCGCCTTGTCCCGGTCAATATCGAGGAACACCGAAGGATTGGTTGCGGAAAAGGTCGTGAATACCCGCGCCAGCTTTGGATCCTGGTTCGCGGCAATCACCAGTCCTCGCAGCACTTGCGCCAAGTCCTGGGGTTCGCCGCCGCGCAGATCCTGCAGCACATAGCTAAATCCTCCGCCAGTGCCGAGGCCGATGATTGGCGGGGGAGCCAGCGGAATGGCGTTGCCGCCTCTGACCCCGCGAAGCGCCGTGGCCAGCCTTGCGATAATAGCGTCCGCCGTTTCGTTATTGCCCTCGCGTTCGTCGAAATTCTTCAGGGTAACGACGAGGAATCCGGAGTTCGGCTGCGAATAATTGTCGACGAAGTTAAGCCCGATGATAGCGTTCACATCCGCGATCGAACTTTCCTTCTTCAGAATGTCTTCAGCCTGCCGCACGACGTCGGAGGTACGGCTGATCGAGGCGCCGTCGGGCAACTGGACCACGACGAAGAACGCTCCCTGATCGTCGGACGGAATGAACCCGGTGGGTGTCGCCCTGGCCAGCAATCCAATGCCAACAAATGCCGCCGCCACAGCGATGAGACCGACGATGGAAAACGCCACGAGACGCGAAACCACCGATCCATAACCGTCGCGTATCCGGTCGATCGACCGGCTGAGCATTCCCATCACGCCGCGCCTGGGGCCGTGATGCGGCTTGAGCAGCACGGCGCACAAGGCCGGCGAAAGCGTCAACGCGTTGATCGCCGACAGGAACATCGATACGGCCACCGTGACGGCGAACTGCCGAAATAGCTCGCCCGAAATTCCCGAGATGAAGGCGACCGGAACGAACACGGCCAGCAACACCAGCGTGATGGCAATGATCGGCGCAAAGATCCCGGCCATCGCCCGTTTGGTCGCCTCCGCCGGTGAAAGCTCGGGATGGGCTTCCATGGTCTGTTCGACGGCCTCGACGACCACGATGGCATCGTCAACCACGATGCCGATCGCCAGGATCATGGCCAGCAGCGATACCGTATTGGCGGAGTAACCGATGGCGTTGAGCACGACGAAGGTACCGATCAAACTGACCGGGACCGCGATCATCGGAATCAGCGTGGCGCGAATGTTTCCCAGGAAGATGTAGACCACCAGCAGCACCAGAACCGCGGCTTCCAGCAGCGTATGCTTCACCTTTTCGATCGTTGCCCTGACAAAGACCGTCGGATCATAGGTAACCTTCCAGGCCATCCCCTCAGGGAACGACTTCGCGTTATCGGTCAACAGCCTGGTCAGGGCATCGATGCTCTTGAGCGCATTGGCGCCGGGTGATTGATAGATCCCGATCAGGGTGGCCGGCGCGCCATTCAGGCGCGTTGCCCGATCGAGATTGGCGGCGCCGAGCTCAAGCCTCGCGATATCGCCCAGCCTCAGGACCGAGCCGTCGGGATTGGTCCGGATGATGATCTTCTCGAATTCTTCCGTCGATGAGAGCCGCCCCTTGGTCTGTATATTGAGCTGGAGCTGTTGATCGTCAGAGACCGGCCGGGCGCCGATCCGTCCCACGGCCGCCTGCACGTTCTGCGACTGTATCGCCGAGATCACGTCGCCCGTGGTCAGGCCGAGGCCGGTCAACTGGTCGGTCTTGATCCAGACCCGCATCGAATAATCCTGCGGCCCGAACAATTGGGCGTCGCCGACGCCGGGCGTGCTCCTGATCTGGTCGAGCAGATTGATCGTGACATAATTGGAAAGAAACAACTCGTCGTAGGTCTGCTTCGGCGAATAGACCGCGATGACCGCGAGCAGCGCTGACGACTTCTTCTTGACGGTCACGCCCGACCGCTTGACCTCCTCGGGCATTTTCGAGAGCGCGACCTGCACGCGATTGTTGACGTTGACGGTGTTGATATCCGGATCGGTGCCCAACTCGAACGACACCAGCAATGAATAACTTCCGTCATTGCCGGAGATGCTCTTCATGTAGATCATCTTGTCGACGCCGACGACCTGGGATTCGATCACCTGAGCGACGGTTGAATCGACGACCTGGGAGGACGCGCCCGGATAGACTGCGGTCACCGAGACCTGCGGCGGAACGATGTCCGGAAATTGCGCAATCGGAATTGCCAGCAGCGATACCAATCCGGCAATCGCGGTTACGAGGGCAATGACGATGGCAAGACGCGGGCGCTCGACGAATACGGAGGACAACATCGCTCAGAGACCACGGACGGTGGCTTGTGCGGGTGAGGCCACGACGGCGGCCCCGGGCTTGAGATTTTGCATGCCCTGCACGACGATCAGCTCGCCGCCCGTCAATCCCTCCAGCACAACAGTCGAGCCACCCTTTGCGGGCCCCAGCTTCAGTCGCTTGACCACGGCCTTGTTGTCTTCAACGGCGAAGACGTAGATCCCCTGCTGGTCGGCAATCAACGCGACCTGCGGAACGACCACCCTCTCCTCCGTCTTGCCGCTCTCGACTGTAACCTGCACCAGTTGGCCGTCGACCAATTCTCCCTTCGGATTTGCGATCTTGGCTCGAACCGTAACCGCATCGGTGGCGCGGTCGACCTTCACATCGACGAAATCGATTTGCCCGGTCTCGCCGTAAGTGACGCCGTTGGAAAATTGGACGCCGATCTTGAAATCCGTCGCCGACACATTCTTGGCGCCCCGCTCCTCCGCGATACGGAGAAATTCCCGTTGGCTGACGGGAAAAACGACGTACATTGGATCGACACTGACGATCGTGGTCAGCACGCCGGAGTTCGGACCAACGACATTGCCGCGCGTCACCGCGGTGCGCCCGATCCGGCCGTCGATCGGTGAGGTGATTTCCGTATAGGCAAGATTTATTTGAGCGGTCCTCAGATCGGCTTCGGCCGCCTCAAAGCTTGCTTCGGTCTCCTCTGCGGCCGCCGCGCGGTCGTCGCGCATAGCCTGGGAAATGGCGTTGGTCTTGATCAGCTCGTCGGCTCGCTGCTTCTGGAGGTTTGCATTGCTGAATGTTGCACGCGCTTTTTGGACCGCCGCCTGCGCCTGCTTGACCGCGGCCTCAAACGGCGCCCTCTCTATCTGATAGAGCGGGTCACCGGCTTTCACCGTGTCGCCATCCTTAAACAGGATTTTCTCGAGATAGCCGGTGACCCGCGCGCGCACATCGACGCGCTCAATGGCTTCCACCCTCCCGACAAACCGGTTGGTGTCGGCAAGCGGCTGCTTCTCCGCAGTAACGACGCTAACGGGAATGCCGGCGGCCTGTTGCGCGAGCGCCCCCGATGACGCGAGAAGCAAGAATGAAACCCCAGCGATCGTCGCGTACGTCTTCATGCGCTTCACTCCCTGCCGTCATGTCATTCAACCAGGCGTCACTTCATCCTTGGAAAAACTACGATAGCGGTTCTTAGCCTATGCAATATTGGCGGCTCTCCGACTTGTGAGAGTTTTCACGCTTGACGCATTTTAGCAAGTGCGTCAGATTTGCTGTCGCGTTGGACCGTTGGAAACCGGATTTTATCCGGCTTGAGGCATGGCCTCTCACGGCTATGGACCTCGGAAACCGATCTACGAACAAGTAGAATTAGGTCCGACACAATCCTTTCACGCAGAATACGTAATCTAACACGAAAGTTGGGAATGACGCTGACGAGATTTGTCAGCATAGCGTTCATCCCTTGCTGGAAGGGCTGCCGCTCGATGTCCAGCCTAATCTGAATTTAGCGTCCTCCTTATGGCACGATCGATTTCGAGATCTGGCTGCGCAAGTATGTCGGCGAAGAGATGGTGACGTGGCTGAGGAAGAACGTCCATCCGCTCGACCTCGTCTACAAGCTGGCCGAAGATCACGCCGTCGTGCTGCTCAACGGCCGCGGCTTCGATGCGCCGAACTGGAGCGTACGTGTGTCGTTCGCCAATTTGGCCGACGATTCCCATGATGATATCGGCCGCGCTGCCCGCGCGGTTACGTCAAGTCCTATCGGGCGCAAGGCGAGAAAGTGGGTGCGATCAAGCTCGGCAACTGAGCGGATCAGGCAGAAAGCCACGGTCCGCTGGTTTATCGCTCAGCTGTGGGGCCTTTTGCCGCGAGTTGCCTAACGCGGCCAATTCGAACTGCTGAAGTCCGACGCCCCAAAATGGGCTCTATACTTCATTGCGGCCTCGATACTCCCGACGCCGGCCAAAATCGCTCCGGCGAGGCACAGTGCCACAAAGGCCCAGTCGCGTTTCTTCATGCCGCCTAACCATTTGACGTACACACCGAGCGATGCACCGTCGCAAAGGCCCGGATCTACTTCACGACAGCCAAAAAGACCGCGGAGGTTTTGCCTCCGCGGCCTGGCGGGCTGAATAATTTATGCCGATGAAAAGCCCCGTGCCCGCGATAAAAGTTTAGCGCCGTGTAATGCGCAAGAGTCATTAAATTTTGCTCATTTTAGGCGTCCTCCGTAGTCATACGGGCAATCATGTCCTTCACAGCCCCGCAGCAAGGATCGAACGGTCAGAGGCAGATACTCAAAAGTTTAAGTCGACAAGCTTGAACGTCGCGGGCTTTCGGCTTCGCAGTGGGTGCCTCCTTCGCACCGGTTCTGGGCTTCGGACGCTCATAGTCGCCTGCGATCTCCATCGCCCAATACGTGCGGCCTGTCGTTGCGCTTTTCACACTGGCAACGCCTACGCGCGAGGCGCCCTGCAACAGGAGGTTTTTTCGGTGTCCGGCCGAGTTAATCCACTGGTCGAGCGTTTTGGGGAAGCCATCATAGCCATACGCGATGTTCTCGGCCGCTCGGCCCGCGCCCACTGAGCTGATGCGCGCGTTAAAACGGCCCAGAACATCGTGGTCGAGCTGGTCCTTTGCTGCCATCGCAGCGGCCTGCTCGCGCGCAATTCGCGTAAGGGTCGAATCCACCACCACGCGCCCTTCGCCATGCTGAACCCGATAGTTCGAGATCATATCGGCGGGGGATTCAGCTCGGGCGATCGCCGGGTAAAAGCACGCTACGAACCACAGCAAGAGTGAGAGGAAGGATTTCATGACAAGTTCGCTCTGTTCACACCGCCCTCGCAGTATTGGACGTTTTACCCCGCGTTGGGAAGGTTGTTATCGCTGGTAGACAATGACAAGCCCGGCGCGGACTTTCAACGACCCTGGGCGCTGGTTTCCAAACGGGAGAGTTCGGCCGGTCCGAATATGCATAGCGTGAAGATTATGCCGGGAGTATCATCACTTTATACTTAGTCGGCAAAACACCAACGCGAATAGCGGACGCCGCCCCCCCGAAGTGCTTGCTCTACGGAGGAGCCCCCATGGAAGCATTAGTGGGTTTTCCCATCGGGTTCTGGGACTATGTAACCTTCCTGGCTCTTTTTACTCTCGTCGCCGCCGGTCTCGGTTTGGCTGTCTTTATTCTGGGTCTTCCCGGACGCATCGCTATCGGCCGCCACCATCCTGAAGCCGAGGCCGTCTATCTGATGGGTTGGATCGGCTTTCTCACAGTCGTGCCATGGATTCAGGCTCTGACTTGGGCTTTCAGGCCGACCACCGTGATCGACGTCCGCTACCTGCCGAAGCAGGAGCGGATCGCAACCGAAGAGATGATCGCAAGGTTAGCTGGCAAGGCGCCGCCGACGATCACACCGCCGGAAACCCCGCCTGGAGACACGCCGTCATGATGGCTGCTCTTCTCGTTCTTGCAGTCGCTTGCTTTGCGTTTTGGCTTGTATTCTTTCGACTCAAGCTCATCAGGCTCACGCCCGGATGGGGAATCATCTTCGCTTTTTTTGTTGTCCACCTGATGCTTGTGTTCCTGATAGGTCTTCAATTCATAACGCCCTACTCCATCAATACAACGGTAGTTCAGCGCACGATCCAGCTCATTCCGCGCCTGCCTGAGCCAACGCTCGTTACGGGGGTGCTTGTCGAGGAAGGTATCCAGGTCAAAAGGGGCCAGCCTCTGTTTCAATTCGACCGCCGTCCCTACGAATACAAAGTCGACCAGATCGCAGCACAACTCGCCGCGGCCAAGCAAAATGTCAATGTTCTGAAGATGGATGTCGAGGTAGCGGCTCAAAATGCAAGAAAGACCAAAGTCGAGCTTGAATACCAACAATATCAAAAAAGGCTCTTCGACAAGCTGGCGCAGGAGCAGGCTGTGCGCGAGGAGGACGTCGAACAGTGGGTGAGCCGGGTGAATGCGGCCCAAGCTACCAACGACGCCGCAGTGGCACAGCTCGAGCGCGCCAATCTGCAATACGAATCCGAAATCGACGGCGTCAACACCACCGTCGCCAACATGGACGCCCAACTTCAACAGGCACGCTACTATCTGGATAATACCACGCTGAGCGCGCCGGAGGATGGCCGTATCATCAATCTCCAGGTTCGTCCCGGCATGGTGGCCGGCATCTATCGGATCGGTGGGATCGCAGCCTTTATCGCGGATGCGGATCGCTATGTGCTCGCAAGCTTCTTTCAGGAAAATCTCAAATATGTGAAAGCGGGCCAGCCGGCCGAAGTTTCGCTCGACCTTTATCCTGGTCAGATATTCAGTGGGACTGTGGACATTATCTGGCGCGGCAACGGCGTAGGACAGTACTTGCCGAGCGACGACATTCCTAAATTCCAGCAGCCACCACCAAATGCCCAACAGGGCCAATATGCGGTAAAAATACGTCTAGACGACCCCGATCAATTCAAGTTTCCAATCGGTGCGCAGGGTTCGACCGCAATCTACACAAACGGAGAGCACGGTGCATGGGCCGCGCTCCGCAAAATCTCCATTCGTGCCCATTCCTGGTTTAACTGGCTTTATCCGATCAACTTCTGATGAACAACCAGTCGAGCGATCTACCCCCTTGGCCGGAACGAGCCTTCCGCATCGGAGGGCAGTCACCCCGCATTCTTCCGTTAAGTGATTGGTTTTCTCAGCGTGCGGTTAGGAGTTTCTCGAAAATCTCGAACGTGAAAGGAGTTTTTTGACGATCGATGTCAAACCCCGAAAGATTTGTTCACCAGTAAGGATGTGCCATGACCAAGATCCAGTTCTTGCTGAGCGTAACTCTTTTTGCAGTCACGCTCGTACCGGCTCTCGCTACGGAACAATTCGAATGTCCCTCCCCCTTCAAACCTAACACTCCGGCCAAACTTGAGGAGATCAACGGTCTCCTTCCCAACGTCGATGCAATGGGCAATATCGGTCAACTCAAGATCACGATCGATACTCTGCGGCGGGAAGGCATGTCAAAGAGCCTCATCATAGACCATCTTATCGGCGCCTACTGTCCGATGGTCGCTCGAGAGGGTTCGCTTACTGCAGCGGAAAAAACCGCACTTGTTCGGCGCTTCTCCGGTCAGGTCACAAGGTTGGTCTATAGCCTCGAAAGTGGTTTGGACATTATCATCAATGTACCGCTCACGCCTGATGTCGTCGATATCGTCAACGCCACGGCAAAAAAACAAGGCCTTTCGGCCACTGCCTGGATCGCGATGGCAATAGACAATGCACTCCAGCAGCAGAGCGCCGCGCGACCTCCCCAGTGAGCGGCCCATGTCTTGGTGATTGTTGTCCGCGATACGGGCTCCGGTGCTGGTGCACGCGCGCGACGGAGGTGCCGATCATCTGCGCCGCCGCGTCATGAGCGGCGGCCAGTTCATCCATGATCTGGTCCCGGGTGCCAGCCTGGCGCCATCGATCTTCTCGCGCACGGGAGACTGCCGGCTCCCAGTCTGTGGGTGCGCTTTGAGGCGCGATGCGTCATTCCGCGACCCAATGAATGCCTTGATCTGGATCAAGGGTTGGCGGGGGCGCCCGGAGAACGGTCACTAGAGCGGATGGTCTGGATCAACGTCGGCAATGCGCCGCCCTAACCAGCGTATCCCGTTGCGACGACGGCGCAGCCGGCCACGTGCCCCGAAGACATCGGGTGAATATTGCCATGATCAAATTTGAACTGCTGCGAGACCGGGGTATTCTCCTCATAACTCCCAGTGGCCCACTTGAAAAAGGGGATTTTGAGCAACTGGCGAAAGAGATCGATCCTTTCATCGCATCGACCGGAAAACTTGTCGGCCTTTTGATCCATACGGAATCATTTCCCGGTTGGGAAAGCTTCGGCGCATTTGTTTCGCATCTGAAGTTTGTCGGCGGTCACCACCGACAGATTGAACGCATCGCTGCCGTCACCAATAGCGGGTTCTTAAGGATCATGCCACGCATCGCCAGTCACTTTGTTCATGCAAAAATCAAACGCTTTGACTTTTGCGAAAAAGATCGAGCCCTCAAGTGGCTTGAAACGGGCCAATAAGCGACGTGTTTGATCCGGGACTGGTGGGCATGTCGGTATTGTCCTTGTGAGTACCGACTGATCGCGGCTTGGCAGTGAAAGCTTGGGAGCGATAGCCATGCGCTTTTTGAAGATTTTTCTGGGTGGCGAGTAGCCAGCTGCAGTGATCTCCCAGAGCGGAGCACAGCCCCATCCGGATCGACGTGAAGGAATGCCACCCTGCAGGACAACACGAGCACCAAAAGTGAGACGGGTACAATGGCTGAAATCAACAAGCTCTCTGTTGAGAAAGCGCTTGAAAAATTGCGGGGCGCCGATGCACCGCAATCGAAGAACGCTCGGTTCAATGAGAAGATTGACGCACTCGATGAAGAAACAAAGCGGATGAGAGCGCAGAGACTGCGCCTCGAACGGCACCAACGTCAGCGTGATCAAGACAGTAGCTGAAGTCCCCGGCGGTCACGTCACTGTGTAGTCTGAGAGCGCCCCCCGATCGGTTACCACCCGTCGTGCGCAGCAAAGGAGGTAATCGCGGGGGCGATTGGCGCGCCACGCGATTGGCGATCCAGCAATGAAAGGGAGCCATCATGCCGAAAACCATGAAAGCCGCAGTTGTGCGCGAATTCTGCAAGCCTCTGGTCATCGAGGAAGCCGCGGTACCCGAGCCCGGCCCCGGCCAAATCCAGGTCAAGATCGAGGCATCGGGCGTGTGTCACACGGATCTGCATGCAGCCGAGGGCGACTGGCCGGTGAAACCCAAGCCGCCCTTCATTCCCGGTCACGAGGGTGTCGGCTTCGTCTCGGGCGTTGGGTCCGGCGTCAAGCAAGTCAAGGAGGGCGACCGAGTTGGGGTGCCCTGGCTCTACACCGCCTGCGGCCACTGCGAGCATTGCCTCGGCGGTTGGGAGACCCTGTGCGAGGCCCAGCAGAATACAGGGTACTCGGTGAATGGCGGATTCGCGGACTACGTCGTCGCCGATCCGAACTACGTCGGCCATCTCCCGGCAAATGCCGATTTTATCGAGATTGCTCCGGTGCTGTGCGCCGGGGTCACGGTCTACAAGGGCCTCAAGGTTACCGACACAAGGCCTGGCAACTGGGTGGTGATCTCGGGCATCGGCGGCCTCGGCCATATGGCGGTGCAATATGCCCGGGAGATGGGTCTCAACGTCGCCGCGGTCGATATCGATGACGAGAAGCTCGCCTTGGCCAAGCGCCTTGGCGCGACGGTAGCGGTCAATGCCAAGTCGACCGATCCGGTGCCCTACCTGAAGAAGGAGATCGGCGGTGCCCACGGCGTGCTGGTTACGGCCGTTTCTCCGAAAGCCTTCGAGCAAGCGCTCGGCATGGTCCGACGGGGCGGCACAATCTCGCTCAATGGATTACCGCCTGGAAGCTTTCCGCTGCCGATCTTCGACATGGTGCTGAACGGCATCACGGTGCGGGGCTCGATCGTTGGCACCCGGCTCGACCTGCAGGAGGCACTCGCCTTCGCCGGCGCGGGAAAGGTGCGAGCCACTGTCGCCACCGAGCGGCTCGAGAACATCAATGACGTGTTCTCGCGCATGCATGCCGGCGCGATCGACGGGCGCGTGGTTCTGGATATGCATGGATAGGTCAAGCAGGTAGGAGACCATGTATCGCATCCCGCGATGCTTGCCCTTGCCGCGGCCCTGACAACCTGCATGTCCCTGGCGCAGAGCCCTTCGATGGAAATTGGAGTGTCGAGGCTACCCCCGACGCGCCAAGTGCGTTGGGTGGCCCGTAACCTACCAGGCCAAATAACTTGCGCGGAGGTTTTCAGTGGGACTGTTGCGATCTTTCTTTGCGTTCAACCGAAGGCTTTCACAAGCGATCACCCCCGATCATTTTCATGAGGCGAATGTCTTTGCCGCCTATCATAAGATTGGAGCCATCCTACTATCCCATCCAGATACGAAGATAGTGCTCGACGTAGGGGCGGGAAAACAGTGGCATTTTCCGAAGCATTACAAAACCTGGTACAGCATCAAACTCATCGGGCTGGACATCGATGGCGCCGAAATGAAAGACAACCTACTTTTAGATGAGAGAATTGAATGCGATGCAGTCGAGCAAATTCCGATTCCTGCCGGGACTGTCGATCTTGTTATGATAAGCTCTGGGATTGAGCACTTCAGCAACAATCAAAGGTTTCTAAAGAATGCGTTCGACGTGTTGCGGCCCGGTGGATACTTGATTGCTCAGTTTCCGGGCCGGTATGCGCCCTTTGCCGTCGCCAACAGGCTGCTCCCCAAATCAACTTCAAAAAAATTGCTGGACGCGTCGATGGGCGAGACAGCCGAACATCTCGGTTTCGCTGCGCATTATGACAGGACGAACTATTCCGCCTTCCGAGAGATGGTGCAGGCTTCGGGTTTCAAAGTCATATACCATCTGCCAGGCTACAATAGCAGCTCATATTTTGAATTCTTTGTCCCATTCTACCTAATCTCATACCTGTACGACAGCATAATGCATGCCGTAGGGTTGAGGGACCTCGCGGCCTATAATCTTTGGGTACTGAGAAAACCGGGAGACACTGACTTACCCGAGTTCAAGCTTTACGCGTGGAAATAGCGAACTTAGTGCGCCGGGTCGGCTGTCTTCGCCCAGCCTCATGCTCCTTCAACACAGCAATAATCTGCTCTTCCGTGAACCTTGCTCGCTTCAGCTGTTCGTCCTTCTTCAGGCCGGACTCTAACTCGATCTGGAGGAAAGACGCAGTAGCAGGTCACGTTCAACAACCGGATACGTCAGCCCTGTTGAGTTCGCACGTAACGCGGGATTAGCTTAACATGCCGTCCACTCAACCGGCAGCAGGTCACACTATCTCCTGTGGTACGAAGAGCCTGATGCCATCGAGTTCGCGCGCAACTACGATTTGACACGATAAACGAGACGATTCAGCCACGTGCTCCGTAAACTCTAACAATGCACGCTCATGACCACCAGGCTGACCGACGATTTCGAACCAAGGCTCTGCTACATGGACATGGCATGTAGCACAGGAACAGGCGCCACCACATTCGCCCTCGATTCCGGGTATATTATTGTCGACGGCGACCTGCATTAACGTTGAGCCCTCTGCGGCTTCAATCTCTTTGATGATCCCGCGGCTCGCAAAACTACTTTTTACCATATGAGGCTTTCGAACAATAACGCGACAATCGATCCGGGGAGTCGGCCACCGTTGCACGCTCTTACTGATGGCGGTGACTAAGCGCTGGCTCCAGGCAAATCTGGTATCGTCTGAAGTTTTTGGAATTTCTCGATCGATGCTCAGACACATTCGCGCGCGAGGCAATTTCTCAGATTGAGCCGATGTGTGATGAAGCCTTCGAAATATACAGAGAGGCGATGAAGCTTGGGGCTAAGAAGGCGCTCGACGTCCTCGCTAGGTGGGAGGTTTTCAACGCGATCGTTGCGCTCAGCCCTTCAATCTTAGTCGCGATCAAGATGCCTCGGTGCCAACCCTGGGACAGAGGAATGTTCGTGCGCTGATTACATGACTCCAGGCAAAGACCTTTAGGTGATCCTTGTCGCCAACCTGCTTGCTGGTGTCGACGCAAATCCAGACCGTCATTGGTCCCTCTTGAGCTTTCTCCGTGCCAGTGATGCTGCTTGCCTGACGGGATGAACTCGCGAACGCGACCGCGGTTCAATGCCCGCATGACGCCGATGCGGGCGAACATCGTCGGGTCGCCGAGACTTGGCTACCAACATCGGCGCCTCGATCGCGGCTTGCCACTATCGCAAGAGCGTTTAGCTCAGTGACATTATGCCGCGCGCGAAGGTCTTATGGCTCGGATGCGGATGCAACTTAAGGATGATACTCTAGGGAAACGTTTTTGGGAAAGGCGATGACTATCACATAGTGGAGCGATGAATATGGTCGGGGTTCCGATAAAGAATGTTCTGCAGGCAACCTATGTGAAGTGGCTTGGTAAGGTGTCCCCCGAGCCTCCCGCGCAACCCCAGAAACAAGAGGTCCTGGAATTTTATTTTGGCGTGATAGCGCTGAATTCAGAAAATGGTGCTCCACTTCTGCGTCCCGTGTTCAGGACGTTTATACCGACGAACACGAACAGAATAATCAGAGCGTACCAGTCGGACCTAGGGTTTCATGCCACTGTATCTGTAGCTCCGGCGACCTACTCGGTGAAGCCCGATGACATGTCACTCGTTGGAGTTGATGTAGCCAGAATAACGGTTGAGCCGAACAGGTTCCCCGGCATAGGAGGAAGGCCAGAGGTCTTGGTGCTAACCATGGAGACCGCGATCTTAAGAGGGAACTTGCTGAGAGTCGCATATAATGTGGTCGTGAGTTCTGTTTTTGAATATAGGCCTGACCCAGAAAATCCGGAGGGCCCACCTCAGCCTTTTATCGAAACATTAGAGCCGATCCCAGCGAGCTCGGTCCCCGGTGGATGAGAAGATGCCGCCGCAACCGCTGATCGCTCGCGCGCTTTCGTACCGCATCGGAGTCCGGGATAAATCCTGATCTGCGCGTGACAAGTATATCCTTTGGCACGGATAACGCTGGAGCTGCGATTACGACAGTGACCGTTTTCCTCAGAACGAGCCTACTCAAAACTCAAATCGAAATTGAACGTCCGCAGAGCGACGACCTTTCGATCACTCTTCAGGAAGTTGAGCGTGAGATAAGGACGTTTCGTGACGAATTGAGTGAGGCCGTTGATGCGGGCTTGCTGTTTGAAGGAGGGCCTGGACCCTGAGCGAGATTCAAGCTCCCTGCCTACCGCTTGATGTGATCTCGCCGGCGCCCGGGACACGCCGATATGGAAGCTGGAAGCGTCGCTAAAATGCCGGTCCTGCCGCAAGGGCCGCTATGCGCCGCCGGTCCGAATGATCAAGCTGACCGAGACGCGTGAGATCACGCCCTACAAATGGGTGCATCCGGACGAGGAGCGGTGAGCGGTGCGAACCTGATCCTTGGGATTTCTCAATCTCCGTCGTCGAATGCAACCAAAGGCTCGTCCTTCAACGCCTTTGCGTACATCAACGTATCCATTTCTTCTTTGATCCTGTTAATGCATTCGAGGGCGCGATGGCGGTAGCATTCTTGGCTATCGACGCCGGCTTTCCAGTTTGTCAACGCGCGCACCTTTTCTACAATGTGTTCGCTCCCGAAATAAACAAACCTAGTCGTGTGCGCGAAAGCGTTTCGAATATCCTTTATTATTCTAAGATCCTCGCACGTCGCCTTATCGATAAATTCGAACATATAGGCCACTTCGATTTTCGCGGAGAACGAACTCAGCGGGCCCATTCCCGCAAAGATCCTCTTTGCTGTCTTGTTTGACAGCGGGCGACCGGCAGTGAGGAGCAACTTTTAACCAAGGCGCCCAAGAAAAGAAAATGAAGGGCGCAAAGACGGTGAAGCCGAAACCGCAATAAGCTCTAAGTTTTTCGGGCCTCAGTGGTGCATCCCACTGAGGCCTTTTTGCTTTCGCCAATGGTCTCAAACAGCGGCCTGACATCCCCCGAAGGCGCGATAAAATGCAAAAAGCCCGGCTTCTGGCCGGGCGATTTGCAAGTATGAATAAGTGAATGACCGGATGTAAGTGAATGATCGACATCGTATCGGCACAGACTTCGGCCGTCTGTGAGCTATTTCACATCTGGGGTGTTTTTCGGAACCGCCTCACGCTTCTCTGGATCATTTGGACGCACCGCTTCGAGATATCTTCTGCCTCTTGAGCGGTCCGGCGGCGAATAGCCCTGATCGCCGCTGAGCGAAACCTCGCCCTCTCAGAAACGAAGGCGCTGATGCGGAGCCGTCGGCTCTCTCTGTTCCTTCTAGGCCAGCTGCTTCGGTCCCGCGCTCACACCGCTGGGGACTCAGCGCCGGCGCACCGGCGCGGTGGCCGGGATGGACCGGCACCTGGACAGCCCGCAAACCGAACCCGCACCAGCGACCTTCCTGGATTCATGCAGGGGCTATCCCCCTACTCGCTTCAAAATATTTTGAGGTCTTCCCATGATCTTCCCAGCTGGAATTTCTGGGAAGATTTGAGGCTTGAATTTGCCGCTAAATGATTGATTTTGTTGGTCGGGGCAGCTGGATTCGAACCAACGACCTGCAGTACCCAAAACTGCCGCGCTACCAGGCTGCGCTATACCCCGTCCTTCCTGGGAAGCGATGTCGATACACGCTTAAACCCCGGCCAGCAAGGCGTTCTCCCCGCCGGACGGCCCCTATCGCCCATTGAACAGCGGGTGGGCCACCCGGTCGCCGGGCCGGATGCCGTATTTCTGCGCCGTGCCGGCGATCACCTCCAGAACGCCCTTGGCGGGCCCGCCGGAGGAAATGATTTTTGTCGACAGCGGCTCTGTATTTTCGGCGATCCGCAGGATGCGGCCGTCGGCGCTGATGAAGATCATGTCGAGCGGGATGTAGGTGTTCTTCATCCACATCGACACCTGCTGCTCCGGCGAGAAATCGAACAGCATGCCTTTACCGTCGGGCAATTCCTTCCGGTACATCAGCCCGGTGGTCTTCTCCTCTTCAGTCGTTGCCATCTCGACCGAGAAGACGTGGACACCCGACTTGGTCGCGATCTCGAGCGGCTGGAATGTTGCCGCCCGCACGGGCTGGCCTGCGAGCCCGCCGAACAGCACGACCAATGAAGCGATCAACCACGCCCGTAAGTAAAGCCGCCTAACCGTCGAAACGAATTCCATGGACAATACTCACGCCGAAGTTCCTGCCGGCGGACCCTAACCCGATGATTACGGCAAATACCAGAGGCGGCAGGCAGACCCTGCGGCTCACGATTCCGTCAGCCAATCAGCAAGGGAGCTAGTGCGACGCCAGCGCCGACGGCCCGGTCTCGGGGTGGATCTCGGCGGCCATCATCCCCTTGGATCCGGGCCCGAACCGCACCAGCACGTATTGGCCGGGGCGGAGTTCGGTCATGCCGAATCGGCGCAGCGTCTCCATGTGCACGAAGATGTCTGGCGTGCCCTCCCCGCAGGTCAGGAAGCCGAAGCCGCGCAGCCGATTGAACCACTTGACCTGCGCCCGCTCCAACCCGCTGGTCGGGGTGACGCTGACATGGGTCCGCGGCGGAAGCATTTGCGCCGGATGGATCGCAGTCGATTCGTCCATCGAGACGATACGGAATGCCTGGTAGCCCTTGGCACGCTGAACGCATTCGACGACCAGCCGCGCGCCTTCATACGCGGTCTGATAGCCGTCGCGCCTGAGCACGGTTACGTGCAGCAGCACATCCGGCCAGCCATTGTCGGGAACGATGAAGCCATAACCTTTCGAGGCGTCAAACCATTTGATGACGCCGGAGATGTCGACCAGGTTGGCGGCGCTGTCGCCAAGACCCGACAGCGCATCCATCGCCGGATCGTGTCCGGCGCCGCCAGAATATTCACCCGATCCAATTCTGCTTGGTCCACCTGATGGCAATCCATCAGACTTCTTGGACTCAAATCCGTCCGACCCCATGACCCCGGACCCCACACATTTCCGCAGTTGCCGCCGCCGCTCGACGGAACCGAATCACGCGTCGTTCCATGACCGCTCATGAGAACGCCGCGCGAATCTCTCGAATCAAAAGATAACACTCCGGCTCGCTGCGCATAGCTAAAAAAACAATTCTGACGGGAACTATGAACAGCCTTACGCGGGCCACGAATCAATCGGGCATCAGTTGCCAACGAATGGACCGAGCGTTTCTCCGATGTCGTGCCGGATCACCAGGTCGGCAACGTCGTCCTGTTCGGTCGGTTCGTTATTGATGATGACAAGCTTGGCGCCGGAGTTCTTGGCCATCAGCGGAAATCCGGCGGCGGGCCACACCACGAGCGACGATCCGATCGCCAGGAACAGGTCGCAGTTCCGGGCAAGCTCCGCGGCGCGCCGCATCGCATCGTCTGGCATCGCCTGACCGAACGAGATGGTTGCGGTCTTCACCGGTTCATCGCACTCCGTACAGAGCGGCGCGGTGCCGTCTTCGTCGAAGCGCAGCTTGACCCAGGCAAGCTCGTAGGATTTTCCGCAGCCGATGCAGCGGGCATAGGTCGTATTGCCATGCAGTTCGATCACGTCATCGGCGGCGAAGCCTGACGTCTGATGCAGATTGTCGATGTTCTGGGTGACGATTGCGGGAACTTTGCCGACCCTGTAGAGCGAGGCCAGCGCGCGATGGCCGCGCCCCGGTTTTGCGGCGGCAAACGTCGGCTCCATCGCAAAACGCCGCCGCCACGCCTTGTCACGGGCCTCGGAACTGGCGACAAACTCCTCGAACGGGATCGGGCGATTGCGCGTCCATAATCCGCCGGGCGAGCGGAAATCCGGAATTCCGCACTCGGTCGAGATACCCGCGCCGGTGAAGGGGACGATACTGGAAGCTTCGGCGATCATGTTGCCGAGCACTTCGACGCTGCTGCGCAAACCTTCTGCGATCACTGAAAGATACCCGATGCAAGGCGTTCTCAAGCGAAGTACCGCTTCGCGTGAAGAATACGCGTGAGACAAAGAACAGAGCCTTCGGTTCTACGAAGGCTCTGCCGCACCATGATTATAGCACGGCCGAGCCAATTGCGAGATCGCGGCGCACCGCGCCTTTTTCGAACAGCGTTTCGGTTGCCTGCTCGCGCAACGCGGCGAGTTCTTCGATGCCAAGTGAATCCAGATCGATCTTTGCCATGGAGGCCTCCCCTTTTTCCTGTTGGCTGGCGGGAACCCTTCCGGGCGACAAGAACGCGCTCGCCCCCATCTACCGCCTTCGTTTCGCATCAAGCTCATCACAATCCTGCAACGCTGCTTCCCAATTCATGCCCCAATCGCCACGCCTATGGCGGCGGACTTGGGGCTTGATCCGGAAAAGTGGATACCGGTTTTCCGACCGGACAAACGCGAAGCGTTCGTCCGGTGATCATGCTCGACAAACGAAGACAAAGAGAGATGACGAAGTCATCGCGCTCTCGAATAACGGAATGGGCAATGACGGAACAAGAAGAACACCGCGTGCGCGAGCGCAAGGAAATCGCCGCACGCGTCGCCAGCTTCAAGGCAATGCAGCAGAAATTCGAGCGCGAGCGCCACGAGTATTACGCCACGACGCTGGGCAATGCATGGGACGGATTCACGCAGCGGTCGCTATAGCCCGCTCGAAGACCTACAACCCGCACCAGAAGAAAGGCCCGAGCGTGCTCCGGGCCTTGTCGTTACCAGTAATGCCGCCAATGGCGGTGGCGGACGTAATACGGGCCGCCGTAATAGGCCTACGGTCCCACACTAGGCAGGTTCCTCGTGGTAGCCATGATGGCCTGGCCCATAGGGCCCGTAGGCTCCCGAAGCCGCTACCGCGCCGGCAGTGATCGCGCCCGCGGCTCCAATGAGCGATAGGGAACTCGGCATGGCGATCGCCGAGTTTCTGAAAGACGCGCCGTCGAGCGAGGCCGTAAGCGGTCTCGGACGGCGGATTGATCCATCGTTGCGGGTTTGAGAAGTCGCTGCCCCTGTGGACCGCAGCCACAAGCTATGCGATTAGGCAGGCCTCATCTTCGCTCAAAGCGGGAATAGACGGAACCGCGCGGGGGTAGTATGAATCGTGAAGAGGTCCGTCCCATGCCAGCTTGGTTGGAAGTGCTTCTCAACGTGATCGGCTATGGCGGCTTCATCGTCATCGCGATGTACCACCGTTCGTCGAGCAAGAAGTTGCCGGAGCAGGATCCGCATTGAAGGCCACTCGTGCGGTCTCGCCGGCCGCACGAAGTTGCATGTCCCATAACCAATGCCGCTGGATTTGGTGGTGAAGAAGACCGAGCCCTCCAGCTTGGGAGCCCGGTTTACGGTCTCGAGAGTTGTAGCACCACGGATCAAATCCTGATAAAATTGGTTCCTGTTGGACGGGTATTCCGACAAAAGTCCGAACTCGGCCGGAGACGCGGCCATGGTCACGGAAAAGGGATTCCTCTCCCGCTCGCTCTCATGCCGGCGGCGGTTTCTCGGTAACGCCGGGGCCGCAACCTTGGCGCTGACCTCGGCGCCCGCGTTGGCCGACACGGTCGTCAAGCTTCTGCTCCCGGGCGGTCCGGACGAGCGGACGATGACCACAGCCTTTCCCCAGAAGGGGGCACTCATCCTGCAGCGCACCCGACCGCCGCTGCTTGAAACACCCCTTGAAGTGTTCGATCAGTCGGTCTTCACGCCGAACGACCGGTTTTTTGTACGCTGGCACTGGGCCGTCATCCCGACCGAGGTCAAAGTCGAAACCTTCCGGTTGGCGGTGCACGGCCACGTGAGTCGCAACCTGTCGCTCTCGCTCAATGACCTCCTTGCCCTCCCCCAAGCGGACCTTGTTGCGATCAATCAATGTTCTGGCAATTCGCGCGGCTATTTCCAGCCGCGCGTCTCCGGTGGCCAGTGGTCCAACGGTGCGATGGGCAATGCGCGCTGGACCGGCGTGCGCCTGAAGGACGTGCTGGATCGCGCGGGCGTGAAGGCCGGTGCCGTCCAGGTCCGCTTCAACGGCTTGGACGAGCCGGTCCTCCCGGATGCTCCGAAATTCATGAAGTCTCTCGCGATTGATCATGCCCGCGACGGCGAGGTCATGCTCGCCTATGCGATGAACGGCGAGCAGCTGCCGTTACTCAACGGCTTCCCGCTCCGCCTGATCGTACCGGGCTGGTACTCCACCTATTGGGTCAAGATGCTAAATGACATCGAGCTGCTGGACCAACCTGATATGAATTACTGGACGAAGACGGCCTATACGATCCCGGACACGCCGCACGCGAATATCCGGCCGGGGGAAACCGACGTCAAGTTCGTGCCGATCAGCCGTATGGTGCCGCGATCCTTCATCACAAACATCAAGGAGGGCGACACGTTGCAGGTCGGCGCTTCGACGCTCGCGCGCGGCATCGCATTCGGAGGCGGTTCCGGCGTATCGCGGGTCGATTTCTCGAGCGATGGCGGCAAGAGCTGGCAGGCAGCGGCGCTCGGCACGGACGAAGGTAAATACAGTTTCCGACAATGGCAGCACCGGTTCACCCCGCCGACCAAGGGAGGTCAGGTGCTGATGGTCCGCTGCACCAATAGCGGCGGCGAGGCGCAGCCCGACACGCCCAACTGGAATCCGAGCGGGTTCATGCGCAACGTCATCGAGCGGACAGCCGTCGTATTCGCGTGAGAGGGAAGCATGTTGCGCCCGATGCTGCCGATCGCTCTCGTCCTCGGCGTTGCCCTTGCGCCGGTTTGTGCGCGGGCCGACAGCCAATTGTCGCTGAAATCCGTCAGCGTCGATCTGCCGCCCGGCGTCGACATCTTTCCGAACGGACCTGGCGCGGACGCGATCAACAACAATTGCCTCGCCTGCCATTCGGCCGACATGGTGCTCAATCAGCCGGCGATGTCGAAAGTGCAATGGCAGGCGGAGGTCGACAAGATGCGCACGGCCTACAAGGCGCCGGTCGACCCCAACGACGTCGACGCGATCCTCGATTATCTGGTCAGCGTCAAGGGCGAGAAATAGGCCAAACCCGACCAACTCCTTCCGATCACCTCCGCTTCGGGCGCAACAAAGCGGTCCTCGCAAATTCCATGATCGACGCGCAATGTGGTGCGACTGCCTGTTTGCGGAATGATGGATTTGGAATTTCCGCTTTCACGAGGCTGGCACCGATTTGGCGCCGCCGAGAAGCACCGGAAAATCGGTTCCTTTGTGCTGGTCCACCGCTTCGATCAATGCCGGCAATTGAATAGTCTGCAAGAGGACCCACGAGGGTCGTGACGATGACGATACCGGCTCTGTGCAAGATCGGCGTTACACCCGGAAGGAAGCAAACAACGCTCTTTCCGCCTGACTCGCATAGCGCTCCTTGTGCCGCAGAGCGAAAAACGAGCGCTTAGGCAGATCAATCCTGACGCGGTGCAGCGTTCCCGCAGCCAGCGACGGCACTACGACCAGATCCGAAATTGCAGTGGCGCAGTCACCGGATTCCACGGCAGTGCGTACGGCTTCGTTCGATGGTAACTCAAGACGGATATCAAGGTCCGATAACTTGATGCCTGACTTCTTGAGTGCAGCCTCGAACATAGACCTGGTGCCGGAGCCTGGCTCTCGCAGAATCCAACATGTCTCGGTCAGAAGCTTGGGCGTGATGCGTGTCTTGCCGATCCAGGGATGGCCCGCACCAACCACGATCGCCAGCGAATCGCCTTCCATCTTGCGAATGGCCAGCGAGGGATCGTCAACCTCGCCCTCGACGAAACCGAGGTCTGCGTCTCCTCGATGGACAGCCTGGGCAACTTGCTCGGTGTTTGCGATCGTTACGTGCAGATCGACGCCTGGATGGGCCTTGCGAAACGCCTCGATGCGTGGCGGAAGCCAATAATTTGCAACGGTCTGGCTGGCTGCCACGTTCAATAGTCCGCGCTTGAGCCCGGCCAAATCATTCAGGACCTGCGCGGCGGCCTTGGCGCGCGCCACAACTCCGCGCGCCTCATCAAGGAACTCGCGGCCCGCCTGGGTCAGCACGATGCCGCGGCCGACGCGGTCAAACAGCTTGATCCCGTAACGCGTCTCCAGCGCCGCGACCGCTGCGCTGGTTGCCGATTGCGTCAAATTCAATTGGCTGGCGGCCTGCGTAACATGCTGCCTTTCGGCGACCGCGATGAAGATACGAAGCTGCTCCAGAGTCATAGCGGCCACTCCATTAAATTTATCGGACGCAAGGATTACAGCGCCGCATCCCGCTTCGGACAACCCGCACCCTATTCATCGAAATTTCCGATTGGAAGAAGATAAACAATGAGTTGGATTACTGAAAGGCGGACTCCTACGTTGAGCAATATCAACAACTGATGGAGGAATAAGATGCGACGATTTCTTGTTGTCCTGGCACCGCTTCTTGCCTCGGCGTGCATCTATGGCATGGCAACGCCAGCACATGCCGAGACATATCCTGTCTGCCTGGCCGGCGGCTCCGCCAATACGATCGAGTGCGATTACACGACCCTTGCGCAATGCCAGGCTACCGCGTCGGGCGGCTTGGGCTACTGCATCACAAACCTCGGCTACGCCTTGAGTGCCGATGCGAGCTATCGCAGCGCCGGCAAGCGCATGCACTGATCGACAGGGATCCGGAAGACCCGCATCCGTCGCGGATTGATTGCACGAAAAATCGTCACGATCTGGTCGGCGCGGAGCTCCGTGTTCGTTTGATGAGGAGAGATTCAATGATCGCCAACTACGCGAACCACGCGGCCAACGAGCGAACCGTCCTTGCCCGGATATGCACCGGGTTGGCTGTGGCGGCATTTGGATTTTTTCTTATCAAGCTGAACCTCTTTGTGGACGCGGTCGGTCGCGGAAGCATATTCCATCTTCCTTCGGAAGACGCCGTCGCGGCCGCGACCCGCCATGCCGGACTGGCAATGGTTGCGATCGGCATCGCCATCATTGCACGAGGCGGTTTCGCCTTTGAGCGTACACGCCGCGCGATCGATCGCGACGGGCTTATCCGGATCCCGCCGTCGCGAGCGGCGTCGATCCTTTAGCCTGAGCTACGCCGACATCCGCGCCTAGCCTCCTGGCAGACGCAGGCCGGCACGGGTGGAGCGGAAGTGCCCGGGGGCCGGTCGGAACGAACGCGATTGACCCATTTGAGACATCGAATCTGATCCGCACCAATCTATGGTTTTATAGAGAGCGATCACGCTGGTAGAATTCCGACCACTAAGATCGTCAACAAAACGCTGAACGCAGTGACGTTCGCATCCCATAACCACGGTCCTACCGGCGATCGAAAGGGCGGATAGCCGTTTTGATCATAAAGTGCGCCGCCAAAAAGCCTCCGTGCAAACAGCGTGGCGAAAAATGCCGCATAGACTACGGCGCCCAGCGCCCCCGCGAGCAGCAGTCTTTCCTTCGGAAGCGGTCTTTTCAGCCAAATGAGACAGAGGGCGATGACAGCGATGCCCGTATAGCTGAGTACCTGCCACACGACATGGAACGTGCGTGCGGCATCCATAATGGATTAGTTGCATGGGTGCGATTGAAATCCGCTTTGATGGTCACGAAGCCGTATCCGACGGCGGCAAGAGTCAATAAGATTCTGGATAGCAAATATCCGTCGGTCATGCTTTCCATCGGTAGCCCTCACCGTTTGAATCGAAATCGGAATTTGTTGTCTCTGTGACGGTCGATCATTTCGGACCGCCCTGCCCGGCAAGTCGCCGAAACTTGGCCGCTTCGTCCCGCAGAGGTCAGGCCAATCCATGCCGCACTCCGTTGAGCCGGCTTGCTTCCGCGGCTCGGCCTTCCTGCCCTGCCGCTCTGTCTTCCCCCTGCGTGGGGCAGGAAACCCAAGACTATGCGACAACGGCGCGAGGCGGTCGAGCACCCGTTCGGGACCATGAAGGCGCGGATGGATGTCACGCACTTCCTGATGAAGACGTTGCCGAAAGTCGCGACCGAGATGGCGCTCAGCGTGCTCGCCTGCAATCTGACGCGCGTTATGAACATTGTCGACGTCAAGCCGCTCATGGCGGCGATCCGTGCCTGACGCAGGGAGCTGGTTTCAGCCCCCTATCAAGGTACCCTTCGTCCGGATATGATGCTTCGGACGCGAGCATCAAAGATGAAGCATTTCACCAAACGTAACCGGGTCCGGGAAGTGTTCCGATCGGCGGGTCTATCGCTGGGCATGGCGCTCGTGACGTTGGCCGCGCTGGAAATCTTTCTTCGCGTTGCCGACTTTCGAGAGCTGCGCGAAGGCTTGACCGAAAGGTCGCTCAGTTTCGCTTATGACTCCGAGCTCGGCTGGGTGCCGGTGCCGAATTCTTCATCTCGCGTCACGACCTTTCGCACGACTCACTTCAAACACAATAGCCTCGGTCTGCGTGACGAAGAGTTCAGCCTGGATGCCAAGCCGACGATCATGTTCCTGGGAGACTCCTTTGTCTGGGGCCTCGATTCCGAAGCAGACGAGCGCTTCACCGAGCAATTGAAGCCAAAGATCCCCGACTACAAGATCCTGGCGGCGGGGGTTGCGGGGTACGGCACCGATCAGGAATATCTGCTGCTGAAGCGGCTGTGGCCAAAGGTCAAGCCGGCTGCCGTCGTGCTGATCTTTTGCGCGCAAAACGACCGGTTGGATAACAGCGCCAATATCCGCTACGACAGCTATCGGAAACCTTACTTCGCCACCCAACCGGACGGGTCGGTGGTCCTGATGGGACAGCCAGTCCCGAGATCTCAACTGCTATACATCAAGGACGATTGGCTGGTGCGAAACCTTTGGCTGGCGCGGCTGGCGACGAACGTCTATGTGCGGCTCAGATATCCGCCGCTGTCCGTGCCGGACCCCACCGAAAAACTGGTGGGGAATATCCGCGAATTCGTCGAAGGGAACGGCGCCAAATTCCTGGTTGGGATCCAACATCACGACGAAGCGTTGGTCCGCTATCTGGAGGCGAACCGGATCCCATTCGTGAAACTCGATGGAGCCGCGTTCTACACGGGTGGGTTCGGCCCTCATTGGACGCCCGAGGGCCATAGATTTGTCGCGGAACGCCTTCTGGGCCTGCTGTCCGCAAATAACATCGTTCACTATGACGCCGCCGCGCAAAATAATTAGTGCGTCGCCAATCACATGCCGAGAGTAGATTCGCGGGAAGACAAGAACCCGGTTGAAAGATGAAGCAGTCGACTCACGAGGTCTTCTACCGCGACGACAAGGTCGTGGCCGGGTCCGATCGTTCGTTCGCGGTCGTGATGGCCGTTGCTCTGGCGGCCGTTACTTTGCTGAATGCCTGGCATTCGGGCCGGCTGTGGCCATGGACCGGCGGACTGGCCGCGCTGTTTCTGGGGGCGGGATTGTTGCGGCCCTCGATCCTCCATCCGCTTAATCTGATATGGTTGAGGTTCGGCCTGCTGCTTCACAAGGTGGTCAACCCGATCGTGATGGCGTTGCTGTTCTACGGCACGGTCTTACCAACCGGCCTTGTCATGCGGATGATGGGACGCGACCTGTTGCGGCTCAAACGGCAGCCGGACGCGGACAGCTACTGGATCGTGCGACAACCTCCAGGACCATCGCCCGAGACGATGAAGGATCAGTTCTAGAGTATGATCCGGAAAAAGTGAGGCCGTCTTTCCGAAAGGGTCAAACGCAAACAAGGAACCGACCTCATCATTCTATTCAATCCGATCGGTCCATGATCTAGAGGACAAAGAATGGATTTCGTGGCTGAGCTTTGGCGGTTTATGCGTGTCCGGAAGAAATTCTGGCTGTTGCCTTTACTCATCATGATGGTGGTGTTCGGCGGGCTCGTGGTGCTCACCCAAGGCTCCGCGATTGCACCGTTCATCTACACGCTTTTCTAGACGGCGCGATGCGGATCCTCGGTATTTCCGCATTCTATCATGACAGCGCGGCCGCGCTGATCGATGACGGCCGGATCGTCGCCGCCGCGCAGGAGGAGCGTTTTAGTCGCCGAAAGCATGACGCCGCGTTTCCACACAACGCCATTGCCTTTTGCCTTGAACGAAGCCGGCGTTGCGGCCGACGAGCTTGATCACGTCGTGTTCTACGACAAGCCGTTCCTCAAATTCGAGCGGCTGCTGGAGACCTACGTCGCGCTGGCGCCGCGCGGATTCCGCTCCTTCAAGATGTCGATCCCGCTCTGGCTGCGGGAGAAACTATTTCAGAAGAACCTGCTGCGCGATGAGCTTGGGAAATTCTCCGAGGATTTCGACACGGGTCGGCTGCTGTTTTGCGAACATCATTTGAGCCACGCAGCGTCGGCCTTCTTCCCCTCGCCATTCGAGAGCGCCGCCGTGCTCACCATGGACGGCGTCGGCGAATGGGCCACGACGTCGGCGGCCGTTGGCAACGGCAATCGTCTCGAAATATTCCAGGAGATCCATTTTCCGCATTCGCTCGGGCTGCTTTATTCGGCGTTGACCTATTACATCGGCTTCAAGGTCAACTCGGGCGAATACAAGGTGATGGGCCTGGCGCCCTACGGCGAGCCGAAATACGCCAGGCTCATTCTCGATCATCTGATCGATCTGAAACCGGACGGCTCGTTCTGGCTCGACATGTCCTACTTCGACTATTGCACCGGCCTCACCATGACCAACAATCGCTTTGCCGAATTGTTTGGCGAACCTGTGCGAAGCCCGGATCAACCACTGACGCCCTTCCACATGGATGTAGCAGCCTCCATCCAATCGGTGCTGGATGAGGCCGTGCTGCGGCTGACGCGGAGCCTCGCCAGGCAAACCGGGTCGCGAAATCTTTGCCTTGCCGGCGGCGTGGCGCTCAATTGCGTCGCCAATGGAAAGGTCTTGCGGGACGGCTGCTTCGACAACATCTGGATTCAGCCAGCCGCGGGCGATGCCGGCGGCGCTGTCGGAGGCGCGCTCGGAGCCTACCATCTCTTCAGGAACCGACCGCGCAAGATCGACGGCAGGGACGGAATGTCCGGTGGGTATCTCGGTCCCAGCTTCCCTCAAGCGGAGATCGAGCGGCGACTGACCGCGGCGGGGGCAAAGTTCGCCGTACTCGGCGAGGACGAAATGATCGAGACGACTGCGCGGGCCCTTGCGGCGCAAAAGGCCGTGGGCTGGTTCCAGGGTCGAATGGAGTTCGGTCCGCGCTCGCTCGGCGCGCGCTCGATCCTCGGTGACCCGCGTTCGCCGGAAATGCAGAAGAACCTCAACCTGAAGGTCAAATACCGCGAGAGCTTTCGTCCCTTTGCGCCGGCGGTCCTGCGCGAAGACGTCTCGGAGTGGTTCGACCTCACTTCCGACAGCCCGTACATGCTGGTTGTTGCCGATGTCAGGGAAGGCAAGCGGCGCCACATGACAGCCGATGAACAAGCCTTGTTCGGAATCGACAAGCTCAATGTGCCGCGCTCGGAAATTCCGGCCGTGACACACGTCGATTATTCGGCCCGCATCCAGACCGTGCACGGCAATACCAATCCGCTGTTTCATAAATTGCTCAGCCGATTCAAGGTGCTGACCGGCTGCCCGATCCTGGTCAACACCAGCTTCAACGTTCGCGGCGAACCCATCGTGTGCACGCCTGAAGACGCCTTTCGTTGCTTCATGGGCAACGAACTTGACGCGCTCGTGGTCGGTAACTGCGTGTTGCAGAAAGCCGATCAGGATACCGCTCTCAAAAGTGACTACGGCTTGTCACTCGATCCTGATTGATACCGCGTCTACTCGATCACCTCATCGGCGCCGGGGTCGTCAGTCCAGGGAAGCTGGACCAGCCAGCCAATTCGTGATGCCGCCGATGAAACCCTGGATCTCGGCTGCGGCGGACGTCGCCTGAACGCCGAGCAGCTGATCGAGTCTCGCCCGCTGGTCGCGATAGCCGAGCCAGGCTTCGATGACACCGTTGATCGCGAGCGGAATCGCCACGGCTTGGAAAAGGCCGCGAAAACGTTGCCGGACCATCATGCCGGCGCACCTCAGTCCGCTTCCGGCAGGACAGACCAGAACTCTGTAGCGGGAGCTGCTCGAGGCGTCCATCTTTCCGCCGCGTCACGCTACTGGTCTGTGCCTCTCCGAAGTGGGCTACGCCAAGTCCTTCTCTGCACCAGTTTCGAGACCGGGAGATCGCTTGGTCTTGAGGTCCCAGCCTCCCTTCTCGCTCCCGCGGACGAGGTGGTCGAACGGGTTTTGCTGCATCGCATAAGTGCGCAAGTGGTACGTTTGAGACATGCCCAGGGAGACTAGCAATGTCTGATTATCGGGGTAGACCGGAAGTCGTCGGTAGAGGGTCAAAACGGCGCTTTTGATCCCAACCGGACGTTGGGCCCAAGGGGAACTGTGGTATCCTCCGTCAAACGCGATGGGACGGTTCAACGAAGCGGCGCCGCCCCTCAAATGGCACTTGCTGCTCGTGCTGAGCGTCCTCGTGTCCTGCGATTGCACGCGGATCTGAAGACAGCTCTCCCGAGTCTCGAGGAGGACCAACGTCGTGAAGCGGGACTTCGACCTCATCGTCTATGGCGCGACGGGTTACACTGGCCGTCTCATTGCCGAATATCTGGCGACGTCCTATCGCGGCGACGATGCTCCGTCCTGGGCGATCGCGGGACGCTCGACCGACAAGCTCCAGAAGGTACGTGCCGACATCGGCGCACCAGACGATTTGCCTTTGGTAAAGGCGGATGCCGCCGAGCCGGCCAGCCTGCGTTCGATGTGCGAGCGTGCGGCCGTGATCATCACGGCGGTCGGGCCTTATCAGCTCCTCGGTCCCGAGCTTGTGGCGGCCTGCGCGGCCACGGGCACTGCCTATGTTGATCTGTGCGGCGAACCGGCCTGGATGCGGCGCATGATCGACGGCCATCACGAAGAGGCGAAACGGACCGGCGCGCGCATCGTCTTCTCCTGCGGCTTCGATTCCATCCCGTTCGATCTCGGCGTGCTCACGTTGCAGGAGAAAGCGCGCGAGAAATTCGGACGCCCGGCGCGGCGGGTCAAAGCCCGCCTGCGGAAGGTGAGAGGCGGCATGTCTGGCGGCACCGCGGCGAGCGCTCAGGCGACGTTGGCCGCCGCCGCGCGCGAGCCGGCCCTGATCCGGCTGCTGACCGATCCCTTCGCGTTGACGCCGGGGTTCACCGGGCCGTCTCAGCCGTCGGGCCTCATCCCCGGATACGACCCGAGCATGAACGCGTGGCTCGTGCCCTTCCCCATGGCGCCGATCAACACCAAGAACGTGCACCGCACGAATTTCCTGTTGGGTCATCCCTACGGCACGGACTTCGTTTACGACGAGATGATGGTCGCGCCCGGATTTGGGGAAATCGCCCGCGTGACGACGGGGGCGTTCGCCACGATGGTTTCCATGTTCGGGACCGGCGGTCTCAAACCCGGCGCAGGCCCGGCTCGGCAAGAGCGCGAGAAGGGCTTCTACGACATCCTCTTCCTGGGCGAGCTGCCGGATGGCGGACGGGTCGAGGCGGTAGTCACGGGCGACCGCGATCCGGGCTACGGCTCGACCAGCAAGATGATCGCCGAGAGCGCTCTCTGCCTCGTGCGCGACGTGCAGGGCGACGGGGGCACCTGGACGCCGGGCGCGCTGATGGGTCCGGCGTTGCGCAAGCGTCTGAAGGAGCGTGCCGGCCTCACCTTCAGCGCGCGTTGAGGTAATGCTCAGAACTGCAGCGGCGTGCTGGATTACGTGAACCGTCACCAACGAAAGCGCGGCTTGGCGAGCGCGATGAGTTCTCACGAAAGTTAATATTGAAAGTTCTGGCGCTTCTCAGGATCAGGGCGCACATTTTGTCATCACCGCCCGGTCTCATGGCAGTTATCGGTGATGAGAACGCCGGTCGCGCTCCCGCCAATCCTCAAACGGATGGAGCAGCGTATGCCAGAGCGTCGCCGTTTTACACAAGCGACCTCCCCTGAAGAACGCCTTGCTGAGGAAGCAAAGTGCCTGCGCAAGCAGGCTCAAGGTACCCCGCCGGGCATTGAGCGCGAGCGCCTTGTTCGCAGAGCGCGCCAGGCAGAGACAGCTTCTCGCATGAACGAGTGGCTGGCCTCACGCGGGCTACAGGCACCAAAACAAGGTCAATAGAGGTGGCTATTTATCGACTATTACAAAACTCCACCATGCGGCCGGATGAGCTTAGCCGCGTCACAGCAGCTTACGAGCAGGCGTTGCATACCCTCTGCGTCAAGGATCGCGACGACCCCCTGACGGAAATGATCGCGAAGACGATCATCAAGATCGCAAAAACCGGTGTTCATGACCCGGCGCAGCTTTCGGTTCTGGCGATCAAACAACTAGGCGTCCGGTAAGGCCGCAGCCTCCTCGCGCCTCCGTTTTGGCAAAAGAAGCGGCCCCAGCGCAGGGGGCGAACTGGGGCCGCCATTCCACCCGCCGGGTATTGCGGCGTGAGCGTCCGGCGGACCGAAGCCAATTTCCCCCACACCTGAGGAGCAACAACATGACCCCACACATCCCCGACGAAGTTTCCACCAGTTTGATCGACAGGAGTCCCTTCGTGATCATGGGCAACACGATGCCGCCCCGAGATCCTAATGAAGACGAAGAGGACGAAGAGGACGAGGACGAAGACGAAGAGGACCGCGGCGACGAGCCGGCGGTCGTGCGCGAGCCGGACGACAACTAGAGCATGGTGCTTTTGGGATTGGGCATAGCGTGAGTTTCGGTAATAGTTGGCGCGTTCGGTGGGCGTAAATGCTCTGAGGATTTCGCCGATTGTGACGCAGACGGTTTCGGCCGAGCGCGCGGCTGCCTTGCGCAACGAGTGCTTGAACTTGGCGAAACCTGTCGATCGGGTTCAGGTTCGGCGAGTGAACGGACGTCGGAGTCCCGACAGTTGATATCGCCTGTCGGGCACTTCCGCTATTGCCAGGGCACATCTACTTCGATGCCGAGATATCTGATAGTGCTTTCGATGCACGACCAAGACCCGAAGCCGACTAACCTCATCGGCTGATGCCGATCCGGTGTTGTGCCCCACGCAACTCCTCAGATTAAGAGAGCGCCTGCCCATCCGGACGCTTTCAGGATGCCAGTGCGGTCCGAATCATCCGCGCGAGATCGGAGCTGAGGTAAGGCTTCGGCAGCAGCAGCACGCCAGCGTCGAGCCGGCCATGATGCACGATGGCGTTCTCAGTATAACCAGACGTATATAGCACCTTGAGCCCTGGGCGTCGCTTCAGCGCCTCGGTCGCGAGCTGCCGGCCGTTCATGCCCCCGGGGATGATTACGTCGGTGAACAGCAGATCGACGGGTTCAGCACCATTGATAATCGCCAGCGCTTCGGCGGCATTACTGGCGGCCAGCGTGTGGTACCCGAAACGGCTGACCTGCGTCACGACGTATTCGCGGACCAGCGCGTCGTCCTCGACAATCAGGATGGTTTCGTCGCCGTGTTCGCCCCCCGAGATGCCGGTTTCGGTGGCCGGCACGTCCGCGACACCTGCCGCCTGCGGCAAGTAAAGCTTCACGGTGGTGCCGTGGCCCTCTTCGCTGTAGATATTGATATGTCCGTTCGACTGTTTGACGAAGCCGTAGACCATGCTGAGACCAAGCCCCGATCCCTTTCCCACGTCCTTGGTGGTGAAGAACGGTTCAAACACCTTGTCGAGCAAGCTGCCGGGGATTCCCTCCCCTGTGTCGCTCACCGCGATCATGACGTAGTTACCCGGCTTAACCTCGCTGTTCATGCTGGCGTAGTTCTCGTCGAGCATGACATTCTTGGTTTCGAGCGTCAGCTTGCCGCCGTTCGGCATGGCATCACGCGCATTCAGGGCGAGGTTCAGGATTGCGGTCGAGAGTTGACTGGGATCGATCAGAGCCGGCGCGGAATCGTGCGCCAGCATCGACTCGATTTCGATCTGTTCGCCGAGGGTCGCTCGTAGCAACCCGGCTGCATCGATGACCAGGGCATTGACGTCAGTGCTGCGCGGCTGCAGCGGCTGTTTACGGGCAAAGGCCAGCAGATGCCGGGTCAGGTCGGCTCCCCTTGATGCGGCGGCGCTAATCATACGGGTGATTTGGACCAGATGCGGACGATCATTGACCGCATCTCCGAGGATTTCGATAGTTCCGGTGATCACGGTCAGAATGTTGTTGAAGTCGTGCGCGACGCCACCGGTGAGTTGGCCGATGGCTTCCATCTTCTGCGCTTGCCGGACCTGGGCCTCGGTTGCCTCTATCTCCTGAAAACGTTTGACCATGGCCTCGGCGTTGCGCCGTTGTCTGATTTCCTCCTCAAGTGCCGCATAGGCTTGCTGAAGTTGCATACGTGTCGGCAGCACCAGTATCCGCGGCAGTAGCATCAGCAGTGCCGCCGTGATCCCGACCGAGATCAGCGCCAGGAAGCCTTTGGTAAGGCCTTCGATCTCGTAGGCCGGCACCCACAAAGTGAGGATCGACAGCAGGCGGGTAACTCCGCAGACCGCGGCGAAGAGGGCGAATGCCCAGAATACACCGCGGAACATAACATCGCGGCGCCGCCACACGAAGAACCCGAGGACGAACGCGGTAGCAAAGAAGGCGGCGGCGAGCATGGCGTCGGAAACGGCATTCAACCAGATCAATTCCGACTTCCACAGCAGGCACGCGCCACGTGGGGTGAGCGTCGACATGTCCGGAAATCTCCAAGAACAGGCGGCACGAGCTCCCATCGCGATCCGATCGGCCCGCTGGGATAACGGATCAGATCATTCAGCTTTCCGCCAACCGCGCAAGCGCGACGCCGGCCGGCGAGCGCGGCGGCGGTGATCCGGGAGCCAGAACCCGCCTGCTGCATCTCCGGAAGCAAGCCAGCTAGGCGCTGATGCCAAGAACACAAATATTGGCAGGTCGGACTTTTCGCCCAGCCGAACACGACGCTGGTCGGCGTAAGTTTGGCTTCTGGCCCATATCGACGAAATCCAGCGCTTGTCCACATGTCGGCTGTTAGAAGTAGACCGGAAATGGCTGGCGTATGCCAGATCGACGCGAGTGCCCCGCTTCGGACATCGGGTCTTCTGGGCTCGCCTTCATTAGGAAGCCGATTTTGCGGGCGCGGCCTCGCGGAGCCGTTTCGCGATGCTGTCCGCCGCAACGGCCCCAGTTGCGGCGGCATCAATCGCGCCGATCCGGTGCGCCAGCACCGCGCCGGAACTGGCGAGGTCGGTGCGGGGTTACGCGAAGGCTCCTTGCGACGCCTGGGTTACGGAAGGTCCGCTGTTGCGCTGCCTGCCGGCCTCGTGGCCGTCCCGCGCTGCCATGAACGAGGCCGCCGCGATGATGCATGCAAGCGGTGTCAGCGCAAGCGCGTTCTCCAGTCCGACGGCGTCCGACAACAACCCTCCGATGAAGGGGCCGGCCGCGAGGCCGAACAGGTTCTGTACCAGCGACAGCACCGACGCGCCGGTCGACCGGACCCCTGGGTGAATGACGTCGATCACGATCGCGGCGGCCGGGCCGACCGTGCACGTCGCGAGGAAGCCGCCAAGCAGGATCAGGCAAAACTGGTTGGCTTGCGTCAGGACAACGCCAATATGCGCGCCGCCGAATGCAAGCATCAGCGTGACCATCGACAGCAGGCTCAAAATTGCGACCGCGACGAATTTGCCGCCCGGGCGACGAATGCCGGCGCGATCGACCACGATCCCCAGCACGAGACTGCCGAGAGCCCCGGCGAGCACCACGAGGGCGGCCTGCAATCCGGCTTTGTCCGGCGCCAATCCGTAGAAGCGATTGAGAAAGCTTGGAAGCCAGGCCCACAGCGCAGACAGCGCGATCAATTGCGCGGCCGCGCCGATGCAGACCCAGCGTACCGTCGGCGACTTGACGATCGAGCTCGCCATCTCGGCGCGCGTTGGCAACGGTGCGGTCGCAGCATTGGCCGTGCCGGCTTCGACCGTCTGGTAGTCGCGGACAAACAGATACATCAGCGCAAGGACCAGGCCGGGAATGCCGACAACTCCGAAAGCCGCCCGCCAGCCGAAGTGCGCGGCAATCACGCCACCGAGAATAACGCCGAGCACCGAGCCGATTGACGCGGAGGCGAAGAATCCGCCAAGCAATCCGCCACGCATGCGCTGCGGAAAGTGTGTTGCGACCATCGCCGAGCCGACCGAACCGTAGCCGGCTTCGCCCAGACCCACCAGCGCGCGCGCTGCGAACAGCTGCCCATAGCTTGACGCGAACATGCAGGAGAGGCAGGCGAGGCTCCAGAGTACGGCCATCGCCGCGATGCTTTTCACCCGGCTAACACGATCGGCGATCCATGCCACCGGGATTCCGAACACGGCAACAGTAATGGAAATGACGGAGACGAGGAGACCGAGCTCCTTGTCCGACAAATTCCATTCCACCTTCAGGAATGGAAACATCGAGACGATGACCTGTCGATCGACGTAATCGAAAATCATCAAGGCGATGGTCATGCCATAGGCAAACCAGGCGGCGCCGCGCCCGAACAAAAATCCATCCGCGGCAGAGCCCCGCGCACCCGTAGCAGGCATATTCATGAGCGTTCCTCTAATCTCGATTTGGCAATAATGTAGACTTGCGGCCTCAGCGGGGCCGACCGGATCTCTCCGGCCTCAACTTGCTCAAGACAAGGCACTTCCGAACGATCGAGGCGAGCGGACCAAGATACGATCCCCCACTACGCTGTGAGACGTTGCTTCAGCCAGCACGGAGAAGCAGCCGCGTCCAGCTCGGCGATGAGGCCGTCGGCTGCTGGCCAGTCGCCGTAACCGGACGCGGGATTGAGGTGTCCGACCTCACCAAGGTCGACCAGTCTGCTGCCCCAGGATCGCGCAAATCCGACGGCCCGTTCGTAGCGGGCCAGCGGATCATTGCGGCTCGCCGCCACGATGCTTCGGAACGGCAGCGTATCGCGCGGCACCGGCAGCCAGCCGCCGGCGTCAAGCGCCTCCATCGAGGGATAGCCTTCCGGCATCGGCCGATCGAAATCCGCCGGTGTTGCCAGCAACGCGCCACGCAGCTCGCGCTGCGTGAGCCGCGCCCAGTGCAAGGTCGCGACTACGCCCCCGCTGTGCGCGACGAGAATGATGGGACCGTCGATGCTGGCCGCCGCCTCCTCGATGGCTTCGACGCGCTGAAGGCAGTCGAGATTGTGGCGGCCCATCGGCGCGACGGTTCGAACGCGCGGCAGGCGCGAGGCCAAGAGCGTCTGCCAATGTTGCGGGACGGCGTCCCGCAACCCCGGAACGATCAGGACTGTAGCCTCGCGCCCGGCCATCATCACTCAGCCGCCTGCTGGAAGCTGTGGACGCTCTTGCGGTTCGGCGCAAAGCCGTTCTTTGCCAGCGTCTCTTCGGTGCTGTTGTAGAACGTGCCGATCTTGCAGATATTGCGGGCTTCCTTGCCGCTGGCGACTTCGCGACCGAGTTCGCGCGAGATACGGACGAGCTGCTCGATCTGTTTGACCGTGCTGATCTTGCTCCTGTGATCCTGGGTCCACAAATTGTCCTCGATGCCGCATCGGACGTGCAAGCCCATGGCGATGGCCAGGGTGTTGATCGGCAGCACGTTGCGCATGGAGCTTTCCAGCGTGAGCACGGAGCCGTCAGGTACCGCTCGCAGGAAGTTGGCAAGGTTGTAGATGTTCGGTGCGTCCATGCCGCCGCCAATCGCGACCCAGTTCATCACCAGCGGGCCCTTATAGAGGCCGCGGCGGATCATTCGCTCGACGGTCTCGAAGCTGTTGATGTTGTAAAACTGAAACGCGCTCTGGATTCCCTTCGCCGACAACCGCTTGACGTGCTCTTCGGCCCAGGTGGGCCCCCCCGGCACGATCATTTCGCGGAACGCCTGGTAGAGCGCCGGTTCCGCGAGCGAGGTGCCAGCGATATCGGCTGGTTCCATCTGCTCGAAGATATTCATCTGGGCGGTATTGACGGTAACCGTCACCTGGTCCGGTGTCGGGGTCAGTTCAGCGAGCATGTGGCGGGTGTCGTCCGACAGCCACTTGGCTGCATCGCCTTCGGTTTCCGGCGCAAACGAAATCGAGCCGCCGACCTGCAGCACCATGTCAGGCACCGCAACACGCAGACGCGCCAGAAGTTCGTTAAATTTCGAGAGCCGCTTAGAGCCCTTGCCGTCGGCCTCACGGACGTGAACGTGCAACACCGTCGCGCCGGCATTGTAGCAGTCGACCGCCTTCTGGACCTGCTCGTCCATGGTGACAGCAATGTCTTCGGGGAAATCCGAAGGCAGCCATTCGGGGCCGTATGGAGCTGCGGTGATCACCAGTTTGCTTTGATTCTCCGGGAAGAGTGCGCCGTCTAGGAAGTTCATGGTCGTATCCTTTCGATGCAAAGATGCTTGCTTTGAGTTGAGGTCATTCGGGTTTGGAGTGTTGCGACGCCCTTGACGCACGCGCGCTCCATCTTCGATGGGCGGGGCTATTGATCACTGGGTCATGCGGGCCGCCAGGTATCCTCCCTCGAGATGCTTTCGCGTCGCCGACCGTTGGACGGGCTCTTGGTGCGACGACCTGAAGCTAAAGGAGGACGACCCGTCCTGTTTGACCAATTGGGACAGGTGGCTTAACATATTGGGACATCAGACCTCGGATCTCGGACGACACACCATGCCTCGCCTGATCCGCAGCGCAGTCCTGAGCAATTATGTCGAGGTCGCCCGATCGGTCGGTCTCGATCCCCATCGCCTCGTGTCCGAGTTTCGCCTGCCGCCGGCTTGCCTTACGGACCCCGAAGTCAAGGTCTCGGCGGCGGCGGTCGGGCGACTGCTGGAGGAGTCGGCGCGGCGTTCCGGAAAATTTGATTTTGGCCTGCGACTGGCCGATCAGCGCACCGTTGCAAATCTCGGCGCCATCGCCCTGCTGGTGCGCGAGCAGCCGACGATCCGAAAGGCGATCGATGTGCTCGTCGGCTACATGTTCCTGCATAGCGAGTCCCTGCTGCTCAACATGAAAGAGCATGATGGAGAGCTCATCATCCAGCTCGGCATTGACGTCGATCGCCCTGTGCCGATCCGCCAGGGCGTCGAGCTCGGGATCGGCTTCCTGCATCGCTGTTTTCAGCAATTGTTCCGCGAGCATTGGAAGCCGCAAATCGTCTGCTTCACCCACGCGGCGCCGCCTACGAAGCAGGTGCATCGGAAGTTCTTCGGCACCGATATTGCCTTCGGTCAGGACTTCAACGGGATCGTCTGCGCGTCGCGTGACGTCGACGTCGCGGTCCCCGCCGCAGATGCGAAGATCGTCCGGCATGTGCAGCAGTATCTCGACACGCTCGCATCGCGCCGCGATAAAACGATGAGCGCCCTCGTGCGCGAATGCATTTATACTATGCTGCCTTCGGGCCTGTGTTCGACGGATTCCGTCGCGGCACGCCTCGGCGTCGACCGACGCACGGTGCATCGACATATGGCGCGCGAGGGCAAGACTTTCTCTTCGCTGATGGATTCCGTGCGCGTTGAATTGGTCACGCGCTACATCGACAATCGCGACCGTCCGTTGGCGTCGGTCGCAGAATTGCTCGGCTTTTCCGCTCTGAGTGCGTTCTCCCGCTGGTTTCGCGCTCAGTTCGGTTGCAGCGTATCGGAATGGCGAGCGAGGGCGCAGCGCCCAGGTCCCAGTGAGGAGGCTCGCCCAAAGGTGAGCGCTGCGGATAGCTGACGGCGGCTGTCCCAATATGTAAAGCCTGCTGTCCCGTAGGGTCAAACATCAACTTCGGGCCGACGATATCTGTGGCTTCACGACAGGCGCATCGCGGCGCCGGTCGATGATGAAGAGACGACAGATGCGAGCTCATTTTACATTCCAATCCTTTGTTGATCCTTGCTGGCGCAAACCGGCCCTACGCCCGAACCGCGCCGAAATGTCTCCCGCGGCATTCGTCGGCCTTGTCGCGGGCTGGAGCGGCTGTGTGAGCGGGATGCTGTTCATTTCGCTGTTGGTTCGGCTGCTTGGCTGGAATTGATTGATGATCGTATGCTCATGCAACGTTTTCAGCGACGCCCAGGTCAGGTCAGCGGTGGCCAGTGCCGCGCAGCGGCCGCGCATAAGCCGCATCTATGCGTCGCTCGGCTGCGCCGCCAAGTGCGGCGGCTGCGCCCGTACCATCAGGAAGATCATTGATGAAGCCGGCGACTGCGCGATGTCTATGATGGTGCGAACCAGCTTTCGAGCAAACGCTGACTAGCAATGCGCTCGTGGTATTGAGCCGGCAGAGGCGGGAACGAAGCATCGTCGCATAGTCCTGGAGAATATTCGTGCGGCCCAACGGGGCTCGAGTTGGCCAGGATTCTTCAACTGCGGAATGTCGGCTTGTGGGCACTTTTCGGACCTGACAGGCCCGACTGGCGACGTCAGTTCTTGAGGGTAAAGCGGACTGCCCAGTTGCGCGCCCGGACTTCCGAATTTGACCCGATTGAGACATGGCGCCTGACCAGCTTCTGAGGCCGGTTGTTCGCTATTTCTCATCGCCGCTCGGTCGCAAAATGCTAGGCTTTGGGGGCTGCATCGGTGGACGATTGCCGCTTGTTCTGTCGTTCGGCAGCAAAATGATCCCCACGATGCAGGATATCAGGCGAGCGTCCGGGCGTGTTGTCCGTGACCTGAAAATTGGTCGGCGGCCTTACCAAGCAATATCGAGTTCTTCCGCGGCCCAGCGTAACAAGTGCGTCTGCCGCATAAATCAGATACGAAGCTCCCTGCAACGCCTTTGATCTAGATCATCCGGAGACGTGCCAATTTTATGGAAAATTCCTCGAACTAGGGAGGTTTATGTGTCCATTGATCATTCGCGCATCATGTCGCCGGCACTTCGCTCCAAAATCATGTCGGCTGATGATGCCGCGGCGCTGGTGCCGCACGGCGCGAATGTGGGCATGAGCGGCTTTACTGGCTCAGGATATCCGAAGGCGGTTCCGATGGCGCTGGCGCGCCGGATCGAGCAAGCGCAGGCGCGCGGCGAAGAGTTCCGAATCGGCGTGTGGACGGGCGCCTCGACCGCGCCCGAACTGGATGGCGCGCTGGCCAAGGTCAACGGCATTGAGTTACGCCTGCCCTACCAGTCCGATCCGGTCACGCGCGAGCGTATCAATGCCGATTATATCGACATCCACCTCAGCCATGTCGCGCAGTTCGTCTGGTTCGGTTTTCTCGGGCATCTGGATGTCGCACTGGTTGAGGTTACTGCCATCCTGCCGGACGGCAGTCTGGTGCCTTCGGCCTCCATCGGCAACAACAAGACCTGGCTGGATCAGGCCGACCGCATCATTCTCGAGGTCAATTCGGGGATGAACGCGGCCCTGCAGGGCATGCACGACATCTACTACGGCACCAGGCTGCCGCCGCACCGGAAGCCTATACCCATTATCGCATCCGGCGACAGGATCGGCGAGACCACGTTTCGCTGCGACTCGGAGAAGGTAATCGCCGTAGTCGAGACCAATGCTCCGGACCGCAACACGACCTTCGCCGCGCCTGATGCGACATCGAAGGCGATCGCCGGCCATATTCTCGAATTTCTGGACCACGAAGTTCGCCACGGCAGGCTGCCGCCGGAATTGCTGCCGATCCAGTCCGGGGTCGGCAACGTGGCCAATGCTGTGATGGCGGGCCTCGAAGACGGTCCATTCGCTCGGCTGACCGCCTACACCGAGGTGTTGCAGGACGGCATGCTGAACCTGATTCGCTCCGACCGGATGGTGCTCGCCTCCGCTACCGCGCTGTCGCTCAGTGCCGACGCGACAAACCAGTTCAACCGCGAAATCGACAGCCTCAAGAACAAGATTGTGCTGCGCACGCAGAAAATCTCCAACCATCCGGAGGTAATCCGGCGGCTCGGCGTGATCGCCATGAATGGGCTGATCGAGGCCGATATCTACGGCAACGTCAACTCGACCCATATTCGCGGCACCACCATCATGAACGGCATCGGTGGCTCCGGCGATTTCGCCCGCAACGCCTATCTCTCGATCTTCATGACGCCCTTGACCGCGAAAGGCGGATCGATTTCAGCCATCGTGCCGATGGTGATCCATGTCGATTACTGCGAGCACGACGTGCAGATCATCGTGACGGAGCACGGTCTCGCCGACCTGCGCGGCCTGTCGCCGAAACAGCGCGCCGCAATCATCATCGACAACGCAGCGCATCCATCATTCCGGCCGGCGCTCAGGGACTATTTCGACCGCGCGTGCAAATTCTCGCCCGGAAAACACACGCCGCATCTGCTGGACGAAGCGTTCCGCTTGATTAAATCGAGCTGAAGCGGGATGAAACCCGGTGAAGTTTGGTTAAGGTAGCAAGCGTTCACCGCACTTTTCCCACCTCCCCCGGTGTGGACGATGTCAGCTCACGGGGGGCACACAGGCATGTGGTTGGGTATTTTGACTTCTGGATATCGGACGAAGCCGCCCAACCAGGATGTCCGCTCTTCGGTCGCTATTAGGGGTAACCCGGGCAGGACGCGGACAGCTCCATTCGGTAGCCCAGCGCCACGGCGGCAGAATTTCCGTCTTTGCGCTCTTCGAATAGAGACGAGTTCACGATTCCATCAGCGCCGTGACGTGCGCAGCGACCGAGCGAGCCAAGCTCTGGAGGGCGTAGCCGCCTTCGAGCACTGAAATTACCTTGCCCGCTGATCTCAGATCAGCGATCTCCATAATCTTGCGGGTCGCCCAGCCGAAATCCGCCTCCGAGAGATTGAGGTTTGCCAGCGGGTCTAGCCTGTGCGCGTCGAAACCAGCTGAGATGACGATAAGGTCAGGTGCGAATTTTTGAAGTCTGGGAAGAATTGCTATGTCGAGCGCTTCGCGAAACGTTTCGCCCCAGTCGCCGGCTCGCAGCGGCGCGTTGACGATGTTGTCATGCTCACCGCGCTCAGACATCGCGCCGGTACCTGGAAAGAGTGGCATCTCGTGAGTTGAGCAATACATTACCGTTCGATCGCTCCAGAAGATTTGCTGGGAGCCATTGCCGTGATGGGCATCGAAATCGACAATCGCCACGCGTTCGGCGCCATAGCGTCGCTGCGCATGGCGGGCCGCAATGGCCGCATTGTTGAAAAGGCAAAAGCCCATGGCTTTGGTGGCTTCTGCGTGATGGCCGGCCGGCCGGATCGCGACGAACGCGTTTTTTGCCTTTCCAGACATGACATCATCTACCGCAAGGATTGCACCACCCGCAGCACGCAAAGATGCCTCGAAACTACCGGCGGACAGCACCGTGTCATCGTCGAGCTGTACCAGCCCGATCTGGGGCACCGCCTCGCGAATCCGCTCGATGTATTCCCACGGATGGCATTGGGCAACGATTTCTAACTCTGCCCTTGGGCATTGCTCGCGCAGGAGGAATATGAACTTCTCGTGCTCGAGCACCTGCTCGATCGCGCGTAGCCGGTCCGGACGTTCGGGATGGCCCTGCGGGGTGAGGTGCTCAAGGCAAGCGGAATGGGTGATAAAAAGCGTCATGCACCGGCACTCCATTCGGCAAGTGTGCCATAGTTGGCCGTCGGGCGCGTTGCCAAATCAATATTTCGTTCAGCTAGTCTTCTACACGACCACACCCGATGTCGCGAGCTCACCGAGACGAGATTGGCTCACGCGCTGGTGAGGTGAGACTCTGCTGGCACGTTGCCGATTGGCGGCACGGCACCAACGTTGCAGGTGTTGGCTTTCTCTTG